>NZ_CBCPMI010000001.1:0-1902813 GCF_965119725.1 Olsenella sp. Marseille-QA0557 | reverse complement strand
TTACTGCGTTTTTAGCCACGATATTGGCGCGGTCGGTTTCGAACGTGGAGCGTGCCGAGGCAAGGTCTGCAGCTGTGATAGAGCTTGGTACAGTAGTATCCATAGCATTCTCCTTTGTAAGATGCTGTACGGGCACTGTTTTATCTTCAACTGAGCATAGCACGCAAGCGCGACGCAGTTATACTGTGCCCAGTGAGCTACAAGACCACGATAGAAAAAAGGTTCCGCTATGCCAGGGATCAACAAAACAGCTGTGCCTGACTATGCACTCCATGTTCTGGAGGTTCTGGAACGTGGTGGTTTTGAAGCTTGGATTGTAGGCGGTTGGGTGCGCGATGCGCTGCTGGGGAATGCTGCGCATGACGTGGATATAACTAGCAACGCCCACTGGCAAGAGAGTGAGCAGTTGCTGCTCAATGCTGGCGTTACGGTACATCGGACAGGTATTGAACATGGAACACTTACCGCTGTGGTGGCAGGACATCCCATTGAGATCACAACCTATCGCGTAGAGGGTACCTATTCAGACTCACGCCATCCCGATAGCGTGGAATTTGTTTCCTCGGTCACAGAGGATCTTGCGCGCCGCGATCTTACTATCAATGCCATGGCCTATCACCCTGTTCGCGGTTTGCTCGATCCGTATGGCGGTGCAGAAGATCTTGCCCAAGGTATTATCCGGGCGGTGGGAGATCCGTATAAGCGCTTCAGCGAAGATGCGCTCCGGGTACTGCGAGCCGTACGCTTTGCTTGTCGTTTGGGCTTTACGGTTGAGAAAAATACGCATGATGCTTTGGTTGCTTGCGCACCAGAGCTTGCGCATGTGGCTCGAGAGCGTGTTGGAGCCGAGTTGGACGGTATTATCGCGACCGGTCGTTTGGCATTGGCCATGAGGTCCGAGCGCGAAGTGTTGCTTGCTGCGATTCCTGATCTAGCTCCGATGGTCGGCTTTGAGCAGCGCAGTCCCTATCATTGCTACGACGTATGGGATCACACCGTGCATGTGGTAGAGGCCACTGAGGAGTTGTCGGGAGGCGTTGCATCCCGTCGACTGCGCTGGGCTGCATTGCTGCATGATGTGGGTAAACCAAAGACCTTTACTGTGGACGATCGTGGACAAGGCCATTTCTTCGGGCACCCTTCTACAGGCGCAGAGATGAGCGAGGCTATTTTGCGTTCGCTGGCGCTGCCGCTCTCGTTGATCCGCCCCTGCGTGGATCTCGTGCGTTTTCATGACCGTCCGGTTAAAGCTACACGCCATTCTGTATTGCGCATGTTGTCCGATTTGGATGGTCGTAGCCCCGGTGAAGCGGTGCCGCTTGCCTTTGAGACTTTGGTGCTCAAGCGTGCCGATGCGCTGTCCAAAGCACCGGAATACCGTGGGTATGCCGTTGAGGTTGATAAGATCGAGCGCATGCTTCGGAAGGTGCTTTCCGAAAACGCGCCTTACCGTGTGCAAGATCTCGCCATCAGCGGCCGTGATGTCCTACAACAGTTCGGCGGCCGTCCTGGTCCGTGGGTAGGAGCTACCTTGGATGCCTGTTTGCGTGAGGTGGTACATGGACGGCTTGAGAATACGCGTGAGGCACTCTTAACATGGCTTGCGTACTCCGGAAGCCCCCATCGCTAAGCCTAGAGCTGCTTTTAGCACGCTATGAGTGTGCTGCCTTGGTTTTCTGTGAGTCTTGAACTGTTTCACGTATGCGTTCAAGCTGGTTGCGACGCTTCGTTGTAAGCAGGTGAGAGAGGCTCAGTTTTTCATTGCGACACCGCTGTAACAAAGGTGAGGACCACCCGTTGCGCTCAATATCATCGTCGACCGCATGCTTAAGCGAAGGCCACGATTGCAGCGACTGGCGAACACGTTTTTCTCCTGTGGCTTTTTTCTCCTCAGGAAAATATCTGCGGGCAAGTTCCTGAACGGTTTTGTTTTGCTCTAAGAACTCATGACGCAGCTCATCGCGTCGCCGGTTTGATCGCTCATTATGAGAGGCGTTGCGACATTCATCGCTGCAAAAAACGCGATCTGGCCCACGATGGCCTACTACAGAGAATGCACGTCCGCAACGCACGCAATACTTGATGCGGGCCTTATCAATACCACTCGAGAAGTCATACCAGAGCCAGGAAAGATAGCTCCTAAACGAAAGAAATCCTGTTTCATCGGAGGCGGAAAAGACATCCACATAGGCATCGCGCAAATGTGCTGCGACAAGGGCGCGTACCAGAGAGGCCAAAAGTTCGCTGCCTCCTTCTTCTTCAATAGACTGAGGTTTGCCCAAAAGGTTGGTGTCGGCCAGATGGCTTGCACCCACAATTAAGCTGGCATTGGGTTTGCGAGGTTTTTCATCCTTTTCAAGATTGAGAGAAAGGCGTGTGCGCACTTCTTTATCGAGGCTTTCGGAGAAACCAAGCGCCTGGCTGAGTAGGCGATAATCTGCGGCGGTAATTTCATGTACAAATGAAGCGACAACTACCTCGAGCCAAGTTCCGCTTTCTGCGGTGCCGTTCTGCTCATCTCCACGAAGTAAGAAGGAATAGTCGATACGGTCTGATAGTTCTTCTCGACGTATGAAGAGGGGAGCACCCAACCAATCGGCATATTCAGGTGTTACCGGTCGCGCAACAATAAGCAGATCAAAGCCAGGGTCTTCAGGAATTTCAGGGGTCGTAACGTGCCAGCGCACGAGGTTGCCAATAACATCGCCTGCGGTTACGAGCGGTAAGCGTCCCTGTGAGAGCTGTTGAGCAACAATAGCTAGATTTGCCATGGAAGCAGCCGATACCCAAGCGCCAGCATCCTCTTCAAAGAGCTCACCAGCGGCAGGATTATCTCCTTCTTCATTCCAAGCAAAAGGGGTGCGCGCAAAGAGTGGACCATGCTTTTTTGCAAATGAAAGAAGTGAATCGGCAGAGACCTGAGTAACAGGACCGTTAGGAGTAGTGCGCACCGTTGCGCTTGCACCAAGATCAACCAAGTCCATTGAAGCGCGGCCAGGTTTGTGTGTAAGCGGAGAGATGTGCGTGGGATCCTCGGGAATGAATGAAAGAGCTACGAGTGCTTTTTCGCCCGTTTCTGTTTCCATGTGAACGGCGGCAACATTCTTGCAAGGAACAATGCCGGTGGATGTTCGTGTTTGCGCGAATGGGTCGAGCGTTGCCATAGCGGCTCCTTCTTGTAGCTTTGCTCCAAGTGTAGTGTTTCAGTTCCAATGCGGCAATTTTTTTCACGCTACCAAAAATACTGTTTTAGCGTTTGAGGATTCCATAGGATAAGCGTATCAGCTGATGATGTCCTTTACCTGCGGAAATGAACACATTCCTTCTGTGATGGAAAGAGGTTGATTATGTTTTGTCCTTCTTGCGGCTCTGAAAATCCCGATGGAGCGAAGTTCTGTAGTGTCTGCGGTACGGCAATCGGCGCTCAAGATCAGAACCAAAAAATACACGCCCACACCCACGAGGCGTCGTTTCGCGTCCCTTCCATTTCAACTGATTGGCTCTTGTCGCTCAGCCTTATGGAAAAAGCGGAACTTGGATCAGCGGCGGTAATTATCATTGCGTTCTTTTTGCCGCTGATAACGTTTGAAGTTTTTGGAAGCTCTCTCGGGGTTTCTGCAGCGCAATTTACGTTTGGATATGAATCGTCAAGTATGGAAATCACAGGAAGCATTGAGAATAGTGTGATGTTGCTTGCGGGAGTATTGGCTGGAGCAGGAACAATTTTGCTGCGGTCGAAAAAACGTTCTATTTGTCAGATTGTTTGCGGCTGTTTTGAGCTGCTGCTGGTTATTAGCATATCGAATAAGGATTTCCTTGAAGACGCTTTTGGTAGTGTGTTATTCAACTTAGGTCCAGCTTATTATCTTATGCTGATTGCATCATTGGTACTGATCGGTGTAGGTGTTTGGGGTCTGTTTAACGCTCGTAAGATGTCTTACGGTGTTTAGTTGTCGAGCAGTGGCGCATATTTGAGGTGTAACTATGTTCTGTGGAAAATGCGGTGCACGCATGGCCGACGATGCTAAGTTCTGTAACGCCTGTGGAGCGCCTGTTGTTCGAAGGGCTGCGTCAGCTCCGTCCGAAACAGCAGCGGACAATCAAGTACACACTGCATCGTTTAGTGAACAGTCCGAGCGTGGGGATGTGCAAGCACAAATACATCAAGCACGTACAAGAACACGTCGCCGTATGCCGCTTGTCCTCATTGTGATTCTCGTTATCCTTGCGCTCTCTGTTACTGCCTTTGCTACGTGGATGGTATACACGCAGGTTATCCAACCTTCTCAGCAGCAAGAAGAAACTGTAGTTCCAGAGGAGGAAAGTACAGACGAGGATGCCTCTCAGGCCCTTGCAAGTCAGGAAGATGTGTATGCAGCGAAAATCGCCGAGTATACTGCAGCCCTTCAAGATCTTGAGAACGCACAAGTGTCCGAGGATGTTTCAACAGCTGCTTGGAATGACTACACCTTTTCTCAGAATCGTTCCAGTAGTTATGTAGGCATGCGGTATGCCTTCGTAGATTTAGGCGAGGATGGCATTCTCGATTTAGTCGTTGCAGCTTTAGAAGAAGATGGCACGGCAACTTTGGTGGCAGTATATTCTCACGCAGGTGATGAGGTAAGTGTTATCGAATCAATTCTGTGCGCGTGGGTAGCCAGTCCGCCATTTATGCAAATTTATACTGATGGTTCGGTTTTAGTTACCAATTCCGGCACTAATTATCATGTCCGTCTTACCGCAATTGAGGATGGACTGCCTGTTGTGAAAGCAGATTATGGGGCATCTTTACCCAATGGAGAATTCTATGCAGGGAGTGGCTTATCCGAATCGCAAATCTCTGAAGAGGAATTCTACGAGCATGAGGATGAGCTAAAGAATCTCCTTGATGGCAAACAAGAATTTACCGTCCCTGAAGATGCCTGGCATTCCTTTTCCTAAGCTGCCGTAGCGAAATACGACTGTTATGAAAATTGCTCTCGGATATCCGGGAGCAATTTTTTTACGCGGTCAAAATTACTTTTTCCGTTTTTAGGCTTATAGGACAAAAAGTGTGCTGTCGAAACGGTCGTCTACGCAGGTGGGCGGCCGTTTCCCATACCCTTAAATCTTGCTCACCCCTTTTAGCACTCGGACAGAAAGTGTGCTGTCCGAATCGGTGCCGTCGCAGGTAGGAGCCGGAAAATCGAGCTGTTAAATCTCTCGGACGGGAGGGCTCGATGAAAAGGGTGAAGTGCCCGTGCTGTGGAGCGGCGATGCGCAGGAACGGAAGGACCACGGCGGGCGCGCAGAGATGGCGCTGCGAGTCCTGCGGGGCATCGAGGACCGTCTCGTACGACGACAGTGCCGCCTGGCTCGAAGAGTTTCTGGCGTGGCTGCTCTCAAAGGCGAGGCAGGCAGACATGCCCGGTCAGGGGCGCACGTTCAGGAGGAAGACCTCCGGATTCTGGCGGGTGTGGCCCATGCCCGAGCCGACCGGTGAGGTCCACAGGGTGCTCTTCCTCGACGGCATCTGGCTCGACCGGAACCTCGTCGTGCTGATAGCCTACGACGGGGAGCATGTGGTTTCGTGGTACATGGCCGAGTCGGAAACCTCAAGGGCCTGGGAGGCGCTCATGGCGCCCATCCCGGCTCCGGACGTGGTGGTGTGCGATGGAGGAACAGGGTTCGCTTCGGCGGTCCGCCGGACATGGCCGCGCACGAGAGTCCAGAGGTGCCTGTTCCATGCGTTCTCGCAGGTGAGGAGGTACACGACGACGAGGCCAAGGCTCCAGGCCGGCAGAGAGCTCTACGCGCTTTCCATCGAGCTCATGCATCTGGACACCCTTCGGCAGGCCGATTGGTGGGTCGAGCGCTATCTTCAGTGGTGCGGGTTCTGGGCCGACTTCCTCGAGGATGTCTCCTTCATCGACGGGAGACGCGTATTCACACACGAGAGGCTCAGAAAGGCCCGCTCATCACTCTCGAGACTCGTCTCCCAAGGAACGCTCTTTACCTACCTTGATCCGACCCTGACCGCAGAGGGTCCACTGCCGCGTACCAACAACCCGATCGAGGGCGGCGTCAACTCACAACTCAGGGATGTCCTGCGCAACCACCGCGGGCTGTCACTCATGCGTCGGGTCAAGGCGGTCTTCTGGTGGTGCTACATGCACACCGAGAGCCCAAGACCGGCAAGAGAGCTTATCCGCTCCATGCCAACTGACGACGATATCGACTTCCTCTATAGGACCTACTCGCTATCACCCAAGAGAGAGGATGGGGGTCCAGAATGGGGTGATCGAGCCGTGTGGGAGGAGCTGCACCACAAGGACCCGTACCCGTTCTGGCTAGACTGACAGCACACTTTTTGTCCTATAAGCCGCAGCGCATCATTTACGCAAATAATTTAGCCAGAGGCCTTCTTGCCGAGGGTAATGAAATCGTAGGAGATGTCATTACATCATTTCTTATCCCTGATGGTAAGAGTTATGAAATGGACTTTCCTACCGATGGCTCGCCAGTTCTAGCGCGTACTGTACATGGCTTACCTCTCATGGTGCGTTGTGACACTGTCAACGCACCGGGAGATACGCTTCTATATGTTATTCATGAGCGGGATGCAAATATTGGCAGGGCGCGGAGGGCATTAGCGCTCGTGGAGCTAGAGGCAGCCAACCGTAGGCTTTCCGGCATTCTTAATATTGTTTTAAGCACACTTGACGCGCTGGATGTACCTGAACTCATCTCTCGTGTTTTAGAGCAGCTTACAACCACTATGGAGGGTTCCGGCGCCGTCTTATACCTTGCTACCACTACTGGATTTCATCTGAGGGGGATATCTGCTTCTTTGAGTGGAAGGAATATTCCTCAATACCTACCTGCAGGCCAAGGTATCCAGATGATGTGTGTTACTGCTGGTCATGCGCTAAGAATCCATATGCAGGCACCCTCTTCTCAAAATCTACGTACAGGTTCGCTTGCGTTTCGAACGGCCGTTGATGAGGAGACGGGCAGACAGCAAGATATTCCCATGGGAATGCTTTTGCCTTTTGAAAGCATGATTTGTGTGCCAATTTGGTTTAACTCTCATGCAGTTGCTCTTGTGGCAGTTGGATGGGATATTCGCCATCCCTCTCATCGTGATGATGCGCGGCTGCTTGATGCGGTGGGGAAATATCTCTCTACACAGATTGCTGGAGCATTAAGCGCTTTAAGAACTCGCCGTTCTCAAGAGCTTTATTCCTTTGGCTCATCTCTCCATGATCGTTTAGCCGCAGTCCCAAACATAACTATGGACGATATTAAACAAGTGGCACAAGCGGCGTGTGAGGAGCTCTCGGCAACGTTTTCACTTGTTGAAATTAATACGCATCAAGGTGTTGTTATTGCTCAGCTTCCCAAATCTGGAATGCATTCTTTGCCGGTCGATCTAACAAAACTTATTTCTAAAAATGAAGACGATAGCGTCTCTGTTGTTCCGCTTGATGCGGGAAAAGAAGCTCTTACGCTTACCTCATATCTGCAACAGCTCGGAGAGCCTTGCCGAGGAGCTGTAGTTGATATGGGTGAGCTCTTTGGGGAGCATCAGTGCTTCTTGGCACTTCGCCCCCTCGAAGATGAGCCATTTGACGATATTGAACTTGGATTTTTGCGCAGAATCGCCGAAGGCATTCGAGAGGTCCTTGAGGGACAGATTGCTCGTACGCAAGACAAGCATATTTCTCAGGCATTGCAGTTGGGCATGCGTAGTGAACTGCAAGAGGTGGAAGGAATTGATGCAGAAGGCGTGTATTCTTCCTCAACGGCTGATGCTTATGTCGGTGGTGATTTCTACGATTTGATACGTCTGCCGAAATGGTTTGCTTGCGTGATTATGGGGGATGTATCAGGTAAAGGTGTGGAAGCTGCGTCGGTTTCAGCTGCGGTCCGCACAGCGCTTGGAGCCTATGCGTGGCAGGGACTTTCACCTGCACGTATGGTTCGGACTCTCAATCGTTTTCTCCTTGGCTTTTCTCGTCTCGAAACCTTTGCAACACTCTTTGTTGGTATCGTTGACTTGCGTAAGGGCGTGCTCACCTACTGTTCCGCCGGACATCCGCCGGCACTTCTGGTTCGGGCACATACCAATATGGTAGAGACGCTTGACGTTCAGTCAGGTGTAGTGGGTGCTTTTGAAGAGATGCACTATCAGGATGGCGTTGTACAGCTCAATACGGGCGATACGCTTGTGCTCTATACCGACGGTGTTACAGAAGCGCGTGACAAAAACGGTGCTTTCTTTGGAGAAGATGGTCTTCGCGAGGCAGTTATGCGCGAAATTGAAGTGGGGCCAAAGGGCCTGCTTAACCGTTTGCTTGCGACACTTGATGTCTTTACTGGTCGTAATCTTGAGGATGACGTGGCAATGGTTCGTTTAACAATTGCCGAATCGTCTGACGCTTCAAGTAAATAAAGTCGCAATTTATGTATCTTGTGGCATAAAACGGGGAACAACGCACATATGTCCCTTATTCCTGACATAACATTGCTGCCCGTAGAAGGCGATCTTGACGTCACGTCAGCCCCGCGTCTTAAGATTGCGCTTGACGATCTGATAGACGGTGGTTGTCGGCGCGTCATTCTCAATATGGCAAAAGTTGCTCATATTGATTCAGCTGGCATGGGCGTCATCTTTTATGAGACTCGACGACTGAGACGTGTAGGCGGCGTCTTATCGATCGACAATGTTTCTCCAGAAGTGTACCGAGCGCTCAGTGTTGCGTGTGTTGTAGACCTTATTCCTGTTTCACGAGCTGGTACGAAGCGCCATGTACCGGTATTAGATCCTTCTATACATCCGCTTTGGAGTAGAAGCTTGCGTATTGACCTCACGCGCCTCTCCGAGGCGCGTTCATGGGTTGAGCGCATGCTGAGACGCTTGCCGCTTTCTGCTGATGAGGTTTTTGATGTGACCTTGGCAAGTGGAGAAGCATTGGGAAATGCTGTTGATCATGCATGCAGTGATGATGGAATTTGTATCACCGTAACCAGCTTTCCAGATCGTGTGGTTGTTGAGGTGAGCGATTGTGGAGAGGGCTTTGAGATTGCCCAAGATGAAGAACCCACGCCTGAACACGGAGGAGAAGAGCGTGGTCGCGGTATACGATTGATGCGTCTTCTTGTGGACTCAGTCTCAATTGCACGTAAGCGTGTAGGGCAGGGGACAGTAGTATCACTGATTAAGATGTTACATCCCGATGTTGCTGGATAAGCTATGGCTCATGTGGATTGGTTACATTTGATGCGTAGATGTCGTGTCAGTTGCGAGTTTATTGCATCCCTACGGTAAACTAGACAATTGCAGTGCTTAATAGCTGGTTACATGAAGCCCATACACTTTGCATCTGGAGCTTATTACTTACGAGAAATGGGGATACACGCTATGAGTGAGAAAATCATCACATTTGGTATTCCTTGTTACAACTCTGCTGACTATATGGATCATTGCATCTCTTCCATTCTGGAAGGGTCTGAGTATGCAGATGACATTCAGATTGTCATTGTTGATGATGGCTCTCAGAAAGATACCACCCCTCAGAAAGCCGATGAGTGGGCGGAGCGCTATCCCAACCTCATCAAAGCAGTCCACCAAGAAAATGGTGGACATGGTATAGCAGTCAAGACGGGTCTTGAGCATGCAGATGGTGTGTATTACAAGGTTGTGGATTCTGACGACTGGGTTGATGCCCATGCATTGAGCGTGCTGCTTGATTATATCCGCACTGCTATCAAAACAGATAATAGAATTGACTTGTTTATCACCAACTATGTGTACGAACATGTGGTTGATGGAAAGCAAAATGTTGTGGATTATCGTAAGGTGCTTCCTGAAGGCCGAGTATTTGCCTGGAATGAAATAGGGCACTTCCACATGACGCAAAACTTGCTCATGCATTCTCTTTGTTACCGAGCCGATGTTTTGCGCGCTGGTGGCGGCTTACCGCTCCCAGCTCATACCTTCTATGTAGACAATATCTATGCCTATGTCCCGCTCCCACGCTGTGAAACCATGTGCTACCTCGATGTTGATCTCTATCGTTACTTTATTGGACGTGAAGATCAATCGGTTAATGAGCATGTGATGGCTAGCAGAATTGATCAGCAGGTGCGCGTTACACGCATCATGATGAATAGCTACCACCTGTATGAAGACATTGCTTCAGTACAGCTGCGTAGTTACATGGTGAATTATTTTGTCATTATGATGGCAATTTGCTCGGTGTTCTCAAAGCTTTCCGATCGTCCGGATGCGATGGATGAGCTTAAGAAGCTTTGGAATGATCTACATGATTACGATAGGCGTCTCTGGCGTCGTTGTCGTTTAGGCTTTATTGGCATCATGACTAACTTGCCGAGTAAGGCAGGAAAAGATATTACGTCTGGCGCCTATCGTCTCGCACGACGCATAGTAAAGTTCAACTAACACCAAACCGCTGTAGATTCCATGGCTAGAAATAAGCGTGCGAAGGTTCGTACAACTGTCTCGAGTAGCGCTGATTCATCCCATCAAAATATGGGATCAGTGCGCAAGAGTGTTATTTTTCTCTGCGTAGTAGCTCTTATCTATGCAGCTTATCTTGTTATCTCGGGACAATGGGGCGAATTTATTGAATCCCTGAGAACGCTGAATAATACATGGGTTGTCTTAGCCATGGGCGCCTATGTGGTTTACTTTTTCTTTGGTGTACTTGCCTATGTATTGGCAGTAATTGATGATCCAAAATCGCCTGTTGGTATCCGTGACCTTATGAGCGTTGAGGCCACAGGTATCTTTTTCTCTAACCTCACTCCCAATGGCACTGGCGGTGCTCCGGCGCAGATATTTCGTCTTTCGCGTACAGGCCTGTCCATGGGTGGTGCGGGTGCACTGCAATATACGCGCTTTATCGTTTATGAGGCCGGTGAAGGAATCTTTGCTGCGCTGATGCTTATATTCCGTGGGGGATATTTTGTTGAGACGTACGGCAATGTTTTTCTTATCGGAGCAGCTCTTTTTGGCTTCAAAATAGTGGAAGTCATTGCGCTTCTCGCTATTTGTTTAGCGCCTCGTTTGGTAATGCGCCTGGGAAATGCTGTTCTTAGACTTGTTAAACGTTTTGCACCCAACAAAGACCTTTCAAAATATCGGTCTTTTCTCGATACGCAAGTTCTGGAATTCTCTCGAGGGTTTTCTCATGCAGCTCGTGATTGGCGGCGTATGCTGGCTACGCTGGTGGTCACCCTTATTCAGCTCGGATGGCAATTCTCTCTTCCGTGGTTTGTACTCAAAGCATTTGGCATTGAAGCAGATTTTCTTACCTGTCTTGCCTGTGGGTCGATGATTGAACTTCTCACCTCCGCGGTGCCACTCCCGGGCGGCACTGGTGGTGCTGAAGGTGGTTTTGCATTTTTGTTTGCACCTATGTTCGGCTCAGAGGTTGCGGCAGGTTTTGTCGTATGGCGTATGGTGCAATATTTCCTGCCTGTACTTGCTTCAGCGCTTGTTATGGGTCTTCGTTCTGATTCTGGTGTTTCTATCAATACGCGGTGGCGTCGGGTGCGCACTCGCTTCCAGTCGTTCTGGACAAGCATAAAGCGAAAAAAGCGTATCTCACCAAATGGTGCACGCATCAACCCACATCGTTTACGCCACAAGAAACGTTCGCGAAGGTAGAAACCGCTAGAGCGTCTGCTTAAACCTACTTGCATTTTGTGCGTGAGACATTCGTTCTCTTTGTATCTGGCTCGCTTGTCGTTTATCTCTAATTTTGCACAGCTTTAAGCGCCGCTTGTGCCAAACTTAGTCTTAGAACGGTTCGGAGACGTGAGGGTATGACTGCTCCGTAAAACCCTTGCGCCCTTTAGGGAAAGCGAGAAGCAATGATTAGAATCGGCCTTCTTACCAGCGGTGGCGATTGCCAAGCCCTCAATGCCACTATGCGTGGAATCATAAAGACACTGCTTCACGAAACTCGCAAGGTGGGGGAGCGCGTAGAAATTATTGGATTTGAAGACGGCTACCAAGGTCTCATTTATGACCGTTTCCGTAAGATGGATTCCCATGACTTCGCCGGAATCCTTACGCGAGGTGGAACCATTTTAGGTACAAGCCGTACGCCTTTTAAGCTGCTTGATGTTCCTGAAGCAGATGGTGTGGATAAAGTCGTTGCAATGAAAGAAACCTATCATGCCCATAAGCTGGATTGCCTGTTCGTCTTAGGTGGCAATGGTTCTCTTAAGACAGCAAATCGCCTTTCTCAGGAAGGACTTTCAGTTATTGGACTTCCTAAAACAATTGATAATGATACCTGGGGAACCGATATGACTTTTGGTTTTACCAGTGCAGTGGAAGTTGCAACTGAATGCATAGACAACATTCATACTACGGCAAGTTCACATGGACGCGTTTTTGTAGTTGAGATTATGGGTCATAAGGTTGGCTGGATTCCTCTCTATGCTGGTGTTGCCGGCGGTGCTGACGTAATCCTTATTCCTGAAATTCCCTATGAGATGAAGAACGTCATAAAGACAATCGAGCGACGCATGGAAACAGGTAGTCGCTTCACCATTGTGGCCGTAGCAGAAGGCGCAATCTCCAAAGAGGATTCTAAGCTTCCAAAGAAGGAGTACAAGAAGAAGCTTGCTGCACGTAAGAGCCCTTCCATTGTGTATGACATCGCCAAGGAAATTGAAAAGCAAACAGGACGTGAAACACGCGTTGCCATTCCAGGGCATACACAGCGTGGTGGTGCACCGGATGCTCAGGATCGCATTTTTGCAACTCAGTGTGGTGTCGAAGCTGCACTTGGTTTCTTAAGTGGCAAAGTTGGATATATGGTTGCTTTGGTCAACGGCAAGATGACTCACGTGCCACTAGATAAGATTGCAGGAAAACTTAAGTATGTCGATCCTAAGAGCGATCTCGTACGTGAGGCGCGTGCTCTCGGTATTAATTTTGGCGATCGATAATCAATCGATAACAACCTTTGCGAATAAGGGATGCTTATCGTGTAAGAGCATCCCTTTTTATGAGCGATAATTATATGTACCGCTCAGCAGCGCGCATTGTTTCGTATACATAGGCACTGCCGAAAAGAGCACAATGCAAAAGCAGTGGCGATAATTGGTGGAGAGCAATTCGTTCTTGCCAACCATCTGCAAGGGGAGAAATACTCTCGTACCCCTCAATAAATTCCTTTAGATATGCACATCCGAAAAGCGTCAACATGGCGAGATCTGTTTCCGCATGTCCACCATGTGCCATCGGGTCTATAAGTATGGCTCCTATCGGGTTTGTGGGGTTGGCATCCCATAAGAGATTGCCAGCCCAAAGATCCCCATGAATTCGAGCGCATGCTATGTTGGGGTTGGTACAAGTCTGCTCTACGAGCAAAGGTTGTGGCGCATCAAAATCGCCCCTATCAAGGCGGGTACATATGCGTTCAAGTATCTTTATGTGACTCGCTTGTAGGACCTGACGATCGCGCGCGTATTTCATATACGGCTCTAGGCGTTCATGCGCGAAAAATGCACCCTATGAGGTGTACGAATTCTCTTGAGAAACAACAGGCGTGCAAACACCAGAAATAACATAGCCACCACCATGCCAATCAGGTGGAGGACAACCATACCATCCGGCTCCTGCTGCGTGGGTTATTGCTAGTGCTCTTCCAGCTTTTCGAGCTACCTGTGCTGTTGGTGACGTAGTAAATATTTGCTCTTCAATAAGAGTATCTTGCGAAGAAGAAATAACAGTAACTGCAGGAAGGCCACCTTGATATTCGGCGGCCTTAAGCCAGGCAAGTGCAGCTGCCTCTCCTCGAAGATCCTCCTTAAAACCACCGTGTTTCTCAAAGGTTTTATTCATGATGTCCCCATCTATCGCATGCGAACAGTTCGTGTTTTTACAACCGTTGACAAGAACTTGTTTGGGCATGAGAATATCTGTAAGTTGCTGTTTCAGAAACTTTTATGCTTTAAATAAGGATAGGTAATGCTATCCGGGAACCCGAAAGAGACGCATGAGTTCTTCTTCCATGACACAAGATGATGCTCCAGATAATAGTTCTAATGCTACCAATTCAGTTCCTCTTTCTGTTGCTACGCAAGCGTTTCGCCATATTCGCTATGTATGGGTGATCCTTTTTCTTCTGGGCCTTTCCTTTAATTTGATTACCGCATTTACCAGTGCAATTTGGTTTGATGAGAGCTATTCAATTGCTTTAGCTCACCATTCACTTGCTGATATTTGGCGCATTGGATCCGCAGACGTTCATCCGGTTTTGTACTATTGGATGTTGCATGGGGTTGTCACTTTATTTGGACAGAACCCTATTATCTGCCGCCTCTTTTCAGTCGCTGGTCTTGCTGCCTGCGCAGCACTTGGTTGGATTTTCGTACGGCGTGATATAGGCTATAAAACCTGTCTGGGATATACCTTCATCGTATTATTTAGCCCGTGGGCATTGGCTGAATCGGTTGATATCCGCATGTATTCCTGGGCTGCTTTTTTCGTCATGTTCACATTTCTTATGTGTTCGCGTATAGCCCGACACGTGTTAAATGACACTCAAGAAGATATTCCTCTTCAGTGGTGGATAGGGGCATTTGTTGGAGCAATCGCATGTGCTTACATGCATTATTTTTCCTGTCTTGCTGCAGCACTGTGTCTTCTTTTTGTACTTATAGCGCTCATTGCAGGTCATGCAGCTCGTCCAAAAACGCCGTATATAAAACGACAGTTTATATGCTTTGGTGTAGGGTTAATTATTTGTATCCTTGCTTATATGCCATGGCTGCATGTCCTTTTTGCCCAAGTCTCACATGTACGCCAAGGCTTCTGGATCTCCCTTACGTTTCCAGATACTTTTTTGGATATCGCGCTCTTTCCAGCTTTTAATGAAACTATAGAATCGCTTGTCTCTGGTGGAAATGGTCTAATCTGGCAAGTTGTGTGCCTCAGCGCTTTATCCGCTTTTGTTGCCGCATGTTTGGCGGCCTTGGTATTGGCTGGACGCAATGCTTGCATGCCGCTATTTCGCCGTGGGGAGGGGCAGAAATTTAGTCATATTAAGCAGATTCTTATCAAATCGGTATTTGTTTTGGTAAGCCCTTCTGTAGCTGCTGGGTTTGTATATATTGGCACGATCGTTATATCTCTGATCATTTCTCTGAGTATTAGTCCCGTGCTTATGGCGCGCTATTTATTTGTTGCTATTGGGCCATTTGCAATTATGATTTCGACAATTTTTGTACGGGCCCGCAGGCCTTTTGTGGTGAGTGTGGGAATAGCGTCACTTTCGGTGCTAGCGCTTTGCTCTCAGATTAATTCTGCAATAGCTGCCTACGATCCTTTAAACGAGAGAGCGATCGCATATTACCGAGAAGTAACTCAAACCGAAGACGGGCACTTACCGGTTGTTGTTGGTGTCAATGTATATTCTGATATTCAGCCGGCCGGTATATTAGCCGTTAAAGTTCCTGAAGTATCCATAACGCTTGATAATACGTATGTGTATCCAAAAGGGGACTATGATGCCTATGAGGCGTTTTCACCCGCACTTACGATCTCTGATGAGAGGCGCCCAGGCGCACTTGAAGACTACCAAGGAAAGTTTGTCTGCGTTACCAATGGTACAAAGGAAGATCCTATTTTTGAGGGGTATCCAGGTACCGCGGTTGATTATGCAGCAACGTCATATAATGCCTCTGGTATTATGGAAAGCGAATCATTTTATATTCCGTATAAATCATTGAAGTTGACCATTACCGTTATGGAAAGGTGAGCTATGGCTCGGATAGAAGCTGAAGACTGCTCGGCCTTTTCAGATCAAGAAGCAGCTGAAGAGACTTTACTGACAATTGTTGTGCCTTGTCATAATGAACAAGATACTATCAATCCCTTTTTGGATGAATGTTCTAGGGTTGCAGAGCAACTAGACGCATTTCTCGGCATTAAAGTTCACTATATCTTTGTGGATGATGGCTCGTCAGATGCCACGCTTGCGGTGCTGCGTCATGTTTGCGCAGAACGTTCAGATGCTGCGTTTATTTCTTTCTCACGCAACTTTGGTAAAGAGGCAGCGCTGTATGCCGGTCTTGTACAGGCATATGCATCAGAAGCGGATCTTATTGCGGTAATGGATGCTGATTTACAAGACCCTCCAGCTTTATTGTTGAAAATGTGCGGGCTTGTACAGGATGGTACCTGTGAGCGAGCTGCAGCATATCGGGTGAGCCGTGACGGTGAGCCTCCTATTCGATCGTGGTTTGCTCGGCGTTTTTATGCGCTCATGAATAAAGTGACCGATCTCAATCTGCGCGATGGAGCACGCGATTTTTCAGTGATGACTCGTCGCTTTGTAGGAGCGGTACTATCTTGTGGTGAATATAACCGCTTTACAAAGGGCCTGTTTGGATGGGTCGGCTACTCAACAGAATGGATCTCTTATCATAATGTTGAGCGCGTAGCAGGAGAGACCAATTGGTCCTTCTTCTCGCTGTTACGTTATGCGTTGGACGGTATAGTCGCCTACTCTACTAAGCCACTGGAAGTGCTTTCTTTGCTTGGCGGCGCCATATCGTTGCTAGCTCTCGTTGGCCTTATCTTTATTGTTGTGCGAGCACTTTTGTTTGGCGATCCGGTAGCTGGCTGGCCATCACTCATGACAGTTATTGTGCTTATTGGGGGCTTGCTGACATTGGGTCTTGGGGTAATCGGTTATTACCTCTCGAAATTGTATCTTGAGGTCAAAAAACGCCCTCTTTATCTTGAAAAAGAGCGTGGAGGTTGGTTAGAAAGCTAGAGAGACTCTAGTTAGTAAACGGCCAGAGTCCTTGGGCAAGTTTTTTGATTGCCTGAGGAACCGCTTCTTCCTCACAAGATCCAATATGCCAACGGGCGGCAGCGCGCGCTTCATCGGTGGCACCTGCAACAGCAACGGAATGGGGCACGTGCGAAAGCATCTCTAAATCGTTACCAGAGTCCCCGAAAACAACAACTTGTTCTGGCGCAATACCAAGTGTTTGCGCAAGATAATCTACTGCCGCAGCTTTATTCCAGCCACGTGGAGTGGTATTAACAAAACCGGGCATAGGGAGTGAATAGTCTATCTCTGGCACTTCTCGACGAAGTAAAGCCACTATTTCAGCCGTTTTTTCCTGTATGGGTGGTGTAAAGATATTCGTTTTAATGACTGGAAACGAAGGGACTTCAGAGACCAGACGAGCTGTC
Organism: Olsenella sp. Marseille-QA0557; assembly: GCF_965119725.1. Classification (NCBI taxonomy): domain Bacteria; kingdom Bacillati; phylum Actinomycetota; class Coriobacteriia; order Coriobacteriales; family Atopobiaceae; genus Olsenella; species Olsenella sp. Marseille-QA0557. Next base: position 1,885,580 of record NZ_CBCPMI010000001.1, on the reverse strand, counting down.
GCTGCGTACGAACGAAAACTTTTGGCAAGGTTGTCTATGGTTCCCTCAACTACCAACGCCTGGGGACCATCAAAGCAAATCATGCCACAATCGGGCAGTTCGTGAATGACACTTGCCAGATGGATAAGCGCTTCATGTGGAATATGCGCCTCATAGATGAGCTGGCCGTCAAGTATGACCTGCATGCCGTTTGCTGCCAACATGGTGGCATAGCACTTCTCATCGTGTTCAAAGACACTTGGAACCCGTGTGGCTCCGCGACCGGTGGCAGGGCCAATGTGTATCCCAGCATCATATGCTGCATGAAACGCATCACGACACTCTTGAGAAACAACTGAGCGATCATAGGGGAGAATTGTGCCATCAATATCAGTAAGGATAAGACGAATGGCAGAGGCATCATTACAAAGATGAGCTAGATCCATTGCGTCTTGTGTGTTGTTGCGTGAAGACAGCATCTCTTCTCCCATCTTAAGCGATGCCGATACAAGAACCAATCAGATGTACCGCAAAGGCGCATACCCACGCCACTAAGCATTGGAAGATTACAATGCCTATCGCCCATTTTCCGCCAAGTTCTCTACGAACAACAGCAATTGCGGCAACGCAAGGAGTATAGAGCAAACAAAAGACCAAAAATGAAGCTGCTCCTAAAGGTGTAAGTGTCGCCAACAGGGCACTTGTACCGTCAAATAGTACTGAGAGCGTAGAAACCACTATCTCTTTTGCCATGAATCCGCAGATAAGTGCCACGCAAAAACGCCAATCTCCAAAGCCGAGCGGAGAAAACACCGGCGCCATCCAACCTGCGGCGGCAGCAAGAATTGAGGTGCTGGGGTTGTCGGTTAATGTGAGTGTTGGTGTAAAGGACTGCAGGAACCAAACGACAATAGAGGCAACAAATACGACAGTAAAAGCTCGCTGCAGAAAATCTGCCATCTTATCCCATACAAGATGTAGAACGCTTTTTACGGAGGGAATACGGTAGTTGGGTAGCTCCATAACAAACGGGACAGCTTCACCCTTGAATATGGTGTGATTGGCAATTGCTGAAGTGGCAATCCCTACCACAATACCCAGGGCATAGAGAGCTACCGTAACGACCCCTTCGATTCCTGGGAAAAAGACTGCTGAGAAAAATGCATAGATCGTAAGCTTTGTTGAACAGCTCATAAAAGGAGTTAGAAGCACTGTAAGCTTGCGATCGCGCTCCGAGGGCAGGGTTCTTGTGGACATCACTGCCGGCACGGTACAGCCAAATCCCATGAGCATGGGAACGATAGATCTGCCAGAAAGACCAATTTTTCTCAGCGGCCGATCCATAACAAAGGCAACACGTGCCATATAGCCCGTATCTTCCAAAAGAGAAAGGAAGAAGTACATAGTTACTACGATTGGTGCGATAGGCAATACGGTGCCAACACCGCCAAAAACACCGTCTACGATGAGCGATCGCACCACTTCAGAGGTACCAGACTCTACCAAGGCATTATTAACTGTCTGAGTGAGAATTTCTACGCCTTGAGCGACGAGGTCTTGAAAGAACGAACCAACCACATTAAAAGTGAGCCAAAAGACAAGTCCCATTATCAAAATAAACATGGGGATAGCAGTAAATCGCCCCGTGAGAATCTTATCTATCTGTCGAGAGCGCTCATGTTCGCGACTTTCATGTGGCTTGGTTACCGTTTGTGAAACAACCTTTTCAATAAATGAGAAGCGCATATCTGCAATGGCTGCGGCGCGATCTAAGCCCCGTTCTTCCTCCATTTGACTAATAATGTGCTCCATTGCCTCATATTCGTTTTTATCAAGATTTAGGCGCTCTAGAACGGCTGTATCGCCCTCGATGACTTTTGTGGCTGCAAAGCGTATGGGAATGTTTGCTCGGTGAGCATGATCTTCTATGAGATGCATAATGGCGTGCAAGCAGCGATGTACAGCTCCACCGTGATCGTTGGGATCACAAAAGTCTTGTCTGCTGGGACGTTCTTGATAGCGAGCCACATGCAGTGCATGATCTACGAGCTCATCGACACCCTGGTTCTTTACGGCAGAGATGGGAACCACTGGAATTCCAAGCAGTTCCTCCATCTTGTTAACACGCACTGAACCGCCGTTTCCCTGGAGCTCATCCATCATATTGAGGGCAAGAACCATCGGGATATCAAGCTCCATGAGCTGCATGGTGAGGTAGAGATTGCGTTCGATATTAGTGGCATCCACGATGTTGATAATGCCGCGAGGTCGCTCATCGAGAATATATTGACGACTCACAAGCTCTTCGCTTGTGTAGGGTGACATCGAGTAGATGCCGGGAAGATCAACAATATCGGTATTGGGATGATCTTTAATAGCGCCGTCTTTTCTATCTACTGTAACTCCAGGGAAGTTGCCTACATGCTGATTTGATCCTGTAAGCTGGTTAAAGAGTGTCGTTTTACCACAGTTTTGATTGCCGGCTAGCGCAAAGGTAAGAGTGGTATCTTCGGGCAGAGGGTGCTCGGTAGCTTTTTCGTGAAAGCGCCCGCCTTCTCCTAATCCAGGATGCTCCGTCAGGGCTATACGGCGGTTTTCGAACTTTTGCGAAGCTGTTTGCAACGGTGTGTCGAACTTTGCGGCAGATGGACTCTGTGTATCCGACTGACCTATGGGTGAGATAGAGATACGGGAAGCATCTTCTTTTCTTAAGGTGAGCTCATATCCATGGATAAGAAATTCCATGGGATCTCCCATGGGAGCGAATTTCACAAGTTCCATAACGGTGCCGGGGATGATGCCCATATCAAGGAAGTGCTGTCTGAGCGCTCCTTGACCACCAACAACTTCAACACGGACACGATCGCCTATAGCAATATCTGCAAGCGTGGTCATATGGTTATGAAAGGAGGAGGTGATGGACTCCTGATTATTCGTATGTGAATACGTGCTATTCATCAAATTAATCTCTCTTTGTTATGTATAAGCAATAAGCTTTATAAAGCATAGCGTGCAAAGCCTGACTATAAAGGATTTGAAACAAAGGTTAATTTAAGTCTTGCAAAAAGAGAATTAATGCATAACAGAATAAAAAAGCCACCTGTGAAAGCAGGTGGCTTTGTAATGTATGGTGGGCGCTAGAAGATTTGAACTTCTGACCTCTTCCGTGTCAGGGAAGCGCTCTCCCCCTGAGCTAAGCGCCCGAATGTGTGCTGCATCTGACAGCGGAGGTAACTATAAAGCATCTCTAAAGATCATGCAAGTCAGAATTTGAAAAAGAGGTATATAGAGGCGGGTTTTTCGCCGAAATGAGGGATGGCCAAAAAAATTTAAAAAATTTTGCGATTTCCACTTGCACTGAACCGAAAACTCACGTATATTATCCCTCGCGTTGCGGGCTTAGCGCAGTTGGTAGCGCGCCACCTTGCCAAGGTGGAGGTCGCGGGTTCGAACCCCGTAGCCCGCTCCATGATGATTATGGCCGGATTTGTATTCGGCCTTTTTCATATGGCGGCATGGCCAAGTGGTAAGGCACGGGACTGCAAATCCCTTATCCCCCGTTCGAATCGGGGTGCCGCCTCCAGAGAAATTGCAGGTCAGAGGGTGTATAGCCTCTGGCCTCTTTTTGTATCGTGAAACAATGTTAAACAATAGATAAACCTTATATTCAAACTCGCTGTAGTGAACGAAGCTATAAGCAAGAGCGCCGTTTATCCGTAAATACCTACCGTTCACATTAAATGACTAAAGATACGTGTACAACTTAAAATTTAGAGTATTATGTAATCAAGAAATAAAGAAGCCGCGACGATACCGACGGCCGAAGTAGGAGGTGGTGCCAGTGAACAGCGAAGATTATTCAAATTGGCATCCCGCGAAGTGCATTGCGTGTCCCGTCTCACATTAAGGCCACTGATTCACAGGACCTCGTAAAGCGATACAGGCATCGCAAAAAATCCCTGAGAGGATAGATGGATGAACCGATGCCTTCGCGCAGGAGCCAGAGCGCCACAAGAGGCGCTGCGAGGGTAGACAGGGTCAACGAAACGATAATTACTTTTCTGAGTTATATGTCATTTGATAAATAATTTAAGGTAATTACTAAGGAGGAGAGTCCAAAGGGCTCATAAAGGTTAACCTCACGAGCGGGCAGTTCCTAAGAGGGCTGCCCGCTTCTTTTATGTCACTAAAAAGCCCGGATAAGGCTTATAAGGCGGCTTATAGGACAAAAAGTGTGCTGTCGAAACGGTCGTCTACGCAGGTGGGCGGCCGTTTCCCATACCCTTAAATCTTGCTCACCCCTTTTAGCACTCGGACAGAAAGTGTGCTGTCCGAATCGGTGCCGTCGCAGGTAGGAGCCGGAAAATCGAGCTGTTAAATCTCTCGGACGGGAGGGCTCGATGAAAAGGGTGAAGTGCCCGTGCTGTGGAGCGGCGATGCGCAGGAACGGAAGGACCACGGCGGGCGCGCAGAGATGGCGCTGCGAGTCCTGCGGGGCATCGAGGACCGTCTCGTACGACGACAGTGCCGCCTGGCTCGAAGAGTTTCTGGCGTGGCTGCTCTCAAAGGCGAGGCAGGCAGACATGCCCGGTCAGGGGCGCACGTTCAGGAGGAAGACCTCCGGATTCTGGCGGGTGTGGCCCATGCCCGAGCCGACCGGTGAGGTCCACAGGGTGCTCTTCCTCGACGGCATCTGGCTCGACCGGAACCTCGTCGTGCTGATAGCCTACGACGGGGAGCATGTGGTTTCGTGGTACATGGCCGAGTCGGAAACCTCAAGGGCCTGGGAGGCGCTCATGGCGCCCATCCCGGCTCCGGACGTGGTGGTGTGCGATGGAGGAACAGGGTTCGCTTCGGCGGTCCGCCGGACATGGCCGCGCACGAGAGTCCAGAGGTGCCTGTTCCATGCGTTCTCGCAGGTGAGGAGGTACACGACGACGAGGCCAAGGCTCCAGGCCGGCAGAGAGCTCTACGCGCTTTCCATCGAGCTCATGCATCTGGACACCCTTCGGCAGGCCGATTGGTGGGTCGAGCGCTATCTTCAGTGGTGCGGGTTCTGGGCCGACTTCCTCGAGGATGTCTCCTTCATCGACGGGAGACGCGTATTCACACACGAGAGGCTCAGAAAGGCCCGCTCATCACTCTCGAGACTCGTCTCCCAAGGAACGCTCTTTACCTACCTTGATCCGACCCTGACCGCAGAGGGTCCACTGCCGCGTACCAACAACCCGATCGAGGGCGGCGTCAACTCACAACTCAGGGATGTCCTGCGCAACCACCGCGGGCTGTCACTCATGCGTCGGGTCAAGGCGGTCTTCTGGTGGTGCTACATGCACACCGAGAGCCCAAGACCGGCAAGAGAGCTTATCCGCTCCATGCCAACTGACGACGATATCGACTTCCTCTATAGGACCTACTCGCTATCACCCAAGAGAGAGGATGGGGGTCCAGAATGGGGTGATCGAGCCGTGTGGGAGGAGCTGCACCACAAGGACCCGTACCCGTTCTGGCTAGACTGACAGCACACTTTTTGTCCTATAAGCCTATAAGGCAAAAATAGACGCTTCTTATTCTGTACGCAAAAAGACAAGATTAGTAGCTTGGGAAAGCTCTGGCCGGTATGTGTAGCCTAAATCAAAAGCCTTTAACTCCTCAAAGGAGTTCACACGATTTTCTGCCATCCAACGCACCATAGATCCGCGTGCAATTTTACTTGCAGTGGCGCGTTGAATAGGTCGGCCGTTCTTCAATACTTCAGCAAATAGGCATGTAACGCAGGTGGTAGTGCTGTCTAAAGAGGGGAGGACTGACTTTGCATATTCAACACTTGCCAGATTAATAACTTCGGAGCAATCCTTCTGAATTTTCTGTGCAAGCATATCACCCCAAAACTCATAGAGATTACGAGTTCCATCGACTGATAGTGGCGCACCCATTTCAAGGCGATAGGGTTCTACTGCTTGGAAAGGTCGTACACATCCATAGAGACCAGAAAGAATCCAAAGATGGTCTTGAAGCCAGGATAGCGATTCTGCATCCATTACTTGAGGCGCCATACTCTGAAATTGAATTCCTTTGTAAGTAAAAAGAGCGGCAGAGACGTGCGGCGAAATTGAGGCATCTTCTAGCATCTTTTTACTAGCAACAGGAATGAATTCGTGAAGAAGATCCAAACACTGTTCTAATAGCTTGTCGCTAACCTTCCAGAGTGTTTTAAGCGCTGTTTTCCCGTCAGTTTTTTCGAGCGCGATAAGAGCCTCATAAAGACGGTTTGTCTTCTCTGGAAAGGGAGGAATACCTTTGACTGGTATTGCTTCCTCTACCTGCATTTGTTTGGCAGGAGAAATAATTATTTGCAACATGGCATGCCTTTATCACAAGAGATGACTGATTTAATCGCTTTATGCAACCTTACTGGTAAATTCTAGCCAAGTAAGCCAAGACAAATCTTGAAATGTGGTGGCAAGAGACATTTCTGTCGTATCAAGCGAATGCCAGTTTCCATTGCTATCCATTATGCCAAAGGCATTTATGGCAGGAATTGTTTCTTTCATCACCAACTGTGCCTTCTGATAGTCACTCAGAGGGGCTCCAATGGATTCAAGCATATATGCTGCTAAATAATTCGGACTTATTGGATACTGTGCTGATGAGAAAGCTTTGTCTTCTGAGCCAGTGGAGGATGAATCTGTTTGTCCGGGCAGTGTGTAATTTGTCCAAATGGCGTAGATGCTCTGATGTGTCCTCTGAGCATGAAGTTCGTCACTCTCATCACTAAACCAGAGATCGTTATAAGTGGCAGAGAGTTTGGGTTGATGATCACCAAAGTAGACAAGCACGACAGGCTTATCAAGCTTTGAGAGCTCTTCTACCAAATACTGAAGATCTTCATCGGAGGCTTGTACACACGAAAGATATTCATTGAGCTGATCGATACTATCTGTATCCGAAATGCCTTCTGGCTTGTAATTGAGTTTCAGGTTATCGGGAATATTTCCCACATCATAATTTGAGTGCCCCTGCATAGTTACATCGAAAATAAATTGAGGCGTTTCGCTGCTGTTCAGTACCTCAATCACTTTGTCATAGGTGGCACGATTGGTTACACCGTTGTGCAGAGTTGGAGCATCTGAAAAGCTTTCTACGGAATAGAACGTGTCAAAACCTATTTGCTCGTATATGTCGTCTCTATTCCAATTGCTGGCAAGATTGGGATGTATAGCAGTTGTTTCATAGCCCATACTTGAGAGCTGTTTTGGAAGGGCGTTTGTCTCTGAAAGATCATAAATTGCATAGGGGTATTTTCCAGCGCCAAGATAAGCCATAGAAATACCCGTAAGGAATTCAAATTCAGTATTACACGTGCCTCCACCAAGTACACTTACTGAGAGTGATCCACTTGCCACAGAGCTGGGAGCTAGTTCGGTTTTGAAATAGTGTGGGCCCTCATATCCTGCATGCATTCCTTCATAGATAGATAAATCCGCGAAGGACTCATCCATCACTACGACTATGCTGGGTGCTTCGCCTGCAAATTGCTCAACTGCGGCTTGTCGTGATGTGTTACTGCCGTGAGTTTTGTCGTAGGTTTCTGCGTACGAAGTGAGCAGCGTTTGGGCTGCTGATGAGGAATAATTCGCGGGTTCTGTCAGTGAAAGATCCTGAACGCCCATCACAAATGACAGCATTGAACCGTAATGCTGATAGGTCCATATGGGATAAAAATAATTGATTCCTTCGCCCGTCATAGCGGTGTAATTTGGAATGCTGCAAAGTAAGAAAAGTGAGATAAAACATAAGAGGGCACATGATGTGTGTGCAAGTATATGAACAGCACGTGGGAACTTGGAAACGGTAGGCCTCTCTGATGCGTGAAGAAGTGTTCTCCGTACCTCTGCAAGTGCAGTGCAGAGAAGATTTCCTATAAGTGCCCAAACAATGCCGATAAGCGCTGATGTATTAAAAACATAGGTATAGCCACCTGCTACAGCTGCGGCAGTTCCCAGAGCAAAAAGGTCAGTAGGAAGAATCGTTGTACCTTTGAACTGCCACACAAAATATTGGGCAAGGCCAATGCAGGCAAAAATCCACACACAGATGCGGGGTCCAACGCCTCGTTGTTGTCCCACAAAGTAAGCAGTGAGAACAGCCAGTGCAATCATGGTTGTCTGAATATAGAGATACGGTTCGAAAATCTCCATCGGTTCTGTCCGATAGGGAGTTTCAAGCGTTAAAAAACAGCACCCCACAATTGAAGCGATCAAAAGAATGCGTATGCAGGTGCAGCGAATAAAAATGACATTTTTATTGCTGCGTATTGACGATGCATAAGGTGCATTAATGAGCTGTGTGAGAAAGTTTGGAAGCTTGAGCTGTGCAATGCCTATACCACAAATGCCAAAAGAGATGAGAAGCAGCTCAAAAAACGAAACAGAAATGAGCTGAGCTGCGCAAAGGCACAGCAAACAGATAAGGGCTGCAAATGGTAGTGCAACAGGCTGTAAGCCTTTGAGTGATTGTTTGATTAAGGATGTACTGGCTGATGAGTCAATCAGTGAAGCCTTGCGCTGCATAAACAACGTAAGGCCAACAAGTATAAGGAGGCCAACAAAAGGGGCGACAGCTAACATACTCACGGAGTTATTATTTTCTCGATTCGAAGGTGTAATAGGCCATATAGGAGTAATCGCGGTTTATCTGCGCAAGAGGAGAGTTCGTATCGTTTAAGGGGTACCATGTGCCTGCAATGTCTTGTATGCCAAAAGAATTGAGGCAAGGCGCTTCTTGCGAGATAACGAGCTGAGCTTTTTGATAATCGGTAAGCGGAGCTCCAATGGCATATAACATCTGAGCAGAGAGAAAAGATGGTGAGCTCGGACGATTGATGGTCGTAGCGCTTTCGCGTGGTACTTCGTAGTTTGTCCAGATGGTATAAACCGTCTGGAAGGCGCGCTGCTGGTGCGCAAGGGTCCCCGCATCTTCTTGGCAAATAAGATCGTTATAGGCTGATCCTAAACTCGGTTGATGATCTCCGAAGTAGACAAGCACGACGGGACGGTCGAGCTTTGAAAGTTCGTCTACAAAATAGGCAAGATCTTCATCAGATGCCTGTATGCATGACAAATATTCATTGAGCTCACTATTGAGTGTGCCATCGTCATATCCATTTGGATGATAATCAGTCAGACGATCTTCTGGGATGGATCCCGTGGTATAACCCGAATGATTTTGAATAGTGATGTTCAAAACAAATTGAGGGCCGTCTCCTTCGCGCAGCACTTCAAGTGTTTTATCAAATGTCGCTCTGTCTGATACAAAGTTATGAAAATAGGGGGCGTTCTCAAAGTCATCAATAGTAATAAATCTCTCAAACCCAAAGTTTTCATATACCGTATCTCGATTCCAGTTCGTACCGAGTAAGGCATGGATTGCGGTTGTGTCATAACCTTCAGCGGCGAGCTGACTGGCCAGATTTGGCGTTCCCTTGAGGTCATACATTGCGTAAGGATAGTTAGACCCACCCACATAAGCCAGCGGAAGGCCTGTAAGCATCTCAAATTCTGTATTGCACGTGCCTCCGCCAAGTACAGAAACCGACAGGCTTCCTGACGCCAAGGAGGTGGGCATACCATACTTAAAGAAGGTTGGCCCTGGATAGTTGCAGGCAAGGCCGTTATAGATGGAAAGATCAGAGAATGTCTCGTCCATCACTACCACAATATCAGGCTGTTGTTGAGCAAATTGAGCTTCAGCTGCAAGGCGTGTGGAAGAGGTACCCAGGCTGTTATCAAAAGTGTTGGCGTATGTGTTGAGCAGAGATTGTGCGGCACCTTTCGTATAACCCTCAGGTGCTTCTACATTCATATTTTGTGCTTCAGTGATAAAAGAGACGAGCGAGCCTTGAGACAGGTACGAGCTTGTTGTATTCCATGCATCAATTGTGATACCAAACGAGCGAAAATCATACGTTGCAACCAAGCCAATTAAGAGGCAAGTACATACAAGTCCAACAACCGTGTTGGCAGCTGCTCGGACAGGCATTTTCTTGCAAATATAGGGTTTAACTGGAAAGAGAAGAGCACATAGTGTGACGGCGCTGATGCCTGCTGCAATAGCATACAAATACGGGTCTGACAAAACGTAAGAGAAATTTCCAGCAACATCCGCTGCGGTTCCTAAAGCAAAGAGATCCACAGGTGTTATGACTGTTGCTCTGAAGCTATATACAAAGCCAAGTGCAACACCCGCAAAGAGAGACAGAATCGGCACAAGAGCAACGAGCAGTCCTCTACGCTGCCCAAGGAAGTAAAGAGCAATACATACTCCGAAGATGAGACAAAATTCCAACACCACAAATTTCTGAGGAATATCAGTAGGAAAAGCCGGATTAAAGGGAGTTTCTAGCGCAAAAATAGAAAGACAGGTTACTGCTACGAGCATAACAGCATGAAGGAGACCTCCTAGGCTGTAGCTGCAGCAGCTGCGTGCGATATAACTCCATGAGAGCTTACTTGTTTTTCCTTCCGAAGCATCTTTTGCATGTGCTCCTGTACAGGTTGGGAGGACTTGCCCGCGAATAAAAGTAGCGAGTCGATCAAAAAGATTGAGGAGAAATAGCCTTCCCAAAGCAGCAAAACCGCAGAGCGTAATACCAGCATTAAGAAAAAGATAATGTCTTTCAGAAGAGTCTATAAGGCCAGCTTGTCTCCAAAAAAAGAGAAAAATGAGCAACGCTAGTGAGGGGAAGATCCAAGGCGTTTCTTCCCAGTGCATGGGATCATGCTTTTTTGCACGCCAAATTTGCCTGCCACAGAACCCAAGCAAAAGAAAGACAATGCCAATAATGGGGACAGTTGTATCCATGTATGACCTAATCGCCTTCATTAAATTTGTTATTACTCTGTAATGGTAAAGGTTCTGTAAGGTGAAACGACAAACGAATTTGTAAGTTTGTACACAAAAATTGCCATCCCCTCTGCTGGAAGGGATGGCAAGTAATAAACAAGTAGTGTGTCTTATGTAGTAATTAGATGGTCTGACCAAACCATTTTGTTTGAAGCTCATCCATCGTGCCATCTTCTTCGAGTTCTTTTAATGCCTCATTGATGGCTGCTGTGAGTTGAGGGTTGTCTTTAGAGACAACAATGCCGTATTCCTCGCCTGTGGGAATTTGAAGGGCGACCGTGAGGTCGGTGTAAGACTCATTGCAAAGGTTGGAAACAACAGGCAAATCAGAAACGCAAGCACTATAAAGGCCTGAGGAAACACCAGTCATTGACTGAATAGGATCGTCGAGTGGTACATAGGTGCAGTTGGGAAGATTCTCTTGAATCCAGTCCCCACCCGTCGTTCCAGACTGTGCTGATACTTGGTTTTCTGGAGTATTGAGGGCATCGATCAGGGCTTTTTCATCCAATCCGTCGAACTGACTGCCAATTTTTACGACAAGACCCTGGTTTGAACTGAGGTAAGCATCAGTAAAGTCAATCTGCTCAAGACGCTCGTCTGTGATGGTGATGCCAGAAATGGCTACATCAGCCCTGCCTCCCTGAGTAATAGTGGGAACAAGGGTATCGAACTTTTGTGTGGGAAGAAAGTTTGCCTCGAGGCCCATCTTCTCTGCAACTGCCTTAAGTAAGTCGATGTCAAAGCCTTGTACTTCACCCGTGTTCTCATCCATAGATTCAAGTGGTGGGAATGACCAGTCTCCAATAGCAGTAAGTTTGCCATCTTCAACAAGGGTATATGAGTCACCGGAGGCAGCTGTATTGTCTGAGGAATTTGAACAGCCGCTTAAGATTCCGAGTGTGGCAATTCCCGCTCCAGCAAATCCAGAGAAATGAATGAAGTTACGACGTGTCATGGTGGCGTGAATATTTTTCATGAGTGACCCCCTCTTAATAATGGTGCACGCAGATATGCATACGTTGGTATAAAAGCTGCTGCGCGTGTTTAGCTATTATACGTAAAAATGAAAAAAATATATAAAAATTTTCGAAATCAAAATATTAGATGCATAAAATCAGACGAATATATACATTTTATACCAATTACTTATGCATAAGGTAAACGTGATATTTCCTGTTGTTGATGGAATTGTTGGGAGATCATCAAAGTGTCGGCATACATTAAGAGAAAAAATGCGCACTTGGGATAGGATAGATTTTCGAACAAAATAACGTTGCGCTGCCCAAGGAGGCGACCATGATAAAAATCTCCCACGCGGTACTTCATGCCTTTGATTTTGAGGTGGGAGAGTGCGATTTATCAGAACGGGAACTCGATCTTTCTGTTCGCCAAACAAAGAGCTACGTCACGCGACTGCTTCGAAAAGTATCAGGGAACGCTGAGAGTCGTCATGGAGTTTTTGCCAATACCTCTGCTTTTGCTCCAGAATTTACCCGATACTTAAGCGGATCTCGTGGTTTTCTCGACTTTGCAGCAGACATCGCCCGCTATTTTTATGAACAGCTTCGTATGAGCGAAGATGCTGGTCAGTGTGATCTTCTCATTGCTGATTTTGAGGATACTGATGCTGCTGGACGTCAGACAGAACAGCAAAATGACGAGGTTCCTCAAACAGCAGGAGAAACAATAGAGGATGATGAAGAGAGCTTAGCGCGTCGAGCATTTGCCGTATTGCTCCTTCCACGTCGGCAGACGTTTGTACATGATGTACGTTCTGAACAAGGTCTTGCCTACAACGATATTGTTCGTCACGACTCAGCGCTTCCAAATCCAACACAAAAGATCGATACCTATGCTGTTATTGATGGCGAGACGCTCGATATTGCGTTCCATGATGTTGAGCGCTCAATTGCTGGAAGACGCATGTTGCTGGTGCCCGAGGGTTTCTTGAGCTGTTCGACAGAAGCTTCGGGAAGAGAAGTTATTGAAGCGGTGGAGAAACTGGTGGCTGATGTCGCCGAAGAATATGGTATCGAGAGTGCCGTGGCGGTTTCACGCGCAAAATCATATGTCATCGATAGGGCGTCAGCTGCGGATGATGTGACACCGGCCGAGGTGGGTCGAGAAGTGTTCCAGGATAACCCTGCAATGGTCGAGCGATATGAACAACGCTTAGAGGAGCGTGCGTATACCGACGAACTGCCAGCTCGTGTGAGCGTGCGCAAAGGTGTGGCTACACGCCTGGCAAAGAAACACCGTATACGAACGGATACAGGCATTGAAGTGAGTTTTCCTTCAGAATATGCCGCTTCATCGGACTATATTGAATTTGGAAAAGATGAAACCGGCAAAATAACAATCGAACTCAAGAATATTGGGCGTATTGAGAATCGCTGAGAAATACTTTGGTGATTTATATTGCGAGAGGAGAAGCATGAGCGAAGCAAAGTATCACGAGCACTATATGTGGAGCTTGCATGCTGATAAAAGCAAAGTGTTTGGCGTGCTCAATCTACCTGTGGAAGGTGAAGACTTCAGACAGGGATTTGAGTTTCCAGTTGTAGTGTGTGCCCATGATATCCATGCTGATAATACGCAGCTTAAAGTTGTTACAGATACGTTAGCTTCTTCCCGTATTGTCAGTTATGCAATTGATTTACGCGGTGGCGGAGACAGTGTAAAAAGCGATCAGATGGCTGATGGCAGTGAAGCTACGGTCAAAACTGCTGCAGATGACCTTGCTTGCGCAGCTGATCTCATGCTGAGTGAACCTTTCTGCGACAAAGCGGAATTATTCCTTTGCGGGTGCGGTCTTTCTGCTGAAGCAGCTCTCACAGAGGCTAATCGCAATCAAGCAAAGTATCGTGGCATTATTGTGTTAGATGCCCCAGAACAAGCATCAGATGCTCCTGAAGGTATGGCAGTGCTCCACGCGAGTTTACGTGATTCTCAGATTTCTGAGAAAGTTCGAGATTTTGTTAACGACGTTATTCGAAACCGCTGGAAGCAAGCGTAAAGGAGATAAAGGTGCAGCAGAGTCGTTTTGTACAAGACAGCGATGTTCGTATTGAGCATGATTCTATGGGCGAAGTACAGGTGCCTGCAAAAGCACTCTGGGGGGCACAGACGCAGCGTTCTTATGAAAATTTCCCCATCGGGTCTGAGACTATGCCACCTGAAATCATCCAGGCTTTTGCCATTCTCAAAAAAGCTGCTGCACGAGCAAATTGTCAACTTGGATGTATTACTTCTGAGCAGGCATTGGCTATTGAACAAGCTTGTGACGATATTCTCGCCGGTGCATATGATGATCAGTTCCCACTGAAAGTGTGGCAAACAGGCTCTGGTACCCAAACCAATATGAATGTAAATGAAGTGATTGCTCATATTGGTAATCGTGCTGCAGGCAAAGAATTATTACATCCCAACGATACGGTTAATCGCTCTCAGTCTTCAAACGATACGTTTCCTACGGCTCTGCACATTGCAGCCGCATGTATGGTGAGCGATCAGCTTATACCTGCACTTACAGATTTTGTAACAACCTTGCATACACTTGAGAAGAAGAATGAAGGCATCATAAAAAGTGGTCGCACGCATTTACAAGATGCTGTACCTATAGCTTTTTCTCAAGAAATAGCTGGTTGGCGCGGTCTTATTGAGAACGCAATAGCAGAACTTGAAGCTGCTATGCCAAATGTTATGCGCCTAGCTTTAGGAGGTACTGCGGTAGGAACAGGCCTCAATGCTCCGAAAGGGTTTGCTGAGGCGGCTGCCCGGGAGGTAGCAGAGCTAACCGGTAAAGCATTTTGCTCTGATCCTAATAAATTTGCTGCACTCACCGGGAAAGATGCTCTCGTTTTTGCTCATGGAGCTGTAAAAGCTGCTGCGGCAAATATGATGAAAATCGCAAACGATATTCGCTGGCTTGCATCAGGTCCCCGTCTTGGCTTAGGTGAAATTACTATTCCGGCTAATGAGCCAGGCAGTTCAATTATGCCGGGAAAGGTAAATCCTACTCAGTGCGAAGCAGTAACCATGGTGTCTGTTCAGGTAATGGGCAATGATGCTGCTATTGGTTTTGCTGCAAGCCAAGGAAACTTTGAGCTCAATGTCTTTATGCCGGTTATTGCATATAACTTCTGTCAATCAGTTCGTTTGCTAACCGATGTTGTGAAGTCATTTGAAGATCGTTGTGTCAAAGGCATTGAAGCAAACCGTTCACGCATGAAAGACAACCTCAACAACTCACTCATGCTCGTTACGTGTTTAAATCCCTATATTGGCTATGAGCACGCTGCAGAAGTTGCTAAACGTGCATACGCTCGCAATGAAAGCCTCCGTGAAGCTTGCGTGGCGCTTGGATATCTTTCTGCAGAGCAATTTGATGAGATCTTTACGCCAGAGGAGATGGTCTAATGGACAACACAAGTGCAAGGAGCATGGAGCTTCATGAGCAGCTCCATGGCAAGATTGAAGTTATTTCTCGTGCAGAGGCAGAAACAGCCGATGATCTTGCCATTCTATATACCCCTGGTGTAGCAGAGCCCTGCCGTGCCATTCAGCGGGACTATAAACGTTCTTGGGATCTTACGCGTCGCGGTAATCTCGTTGCAGTCATTACCGATGGAACTGCAGTTTTGGGCCTTGGAGATATTGGTCCTGCTGCTGGAATGCCTGTCATGGAGGGAAAGTGCCTTCTCTTCAAAGAGTTTGGTGATGTAGATGCATTCCCACTTTGTGTTGATACGCATGATGTAGATGAATTTGTTCGGACGGTCTATCTCATCTCAAAGAGTTTCGGTGGTATCAACCTTGAAGATATAGCCGCCCCTCGTTGCTTTGAGATTGAGAAGCGCTTGCGTGAGCTGTGTGATGTCCCAGTCTTTCATGACGACCAGCATGGAACAGCTATTGTCACTGCAGCAGGGCTTATCAATGCAGCAAAACTAACTGGTCGTGAAATGGGTTCCATGCGCATTGTTATGTCAGGCGCAGGAGCAGCGGGTCTCGCAATTGCAACACTTCTGACGCACATGGGTTTTGGCGATGTGGTGGTATGCGACCGTAAGGGCGCTATTGTTGAAGGTCGTGAAGGTCTCAACCCGTATAAAGAGCAAGTGGCAAAAATAACCAACCGTGAGCATCGCACAGGAACTCTTGCCGACGTCATGAAAGGTGCCGATGTCTTTTTGGGCGTCTCTCAACCGGGGCTAGTAACCCGTGAGATGGTTGCATCAATGGCCGATGATTCCATCATCTTTGCTATGGCAAATCCAACACCTGAAATTATGCCTGATGAGGCTCGTGCTGGAGGTGCTGCAGTAATTGCAACTGGCCGTTCAGATTTTCCGAATCAAATCAATAACGTGCTTGTCTTCCCGGGTATCTTTAAGGGTGCTCTGGCAGCACGAGCCGGACAAATTACAGAAGATATGGAAATTGCGGCAGCACAGGCAATTGCAAGCTTGGTAACGGATGACGAGTTAAGTGCCGATTACATTATTCCTTCGGCGCTCGATAAGACGGTTGCACAAGTTGTGGCTGATGCGGTAAGCAAGCGTGCATAAAGTTGAGGGAAAGATGCCTCAGAGAGCGGTTTGTATTTCAAAAGTAGACTGAGATTAACCTGTGGGATACAAACCAGCTCTTCAATAGGACTAATATCGCATGCAATGGTGTGCGCCCGCACGCCATACGCGATTGGCCAATCGCGTCCGCACGAACAAGGAGGCAGGACGATGCCAAGGGTTTATAACTTCTCCGCTGGTCCAGCTGTCCTTCCAGAGGAAGTTCTCAGGAAGGCGGCAGACGAGATGATGGATTTCCACGGCTGTGGTATGTCCGTCATGGAGATGAGTCACCGATCGTCCGTTTTTCGTGGCATTATTGAGCAGGCAGAAGCAGATCTACGCGAGCTTTTGAACATTCCAGAGAATTACGATGTTATCTTTGTTCAGGGCGGCGATTC
Source organism: Olsenella sp. Marseille-QA0557 (assembly GCF_965119725.1). Taxonomy (NCBI): domain Bacteria; kingdom Bacillati; phylum Actinomycetota; class Coriobacteriia; order Coriobacteriales; family Atopobiaceae; genus Olsenella; species Olsenella sp. Marseille-QA0557. The sequence goes on along the minus strand of NZ_CBCPMI010000001.1, from coordinate 1,868,722 downwards.
ACTCCTGTTTGCATCAGTCTTTATGAATCTCGCTCGCAATGGCAAGGCGGATTATATTCTTACGGGAAACTGGGCTAAAAAAGCATTTAAAGAGGCTCAGATTCTCGGCGATGCAGCAGAAATTGCAAGTTCTGCAGATAAGAACTTTAGCTACATTCCTGATTGTTCAGATCTGCCTATTCGTGAAGATACAAGTTACGTCTATATATGTGAGAACAACACTATTTACGGAACTAAGTATCCTGAGCTCCCCAATACGAAGGGCCATACACTCGTAGCGGATCAGAGTTCTATGTTTCTCTCTGAACCAGTTGACGTTACTCGCTATGGACTTATCCATGCCGGCGTGCAGAAAAACGTCGGTCCTGCCGGCGTGCAGATTGTGATTGTTCGTCATGATTTGGTGCCTGAGGATCTGCCTGGTGTGCCCACGATGTTGCGCTTCAAGACGCAAATTGATGCAAACTCACTGTATAACACCCCCAACTGCTGGGGCATTTATGTGTGTGGCTTGGTATTCAAGTGGCTCAAAGAGCGTGGTGGCCTTGATCAGATGCGTGCAGTGAATGAGCACAAGGCCTCACTGCTTTACAACTTCCTTGATGAGTCTGAGCTCTTCTCATCAACCGTAGTGCCAAGCGATCGTTCACTCATGAACGTACCGTTTGTTACCGGCGACAAGGAACTCGATGCAAATTTTGTTGCCGAAGCTGAGCAAGCCGGCCTTGTAAACCTTAAGGGTCATCGTACGGTTGGCGGTATGCGTGCATCCATCTACAACGCTATGCCAGTTGCTGGCGTAGAAGCACTCGTTTCGTTTATGAAAAAGTTTGAGCTTGAGAATGGGCGTGCTTAGTGCACCTGGGAAGGACTGATATGTTTAAGGTCCATTGCATGAATAACATATCCAAGGTTGGTACTAATCGCCTTGGAGATCGATACGAGTTCACCAGCGAACTTGCAGACGCAAACGCAATCCTTGTGCGTAGCGCTCGTCTGCATGATATTGAGCTACCGAAAGAATTGCTTGCTATTGCACGCGCAGGTGCCGGTGTAAATAATATCCCGCTGGATCGCTGTGCTGAGTCGGGAATTGTGGTGTTTAACACTCCTGGAGCAAATGCAAATGCGGTAAAGGAGCTCGTGCTTTGCGGAATGCTGCTTGCTTGTCGAGATATTATTGGCGGTATCGATTGGGTGCGTGCTAATTCTGACGATCCTGAAGTTGGCAAGAAGGCAGAAAAGGCAAAGAAGCAGTTCGCTGGTTGTGAGCTTGCTGGAAAGACATTGGGTGTTATCGGCTTAGGTGCTATTGGAGCTGCCGTTGCCAATGCAGCTCTTTCATTGGGTATGCGTGTTCTGGGTTATGATCCATATCTTTCTATCAATGCGGCATGGAGTCTGGACCGGAATATTAAGCATGTTACCGATGTAAACGAGCTCTATAGCAACGCTGATTTTATTACGATTCACGTGCCTGCAACCGCCGATACTAAAGGCATGATTGGTGCCGACGAAATTGCACTCATGAAACGCGGTGCGGTGGTGCTTAATTTGGCACGCGATGTTCTTGTTGATGAGCAGGCAATGGCAGAGGCCTTAGATGATGGGCATATTGCGCGCTATGTCACAGACTTTGCTAATCCAGCTTCAACGAATATGCGCAATGCGATTGTGACTCCACACCTCGGCGCTTCCACAGGAGAGGCAGAGGATAATTGCGCCATTATGGCAGTAAACGAGCTCAAAGATTATCTTGAGAACGGCAATATTGTTCACTCAGTAAACTTTGGTGCAGTCGATCTTGGACCCATTGCAGCCGATGGTCGCATTGCTGTATTTCACCATAACGCCCAAGGTATGCTCGGTAAGATTACGCAATGTGTTGCTGACTCTGATCTCAACATTGAAAATATGTCCAATAAGAGCCGTGGCGCTTATGCGTATACGCTTATTGAGGTTTCTGGTACTCCTGAGGCTGCCAACACGGTTGTTGAAAAAGTGGCACAGCTTCCTGATGTTATGCGTGTACGAACTATTGCCCGCGTATAAGAGCCTGTAGAAATTCGCTTAACAGAGAAACCCCTCTCACTCGTAAGGGTGAGAGGGGTTTCTTGTAAAGCTCACCTTTAAACCGACCTTTATAAAATTTGTTCCATTCCAATGCGGTATGGAGTAAGACCGCGTGCTTCATAAAATGCTTGAGCTGAAGGATTGCAGCTCCAAACATTAAGCGTAACGTTATAGAAGCCCTGTTCACGAGCAAAGTTGATCACATAGTTATAAAGAGCCGTCCCAACACCACTTCCGCGCAAATCTTCATCCACACAGAGGTCGTCTATATAGAGCGTGCGAATATCAGTGCGAATATTATCGCCAATAATTTGCTGATAAACACAGAAGGCGTAGCCCATAATCTCGCCTTCAGCACCATTATTATCTACAGCAACAAAAATAGGCCGCGTGTCATCAGCAAGTATGTCAAGCAACTCGGAATCGGTGTATTTACGACCAAGATTAAACAGGTCCGGTCTTCCCTCATGATGAACTGCGTTTACCTGAGATAAAAGCTTGTCAATGCCAGGAAGATCCTCTGGAATAGCTCGACGAATGTTCATAGTTTGAGGATTCATATCGGATCTCCTTTAAGAAAAAAGCGGATAAGATCCGTGCTTATCCGCTTAAGAATGTATGTAAAACAGCTTAGGCTTGTGCTGCCTCGCGGCCTGCATGGAATGCTGCCAAGTTTGCCTCGATAGTTTTAGGTGGAACGCGACGTTTGATTGCATCTTCCCAGACGTCTAGAGGGAAGGGTAAAGCAGTGGAGAGAGCGCCAACAAGTACGACATTCGTTGAGCGAGGCGAACCGAGATCGCGGGCAATTTTGCCAGCATTGATAAGGGTGGCATTCATTGCTTCAAGTCGTTTCTCAACATTATCGGGCATTGAGAACGAACCGATGTTTACTGATACTGGAGTAATTTGTTCATCATTAACAAATAGCCTGCCACCTTCTGCGAGGTAATGATGAGCTCGTAGTGCCTCTACAGCTTCAAATGCAACAATCACATCGGCCATTCCTGGATCGCAGACCATGGTAGAGACATGTTCTCCCATACGAATGACGGTTGAAACAGAACCACCTCGTTGTGACATACCGTGGATTTCTGAGACTTTAACGTCGAGACCAGATTCAGTTGCTGCCATTGCAAGCAGATTACCCGCAAGAATGGTTCCTTGTCCGCCCACGCCTACCAAGAGGATAGTACGAGTAGAGGAATCGGTCATGATTACTCACCGTCCTTCTGAATGCAGCCAAATGGGCATGATTGAATACACTGGTCACAGCCTACGCACATAGTCGGATCAATGGTTGCGTGTCCTTCCGCATCGCGTCCGAGGGCGGGACATCCAATTTGGATACATGCGCCACAGGCACGACAATCGTGAATGGTCGGAGGCTTTTCAGTAGAGCGATCAATGAGACGACAAGGCGCCTTAAATACGATGACACTCAGGCGTTCGGGATGGCTTGTGGCTTCTTTGAGGGCAGACCGTACAGCTTTGAGATCCTGTGCATCCACGGTGGCAACATCAGAAATACCCATCGCGCGGCAAAGAGCTTCCAGGTTAAGAGCGACCCCAGAGGGATTGTCCAGTGCGCTTTTACCGCGTGTGGAATCGCTCAGTGTTACGCCATTAACGGGATTGCCTTGTGTACCAGTCATAGCAGTGGTGCGGTTGTCCAAGATGCAGAGGGTACCTGTTCCACCGTTATAGACAGTTCCAAGCAGGCTTGTTATGCCTGAATGAGCAAAGGTTGAATCGCCAATTACTCCCACAACAGGACGGCCCTCGCGTTCAGGTGTGCCGGCAAGCTCCATGCCATGAGCCATGGAGAGTGAAGCACCCATATCAATAACGGCGTGCTCAGCACCATAAGGAGCGACAGCACCAAGGGTATAGCAGCCAATGTCGCCCATAACGATGGCCTTCATGCGACGTAGCTCACAGAAGACCAGACGATGGGGGCAGCCAGGGCAAAATGCAGGTGGGCGAGGGGGCAAATCCTGCTCAACGGGAGCAGAAGGAAGCGCTTCTTCTCCAAAGGCAGAGCGAATAACAGAGGGTTTAAGTTCGCCGCCTCGGGGGAGAGGATGTGCTGGAGGCTCAGACAGTTTAACGCCCATGGCGCGTACCCGAAGGGCGAGATACTCGCTAGCTTCCTCAACGACATAACACGCATCAACTTTTTGAGCAAAAGCGCGAATGCGCTCGGGTGGTAAAGGCCAGGTCAGTCCAAGCTTTAAGGTAGAGGCCTGGGGAAGTGCTTCGCGGACATGTTGATAGACAGCGCCAGCACAGATAATACCAACGGAGGTATCGCGCATCTCTTCTTGGTTGAGATCGGTTGTCTCGGCAAACTCAATGAGCTTATCAGTGCGCTCATCTGCAACTGAACGGCGTGTAACTGCATTGGCGGGCATCATGACATACTTTTTGATGTCATTTTCGAAAGCGCGAGGATCAGCTGCATGGCGGACACCTTCGCATCGTGTAACTGTACGCGTGTGAGCAATACGCATAGTCTCATGAAGCATTACGGGTACATCGAAGCGCTCAGAAAGATCGAATGACTGACGTGCAAGTTCATATGCTTCCTGAGAATCGGAAGGCTCCAAGCAAGGAATGCGAGCAAAATCAGCGTAGAAACGAGAGTCCTGCTCATTTTGAGAGGAATAGCAGGAGGGATCGTCGGCAGCAAGAATAACAAGGCCTCCATTTACGCCTGTATTACAGACCGACATGAGTGGATCGGCGGCTACATTAACACCGACATGTTTCATCGTTACAAGAGCGCGTACGCCACCAATGGCGGCGCCTATGCCAACTTCAAGGGCAACCTTTTCATTTGGTGCCCATTCACAATGCACTTCATTGTGATGAACAAGTGCTTCAAGCGTTTCGGTAGATGGCGTACCTGGATATCCCACTCCAATAGAACACCCAGCTTCCCATACGCCTTCCGCTATGGCTTCGTTGCCGGAAAGCAGCTCCATATCCACGTTATCTCCTCCCTTAAAGACCTCAAGTAAGTTCTAGGCTTGATTCTCTCTGTCCACGAGACCGATAGCTCCATATTTTGCTCGCAGTGCAGGTTTTTCGATTTTGCCAGTCGGGTTGCGAGGTACAGGAGCAAAAATTATGCGGCGCGGACGCTTGTATCTCGGTAGACCCTGACAAAATTCGTTGATCTCTTCCTCAGTAAGTGTGTTTTCAGATTCAGGTTTAGGTTCAATAATGGCACAAGCAATCTCACCAAGGCGATTGTCGGGTACACCAATGACTGCAACATCTTTAATTGCAGGATGCGCTGCAAGATAGTCTTCGATCTGAACAGGATAGAGGTTTTCTCCGCCTGAAATAATGACGTCTTTCTTACGGTCGACAAGCCAGATAAATCCATCTTCATCGCGACGGGCCATGTCGCCCGTAAAGAGCCATCCATCATGAAGAACCTCAGCCGTTGCCTCTGGGTTGTTGTAGTAACAACGCATGACGCCCGGCCCGTTTACTGCAAGTTCTCCAACTGTGCCTTCCTCAACATCTTTCCCATTTTCATCTACGATGCGAACCTTCCAATGCCAGCCGGGGATACCGATGGCGCCAACATGGTCGATATTATCGACACCCAAATGGACGCAGCCAGGCCCCGTTGATTCCGAAAGGCCATAATTGGTGTCGTATTGGTGATGAGGAAAGATGTGCATCCAACGGCGAACGAGACTTTTAGGAACAGGTTGTGCGCCTATGTGCATGAGACGCCACTGGCTCAGTTGGTAATCTGCCAGATCAACATCTTTATTTTCAATTGCAAGCAATACATCTTGTGCCCAGGGCACCAGCAGCCAAACAATCGTACATTTTTCGTCGGATATAGTGCTGAGGATTGTTTGAGGTTTTACGCCGCGCAACAGCACTGCCTTGCCGCCAACAAAGAGGCTTCCCAACCAGTGCATAAAGGCACCTGTGTGATAGAGCGGCGGAATGCAGAGAAAGACATCTTCATGTGTTTGACTGTGGTGATGCTGCTCCATTTCAGCAGCCTGCGTAAGCGAACGATGGGCATGCAAAATCGCCTTAGGGAAGCCTGTCGTACCACTTGAAAAGTAAATAGCTGCATCTTCATCTTCGCTCAAAGGAATGTGCGGGTCAGTGCTTGCACACAGAGCGGTGAGAAGGTGATAATTTTCTGCAAACGTAGGGCAATCTTCACCAACATAGAGCAGAAGACGACCGCGGCTCACGGCAGGCTCTATATTTTCAATTCTGCCGGTGAATTCTGGACCAAAAACAAGAACATCCACATCTGCCTCGTTGAGACAGAATTCAATTTCGGCAGCGGTATAACGAAAATTAAGTGGTACAACAACTGCACCACTCTTAAGAATGCCAAAATAGATTGGAATCCACTCGATTCCATTCATCAACAAGATAGCGACCTTATCACCTTTACCAACTCCTCGAGAGATCAAAAGATTGGCAAAGCGATTCGCCTTTTCATCAAAGACTTCCCATGTTATTTCACGGCGATAAGCGCACGTTGAAGTGCTTTCGATAAGATCGTAATCCCTCCAGGTAAGGTTGCGTCTTTCGCGTACTTCAGGGTTAACCTCAACAAGAGCGCTCTCATTGGGGTATAAACGAGCATTTGCTCGCAGCATATCGGGAATGGGCATTGATCCTCCTTGTGCTCTCCATAAAGAGAATAAAGCTTTCCTTGAAATAATGCTTCTCTGTTTGGATGAAGGGCGAATTTGCTCTATCTTTGTTGAGCATAGGGTAGAACAGGTTTGTTAACCTGTGAAACTAAAGAGTATTTGGAACGGATTGAAAGAGTAAATATGAAAAAGCGGTCCATGTATGGTCCTGCTAATGGCTATGCAGCTTATTCACGAGCTACTCCAGGAGCCTATCACAAACGTTTACAGATACGAAAGCGTGCTCTTACGCGCCGTGCAGCGCTTGCCGGTGCTGGTGTTGTTGCATTAACAGCAGCTGGTATAGCTGTGACAAAATCCGGGATTCTTACACCTATGGTTTCTGGAGTTGCTGACTCCATGCCAGGTATTCCTGATGTGTCAGATGTTATTGAGCCACCCGATCCACGTGATAAAGAGTTTGCTGTCGATCCTTCTCGTACGGATTGGAACTATGAGAGCAACGGCAAAAAGACGCTTTATCTCACCTTTGATGATGGTCCTTCAGCTAATACCGAAGACATTCTTTCCATATTGGATACATACGGAGCTAAAGCAACGTTTTTTGTGACAAACCAATTCCCCGATTATCTGCCGCTTATTGCAGAAGAGTATGAACGCGGCCATACCGTGGGTCTCCACTCGTATTCGCACGACTATTCGATTTATACATCTGAAGAAACGTACTTTGAAGACCTCGATAAAATTGGACAAGTGGTAAGTGAGTACATCGGTTATGTGCCACTATTTATACGTTTCCCTGGCGGGTCTTCAAATACAATTTCGGCAAATTATTGTTCAGGCATTATGACAACGCTTGCTCAGGCTGTTCAGGATCGTGGATACCAGTATTGGGACTGGAATAGCGATTGTGGCGATGGCGCAACCGTTACAACAGAAGAGGCCATTGCGGAGTCTCAGCAGTTTTCAGAGGAAAATCTTGTATTTCTGGCTCATGATGCTTCAGCTAAAACTTCAACCGTAGAGGCACTTCCTAGCATTATCGAATATTTCCAAGGTCAGGGATATACGCTTGAAGCACTGACGCGTGAATCTATGGTTGATCATCACAATGTAAATAATTAGGGTATATCGGTAAAGATATAGAACACATGTTCCTAACCCTCTCTCCGTTCGCTATAGTTATAGTGAGCGAAGGGAGGGTGTATGAGCGATCTTCTTGAAGGTTTAAACGAGGAGCAAAAACGTGCGGTTACCACCACTGAAGGTTATGTACGTGTTGTAGCTGGTGCTGGTTCCGGTAAAACGAGATGTCTTTCTTATCGCTTTGCCTATCTTGTAAATGAGCTCGGTATCCTTCCCAGAAATATTCTTTGTGTCACGTTTACCAATAAAAGTGCAGCAGAAATGCGCCAGCGAATTCATAACCTCATCGGTGATAACGATACGGGCTATGTAAATACGTTTCACGGATTTTGTGTATCTGTGCTGCAGGAAGACTCTCACGCCATCTCATATCCAAAGAGTTTTTTAGTGCTCGACAATTCCGATGTAGATGCTATGTTGGGTATTGTGTACGCCGAGCGCGGATTAACCCTCAGAGATATGACGTATTCTCAAGCGCGTGACATGATTGAAATTCGTAAACTTTTGCGCGACCCAACTTACTATCGGGTTTTTGTAGAACTATCTCTGGAAGAACTTCGCGCCCGCTATGAACAGGCGTCTGATCCAGAGGACATTATTTTTTGGGGATATTTGTACCAAGAGCGCAAGTGCTTCGGATTGGACTACAACGACCTCATCAAACTTACGCTTTTTATTTTTGAACGAGAGCCTGAAATTAAGAAAAAATGGCAGCAACGTCTCGAATACATCATGATTGATGAGTTTCAGGATATTGATGCTTTGCAATATGAATTGATGGATGTCTTAAGCGGCCTACATCACAATCTGTTTGTGGTTGGCGATCCCGATCAAACCATTTATTCCTGGCGCGGTGCCGATGTAAAGTTTCTGCTCGATTTTCCAGCTCGCCATCCAGGCACTACAACCATTCTTCTTAATAAGAATTATCGTTCTACTCCTCAAATACTGTCTGTGGCTAACTCGCTCATTGCAAAAAATACTATGCGTATTGATAAAGAGCTGCAGTCCGCTTGTGATGAGGGATTACGTCCTCTTGTGAAGTATGCAAAAGATGCAAATCAAGAGGGGGTGTGGATTGCAAACCAGTGCTGCGAACTCAACGCTGCCGGTGTTCCTTGGCGAGATATTTGTGTGCTCTATCGTGCTCACTACATAACGCGACCTATAGAAGCTGCGTTTATCCAGAAAAATGTTCCGTATCGTATCTATAGCGGAGCGCAATTTTTTGAACGTGTTGAAGTGCGCAATGCATTGGCGTATCTCAGAATGGTGGCGTATCAGGACGATCTCTCGTTTATGCGCATTGCCAACGTTCCTAAAAGAAATATCGGTGAGCAACGCATGCACTTTCTTAGAGAATTTGCACAAGGGCAGGACTGCTCACTTTTAGAGGCATTGCGTTTATCGCTGGAAGATCCTCTTTTTAAGAGCACTGATGCGCGAGCCTTTGTGGGCCTCATTGATAAATATGCTATGGCTGCAGTAACGTTATCTATATCAGAGCTTTTAGCGGGGCTTTTGGATGAAAGTGGATACGAAAAGGCCCTTCGTACAGAGGGTAGTCAGGAGCGACTCGATAATCTTGCAGAGTTGCGCCAGTCGATCTATGAGTATGAAACGAGCTGCGGTGAAGAGGCTACCTTGGATAGGTACCTGTCTCATATTGCTCTGCTTTCTAATGCTGATACCGCCGATAGTGGAGATCGCGTCCGTTTTATGACCGTTCATGCTGCTAAAGGGCTTGAGTTTCCCTATGTGTTTCTTTGCGGTCTCAATGAAGGCGCTTTCCCAACAAAGCGAACTTCTACGCTTTCTGCAATGGAGGAGGAACGCAGGCTTGCATTTGTTGGTATTACCCGTGCTCAAAAGCGACTTTTTCTCTCTGAGGCATCTGGACGTTCATTTGATGGATCGCCACGCTATCCTTCACGGTTTTTACTCGATATAGATCAGAGCCTGCTCGATTTTGATGAAATGCCGACGGCGGGATTAATTGAAGAAGCGCGTGCCTTCATAGTTGGACGTCAATCTGCTCTTGAAGCTCTCGAGCGCGGTCCAGCTTTTCAGAAGGGGCAGCGCGTTTCCCATCGAGTATTTGGTCTTGGAACTATTCTTGCCGTTGATGAAGGGCAGCATGCGTACGTTGTGAAATTCGATGAAATGGCAACCACACGTCATATTGCTTTTCGCGTTGCCATGGAACCTGTTGAGAAATAAAACAATGCTATTCAGGAGGAGATATATATGACTGAGAAGAATGATCAATCGAATAGCGATCAGGAGATGTCGGAGCGCACCTATTATCGAGGTCCCGTTATCATGCGCGGTCCCATGATTCCTACGGATACTACCACAGGCAATCTCCTTGCATCAGAAAGCTCAAACGACTGGCTCCATATGGATCCATGGCGCGTTCTTCGTATTCAAGCTGAATTTGTTGATGGTTTTGGTGCTTTAGCTGAAGTTGGGCCGGCTGTTGTTGTCTTTGGCTCTGCCCGGACTGATCGTAGCGATCCGATGTATCAAGCAGCTCGCAAGGTGGGAAATCTTCTTGCGCAACATGGAATTGCAACGATCACGGGTGGCGGACCAGGCATTATGGAGGCAGCAAATCGTGGTGCATCTGAGGGCGGAGGAGCATCCATTGGTCTGGGTATTGAGTTGCCTCATGAACAAGGTCTTAATAAATGGGTTAACCTCGGCATGTCATTCCGGTATTTCTTTGTTCGTAAGACTATGTTTGTGAAATATTCCAGCGGCGCTATCGTTTTTCCAGGAGGTTTTGGAACCCTTGATGAGCTGTTCGAATTACTTACTCTGGTACAGACGCATAAAATTACGCGCACGCCTGTTGCGCTTGTAGGAACAGCGTACTGGCAAGGTCTTTTCAACTGGATCGAAGGAACATTACTTTCAGAGGGTATGATTTCTGATCTTGATAAAGACCTCGTTTGTATTACTGATGATGTTGAAGAAGCGTTTTCTGTTGCAACGAGCGCGCTCAGCGATCAGCTGTAAATTTTGTTCGCTTTGCACGTTGTTTACGAACATGGACTGTAAGCTGTCTGTTCTCTTTTTGTCATAATGTGGCAAAAAGATGTAGGAGTAGACGCACCATCCGTTTATATCTATGAAAATACCGTCTATCAGTGATTAAACACCGTGTGCCGAAATCTTTGCCATGGTATTCTGTCACTGGTTTGCCAGAGGTTTACATGCGCATTGCCAATTTTTCTGGTGCCTATGCACATGCTTAGTGGATATGTGAGGAGTAGGATTCATGTCGCTTCTTGTAGTTCTTGTTCGCCATGGCATGGCAGAACCTGCAACCGAAGAGGTAACTGATGAATTTCGTATGCTCACCAATGATGGCCGTGAAGCACTGCGGGAGTCTTTTTCTCAGACATTTTCAACACTGCGTGTTCCTGATCGTACAGAGGCTTGGATTAGTCCTGCGCAGCGTGCAAGGGAAACTGGTCATCTCGTTATGTCTGCAACAGGATGCAATCTTTCTAATCTCAATCGCCCGCTCTATGAGCAGAATATAGATGAGCTTCTACGCTCACTTTCCCAGACAGATAATGAGTGCACTATTGTGGTGGGACATATTCCATCACTCGAGCGCGTTTGCGAACGGCTCTGCGGTGAAAAGTTCCATTTTTATCCCGGTGCAGTGTGTGCCATTGAGATACCCGATGAAGCTCGCCGAGTTATCGCAGATGCCCGTCGCCCCGTGGGAAAACTTATCACCTTTGTTCAGGGACCTCTTGCTGAGGCGTGCTAGTTCGAAGCCTTGTGCTTATATAAGATAGCTTTGCTAAGGTGAAGAGGAACGATTTTTCACTTCATATCTGCTGGAAGTATTTGATGAAGAGGGTTATTGCTGTGACAAAGAGACTGTACCTTATGCGTCATGCTGAAACACAGTTTAATCTGCGCTATCTTTTTCAGGGTTGGTGTGATTCCTCGCTTACTCAGCGTGGTAGAGCTCAAGCTCGGATTGCCGGGCAGTATTTCGTTGAAGAACAGATTCCTCTTGATCATGTATATTCCTCAGACCTTCGTCGAGCAAGTGAAACGTGCGAGCTTGCGGTAGGAGAGGTGCTTCCGCACGATCAGCTTGCTGGTTTGCGTGAATGGAACTTTGGGGCTTTCGAAGGCACAAGTGGCGTGAATTTTCCTGTTCAATTTCCTTATGGGGATTTCTTTGGTGCTTTTGGCGGGGAGACACAAGAAGAACTTGAGGCGAGAGTAATTGCAACGCTTCAGGATATTATGGAACGCCCTGCTCATAGCAATGTGCTTGCGGTATCAAGTGGAGATGTTTGTACGCTCTTCTGCAATTTACAGGCTGATCACAGTCCGGTTCAGATTGACAAGCGCGCTCCAAACTGCGGTATCTATGTATACGATTATGATGAGGGCATTTTTTCTTGTCAGGGGCTTATTGAGCCTGATTTTTCCTCGCTTGGACCAGCACCTGATCATATCTAACAAACAATAATTGACCCCTCGCGGAGATTATTCACAGAGACAGGATTTCCATGCGATACTGCATGGTATTGCATTCATGCTGTGCACCTCATAATTATGTGGCATAGGGGGCTCAATTATGTGGTCAAAGCTGACATATCTATTTGGTGGTCCTTTTGATGCGTCACTGGGCTTGTTTCTTATTATTGGCGGATTTGTATTTTGTCTTGCCGCAATAGCATTACCGTTCTTTGGTCTCTGGAGCCTCTTCGGAAAGTGCGGAATTGAGCGGTGGCGTGGACTTGTACCTTTCTACAACATTTGGATGCTTACTCGTCTCACCTGTGGAAAGAGTCTTCTTTTCTGGGTTCAGCTTGCTTTACAGGCGCTCTGTTTTTTGACCGCTCTGGTGTTTGAATTTGGAGCGCTCAAGTTACCGCTGACGGTGCTTTTCTTTGTAGCACAAGCTCTCGTGGGCGTCCTAATTGGGCTTGCGGTATCGCGGTCGTTTGGAAGTGGTCCTGGATTTGGCGTGGGGATTGGGCTGCTCCCCTCGGTATTTCTCTTTATTCTTGGTCTCGATAAGACTGAGTATTTAGGACCTGAAATCACAACGTATTTTGCTGAAAGCGCAGAAAATGATGAAACTGAGGCATCGCCTGATTCTGACGATGACTCAAAGACGCCTCAAAAATCTGAAGAACACCACGTGGACAATGATGCAGAAACCCAGGATGCTGAGAAGTAACTTGAGAGACTTCCTATAGTTCCCAAGCACAGGTTTTCATCTCTACTTTACCTTCATCGGTAAAGATAACCCCTTCTGATTCTAGAAGGCGCCTTTGTTCATCCGGCCCACCAAAGGCAAAGCCCGGGGCTGTTGAACCGTCTTTGAAAACTACCCGATGGCAGGGGATAATGCCTGGCTCAGGATTTGAATGCAGTGCGAATCCAACAAAGCGTGCACAACGGGGAGCATTAATAAGTCGCGCAATTTGCCCATAGGTGGCCACTTTTCCTCGCGGTATTTGTTTGACAACCTCATAAACTCGCTCATTGAAGCTTCCCATGCCAGCTCGATTCGTTAGAGTTGTTACGGTTTTCGTATTGAGTGTACTCTGCTTGCTGAGCCAGGTGTTGTGTGAGGGGAATGTAATGATTCAAGATATTCAGCCGCATCGCTATTCTCATGAGTATCTCCATGATGCTCCCGGAGAGGAAGATTTTGTTTTAGCTTTCAAGGGAAGAGAAGTATTGGCCTCTCTATCTGCAGATAATAGAATTACTTATCCGCAGGTGAAAGATATGGCAATGGCTGATCCTCAAAGTCTTGTTCGTCTTTTTACCGTGGATGATCAGACGTACTATCTCTGGTATGCAACAGAACCGCCAATGCCATGCGATCCTTTTGAATGGATATCGGTTGCTGCATTTCGCGATGCTCATCCGATGTGGGAATGTTTTGCTGGCATTACCGGATTACATCTCTGGGGTTGGTACAACTCGAATCGCTTTTGCGGGAAATGTGGTCACCCCATGAGACTTTTTGCTCCGGAGCGAGCAATGGAGTGTCCTGAATGCGGGTTCCTCAGTTTCCCAAGGATTTCTCCGGCTGTTATTGTGGGGCTTACTGATGGACATGATCGCATTGTTATGAGTCGATATGCTGGTCGTGATTATAAAGATGTGGCGTTATTGGCCGGTTTTATTGAGATAGGTGAGACGCCAGAAGATGCAGTGCGCCGTGAAGTCATGGAGGAAGTCGGTCTGGAGGTTAAGAATATTCGATATGCAGGAAGCCAGCCATGGGGGATGGATGGTGATTTGCTCCTGGGATATTATGCCGATGTAACTGGAGATTTGGAGATTAGTTCTATAGATACTGATGAGCTTGCGGTGGCTCGTTGGGTTGATAGAGCAGAGATTTCTCCTGTTCCAAATACGCGTACACTCACCTATGACATGATTGAACGATTCCGCTGTGGTAAAGAAACACCACGTCAATAGCATAGTTTTAGGTATGAAAAATGCTCTAGTGAAGACTTTCTCATGTAAGAATATCTTGCACTAGAGCATTTGTTTGATTAGAGCTTTTGTTCGACGCTCAAATGGTTATTTAGAAGTAGTACCAGAGCTCTTCTTAGTGGCCGTTCTTTTTGCTGCGGTGGCTTTTGTTGTAGCGGTGCCTGCGGGTTTTGCTGCGGTCTTGGTAGTTTTCTTTTCGGTTGCTGTAGTTTTAGCCACGCTCGAACTTACCTTTGCAGCTGATTTTGCTTTAGAGGTGGTTGCAGTTTTTGTAGTGACCGACTTTTTTGCAGGGATTGTCTTTTTAGTAGACGAGGATTTTGCAGCAGTTGTTTTGGATGTGCTTGCTGTTGTCTTCTTAGCGGCACCAGTTTTGCTTGTTGTCGTTTTTACTGTTGCTGCTTTAGTGGTGCTCGATTTTTGCGTAGAAGAAGCGCTGGTTGCTTTCTTGCTGGTCTTCTTAGCGGCGGGTTTTGTAACGGGCTTTGTTGCAGGTGCAGGTGCTGGAGTTGCCATAACGGCTGCTGCTTTGGCTGCCGCCTTTTGTGCTGCTTTTGCAGGCTCTGTGCTTACAGGAATCTCTTCCTTTGTTGCAGGGGTCTGCTCAGCACTTTCTGCGGGGACCTTATCGAGGACAAGTGGGAGGAAATAACGAATCTGTTTATGCCACCAAGGCCAATCGTGTGAAACGTCGTCGCCCCAGTAATCACACCAGGCATCAATGCCCTTATCTCGGAAAGCGGCATCAAGAAGGCCTTGTGTACGAACCGACTCATCTTCCCAAGCGCCTTGGCCTGCGCAAAGAATAATCTGGCGCTTGTTATAAAGATCGACATAGGGGTGATCTGAAGCCATGTTAGGCAAGAATGTTGTTGGAGCATTGAGATAGAGTGTCTCGTTCATCCAGTCGCCAAAGAAATCGGCTGAATCGTACGTACCCGACAGGGCAATGCAACCCTGGAATAAATCAGGGCGACGCAGCATGAGAATGACTGCTTGTGTTGCGCCAAGGCTTGTGCCAGCGAGAAGCGGACGAAGTTGAGAGCCATTCGTTTGGTGTACGAGTGGTACTACTTCGTCACAAACATAGCGATAGTATGCTTCTTGCGTTTCAGCGCGCTGCTCGTTATTGCCGTTGGTGTTAGACCATGTCTCAGCATCAACGGAATCAAGGCAAAAGAGCTGAATTTGATTTGATTCCAGGTAGTCAGCTAGAACATCAATCATGCCGAAATCTTCCCAGTTGCTTGCCATGGCATTCTGAGAAGGGAAGACAATGATGGGGTAGCCGGCCTCACCGTGAACTGTTACATGCATCTCCCTCTTGAGGTTGACGCTGTTTTGCAGAATCTGATCCTTCTTCATCTAAGAGTTCCAATCTCTGCGAGTTTGCCGGAACTACAGCCTCCCCCCGGGGGCTGTTACCCTTCCATACTAGCAATGACCTGCTCTTACGTCAGAAAATGACTGCAAATTGAAACGTTTATTGGGGCATTTTTTGAAGTGTGCAGTCTTGCTTCATGTCCTGAGTACTGAAAGATTACCCCTATTTATCAGGCATTTATTTCTTATGTCTTATCGCAATAGTAATGCTGGTATCAATCGATTTACTATGATGAGTATGAGGAGGCACAGACAAGGTGAGTTTCTCTTTAGTCATCAAAACACTCGCAATTAATCAAAGCAACTATCTCTATGATTGAGCATAGATGCTCTACTCGGTATGTCTAGCGAGAAAGGAATTCAGCATGATTGAGGAAAAGGATCATCCTCGTGTTGCAGTTATGTTTGCAGAGGGTTTGGAAGAAGTAGAAGGTCTTACGGTTGTAGATCTTCTGTTTCGTGCACATATTCCATGTGACATGGTATCTATCGCAGCCGATTGCACGATTACTTCTTCTCATAATGTGAAGCTGACCTGTCATCGAAGCATATATGATGCAGATTTCTCCTTTAACGACTACAACATGATTGTTCTTCCAGGAGGTATCCCTGGCACCCCAAACCTTCGAGCTTGTGAGCCGTTATGCGAAGCACTGAAAGATTTTGCGCAACGCGGTTTGCTTATTGGTGCTATTTGTGCCGCACCTTCTATTCTTGCTGAGCTTGGCTTGCTCGATGGACGTATGGCAACTTCAAATCCGGGCTTCCAGCATGTTTTGGGAGAGCACGGTGCTCATGTAGTTGCTGATAAACCCGTTGTTGTTGATGGCTCCTTCATAACAAGCCAAGGTATGGGAACCGCTATCGATTTTGCTTTGACGATTATCTCTGTGCTTGCCGATGATGATGCAGTGCAAGATGTTCGTACCAAAATTGTTGATATGCGGTAGGGCTACTCACTCCTTAAAGCTTCTACTGGATCGCGACGAGATGCGGCTGAGGCAGGTATTAAGCCGGCTATTACCGTCAGGATGACGCTAATAGAAATCAGGCTTAATGCTGCCGAAGCCGGGAGACTCATAATTGAATCTACGGCGAAGGCATGTAACACCCAGGCATTAACCGGAATAGAAACTAGTTCTACCACCGCTATTGCAAATACACCTGCAATAAGTCCTTCAATAAAAGTTTCTGCATTAAATACGCTGGCGACATTACGTTTTGATGCGCCCATGGCTCGCAGGATGCCAATTTCTTTTCGACGTTCGAGCACTGATATATACGTGATAATGCCAATCATAATTGAACTTACAACCAGAGAAATACTTACAAAGGCAATGAGCACTAATGAGATCATGTCGACAATGTCGGTAACGCTGCTCATAAGAACACCCATATAGTCCGTATACGTAATGGTGCTATCGGGTTTGCCTTCCGCTTCCATCCGATCGTTATATGCATCTATGGCAGTGAGCACGCGCTCCTTTGCTTCAAAGTTAATGGGGTAAATACGGATGGAAACCGGGTCGTTGATATTGGCATAACCCAGTGTCGAGAGATTGTTTTCGTAGGTAAGCATACTGGCATTGGCATAGCTGGTAAGCATTGAAGAGAGATCATCAGCTGTCATAGAGAAACCAATTGCATTTGCAAAAGCATTTCCATCGATAGTGAGAGCATTTTGCATTCCAGCGGCAAGCTGTGTTGCGTAGGCCTGCGCAGATTGGCCCATAGCGTTACTGAGCTGTGCTTGAAGTTGTTCACCAACCTGCTGTGCGATAGCATTACCGAGTTTTTCTGCTACCTGTGTGGTGGCAGACGTAAAGTATGGTGCAAGGTCCTGCTCAACATAGCTCATGAGCTCTTGTTCCAAGCGTTCCCTTACTGGATCCCCGGCAATGCCAGCAATCTTGGAAAGCAGCTGTTGGGCCTCGTCGGTGGCGAGATATGCCTGAAGCTGTGCTCCCAGTTGAGAGGAAAAATTAGGATCGGTAGGATCGAGCCCTCCACCGTTTTCTGGACGGCTGGTCCAAATAAGAAAACCTTGAACGAGTTGAGCGGCTGTTTCTGAGACTTCTTCAGTTTGTTCTGGGGTGAGTGGGGAATCAGTTGCCAAACCTTCCAAAATGGCAGAGAAGTCTGGTACCGGAGCATGAGCAGCAATACTGCTCATATCAATTTGAGAGCTAATGTCAGAAAGATCTATATCAATGGATCCCAGGTTAAGACCAGAGAAATCAAATCCCGAAAGATTGAGACTGTCTCCGAGTGCGGAAGCATCAAATGAAAAAGCGTTTTGAAGAGCCTGTTCATCAACGGTAAACATACTGGATAAATCGAGGCCGCTGGTACCCTCTTCGCGCAGTTGCTCAAAAGATTTACCAGTAAATACATCGATATCAGGATGAGCAAGTTGTTCCTGAACAATCTGAGAATTTGCCGCACGATCTATAAGTGCTTGTGTCAGCTCGGGAGTATAAGCAACGCCTTGCGAGAGGGCGGTCGCATTTGCGGTGGGTTTAGGCTGGACAATACCAACAATATGCAGGTCAATACCATTATCGAGTGCCTGGCTCATGTAGGCGCTGTCGTTTGACATGTCTGTCCAGCCGCCTGTTTCAGTGTTCTTTCGCCATACGTCGGCAGGGCTCAGGACTTTAAAGCTCAGATTAAGAGCATCATCGTAGCTCAGAGAAATATTTTCATGATCGGGTACTTGCACTTCTTCGGCATTCATCATTGAGTCCATCATGCTATCCAACTCAGTGGGATCAAGAATGCCAAGGCCGTAAAGTGTGTAGTCTGTGAGTGTGCCATTTGAACCAAGAACGAGAACTGCTTCATTTGTGCCTTCGGCCCAACGTCCTGCTACGACGTCGTATTGTTCGTTGAGAAGTTCCTGATCATCGAGCATTTCACTAAACACTCCGGAACTCATACCGTAGCTCGCCACCGTAGTTGATGAAGAGCCACTGCTCATAGCTGTACTCAGAGCATCAGGACTTAACTGTTCGGGTTCTGCTGAGGTAGCTGAATAAACAAGTGGTGTAATGCCATAGTCATATTGAATGGCGTTTACGTCACCTGCTAAGCCGCCTTCATCAAGAAACTTTTTGAAACTCGTGAGATCGTTTGAGCGAACGCTGGCAAACATATCCCCAAGAACCATTACACCGGGAATGTTTTGATCATCGGAAGATACTGCTTGTGTTGTTGAGGATTGGTTTTGAGAAGCCTCGGTATCAGCTTCCTCAGTTCCAGAGGTGAGAAGTCCTGTGAAATCATAGCTTTGCTTCGTAATGGAGAGTGGGTAGGTTGAGAGGGTGTCTTCCTCCACCTTGGCAATGTAGTTATTGACACCTGTCGACAATGCCAAAATAGCAGCAATACCAATAATGCCAATAGATCCTGCAAATGCCGTCATGAAGGTGCGGCCTTTTTTGGTGAGTAAGTTATTGGCAGACAAGGCAAGTGCGGTCAAGAAACTCATTGAAGCTCGTTGTTGCTTTTCCTTCTTTTCAGAAGGTGCATCAAGTTCGTCATTTTCACTTTGTGTGTGATTGCTACCCTCGGCATCTGAATCATCCGGTATATAGGGATTCGAATCATCCACGATGCGACCATCGGTAAGCTGGACAATGCGTGTTGCATAGTCATGTGCAAGTTGAGGATTGTGGGTGACCATAATCACCAGACGATCACGGGCAACTTCTGCAAGGATGTCCATCACTTGCACACCAGTTTCCGTGTCAAGCGCACCTGTTGGTTCATCGGCGAGCACTACATCAGGATCGTTAACAAGAGCGCGAGCAATGGCCACTCGCTGCATTTGGCCACCGGAAAGCTGATTGGGCTTTTTGTTGGCGTGTTCGGCAAGTCCCACGCGATCAAGTGCTGCTAAAGCTCGCTCGCGGCGCTCTGCTCGTCCAACGCCTGACAACGTAAGAGCGAGTTCCACATTAGCGAGGACAGTTTGATGGGGGATGAGGTTATAGCTCTGGAAGACAAAACCAATACGGTGATTGCGATACGTATCCCAATCAGCATCGCGATAGTTCTCAGTGGAGATACCATCAACAATAATGGTGCCTTTATCGGCCCGATCAAAACCACCCAGAATGTTAAGAAAGGTGGTTTTGCCGGATCCTGAGGGACCTAAGACGGCAACAAATTCGCTATCGCGAAAAGCAATAGAGACATTATCAAGAGCCTGCTGAACAAAATCACCTGTTTTATATGATTTACAGATGCCTGAGATCTGTATCACGTATGCCTCCCGAAAATGTAATAAACGTTGCGCTCACTGTAGCGCATAGTGCTTGTCGGGACTCTACCTCAAAAGCGAGAACTTGGTAATACACATAGATATACGCTTGTCCTAAAAAAGAACTAGAAACAATACAGGGTCAATCTGCAAGAGAGTAAAATCATACTAACGCATGAAGAACTGCTGTTATGCAAAGTTTGTATCGGGCGCTTCTACCCTTACGATTGGAGAGGTATGGAACCCATTCGTTTTGCAAGTATTGGCACAAGTCACATTGCAGAAGTTTTTCTTGACGCGGTCTCAACGCTTCCTGAAGACATTGCCTACGTTGGCTGCTATTCCCGCTCTCTTGAGAAGGCACAGGAATTTGGTTCGGCTCATGGTGCCCATTTGTTTTTTGACGACCTTGATAAACTCGGTGCTTGTGAAGAGATAGATGCTGTTTATATAGCAAGCCCTAATACACTTCATTATGAGCAAGCTCTTCGTCTTTTACGTGCAGGTAAGCATGTATTACTTGAGAAGCCCTTCTGCCCAACATATAAAGAGGGCCTTGAGGTTTTTCAAGTTGCACATGAATCGGGCGTACAGATTATGGAGGGGTTGCGCTCCATCCATGATCCAGGTTTTGGTGTTGTAAGAGATACCATGAAATCTATTGGCACCACTCGTTCAGCAACCATCCGTTTTTCAAAGTTCTCCGGTCGTTGGGAGCTTTTGCAGTCCGGGCAGACACCTTCATGTTTTGATCCTCGCCGTGCTGGTGGATCACTGTTGGATATTGGTATCTATACGGTAGAGTTTGCTATTGGCCTTTTTGGCGCGCCTGATACAGTGCAGGCAACAGGCGTGCTTGTGGATGTTCCTGGCATTGATACAGCGCTGCCATACCATCAAATTGATGTTTCTGGACAGGCCTTATTAGGCTACAAAGACAAGGTTGTAAATCTTTCTTGGGGTAAAACCTCTGATAATCATATTCCTTCTCAAATTGAAGGAGAAAAGGGCACCATTCTCATTACAACCGAATCGGATCCTCGTGCAGTTTCTCTTGTCATTCCAAAGCCCATTACTGGTGCCTGGGGAATGGGTGAAGGTGTAGAGCATCCCTTAGATGTTGAAGATGCACCAAATAACATCGCCTGCGAGCTCAAAGATTTTGTGGCTGGTTTGCGTGGACAGGACGCAGAGATTATGTCCATTGAAGAATCCGAGCGCGTAACCCTCGAATCTCTCCGAGTGATGGATCAGATTCGTGAGCAAATCGGTGTTATTTTCGCGTAAGGACTCTCTGTGTTCTAAAGTGCAGGGAAGGGCATAACAGATGCATCGGGGAAGCTCTGATCAGGTTCAGTTGCTTCCCCGCGATAGCGACTAAGTCCATCAACAATGATGTGATTTACGCCAGGTAAAACCTCTGCATGATAAGCTGTGACAGCATCTTCCATTGGATCGCCATCAATCTGCAGAGGAATGGGATCGGAGGACAACACATCGATCGATCGTCCTCTAAAGCTTTCGATGTGAGGGCGTGCACGCTTGGTTCCAGCTTTATCAAAAAGCACAGCTGCGCCTGTCTGAAGCAATTCAACAGGTTGTGAAACCTCTAAGACTATGACATCGAGAAGACCATCGGTCATTGAGTTGTTAGGAATGATCTCTATTTCATTTTGAATCATGGCGTTATTTGCCACGATACAAGCAATGCCAACACGCTCATGTACGATCCCATCAACGGTAATAGTGAAGTGCGTAACCGTTGGATTGAGATTAGAAAGGGCGGCGGCAAAGTAGGCTGCCTCACCTAAACTCTGTTTATTTATTGCAGCCGTTCGCATGAGATCGGCATCATAGCCAGTGCCTGACATCATGCAGAACCCCTTTGTACGCTTGGTGCCATCTGGAGCGATCCAACTCATCTCACCGAGATCGGTTTGGATGGTGCGGCATTTTCGACAAGCCCTTGCGATTGAAGCAGGTTCAGGTGCATTACCGAGATTGATAAAGGTGAGGTTGGAAGTTCCTGAAGGAAAAATGCAGGTAGGAATGGAACGGTTGCGCAAGGCATAGAGAAGCGATGCCATTGTGCCATCCCCGCCAGAAAGTACAACTAAATCGTAATTGTCTACATCAGAAACAACATCTTCAGGCAAAAAGTCACGGCTGGGAACACGAAACGTTGCCTCATCTCCTGCATGAAGCAATGCTCGTTGAAATTCATAAATGGCGTCAGAACCAAAGCCTGACATCTGGTTATGAATGATTAGTGCCCTCACTTCACGCCCTTCCGTTTTCTGATCACCCGCAAAAAATGTTGTTATGGCATATGATACGAACGGAACCGCATGAGGTCGATTCATACACTATGCCATCTTTGAGAGCGGAGTGTGCAATGGAATGACTTTGTATAGTAGCGGTTTTTGCTCGAAACTGAAACCGGACCATTTAAGGACTGCACGTGTACATAACCGATTCAAATCAGTTGCAGACATTTATTGAAAAGGCAGCCTCTGCTCGTGTGGTTGCAATTGATACTGAATTTTTGCGTGAACGCACCTATCATCCCAAGCTCTGCCTTATACAAGTGGGCTATGAGGGAGGTTGTGCGGCAATTGATCCTTTGGCTCTTGAAGACCTTTCTTGTCTGGTGGATTTGCTTGTCAACCCAGATGTCACAAAGGTCTTTCATGCTTGTTCGCAGGATCTGGAAGTTATCGATCATGCGCTGGGTTGCCATGTCCATCCTGTTTTTGACACACAGCTTGCAGCTGCATTTTTAGGACATCGCATGCAGATGGGCTATGGAGCGCTGGTGGAGGCGTATACCGGCGTGCATCTACCAAAAGCTGCCTCTCTGACCGACTGGTCGCATCGACCTCTTGATGAAGAACAGCTTGAATATGCAGAAGATGACGTTCGTTATTTACCCAGCATTTATCAGCAGATGACCGATGAACTCGTTCGTCTCAATCGCTTAGGTTGGGTGTTACCTGAGATGGAGGATCTGGCAGATCCTGCTCGTTATCGTCATGATCCACGCAAGGCATACCTCAAGCTCAAACGATCTGGATCACTGACTCGTCGCCAGCTGTCGGTTGCTCGAGAAGTTTGTGCTTGGCGAGATCTGTGTGCAGAAAATCGCGATATTCCGCGTAAATGGGTGTTGTCTGACGAAGTTATTGTTGAAATCTGCAAACTTTCGCCAGTGTCTGTTGATCGTCTTCTCAAAATTCGAGGAATGGATCATCTCTCAGAGCGTGATGCTCAAACTGTCGTGGAAGCTGTGCGTCGAGGTCGCGCCTGTCCTATTGAAAAAACGCCGCGACAGGAAAGGCGTCCGCGTCCTTCAGCGGATCTTGAAAGCGTAATGGATCTCATGTATGCACTGGTGCGGCTTGTCTCAGAACGCTCTGGGGTTGCAACACAGCTTATTGCGACGCGGGATGATCTTCATGAGTTTGCACTTGATCCTGCTTCTTCTCGACTCTCACAATCCTGGCGCTCTGAGCTGGTGGGTGACTTATTGAAGCGCTTGCTTGACGGTCAGGTAGGTTTGACTGTTAAGGAAGGGCGCGTGGAGATACTTTAGCCACCAGATTGTGTTGTCACAATGCTGCCTGTTGGGTATAAAAGTGCCAACCAAGCCTGTCACTCTCCAACGGCAAAACAGGCATGGTGAGGAGGAGATTTGTAATGTTTTATGGGTATCCATATGGTGGATTTAACACCGGTTATCTACTGCTTATTATCATCTGCACAGCTATTGGATTAGGTGCTCAGGCCTATATCAAAAGGACGTATGCTCGTTGGTCTAAGGTCCCCGCGCAGATGGGGGAGACGGGCGCACAGGTAGCAACCGATATGTTGCATGCACAAGGGGTTACTAATGTTGGCATTGTGCCTGTGGCGGGAGAACTTACCGACCACTATGATCCTCGCGACAACAACTTGCATCTCTCGCGTGAAAACCTCACGGGTGGCTCCGTGGCATCGGTGGCGGTTGCCTGTCATGAGGCTGGCCATGCTCTACAACGAGCTACAGGTTATGTGCCTATGCGTATGCGCAGCGCTCTTGTTCCAGTTGTTAATGCGGCATCCAGCATGTGGATTCTCGTTTTCTTTGCGGGAATTATTCTTAATGTTGCTGGCCTCACTACATTTGCAATTATTTTGTACGCCTGCACGGTCCTTTTCCAGCTGGTAACCCTGCCGGTGGAAATTGATGCATCCAGACGCGCTGTAGCCTACATTTCTAATAGATGCGGCTTTGATAGAACTGCTGAGGAAGGCGCTCGTAGCGTCTTGATTGCTGCCGCACTTACGTATGTTGCTGCTGCACTTGTTTCTGTCTTGCAGTTGCTCTATCTGCTTTCACGGAGTAGGAATGACTAATACTTCACCACTAAGTGTCAGCGAAGCGGTGCGTTTTGCCGCCGGTGCCGTCAGCTCTCTGCCAACAATGGTGGTTACAGGAGAGGTGAGTGGCTTCCGCGGCCCAAATGCACGTTCTGGTCATTGCTATTTTCAAATTAAAGATGATGCTGCGGCAATGGACTGTATTGTATGGCGCGGCATATATGCTGCTTCGGGTGTTCAGTTGCGCGATGGTTTGATGGTCCAGCTTACTGGCTCATTCGATATCTATGAACGCACGGGGCGGTTGAGTTTTAAAGCAAAGGCACTTGCTGCTGCAGGCGAAGGTATTTTGCGCCAAAAGGTTGCTGAGTTAGCACGACGCTTGGAACGCGAAGGCTTAATGGATCCCGCTCACAAGCGTCCAATTCCACGCTTTTGCACACGAGTTGCGGTTGTAACATCGCTCTCTGGTGAGGTTATAGACGATGTTCGTCGCACCTTAGCAAGAAGAAACCCGCTGGTAGAGCTTGACGAGGTTGGTTGTGCAGTCCAAGGTGATGGAGCTGTGCAAACTATTTTGCGCGCTCTTTCAGTTGCTGCTGCTTCTCAGCCTGATTGTATTTTGTTGGTGCGTGGCGGTGGCTCATTTGAGGATCTTATGACCTTCAATGATGAGACACTTGCACGTGCTGTTGCAGCATGTCCTGTACCGGTAGTCACTGGAATTGGGCACGAACCTGATACTTCAATCTGTGACATGGTTGCCGATAGGCGTTGTTCAACTCCTACGGCAGCAGCAGAAAGTGTTGCCCCTGCAATCGATGAGATAGTCTCACAAACAAATGAGCGGCAAGAGCGTTTGGCGCGAGCGTTTTTTGCAAGGCTTGAAAGAGAGAATCGAGCGTTTTCGGATCTTTCGCACCGTTTGGGCTTAGCTGCCAAGCGTCGCATTGAATCTGAACGCGCTGCACTTAATGCATTGGCACAACGCCGATGCCTTTCTAATCCGGCAAGCATTGTAGAGACGCAAGAGCAGTCATTACTCCTTACTGAGCAGCGTCTTATGGATGCATTGCCGCGGCAGGTTGAACGTATTTCTGAACGTGTAGAACGTCTTGCGGGAAGACTCTACACCTCTTCGGCATATGTTGTACAACCACATCGCAATACGATTGAGCGCGATGCAAGAACCCTTTTAGCGCTTTCGCCACTTGCGGTACTTCAGCGTGGATATACCATTGTTCGTGATGAAGCTGGCCATGTCATATCTGATACTGAGCAGGTGAAGATAGGAGATAACCTGTCGGTCATGCTTGGATCTGGTTCAGTTGAGACATGTGTAACTGATGTTGCTCATACCAATATGCATAAGGAAAGGAGAGGTAATGGCTGAAAACGCCGAGCCTAGACCTGTTGAAGAGCTCACATTTAAAGAAGCTTCTGTCGAGCTTGAGCAGATTGTTCGTTCTCTGGAAGCGGGCGATCTGGAACTTGAGGATGCTCTTTCTCGATATACCCGTGGGGTGGAACTGCTTCGAGACTTACGAGAGCGCCTTGCCTCTGCAGAACAAAAAGTACAAGTTCTTCTTGATGCTACGCAAGCCGAAGCGCCCGACACGACTGCTGCGCCTTCAACAGCTTTTGTTGATGAGTAAGTGCGTAAGACTATGCCTCGGATGAGGCAGGAAGGAGATAGTATGTCTGATTGTATTTTCTGCAAACTTGCCTCAGGAGAAATTCCTACCGATATGGTCTGTGAAAATGATCTTGCTGCGGCCTTTAGGGATGCCAATCCGCAGGCTCCAGTGCATGTTTTGATTGTTCCAAAAGCACATCATGACAACATTTTGGACAATGTAGATGCTCAGACGCTCGCCGCAATGACGGAGCTTGTTGGTGAGGTTGCTCGCCGCGAAGGCATTGATAAAACTGGTTTTCGCGTCATTATGAATACCGGCGCTGATGCAGGCCAAACAGTGATGCATCTCCATATGCATGTCCTCGGCGGCATCGAGATGGGCGAGGGACTGTTATAAAACTCTTTGTTTAGGTCTCCACAAAGACCCGTGAGGTCGTATTATTTCCAAGGGCAGATGTGCCCAGAGACTATATCAATTCGGAAGGAGTCCCATGAACGTCCTTGTTATCAATGCTGGTAGCTCAAGCCTGAAATATCAGTTGCTTGATGTGGATACTAAAGAGGTCTACGCCAAAGGCAACTGTGAGCGTATTGGCATTGAGGGGTCTTTCATTGGTCATGAGGAGCTTGGTGGAGAGAAGCAGAAGCTCGAGGTTGCCCTACCTGACCATAAGACGGCTATTACCTATGTTTTTGATATTTTGAAAGACATAAATAAGCCCATAGGAGGCATTGGCCACCGAGTTGTTCAGGGTGGTTGGTATTTCCCCGAGTCTGCGGTTGTTACCGATGAGACACTTGCATGGGTTCGTGAAGTTGCGCCGCTGGCCCCACTTCACAATTATGCAGAGGCAGATGTTATCGAGATTTGCCGTGAAATGTTCCCTGAGATTGGCAATGTAATTGTTCCGGACACCGCTTTCCACTACAACATGCCTGAGCGTGCTTGGCGCTATGCTCTTCCTCGCGATGTGGTTGATACCTACCACATTCGTAAATACGGCGCTCACGGTACGTCTCATCGCTTCATTTGGCGTACCGTTCATGAGCTTATGGGCGACAAAACGCATAAGCTTGTAAGCTGCCACTTGGGTTCCGGCGCAAGCCTTTGCGCAATTGAAGATGGCAAGTGCATGGATACCACTATGGGTCTTACTCCGCTCGATGGTCTTATCATGGGTACTCGCTGCGGCACACTTGATCCCGCAACGGTGTTCTATCTCAATCGTGTTGGTGGCTATTCTATCGATGATATCGACACGATGATGAATAAGCAGTCTGGTCTGCTTGCTGTGTCCGCCGTTTCTTCTGATTCGCGTGATATTGAAGAAGGAGCTCACAACGGGGATGCAAACTGCCAGATGGCGCTCGACATGTTCTATTACCGCACAGCTCAACTCTTTGCAGAGATGGCATCTTCTATGGAGGGTGTCGACACCATGGCCTTTACAGCTGGTATTGGCGAAAACTCTCCTGAGATGCGTGCTGGTGTCGCAGATCGTCTCGCCTGGATGGGTGTCAAGATTGACCCTGCAAAGAACGAGATCCGTTCTGACGAGCCGCGTGTGATTTCTACGCCTGATTCTTCAATTACTGTGATGGTAGTACCTACAAATGAGGAATACATGATTGCTTTGGATGTTGTCGACCTGCTCGGCTAAGTAGGCAAGGCATAGAATGAGTGATAAGGGCGGCAACCGTCTTGGTTGTCGCCCTTATCTGTAGGTCCTCTCAGCTTCAAAGGAGAAAGCTATGCGCTATACAGCCGTTATCTTTGATATCGATGGAACACTGGTTGATTCTACGCAAGCTATTCATGATGCCTTGCAGATGGTTGCCGTAGATATACGAGGTTACCGTCTTACGCCTCAGGAAATGGAACTGGGACTCTCCTTGCCGGCTCCACAGGCGTTAGCAGCGGTTGGCCTTCCAAGTAATGAGGAAACAGTTGACCTGTGGCTTGATCATGAATATGAGCTGTGGGGCGATGAGGTTGGCCCCTTTGAGGGGATAGAAGAGCTGCTTGATATACTTGCCCAGCACAGGGTTGTAATGGGTGCTGTGACTTCTGAAACAAGCGATGAAATGAACCGTGGTTTTGCTCGGTTTGCCATAAAACAGCACATGCGTGAAATTATTACAGCAGATGATACTGAACGACATAAGCCAGATCCCGACCCCTTACTTGCCTGTCTTGATAGATTACATATCGCACCCAATCAGGCGCTCTACGTAGGGGATTCTGTTGCAGATGGTTTATGTGCCAAGGCTGCTGGCGCAGATTTTGCTCTTGCCTGTTGGCGGCAAGACCCTGTTACAGAGCAGGTGCCTTGCCGCGTGCGACTTTCTTCTCCGCTGGAACTCTTGCAGCTCCTTAACGATGCATAAAACAGCGGGGTCAAGCAAGAAATAGTTAGAGCAGCTCGATAGTGAAGGCGTGACGCGCGGTGACTCCTGGTGCGAGAAGTTCCATGCCACGTTTATGTTCAAACATATCGTCTTCGTCGAGAGCAGTTGCACAGCCCATCCATGGTTCAATTGCAACAAAGGGAGCATCGTGCATCTCTGACCAAACACCTAAATAGTTGAAACCTTTGAATGAAACACGCACACCATGAGAGGTCTTTTTGCTTTGAAGTGTTACCACGTTATCAGGTACGTCCTGAAATACGATGGTGTCATGCTCACGGAATGGATCATGAGTTAATGAGAAGCTATCAGCATTCTTGAGGACTTCCCAGGTGTGATCGAAATCTAAGAGTCCGCTTTCATGATCAAGTGAAGGGGATGCATAGGACCACGCACGGGCAAATTTCAGTTCATAATCTTCAAAGGTTTCTTCTTCATCGAGTGGAGCATTAAAGGCCGGATGAGCACCAACTGTGTAAGGCAACTCAACGGTGCCCGTATTTTCTACTTCATAGCGCTGTTCAAGCGTGGTTGGACCGATGAGGCTATAGCTCATACGCAGGACAAAATCGTAGGGAAATTGCTTGCGTGTCTCTTCCGTAGAACGAAGCTCATATTGAGCTGATGTTTCATCCGAAGAGAGAAGGGTGTGTTCAAAACGACGAGCCAAGCCATGACGGCCCAACTTTACTTCGCCAGCAGCAGAATGTGCCTGGTCATTACGAAGTGTTCCGACAATAGGAAACAAAATAGGCGCCTGACCAGACCACCATTGTGGATTGCCCTGCCATAAATACTCTTTATTGTGAGCGCTCAGGCTCGTGAGCTGTGCTCCAAACGAGTCAATAGAAGCAGAGATAGTCCCATTGCTAATGTGAGTAATCATATATTGCTTCCTCCGCATACAACCGCTGCTCTTATACTGCACCACGTTTACAGACAAACGCTTCATTCGAGCCTTCATCTGAAATAGACTCTCTTCAATGTGCCTGTAGGAGGACACATAAAAAGGAGAGGATCTTAATGGCAAGACTACACGTAATGGAGCGTAGCGATGCCCAGGTGGTCATGGATGATCTCCATAAGGCCATTGAACGGCGCTTAGCTGTAAGTTCCTTAGCTCCATGTCCGGTTGAGTTTACGATGGCCTTTGTGCAGATGTGTGCAACTCAAAGCTGTGGAAAGTGCACACCGTGCCGCATCGGTCTTACCGTACTCAAAGAGCTTATGGAAAGCGTACTGGATGGTACCGCGAATGACTATACCCTCGATCTTATCGAGCGAACTGCGCGTACCATTTATCTTTCCAGTGACTGTGCTATTGGTTATGAAGCAGGAGAAATGGCGCTTCATGCTATCAAGGGCTTCCGTGATGACTTTGTCTATCACATTAAGCACCATGCATGTGGCTTTGAGCAAAGCCAGCTTGTACCTTGTGTTTCAGGCTGTCCTGCTGGCGTGGATATCCCTGGCTATATTTCGCTCGTAGAGGCCGGTCGCAATACTGATGCAGTGCGCCTTATCCGCAAAGACAATCCATTGCCGCTGGTCTGCGGGTATGTGTGTGAGCATCCGTGTGAGATGCACTGCCGCCGTGGCATGGTGGATGACCCGATGAATATTCGAGGGCTTAAGCGTTGGGCCGTCGATCATATGGAATCCAACTATCGTCCCCACAAAGCAGAGCCCACGCATAAGCGTATTGCAGTTGTTGGCGGTGGTCCGGCTGGTCTTTCATGTGCCTACTATCTGGCTATTATGGGTCATGAAGTCACTATTCTCGAAGCTCGCCATAAGCTGGGCGGTATGTTGCGCTACGGCATTCCAAGCTATCGTTTGCCTCGTGAACGGCTTGATTCTGAGATCCAGTGGATTTTGGATTGTGGTATCGAAGCGCACTGTGATGTCCGTGTTACTGATTTAGAGAAACTTCGCTCGGAATACGATGCTGTTTATCTTGCTATTGGTGCTCATGCTGATAGGAAGCTCGGAATGGAAGGGGAGGACGCTGTTGGCGTTCTGTCTGCTGTGGAGATGCTTCGCACCATTGGTGACGGAATCATTCCAGACTTTAGTCATGAGCGTGTTTGTGTTGTTGGCGGCGGCAATGTTGCTATGGATGTGGCTCGTTCCGCAGTTCGCTGTGGTGCTCAAAAGGTCACTATTGTGTATCGTCGTCGTGTAGCCGATATGACCGCGCAGGATGAAGAAATTGCAGGTGCAGAAGCAGAGGGGTGCGAGTTGCTTGAGCTTCATGCACCGCTCGCTATCGAAGCACCTGATGGCTATGTAACCGGTCTTCGTGTACAGCCTCAGATAATCGGTGGTCCTCGTGGTGGGCGTCCAGCTCCTCGTGCTGCGGATGCACCCGAAGAGGTTATTCCTTGCGACCGCGTAGTTGTTGCTATTGGACAAGCTATTGAGTCTGAAGACTTTGCAGCCGCTGGTGTGCCCTGCTCTCGTGGCAAGATTGTGGCAGAAGAGGATGGTTCCGTACCTGGTTTTGACGGTCTTTTTGCCGGCGGAGATTGTCAGTCCGGTCCCGCTACGGTCATTCGTGCGATTAATGCAGGTAAAGTTGCAGCGGCAAATATTGACCACTATCTCGGGTTTGATCACAAGATTGATAAATTGAGCGTTGAACTTCCACCCGTCCAGTTCAAGGGCAAGCTTGCATGTGCTCGTTGTGAAATGACGACGCGTGAAGCTTCCGATCGTAAGAATGATTGGGAACTGGTCGAAAACGGTCTTACCAAAGAGGAAGCACTTCAAGAGGCTTCAAGATGCTTGAGGTGTGATCATTTCGGATTTGGCGCATTCCGTGGCGGAAGGATTATGCAATGGTAAAGCTTACGATTGATGGTCGTACCGCCGAGGTTGCAGACCATACAACTATTTTGGACGCGGCACGCTCTGTGGGCATTAATATTCCAACACTATGCTATTTGCGAGAGCTTAACGAGATCGGCTCATGTCGTGTTTGCGTGGTAGAAATCGAAGGCATCGAACAGCTTGTAGCTGCTTGCAATAACTACGTATTAGACGGAATGGTAGTACATACCAATTCACGTAAGGTGCGCGAGGCTCGCAAGCTAAACGTAGAGCTTCTGCTCTCAACGCATGATTCCGAATGCACAAGTTGTGTTCGTTCAGGCAATTGTACGCTGCAAAGCCTTGCAAACGATCTTGGTATTTATTACCTGGATTATGGCAACAAGCACCTTGTGCATACCCCCTGGGATCGATCTCAGCCACTCATCCGTACGAATTCGAAGTGCATTGCCTGTCATCGCTGCATTCAAGTTTGTGACAAAGTGCAAGACTCTCACGTGTGGGATGTCACCAGTAGAGCAACACATACCGTGGTCAATGTACGCGGCGGTCTTGATTTTTTCGAAGTGGATTGCACGCTTTGCGGACAGTGCATCACACATTGCCCAACAGGAGCGCTTCGCGAGCGTGACGATACAGAGCGCGTGCTTGATGCGTTGGCAGATCCTTCTGTAACGGTGGTTGCTCAAATAGCACCTTCAGTACGCACGTCTTGGGGAGAGGGGCTAGGTATTCCCAAGGATCAGGCCTCGTTGGGTAAGCTGATACGTGCATTGCGTATGCTGGGCGTAGACTACGTTGTAAATACTGATTTTTCCGCTGACCTCACTATTATGGAGGAGGGAAGCGAACTCTTAGAGCACCTTGATATATCTCAACATGGGGGACATCCCATGTTTACCTCTTGTTGCCCGGGATGGGTGCGTTATGTAAAAGCACATTATCCTGAGCTTGTGGATGATCTTTCGACTTCTAAGTCACCCCAGCAGATGTTCGGCGCCATTCTCAAAACGTATTACGCCGATTATCTCGGTCTTGATCCACATAAGATTTTCTCAGTATCCATTATGCCGTGCGTAGCCAAGAAGGCTGAGTGTGCATATCCCAATATGAATGATGCCTGCGGCGATCCCGACGTGGACGTGGTGCTTACTGTTCGAGAGGTTGAACGTCTCATTCGTGCCGACCATCTTGATGTTGCCAACCTCGAAGACGCTCCTTTTGATGATCCTTTGGGAACTGGAACGGGTGCCGGTGCAATTTTCGGAGCAACCGGTGGTGTTATGGAGGCAGCTTTACGCACTGCCTACCACCTTGTTACAGGAAAAACGCCTGTTGATGATATGTTCCAGGCAGTACGAGGGTTAGATGGTTGGAAAGAAGCAACTTTTGATTTAGATGGAACGAATGTGCGTGTTGCCGTGGTGAGCGGCTTGGCAAATGCAGGCAAGCTTTGTGATGCAATACTTGCAGGTACCGTGCATTATGATTTTGTTGAAGTAATGGCCTGCCCCGGTGGTTGTGTTGGCGGCGGCGGTCAGCCCATCCATGATGGTGATGAACTTGCCGGTTCGCGCGGACAAGAACTGTATGGGTTGGATAAAGTAAGCCAATGGCGCAACTCTTACGAGAATCCAAGCATTGTTACGTGTTATCGTGAATTCTTAGAGGAGCCACTTTCCGCACGAGCTGAAGAGCTGCTCCACACCAATCACCATGCTTGGTCTATGCCGGGCGAGCTAAGGAGGTAGGCTTCTTATGAAAAGAAGAAGATTTCTTTCGATAACAGCGCTCATCTGTGCGCTGAGTTGTGTTTTGGCGCTATTTGGTTGTTCTGGTCAAACAAATTCTACGGAAGACACCTCTACACAATCAGCGTCTGCTGATC
The DNA here is from genome assembly GCF_965119725.1 of Olsenella sp. Marseille-QA0557. Classification (NCBI taxonomy): domain Bacteria; kingdom Bacillati; phylum Actinomycetota; class Coriobacteriia; order Coriobacteriales; family Atopobiaceae; genus Olsenella; species Olsenella sp. Marseille-QA0557. Next base: position 1,835,579 of record NZ_CBCPMI010000001.1, on the reverse strand, counting down.
CTGTAACCGTGCGCGTGGGATCGCTTTCTGGACCGACCACTATTGGCATGGTCTCCTTTATGGAAAAAGCCGATGCACATGAGACAAACAATACGTATGAATTTACCGTTTCTGGTGCTGCTGACGAGATCGTTCCGTCTTTGATTAACGGCGATCTGGATATTGCACTTGTACCTGCCAACGTTGCTGCTACGGTTTACAATAAGACCGATGGTGGGGTAAGTGTTATCGACATCAATACGCTCGGTGTTCTCTATGTAGTAACTGCTGATGATTCGATTAAGACCTTTGATGATTTAGCAGGTAAAACTATCTATATGACCGGTAGGGGGCAAACTCCTGAGTATGTCATGAACTTCTTGCTCAGCAAGGCCGATATTAAAGATCAGGTAACAATTGAGTACAAGAGCGAGGCAACCGAAGTAGTTTCTGCACTAGCTGCTGATCCAAATGCCATCGCAGTGCTTCCTCAGCCCTACGCAACTGTTGCACAGTCACGTGTTAAGGATCTTCAGGCTGTGATCGATCTCAATGACGTGTGGGACACTTATGCGGGTGACGGCGGCCGTTTGGTAACCGGTGTCACCGTTGTGCGCAATGATTTTCTTAAGGATCATCCAGAAGCCGTCCAGGAATTCCTTGATGGACAGTCTGAATCTGTAAAGACGGTCAACAGTGATCCTTCTGTTGCAGCTGAGCTCGTTGTCAAGCGTGGCATTATTGATAATGCAGATGTCGCAGCTGAGGCAATTCCTGGATGCAGCCTTGTTTGCATCACGGGTTCTGAGATGCAAGATGCTCTTTCTGGTTATCTGAAAGTTCTCTATGATGCCGATCCAACTTCTGTTGGTGGTGCTCTTCCTGGAGATGATTTCTACTGGCTCGGGTAAGTCCAGAGCATTCGTTTTCTTCTCGACGGATGGGTCAGAACAGAGGGCTTTCTAAGCCCTCTGTTCGTGCTGTTCGTCGTTTTTTTGTCATACTTCTTTGGATTGTGGTATGGCAACTTGCGAGTATGGTCATTGGCACAGACCTTCTTTTAGCAGGGCCAATCTCTACATTTACAGCTCTCGTGCGCGATGTTGTTGAGTCAGCATTTCTTTCTACTGTTGGTTTTACTCTTACGCGTGTGATGAGTGGCTTTATATTGGCGTTTATCCTTGCCCTTGTTTTAGGAATACTTTCTACTTCTTTTTCGGCGGTCTATGAGTTTATAGCTCCTGTGCTGTCAGCCATGAAAAGTGTTCCGGTGGCCTGCATAGTTGTTTTACTTTTGATCTGGATTGGCTCTCGTAACGTGAGCTTTGTGGCAGTGGTTTTTGTAGCGCTACCTGCACTTTATTTCTCGGTAACCGAAGCTTGCTCAGCTCGTGATACTTCATTTGATGCACTTTTAAAAACACTGAGGGTTTCTCGTATACGTCGTTGGCTTGCAACCACGTGGCCTGACCTGGTTCCTTTCTTAATTGCTTCAGGAAAGACCTGTGTTGGCATGAGTTGGAAGGCTGGTGTCGCTGCAGAGCTGATAGGCATCCCGCAAGGAAGTATGGGAGATAGGGTGTATCAAGCAAAGTTATTGTTCGATACGGCAGACCTCTTTGCTTGGACAATTGTGGTAGTGCTGCTTGCTTGGGCTTCAGAACGTCTCTTTTTATGGTTGCTTGGTTCTTCTCGTACATGGGCACTCAATGCTGCATGTCTATCACGTCCTGGTGGGGATTCTCAGAAGGTTAGCAAGGCAGCTGAAATTGCTCTTCATGAAGTGACGGTCTCCTATGGAGATCTGGTAGTTGGTCCCTTTGAGATTGATGCGGATGCAGGATCAAGAATGGTATTTACTGATCCATCTGGTGCCGGCAAAACAACAGCATTCCGAATACTTCTTGGCTTTGAGAGCGCTTATGATGGCGAAGTTTTACGACCGAAATCTCCGAGCTGTATGTTTCAAACAACAAAGCTAGTTGAAGGTATGAGCGCGGAGGCAAATCTTGTATTAGCCTGTGATGGCCTATTGTCTTACTCCGACGCCCAAGCACTCCTTTTAGAGTTATTGCCCGCATCGGCGCTTGATCGTCCTGTAAGTGAGCTTTCAGGCGGCATGAGACGACGTGTTGAACTTGCGCGTGCTCTTGCTGTGTCGAGTGATGCCGTGTTGCTTGATGAGCCCTTTTCATCCCTTGATGATCTTACGCGCAAAAAAGCCTGTGAATTTGTTTTACGTCATTTACAGGGAAGAACATTACTTGTTGCCTCGCATGATGAAGGGATAGCAGCGCTTCTTAAGGCTTATGAAGATCGTGTTCTAGCATCCTGAAATTTTTCTGTCGTTTTTGTTGAGGATACCGTTCGCCGAGTTGGGTGGTCTTATCCGTCTAATTGGGGGATGATTCCCTAGGGGATTTTCTCGCACGAGAGCTGTTTTCGTGCCTGTTTTTTTTGGACAGCCCTCAAAGCAAAGGAGGTATCATGGTTCAGGATGATTTTGCGCGGCTTGGTCTTGCCTATGACGACAGTCGTATAAAGCTCAATCTCAGCACCGCACTGCTTGTTGAAGAGGCTATTCGTAGAGGAGAAGGTGTTCTTTCAGATACCGGATCCCTCTGTGTAACTACAGGCAAATATACCGGCAGGTCTCCACGTGATCGTTTTATTGTTGACACTCCCGATGTGCACGACAAAATCGCTTGGGGCAGTGTAAATGTCCCCTTATCAAAAGAGCATTACGAGAAGATCAAGGAAGATACTGTCGCATATCTTAACGATCATGATCTGTTTGTGATGCAAACAGTTGCAGGCGCGGATCGTCGTTATTCTCGCAACTTTGAGGTCGTGTGCGAGCTTGCAAGTCAGGCGCTTTTTGTTCATCAGCTGCTTGTGCGTCCAATGCCTGCGGAACTGTCACGCTATGCACCTAATTTCATGGTGCTTGCTGCCCCCGGTTTTAAATGTGACCCCGCTATTCATGGGACAAATTCTGAAGCTGCGGTAGTTATCAACTTTGAGGATCGCACTATTTTGGTATGTGGTACCTCGTATTCTGGTGAGATTAAGAAGTCCATTTTCTCCGCTATGAACTACTTGTTGCCGGTGGAAGATAACGTTTTACCCATGCATTGCTCATGCAATATGAATCCGCGTTCCAAAGGAACAACAGTATTGTTTGGTCTTTCTGGAACGGGAAAAACAACCCTTTCGGCTGCTCCTGGTCGCAATCTTATTGGCGATGACGAACACGGTTGGGCCGATGATGGCGTGTTCAACATTGAGGGCGGCTGCTATGCCAAGACTATCAATATCACACCGGAGACTGAGCCCCAGATTTACAATGCCATACGTTTTGGATCCGTTTCTGAGAATGTAGTGCTCGATCCCCAGACGCGCATCCCCGACTTTGACGATGTTTCCATCACTGAGAATGGTCGTGTGGCATATCCAGTTGAATTTATTCCCGATGCTGTGGTTGATGGTGTGGCTACGCGCGTCCCCGACGTAGTTATCTTTCTTACCGCAGATGCATTTGGTGTATTGCCGCCTATTGCCAAACTTTCAACCAATGCAGCTATGTATCACTTCATAACTGGTTTTACCTCTAAGGTTGCTGGTACCGAGCGTGGTATTACTGAGCCTCAGCCCACCTTCTCTTCACTGTTTGGTGAGCCGTTTATGCCTCTGGATCCCAATGTATATGCCAAGATGCTTGGTGAGCGCATCGAGAAAGGTGGAACACGAGTTTATCTCGTCAATACCGGCTGGACTGGTGGACCTTATGGCGTTGGTCACCGTATGAAGCTTTCGCTTACCCGTAAAATGGTAAATGCAGCCATGTCGGGTGTTTTAGAGGCGAGTGGCTACTGGCATGAGCAGCGCTTTAATCTTGAGATCCCCAACCTCTGTCTTGGTGTATCACGTAAACTGCTCAATCCACGTAATACGTGGGCTGATAAAGCTGCTTATGATGAGCAGGCAGAGCGTCTTGCTACCATGTTTGAAGAAAATGCCCGTGTGAACCACCCAGACATGGCAGAAGAGGTGAGAGCGGCAGGTCCGCATCCTCTGGGCGGCAAGAAAAAGCGTGGTTAAGCTCATGTGGTAACAAGCTGTGTTGAATAGGGTAGTGGTGTGGCATGGATGAAGTTGCCAGTAAAAGACTTGCCGCATACGAAGCCTTTGCTTCTGAGGTTCGTTGTGAACTCCAAGATATTTCTGAACGTATGGGAGTTCTTAAGACACAAGGCAAAGTTCGCACTGCTACCTATCAACAGCTCTTTGCTCTCCGTATGACCTTGCAAGAAATAGATGCTCGACTCAAGATATATAATCTATGAAAAAAGACCGCACCCACAAAGGATGCGGTCTTGTATTAAAGCCTGAATTTCTTTATGCCAGATCGTGGGCATCGGCAATCTGTGCCTGTACAGATGTAATAGCTACAACGCCCACAATGTCGTCTGCTGAGCAGCCACGTGAAAGATCGTTTACCGGCTTGGCAATGCCCTGCAGAATGGGGCCATAAGCTTCGGCTTGTCCAAAACGCTGAACGAGTTTATAGCCAATATTTCCGCATTCAAGGTTCGGGAAGACCAAAACATTTGCATGACCCGCAACGGAGCTTTCAGGAGCTTTGAGAGTAGCCACCTCAGGGACAATTGCTGCATCAAGCTGGAGATCTCCATCGATGGCAAGATCAGGAGCCTTATCCTTTGCAAAGGCAGTGGCTTCTTGGACCTTCTTAGCTGTATCTCCGCCAGCGGAACCCATAGTAGAGTAGGAAAGCATGGCAACCTTTGGTTCTACTTCGTTCATAAAAGTGCGGAAGGAATTGGCGGAGGCAATTGCAATTTCAGACAGCTCGTCGGAGGTTGGATCGATATTCAGACCACAATCTGCGAACACGAGTGTTCCATCAACACCGAATTCTGGTGTTTTCGTGCACATAACCATAAACGCAGAAACAAGTTTGGTGCCGGGTGCTGTCTTGAGAATCTGAAGGGCAGGACGAAGGGTGTTAGCGGTTGAATGGCAAGCGCCAGAAACAAGGCCGTCAGCGTCGCCCATCTTTACCATCATGGTGCCGTAATACGTTGCATCCATCATCTGGGCGCGCGCTTGCTCAATAGTGACGCCCTTCTTTGCGCGCAACTCAGCGAATTTCTGGGCATAAGCTTCGTGTTTAGGAGCAGTGGGGCTCTTAGGATCAATAACGGTTACGCCCTCAACATCAATTGTGGCGGGGTCGCCCAAAATAACGATGTGGGCAAGATCTTCGGCTACGATTTTGCGCGCAGCTTCAAGCGTGCGTGGATCTTCACCTTCCGGTAAAACAATTGTCTTCTTGTAGGCTTTGGCGGCAGTTTTCATACGCTCTAGAAAATCGCTCATTGTAGTCCTCTCTCTATGCCTTCCATGTGCACTGCAACCTATTATATGGACGCGTGTTAGAATCGGTACGAAGTTTAAGAAGCTCTCCGTACACGGATTGCGTCTTTCTTTATAAAACAATACTAGGAAACGTGGTATTACGTTAGATGGAAGGATTCAGATGACAAGCGACATCGGACTGCCCTCGGATTTCAACCCCGATCTGTACGACGTCATCGTCATCGGCGCCGGCTATGCAGGTGCCACTTGTGCACGTCGTCTTGCGGAGACGTGTGGTTCTCGCGTAGCTGTTCTTGAGCGCCGAAATCATATTGCAGGTAATGCGTACGATTGTCTCGATGCCGCCGGTATTCTTATCCATAAGTATGGGCCGCATATCTATCACACATACAATGACCGTGTGCATCAATTCTTGTCTCGCTTTACTGAGTGGACGGACTATCAGCATAAGGTGCTTGCCAACATTCATGGCACTCTCATGCCGGTGCCTTTTAACCACACTTCTTTGAAGTTGGCTTTTGGCGAAGAGCACGGAGAGCATCTCTACGAAAAGCTTGTAGCCACATTCGGTGAAAATAAAAAAGTGCCTATTATGGAGCTTCGCGAGAAGAACGATGCTGAACTCGCAGAAGTTGCCGATTACGTGTATGAAAATGTATTTCTGCACTACACCATGAAGCAGTGGGGTAAAACCCCTGACCAAATTGATCCTTCTGTTACAGGACGTGTACCGGTATTTATCGGTGATGATGACCGTTATTTCCCGCAGGCTCCACATCAGGGCATGCCGGTTGATGGTTATACACGCCTTTTTGAGCGCATGCTTGATCACGATCTTATCGATGTCTTTCTTGAAGTGGATGCTCGCGATCTTTTGGGCTTTAGCTCCGATGGCATAACCGTGCGTGAGCGTCCGTATGGCGGAGAGATTATCTATACCGGTCCACTGGATGAGCTCTTTGATTACGATTTGGGCGCTTTGCCATATCGAACACTTGATATGGTGTTTGAGACGCTCGATCAGGATCAATTCCAGCCAGTGGGTACGGTTAATTACACAACGAGTGAAGACTTCACGCGTATTACCGAATTCAAGAATATGACAGGTCAGGTTGTTCCTGGTAAAACAACTATTATGCGTGAATATTCCAAGGCTTATGAACCCGGTAGTGGGCAGACGCCTTATTACGCCATCATTGAAGATGAAACTCAAGCACTGTATCGTCGCTATCGCGAGCGTGTTGAGGGCCTGCTCAATTTCCATCCAGTGGGCCGTCTTGCAGAGTATCGTTATTACGACATGGATGCCGTCTGTGCCTCTGCGCTCGAATTGAGCGATGAGATAGTGGCACAGCGCTAGTGAGGATTGCTGGGTAATGTCAGAGCTACAGCGAACGGAGCATATCGAAGGAAAGACCATCACATTTGGTATTCCTTGTTACAACTCTGCTGACTATATGGATCATTGCATCTCTTCCATTCTGGAAGGGTCTGAGTATGCAGATGACATTCAGATTGTCATTGTTGATGATGGCTCTCAGAAAGATACCACCCCTCAGAAAGCCGATGAGTGGGCAGAGCGCTATCCCAATCTCATCAAAGCAGTCCACCAAGAAAATGGTGGACATGGGATGGGCATTTTGGCCGCTTTACGTGAAGCCGATGGGGCATATTTTAAAATCGTCGACTCGGACGACTGGGTGGATGGTGCTGCGCTCGCTGAGTTGTTAGAAAAATTAAGACGTTTTGTCTTTTTGGCCTTGCCGGTTGATCTTGTAATTACTAACTACGTGCATGAGCACGTTGCTGATGGTAAGCAGAGCATTGTTGATTTTCGCTATGCGCTTCCACGCAATAAGGTGATTGGGTGGGACAAGATCGGCAGCTTTAATATGGCGCAGTATCTGCTTATGCATGCGCTTTGCTATCGCACTGAAATCTTGCGCCAAGGCGGTTTGCCACTCCCAGCTCATACCTTCTATGTAGACAATATCTATGCGTATGTTCCTCTGCCACGCTGTCGATCGCTTTATTATCTCGATGTTGATCTTTATCGGTACTTCATTGGACGTGAAGATCAATCGGTTAACGAGAGCATTATGGTTTCTCGAGTCGATCAACATATCCGTGTCACTCGCATTATGATGCATGCATACCATATTCACGATGATGTTGAGCAGCCTCGTTTACGCAGGTACATGTATAACTACTTCACCCTCATGATGGCTGCAGCTTCAGTGTATTCGCGCATCTCTGATAAACCCAACGCTATGGATGAATGTGAAGCCCTTTGGGATGAACTTAAGGCCTATGATGACCGCATGTATCGTCGTGCTCGACATGGCGCAATGGGTGTCGCAACAAATCTGCCCACTGACGTGGGCAGAAAAACAACCATTGGCATCTATCGCGTGGCTCAGCGTTTATATCGGTTTAACTAGACAAGTTATACATCGCACGCTGCAATAAAGCCGTATGACGAAATTGCTTGTCGTGCTCCATCAACAATTGCGCTTTCAAGAGCGTTTTGAGCAAGCGCACCAACCACATCGACATCGGCTGGTATCTCACCTGTAGCCATGACAAAGATGGTGTCACCATCATTTGTGGTATGTGTTGGCACTATGGCATGCGCATAGGCATCTGCCGCCATTTGAGCTACTTTGGTTGCCTGGGCTTTTGTAAGCTTTGCATTGGTGACAATACAAGAAATAGTAGTATTAGTGCGCTCTAAGGGCATAGAAGCCGTTTGGTCTAAGAGTGCTGCTAATGAAGCACCCTGTGGCAGGTTGGTTTTTTCATCACGCATCCCGGCTATCCAAGAACCCGTAAAGGGATCGTGAATATCACCAACAGCGTTTACTGCTGCGATAGCACCACAAACCAATCCGTTGGGTCCTTGAGATACTGCTTCACCTAAACCGGATTTCATGGCACGCTCGGGGCCTGCAAGCTTACCAACGGTGCAGCCGGTACCAGCGCCTACACACCCACGCTCAAGTGGAGATGGAGGATTTTCTCGACTGAGTGCAACTCGACAGGCAAGTTCGCCGTCTTCTCGTGTGGGATGAGCGTGTGCATCTCCGCACGCTAAGTCAAACAGACATGCACCACTTACAATGGGCACTACACCAACACCTACATCAAGGCCAATGCCTTGGCGTGCTAGTTCATTTGCAACGCCACAGGAAGCCTCGAGTCCAAAGGCACTGCCGCCAGATAGAACAACCGCATGTAGCACATCTACTGTCTCTTCAGGGCGTAATAAATCGGTCTCTCGTGTTGCAGGGGCTCCGCCGCGCACATCGACACCACCGGTTGCTCCTGCAGGGCAAATAATAACGGTGCAGCCTGTTGCTCTTTCGGAATTTGTTGTATGTGCAGCGAATATTCCAGGTATCTGCGTAATACTTTCGATGGAATTAGGCATGTATGCCTCCCAAACAGCTCAGAATAAACGGAGATTCACAACGAGAATAACGTTCCAAGAGTAAGTCAAGTTCGCGAACTGTTCGGGCGAGAGGAAGTCCTACGACAGTGAAATAATCACCATCAATCGTATCTACGAGCAAAGATCCTCGGCCCTGTATGCCGTAAGAGCCGGCCTTATCAAAAGGCTCGCCGCTTGCAATATATGCTTCGATAACTGCATCTGAAAGAGGATAGAAAGAAACATACGCTGTTTCTACGAACGTTGTTTCGGCAAGGAATTTTGGAACGGTTTCATCTACAAGAACAATGCTGACGCCGGTAGAAACGGTATGCGTGTTGCCGGATAAGAGATGAAGCATAAAACGTGCTTGATCTGGATCTTTAGGCTTCCCAAGTTCACGGCCATTGAAGGCCACCGTAGTGTCAGCAGCAATAATAATATCGCCTGGTTGTGCATCGCCATTCTCGAGAGCAGCATGGGCTTTTATTTGAGAAAGACGTGATACAAGCTCTTGTGGTGACTCATTTTCGAGAGGAGTTTCGTCAACTGCTTGTGGTTTCACCGAAGGTACTACGCCAACAGTTCGAAGCAGCGCCTCTCGTCGAGGGGAGCCAGAAGCTAGAAGGACATGTTTCATGAATGAGATCTCCTGTTGGAACGGACTAAGTGAGTAACCGTCTCTACATGAAAAGTTTGCGGGAATAAATCTACCGGAGTTATTGATGCAATATCGAACGCACCGTTTAAACGAAAACGGGCAAGATCTCGCGAAAGCGTTGCGGGATCACAGGAAACATACGCTATTGCACGTGCTGGTTGTTCGCAGAGCAATTCAACCACTTGTTCGGACAGACCAGAACGAGGCGGATCAACAACGATAATATCTGCCTCATCATCCGGAAATTCCCGTCCTGCATCGCCACCTTGAGCATCAACATTTGTAAGGTTTGCCGTTTCTAAATTCCGTCGTAAATCCCGCACAGCAGGACCGTAGCTCTCTACGGCATAGACAAAATCACATGTTTGGGCAAGCGGCAGGGTAAACGTTCCAGCTCCAGAATAGAGATCCATTGCAATGTCTTCAGCAGTGGGCTGAAGAGCATCGATAACTAAGGATATGAGTTGTTCTGCACCAGCGGTATTTACCTGGAAAAAAGAAGGAGCTGAGAAACTCATTCGGTTATCTCCAATAAGTTCCTGCCAATTACCGCTGCCACTGAGACGCTCAACCCCTGCAATTCGACGGGCTTTAGAGGGGCCCTTTGTTAGAACACGCACAACTGAGGTGGTTTTAAGGGCATCGTTGAGGATTTTTGCCGCCTGTGCACGGGGAAAAGGTCCCGGTGTTGTCCAAAGAGCGATTTCAACGTTTTTAGTGCGTCGCGAGGCACGAATGCCTATACGTTCAAACGATAAATCATGCGAGTTTGAAAGATAGGTAAGTGCGCCTGCAACGGCACGCGGAACACGAGCAAAGTGTTTATCAAGTAAAGGACAGGCATTGGCTTTTAGGACATGATTATCGCCTAGAGCATGCATGCCTAACATTGATCGTCCAGATGAACGAGAAAAGGCCAGTTCAATTTTGTTGCGGTATCCCCAAGCTTCATCGGTATGTCGACATGTTGCAACAAGTTTCTCTGCTTCATCAGAAGAGAAATGCCCGATGCGAGTAAGTGCGTCTATTACGCAGGAACGTTTTGCTTCGAGCTGTGCTGTGCGAGCCAGCGATGCCCAAGGGCAGCCGCCACATTCATCTGAAAGGGGACAGGGCGAAGAAATCCGGTTAGGGCCGGGTTCTAGTACCTCAGCAATGCGCGCTCGCGAAAAGCTCGATCCTTCTGAGAGAATTTCTGCTTCCACATAATCGCCCGGTGTTCCACCTCTTACAAAAACTGCCTTACCATTGCCATCGTGAGCGATGGCATCCGGTCCATAGGTCATGCGTTCAATGGTGAGTTTCATATATACGTCGCCTAGGATTGTTTGTTGTTAGTTCCGCGGAAGAGAGTTTTTATTCCAAGGACGATAAGTGCAAAAGCGGTGGCAAATCGTCCTCGATGATGCAAATCAATTGCTGCGATATCACTTGGCTTATTTGTGTGTGACTCTACAGGACCCTCTATTTCAACCGTTTCAATAATGGGCTCCACTATCTCTTCGACTTCATCAGGGTTAGACGAAGCTTCTGATGAAACCGACTCTGATGCTTTCTGCTCAACGACACTCTCGTTCACCGGGGTTATGTCTTCAGTGGACTGAGGAGAGGAAACTGTTTCAGCCGCAATATCAGAAGCCACCTCTTGAGTTAAAGGAGCTTCCGTTATTTCCACTCGAGCATCGGTGTCTTCAGTCTCATGTACAGCGGGATCGGCCTCAGTTGCAAGACGTGGGTGAGTTTCTGCAGATCCTGACATCACGAGAAGATCGTGCAGTCCCCCCTGAGGCAGTTTTGGCATCACGACAGAAATAGGATAAAGCGCTGCCTTACGGCCTGAAATAGCATTGGATGAACGACGATAAGCCAACTCAATCATGAGCTGCTGACTGTCGATTGCCGGATCATCCTCATTGCGCTCAACACGTTTCCATGTGCCATTTTGCGTGAGAATACGAGCCTTTACATTGTCAGCAAGCTGGAGGTTCATATAAGAGATAACCATTTTGCGACAGATGGGGTCAAGAACTGGATAGGCTATCTCGACACGTCGCTCGGTGTTTCGCGTCATCATGTCAGCGCTTGAAAGATAAATTGTATCCACGTCGGCGCCAAAGGCATACACACGAGAATGTTCAAGAAGACGTCCAACAATTTGATGGACATGCACATTGTTGGTAATCCCTTTGATTCCGGGGCGAATACAACAGATGCCACGGATGATCATGATGACCCTTACGCCGGCTTGTGATGCATAGGCAATCTTGTCGATAACATCACGATCGGTAAGTGAGTTCATCTTGAGGAATACCTGAGCGGGCATACCAGCTTGAGCTCGAGCAATTTCTCGATCTATGCCACGCATAATGAGAGGCTTGAGCCCTGTTGGTGCAACACCGAGATAGGCGTACGTGCCTGCAAGATTGCCAATTGAGAGATTGCGGAAAAATGCGTTGCCGTCGTTTCCAATTCCTTCATGAGAGGTAAGGAGCATAAAGTCTGAGTAAAGACGAGCTGTCTTCTCATTGAAGTTGCCGGTTCCAAGACAGGTAATACGGCTTATTTTGCCGCTTTCATGATAGGTGATCTGGCATATCTTTGAATGACATTTAAAGCCTTCGGAACCATATATAACGGTGCAGCCTGCAGACTCCAGACGCTCTGCCCACTGAATATTATTGGCTTCATCAAAACGTGCACGGAGTTCCATTAAAACAGTGACATCTTTGCCATTCTCAGCAGCTGCAATGAGACTTTCACACAGTCTCGATTGCTTTGCTACACGATAGAGGGTGATTTTGACTGAAATACAGTCATCGTCGTTTGAAGCCTCGCGGAGTAAGTCGAGCAGAGGGGACATGCTTTCATAGGGATAGAACAGCAAAATGTCATGATCCATGACTTGTTGACGCATAGGTTTACCCTGTTCTACCAGAGGAGAAAGCTGCGGCTCGAAGGGTTGGAAGACGAGTTTAGAAGCAACGCGCTTTGGAAGGAGGTCTTCCAAGTCATACACGTATGAAAGGTCAAGCGGGATTTCGACATGTGATACTCGTTCGCGTGAAAGCTTGAGCTCTTTGCGAATAAAGCTGGTAAGGGATTCGTCAAATGGAGCAAATGAGCTCATCTCAAGGCGAACAGGCTCAAGACGCTGGCGCCGCTTGAGGACCTTTTTCATATGTTGGCGATAGTCCTCTTCCTCTTCCACTCCTTCGCCATCTGGATCTATATCAGCGTTGCGGGTAACGCGAATGATGCATGCCGATGTGGGGACATAGCTACCAAAACACTCGCTCAAGTTGGCGATGATGACATCCTCTAGCAAGGTGTATCGAGAGGTTTGGGAGCCGGAAGATAGCGGAATGACGCGATCAAGGGTTGGCGGAACCTCAACCATTCCCAACAGTCCCTTTTCATCGGGCCCATCGAGCGAGCACATGACATAGAGAAGTCCATTTCTTAAGTTAGGAAAAGGATGGCGTGGATCGACAATAAGAGGAGAAATAATAGGGGAGAGACGCTGACGGAAATAGTGCGTCATTGCAGTGATATCGGCTTCTGTGGCAGTTGCAGGCGTAACGCGAATAAGCCCCTCTTGAGCGAGGGCGGCTTCCGTACGATGAAATGCCTCTTCATGACGATCTAACATCTCTGGGAGCTGCTTAAAAATTTTCTCAAGCTGCTCACTCGGTGTGAGATTTGATTTATTGTCACGAGGCTGGTGCTTGAGGGTAGCAAGCTCAGAAAGTCCTCCGATTCGAATCATGAACCATTCATCGAGATTGCTTGCAAAAATAGAAACGAACTTGAGGCGCTCAAAAAGAGGCACGGTGGGATCAAATGCCTCATCTAAAACTCGCATGTTGAACTGTAACCAACTCAACTCACGATTTTGTGTATAAGAAAAATCTCGTTCGGAATGCTTGCCAGCGTTCTTGCGCCCTTCAAATTTTGAAACACGCCGTGCGAGACCCTCAGGACTGCGCTCGAAAGGTTCAAGTGAAAGGTCCTTATCATCAGTTTGTTTACGGGATTTTTTGCTAGCTTCTTTCTTTGCCATAGCTCCCCCCGGCATCGTTGTGTGTACTAATAATGTTACCAGGGCTCTAGGCGTATAATCACAAGGGATGTGCAAGTAGAGAAACCCTTACATACTCACTTCGAAAGCTCCAGATATGCATAATGCATCTTGAATTTGTCAATATTGAAAATTGATCGTAAGTGGTTATAACTATATTTTAAATCGTAGTCCACATTTTATTGCTAGGAAATAAATACCAGGTGAAAAGGGTTATTATTGCAAAATATGAAATGGTCGCATCAGTTGGATAAACCCGATTACGGTGCTGCTTACTCCGCTCACCCGTCTGCTCTATTTATTGGATAGAATGGCGATATGCTACGAAGATAATTCATAGTGTTGCGTTGGCATGCAGTGTGTTGTCTATGAGAGGAGACCTCGCATATGTCAAAAGGGCTGTCTGTTCATAGCGAGATTGGGACTTTACGTAAAGTCATGCTCCATCGTCCAGGAGAAGAGCTTCTCAATCTTGTGCCAGATGAGCTCCCTCATTTTCTCTTTGACGATATTCCATATCTTGAGGTGGCTCAGCAAGAGCATGATACGTTCGCTCAGGTTCTTCGCGACCAGGGCGTGGAAGTTGTGTATTTAGAGCACTTAGTTGCTGAGGCGCTCGATGCTGCGGGCAGTCGTGATGAGTTTTGTACGCGATGGCTCGAAGAGTCGGGATTACGTGGTAAACGTACACGTGCTGCTGTGCGCGAGTTCATGGATTCCATCGAAGACACCGAGGCCTTTGTCTGCAAATGCATAGCTGGTGTTCGTGCAAACGAAGTTGATCTTCCTATTGAGGCTGGGTCGCGCTTAGCGGATCATATTCGCCCTGGACAAGGTGGGGAAGTTTCTCTTCTCGTAGATCCTATGCCAAACGCTTACTTCACAAGAGATCCTTTTGCTGTGGTTGGGCATGGTGTTTGTCTGAATCACATGTATTCTGACGTGCGCAATCGTGAAACGTTGCTGGGTCAATTTTTGTTCCGCGATCATCCTCACTATTGCGATACGCCGCTGTGGTATCACCGCAACAGTGCATTCCATATGGAGGGTGGCGACATCCTTAATCTTTCAGCCAAATGCTTGGCTATCGGTATTTCTCAGCGAACACAAGCTTCCGCAATTGATACGCTTGCGCAGCATATATTGTGGGAACGGCAAGATCTTTCTGAAATAGATTCGATCTTGGCGTTTAATATTCCTGTCTCTCGTGCTTTCATGCACTTGGATACGGTTTTTACGCAGATAGACATTGATAAGTTCACCATTCATCCTGGCATTATGGGAACTTTGCAAGTCTTCGAGCTTTCTCGTGGTTCTCATCCGGGATCTGTTCGAATTGTTGAGCATAACGATACGCTTGAACACATTCTTGCTCATGCTCTGGGGCTTGATTCTGTCACGCTGGTTGAGTGTGGTGGCGGCGATCCGGTAGCAGCTGCTCGTGAGCAGTGGAATGACGGATCTAACACCCTCGCAGTTGCTCCTGGTCGAATTTGTGTTTATCAGCGAAATAATGTGACAAATGAAGCTTTGTACAAGGCTGGTCTCGATCTTCTTGTGGTGCCTTCATCTGAGCTTTCTCGTGGTCGTGGAGGTCCAAGATGCATGAGCATGCCATTTGAGCGTGACGAGGTTATTCAATAAGTTTGATTGTTGTTAAGTGCTCAGATTTTGCAGCTGAGCTTCAATAATTGAAAGGAAGGTATATAGATGGGCGTCAACCTCTCCGGGAGAAGCTTTATTAAACTTCTCGATTTTTCAACTGAGGAGATTGAGTATCTGCTCAAGCTGTCTAAGAACTTTAAGGATCTCAAGCGCACTGGTACACCCCATCGTTATCTTGAAGGAAAGAATATCGTTCTGCTCTTCCAAAAGACTTCTACCCGTACACGTTGTGCCTTTGAGGTAGGCGCTATGGATTTGGGTATGGGTGTAACTTATCTCGATCCAGGCAGCTCACAGATGGGCAAGAAAGAATCCATTGAGGATACCGCCCGGGTGCTGGGCCGCATGTATGACGGTATTGAGTTCCGTGGCTTTGCTCAGGAAGATGTTGATGAGCTTGCTGCAAAGAGCGGTGTGCCTGTCTGGAATGGTCTGACTGATCTTTGGCATCCTACACAGATGCTTGCCGATGTTCTTACGATTCAAGAGAACTTTAATTACGATATTAAGGGTAAGACTGTTGTCTTTATGGGCGATGCCAAGAACAATGTTGCCCGTTCTCTTATGGTGGTGTGCGCCAAGCTCGGCATGAATTTTGTTGCCTGCGGACCTGAAGAGTGCATGCCCGCCGATGATGTTATTGAGGCTTGCACACCCATTGCCGCTGAGAATGGCTGCACCATTACGCTCTCTCAGGATCCTCAGACTGCTTGTGCTGGCGCACATGTTATCTATACCGATGTTTGGGTCTCCATGGGTGAGCCGGATGAGGTTTGGACTGAGCGTATCGCCCAGCTCACGCCTTATCGTGTAACGAAGGAGCTTATGGCTCTTGCTGACCCGTCTGCTATTTTCCTTCATTGTCTTCCTGCGTTCCACGATACCAATACCACCATTGGTGCTGATATTGCCAAGAAGTTTGGCGTAACAGAGATGGAAGTTGAAGACGAAGTATTTGAGTCTCGTCAGTCAAAAGTCTTTGATGAAGCTGAAAATCGCATGCACACCATCAAGGCTGTGATGTACGCTACATTGCGGTAAATAGAAGCACATCTAAGCGCTCCCATACACGAATACAACACCTGGAGGTTGTTATGGATATGCCCGTTATAGGCGTAGAAGATTGGCTTAATGTATGGGAGCGCAGTGCGCGCGTTGATATTGCTCAATCCACCATTGCTTCTCTTACGTTTGAAGAGCTTCAGGCGCTGGACGGAGAAGGCGGAGCAACACTTCGTGATGCTATTGCTGCTGAGAAGCTCAATTATGGATGGATCGAAGGGTCACCTGCTTTTAAAGAGCAAGTGGCAAGTCTTTATACAACTGATATTGCACCAAACCGGATTTTACAAACAAATGGATGTACCGGCGCGAATCTCAATGCACTTATGGCAGTAGTCCGTCCAGGCGATCATGTTATTGCTGAGTGGCCTACCTATGCTCCGCTCTATGAGATACCCCGGGCTCTTGGAGCTGAGGTTGAGTATTGGCAGATTCATGAAGAGCTTGGATGGCACCCTGACATAGAGGAACTTGAACGCCTTATACGTCCAAATACGCGTCTCATCTGTATAAATAATGCCTCCAATCCTATTGGCACGGTGCTTTCTGCTGAAGAAATTAAGGCGATTGTTGAAATAGCTTCATCGGTTGGTGCCTATGTTTTAAGCGATGAAGTGTATCTTCCACTTGAAGATACTGATGATTTTGTTTCTGTGATTGATGTTTACGATCGTGGCATTGTTACCAACTCGGTATCAAAAACATATTCTCTGCCTGCAGCACGCATCGGCTGGGTCATTGCTAATGATGAGATTTCTCAAACAATTCGTATCCTTCGTGATTACACCATGATTTCCGGCGGTGCCATTAACGATTGCTTGGCAACCTATGTTCTTGCTCATCGTGATCGTGTTCTTGCGCGTAATTCCGCCATCATGCAAAAGAATCGTGCGATTGTAGAACAATGGGTTGCCCAACAACCGCGTGTTCATTGGACGGTGCCAAAGGGAGTTTCAACCTCATACGTTCGTTTTGATTTGCCTAATAACCTTGATGACGAAACTTTCTGTCTTGATCTTTTACACAAGCGTGGTGTTCTTTTGGTGCCCGGAAGTCGTTTTGAGCTCCCTTGTGGCGCTCGTTTGGGGTATTGCGCACGGTCTGAGGTCTTAGAAAAAGGCCTCACACTGCTGGGTGAGGCCTTATCAGAACTCGACTAATCAGAACGTGACTTAATACGTCATGCCCATTGCTTCACGGACCTGTTCGAGGGTAGCTGAAGCAATTTGGCGTGCTTGCTGATTGCCCTCGTGAATTACGTTGGCAACATAATCCATATCCTGAGCAATTTCTTCTCGGCGTGCTCGAATCGGGGCAAAGTAATCGTTAACTACTTCGGTGACGTAGCGCTTGAGCTGTCCTGCGCCACCGTCGCCAATTTCGTCAGCGATTTCTGTTGCATCGCGACCAGTGCAAATTGCCGCTGTGGAAAGAAGTCCAGAAATCTCAGGACGGTTCTCAGGGTCAAAGGTAATGGTGCGCTCGGAATCGCTGCGCGACTTTTTGATGAGCCTTGCAGTTTCTTCTGCTGTCATTGAGAGTGAAATGGCGTTTCCGTAAGATTTGCTCATTTTGCGGCCGTCTAAACCAGGCATCAGAGGTGTTGAGGTGAGAAGTCCTACTGGCTCGGGGAAGACAGGGGCATAGCGTTCATTGAAGCGACGGGCGATTTTGTCAGTTATTTCAATATGGGGGAGTTGGTCACGACCAACTGGCACGATATTGCCCTTGCAGAATAAAATGTCACAGGCCTGGTGGACTGGATAGGTAAGTAATAGTCCTGTTAGAGCATGGCCCGATGCTTGCTGCTCTGCCTTAACAGTTGGATTGCGCTCCATTTCTGCTTCGGTAACAAGCGAAAGAAACGGCAGCATGAGTTGGTTAAGCTCAGGAATTGCCGAATGGGTAAAGATCATGGTTTTAGATGGATCAATGCCGCAGGCTAAATAATCTACGACCATGTTGTAAACGTTATCGCGGATGTGCTCTGTGGTATCGCGATCAGTTATGACCTGGTAATCGGCAATAACAATGTTGGTGTGAATTCCCATGTTCTGCAACCGCACACGGTCTACCAGCGTGCCAAAGTAATGGCCAAGATGTAGGCGGCCTGTTGGCCTGTCGCCTGTAAGCATGGTGTAATTCTCGGGGTGCTTGCTGAGGTCGGCATGAACCTCATCACTTTTTCTTTGTGCCGCCTCGTAGCTTCCCTCGTTAGGCATATGACTCCTCCTGGTATCTGTGTTTATGTTCACGCTTTTGCGTTATGTAGTCGCAAGGTCTTATGGTAACGCAGCCGATGGGTATACGCTTTGATAAGTGTGTGGTTCTTGTTGCTGTTGGGAACTTCAAACAATCCACGTATTCTGTTTATATACAACCTATTGTGTTTCAACGGGCTTCTGAACCACAATTTGCATCTCTTCTACCTGCGCATTCTTTATTCGTGCAGGATAAAAGAAGCACAAGATATAGTACCGTTTACAAAATTACACACAACTGATGGGGCATTCTGCTATATTTGTCCATGCAATGCGCTACTATATGTCATGCGTCTCCGATCTTATGAGATGTAGAACGTCTTTAACGAGTAGAGGAATAATCCTATGAAGATCATTAAACGCAATGGTTCCGAAGTGAGCTTTGATCTCTCTAAGATTTCAAATGCTATTCGTGCTGCCAACAAAGAAGTGCCTTTTGATGAGCGTCTGACAGAGCGTCAGGTCGTATATGCCTCCGAGAACGTTCAGGATCGTTGTGAAGCAGCTGGACATACCGTTACGGTAGAAGAGATTCAGGACATGGTTGAGGATGAAATCATGGCACTGGGTCGTTTTGAGGTTGCTCGCAAGTACATCATCTATCGTTACGTTCAGAGCCTCAAGCGCCAGAAGAACACAACTGATGACAAGATCCTCTCGCTTATTGAGTGCAACAATGAGGATGTTAAGCAAGAGAATTCCAATAAGAACCCCACCGTTAACTCAGTACAGCGCGACTATATGGCAGGCGAGATTTCCAAGGATCTTACCATGCGTATGCTGCTGCCTGATGATGTGGTGCAGGCTCATAACGAGGGTATTATCCATTTCCATGATGCCGACTATTTTGCCCAGCATATGCATAACTGCGATTTGGTAAACCTTGATGACATGCTTCAGAATGGCACGGTTATCTCAGGTACCCTTATCGAGAAGCCACATAGCTTCTCAACGGCCTGCAATATTGCTACGCAGATTATCGCTCAGGTTGCTTCTAACCAGTATGGCGGTCAGTCCATTTCCCTTACGCACCTTGCTCCCTTTGTTGAGATTAGCCGTAAGAAGATTCGTCGCCAGGTAATCAATGAGATGAATGAGCTTGGCATTGAGCCCGCAATGGATAAGCTCAACGAGATCGTTGAAAAAAGGCTTCGTGAAGAAATTCGTCGTGGCGTACAAACGATTCAGTATCAGGTTGTCACGCTTATGACTACAAATGGACAGGCTCCATTTGTAACAGTCTTTATGTATTTGGGCGAAGCTACCGATGAACGTACGAAGCGCGATTTGGCACTCATTATCGAAGAGACACTTCGCCAGCGTTATGAGGGCGTTAAGAATGAGTCTGGTGTCTGGATCACTCCTGCATTCCCGAAGCTGATCTACGTGCTCGAGCCCGATAATATCGATCCAGATTCTCCGTATTACTATCTCACCCAGTTGGCTGCAAAGTGCACTGCTAAGCGCATGGTGCCGGATTACATCTCTGAGAAGAAGATGCGTGAACTTAAGCTGTCAAAGGGCGAAAAACCCGGTGAAGGCGATTGCTATACCTGCATGGGTTGCCGTAGCTTCCTCACGCCAGACCGTTCTGGTAATGGCTTTGATAATATCGCCAATGCCGGCAACTATGAGCCGAATAAGCCAAAGTACTATGGTCGCTTTAACCAGGGAGTTGTTACCATAAACTTGCCTGATGTTGCTCTGTCTTCCGGCGGCGACATGGACCGTTTCTGGGAGATTTTTGACGAGCGTCTTGAGCTGTGCCATAAAGCCCTGCGCTGCCGTCATGAGCGTCTGAAGGGCACACTTTCTGACGCAGCACCTATCCTTTGGCAGTATGGTGCTTTAGCGCGCTTGCCTAAGGGCGCTCCTATCGATCCGCTGCTGTATGGTGGTTACTCCACCATTAGCCTTGGCTATGCGGGTCTGTATGAGTGCTGCCGTTTTATGACTGGTCACTCTCACACCGATCCCGAAGCAACTCCTTTTGCACTCGCTGTTATGCAGCGCATGAATGATAAGTGCACCGAGTGGAAGACGGCTGAGAACATCGACTATTCGCTCTATGGTACGCCGCTGGAGTCAACTACCTACAAATTTGCTAAGTGCCTGCAGCGTCGATTTGGCATTATCAAGGATGTAACTGATCATGGTTACATTACTAACAGCTATCACGTGAATGTACGTGAGCCCATTGATGCCTTTACTAAGCTTAAGTTTGAAAGTGAGTTCCAGCAGCTTTCACCAGGTGGTGCCATCTCATATGTTGAGGTTCCTGATATGCAGGATAACCTCGAAGCGGTTATGAGTGTGCTTCGCTATATTTACGACAACATCATGTATGCCGAGCTCAATACGAAGAGCGATTATTGCCAAGAGTGTGGCTACGATGGCGAGATCAGAATTGTCGAAGAGGATGGCAAGCTTGTCTGGGAGTGCCCGCATTGTGGCAATCGCGATCAGTCAAAGCTTAATGTTGCTCGCCGCACCTGTGGTTACATTGGTACGCAATTCTGGAATCAGGGCCGTACCGAAGAAATACGCGATCGCGTTATGCATCTCTAGTCCTATTCGTTGGATTGCATAGGACATAATAGATGGCGGATCTTGTTATAAGGTCCGCCATCTCTGTATAAGGAGTCATTTGTGAACTACGCAAATATTAAATACTGTGATATTGCTAACGGCCCTGGAGTTCGCACAACGCTTTTTGTGTCTGGGTGCCGGCTCGGATGTCCTGGCTGCTTTAATGCTGAGGCTTGGGACTTCAATGCGGGACAGCCGTTTGATGATGAGGTAGCGTCGCAGATAATAACTTCTCTTGAGCCTGAATATATTACAGGGCTTACCATTCTTGGGGGAGAGCCCATGGAGCCGGAAAATCAGGAGGGGCTAGTAGAATTTCTTGAATCAGTTCGAGAAAAATTTGGTGCAAAAAAGAGCATCTGGCTCTTTTCTGGTCACACATGGGAACAGCTTACACGCGGTGGAGCATGGCATCTTGGTGAGACAACAGATCGCATCCTTGAAGTGCTCGATGTCTTAGTGGACGGCCCTTTTGTCCAAGATCTCTACGATATAACTCTAAGATTTAGAGGCTCTTCGAATCAGCGGCTTATAGATGTGCCCACAACACTTTCTTCAGGAGAGGTCACTCTTTGGATGGATGAGGAAGTTTATGCCACACATCGTATGGACTAAATACAATAAGCTGCCATTAGTCCATACGATATATCTGGGAGATTCAATCTAATAGGTTGGATGCTTATCTAAATAGGTGGCTAGATCTGTGATTGCCTTTACATATCCCTTCAGGCCAAGACCTGTGATGGTTTCGATACAAGCAGCACGGACATATGAGCGCTGTCGGAAATCTTCACGTTCTTCAACTTTAGAAATATGTACTTCCACGGTTGGTATTTTTACTGCTTTTAAAGCGTCGAGAAGTGCAACTGAGGTATGTGTATAAGCGGCAGGATTGATAACAATGGCATCAAAGGTGCCAAGTGCTTGTTGAATTTGGTCAACAAGATCGCCCTCATGGTTTGATTGATAACAACTGCAGGACAAAAATCCTGCTTCTGCAGCAGCACGCTCACAGAGGTGAACAAGGTCGCTATAGGTCTCTGTGCCATAGACATTGGGTTCTCGGATGCCCAACATATTAATGTTAGGGCCATTGAGCACCAAAATATGACGACCAGTAGCATCGGCAGCAACTACGGTGGCATCCTTCGTATCTGGTGTTGAGTTCGGATCAACACGATTGTCCGATTCAAGAAGTTGATAAAGCTCATCAAGGGTGAGATCTTCACCCGGAAGGTCTTTCGTTGTTGCATTAGTCGAATCGGGTTGGGCAGAGAACGTATCAGATTTGTTGTTGCGGGGTTCTGTCTGAGTTGCATAGCCTTGTTGTTTTCCAGGGCTTATGACGATGTGCATAGCGCTCTTTACAGCTTCACTTGCAGAGGACGAAGGCGATACCTCTTCAGAGCGATTTCCGACAAGTTTACAAAACTGTTGGTACACCCCATCAACAACTGCAGGGCCAAACACCACTTCAATGCCACGATCCCCTCGGCCGATAACACCGAGAACGCCAGGAATTTGAGTGAGACTATCGACTGCAACTGCAGAAGTATTACGCAACGTCATTCGAAGGCGTGTCATGCAAACCGTACTCGCTAGCACATTATGTGCTCCTCCTACGGCTTCAATGACATTTCGGGCGATAGTGGCCTCAGGCATGATCCCGCCTTCCTTCATCCAAACATCCTTTACAGGGTGAGCAAATAAGAGATAATCCCAATTAAAGTAATGAGTTTATTAGCTTTGCCATATGAAATGAAGGCAGAACTCACTAAAACCTCTGAACGTAAGAGTATTTCTTCTGGTCGGCAGATTAAACGAATATTTTCTGGATTATTTGTCTTTTCTTATGAAGAGATAAGCGTCATGAGAGCATTTGCATCGCCATCGGGAGATCCTGTACACGTAAGAATAGTGTCAGACCATGAACGATAGAGATCCATCCGTTCATGAGCGAGCTGTTCAATGCCTTTTGCTTGGGAAACAGGACGTCCTTGAAGAGAGAGCTCCTCAAGAGGACGATCAAGCATGACAACAAAAGAATTCTGGCGTAGAAGCTCATAGTTGTGGGGCTGCGTAACAACGCCGCCACCGCAAGCAATCACCAAACCGGAACGCTTGCCATAATCTGCAAGAATCTCTGTTTCTAGCTTGCGAAATACCTGTTCACCATGGGCGGTAATATAGTCTGCTACAGGCATTCCTGCTGCAACAGCACAGGCATCATCAAGGTCTACAAATGGTCGTCCTAAGAGACGGGCAAGTCGTCTACCTGCAGTGGTTTTACCAGAACCTGGCATACCAATAAGGGAAATGTTCTGTGTTTGCGTTTTAAGATCATGCACGATGGTTTCTATCATGCTTTCATCAAGCTGGCGTCCTTGAAAAAGCTCGCTTGCATGTACTGCCTGAGCAACAAGCATGCAGAGTCCACTTTCGGCGGGAATGTTCAGACGTTCAGCTTGGAGTATTAAGCCAGTACGAATGGGGTTATATACCACATCCAGCACACCCAAAAGATCATTCATTTCTGAAAGAACGGTTGCATCAAGGGGGGAGTCGGGACAGTTTGGATACATGCCGACAGGTGTTGTGTTAACGATAAGCGATGCATGGGAATGGCGCTCTAAGAGGGTTGCATAGGTATCTTCTCCATGCCGTGAAATAAAATAAACCCGAGCTCCAACGCCACTGAGTGCACAACTTACCGCTTGAGCTGCCCCTCCAGTACCAAGAACCAGGACTTCTTTTGAATCAAGGGCATCTCGGGCACTCAAATCAAATCGAGTTTTGAAGAAGTGCTCGAGCATCCAGCCAAATCCTGTTACGTCAGTATTTTCAGCAAAGATAGAGCCATCTGATTGACGAATGAGTGTATTGGCAACTCCAAGCTGCATCACACGTGCTGATTGTTCATCAGCAAGTTCAGCTGCATTTTTCTTGTAGGGAATAGTTACGTTGATTCCCTTCCACGTACCTTTGCATATAAAAGACGCGACTTCTTCGGGCTCAAGCTCCCAAAGTTCATACGGGGAGCTACCAAGGCGCTCGTGGATTTCCCGAGACCAGCTATGGCCAAGTTTTCGTCCAATTAACCCGTAAAGGGAGCTTTTGTCTGCCATTATACGTTCTCCGAATAACTGCCGAGATAGCGATACTCTTCACAAACATCATCGAGTGAGCTGATAAGCGCAGAAAACTCTGGTGCTGCAACAGGGCACTCAAGATCAAAGTAGAACATAAAGTCGAAGTCTCGTTCTGGTATGGGGCGGCTCTCAAGTTTAACCAGATTGATATCGAGAGCAAAGAAACGACCCAGCACACGATAAAGAGACCCAGGCTTGTGACCAACTGTCATCATTAAAGAGGTACGCTCAGCGCCTGGGAAAATCTGAAGCTCTTTAGATATGCAGGCAAAGCGCGTGTAATTGTTGCCCATGTCCTGAACACCACTTGCAAGCTGTTTAAGACCATAAAGCTCACAGCAAAATCTGCTTGAAAGCGCTGCAACATCTGTACGATCACTCTCTGCCACCATCTGTGCAGCCATAGCAGTGTTCTCACAAATATGGACTCGAACAGAATCGCCGAGGCTTGCCAGAAAATCTGAACACTGATTGATGGCCTGTTCGTGACTGTAAATATCACGAATCGTGCTCAGCTCAGCACCTGGTTTTGCCAACAAACAGTGGTCAACCTTGAGGCGAAATGTTCGCACAATATGGCATTTATAGCGGGCAAGCAGGTCATATACCTGGTTAACTGAACCTGCCGTAGAGTTTTCGACTGGTACAACACCATACTGGCAGCGCCCGTTTTCTACAGCTTCAAATACGTCGGCAAACGTACGTACATAGCTAATATCAGGATGCTTGAAGAGGCGATCGGCAGCCACTTGAGAATAGGCACCTTCAACACCTTGACAGGCAACACGAGCAGTTTGAGGAAAAAGCTCGGGAGTTGATCTTCGGGCTCGCTTAATACGTTCTACGAGCTTTGAAGAAGAACCCATACGGTTACCTTCGTCAGCTTTGGCAAGATCCATGAGTACCGAGAAAAGCACCTGGGCAGAATTTCCAAGATTTTCTGGTGCACGCGAGGCGACATCGGCAAGTTTTGCTCGTTCACGAGTTCTGTCGAGGACAGGTAGACCGTGTTCACGTTTGTATTCGGCAACCTGTGAAACACAGTCCATGCGTTGAGCAAACAGGTCCAGAATCTGGGTGTCGATGGAGTCGATATCTTTTCTAAGCGTACGAATATCCTTCAAACCTATTTCCTCTCATGTAAGGAAGTACACGAATTACTGCAAGCGTGAAAGCGTTCCATCAGGGGGCCACGATAACCAAGCATCAAGAACAGCAAGTGCCATAACCGATTCAGCAACAGGGACAGCGCGGGGGACAACACAGGGATCATGACGACCTTTAACAACAAGCTTAGTGTCGACCTTATCGATCATATCTACAGAACACTGTTCTTTTCCAATGGAAGAAGTCGGCTTTACTGCCATGCGGAAGAGGATGGGTGCAGCGGTGGTAATGCCTCCCAGATTTCCACCAGCGTGATTGGATTGAGGACAAATCTTTCCATCCTTCATGCGGTAGGGGTCGTTGTGTTGGGAGCCACGCATGCCAGCCGCAGCGAAGCCACAGCCAAATTCAAGACCCTTTACGGCAGGTACACCGAATACGAGTCGTGCAATAACGGATTCAATACCATCAAACATGGGTCCACCAATACCTGCAGGTACGCCAGTGGCCACACATTCAATGATGCCGCCTACAGAATCACGTTCTGTTCTGGCAGCTTCAATAGCATCTCGCATGGCGATACCAGCTGCATCATCAATGGTGGGGAAGGCTTTGTTATTCGCAAGCTCATCGATTTGAAGTTGGAGAGTCTTGGCTGCGAGGTCTTCTTTTTCAACAGCTGCAAAAGGTACGTCCCTCACATGTTCGATTTGTAAGATATGTGCAGCAATATGAATGCCCTTAGTAGCCAAAATTTGTAGCGCAATACCGCCGGCTATGCACAAAGGTGCTGTCAACCTTCCTGAAAAGTGGCCACCTCCGGCAACATCTTGGTTGCCTTCCCATTTAATTTGTGCGGGCCAATCGGCGTGACCAGGGCGGGGAATACGGGCAAGATTGGCATAGTCTTGGCTTCGCGTATTGGTGTTTTCTATCAGAGCGGCAAGGGGTGCGCCGCATGTTTTTCCCGCTTGATTAAGGCCAGAAACAATACGTGGACGATCGGGCTCTTTCCGTGTTGTCGACCAAGGACCTTGTCCAGGAGCTCTTCGTGCTAAAAAGCGCGAAAGCTGTTCCTCGTCGAGTTCGAAGCCCGCAGGAATACCCTCAATGACGCAGCCAATGGCAGCCGAATGTGATTGGCCAAAAACGGTTACTTTGAGTGTTGTACCAATACTTGAACCCATAAGCTTGTCCTCTCTAAGAAAGAGTGACATTACCGCCGAGTACGGCGTAATCTTTGAAGAAATCAGGATAAGATTTCGCTACGCATCCTGCATCAAGAATGCGAACCGGAGATGTGGCGCGAATAGCGGCGATAGCTGCCATCATGGCAATGCGATGGTCGTTTGCCGCGTCGACAGTTCCTCCTTTAAGTGAATCTACTCCTTCGATAATAAGACTGTCGTTTTCAATGCGAACACAACCACCAAGAGCATTGAGTGCAGCAGTAACTGTTTCCAGACGGTCCGATTCTTTAAGACGAAGTCTTTCTGCCCCTGTAATATGTGTGGTTCCCTGCGCAAAACAGGCGACTGCTGCTAAGGGAGGGACAAGGTCAGGACAGTCGCTTACATCAATTGAGCAAGCATTGAGCGTATCAGGCGCTGCAGTAGCTTGCGTACCTTTGCGAGAAAGTCGAGCCCCCAACAGTGCAAGCGCAGCCAAGATAGTGCGATCGCCCTGGGGACTTGCAAGATCGAGCTGAGTGACCGAAACGCCAGGACCTGCGAGACATCCTGCGGCGAGCCAGAACGCCGCATTCGACCAGTCGCCTTCAACAGAAACTTGTCCTGGAGTGGTATAAGGCGAATGAGCCGGAACGGTAAAAGTTGTAAACGTTCCCTCTTTGGTTGTTTGTTTTGTTTCGTGAACGTGTACACCAAAACTTTCAAGCGCACGAATGGTGAGTGTTACATAGGAGCGTGACTCAAGAGGCTCTTTTACTACCACTTCAGTTTTTCCCTCTAGAAGAGGTGCTGCAAGCAGAAGGCCACTCAGATACTGAGAAGATACATTGCCAGGTAGTTGGAAACGACCAGGGCGAATCTTGCCAGAAACATGAAGAGGGAAGGATCCCTGCTCGGATAGGTTAGCTCCGGCTGCTATAAGTTCTTCATAGAGCGGAGAAAGCGGGCGAGACGCAAGCCGTCCTGCACCTAAAATATTCGCGTCTACTCCCAATGCACAGGTTATTGGCAAAATAAAG
The DNA here is from genome assembly GCF_965119725.1 of Olsenella sp. Marseille-QA0557. Taxonomy (NCBI): domain Bacteria; kingdom Bacillati; phylum Actinomycetota; class Coriobacteriia; order Coriobacteriales; family Atopobiaceae; genus Olsenella; species Olsenella sp. Marseille-QA0557. Next base: position 1,807,989 of record NZ_CBCPMI010000001.1, on the reverse strand, counting down.
CGCAGGGTAGAGCCCGATTCCCCACAATTGAGTGTCGTGGTTTGAGAGGCAATGAGTGAGGATGTCTCTCGATGAGGGCGAACCCTAAAACCAACGCGTGTGCGCGTGATGCGTGCGCCTAACGCATTGAGGCACTGCACAGTGGCATCTATATCCGCAGAGGTAGTATTGCACGTGATATCGGTTGTATGGTCAGCAAAAGCAGCACAGATAAGCAACCGATGTGCCATAGACTTTGATGCAATCGCTGGTATTGCTCCTGCAAGTGGCTGAGGATTGATAAGTGCTTCCACAGGTCCTCTTCTCTATGAAAGATGTCGTGTTACGCCACAGCCGAGCGTAACCAGTTCTCTAAATTCATCTAGCGATAAACGCTTAATCTCGACTTCTCCAATGCGTGAAGGAATGATCACGTTAAGCCCATCACCATGACGCTTTTTATCATGTGTGGCAAATTGAACGATAAGGTCATGGGAAAGGTCAGTGTCGATCGGCATCCCATGTGCTGCTACAACTGCTTCAAGACGTGCGGGCACATCGCTTTCGCACCATCCTTTTGTATAAGCGGCACGGGCAATGCAACACATGCCAATAGCAACGCAAGTACCGTGACCTAAGCTGAAGTTAGAGGCTGCTTCTACTGCGTGTCCAATGGTATGACCAAAGTTGAGCGTCTGACGCAGTCCACGCTCTTTTTCATCCGCAGATACAACATCTCGTTTGATCTCAATATTTCGCGCAATGACCGAGACAAGCGTTGCTTGGTCATAGAAAGCTTGCGTAAGCGGATGAGCTTCCAGGTGAGAGAAAAGATCAGCATCTGCAATAACACCATGTTTAATAACTTCACCGCATGAATCGCGGAAAAGATCAGGTGAAATTGTGCTCAGACACTGCACGTCAGCAAGAACAGCAGATGGTTGCAAAAAGGCACCAATAAGATTTTTGCCAGCTGCGAGATCCACTGCTGTTTTGCCGCCTATTGATGAGTCGACCATAGCCAGCAATGAGGTGGGGACTTGTACAACTTGAATACCACGGAGATAAAGAGCTGCGGCAAGGCCAGCCATGTCTCCAGTTACGCCGCCTCCGACAGCAACAATGAGATCATCGCGCGTTAGTTGGGCTTGAGCGATCTGTTCGAGTAAGTGCTCAAGTGTTGTAATGCGCTTAGAAGATTCACCGGCAGGGAAGGTAAGTTCAAAGCAGTGATATCCCGCCTCTTTGAGAGAGCGACTGACGCGCTCAGCATAGAGGGGAGCTACGGTTGAATCACTAATAACGCAACAGGTATCACCGCCAACGCTTGACCGACATATCGATCCGATTTCTTCAAGAATCCCTGCGCCAACGGTTACCTGGTATGTTCGAGAACTTGTGGGAACTTCTATTTCCTTCGTTGTTATCTGTGAGGTATTCATCGGCGTTCGGCCTCCTTTTTGAGTCGATCGCCCTCTTCAAGTAGGGTGCATAACTGTGCGCTGTCGCGCTCATCAATAGCCTGTTTGTAAGCTAATAAGTTAGTAACAAGCGTACCGATTTCAGCTGACAAATAATCGGCGTTATCCAGAAAAAGTTCTGTCCACATGGGTGCGTTAAGACGTGCAACACGTGTCAGATCTTTGTATGAACCTGCTGAAAAACCTTTGTGAGCTTGAGCTGCAGGGCTTTTTACATATGCATTGGAAACCACATGCGCAAGTTGGCTGGTATAGGCAATTTGCCTATCGTGAAAATCTGCCGTCGCAAGGGTAAATGAACCGAATTCACATGGTGCAAGCAGATTCTTAAGTCGCTCAAGCACTTCAAGACGAGCGAAATCATCCATTGGTGGTGGCACAACAACCATGGGTGCATTGTGAAACATGTTGGCACGAGCATGACCAAATCCTGAATATTGCGTGCCAGCCATGGGGTGACATCCAACAAAGGTCCAAGGTTTATCAGCTGCAATAGCGAAGCATTTGTCACAAATACTGCGTTTAATACCTGCGGTATCAATAGCAATGGCACGAGGAGAGATGAGGTCTTGCATGTCCTCAAGCCATTGCACGCAGACTTCAGGATAGCCACAAAGAATAATGAGCTCACAAGTCGGCACAACGTCTGGTGTAAGTTCACCTTGGATTGTTTCCACCATTGCAAGCTCTACGGTTGCATGCGTTCGATTCCAGGCATAGACTTCGCGGCCGCCTTTTGCGAAGGCTTTTGCAAACGATCCGCCCATGAGGCCGAGACCCACAATGCCTACACGACCCGGAACATAGGTCGACGTGTTTGCAGTGGGTGTTTGAGTTGATGATGAGTTCTTCTCATCCTCTCCTGACATAGTGCTATTGCTCCTGTTCATCTTCAGTAATAACTTCACGAATACGCGAAATCTTTTTCATGGTTTGAGCGAATTGTTCGGGTGTCAGTGCTTGTGCTCCGTCTGACCATGCCTTGCTTGGACAGTTATGAACTTCAATTTCAAGGCCATCTGCCCCTGCAGCCGTAGCGGCAAGTGCCATCGGCGAGACATAACGGGCATATCCTGTGGCGTGGCTTGGGTCGGCTACAACTGGTAAGTGAGAAAGATGATGCAGCACACTTACTGCAGAGAGGTCAAATGTATTGCGTGTGCGCGTCTCATAGGTACGGATTCCGCGTTCGCACAGAATAACCTGAGAGTTGCCTTCGCTCATGACGTATTCCGCTGCCATGAGAAGCTCATCAATGGTGCCAGAAATGCCACGTTTGATAAGTACCGGAATGCCCGTACGACCTGCCTCACGCAGGAGAGTGAAGTTTTGTGAGTTACGGGCTCCGATCTGTAATACGTCAATGTTGCGATCGACAAATAGATCGAGATCACGAGCATCCATCACTTCTGTAACAATGGGCATATCAAGCTCGGCACGTGCCTCACAGAGTAAATCGAGGCCTTCTTTGCCCATTCCCTGATAGCTATAAGGGCTCGTACGAGGCTTAAAAGCTCCACCTCGAAGCATGGTTGCTCCTGCAGCATGCACTTCGCGAGCGATTTCGATGAGATTTTTTCCTTCGACTGAACAGGGGCCTGCAATCACCTGAAAGTGTCCGCCACCAAGAAGTACCCCGTGGCCACAGTCAACAACAGTGTCGGTGGGATGAAATTTCCTGTTAGCCTTCTTAAAAGGCTCTGAAACACGTTGCACGCGATCAACGATATCCATGCTTTCCAGCAAGAATGGATCTATCTGTGAGGTGTCTCCAATAAGGCCAATAATGGTCTCGTTTGTGCCTTGAGAAACGTTCGCAGAAAGGCCCTTTTCTTCAACCCAGCTGACAAAGTGGTGAATCTGTTCGGGCGTAGCAGTATTGTTGATAACAGCAATCATGTGTATTCCATACTCTCGTTGTTACGAATGGTTATCTCCATAAGCTTTCACACTTTACTACTAATAGCGGTCTGATTATATAAAGCACAGGTAAACCCTTGACGGAGAAAGATAGTAAGGATGTTTACAGCTTCTTAAGATACTGAGTAGTGCCTGTGAGAATCTTTTGACGAGAAGACTCTTGGTCGCGAAGGACGCTATAATCACCGAGTGCGCCCTCATAGCTCAGTGGATCAGAGCGTTCGCCTCCGGAGCGAAAGGTCGTGGGTTCGAACCCCTCTGAGGGCACCAATAAAAATGCGGCCCCCTTGTCGTTTTCGGCGAGGGGGCCTCTTCAAACGTTTGTCCAACAACAGAATTGAGGGGTCCCACTATGGCAGACAACGCATTCGAAGAAGCGGTTCGTCGCGCTCGCAAGGGTTGTTGGGTTGAGCATGGGTCTCTTCGTCGTCTTGTGTACGATGTTTCTCAAATTCCAGGGGCCGAAACAATTCCTCGTTCTCTCGTGGTGCTTTTGGAAAATGTTGTTCGCAGAGCTTCAAATGATGAAGAGGCTATCCAAAATGCCGAGCGCATTGTAAATGCAGGCCTTGCTGGTAAGCAGGGTGGCGAGATTGAGTTCATGCCAGCTCGTGTCCTGTTCCAGGACTTTACGGGCGTTCCCGTCTTTGTTGATTTTGCTGCAATGCGCGATGCTATGGTGGCACGCGGAGGGGATCCAACGCGTGTCAATCCTCATATCCCTTGTACGCTCGTTGTAGACCATTCAGTTGCAGCTGACTGTACTGGTACGCCAGATGCAGCAGAGAAGAACAGGCAAATAGAAGCTCAGCGCAATCACGAACGATTTGCTTTCTTAAAGTGGGCAAGCCGTTCGTTTGATAATGTGCGTATTGTTCCGCCTGGAGTTGGCATTTGTCACCAGCTTAATGTTGAGCGTTTTTGTGACGTGGTTGGCAAGGATGCGCTTGCAACCTCAGATGCTGAAGTTGCATGCTTTGATACTCTGGTTGGAACCGATTCACACACCACTACGGCAAACGGCCTGGGTGTTCTTGGCTGGGGTGTCGGCGGCATTGAAGCTGAAGCCGCAGCTTTAGGTCAGCCTATTACCATGCTGGTGCCTGCGGTTGTAGGCTTGCATCTTACCGGTGAGCTTCCGGCTGGAACGAGTGGTATGGACCTTGCCCTTACCGTGGCACAGCTTCTTCGTTCTGAAGGGGTTGTTGGCTGCTTTGTAGAGGTATGTGGTCCTGGCGTTGCAAAGCTTTCTGCTACTCAGCGGTGCTGTGTTGCCAATATGACTCCTGAGTATGGTTCTACCTGCACTTTGTTCCCAACAGATGAGGTGGCGCTTTCGTATCTTAGCCTCGTGGGTCGCAATGCTGATGAGATTGCTTTTGCTCAGAGTTTCCTCGCGATGCAAGGTGTGTGGGGAAGTGGCGGCAATCGTCACTATGCACGCATGATTGAGTTGGATCTTTCTACGGTTGAGCCAAGCCTTGCTGGTCCATCTAGACCACATGACCGTTTGCCCATTTCTGCTTTGAAAAAGCAGTTCCGTAAGGCTGCCAAAGAGCATGGGTACCGATCTTTGGATCAAACATTTGCTGTGACGTGTGGTGATACAACCTATGATCTCGGACACGGCACTATTGCGATCGCTGCGGTAACGAGTTGCACAACAGCAACTGACCCTGCAATGATGGTTGCTGCCGGTCTTGTAGCTAAGAAGGCGGTTTCGTATGGGTTACAGGCAAAGCCATGGGTTAAGCGTGTACTTGCTCCTGGCAGCCATGCAACCCAAGAGCTTCTTGAACATGCTGGATTATCTGACGATCTCGCACACATAGGATTTGTGAATTGTGGTTATGGCTGCATGAGCTGTATTGGTAATTCAGGTCCTATTCTTCCTTGCCTCAAGGAACATGCTTCAGATATGGAGCTGACGAGCGTACTTTCTGGTAATCGAAATTTCGAGGGACGCATTTCTCCTGATGTTGCTCAGAATTACCTTTGCCAGCCAGCGCTTGTTGTTGCGTATGCGTTAGTAGGAACTGTTGACGTTGATTTAAGTGAACAGCCAGTCGGAATAAGCAGCGATGGAACCCCTGTTATGCTTTCCGACATAATGCCTACAGACGATGAGATACAGGCGGTTCTTGATGAGTATCTCAACCCGCTGCTTTTCTCAGAAACATCCAATGGATTGCTCCGCGGTGATAAAGCATGGGAATCCATCGAAGTGGGAGAAGTCGGTACATCTGCAACATTTGCATGGGATGAAAATTCAACATATGTTCGTCGAGCACCGTACTTTGAAATTGCTCATCCTCAAACCGAGCTTTCTGTAGAGAATGCTCGCTGCTTAGCGTTTCTGGGCGATTTTGTAACAACTGACCATATTTCTCCTGCGGGTACTATTGCACTTGATTCACCTGCTGCTCGTTATCTTGAAGAGCATGGCGTTGCACCCCAAGATTTCAATACATATGGAAGTCGCCGTGGAAATCATGAGGTAATGGCGCGCGGCACCTTTGCAAATGTTCGCCTTGCGAATCAGTTGGTCGCTCCACGTCTGGGTGGCTGGACACGCGATCTTTTGGATGGTGCTGAGAAGAGCATCTTTGATGCAGCGGAGCACTACCGTTGTGAGAAGACACCGCTTGTTGTTGTAGCTGGCAAAATGTACGGAAGTGGCTCTTCACGTGACTGGGCTGGTAAAGGCCCGTTGTTGCTTGGAGTCCGGGCTGTTCTCGCCGAGAGTTTTGAACGAATTCATCGTTCAAATCTCATAGGAATGGGAATATTACCGCTTGAATTGCCGCAGGGTGCAACCGCTACTTCACTTGGATTGGATGGTACTGAGACATATTCCTTTGGACCTGTTGATCTTTCTGCTGGGCTTCCTGCCTCACGTACTACCGTGGTGACAGCAGAGCATGCAGATGGTACAAGTATCCGATTTGAGTGCGTTGTTCGTGTTGATACACCAACGGAGGGTGCATACCTTGCAGCTGGCGGTATTCTGCCTTACGTGCTTAGTCAGCTCGAACGTGCCTAGGCTTCTGTGTTTATTTGCATTGGGCTCCAGGCATTTTGGAAGGAATATCTGTGATTTGTCCTTACTGTGGCACAAATGTTTCCGATGACGCTTCGGTTTGTCCAGCATGTCACGGGGAGCTTGGTGCAACGACAGTTTTGCCAAAAATAGAAGGGAACTATTGCTCCGCATGCGGCTCTCTTTTGCCTGAAGGTGCCGCTACTTGTCCTGTTTGCGGTATGCCAGTAGTTAATGAGGAGGCTTCAAGCACAAACACCTCAAAGGACTCGGGACGTCAATTGCATATCCCTGAGGTTGATGTGGCTGATGAAGAGGATGAGCAGGCTTTAGAAGAAACACACTCGATGCCTCGTATTGAGAGTGCTATTCCGGCTGAATCAGAACCTGATTATGGTCGCTTGCCTCATACAAAAACGGTTTTGGTTTGTGCATTGGCTTCACTGGTGCTCATTGGTGGCTTGGCTCTTATCCTTACACATCCGTGGAATCCTCAGGCATATTCCTCTCGTGCAACTGAAGCGCGCGATACATCTACAGCGGGATTTCCTGGTGTAGTGGAACGCCTGAGCGGTCAGGATTCTTCTGATCAGGAGGATCAAGAAGAAACGCTTACTGGGGATGAGGCTACCTATCAGCAGCTTAGTGAGGATTACAAGGAGCTCGCAGATTTAGCAGAACGCATTGATAAGGCAGAAGATGGATTTGAAGAAGCTGCTTTTGGCGGCGATCAAGAAGCCTTTGATAATGCTTCCAGTGAATGTGAAGAACTTTCGTATGATGTTTCAAATCTCATCAGCGATATACAATCCGTCGATGTAACTTCTGGAACATATGCTGAAGATGTTGAGCATCTCGTAACGCTGGGAAACTGGCTGAGGAATCGTGTAGATGCACTGAATAGTGCGTGGAATAGTGCGGAAGCCTCCTCAGATCCCGCTGCAAATCGCGATGAAATAATGGCTCCTTTGGTGGGAAGTCAAAATGCCAGCGGAGAGAACACCTATAAAGGACTCTTCAACCAGAACTATGAAGCTTGGGAGCCACAGGCGCCCGATGAAAGCAATTAGTTTATAAGTTTGGTTGGCTCTGTTCTGCTCATACTGTGAAATGATTCCAGACTGCAATGAGCTGGTAGAATTATGCCGGTGAGTATAATGTTCCTACAAGACGTAGGGTGAGAAAGGAGCGCATATGGGCTTTTTTGCAGATCCGCTCTATACACCTAAATACCAGGTCACTGGTGATGAAATTGCTGTCATCACCACTTCTAAAGGGGTTATTCGTGTTCGCCTTGATGGCGAGGGTGCTCCTATTCATGTTGCTAACTTCTGTGAGCTTGCTTCTTCAGGATTCTATGATGACCTGAAGTTTCATCGTTATGTTCCAGGTTTTGTAATTCAAGGTGGTTGTCCCAATACGCGTGAGATGACACCTGAAGATGTTGCAGCAGGCAAGCGTGGTGAGTTTGGTATGCCTGGTACTGGCGGTCCGGGATACCGCATTCGTCATGAGTATGATACGAACCCGCATAATAGTCATGTGGATGGCGCACTTGCCATGGCTCGTTCAAGTGACCCAGATTCTGCAGGCTCTCAGTTCTATTTCTGCTTAGGCCCGCAGCATGCACTCGATAGCGGCTATACCGTATTTGGAACGACAATAGATGGCATGGATGTGATCTCCCAGCTTCGTGCAGGTGACGTTATTGAGTCTGTACGAATTGAGCATGAGGTGGCAGCATAGCTATCATCTCAACGGGGGAGTGAAAAAGGAGTTATTACCGTGGATCAACAAGCATTTGATGCGGCCCGCGCCGCATATCAGAAAGGTGACTGGGCTTCAGTAGTTGCCTATGTGGGGCAGGCAAAGCGTCCTGGTGAGGCTTTTGGTGCTGCTGACCATCTGAAGGGCAATGCTCTTATGAAAATGGGTCGCTATGAGGAAGCTGCTGCTGCATACGAAGAAGCGCTTGTTGACACAGCTTATGGCAAGCGCGGTGCCCTTCGTTGCAATCAAGGTAGAGGGCTTCTGGCTGCTGGTCGTCTTGAAGCTGCTGTTGAAGCACTTACTGCAGCCACTCAGGATCCAGATTATGCCACCCCTTATAAAGCTCAGATGGCTTTAGGCGATGCACAAACGCGCCTGGGCAATGTACGTGAGGCTGGTATTGCCTACCGCAATGCTGCTATCGATGAGAACAACCCAGATCCTTCAAGCGCCTTGGTGTGCCTTGGTGGGAGTTTTATGAAACTTGGACGTCCTGTCGATGCTGTTGAGGCATATCGTACAGCCCTTGATTTCTCTACTCCTCTTGCTAACCAAAATGCAATCTGGGCAGATCTTGGCAGTGCCTACGTAGCTGCTAACCGCATGACAGAGGCAGTGGATGCTTTTGGGCGTGCAACAGCTGATGGTTCGTTGGAGCTTACGGCAGAGCAGCAAGCTTCTTTTACGGCTGCACAACGTGCCGTTGCCGCGCTGTCTTCTCATGGCCCTTCTGAGACCGATGCGCTCCTTGCACAGGCTGGCTATGATACTGCTGGTGGTACCGGTGGCATCCAGATAGATCCTTTAGATCCACTTGGCAAGTCCGGCGAGCTTATGCCATCACCTGAAGACACAGGCTTTTTCTCCATTTCGGAAGGCGATCTGGTCCAGGCTGATAAGGACGACCGTAAGATGCGTCGCAAGCATCGTCATACCGGTCTTAAGATCTTCCTTGTCATCTTTATTATTCTTCTTATCCTTGCTGGTGCAGCTACTGCACTTTATCTCAATGGGTTTGGATGGCCTACGCAGGAATCGGTTGTTGAATCCTTATTTACAAGTGATGATCCATCCGCTTCTCTGAGCTCATCTCTTTCTGATGAGGCTTCTTCTGAGGTATTAGCGGTGCTGCCTGCTGGTGTAGAGAATGTTCAGATTGATGGACTCGATCGGTCCATGGCAACCTCTACTGCTCATGTAAAGGTCACGCTTTCCAACGGTGGGGAAGTTGAATATAACGTCGATCTGGTCCGTTCTGGCATTTCTTGGGCGGTCAGTTCCGTTGAGCCGGTATATGCTTCTCAATCCTCAAATGGAACAACGCTCGAATCTTCATCAGACGATGCTTCTGATACTTCTGATTCGACAACCTCTGAGGGCACTGCAGATACTGATGCAAATGCTTCAAATGATGCATCTTCAACTGATACAAACGCTTCTAGTGATAGCTCTGCTACTTCTAGTGATAACTCCTCCACAGATACGGACAATGCATCGCAAAACGCCGATTCTGAGGGCACGGTTGTTACTGGTTAAGTGAAATAAATGCTTGTTTGTACCTTCAGGATGCATGATGTATGAGCTTTGTTAGACTGAAGAAGAAACGAAACCGTGTGTCGACCGAAGGGATCGGTCGGTCTGAGGGATAGGAAACAATGTCGATCTTCGACTCACTCTTTGGAGAGTATGGTGGCGACCTTGCCATAGACCTGGGAACGGCCAATACGCTTGTTTCTGTTCGTGGCCAGGGTATCGTGTTAAACGAGCCTTCCGTTGTCGCTATTGATAAAGAAGCAGATCGTGTGTTGGCTGTTGGCGCCGATGCTAAACGTATGGTCGGGCGTACACCGGGGTCTATTTCTGCGGTACGCCCTCTCAAAGATGGCGTTATTGCAGACTTTGATGTTACGGAAGTCATGCTTCGCTACTTCATCGAAAAAGCTCGGCAACGCCGTTATCCTTGGTCGCCACGTCCTCGAGTTGTTGTCTGCGTCCCATCAGGGGTTACTTCAGTAGAGAAGCGCGCTGTATTTGAAGCAACTATTCAGGCTGGCGCCCGTCAGGCTTATCTTATTGAGGAGCCAATGGCTGCTGCTATTGGTGCAGATTTACCTATTGAAGACCCCACCGGATCAATGGTTGTCGATATTGGTGGCGGTACCACTGAAGTCGCAGTTATTGCCATGGGCGGCATTGTTGTTTCACAGTCCATTCGTACTGCTGGCGATGAGTTTGATCAAACGATTCTTGAGCACGTGCGCGACGCGTATAACCTTTCAATAGGCGAGCGTACAGCTGAAGATATCAAAATCAAAGTTGGTTCTGCTGCTCCTCTACGTGAGGAACTTGATGTCGAGGTAAATGGCCGAGATGTTATCAACGGCCTTCCGAAGACTGTTCGAATTGAATCTGAGGAGATCCGTCGAGCCCTTAATCGGCCGCTTGATGAGGTTACCAAGGCTGTTAAAGATGCGCTTGATGTAACACCTCCTGATTTGGCGAGCGATCTTATGTACTACGGCATCCTTCTTACTGGTGGCGGTGGATTGCTGCGTGGCCTTGATTCTCGTCTTCGTGATGAGACAGGTGTGCCCGTAAACGTCAGTCCTACAGCGCTCGAAAACGTTGTAAATGGTTGTGCAAAAGTTCTTGAGGCAAACGCCTTGTCTGGTGGGTTTGTTCAGAGTGCTAATTAAGGAACGAGGCGGGCGATAGTATGCCGCGCTTCTCTACAGGGGTATCAAGACGAACACAGCAGAGTAACGGTAAAGGAACACGGCTCGCAGTGATTTTGTGTGTCGTGTCTTTAACCTTGTTTACCTTAAGCTGTCGCGAAGCGGGATCGGGACCTATTACAACAGTGAGAGGTGCCGTTACGGTAGTTACCATGCCGGTACGGTATCTTGGTGCTTTGATAAGTACGCCGTTCTCTAGTCTGGGTAATGTATTTGCTAACCTGACTGCAGATCAAGAGACCCTCTCTGAGCTTCGTGCTGAAAATGAAGAGTTAACGAGCAGAAATGCTCAGCTGGAAGAAGCGGAGCAAACAGCCGAGCGACTACAAGATCTTCTCGACTTGCAGAGTACCTATAATCTCGAGTCTACGGCTGCAAATGTTATTGCCAGCTCCACTGATTCGTGGAGTTCTACGGTCACTATTGATAAAGGCACAACCTCAGGTCTTGCAGTTGGTATGCCTGTTTGTGATTCAAGTGGTGTAATCGGTCAAATATCTGAGTGTGGAGCAACATCATCTGTGGTTCGGCTTATCACTGATGAAGGTTCTTCTGTTTCGGCGATGATCCAATCGAGCAGAGCTCAGGGAATGCTTGAAGGATCTGCTGACGGTACGCTACGTCTCTCTCTTGTACGGACTGACCAAACCGTAGAAGTTGGAGATCTTGTGGTTACCAGCGGTTTAGGTGGTGTTTACCCGAAGGGACTACCACTAGGACGGGTAACCAATATAGAACGAACGTCTGGCTCGCTGTACTACTCCATTACAGTTCGAAGCCTCTCTAGTACCGACAGCTTCGAGGAGGTTATTGTCATCACATCTCTTACGCAGTCTCAGCAGGCAACTTCAGATGATTATGCAGAAGCCGATGCGCAAGACACAGCCGATCAGACGACAGGTTCAGGTACCGACACTCAAAACAATTCTGATAATGCATCAGATGAATCGGACGGACAAACTGATTCATCTGAGGGTTAATGCAGAGTAACTTACAAATACAGCACCAACAGGAGGTGAGACTATGCAGGTAAATGATGCAAACCGTAATCGAAAAGTTATAGCTATCGTAGCTTGTGTATGCGCACTGTTACAGCTTGCTATTGTGCCAAATATAGGCATTGCCAACGGACGCGCAAATCTAGCGCTTGTTGCAACTGCATGTCTTGCCTTACAAATTGGTGGACGTACAACAGTAATCTTTGGCTTTTTGGCAGGATTGTTTTTCGATCTCACAACCACTGGCCCTGTCGGTCTCATGGCTTTTGAACTTACCTTGGTAGGATATTTGCTCGGCGGAGAACAACACAACAGACTTGCAGAAGATCATACTGGTTCATTTCAGATGTTTTTGATCGCTGCAGTTGCTACTGAATTTGTCTATGGGCTTGCTATGATGCTTGTAGGTCAAGCAAGCAATTTCTTCTTGATACTTGGATTACGCACACTTCCCGCTATTGCCCTTGATATTGTGGCGTATTTTCTTGTTGCTTGGCTTGCTCGTCATCTTTCTGGACCAACAGGACAGCCAAGCTTTGGTGGAGGGTCTAAACCAAGTCTTGGCACAGGACGCAGCCATGCTGGTTGGCCCTTTCGGGCCAATCGCAAGGGGCTCTAGGAGGCCCGGATGTCCGCTCCACTCATAATTGCGCTCATCATTATTGTGGCGCTTATTGTTATAGCTCTTGCAGTGTGGTTTATTTCACGCTCCGGTGCGGGTCGGTTTACCTTTGACATCGGTGGACAAACGCCTCGCGCCGCAGGTGGGGAAGACACATCTGCTGAGTCGGGTACAAAGTCACGCCTTTTTGGACTTGCTGCATTTTCTGCCGGTGTGTTTGCGCTGCTCACCGGCAAACTTTGGAGCATGATGCTCGTCTCAAGCGATAAGTATACGAGCATGGCAGAATCCAATCGCACCCGCAGCATTTCTCTTCCTGCAACGCGTGGTCGAATTCTCGATCGCAATGGTGAAGAATTGGTCACCAACCGTCCGAGTCTTGCTGTCGCAGCTGAAAGCTCGGTGCTGGACGATGAAATTGAACTGCGTCTGCTTTCTAACTTACTCGGTATGCCCTACATAGCGGCTAAACGAAAAGTGCAGGATCAATCCGAAGGTGCCCAGAGTGCGCGAACGGTATCTATAGATGTTAAACGCAGGATTGTTGCATATTTGGGGGAGCATGCAGATATATTCCCAGGCGTTACGGTAGAAGAACGTACACAGCGTTCTTATCCTCAGGGAAGCCTCGCGGCACATCTGTTGGGATATACCGGCAGTGTTACGCAAGAACAGCACGATGCAAGTCAGGAATCCAACGATGAAGGCAGTGTCGCTTACGAGATGGGTGACATTGTGGGACAGGCTGGCATCGAATACCAGTATGAAAATGTGTTACAAGGTGTTCGCGGTGAACAGCGTGTCTTCGTAGATGCTGATGGTAATATTACCGACTATTCCACCACGGTACCCCCTGTGTCAGGATCTGACATTGTACTTACCATTGATTCGACTATTCAGGCAGGAGCAGAAGCCGGCCTAAAGCATGCAATTGAAGAATCGCGTGCAAAGGGCAATAAAGATTGCGATGCAGGTGCTGTTGTTGTACTTGATGCAACCAATGGCGAAGTGCTGGCCCTTGCAAGTGCTCCCACGTTTGAACCGAGTGTTTTTGTCGGCGGTATTTCAAATGACGATTGGAATGCATTGTCATCTGAAGAAAGCGACAATCCACTGATGAATCGTGCGGTTTCAGGCCAGTACATGTCTGCTTCGACTATCAAGCCGCTTACGGCGTTTGCGGCCCTTGATTATGGTATTGCGACTCCAGACAGTGGCTACGATTGTACGGGCTTCTGGACAGGCTTTGGTGAAGCCAGTGGCCAATACTGCTGGGATCATGATGGACATGGTTATATGACCCTTCAGACAGGCATTACCTTTTCCTGTGACGTAGTCTTTTATGAAATTGGCAAAGGCTTCTGGTATGCCGATGAGGATAAGAAACTTGGCATGCAAGACACTTTTGAGAAGTGGGGCCTTGGGTCAGCCACAGGGATCGATCTGCCAAGTGAAGCTTCAGGACGCGTGCCTACGCCCGATTGGAAGTGGAACTATTTCTCGGATTACTCCGATGAAGACCGCTCATGGAAGGGCGGTGACAATACCAATATTGCAATTGGACAGGGTGACATCCTAGTAACTCCGATGCAAATGTGCTGTGTATATGCCGGTATCGCAAATAGAGGTACCATCTGGCGACCTCATCTCCTCAAGAGTATTCAGGCTCGTTCTGGTGATGGCACGATTTCGGAAACACAGGGACAAGAGCTTCTTACTGCTGAGGAAGATGCTTCCTACTTCGATCTGGTACACACCGCTCTTGAAGGTGTTATCTACGAAGAAGATGCTTCCACGACAGCACACTTTACTAATTTATCGGTGCGCGTTGCCGGCAAGACAGGGTCTGGCGAACGTCCAGGTGAACCAGCAACAGGATGGTTCTGTGTGTATGCTCCTGCGGATAATCCAAAGTACGTTATTGCTGCCGTCATAGAGCAAGGTGGTTTTGGTGCCACCTCTGCTATGTATGCAGTGCGCGATACCTTGGGTGCTATCTATAATGAACCGGATACGCAAAGCAGTTCTAACGATACTGCTACTGAATAAGAGGGGAGGGGTGTTATGCCTTTAGACACATCAAGCGGTGCCACGCGTCGCGCAGGAAGTGGAGGTTTCTTTGCTTCGCTTTTTGGTGGAAATACAGGTAAAACTCCTTCTCGTTCCCGTACAAAACGGCGCCAGGGCATATTGGGCGAACTGTATCTCACGGCTCTTATCCCTCTTGCGCTGCTTGTTGCCTATGGACTTGTTGTTGTTTGGTCTGCCTCTCTCACAATCTCTGATGCCTCAGTTGTACGGCAAGGTGTTGGTGCTGCAATTGGGTTGGTTGGAGCTATAGCAATTTGGCGTTATGACTATCGTGCTATCTCAAATCTCACCAACGTCTTGCTGGCAATAGATATTGTGCTTATTCTCTTGCCAAATGTACCGGGCCTCGGTGTAGAAGGCGGAGGAATGACCGGATGGGTGCGCTTGCCGCTCATTCCTTTTAACTTCCAGCCTTCTGAGGTGGCAAAGATCGTAACCATCTTTCTTATGGCTTCAGCAACAAGCCAGTATAACGGGCGTATTGACGACTTCAAAGAGTATGCGAAGCTTTGTGGCATACTCTGTGTCCCGCTGTTCTTGCTCCTTATTCAGGACTTAGGAACTGGTCTTGTCATACTTTTCTTAGGCGCAGCAATCATTATTTGTGGCGGAGCAAAGCGGTCATGGGTCTTAGCCACAATAGGAATTATTGTTGGTGCGGCGGCACTTGTAGTGGCCAGCTCTATGACCGATGGCTTGCCGCATATTTTGAAAGAGTATCAGCTTAAACGCCTTATCGTATTTGTGGATCCCTCTGTTGATCCTACCGGAGATGGCTATAACCTTCAGCAAGCTCAAATTGCAGTTGGTTCGGGAGGATTGTTTGGTAAAGGCATTGGAAATGCCACCCAAGCAGGTCAGGGATTTTTGCCAGAGGCTCACACCGACTTTGTCTTTGCGCTTCTCTCAGAAGAATTTGGCTTCATTGGTGCCCTTGTTCTGCTAGCACTCTTTGCCGCACTCATCTTTTCAACGATTTTACTTGCTATGAGAATTGAAGCGCCATTTGGCAAGCTTTGTCTTGTGGGCGTTGTGGCCATGTGGTCGTTTCAGCTTCTTGAAAATATTGGTATGTGTCTTGGCATGATGCCCATTACTGGTATTCCTTTACCTTTTATTAGCTATGGTGCATCATCGATGGTTGTGCAACTTATTGCAGGTGGTATTGTTCAATCTGTTTATGCGCACCGTACAAAGGCAGCTTAAATACGTGCAGGTAGAATGGTTGTGCTATGGCAGTAAACTTTTCTGAAATTGCAGGAATACTCAATGCTGCGCGTGATGCCCACACCAGCTCGCGTGAAGGTTTTCTTTTGCATATTCTCGTGGCAGAAGATGCGCCACGCGAAGCAGTTTGTGCTGTACGAGATGTTCTCATTCCTGACAATGTTCTTGCAGATATTGAGATTCAACGTTTGGATGCTTTTCTAAACTTACGTCCACAATATGCAGACGCTGCACTTATTTTTTCTGGAAGCAACCAAGATCTTGTTGCACAAGCAGCGCGTTACTACGCTTCTGCGGGTACACCCTGCGCGTTGCTGGCCGATTCTAGTCTCGAGGTTCCAGATGCTGAAAAGTGCAGTGTTGCTGATGGAGCACCTGTTTCACTTATCGCCGCGGCTGAGCCAGAAACGCTTGTTAAAGCACTTGCTCGTTGGCTTGTAGATGCAACGCCGAAAGGAATTGCAGTTGCTGCCGCATTTCCGTTTACACGTCATGCAGAGGCCCGCGCACTCGTAAACAACTGCGCCTCCTCCAATGCTGGAGTTGTATTTCTGGGAGTTACTCCTGGTGCAGAAATGAGTGTTCTGACTGCAAAACAAGTGATGCTTTCCTTAGATCTTGCAGCTGCTTTTGGATGCACAAGTCTTCCCATACGATCTGCAGTATCCGTGTTCGTTATAGCGGCTGGTTTTGTATGGCGTGGCGTAGCTCGTTTTATTTCTCGTGACCAAATGCAGATGTTTGCTCGTTTTGTACGTGCTGGTATTGCAACAGGCGGGACTATGATTTCTGGCTGGGGTGTTGTAGTGATTCTGGAAAGTGCCCTCAATGAGGCAGATTCTGGAGTGCAACATGTATTTGCGCAAAGAGGTGAGGTATGAGGCTCCAACGCCGTAACCATTTTTCAGAAATTGAACCATTTCTTGAAATAGTCGAGCGACCTTCGCGTTACCTCGATCATGAATTTGGCAGTATCAGCGAGCAAGATGGTCCTTTTCATGCGGTGCTCGTATACCCCGATACCTACGAGCTTGGTTTATCTAACCAAGGACTGGCCATTCTCTACAACATTCTCAATGCACAGACGGGTATCTCTTGCGAGCGAGCATACGTGCCATGGGTCGATATGGCCGATCTTATGCGAGCACATAATGTGCCTTTGCTTGCCCTTGAAAGTGCTTGTCCAGTGGCGTCGTTTGATGTCATCGGATTTACCATTGCCCATGAAATGGCTTGCACCAATATTCTTGAGGCGCTTGATTTAGCGGGCATTGCGCTTCGTTCATCACAGAGAGATGAAGATGATCCCATCGTTGTTGGTGGAGGACCTTCCGTTTGGAATTGTGAACCTTTAGCCCCTGCGTTTGACGCTGTTATTTTGGGTGATGGTGAAGAAGCTATCGTTGATGTGTGCTGTGCGGTACGCGATGGCCGTGCAGAAGGGCTCTCGCGTATCAATATTTTGAGAAAGCTTGGCAAAATTCCCGGTGTGTATGTGCCTTCTCTCTACGACATTGTTACGGATGAGACATCAACCGAATGGGGTTATGCAGTTCCTCGCGAGCACGAAGAGGTTCCTGAAGTTGTTTATAAACGCGTAGTGCAGGATTTTAAAGATACTAATCCACTTACAACTACGATTGTTCCCTATGCAAAAACGGTATTCGACCGGCTCTCGATTGAAGTATTGCGAGGATGTGCTCGAGGATGCAGGTTCTGTCAGGCAGGTATGACCTATCGTCCCGTTCGTGAGCGCACGGCAGATCAGGTGGTAGCAGCTTGTTCGAAAGGCCTTACGTTAACGGGATATGATGAGGTGTCACTTACGTCTCTTTCCACAACAGATCATTCCCAGTGCCCAGAGATACTTCACCGTATCAATACCTCGCTCGATGGTTCGGCGGTGCGCGTTTCCATTCCGTCTCAACGACTTGATTCTTTTGGTGTTGATATGGCGCTTGAAGTTGCAAGCGCTAAAAAGGGCGGCTTAACCTTTGCGCCTGAGGCTGGATCTCAGCGTTTACGTGACGTTATAAATAAAAATGTTTCTGAAGAGGATCTCGAGCGCGCTGCGCGCAATGCATTTGAGAATGGCTGGAATCGTCTCAAACTCTATTTCATGATGGGACTACCTACCGAGACGGACGACGATATTCGTGCCATACCCGAACTTGCCGAACGCGTTCTTACTATTGCTCGAGAAATTCTGCCAAAAGGGCGTCGCGGCAGTGCTTCAGTCTCGATTTCGGTTGCCGTATTTGTCCCTAAGGCCTATACGCCGTTCCAATGGTCTGGACAACTCCCTATGGAAGAAGTGCGCAGGCGAGAAAAGCTGCTGCTTGCTAGTGCACCGGATAGGGCTATCCGTATTTCCTATTCTGACCCAGGGACTTCAGTTGTTGAGGCAGTTCTATCTCGAACGGGTCGCCGAGCATTTGATCTTATCGAGAATGCTTGGAAGCACGGAGCGCGTTTTGATGCCTGGACCGATCAATTCGATTATGATCGCTGGGTCGAAGCAGGTCGAGAAGTAGGCATGGATCTCGAACGAATTGCTGCTGAACCCTATGAACTTGATGTTCGTTTGCCGTGGGAACATACGTCCCCTGGTGTTTCTCGTGGCTTCTTAGAACGAGAATGGCGCCGTGCTGAGCTCGGTGTTACAACGCCTGACTGTACGAGATCAACCTGTACTGGCTGCGGTGTTTGTCCCACCCTTGGTGTTCAGAATGATTTGGCAGGTGAGCGCGGATGACTGAGCAGGTAGTAACGCGGAGAGATCTTTTCCGACTGCGTGTATGCTATGCGAAACAAGATAGGTTGCGTCACCTTGCTCATTTGGAGGTACTCGGCACGATTGATAGATGTATTCGTCGTGCGTCTTTGCCATTTTCTGTTTCCAATGGCTTTTCTCCCCGTATGCGTGTGCAATTTAGCTCGGCTCTTCCTGTGGGAGCTTCTTCCCAAGGGGAGTGGTATGACCTTTACTTACGCGAGCTGGTTGATGTAGATGAGGCGTTTAAAAGAATTTATGATGCCACTCCTGCAGACTTAAGACCTCTTCGTGCTGGTTATGTTTCCTCTGAACTTCCTGCGCTCGAAGCATGGCTTGTGCGTTCGTCTTGGCAACTTGAACTCTGTGGCTCTGAGCAGAAGAGTCTTCTGTTCTCCAGTGAGGATCTCCGGAACGTGTTAAACCAACTTGCTTGCCAGGGCCAGCTTTCTTACATGCGTAAAGATAAGTGCAAGCAGGTTGATCTTACGAAAACACTCGTTGGATTTCAGGTGGAAGAAACATCTGATGCGCTTGTGGTGCAATTAGAAACGCGAGCAACACCTACCGGCTCGTTGCGTCCTAGCATTCTTTTACAGGCAGCATTTTCTGAGCTTGGGGTAGATGCTTCTCGCGTAGCAATACGGGTGTGTCGGTGTGGTCAGTGGGGCGAAAATGAAAATGGAGAACTACTTGATCCTTTGACCACTGAGGTTGTTGCGTAATGTACGAAGCCATGTGATATAGGCTGAAGCACTTTCTTCTAAACGCTCATCGGAAAGCCCATTGTTTTCTGTTCCAAAGAGAATAAAGGGTTCTTCTTCGCATGTAGCTCCAACATAGTTTGCCGTTGCTCGGAAAGGGATAATAATTTCTGAGGGTGTAAAACCTACGGTTCCCGTTGCTTGATAATTTTGCTCTATATCTCCTGCGCTCACGGCGACAGCAAAATGCTTATCTGCGAGCATACGGCCTGGTTCTCCTGGGTTTGCTCTTTCACCGCCATAGGCCCATCCAAAGGCATAGATATTATCAAACCAGTTTTGCAAAAGTGCTGGTGCATGGTACCAATAGATGGGAAATTGAAAAACGATGAGATCATGAGCAGCGAGCGCCTCTTGCTCTATTGAAATGTCTTCTTCTGAGAAGGTGTTGTCTGGATAGAGAGCATAAAGATCCCGCACATCAAACTCATCTGCATGAAGAGCAAGCTCTTCTTTCCACCTACGATGCACCCTACTTTGGTTCTGTAGATCTGGATGAGCAATAATTACGAGTGTTTTAGCAGTGTTTGTCATCGGTAAGCCTTTCCACTCAATTGCTGCGTAGAGCATTCGATTTGCTGCAAGGTACAATAGCAAAGTTATAAAACCGAGATCGGGGGATTGTCATGGCAATTGAGCGAGTGGCTATCATAGGGCGTGGGGCAGTTGGCCTGCTGTATGCTTCCTTGATTGAGAAAAATCTTGGTCATTCCGCCGTTTCATTTGTTATGGATGGCGAGCGATATGAACGTCATGCAAATGAGTCAATCACAATAAATGGTGAAGTTTGCAAGATCCCTACCATTTCAGAAGATGAAGCCACTCCTGTTGATCTTGTTATATTCGCTACAAAATATGGCGGATTTGACCGAGCGCTTATGACAGCAGATAGCCTTGCTGGCCCCCAGACAGCATTTATCTCTTTGCTCAATGGTGTCATAAGTGAAAAACAGATTGCTCAACGATTTGGCTGGGAGCGAACTGTTTTGGCAGTTGCGCAGGGCATGGATGCGGTCTTCATCAACAATAATCTTACCTTCAGTCATCCGGGCGAGATTCGCTTTGGCGCCTCTCCTCAAACGGAAGCGTCTGCAGTTAACGATATTGATGATCTCTTTAATCGTGCAGGAATTGCCCATGTTGTTGAAGAGGATATTCAGCATCGTATGTGGGTAAAGCTCATGCTCAATGTTGGCATCAATCAAACATGCATGGTGTTTGGGGGAACATATGGTTCTGCCACAGAAAGAGCGAGTGAACAAAATCGCTGTTTTATCGCTGCTATGCGAGAAGCTCGGGCAGTTGCAAATAGCGAAGGTGTTGCCGTTACCGAAAATGATCTCACGCAAATGGCTGAACTCATCGCTTCACTTGATCCACATGGCATGCCCTCTATGGCACAGGATAGGATAAATAGAAAGCCCACTGAGGTGGAACTATTTGCTGGGACAATACTTCGTCTGGCGAAACAACATCATCTGTATGTACCTACAAACCAATGGCTTTATGAGCAAGTTCGCCAGATCGAAGCATCCTATCTGTGAAACTACATTGCAACTGAAAATCCGATGTAAAGAATGTAGACACCAAGAAAAATTAAACCTTGGATCCTGCCCATCTGATTGCGTTTTCCAATAAAGGCGAAGCTCATTAATACAAGCGAGCAGATAATTACCAAAATAATATCGATGTTGTAGCTTGTGCTAAATGCAATAGGTGAGAGAAGGGCAGGCATACCTATTACAAGAAGAAGATTGGCGACATTTGACCCGGTGACGTTTCCAACAGAAATATCTGAGTTGCCACGCAGAGCAGCAACAACACTCGTAACAAGCTCGGGTAGGCTGGTTCCAAGAGCGACTACTGTCATACCAATAATGCGCTCAGATACTCCGAAAGCATCAGCAATACTTACTGAGGAATTGACGGCAAGGTCCGCTCCGACTTTAAGGAGAACGATGCCGGCAATAACAAAGAAGCAGTCCGTAACTGGTCCTCGAACCAAGTAAGGTTCCGAGAAGTTCTTATCAATTTCTTCAACGGTCTTATCTTCCGAGTTGTCTTCGTTGGAACCTTCTCGTAATCCTACAATTGCAGCACGAACGATGAAGGCTGCAAAGGCTACTAATAAAATGCCACCTTCAAAACGAGTAATGACATCGCCTGTATTACCAAAGAGGGCGAGTAATAAGCAGGTGCCAATTGACGCTGGAATCTCAAAACGTATGGTCTGTTTTGAAAGCTTAATCGGAGCGATTACCGCTGCGGCTCCAAGAATGAGAAGAAGATTAGCGATGCAGCTTCCTACGACATTGCCGAGCGCCATACTGGCATGACCATTTGCTCCAGAAGTAACACTTACGACGAGCTCAGGCAAAGAGGTGCCAATAGCAACTATAGTGAGGCCTGCCACTCGATCGGGCACACCAAGGCGTGCAGCAAGACGACAGGCACCGTCAACGAGAAAATTTGCACCAAAAACAAGGAGTGCAAAACCAAGAACAAGCGTAATAAGTGTAATGAGCACAACAATCCTTTCATGTAGCTTTCTTTAAGTATCTCCTCTCGGAGGTGTATTGAACTCCACTTACCGTCATCTCTTAACCTCCTCCATAATTTTTGTTGCATTGTTCTCCATATACTGTTTTGCCTCAATATTCGCTACAATGCTTCGTTTGCATAGGGAATAGATTCATTGAGAGAGGAATTTCATGCCGAGCCTTGCTGAGGAGGTTTCTTCGCGTCGTACCTTTGCGATTATTTCGCACCCTGACGCAGGAAAGACCACGCTTACTGAGAAGCTCTTGCTCTACAGCGGAGCCATCCAATCAGCTGGTTCGGTTAAAGGAAAAAGTTCTTCTAAACATGCTGTGTCTGACTGGATGGAAATAGAGAAGCAGCGCGGTATTTCCGTGACTTCTTCTGTCCTTCAGTTCCGGTATAACGACTGCTGTATCAACATCTTGGATACGCCTGGCCACCAGGACTTTTCTGAGGATACCTATCGAACACTTATGGCTGCAGACGCCGCTGTTATGGTTATCGATGGAGCAAAGGGCGTTGAGGCTCAGACCATCAAGCTTTTCCGCGTTTGCACCTTGCGACATATCCCGATTTTCACCTTTGTAAATAAGCTCGATAGAGAAATTCGTGATCCATTTGACTTAATGGATGAAATTGAAACAGTCTTGGGCATTCACACCTATCCTATGAATTGGCCTATAGGAAGTGGAAAAAACTTCCGAGGGGTATTCGATAGGGCAAGTCGTCATGTGCTTGCCTTTGAGGGCGATGGTCGCGCCAATGCTGCAAAGCGTGTGGATGAAATTGAGGCAGAGCTAGGGGATGCTTGCTTAGACTCTCTCATTGGTAAAGAAAACCACGCTGCTCTTATCGACGATATTGAGCTTCTTGACGGAGCTGCTGATGCTTTTGATATCGAAGCGGTGCAAAACGGCACCCTTTCACCGGTATTCTTTGGATCTGCCCTTACAAACTTTGGTGTTGAACCATTCTTAAAAGATTTTCTTCGGCTTGCTCCAGCACCCACCTCACATATTGATGCTGAGACAGGCCATGCGGTTGATCCTGTTGAAGAGGGATTTTCTGGGTTTGTCTTTAAGATTCAGGCCAATATGGATAAGAACCATCGCGATCGAATTGCGTTTTTGCGCATTTGTTCGGGCAAGTTTGAACGTGGCATGGATGCATGGCATGTCCAGGGCAATCACAAAATGAAGCTTGCAACTGGCACCGCCATGATGGCCGATGATCGTGCTACGGTGGATGAAGCGTATGCAGGAGATATTGTTGGTCTGTTTGATCCCGGTGTATTTTCCATAGGCGATACGCTCTGTGAGATGGGAAAGCATATCCGATATGCTGGCATTCCAACCTTTGCTCCCGAACATTTTGCGCGTATTGAACAGGTGGATACGCTTAAGCGCAAACAGTTTGTAAAAGGCATGGAAGAGCTTGCCCAAGAGGGTGCCATCCAGATTTTCCGTGAGCTCGGTCAAGGTATGGAGCGAGTGATTGTTGGCGTGGTTGGCGTGCTTCAGTTCGACGTGCTGGAGCAGCGTCTCAAGAGCGAATACCACGTATCTGTTCGTCGAACGCCTTTGGCATATTCCGATATCCGTTGGATCAAAGGCGATTATGACGAAGCGGCTGTTCGAGCGCTTAATCTCACCCGTGATACGCTTCGTGTTGAAGATATGCGTGGCGGTAAATTGCTTCTCTTTACAAGTGCTTGGAATGTTGATTGGGCCAATGAGCACAACCCTGATCTTGAGCTTTCTGAATTTGGCAATGTAACGTTTTAGGCTTCTATTTAAGCTTTCTAAATTGATTTCTACACTTTCGTTTAAAAAAGGGATTGCAGATGCAATCCCTTTTGCACGTTAGCGCTCTAGCTTGCGAACAACCCTAATGTGTGGATCAACATGAGCTGCAAACGTATCAAAGTCTGCATAAGCACCAACAATACTTCCATAGTGAATGGGAATGACTACCTGCGGCTTTATGGTGTCGGTAAAAGCCGCTGCCTGTAGAGGATCCATGGTGTATGTTCCGCCAATTGGAATAAGCGCAATGTCACACGAAATCTTTTCATTGTCTGCGTTTTGATCGGTATCTCCCGCACAGAATATGCGAACTGGGTTATCGGGGAATGTCAAAATGTAACCAAGCCAGCCATGAGCTTGTGGGTGCATCTCAAGGCGTTCCGGCAGAACGTTATAGGCAGGAACAGCTTCGACTATAAGGTCAGGAAAGTGCTGAATGTCTCCAGCACACATTGAGGTAATGTCAGAAACCCCAAGAGAACGCACCTCGTCTTTAACCGAAGCAGGAACAATAAATCGTGTTGTTTGATGTTTTACCGCATCAATAGCCTCAGGGGAAAGATGATCATAATGGCTGTGTGTAATACAGATATACGTTGCGTCATGACGTGATTCTTCATCAGTAAGGTGAAAGGGATCAAGCCATACAACAGTGTCATGTGGGCCTTCGATTCGGATAGCACTCTGAGTTGGCACTGCTATGGAATCAAGCATCTCAGAAATATTCATCGTGGCTCCCTCCTCTTTTTAGAGCACTTCATAGGCGGAAGTTTGATTGTTTAAAAATGCCTGTAGCGCATATGTTGTGCTTCGAACCATGCCTTCCACATCCTCTTCTGTATAAAAAGCCATATGAGGAGAAACGATCACATTGGGATACGCCATCAGTAATGCACGATCTCTGTTAGGAAGGACGCTCAGACTTTTATTCTGGTAGTACAGATTTGATTCATGTTCGACTGTGTCGAGAGCGGCCGCACTCAACTTTCCTGATTCAATAGCGTCAATAAGTGCGTTGGTATCAACCAACATGCCGCGTGCGGCATTAATGAGAATAGCGCTGCTTTTCATGAGATTAAATTCACGTGCGCCGATGAGATGATAATTTTCCGGCAAGCCAGGAGCGTGAAGTGTTACGAGGTCAGAGGCAGATAAAAGCGCATCCAAGCTCGTATAGCTCACCGTTTCAGAGAGTTTATCGTTGGGGTAGGGATCATAGGCGAGAATTTTGCACCCAAAGCCGCTCAGTTCTTGCGCTACCTGAGAGCCGATTGCGCCGGTGCCAATAATGCCAACAGTGCATGAAGAGAGCGTGCGACCTATCTTGCCTTCAAGATCAAAGTTCTGTACAGCATTTTGGCTGAAGATAAGCTTTGCTCGACGAAGAGCCATGAGCATTAACATTATGGTGTAATCGGCTACACCTTCCGGTGGATATGCGGCATGAGCGATGCGCATGCCAAGAGCGTGTGCGTGCTCAACGTCAATATGGTCATATCCAATGGAGCGTGTTGCTATTGCACGAATACCTAATGCATGATAGGTATCCAATAGAGATGCGGGCATAGGATTCGTGATAATTGAGAGGGCATCGGCGCCTTGAGCGAGTGCTACGTTCTCTTCATTTGGATAATCCGACGTCCAATTAAAACTAAAGCCCGCCTCATCGGCTATCTTTTTGAGTACAGGCAGTTCATCATAAGGACGAAGCGCATACGCAAAGAGTTTCATAATTCCTCCGAAGACGATTGCTAGCTCAATAGTGAGATTATTGGATTGTCTGTTGATGTATGTATGGTAGAGGTAAATGGTAAAAAGGGTTTTGGTATTATCCACATTTGCCGATTGTGGTCAACGAGCTGGCTGGCCTGAGGGCGCATTTCTTGAGAGGCTGTGACCCCGCCCCCAGTGGATACCCGCATTTAGCACCCTAACGAATTGTTAGGCCTAAGCGCTTTACGTATCTATGAACTGGAGGTTCTCTTTTTATGTCTCATGCACCAATTTTGCAAGACAACCCAGACACGCAAACAAAACAAGTAAAGGAAAAACATTACAACCGCTGGGCAATTCTTTTTACGGTTGCCGTCATGTCTTTTATGTCCACTTTGGATAGCAGCATCATCAATGTTGCTCTGCCGCTTATGCAACAAGCATTGTCAGTGGACGGCACAGCTATTCAGCTTGTATCGAGCGCATATCTCATTTCGTTATGTATGACCGTGCTTGTGTTCGGACGTCTCGGCGATATCTTTGGCAAAGTTCGATTCTTTCAATTTGGAGTTGCGCTCTTCACAGTGGGATCACTTTTATGTGGTCTTTCCACCACATTTCCCATGCTGGTTATATCTCGTGTTCTCCAAGGTGTTGGTGGTTCGAGCGCACTGGCAACAAATATGGGAATCGTCACCGAGATTTTTCCTGCTTCCGAGCGCGGTCGAGCACTTGGCATTGTGAGCACCTTTATTTCTCTGGGTCTTATGTGTGGTCCAGTCCTTGGCGGTGTTTTAATCGCGTACTTCCCGTGGGAAGCGATCTTTCTTATCAATGTTCCAATTGGTGTCATTGCTTTTGGTGCGGGAGTAATGACGTTACCGCGCGATACTGCGTATGTATCGTCTGAACGTCCGCGTTTCGATGTGTTAGGAACACTCGTCTTTATTCCGGCACTTTTCTGTCTTTATATGGTGATAAGCTCCGGCGCTGCAATGCCCATGCCCCTTATGCTGAGTGTTTTGGGTGCGGGGCTTGCTCTCTTCGTTCTTTGTATTGTTGTTGAGCGACGTGCAGACATGCCTCTTGTACGTGTTTCACTTTTTAGGAATTCAGTCTTTACCGCCAATGTCGTTACGATGCTGCTGGTATTTTGCGGGGTAGGAGCAACTGAATATCTCATTCCGTTCTTCTTGCAAAATGCCTGTGAGTATCCTTCAGACATTGCTGGCATCCTTCTTACTGCCATTCCAATTGCTATGGCAGTCTTAGGACCAATTTCTGGAGCTGTTGCCGACCGTGTGGGAAGCACAAAACCTTGCTTAATAGGACTTGCCATTTATGCTGTAGGAATTATATGCGTGGCATTTTTGCCCGTGAATGCTGGTGTGGTGCAGATCTATCTCACGATCGCCTTTATGTCGGTTGGTTCTGGCTTATTTCAATCGCCTAACAACTCTCTTGTTATGGGTGCAGTTGAGGAAAACGACCTTGGATTTGCGGGCAGCCTCGTCTCGCTCATCCGTAATATGGGCATGAGTTTGGGTGTATCTGGAGGAACAGCATTGCTCTATGGACATATGAGCTATCTTGCCCAACGTCCAATTTCTTCGTATGTGCCAGATCGTCCAGAGTTGTTTGAGGCTGGATTTAGTTTTGCGTTAGTAATAATTGCGGTTGGCGTAGCGCTTGGTTTTATTCTTACCGTCCTTGGTGCATATTTAAGGCGTCGTCAAAGGCAAGACGCAATGAAATCTATGTCTGTTGAGCATGTGTAATACGTTATATACGTGAACTTTCCCTGCAGGTACTTTTTCCGGGGTATTTTTTCATTGACCAGGGCTGGTCTAGCTGGTAGTATATCCAGCTGTTGCACCAACCCCATCTATGAAGGGCATAACATGTACGCAATCGTTTCTACTGGCGGCAAGCAGTATAAGGTTGCCAAGGGCGACGTCATTGACGTTGAGAAGCTCAACGCGCAGCCTGGTGAGCAGGTCATGCTTGACGTTCTCATGGTCAATGATGGTAAGTCCATCAACGTGAATGCAGAGTCTCTTGCAGACCAGAAGGTCGCCTGCAAGGTTCTCGAGCAATTCCGCGGCGAGAAGCAGCTCGTCTTCAAGTTTAAGAAGCGTAAGCGCTATCACCGTCTGAAGGGTCACCGTCAAAACCTCACTAAGCTCGAGATTGTCTCCATTCCTGGTGAGTCTGAGGCGGCTGAGCAGGCTACTACGGACGCCGAGTAGTTTCAGCTTTACTTCGAGTAGATAGGCAGGTAGATCATGGCTCATAAGAAAGGTCTCGGCTCATCCCGTAACGGTCGCGACTCCCACGCACAGCGTCTTGGTACCAAGGTTTTTGGTGGTCAGGCTATTAAGACTGGTCAGATCATTGTTCGTCAGCGTGGTACTCACATTCATCCGGGTGCCAATGTTGGTCGTGGCAAGGATGACACCCTTTTCGCCCTCACCGATGGTGTCGTTCAGTTCAAGAAGGGTGTTAAGCACACTGTCTCTGTAGTTCCTGCAGAGGCTTAGGCTTAAACAATATAGAATTGTTTTCAAACCCTCGGCCGTTTGCGACCGAGGGTTTATTTTCATACACTGGCTTTATATGAGTCGTCAGAAATTCTCGGAGGAAGTTGACATGTCTCTATTCACCGATCTTTCCAGAATCAATGTTCGTGGCGGTGATGGCGGCGCCGGCTGCATGTCATTCCGCCGAGAAGCACATGTGCCTAAGGGTGGACCTGATGGTGGAGACGGCGGCAATGGTGGAGATGTCATTCTCGAAGCTGATCCACAGCTTTCAAGCTTGATTGATTATCGCTTTAAACATCATTTTCGAGCTGAGCGTGGAACACATGGTCAAGGTGCTCGTAAGCACGGCCGTTCAGCAGAAGACCTCGTGCTTCGTGTACCACTTGGAACAGTGGTGCGAGAACTTGATCCGGAAACAATGGAACCGCTCTACCAAATAGCTGATCTTACCCACCCAGGTGAACGAGTAATTGTTGGTCCTGGCGGTATTGGTGGTCGAGGCAACATTCACTTTGTTACCTCTACAAGGCGAGCCCCTGCTTTTGCTGAAAAGGGTGAACCAGCTCGAGACCATTGGATTGAGCTTGAAATGAAGCTTATGGCAGATGTCGCTCTTGTCGGCATGCCAAGTGTTGGTAAGAGTTCGCTTATTGCTCGCGTGAGTGCCGCTCGTCCAAAAATTGCTGATTATCCTTTTACCACCTTGGTTCCAAATCTCGGTGTTGTTCGAACATCGGATGATGCTTCATTTGTTATGGCAGATGTGCCTGGCCTTATTGAAGGGGCAAGTGAGGGCAAGGGACTCGGTCATCAGTTTTTGCGTCATATTGAGCGCACGGCCTTGATCGTTCATATCGTTGATGCAACAGGGGGATTTGAAGGTCGCGATCCGGTTGAGGATTACCACATCATCAATCACGAGCTTGAAGCATATGCTGCAGAGCTTGCGGCAAGACCTCAAATTGTTGTTGCGAATAAATGCGATATGCCCAATACCGCAGAGGCAATTGCAGCTCTTCGGGCTGCTGCAGAGGCAGACGGTCGACAGTTCTTTGCAATTTCCACGCTTACGGGTGAGGGATTAGAGGCACTTATCGGTGCATGTGCACAAGAAGTCAAAAAGCTTCGTGCCGAAATGGTTGTGGATACTTCAACACCGTCAAATGATCGAATTTGGGAGCGTCGTCGTAGAGAGCGTGATCGTGCCTTCACTATCTCTAACCTGGGTGGCGGCGTATTTCGGGTTTCTGGTCCTGCTGTTGAACGTATGGTTGTTCAAACAGACTGGGATAATGACGAAGCTATTCTTTTCCTCCAACATCGTTTTGAGCGTATGGGCCTTGATGATGCTCTTGAAAAAGCCGGTTGCACAAACGGTGATGAAGTGCGCATTCTTGATTATTCGTTCAACTATGAAGGTCTTGGTGGCGACGATAGGTTTGCTGAGCTCGACGATATTGACGATGCGGTTCTCTCCGAATTTGAAGAGGAGGGACGCAGGCGATGACTTCTCAAAAGCAGATATCTTCATCTCAGCAGACCGATAGCGTTTCGTTTGAAGTTAATGAGTGTGGGCAGATCAATTCGCCAGAGCCGCTCGTTTCATCGGGCGCAACAGTGGTGGCAAAGGTAGGCTCTTCTACTCTGATGGGTCCTGATGATGAGCTGGATCGCAGTTTTATCCGCTCTCTTTGCGAGCAAATATGTGCATTAAGATCTCGTGGCTTGCGTGTCATTCTTGTATCGAGTGGCGCTGCTGCAACTGGTCGAGCAAGGTTGGGTTTTGATGCAAGACCTTCAGACATTCCAACACTTCAGGCCTGTGCATCGGCTGGACAGGCAGCGCTTACTGAGGCGTATGCAGAGGTGCTGGCCGAACGTGGTGTGCCATGTGGACAAGTACTGCTAACCCGTGCAGATGTAACCGATAGAACCGGTTACCTCAATGCTCGTAACACACTCGAGCGTTTGTTGGAGCTCGGTGCTGTTCCCGTCGTAAATGAAAATGACACGGTGAGTGTTCGAGAATTTACGTTTGGCGACAATGATATGCTCGGCGCCATTGTTGCAACGCTTATTGATGCAGATCTCTATGTGATTCTGTCTGATGTCGCTGGACTTTATACTGCCAATCCACAGGAGAATCCTTCTGCACGGTTGATTACTCGCGTCGAGCATGTGGATGGACGCATTATTAGCATGGCCGGAGGAACGGAGTCCTCTTATGGCACGGGCGGCATGGCAACCAAGGTGCGTGCGGGGCGTGCAATGCTTGCTGCGGGTATTCCCATGGTTGTTTGTGAAGGTCGTATGCCTGAAGCATTACAACGTGCCGTGGATGGAACGGTGCCGGGAACGCTTTTTGCTCCTGCAGAGAGTGCTTCCATCCATCATGAACAGGCACGCAAGCTTTGGATTGGACTTGCTGGGGTTTCCCGTGGCGCTCTTATTGCGGATGATGGAGCGTGCCGTGCCCTTATCAATAGGGGAGCTTCGCTATTGCCAGTGGGAGTGATAGATGTGCATGGCGATTTTAACGCCGGTGATATCGTGAGCATCTATTCACGAGCAGGTGATTTGGTTGCTCGCGGGATCTGTCGTTTTTCCTCGGATGAAATGCGAAAAATAAGAGGACTTCGGCTTGATATTATTTCTCGTTTTCTTTCAGATCGAGCAGATAGTCCTGCGGTACATCGAGACGAAATGCTTGTTTTCTAATGTCATGAGATGGTTGCTGCAAAAAGGCTGTTTTACACTAGTAAAACCCGAAAGTTTAAGAGGAATGATTATTTTTATGCGTGAGAGAAGGAAAGGAGAGCTCAATGTCTGAGGCTCGTGAATTGGCTAAGGCAGCACGACTTGCTTCTCGCTCGCTTGCGACTGCGGGTGCAGCTACCAGGACAAAGGCAATCGAGCTAGCAGCTCACGCCATTGATATGGCTCGTGAAGAAATACTCGCAGCTAATGTACATGATCTTGAACGAGGACAAGCGTCTGGTCTATCAAATGCGCTAATGGATCGTCTATTGCTTACTGACGAACGCATTGACGGTATTGTTGCTGGAATGCGTAAGGTGGCTGCACAAGAAGATCCTATTGGCGAAGTAGTGGGTGGCCATACCCTCGATTCAGGCATTCGTCTTACACGAGTTCGTGTTCCCCTTGGTGTCGTAGCTATTGTGTATGAGGCACGGCCTAATGTAACGGCCGATGCGGTTGCTCTTACCCTGCGTTCTGGTAATGCATGCGTTCTCCGAGGCGGCTCAGCTGCTCATGATTCGTGTGTTGCCCTTGTCAATGCTTGCAGAAAAGGAATTGAAGAGGCAGGGCTTCCAGCGGATTGTGCCACCCTTATTCAAAGCACGGACCGTGCCGAGACTATTGAGCTTATGCACGCAAATGGTTTGGTGGACGTGTTAATTCCTCGTGGCGGTCATTCTCTGATTCGCACCTGTGTTGAGCAGGCAACTGTCCCCGTTATCGAGACAGGTGAAGGCAATTGTCATACCTATGTCCATGCCTCCGCCGATCAAGATATGGCGTTGTCCATTATTGAAAATGCCAAAACAAGCAGGCCAGGCGTCTGCAATGCATGTGAGTCGGTTTTGGTTGACGTTGAGTGTGCTGAGTCTTTTCTTCCTCGTTTCCTCAAGGCTTGTACAGTTTGGGGAGTTCTTGTTCATGGTGACGAGGCAACCTGTAAAGCAGCTGCTGCAGCCGGTTTGACTGAAGAAGTGGATTACGTACTTGCCGGTGAGGAAGACTGGGGTCGAGAATATCTTGCACTCGAAATATCTTGCAAGGTGGTCTCAGGTATTGATGAGGCCATAGCTCATATCAATCGATATGGCACGGGGCACTCTGAATGCATAGTTGCACGAGATGTTCAAGCTTGTGAGCGTTTCCTCTCCGACGTCGATGCTGCTGCGGTATACACCAATGCCTCTACACGCTTTACCGATGGTGGCATGTTTGGTTTAGGTGCAGAAATTGGCATTTCTACGCAGTGTCTCCATGTTCGTGGTCCCATGGGGGCTGCTGCGCTTACAACAACAAAATGCTTGCTTCGCGGAGAAGGGCAGGTTCGATGAACTTGTGCGATCGCCTTTCTGCGACACACACTATCGTGCAAAAGTGTGATGCAACGGTGCTTGGAGATGCATTTTCCGAGCCCGTTGCGCCGGATCTTCCTTTACTCGGAGAAGATCCTACAAAAACGTATCGGCTTGGCATTATGGGTGGCACCTTCGATCCTATTCATAATGGGCATCTCGTAACGGCCGAGCAAGCTTTAGGTGATCTTAATCTCGACATTGTTGTGTTTATGCCAGCGGGTTCGCCTGCCTTTAAGCAGGGGCGCGAAGTTGCAAGTCCTGAGGATCGTTATGCCATGACGCTCTTGGCAACATCTGATAATCCCCATTTTCTTGTAAGCCGCTTTGAGATAGATAGGTCAGGTATAACCTATACTGTCGACACACTTGCACGTCTTCGTGAAATCTATCCTGATAATGTTGAGTTTTATTTCATTACGGGCGCGGATGCCATTATGGATATTGTGAAGTGGCGTGATGCGGAACGGATTGCCTCTCTTGCACATCTCGTGGGGGCTACGCGCCCTGGGTATGATCTTGACTACGCCAGTGATGTAATCTTCCGGTCGTCCATTAGTTTTGATGTTACCTATCTCGAGGTGCCAGCACTTGCCATATCTTCGAGCCATCTGCGCGCGCGTCGAGCGGCGGGCCAGTCTTTGCGGTATCTCACACCTGATGCGGTTGTGGGTTATATCAAAAAACGCGGTCTCTATCGAAAGGCGTCTTCATGAGTTGTGAGCAAGCTCACATGGCGTATACGAGCGTTTCTTGGTTGAGTGGATTTGATGAGGTGTCTTACTCTTCCGACCAAGAGGCATATCTTGCAAGACTTGAAGAAGATCTTGCGAAACAGCTTGCTGCAAAACCGCGTAGGCTTCAACATTCATATTCTGTTGCACTGTGTGCAGAAAAGCTCGCACTTCTCTATGGAGTGGATCCATTTACATCACGTGTAGCGGGTATTCTGCACGACTGGGACAAGGCATATAGCAACGATGAGCTTATCGAGCGAGCACGTAAAACTAATCTCGATTTAGGAGTAGACCTCTCTTTAGTACAGCCACTTTTGCATGGCATACTTGCTGCTCATGAGCTTCCTCAGAAATACCCAGAGCTTCCTGAGGATGTGCTTCATGCTATTAAGGTTCATACCATAGGGAGTGCACATCCAACACCGCTTGATATGATTGTTTTTATTGCCGATGGCATTGAAGTATTTCGTCCAGTTGCTGAGGGTATAGAAGCTGTACGTAATCTTGTGGGAACAGTATCTCTCCCAGAGCTATATTGGCGTTCTTTTGCAAATGGTGTTGCTTATGTTATTGCGACTGAACGCTGGCTCTATCCGGGTACTATCGATATCTACAATCAACTTGTTCTTGCTCGCGAACGCGGGGAGGAGCCTTTTACAACTACGAAGGAGACTGCATGAGTGTTACTCCACTGGAGCTTGCACGCGTTGCTGCCGCTGCTGCCGATGAGAAAAAGGCAACAGATATTTGTCTTATCGATATTTCCAACACTTCAGATATTTGCGACTATTTTTTAATTGCAAGCGCTGCTAATCGTCGTCTCGCAGATGCAATTGTTGATGAAATAGAAGAGCGTGTACGTCTTAATTGCAATGAGAAACCCTTTTCCATTGAGGGTAGAGAAGAGCTTGCCTGGACGCTTATAGATTACGGCTCAGTAGTTGTTCATATTTTCCAGCCTGAGGCACGAGAGTATTATCGCTTAGATAAACTTTGGGGCGACGCACCTCGAGTTAAGCTTGATCTTGAAGGCGCTGATGCAGGCACGTCTCATGAATCTTGATCGTGTCCATTACCCGCGTCTTTGTCGGTGAATCGCAAATCATACCCGAAAGAGATGGCTTGTTTGCCAAAACGAGCACGCACCTGATCGGTGGTGCGTGCAAGGCGTTCACGTAGCTCTTCATCGTCATGGTCATGAGCCGCAAAGAGATCAAGTTGCTCCGGCTCGCCTTTATCAAATGAACTTACTCCAATGCCAAGCAGGCGTATGGGAGTGCCTTCTGCCCAAAGGTTTTGGAGAAGCGTTCGAGCTTTTTGCGCGATGGTACGCTTGTCTCTTGTTGGTTGAGATGTCTGACACTGAGCAGTTCTGCCTTCTGCATAACTGAACTTCAATTTAAGGGTGATAGTTCGACCTTTGAGGTCTTTTTCACGCAGTCGACGGGCAACCATGTCAGCAATATGGTCTATTGCCGCTTCAACTTCGTCACGCGCGGTTAGATCGTGGGAAAACGTTCGCTCATTGGAGACGGACTTCCGATCTTCTGGAGCACAAGCTTCTATCACTTGTGAATGTTCGCGCCCCGAGGCACGAATAATCATACGAGGACCCATAATTCCAAAGATCCGTTCAAGGCGTTTTGGATCTGCTTGTGCAAGTTGACCCAGTGTATGAATGCCCATTGCTACAAGTTTTGCCTCCGCTGATGCCCCTATGCCACTCATAGCGCGTACTGGTAAGGGATCAAGGAATGCTCGTTCGCTGCCAGGTAGTACCACGGTAAGACCTCGAGGCTTTTCTTTTTCCGAAGCAATTTTTGCAATCGTTTTATTGGTGCCGAGTCCAATAGAGCAGGTGATACCAAGTGTGGACACTCTTTTTTGAATTCGCTGACAGATTGCAACAGGACTCTCTCGAGAAAAACGTCCAGGCGTTACATCAAAAAAGGCCTCATCAATGGATACTTGTTCTACAAGCGGTGTTTCTTGTTCAACTATGGACATAATGCGTGCGCTGAGCTCGCGATACCTATCAAAGTGTCCATGTGTCCAGATGGCTTGCGGACAGAGTCGCTTTGCTTCAGCGGAAGGCATAGCTGAATGCACACCATAGCGACGTGCTTCGTAAGAAGCTGTTGATACAACACCGCGATGATCGGCATCTCCACCAACTATGACAGGTTTGCCGCGCCATTCTGGATGATCAAGCTGCTCTACAGATGCAAAAAATGCGTCAAGGTCGAGCAGGCCTATTGCCGGGCCATCCCATGAGATGGTGAGCTCATGTTCATGAGAAGCATTTTGTTTCATGTCCTTTTGCATAATCCAATTATAGGGTTATTACAAAAGTGGTTCCTTCGTAAGCATTGCTCGTTACTAGAATGGTTCCACGATGCTCATCGACAATGCCTTTGGCAATGGCAAGACCAAGCCCGTAACTTGCTGTTTTTGTTTCCTTCGTGCGAGATTTGTTTGAACGATAAAAGCGTTCAAATATTTGATCGAGATCTTCTTTTGGGATGGGGTCTCCAATATTATTTATCGAGAGACGAGCATGATTTTGAACATGGACAAGAGAAACAGTAATAGTGGTATTGGGATGAGCGTATTTACAGGCGTTATCGCAGAGAATCGTACAGAGCCTATCGAGCGCTTCTGAAGATCCTTTTACCGTTATATTGGGCTGGACATGCGTTTTGATTGTGCATCCGCGCTCAAAGGCAACTGCATCAAATTGAAGAGCGCAGCGTTCAACAATGGTCGATAGATTTACGTTCTCGTGAGGAAGATTGCCGCTATCGACTGCATACTCAGAACGAGCCAGCGCCAACAGTCCTTCTACCAGCCCTTGCATCCGGTGAGCTTCTTCAGCGGTGCTATTCACCCATTTCATTGTTTTATCAGGAATACCAGCATCTTTTTCTTGCAAGATTTGTGTGTTGGCAATGATGACTGAAAGTGGTGTTTTGAGTTCATGGGACGCATCTGCGACAAATCTGCGTTGCTGCTGCCAGCTCCTCTCAATAGGGGAGAGAGCCCATCGAGCCAGAGCAATACTTACAAGAAAAATGAGACCGGAGAGAATAATAAAGAGAGCTGCCGTGCCCTGTGCCTGGTTTATAAAAATTTGGTCGAATGGGGTGGTGTCGGCAATGGCGATGTAGATATATCCATTCTCTTGTCTACTACGCCAGCTGAGATGTGATGATTCCAGTCTTCCTTCAGCAGAAGAATTTTCTGAAGCATCCTTTATTATCTTGGCCAAGTCGACGGCGTTCACATGTACTGCCGATTTGTTGGAAGAAACAATTGTTCCATCTTCATTGAGATTTACTCGCGCTATAAGCATGTGTGCTGTGTCGTCATCATATTCCTCGTCAGACCAGCTCCCACCTATTTCAGGGGGATCGAGATTGTTATCTTCCAAGCTGTATGTGAGAGCTGTTTCAACCGGCTCTCGATGCGAGACGTAAGTCAGAAATAAGGTAACGCCTAATACGGTTGCTAAAAGAAGCATGAGAAGAGTGCAAAAAAACGCAGAGAAAGTTCTTCTCAAACGTTTGAGCATCTCTTCTCCTTACATAGCTAAAATCTCTGTTTAAAGTTGTGACTATTAGAGAAGAGCTTACTCTTTTTCAATCTTTTCTAGACGATATCCCAGCATCCTGAGCGTGGTGATTTGGACACTTGACTGCAGGTGTGTAAGCTTCTTTCTTAAAAAAGAAATGTATGCTTCTACTGAGTTTTCGAGCGCTTCACCTTCGGTGCCCCAAACACGGGTGAGTAAATCCTGTTTAGAAACAACTCGCCCATTTGAACTCATAAGAATTTGCATAACCTCAAATTCCTTTTGAGATAGATGTACCGAGGATGTCTCGGTTGAAAGCTCGTGGGTGCTGAGATCAAGCGTAAGATCACCAAAATGTGCCTTGTCTATAACTACTTCACCCTGTCTACGAGTAATAGCCCTTACACGTGCAACCAATTCAATGGGTTCAAAAGGTTTGGTCATATAATCATCGGCGCCGGAATTGAGTCCTGCAACCTTATCAATTGTTTCGGTACGTGCTGTAAGCATAAGAACAGGAAGAGAGTTGTTTTCTCTTCGCAATGCACGGACGAGTTCTATTCCATCAATTCCGGGTAACATTACATCCAGAATCATGGCGTCGTACATTCCGCTTTCAGCATATGCGAGCCCAGCTTTGCCATCGTAGGCAGCTTCGGCATGAAAATCCGCTTCTTCTAATATGTGACAGATGGCGTCTGCGAGATTTCGTTCGTCCTCAACTACGAGAATGTTCATTTACAGGCGCTCCTCTCATGTAGTTTTCCAGCAGAGGCCTGCTATATATGGTAATGACGAGCCTTAAGACGGCCTGAAACACCTATTTTTGTGCTCATGGTTCTACCGGCTTATACTGCAGTTCACAAAATCAGCACTTCTCACCATAGGTTTTATGGCCTATCATTATCTATCGCTTATGTGGCTACGCGGCGAGCCTTCTCGATCCATACACGCCGCACGTCTAGAGGAGTATTCATTGGCAGTTAAGATTCGTCTGGCCCGTCATGGTGCCAAGAAGCGTCCTTACTATCGTGTTGTTGTTGCTGACGGTCGTATGCCACGCGATGGTCGCTTCATTGAGCTCGTTGGTCGTTACAACCCTCTGACCAACCCTAAGACCATTGAGATTGATCTTGAGAAGGTCGACGCTTGGATTGCAAAGGGTGCTCAGCCCACCAGCGCTGTCTCTCATCTTATTGACATTGCACGCGGCGACGCTCCTGAGCCCGTAGTGAAAGAGCGTAAATCCAAGAAGCAGCTTGCTAAGGATGCCGCAGCTGCTGAGGCTGCTGACGAGGCTGCTGAGTAGCAATGACATCTGAGGTTATAGAAGGCATGAGCGATCAAGACCAGATTGCAGAGGAGCCTTCTGACAAGGTCGCCGATCTTGTTGAGTATGTGGTCTGTGGCCTGGTTGATGACGTTGATGCTGTAACACTCGATGTGGTTGATAGTGATGATGGAACCCTTATCGAGGTGAGCTGCGCCGAAGCCGATGCCGGCAAAGTTATTGGCCGCCGTGGTCGAACCATTAAAGCCATTCGCACGCTTGCTCGAGCACTTGGTCAACGCGTAGGTACTTCTGTTGAGGTTGAGGTTTTGGGTTAGGCGTTTTCTCTGTGTACAAAAAGCTCAAAACAATCGCACGTGTTGTAAAGACACATGGTAAAAAGGGGGAGGTCGTGACGGTTTCCGTTAACGGCCTTCCTTCTCTTATGCGTGAAAACCTTATGGTCTGTCTCGTTCCTCCCGCTCTTAAAAGCAACAGATGGCACCGTGTTGCAGAAGTTCAAGATGGGCCTCGCGGCCAGCTCGTTACTTTTTTCGATGTCTCAACCATCTCTGATGCTGAAGAGTTAGTGGGTAAATCAATCCTTGCGCTTGAAGAAGATCTTCCAGAAGATCTGGTCTTGCATGATCCAAATGTGTTATTGGGTTCTCATGTCGTGGATGAACAAGTGGGTGAGCTCGGCGTAATAGCTGAGGTTATGGTAGGCCCTGCCAATGATGTTTGGTCCATACAAGGCCCCTATGGTGAAGTTCTTATTCCAGTTGTACCCGAGGTAATACAAGGAACCATAAGCGATGGGGAAGCGTTTTTGGTGCGAGTACCCGAAGGCACCCTTCCAACTCGGTCATCCGAGGAAAGTGATGAGTAATGTTAGAGTCAAAACACTACGAAACACTTTCGGTCTTTCCTGACGTTTTTGAAAGTTATCTCAATACCTCAATAATGGGTCGTGCCCAAAGAGAAGGTATATTTAGCTTCGAAGCGCATGACATGCGAGATTGGACGCACGACAAACATCGAACAGTCGATGATGCTCCTTTTGGCGGTGGCCAGGGAATGCTTATGAAGCCGGCGCCCATTCTTGAGGCGATTGATGATCTCTCTGAGCGGGGTTCTACAAAACCCTACGTTGTCTTTTTTTCTCCAGTGGGACATCGTTTTGATGAAGCATGTGCAGAACGTCTTTCCCAGCTTGATCGGATTTTATTTGTTTGCGGGCGCTATGAAGGAATTGACGAACGTGTGTATACACGGGCTGATGAAGTGCTTTCACTTGGCGATTTTGTTCTGACGGGAGGAGAACTCGCTGCACTTGTCGTTATAGATGCAGTGGTTCGTCTGCTTCCTGGGGCACTTGGGGATGATATGAGCGCGCAAGATGAGTCTTTTTCTGATGGCCTTCTTGAGTATGCTCAATATACTCGTCCAGCGGAGTATCGAGGCATGAAGGTGCCTTCTGTTTTACTTTCTGGCGATCATGCAGCTATTGCTGCCTGGAGGCGTCGGAATGCCTTGGAGCGCACTGCACAGTTGCGTCCAGATTTGTTAGATACTGCTGCGCTGAGCGAAGAGGAAAAAATGTATGTTGCTCAGTTTATTCAGCAAAAGGAAGCGGAGCGGTTATGAGAACTCTTAAATCGATACTGAGTTTTCTTGCTGTGGTAGTGGTGGGCGTTGTGCTCGCCTTAGGTATTCGCACATTTGTTGCCGAAGTTTATGAAGTGCCCACAGGATCAATGTTGGAAACGGTGCAGCTTGGCGACAGGCTTATTGGGGAGAAGATCTCATATCGCTTCCGTGATCCTGAGCCCGGCGAAATTGTTACTTTCGAAGACCCTGAAGGTAGTGGCCAAACACTGCTTAAGCGTGTCATAGCTACTGAAGGCCAAACAGTGGAGCTCATTGATGGCGTTGTTTATGTTGATGGCGTCGCACTTGATGAGCCATATGTAGACGGCAAACCTTCAGACCCCATCCCCTTTGACGGCGAAGGTGGAGGCATAAGTTACCCCTATGTCGTGCCTGAGGGGTGCATTTGGGTTATGGGAGATAACAGAACCAACTCTCGAGATTCTCGTTATTTCGGCGCAATTCCTGTTGATTCGGTAACCTCAAGAGCGGTCGCTATTTTCTGGCCATTTGAGGATGCGCGCATTTTGTAGGTTCTTGTGTTTTAACGACACATGCTGACAAGAAGGAGGGCGAACACATGGGCGAGACGCCCCTAACATTTCAGGATATGATCCTGACGCTCGAGCACTATTGGGCTAGTTGTGGTTGCACGGTAATGCAGCCTTATGACTCCGAGGTGGGAGCTGGTACCTTCCATACCGCTACTACCCTGCGCTCACTGGGTCCAGGGGAGTGGAGGTGCTGCTATCCTCAGCCTTGCCGTCGTCCTACGGATGGACGCTATGGTGAGAACCCCAACCGCATGCAGCATTACTACCAATTCCAAGTGCTCATTAAGCCTTCTCCTGCGGATTCACAGGAACTGTATTTGGGTTCGCTTGCCGCTATTGGCCTTGATCCTAATGCACATGATGTTCGCTTCGTTGAAGATGACTGGGAGAGCCCAACGCTCGGAGCTTGGGGTCTGGGCTGGGAAGTTTGGCTTGACGGTATGGAGGTTACGCAATTCACCTATTTCCAACAGGTAGGTGGTATTGAAGTTGATCCTGTGCCTGTTGAGATTACCTACGGCCTTGAGCGAATTGCTATGTATGCCCAAAACGTTACAAGTGTCTATGACCTTGTCTGGAGCTATTTGCCCGATGGTACTCCTATGACCTACGGAGATGTATTCCTCGAGAATGAACGAGAATTCTCGGCATACAACTTCGAGGTTGCCAACGTTGAGATGATGCGTCAGAAGTTTGATGACTATGAGCGCGAGTGCCATGCATGCCTGGATGCCAAGCTTCCGCTTCCTGCGTATGACTGTGTTATGAAATGCAGCCATGCCTTTAACCTGCTTGATGCTCGTGGTGCTCTGTCAGCTGTTGAACGAGCAAATTATATTTTGAGAGTGCGTACGGTTGCTAAGGCATGTTGTGAGGCATATCTCGAACAAGTTGCTGGTTCGACTGATGAGCATAAGAACGAGGAGGTTGCATAGACCATGGCCAAAACACGCGATTTTTTGCTTGAAATAGGCTGTGAGGAGATGCCTTCGGCACCGCTTATGAATGCAACCAACCAGCTTGGAAAGCTCGTGGAACGTGAGCTCGATGATGCGGGTTTGCCTCACGGAGCACTTCGTGTTGCTTCAACGCCTCGACGTTTGAGCGTTATTGTCTCCGATGTTGCTGAATCGACTGAAGAGGTTCATGAAGTGCGTCGTGGTCCTGCAGCTCATATCGCTTTTGATGAGGCGGGTGAGCCCACAAAAGCAGCTATAGGTTTTGCTCGCAAGTTTGGCATGGGAGCAGAAGATCTTACAAGGCGTGAAGACAGTGATGGCAAGGAATATGTTTTTGCTGAGCGTACAATTCCAGCTGCTTCTGCATTGCCACTCCTCTCTAAGCTCTGTGAAAAGACAATTCGTTCTCTTGAGTGGCCTAACTATCGCAGCCAGCGTTGGGGTTCTTCTCACGATACGTTCGTAAGGCCCATTCGTTGGATTTGTGCTCTTTTTGGTGAGGATGTTATCCCTGTTAGTTATGCTGATGTAACCAGCAGCAATACAACACGTGGTCATCGAGTCTTGGGCCCTGGTGAACACATCGTGGCCGAACCTTCGGCTTACGAAAACGTTCTTGAGAATGCCGGTGTTCTCCTTGAGAAGAGGCGAGCACAAAAGATTCGTGAACAGGTAAAAGCTCTTGAAGAAGAACGCGGTGGCGCTCATGTTGATATGCCTAAGCGTACCTTCGATGAAGTTGTAAACCTGTGCGAATGGCCAACGGCGCTTGTTGGCACTTTTGACGAAGAGTTCTTGGCAGTTCCTCATGAAATTATTTGTGAGTCCATGCTGTCCAACCAGCGCTATTTCCCCATTTATGACCAGCAGGGCAATCTCACTCGTGAATTTGTCGTAGTGTCCAACGCTGACCCGGCATGTTCTGAGATAGTTGTTGATGGTAATGAACGTGTTGTTCGTGCGCGTTTAGATGATGCCAAGTTCTTCTATGAGGAAGACCTTAAGGTTGGTCTTGATGAGTTTGTTGAACGTCTGGATCGCGTGGTATTTCATGAGAAGCTCGGCACTATGCGCCAGAAGGTTGAGCGCATGGAGGCAATTGCAGGTGCTGCCGCAGAACTAGCTGGTCTTGATGAGATTACTTCTGCGCAGGCTATTCGCGCTGCCCATTTTGCTAAGGCTGACCTGGTAAGCCAGACTGTCGTTGAATTCACTAGCCAGCAAGGCGTTATGGGTGGCTACTTTGCTCAGGCCGCCGGTGAGCCCGAAGAGGTGTCCCGTGGCATAGCTGAGCATTATCGTCCACGCTTTGCTGGAGATGAACTTCCCTCGGGCACGGTAGGAAAAGTTGTGGCTCTTGCCGATAAACTCGATACGATTTGTGGACTTTTTGCAGTTGATGAACCGCCTACCGGCTCATCCGATCCATTCGCCGTTCGTCGTTCTGCTATTGGTGCAATTGCAATTTTGCAGGCGCTCCCAGCGTTTTCTTTGAGTTCATTGGTCAGCTGTGCGCTCGAGACACTTTCATCTCAGGATATCTCCTTTGACCTCGATAAAGTCCGCAATGAAGTGCTCGCATTTTTCGTCGGTCGCCTTGCAGCGATCGCGCGTGATGAGGGTGTCCGCCCCGAGACAATCGAAGCTGTTTCTGCGGTGGGCGTTGTAGATCCTGCAGAGTTTTTACATCGCGCCCATGCTCTTGAGCAGGCACGCAAAAATGATACTGAGCTCTTTGACGATTTGGCGCATGCCTACGCTCGTGCAGCTCATCTTGCTGATGCATCACTTGGTGATGATGTCGACGAAACCAAGTTCTCTGCTCCTGAGCTTGCTTTGCTTAAGGCCTGTTCAGAAGGGGAAGATGCTGTTAATAGCGCGCTCAGCACAGGAGACTATCAGGGTGCACTTGCTGCCCTTGCAGGTTTGCGAGAGCCAATCGATCGATTCTTTGACGAAGTGCTTGTTATGGATGAAGATGAGGACGTGCGAAATAATCGTCTGCGTCTCCTTAACAGATTTGCTGGTGTCTTTGGCGGGGTTGCTGACATGGGAGCGCTCGCTGGCAGGCGTTAGAATGGTATAAATATCTAAAGTGCGAGGCGATAATTTCGCCTCGCAGGCAGGTTCAGCATTTGGCGGAAAGGTGGCTTTCGTGAAGGCAAATTTCGACCTCATTGATGAGGACTTCGACGAGGCTACGCCCGTCGTTCATATCATTTCAGACTCTCTTGGCGACACTGCATCTGAGGTTGTTAATGCCGCTGCTGGTCAGTTTCCTAATGAGTCTGTACGAATTGAACGGCTTGCTAAGGTTACGAGCGTAGAGCAGGTTCGTCATTACTTTGACGAGAAGACCGATCCAGAGATTCCGATGGCTGTGTTCCACACCATTGTGGATTCTAATTTGCGTGCAGAGGTTCGTCGCGAACTTGATCGTCGCGCTATTCCATCTATCGATTTGATGGGACCAGCAATTACTGTTCTTTCCACTCTTACAGGGGAAGAACCTAAGAACGTTCCTGGCGTTATCCACAACACAGATGGTCAGTATTTCCGTCGTGTTGATGCCATGGAGTTCTTTGTTGAGCATGATGACGGTCGTAACCCGCAAGATCTTCCGAAGGCAGATATTGTCCTTGTCGGTGTTTCACGTACTTCTAAGAC
Organism: Olsenella sp. Marseille-QA0557; assembly: GCF_965119725.1. Classification (NCBI taxonomy): domain Bacteria; kingdom Bacillati; phylum Actinomycetota; class Coriobacteriia; order Coriobacteriales; family Atopobiaceae; genus Olsenella; species Olsenella sp. Marseille-QA0557. The sequence goes on along the minus strand of NZ_CBCPMI010000001.1, from coordinate 1,764,467 downwards.
ACCACTCTCAATGTACTTAGCTTTCTTGGGCTACAGGGTTGCAAATGTGCCTTTGGCGCTTGGCGTTGAGCCGCCTCAGGAGCTTGAGCAGGTCGATCCGCGTCGTCTCTTTGGTCTTGTCTCTTCAACCAATACGCTTCAGGCTTTCCGTCAGAATCGTCTTTCAGATGATGCTGCCTTTGCAATTGCAGGTTCCTATGCTGACCCACACGAGATTGTTGCCGAGCAAGATGAGGCTCGTAAGCTTATGAAGCATCTCGGCTGCATTGTCATTCGTACCGAAGGCAAGGCCGTAGAAGAATCTGCAACTGAGATTATTTCTCGTATTGAAGACCTTGAGGAATCGCTCTCAGATTCTGAAGACGCGTAATTGTTTCTACAGTTATTTGTAGGTAAACAGGGGTGATCACGCTGTGGTCGCTCCTGTTTTTTCTTTTTGTCAAGTCCTTTATATGAATGCTCCGTCTACGGATGAAATTGATCCGCCAACGTATTCACGCTTCACATCCTGACTGAGTATCGGACAATAGGGAAAGTGAGTCTTGCGTTCGCCTCCTGTAAAGGCTGAATGCAGAGCAAGAATGCACACTTAATCTGGTGTGTGTAAGAGACGAGGAGTTTAGATGTCTGAAACCAAGCACGTATATCGCTTCGGCAAGGACGCCTCCGGCAACGATGTAACAGAAGTTGCTGGAAATACCGTCGATGAGGCCAAATACGTTGTCGGCGGTAAGGGAGCAAACCTTGCTGAGATGGCCAAGATCGGTCTTCCAGTTCCTCCGGGATTTTCAATTACCTGCCAGACGTGTGTTGCATATTCATCTGCTGGCAATGTTTGGCCTGAGGGCGTTCTTGATGAGATTGATGAGGCTCGTAAAGACCTCGAAGAGCGTATGGGTAAGAAGCTGGGAGATGCTGAGGATCCTCTGCTGGTCTCCGTTCGCTCTGGCGCTCCTTTCTCCATGCCTGGCATGATGGACACCGTTCTTAACCTTGGTCTGAATGATGTCTCTGTTCATGGCCTCATTGCTCAGACAGAGAATCCTCGTTTTGGCTGGGACTCATATCGTCGCTTCATCCAGATGTTCTCTAACGTCGTAATGGGTGTCGACTCCGACCTGTTTGAGAACGCCATTACTTCTCTTAAGCTGAAGAAGGGTGTCAAGAACGACACCGACCTTACGGCCGAAGATCTCGAGAAGCTCGTTGCTGAGTTCAAGGATATTTTCGCCAAGAATGTTGACGTAAAAGAGCATCCTGAGGTTGTTGTTGACGGTAGGGCAGTATTCCCCTCCGATCCTTATCTGCAGCTTCGCCTTGCTGAGCAGGCTGTCTTTGGTTCTTGGATGAATGAGCGCGCCATTCTCTACCGTAAGCAGAACAAGATCCCCGATGACCTTGGTACCGCTGTAAACGTTCAGGTTATGGTCTTTGGTAACAAGGGTGATACTTCTGCAACTGGCGTAGCCTTCACCCGTAACCCGGCTGACGGTACAAACGAGCGCTATGGCGACTTCCTGGTAAACGCTCAGGGCGAGGACGTTGTTGCTGGTATTCGTAACACCGAGCCTATCGCTGACCTTCGTAAGATCCCTGCCCTTGAAGAGGCTGGTAACGAGCTTTATCACATTTTCGAGGTGCTCGAGGATCACTATCGCGACATGATGGACATTGAGTTCACCATTGAGCAGGGCAAGCTTTGGATGCTGCAGACCCGCGTTGGTAAGCGCACCGCTCTTTCTGCTCTGAAGGTCGCTATTGATATGGAGCGCGAGGGTCGCATCTCTAAGGAAGAGGCAGTTCAGCGTGTCAATCCTGAGCAGCTCGATCAGCTCCTGCACCCACAGCTTGACCCCAATGCAGATCTTGAGGTTCTCGCTACTGGTCTGAATGCAAGCCCTGGTGCCGCTGTTGGTGAGGTTGTCTTCTCCTCTGATGATGCTGTGAAGTTTGCTGAGGACAATCGTCCGTGCATCCTTGTCCGCTGGGAGACCAACCCTGACGACCTTAAGGGCATGGTTGCTGCTGAGGGCATTCTCACCAGCCATGGTGGCAAGACCAGCCATGCTGCCGTTATTGCCCGTGGCATGGGTGCACCTTGCGTCTGCGGTGTTGAGGCACTTAAGATCGACGCAACCAAGAAAGAGGCTCGCGTCTCTGGCACCGACGTGGTTCTCCACGAGGGTGACGTTATTTCCATCGACGGTACAACCGGCCGCGTCATTCTCGGCTCTGTAGCCCTCGTTCGTCCTGAGCTTACAGGCGACCTTGAGACAATCCTTGAGTGGGCAGACGAGATTCGTCTCGATCCTTCTCGCGGTGCAGTTATGGGCGTCCGTGCTAACGCAGATAACCCTGCAGATGCTCAGCTCTCTCGTGACTTCGGTGCTGAGGGCATTGGTCTTTGCCGTACCGAGCACATGTTCCTTGGCGAGCGTAAGCAGATCATCCAGTCGTTCATTCTCGCTGAGAGCGATGGCATTAAGGAGCGTGCACTTGGCAAGCTTCTCGATGCTCAGAAGGGTGACTTCCTGAGCATGTTTGAGGCCATGGACGGCAAGACGGTCATTGTCCGCCTGCTCGATCCGCCTCTGCATGAGTTCCTTGACAATCCTCGTGACCTTGCTGTTGAGCTTGCTCATCTCGAGGACAAGGGTGCTGCTAAGTCTGAAATTGCTGAGAAGCGCGATTTGCTCCGTCGTATCGATTCCATGACTGAGGCTAACCCGATGCTTGGTCTGCGTGGTTGCCGTCTTGGCATCGTTTATCCTGAGCTCACCGATATGCAGGTACGTGCTATCGCTAGCGCTGCTGCTGAGCTCAAGAGCCGTGGTCTTGATCCTAAGCCCGAGATTATGGTTCCGCTGGTTTCTACTGCTAACGAGCTTGCTATGCTTCGTGAGCAGATTCTTAAGGGCGTCCAGGAAGTTGCTGACAAGTATGGCATGGAGCTCAACATTCCTGTGGGCACCATGATTGAGCTTCCGCGCGCTGCTCTTGAGGCTGATGAGATTGGTCAGTATGCTGACTTCTTCAGCTTTGGCACCAATGACCTTACGCAGACCACGTTCGGCTTCTCTCGTGACGACGTTGAGAGCGCCTTCATCCCCATGTATCTGCGCAAGAAGATTCTTGCTACCAACCCATTTGAGACGCTTGATGATGGCGTTAACAAGCTCATCAAGATTGCTCTTCAGGGTGGTCGCACCGCCAATCCTAAGATTGTTTGCGGCGTCTGTGGCGAGACTGGTGGCGATCCTGATTCCATCCACACCTACTATGACGACGGTGTAGATTACGTCAGCTGCTCGCCCTATCGTGTACCTATCGCACGTCTCACCGCTGCTCAGGCAAAGATCGCAGCAAACGGTGGCGCTATTTCGAGGGATAAGTAATTCACGGACCTATCCGCGGAATGTGTGAGTAGGGAGGGAGAGTCCATTGGGCTCTCCCTCTTTTTTGATCTGTAATACCTAAGAGTTACGCTGTAAAGTGCTATTACAGTGAGCTATAGAGGTGGTGACTATGGTTGTTGATCGTATTGCCTGTGAGCGCTTTGAGCATGAGCATCTTAGCAAGTTTGCTTGTTTTGCCGATGAGTCTCAGGGTCGATATAAAGATGAACCTTTGGATCCACTTCGTACGTGCTTTCAAAGAGATCGCGACCGTATTTTGCATTGCAAAAGTTTTCGCAGATTAGCTCATAAAACACAGGTCTTTCTTGCGCCAGAAGGAGACCATTATCGAACGCGCCTTACACACTCTCTTGAGGTCATGCAGATTTCACGAGATATTGCTCGCTCTTTAGGCCTTAACGGAGATCTAACCGAGGCAATTGCCTTAGGGCATGATCTTGGACATACGCCGTTTGGTCATGCTGGGGAGGGTGCATTGTCGCGGGCTTTGTCCGAATGGCGAGGGATTGATCCTGAATCCTCAAAAGGCAAAACGCTGTTTCGTCATAACGTGCAGAGCGCACGAGTTGTTCAAGTGCTTGAAAAGGATGGACAGGGGCTCAACTTATCTCGTGAGGTTGTTGATGGGATCTTATGTCATACAGGCAGTCGTAAGGCAAGCACCCTTGAAGGCAGACTGGTAGCGCTTTCGGATAGAATCGCCTATGTGACCCATGACATTGATGATGCTGAACGGGCCGGCTTGCTTCGTGAATCAGATTTGCCGCGAGAACCTCTAGCCATACTTGGCACAACCTCTTCTGAGCGTATAGCTACCATGGTTCGTGATGTGGTATATACGAGCTCAGATATGAATGATATCCGTATGTCAGATGATGTATGGAATGCAATGATGCAACTTCGATCTTTCTTGCGTGAGCATATCTATACCGAGAGTGATGCTAAGGTGGATGAACCAAAGGCACGCCAGTTGATCATTGATTTGTTCCATTATTTTATGGAACACCTTGATCAGGTGCCCGATGAGTATCGTCGTCATGCAACAAAGCATCCCGATATTCAAGTTGCAGACTTTGTTTCTGGTATGACCGACCGCTATGCTATACGCATGTATCAAAACATTAAAATCCCTCGCGCCTGGAGGATGGGAGAGCATTCGTGAAAAAAGGCTTTGCAGTACTACGTCTTCTCATTTCATTGGTCATTTTGGCTGTTGGCGTAGGGGCAGTTTGGTTTGTGAGTACCGGACATAGTCTGCCTTTTGTTTCAGGTTCTGACGATAACCCTGATACGCTCACTTCTTCAAATGAGAAGGCTAACTCCGATGATCTCCATCTGTCAGATTACTCGTGGAGTGAACTTTCAGATATTTCTGCAGAGATAAGTGCTGCACCTACTGATGAAGAAGGTCGCTCTATTGCTCAGTCTTATGGACTGGTAGATGCTAACGGCTCTCTCAGTGATGATGAAATACAAATTGAGCTTTCAAATGGAATGGTTGTATCAGCTCAGCTTGTTGGTATTCGCCATGATGACAAGAGTGATGGTACTGGCAAGGCGGGACTCACCTTTATTACTATGCAAGCCATCGCAAACCGTCCTGTGAACTCAAATGGCGACAATGCAGGCGGGTGGCAATCTTGCGAACTTCGCGCTTGGCTTAACGGAGATGCGTTGGATTTATTTCCAACGGATTTGCGCGAACATCTGGTAAGTGTTGAGAAGCTCACCAACAATGTTGGGGGAGCGCGTGATGCATCTGCAGTGAGCGCTACCTCAGATTACGTTTGGCTGTTCTCTGCTCGAGAAGTCTGTGGACAAATTAACTGGTTTGAGCACGAATACGGTGCTGACTATGCTTATCTCGACGCAGTGCCTAATGCTGAAGGTGAACAGTACGAACGGTTTGCTCAAGCAAAAGTTACGTCATCTTCCGATCCAAGCGACACCTTGATCCGCACGTATCAAGGTAATGAGACGTCTTGGTCATATAGAACACCATTTTTCTTTGTTTATCAGAACCTCGATGGACGTTATTTTTACAATGTGTTGAGCACGGGCTATCCGTATGGCTATAGTGCGCCCGATCTTTCTCAGGGTGTTGTTGTCGGCTTTTGCGTGTAGATATTGCGGATTGCGTTTAACCTGGTATACTAATTCGCTGTGTGTAAACCTATGTGCCGTTCTCTTTGGTCGGCACCTCTAGTGTAGAGATGAGGAAACAAATGGATTACATCCGCGCTATTGAGCGTCGCCAGATCCGTGAGGATATTCCGACGGTTCAGATTGGTGATCACGTAAAGGTTCACTATCGCATTAAGGAAGGCGATCGTGAGCGTATTCAGGTCTTCGAGGGCGATGTTATTCGTATGAGCGGTGCTGGTGCTCGTGAGACCTTTACCGTGCGTAAGCTTTCATTTGGTGTTGGCGTTGAGCGTACTTTCCCGCTGCATAGCCCCAAGATTGCTAAGCTTGACGTTGTCCGTCATGGTGACATCCGTCGTGCAAAGCTTTATTACCTGCGCGATCGTGTTGGCAAGGCAGCTCGTATTCGCGAGAAGCGCTAAGCGAGATTTTCATTTGTTTGATTGGGGCTGTCCTTGGGCAGCCCTTTTTCTTAGAGTGTAAAGAGTGGAGTGGATATGTCAGAGCAAAAAGAATCTGCACAGGCAAGAATACAAGCACTCCGCTCTGCTTCATTCGAACAGCTGCCAGATTTGTGTGAGCGCTACAAAGCTGATGAACGAAAGCAAGTGCAAAAGGCTTTGAGTACAGCTTGTAGGCGCTATGAACGAGAGGTGCATGAGCGGAAACGCGTACTGGCTATGTATGACCTCATGCATAAGATTGGTGGTTCAGGCATTATTGTGGGAGTAGATGAAGTGGGTCGTGGAGCAGTTGCCGGTCCTCTCACAGTTGCAGCTGTTGCCTTGCCTGATGAACCCATTATTTGGGGTCTTAATGATTCAAAAAAGCTTTCGCCTCAACGTCGGGAAGAACTGGCAGTACAAATTGCAGATTGTGCCATAGCAATAGGTATTGCACATATAGAGAACACCTCAATTGACGCTGCAGGAATGGCCGTATCACTACGAATGGCCATGAAACAGGCTGTTGAAGAGACTCATAGTGTTCCCGACGCCGTTCTTGTTGACGGTAATCCGATGCATATTCATCCACGAGAACATGCTTTGGTCAAAGGAGATGCTCGCGTTGCCTGTATAGCCGCCGCTTCAATTGTGGCTAAAGTCACACGCGATGCTTTGATGGTGGCGTTTGATGCCCAATATCCTGGTTATCATTTCGCAGAGTCAAAAGGGTATGCATCACCGGATCATATTGCAGCTATACAAAAGTTAGGCCTTACTCCTCTGCATCGGCGTAGCTTCTGTCAAAATTTTTTGAATAACTAACAAGTAACGAACAACTACTTATATGTTGATGCTTCAATTGGGCAGATAAGCAGGATGCTCACTGTTTTACATAGGTCTTTGCTATAAGACCTGTTCGAAATCAGACTGTTTGCGTCAAGAAATCTGTAAGTAGTGTCTGAAATCCTTTCTCTACTCAATCTTTGAGAAGGGAGTTCAGATGTCTCAGACCTTCGAAAGACAGCTCATATCTCAGAAGACCTCCACGAAACAGTTTTCGAAAAGATCTCAAGGTAAGCTACTCAGTGAATATAGCGCCCGAGAAATCGGCCTAGAAGGGGAGGATATTGCTGCTGCGTTTCTCGAGCGGAGGGGCTATACAATCCTTGATAGAAATTGGGTTTCCAATGCTGGAGAAGCGGATATCGTTACACTCGCGCCGCATGAATTTCCAGAAAAACATGTGACTTCGGACGGCTTTTCTGAATTACAGCACTCAGAATGCATTTCGGTTGTATCTGGAAAACCAGACACTCCAAAGAAATGTACAAACCTCGAACAAGACTCCACCGACGTTGTCCAATCTTTAAATGAAGTGGTTTTGGTGGAGGTAAAAACACGTTTAGCGCTTCATGATTCTGAAAACACCATGCCTGAAATTGCTGTTGGAAAACGAAAACAGCAACGTTACCGCAAGATTGCTCTTATGTATTTGGCTCTACACTCCGAATATGATGCAGTGCGTTTTGATGTTATAGCCATCAATATCGTTGGTGAATCATTAGCTCGGCTTCGTCATCTTATAGGAGCATACTCGTGGGAGGATTAGCATCTGAGGCTTTTGCTCCCATACAATCAGCTGTCATAAGGGGCGCAGAAGCAATTCCCATTTCAGTTGAAGTGAATATTTCTGGAGGAATACCTGGTCTCACTATTGTAGGAATGCCTGATGCTGCTGTGTTGGAAGCTCGTTCTCGCATTCGATGTGCTATTCGTTCAAGTGGTTTTACCATGCCTCGGGTTCATATCACGGTAAATCTTGCGCCTAGTGATATTCGCAAAACAGGCACTGGACTTGATCTCCCTATTGCCGCAGCACTCCTTCAAGCAACAGGGCAAATATCGTCAGATGCTCTTGTAGGAAGGCTCTTAGTTGGAGAACTTGCACTTGACGGTTTGGTGAGACCGGTGCGCGGTATGGTTGCTTATGCGCTTCTGGCAAAAGAAAAACAACTCGTTCTCTGCAGCGCTAGTGGGACTGATACTTCACTTATAGACATTCCGTTTGAGCATGTAAGACAACTGTCAGATTTACGTCTACCTTCCAGTGAACGATCTCTTACACGCCACGTAACTACATCCCTTCAAACTGATCATCCAAATAGTCATTCGCTTGATTACTCAGAAGTGAAAGGTCAAGAACTTGCGAAGGAGGCTTTGGTAATTGCAGCTACGGGCTCGCTGGGAATAATTATGGTCGGTCCTCCAGGGGCTGGTAAAACAATGCTGGCACAACGCCTTCCAACTATACTTCCTAGGCTGGATAAAGATGCAATGCTAGAAGCCATGCGAGTTCATTCTGTGGCAAATTTATCCTTAGAAGATCTTGCTGCGGGTATCCCTCCTTTCAGAGCTCCCCACCACTCAATATCTGTTTCTGGACTTGTTGGTGGGGGACGGCCGGTAATGCCAGGGGAGATTTCCCTTGCTCATATGGGTGTACTGTTTTTAGATGAGCTCGCAGAGTTTCCATCCAATGCGCTTCAAGCATTACGACAACCTCTTGAAGAGGGCTTAATTCGTCTTGTTCGTGTGGATGGTACGTATGTATTTCCTTCTCGTTTTATGCTTGTGGCAGCAACAAACCCTTGCCCTTGTGGCCATTATGGTGATCCGACTCATGAATGTTCATGCACACCAACTGCAATAACTCGTTATATGGCCAAGCTTAAGGGTCCTCTTTTGGACAGAATTGATATGAGGCTTAGTGTGATGCAACCATCAAGCGATGAGTTGGTAGCACAAACAACCAGCCTTTCCTCAAATGAGATGGCTCAACGAGTGCTGGCTGGAAGAAGTTTTGCACGTTGGCGACGCGAGAAAGAATGCAGTACGTGCAACACCCTCACGTATAAATGGCTGGATGAACGAGCGAGAAAATATCTTATTCATGCTGCTCAACAACTTGGATTTGGTGGACGAGGTATGACGCGACTTGTTCACATAGCAAGGACAATTGCCGACTTAGCAGAACGTGAATACATTCAGGAAGACGATATTTCGCTTGCTCTGGCATATCGTATGGAGATAAATGCGTAGGAGACAGCATGACGTCAAATAATTCTTTCGAGCTGCATCAGGGTGATGAGGCTTGGCCGGATGCCTTAGATGGGCTTGGAGATGTTTCCAAACTATATGGTGTAGGGGATCTAAGTATTCTCACGCAGCCTTCTCTTGCTGTCATTGGAGCACGTAGAGCAACGCCTTATGGGTTGAGTGTGTCTGAGATGTTGGGAAGAGTGGCAGCAGAGTGTGGCATCCCTCTTTTATCAGGTGGTGCTATGGGGTGTGACTGTGCCGCACTCACTTCTGCGCTGAGTGCAGGCGGGCAAATTATCATTGTCTCAGGATGTGGGGCCGATATGATCTACCCCCACTCGTCCGAAGCTATTTTTCGTAAAGCTACATCTGGGGCCGGTGTCGTTGTATCTCTTGAACACTGGGGCGCTCCACCAAGAAGATATGCCTTTCCAAAACGTAATCGAGTAATTGCCGCGCTTTGCCAGGTGCTTGTGGTGGCTGAGGCCGGCATTCCTTCTGGCACCTTCAGTACTGCAAGTGCTGCAGCTGATCTTGGAAAAGAACTTTATGCAATACCTGGTCCTATCTTTTCACCATCATCTCGAGGAACCAATCAGCTCATTGAGCAGGGTGCATCAATAATTTCAGATGAAATGGCTTTAGAAGTTAAACTTTCGCTCGATTTTGGTGTAACACGACTTGCTACCAGGGATGAATTGCCCGACCGAGGAAGAGTTCTTTCGGCTCTGGTTGCATGTCCTACGCGTCCTGATGAGCTGGCAACACGTTTGGGTATAGATGTCCTCACGATTGTGAAGACTCTCTCTGATTATGAAATGCACGGCCTTGTAAAGCGTCTTCCTGATGGAAGATATTCACCTACAAATAAGGTATATCTTCCGGAGCACATCCAAAAGGCTTCGATGGTAAGAAGGGAATCAGATGGCTGACTCAGAAGTACTATCTGATCAAGAAGTAGTTGTCATAGGTGGAGGCCTTGCTGGGTGTGAATGTGCTCTTCAACTAGCAAAGCGTAATGTCTCTGTGCGGTTGATTGAACAACGGCCTTTGATGTCTTCTCCAGCACATCACACGGATGGCTTAGCCGAGCTTGTTTGTTCCAACTCGCTCAAGTCACTTCGCTTTGATTCTGCTGCTGGTTTGCTCAAACGTGAACTTGTTCTTATGGGCTCTTCACTTATGGAGTTTGCGCTTTCTTCACGTGTACAAGCTGGCGGGGCTCTTGCGGTGGATCGAGAAGAGTTTTCCCAAAAGGTTACTGAAGCAATTGAGTGTAACCCACACATTACTCTTGTAAGAGAAGAAGCAACCGAGATCCCACAGGGCCCTGCAGTTATAGCTGCTGGCCCTCTCTGTTCTGACATCTTATTTGAAGCAATTCTTGACGCAGTGGGTGGTCAGTATGGCTCGTTTTATGATGCTGCTGCACCCATTGTTGATGTCACAACCATCGATCGCAACATTGTTTTTGCTCAGTCTCGCTATGAACAAGAAGGCAGTGGCGATTATCTCAACTGTCCGATGAATCGTGAGCAATACGAAGCCTTTATTCACGAGCTTGTATCGGCAGATCGCGTTATTGCGCGTTCCTTTGAACAGACCGATCTCTTTTGTGCCTGTCAACCTGTAGAGGAGATAGCGCGCACAGGAATTGATTCATTGCGATTTGGCGCACTTAAGCCGGTTGGTCTTATTGATCCTGCAACTCAAAAACGTCCCTGGGCAGCCGTACAACTACGTGCTGAAACAAGCAGTGCTGCAGCTTATAACTTGGTCGGCTTTCAAACAAATCTTACGTGGCCCGAACAACGTCGTGTTTTTAGAATGATTCCAGGTCTTGAACAGGCAGAGTTTTTCCGATATGGCGTGATGCATCGTAATTCATTTATTGATTCGCCCAAGGTGTTAGATGCCACCTTTGCTATCCCTTGTACTACTACGCGGTTTGCAGGACAGATAACCGGGACAGAGGGCTATACCGAGGCTATTGCATCAGGACTGTTGGCTGCACTTAACACTTATGCTCAGCTTACTGGTGCGTCATATGTTGAGCTTCCCAAAACAGGTGCTTTTGGATCTCTCGTACAGTGGGCGACAAGTGAGGCGACAGATAACTACCAACCCATGCACGTAAACTTTGGAATTTTCCCTCCACTTGAACATGCTTCTCGTCGCAAACGCGAACGCTATGCAGCGTATGCTACGCGAGCCCTTGAAGATCTCACCGCCTATATCGATTCTCGTGCAGATCTCTTTAGTGAGGGTGCTTGTGCCATAGATAATACGGTGTTTGAGCATGAATGATGCTGCTTCACGTGAGGCTGCACTCCAGGCCTATCAGACGTTAGTTGCTGAATTTCTCTCTCAGCTTACTGGTGTTCGCAACTTATCAAGTCGCACCGTAAAAGCTTATGAGGGAGATCTCGAACAATTCGGCTTGTGGTGTAAGCGGGAGGGTATAAATCCACTCAGTGTTTCTCATCGCCAACTTCGAGGTTACCTTGCTGAGCTTACACGGGCGCAGTATTCAGAGAGAACGGTTAACAGGCGACTTTCGGCACTGCGTTCTTTCTTTGCGTGGCTTGTACGGGAAGGAAAATCTACAGAAGATGTAGCAGCTGCCATATCGAGCCCAAAAATTTCTAAAAGGTTGCCTCATGTGATGAGCGACGGACAAGTTCGTAGGCTACTTGCTACGTGTGAAGGTTCTCAACCTAAAGATATTCGCGACAGAGCGATTCTTGAGCTTATGTATGCTTCCGGAGCACGTATTTCGGAAGTATCCAATCTCGATGTGGGGGATATTGATTTTTCCTCCGGTCAAGTGCGGCTTTTTGGCAAAGGGTCCAAGGAACGTATTGTCCCGCTTTATCCTGCGGCTCTCTCAGCTCTCTCTGAGTATCTTGAGAACGTCAGACCCTTGTATGTTGCAAAGAGAAAAACGCCGGGGGATCAAGGGTTTTTTCTTTCAACAAGAGGAAGACGAATGTCTGCTGCCGCCTTACGTACAGTTTTTGAGACGCGTGTGTCTGAAGCTGGACTCGATCCCTCTCTTACGCCTCATGCTATGCGACACACGTTCGCAACGGTCCTTTTGGATGGTGGAGCAGATCTGAGAAGTGTCCAAGAGTTGCTCGGTCATGAAAATCTTGCAACGACGCAGATATATACACACGTTTCGGTAGAACGACTCAAAGGGATAGCTCGTCAGGCACATCCAAGAGGTGAAGGATAAGTAAATCCTAGGAAGTTAGAGAAAAAGCTGCTATACTTCCAAAAGTTGTGTGTCTGCACAGCATATTAATTCACACGCGTGGCGACTTATCCGCCATGGTGCTTATCGTGAGAAGCCACACGATAAGTGGTCGGATAGGGTAGACCTGCGCGGAGGCCAACCAACTGGAGGTTTAAACATGGCTGTTAAGATTAACATTCGTACGCTGCTTGAAGCTGGCTGCCATTATGGTCACCAGACCCGTCGTTGGAACCCCAAGATGAAACCTTACATCTTCGGTGAGCGCAATGACATCTATATTCTCGACCTCAAGCAGACCATTGTTGATGCCGACAAGGCTTATTCTTTCCTTAAGAGCGTTACTGCAAAGGGTGGCAATGTTCTTTTCGTTGGCACCAAGAAGCAGGCTCAGGAGCCGATCGCTACTCAGGCTGAGCGTTGCGGCATGCCTTATATCAACCAGCGTTGGCTCGGCGGCATGCTCACCAACTTCGTAACCATTCGCTCCCGTATTGATCGCATGGAGGAGCTCGAAGCTATGGTCGAGGATGGTCGTATGGCTGCTCTCCCCAAGAAGGAGCAGGCTGTTCTCGGTAAGGAGCTCGAGAAGCTTCAGCGCAACCTCGGTGGCGTTCGTGATATGAAGGCCATTCCTCAGGCTATCTTTGTGGTTGATACCAAGCGTGAGGAGCTTGCTGTTCGCGAGGCAAATCGTCTCCACATCCCGGTTGTTGGTCTTTTGGATACCAACTCTGATCCTGATGTCATCGATTACGGCATTCCTGCCAACGACGATGCTATCCGTTCCGTTTCTTTGATGTGCGAGCTTGTTGCCGACGCTTGCCTTGCTGGTTCTGGTAAGGAGCAGATCTCTGAGGCAGAGATGGCTGGTACTGACGAGGCTGCCGAAGCTCCCGCAGCAGAGTAACTATTTCTTACGCTTTGATATTTAGCTTTTGAGGAGGCATACCATGGCCCAGATTACTGCAGCTCTTGTTAAGCAGCTTCGTGAGATGACCGACTCTCCTATGATGGAGTGCAAGAAGGCTCTTGTTGAGGCCGAAGGCGATCTTGAGAAGGCTGTAGACGTTCTTCGCAAGATGGGTGTTGCAAAGGCCGTTAAGCGTGCTGGCCGCGATACCAACGAGGGCACCATTGCTGCTTATATTTCTGAAGATGGTCGTACCGGTGCTCTGCTTGAGCTTACCTGCGAGACTGACTTTGTCGGCACCAATCCTAAGTTCTGCGGTTTTGCTGCTGACCTTGCTAAGGTTGTTGCCGAGAACGATCCTGCCGACGTTGATGCTCTGAAGGCTTGCGCAATGGGCGAGTCCACGGTTGATGCCGAGCTTACCGAGATGATTCACGTTATCGGTGAGAACATGAAGGTCAACCGCTTTAAGCGTGTTTCCGTTGTGTCCGGTGCTCTTTCGAGCTACGTCCACCTTGGTGGAAAGCTTGCCGACATTGTCACCTTTGGTTTTACCAAGCCAGAGACTGCTTCTAACGAGGAGTTCAAGACCTTTGCTCACGATGTTGCTATGCAGGTCGCTGCTGCTGCTCCTGTTGCTGCTCGTCGTGAAGATGTCCCCGCAGATGTTGTTGAGCATGAGAAGTCCATTTATATGGCTCAGGCAGCCGATTCCGGTAAGCCCGAGGCAATCCAGGAGCGCATTGCCACTGGTAAGCTCGAGAAGTTCTATAAGGACAACGTCCTTACTGAGCAGGAGTTCATCAAGGATGGTTCTGTAACTGTCAATGAGCTTGCTGCTAAGGTTTCCAAGGCTTGTGACGATACCATTGAGGTTCTCGCTTTTGATCGCTTCGCTTTTGGCGAGCAGGAGTAAAGAGCGTTTTGGTTTTTAAGAGGGGCCGGTGCTTAGCGCCGGCCCCTTTCGTGTGCCTACAGCAACTGCTCACCTATCAGCTTGCTGAGTAAGCTTACGGCTTTGCTAGAATCGTTTGGACGTCGCGACGGACTTCGTCGTTTCGTCTTACTACGATACGAGGAGGTTCAAGCGTGTCGGACTACAAATATCATCGTGTTCTTCTTAAACTTTCCGGTGAAGCTCTGATGGGTTCATCGGATTATGGCATCGATCCTCAGATGCTTGAGCGTTTAGCTCATGAGATTAAAGTCCCCTACGATAAAGGTGTTCAAATAGCCATTGTTGTTGGCGGTGGCAACATTTTTAGGGGTTTGGCGGGCGCTGCTTCCGGAATGGATAGGGCACAGGCTGACTGCATGGGCATGCTTGCAACTGTTATGAATTCCCTTGCATTGCAAGATTGCTTTGAGCGCCATGGCATGATGTGCCGCGTGATGAGTGCCATTGAAATGCATGAAGTTGCAGAAGGTTATATTCGCCGTCGTGCAACCCGTCATCTTGAAAAAGGACGCATTACTATCTTCGCGGCTGGTACTGGCAATCCATACTTCACGACCGATACTGCTGCGGCGTTGCGTGCCTGTGAGATCGACGCGGAAATCCTTATGAAAGCAACCAAAGTTGATGGCATTTACGACATGGATCCCGTAACTCACCCTGAAGCTACTAAGTTTGATTCTATTACCTACTTAGATGTGCTTACCCGTGATCTAAAAGTTATGGATGCAACTGCAACAGCCTTGTGTCATGACAACCATATGCCCATGATGGTATTTAATATTGAACAACCTGGGGTCTTTGATAAGGCCTTGCGCGGTGAACCCGTTGGAACGACCGTTGTTGAGGAGGAGTGCTAACGATGAGCGAGATTTGTGATAAAGCCCGTGAGCGGATGGAGAAAACCCTCAAGGCGTTAACTGCTAACTTCTCGAAGGTACGAACTGGGCGAGCCAATCCTCATGTTTTGGATGCAATCACTGTTGACTACTATGGCCAACCGACACCTATTACACAGCTTGCCGGTGTAAAAGTACCTGAGGCAAGCATGCTGGTTGTTGAGCCATGGGATAAGACTTCACTCAACGCTATTGAGCGTGCTATTGCATCTTCTGATTTGGGTATTACACCGAGTAACGATGGTGTATGCATCCGTTTACCTTTCCCTCGTCCTACTGAGGAGCGTCGTCGTGAGTTGGTAAAAGAGTGCCGCCAGCTTGCTGAGGAGGCTCGCATTTCTGTTCGTAATGTTCGCCGCGATGCTAACTCTAAAGCTGAGCATAACGAAGAGCTTTCCGAAGACGAGGTAAAGCGTGAGCAGCACCGTATTCAAAAGCTGACCGACTCTTATATTGAGAAGATTGAAGAAATGCTCAAGACAAAAGAGTCTGAAGTTATGGAAATCTAAACTTTCGGTGGAAAAGGCAGGCAAAGCTCGTGGAGAGAAACGAAGAAAAACTGAGGCTTTACTTCTCAAATCCGCCTGAGGATATATCGGTTGATGATATATCCCTGGAGGCGCTGCCGAAGCACATTTCCATCATTATGGACGGCAATGGTCGTTGGGCTAAAGCTCGTGGCCTTGATCGCAGTCAAGGCCACAAAGAAGGTGTAAAAGCACTGAGAGAAATTATCACTGCCTGTGTACGTTTGGGTATTGATAATCTCAGTGCCTATGCATTTTCTACTGAGAATTGGCGGCGTCCACAGCGTGAGGTAGACCTGCTAATGCATCTGTTTGCCTCTACGCTTGTTCGTGAATTGCCGTTGTTTGAACGCGAAAATGTACGTCTCGTTTTTCTCGGTGATATTGAAGCTCTTCCAGCCAAAACGCGCGATACCTTTAAAAAGGGTCTTGCCGAAACTGCCTCTAATACCGGCATGACACTTGCACTTGCGGTGAACTATGGTTCTCGTGCTGAGATTGTTCGTGCTTGTAAGCTTATAGCTCAGGAAGTTGCAGCAGACTCCATTAGTATTGAGGATATTGATCAAGATCTTGTGTCCTCCAAGCTTTATACCGCTTCGATGCCAGACCCTGAACTTCTTATTAGAACTTCAGGAGAGCTTCGTCTCTCGAATTATTTGCTCTGGCAACTTGCCTATACCGAATTTTATGTAACCGACAAAATGTGGCCCGACTTTGGGCGTTGGGACCTATTACGTGCGCTTCGTTCTTATCAAGGGAGAGAGCGTCGCTTTGGAGGAGTTGGTACATCGAAATGAGTGAAGAACCGACACAGTCCAAAGAAGAGCGCAAACAAGTTGAACGTGAAGAAAGAGAACGCAAGCGCTTAGAAAAGCATGACCTTGGTCAACTTAAGGGTCAGCAAGCTCGAGGTAAGGCAGAGCGCTTCCTTACGCGTACAACCTCAGGGGTAATTTATGCTGTAGTGACTTTAGGTTGTCTTTTGGCGGGCCAGATTACAACCACTCTTTTGGTGTGCGTTTATGCGTGGCTTTGTTGCTCTGAGTTTTATCGTATGATGCGCATGGCAGGCCGTATGCCCAATGAGCTTATCGGCCTCATTGCCTCGCTTGCTTTTCCTATTGCTGCAAGCTTTTCCTATGTTTGGACGGGTGCAGCAGTATATGTCTTTGTGACGGCTGTAGGTATTTGGTATGTATTAACACCGCGAGCCAATGTTTCTGACGTTGCTGTAACCATTTTTGGGCCGCTCTACACCTCACTTCTTTTTACTGCAATTGTTTATTTCCGCGGTACAGATTCAAGCATATTAGGCGGCGTTTTCACGTTTGCCGTTATGCTTTCGATATGGGCTAACGATGCATTTGCTTATATCGTCGGTACACGATTTGGTAAGCACAAACTCGCTCCCAAAATTTCTCCCAACAAGAGCTGGGAGGGTTTTTTTGGCGGCATGATTGGTTCTGTGCTCATCTGGGTTCTGATTTCAGTATTGAAGCTAAGCTCGTTAACGATTCCTGCTGCAATTATTACTGGCATTGTCTGCGGAGTCTTTGGCGTCTTTGGTGATCTGTTTGAGTCTCGCATTAAGAGATCCGTTGGTGTGAAAGATTCCGGCAATCTTATGCCAGGTCATGGTGGCATGCTTGATCGTTCTGATTCCATGCTCTTTGGGTGCATGGCCGCAGCTTTTGTTTTGAGAATGGGAGGATTTCTGTGAGTTTATTTGAGGATGTTCCTTCCCAAACCCTCGACAGGCCTCTTCGTGTTGCAATCTTGGGATGTTCGGGTTCGATTGGAACACAGGCGTTAGATGTTTGTCGTCTCCATGCCGATAAAATCCAGGTCGTTGGCCTTTCAGTTTTCTCCTCGTGCGAGAAACTGGTTCATGCACAGCGTGAATTTCATGTTCCTCATGTCGTTGTTGCCAACGCCACTCATAAAGACGATCCTGTTCTTACTGAGCTTCCCGATACCTGCGATTTGAGGTTTGGCCCCGATGCTGTTCGCCGTCTCGCAACGCTGCCTGAGGTGGATTGTGTTCTTGTAGCGGTTGTGGGCGAGGCTGGCATTGGTGCCTGCTATGATGCACTCGCCGCTGACAAGATCGTGGCTTGTGCAAATAAAGAGGCGCTTGTCTCAGGTGGCGATTTGCTCATGCCTATGGTGAAACCTGGCAAACTTATTCCAGTCGATTCTGAGCACTCAGCCATCTTTCAATGTCTGAGGGGTGAGCGTCACTCGGAGCTCTCACGCATTTGGTTAACATGTTCCGGAGGTCCCTTTTTAGGAAAGACAAAGAGTGAACTTGCCGACGTGACTCCCGAGCAAGCTCTTGCTCATCCGAGCTGGTCTATGGGACCCAAGATCACCATTGACTCCGCTACGCTCATGAACAAAGGCTTAGAGGTGCTTGAAGCACATCATCTCTTTGATGTTCCGGTAGATGCCATTGAGGTGCTCATTCAGCCGCAAAGTCGCATTCATTCTATGGTTGAGTTTGTTGATGGGTCGGTTATTGCTCAGCTTGGTCCTTCGGATATGCGCATTCCTATTCAGCTCGCTTTTAGCTATCCGGATAGATGGGAAAGTCCTGCTACATCGGTTGATTTTTGTCAGGAAGTCCCACTACAGTTCTCTCAACCCGATATGACAACATTCAAATGTCTTGCTCTCGCTTTTGAGGCGGGCAGGACTGGAGGTACTCTTCCTTGCGCGATGAATGCAGCCAACGAGATTGCAAACGCTGCCTTCAGGAAAAAGAATCTCTCATTTTTGGGAATACCTGAAGTCGTAGAGCAAGTTATGAATCGTACCGATGTTGAACATGTCGAGTCGTTAGAACAACTCGAGGATGTCGACCGTCTTGCTCGCAAGCGCGCGGAAACCATCATTGGAGGATTAGAAGTATGAGTCAGGCTTTAACCGTTCTCCCAGTTATTTTCTGGGGTGTTATTGTCCTGTCCGTTTTGGTATTTGCTCACGAAGCTGGTCACTTTCTTTGTGCGCGCATAAGCGGTGTGAGGGTTACTGAGTTTTTTCTCGGCCTCCCTTGTCGTTTTCATCTATCGAAGAGAAGTCGGACGCGCGGCACCGAATATGGTATTACCCCCATTTTGCTTGGTGGATATACCCGTATCTGCGGTATGTCTGGTTCGGGTAATGAATACTTGGCTCCAATTTTGGCCGGCGTCCAAAAACATGGTCGTGTTGCTGTTGAGGAGCTTGCGACCGAAGTTGGTTGCACGTTGGATGAGGCTTATGAAGCTTTGTCCATACTCGTTGATTGGGCTTCAGTAGAGCCTTATTACAACCCTGAATTAGGCGAATATGAACATCAAGATCGCTGGCCTCAGGCATTTCAAACTGTTGCGCGTGATTCTAACCTTCTCACTATTTATGACGCTGGTCATAATTTAGATCATGCAGACTCATATGCAGTTGGCACCCCTCAGCCTCTTGCAGATGATAATGCGGAAGCATTTTTCGAGGCTGAACGTTCACATACCTATCAGGGCGCTTCTTTTCCGAGAAGATTGTTAATGCTTTTCGGTGGGCCGCTTGCAAGTTTTCTTACAGGAGCAATCCTCATTGTCATTGCGCTTTCTGTTCTCGGTATGGATGCTGCCCGTAATGTAAACGTAGTTGGCACGATTACAGAAGGATCGCCAGCCGCGGTTGCGGGCTTGGAACCTGGTGACGTGTTAAGCGTTGTAGATGGAACTGAAACATATGATTTCAATAGCTTAGCAACTGCTATTTCTGATGCCTCTCGTGATGGCGAACCTTTCGAGATTACCTACGAGCGAAATGGCGAAACCTATACGACTACCATTGTTCCTGATGGCTCCGGCTACATTGGCATTACAGCTCCTATTGAGCGTCTCAGAATGCCCGTTCAAGACGCTCTTGCGCTTACGTTTGAGTATTCTGCACAGGTCATAGATTTTGCCGTTCGTCTCTTTATTCCAACCCAAACCATGGAAGTCATGAACAATGCCTCATCGGTGGTTGGTATCTCTGTTATGGCTTCTGAAGCTGCAGCAGCTGGTCCGGCTCAGCTCGTATTGCTTGCTGCAGCTGTATCGCTTTCTCTTGCATTTATGAATCTCATTCCTATACCACCACTCGATGGCGGAAAAATAGTGATTGAGATTATCGGGGCAATTCGTCGCAAGCCCGTCTCTGTACGAGCTCAAAATATTGTGAGTATGGCAGGGTTGGCATTCTTTGTGCTGCTCTTTGTTGTGGCATTGCAGAATGACATCACACGTTTGATGGGGTAGGCATGGAAACTCAGAATACTGAAGCGCTCCACCAGGATGCACGAAACAAAACTCGCCAGGTTCATGTTGGCAATGTGCCCGTTGGTGGGGGAGCTCCCGTAAGCGTCCAATCGATGACAAACACCAATCCTGAGGATGCTCATGCAACGCTTGCCCAAATAGATATACTTGCTCAAGGCGGTTGCGAAATTATCAGATGCACGGTGCCGCGCATGGAAGCGCTTGATGCTTTCAAGCAAATTTGCACCGAATCTCCCTTGCCAGTAGTGGCGGATATTCACTTTGATTACAAGCTGGCTATTGAGGCAATCCGGCATGGAGCGGCGGCTGTTCGTATTAACCCGGGAAATATTGGTTCATTTGATCGCGTAGATGCAGTTATCGATACAGCAGGGGAGTTTGGCGTTCCTATACGTATAGGCGTAAATGCAGGATCGCTTGATAAGAGCGTAGATGAACGAAAAGACTTGAGCCTTTCTCAGAAGCTCGTTGCTTCAGCTATTTCTTTTGTCGATCATTTTGAGCAGCGCGGTTTTTATGATGTTGTCTTGTCCGCTAAAGCTCATGATGTTCCGACAACGCTTGAAACCTATCGTAATCTTTCTCGCGAACTGCCTCATATTCCACTACATCTGGGTGTCACCGAGGCTGGTACTGCCCTCCAAGGAACAATTAAAAGCGCTGTGGGACTCGGCGCTCTTCTTGAAGAGGGAATTGGCGATACCATGCGCGTCTCGCTCACTGCAGACCCCACCGAAGAAGTTCGTGTTGGATGGGAGATCCTCGCAGCACTCGGTATGCGGAGACGTGGACCAGAGCTCGTGAGCTGTCCTACCTGCGGCCGTACCCAAGTCAATCTTATTGCCATCGCAGAAGAGGTTGAGAAACGCCTCGCATCAGTGCGGGCACCCATTACCGTTGCTGTGATGGGATGCGTGGTAAACGGACCGGGAGAAGCTCGCGGCGCTGATATTGGTGTGGCATGCGGTCGTGGCAAGGGTGTTCTTTTTGCAAATGGCGAAACCATCCGCACAGTGGAAGAAGATCACATCGTTGATGCACTTATGGAAGAAATTGAGCGACGTTTTGGCTAAGCTGTAACGTGCATATTGTCGTACAGGAGAGGATTTGATTTGAGCACCTATCAAAGAATGAGTCGTCTTTATGCTCCGACGCTTAAGGAAGATCCTGCAGAGGCTGAGCTTGCGAGCCATCGACTTCTTTTGCGTGCAGGCATGATTCGTAGAACCGCTTCTGGTTTGTATAGCTATCTTCCGCTTGCTTGGCGCTCTCTTCGCAAAATCGAAGAGGTTATCCGTGAAGAGATGGAAACCATTGGTGCTCAGGAAATGCTCGTACCTATGCTCACCCCTGGAGAGCTTTGGCATGAGTCGGGCCGCTGGGATGCCTACGGACCAGAGCTTATGCGCATGCATGATAGGCATGATCGTGAGTTTTGCCTTGGTCCTACCCATGAAGAAACGTTTACAGATCTCGTAAGAAATGAACTGCGTTCTTATAAGCAGCTTCCAGTAACGCTCTATCAAATTCAGGATAAATTCCGTGATGAGCTTCGTCCGCGTTTTGGCCTCATGCGTGGCCGTGAGTTCATTATGAAGGACGCCTATTCATTCTCGGCAACGCAAGAGTCTCTGCAGGAATGCTATGACCAGCAGAAGGCCGCCTATGCGCGCATTGCAGAGCGTTGCGGTATTCGCGCATTGCCCGTCGTTGCAGACTCTGGACAAATCGGTGGCGACACCTCTGTTGAGTTTATGGCTCTTGCGGATGCGGGTGAAGCTGCTCTTGTCTGGTGTGACTGCGGCTTTGCAGCCGATGTTGAGGCGGCTGCAACCACTGTTTCTGTAACAGAAGGCCCCGGGGATGGTACGCTCGAGAAAGTGTATACGCCTGGCCTTGGTACCATCGAGGCAGTGGCATCTTTCTTTGGATTCCCTGAGAATGGTACGCGTAAGTCTTTGGCGCTTATCGCTGAGGATGGCACACGCGTCGTTGCGATTGTTCCGGGCGATCACGAGCTCAATGAGATTAAAGCAGTACGTCTTTTTGGCGATTATCACCTCATGAGTGATGAGGAGCTTGAAGAAGCCGGTCTGCATAAGGGCTTTATCGGGCCTGTTAACCTTCCTCAAAACATCCGTTTGGTGTGTGATGAGTCACTCAAAGCCTCCAAGAGCTGGACATGCGGAGCAAATGAGGTTGATTATCACTTTACGGGTGCCTGTCCTGGTCGAGACTTTGAAGTTGATGAATGGGCAGATCTTGTTTCTGTGCATGAAGGAGACCCATGTCCTCATTGCGGCAAGCCGCTTAAGGGCGCACGCGGCATAGAGATTTCTCAGGTATTCCAACTTGGTACAAAGTATTCTGAGGCCATGGGAGCCACCTTCATGGATGAAGATGGGCGTGAACGTCCATTTCTCATGGGTTGCTACGGTATTGGCGTGTCTCGTACGTTGGCAGCCGTTGTTGAGCAGCATAACGATGAGCATGGTATTTGCTGGCCTGTTTGTGTAGCGCCATATGAGGTAGAAGTGGTGCCTCTGGACGTTCATGATGAGGTAGTGTGGCCTATTGCAGAGAGCATTGCTCAGCAGCTTGTAGACCTTGGGATTGAGGTTGTTGTAGACGATCGTAAAGAACGCCCGGGAGTGAAGTTTGCTGATGCCGACCTTATGGGCTTCCCATATCAGATCGTTTGCGGTAAGAAGGCCATTAAGAATGGCAATGTTGAGGTAAAAGTGCGTGCAACGGGAGAGAGAAACGAAGTTCCTATTTCCGAAGTAGCGTCCATGCTTGCCGAGATGGTTATTCCACAGCGTGCATAGAGCATGGTACTTATATACTACTTACCACCTTTTCAATGAGCTTTATAGAAAGAAGGGCATCATTATGATGCCCTTCTTTGTTTGTAATGATGATATAGATAACACTATAGAGTTATATTGACCAGCTATTTATTATCGTTGCCAATATCTTTTGATGATGAACTCTGACTCTTTACGAAATCATCTGCTTCTTGCAATTCCTCGTCATCTTTCAAAGTTCTGACGTTCTCTTCGGCATCTGTGTGAATGAATTGTTCCTGATAAGGCGCGATGTTATATCGTGTGAGCATAAGACGCATTTCTCGCTTAAGATTGCGCTCTAAAGCACCACGATCTTTTTCATTGCAGCGGGCAACAATACGTAGCGTCATTGTTGAGGTGCTCAGTGCTACAACCCCCTTATAGAAGGGACCATCGAGCACAAGAGGTTGACGCCCTGCAATACGGGGGAGTTCTTTCTTTAAGATTGTTTCCAAATACGGGAGATCTTCACCAACAGTAATTTCTATATCTACACTGGCATATGAATCCATCTTGGTTCGATTGATAACGTTAGAGATTGCGCTATTGCGTAAAACAATTACGTTGCCATCGCCATCGTTTATCTTGGTGGTACGTATTCCAATCTCCATAACCGTACCGGTGTTGCTTCCCACAGAGATTCGATCTCCTACACGGAATTCCCCTTCAAAGATAATAAACAGGCCACACAAAAGGTCTGTTACCAGATCTTTTGCACCAAAACTGATTGCTAGGGTAAGAAGACCAGCGCTTGCAAGAAGTGTTGCGGTATCAACTCCAATAGTTGAGAGTGTCCAATAGAGTGTTCCCAAAATTGAGCCATATTTTGTAAGGCTGAGGAGCAATCTACAGACTGTCTCACCTCGTGCAGAGAGAATACTAGAAAGCAAATGAAGTATGCGTTGGATGATCCATGAGATGGTAAAGATGACGCAAGCCGTCATTATCGCTGCAGTTATGGCGAAGATATTGAGTCCACGTTCCCAGCCACCGCCGAGAATATAGCCAAATACAGACTCTGAATCAAAAATCTGCTTCTGAAATAGCACGGATAAGAAGATGGCTATAACACCAATACTCATAAAAAACTTTAGAACAATCGAGAGCTTTTGTTCAGGTGTCATATCATCCCAGGCAAGTGATTTATTAAGCCAGCGACTGGCGGCTGACTCAGTGCGTGCCATACGGCCTGACGGTGTCTCAATATCAAAGATATCGGGTTTGTCAGATGTATCCGAAGCACTGGCCTGAATTTGTGGTGCATTCTTTCGTTCAAGAGTAACAACGCAAAAGACAACGCACATACAGATAACAGCAATGGATGTAATGGTTATTGTCAATGGTATGCGTTGTGCCATTGGCTCACCTTCAGGGCCTGCTACATATAAGTAATAGTCAGGTGTTTCAATTGATGAAGCAAAATATGACGATCCATCAATGGTGAGGTAGTCATCATAGCCGCCGCGTATCTGATTTTCAGTAAGACCTGCATCAGTGGCCTTTGCTCCAACAAGAAGAGGGTTGGGGAAAGACGCAATGGTTTTATCGTCTTTATTAATCGCAAATGCAAAGCCATTTGAGCCTATTTGCACCCCTTCAAGCACGGTATCAATTTGAACACTTTGAAGGAGCGATTCGAGTCGACTGGCTCGTATGCCTATTTGAACAAAGCCATCTACATATCCATCATTATCGTACGTAGCTACACCTACGTATTGTTTGAGTTCTCCTGTCATCTCATCGTTCATGGGCTCTTGAACATATTCATCAACGCCAGTTAATAGCTGATGAAACGGATATGACTGATCTTCGGGATCGTCGGATAGTTGGAAATGTTCATAAGGTGCATTTGAAGCAATGAGGGAACCTGATCCGTCAAACAGGTACACATTGGCAACCTGAAGCACATTGGCAAGTTCCTGCATGTCTTGCTTGTTGGCAAGCTTGGGATTTTTTTCAAGAATGTATGCAGCTACTCGTGCTTTAGAGAGGTAGCGCCTGTTGTATTGCTCAGTTAGCTCTTTTGCTTGCTCATCGGTTCGTTCAATAGTCTCAGCAATATCCTCAGCACGCGCTTTATTTGTGACTGACTGGGCAGACAAGGAAAAAAGCGTTTGCATATAGAACGAGACTGCAGCAACAGCAATACAACCAACAAGACTGAGAATTACTGTTCGTTTACCCACTGTTTTGTGATAGCGGAATACACCAAAGTCCCTGAATTCTTCTTCGTTATCTCCGTCCTTTTCATCAGCATGCATAACAAAGACGCCATACAGAGCGACGGTGGCCATAACTGCTACTAATACAAAGAGAATAACAGCAACGGTGATAGAAGCAGTCTGTGTAAGAGCGCTCTCCGGGACTGCACAGATATAGTAGGTGTTGCCGATAAGGGCTACATGCGCATATATCCGTTTGCCCGCAAGATTCAGCCAGCCTGTAAAGCCATCTTCGAGGTTTTCTACATCGATCCCTTCGCTCAGGGCATCGGTGCCAATGAGCGACTCATCTGGATGGTATTCCACAACATAGGTTTGCGCCGAAAGGGCAAAGATATAGCCATCTTGGCCTACGGAAACATCACGCAATACGCTTGCAGTAGAATCCGTTTTCTCAATGAGCTCACGCAATTCAGCAGGGTTTTGTTCGATAACAACCATGGTTTTGTCATCAAGACGTGCTGCGTAATACCGCATGAGCCAATTTTGGTCTGGCAATTCGATCTCAACTGCTCGTGATGCCTCATGAGTACTAAAACATTTACGTAAATAATTAAAACGAGCGCTAGAAAAATCTGCTTGAGTCTTTTCGGCTTCTGCAATGATAGTGCCGTCACGTTGTACTACCAAAATGTTATCAACTTCAAGCAATTGTTTAAGTTCATCCATCTTGGCATCAGTTGCCTCGAAGCCGGCATCATTTTGAGCCATAAAGGAAACGCTTTCTGCCTTTGATTGATAGATCTCGTCAAAGGTTTTTTTACTTTCTGCGGCTTCGTTACTTGCTGTTTCAAGAATCTCTGTAAGGCTTTCAGCTTTCTGTGACATTTCTTCCTCATAGCTTGCAAGCGTTAAATTTAATTGCAATCTATAAAGCAAAAAGCCGGAGATAAGAGCGGCAACAATAACAACTAGTGTAAGAAGGACAATCTTATGCTTTAGTTTCTGAGACACGATTCATCCTCCTTAGTTCCACTTGTCAATAAGAGCGTCAAGGGTGCCATCGTCTAACATTTCTTGAACGGCCTCGGCGATCTGGCCAGAAAGTTCAGAACCCTTTTGTGTGGCGACACCATAAGACTGTTTTGCTACTTCAAAGTTTTCGAGGATAATGCGTTTATCATCCATATAGGTTTGAGCAATCGCACCATCGAGCACCATTGCATCAATTGTTCCTACCTCTAATGCATCAGATAATTCTTGATAAGAAGGCAGTTGAAGTAACTGCCATGTGTCGAATTGCACATCAGAGTTATCTTCGTTATGTGCCGTGTCGATCCCGCTGCTAAAGCCAATTTCTTGGAGTTTGATGTTTAATAGAAGGGCAGCATTTGATCCTGCCATTGTTCCAAAGGTAAGCCCTTTCATCTCTTCAATACTGTCAATCATTGAAGATTTTTGAACCACTGCAATAACAGAGTCATTGTAATAAGCAGGGGAGAAATCAAAGTTTTCAAGTCTTGTTTCTGCAATTGAATAGCAGGCACAAATACAATCAATATTTCCTTCAAGAAGCATTTCTTTACGATCATCTGGTGTAACCGTAACGAATTGAACTTCTCCAAAGCCTAATTTTTGAGCTATTTCGTTAACAAGATCAATTTCTAGGCCATAGTATTTGTCAGTCTGTTCATTTAGGTAGCCGAACCCCACAACGTCTGCACGTACACCGGCTCGTAAAACACCACCATTATTCAGTGAAGAATTATGCTCGGCTGAATTTGTTGTAGTAGGCGACTGACAGCCTGTGGAAAACAGTGAAGCAGCCGACATTCCTAGTGTGACTGCTAACAGGCCAAAAGATCTTCGTGTTAAGTTCACGCTATCACTCCAACTCTTTTGAATTCATCCTCAAACCTTTGTATTGTGCCGAACCTGAAAAGAACTGATGAGGGAAGGTCATGAGGCTTAAGTGTTGGTTGAAGCGAATGCGTTAATAGAGAAGGTGGCATTAAAAAGCAAACAGAGCAGTGGGTTCAACACTTCTTTGAATCCACGTGTTATTGAGTTGCAACGTTTGTAACAATCCGTAAACCTTTTCTATGAGCTGAGTTTTATCGGTTCATTTATTTATGGCAAACACAAAATAGAATAGAGAAAACAACTATGCCTAAAATGATTAAAGGTTTAAGCCTTTTTATGCTTGTGATTGCAGTTATATATCTCGCAGTCGGCTTTGTTATGGTATTTAACGCCCAGAGCGCCCCTGTGATTTCTGGTGTTGCAAATTCAGCTATAGCAGCAGAAGTTGGGGGAGTTATCTTCTTAATTAGTGGCTTCATCTTTTTTATAGATGCAATTCTTGGTTTCCGCAGCGCCAAAGATCCATCGAAATCTAAAGCTTACATCGTGCTTTCAACTCTTATCGTGATTGTAAATATTGCTGAATATGCAATGGTTACCTTTGGTGGCACTGGTAGTAGCTGGCAATACATCGTCATTGCTTGTTTATCGTTGTTAGGTGCTATTTTTGCACGACGCGCTCGCAAAGATCAGTAAAGACCATCAGATCTCATTGCAAGTCACATCTCTTTGCATTAATTAAAAGCTATTGCGAAAGGTGTTTCCCTTGAACATTCGGTAGCTCTTCTACTTTTGTGCAGCAGCTCGACTTGGTAGTTTTTCTCATGCGGCATCTGAACTTGGTGTATCTGTTCAGGCGGTGTCTAAAGCCTTAAGTGAGCTTGAGGAAGAGTTGGGAGAGCCGTTATTTTTTCGCGGCAGTACCGGTTCTCAATTAACAACATTTGGTGAGGCATTATTTCCATATGCAGAAAAAGCAACTGTCTCTTTTAAAAGAACGAAGGAGTTTGCGGATACAATTATTAACTCAAGTTCTAAACGACCAAAAGCAGATCTTGTGCTAATAATTGGGGCTCCGCTCTTTTTTAGTCATGAGAGATTTTGTCTCGGTCTTGAAAAATTCTTATCGTTGCATCTACAGTGTAATGTTCGAGTTTCTATGCGGTATCAGTCCGAAGCGCTTCTCGCGCTAAAAGATAATCTTTGCGATGCTTTAATTACTATTGGCAACTTTTCAGATGATGATTGTGATACCACGCCAATAGGTAAAGTTTCTACAGCCGCTTTCTTTTCAAAGAATCATCCACTCAATGATAAGAAGTTCGTATCAATCAAAGATCTCTCTCAATATCCTGTAATCAATTCATCCGCCATTGCTGGATTTTTTGAAGTAGTAACTGGCGCTTATAGACGTTGTGGTCTCACTTCGCCCGAGCTTATGGTTTTAAGCGAAGAGGAGTATCAGGATGCAACTCTGAACAACAATGCCTATGCTCTTGGTATAGCGGTTTCTGCGTTTGGAATACCTGGGCTTTCAGAAATGCATCAGATTGATCCTGATGAAGTTGTTTCAGTTTCAATTAGTCGCGCGATTCTAAAAGATACGCATACTCCAGCTTTAGATAAACTGGATGCATTCTTTACCAGCAAATCCTTCAATTTTCAAAACCTTTTGCGTATCTAATGAGATGCCGTGTTTCAAAGGTGTGCTGACAAGAGAATCAATGGGTAAGTGAGTTTTTGTTTTATAGATAGTCATAAGTTAGGTATTGAAGGTATTGAAAATCTTTTCAAAGTTTTGCTTGACGTAAATTTTGGTTCTGGTATATTAGTTCACGCACCAAGCAAGGGGAATTAGCTCAGCTGGGAGAGCGCATGACTGGCAGTCATGAGGTCAGGGGTTCGAACCCCCTATTCTCCACCACAAGTTACGGGCGGCGGCTCTGGCCGTCGCCTTTTTATTACTTGTAGCTTGCATCTAAACAGCTTTTGTCTGTTTGTATTGAGGGCCTATGGCGCAACGGTTAGCGCAGGGGACTCATAATCCCTGGGTTGGGGGTTCGAATCCCTCTGGGCCCACCAACTTTTCGCAGGTCAGGGGCTATATTTCCTCTGGCCTGTTTTTGTATCGGTTGCTAAGAGTTGCTAATAGTCATACCTTATATTCGATAAATTAGCCTATATTCTGCATTTTTATACGCAGTGCATCGACAGAATTATCCATCGCTGCAGATGGTTTGAGGTAGTGCGTATAACCTGTTTGCACGTTTGTGCGCCCATGAATACGCGCATTGAGGGTATCGAGAACTCCTGCATCCTGGAGCATGGTTTCATGGACGGATCGCATGTCTTTCATACGTGTGTATGGCATGCCATAAAGCGGGTTATCTTTCTCAAATAGACAACGCCACCACTTACGCGAGCGACCCGGATAAAGCGGCCATAATGGAGTTCTTGGTCCTATCATTGTCTGCTCGTATAGCTTGCTCGCAAACGGATCTGGTATAGGTACAATGCGCGTAGAGAAGGCGTTCTTTGTTGCCTTCAAACCGTCTTTCTCAGTCCACGCCTTAGTTATGGATGCATGAGCTATAACGCCTTCCGTACCGTCTACATGAGTTATAGGGGAGAACGTTATATCTTCGCACCAAAGCACGAGAGCTTCTTTAACGCGAAGGCCGCCACCAACTAACACAAGCCATAGCGGTTCAATTTTGTCCCCGTGTAAGGGACCCATGAAATAGGGACAGCAGTCAGCGATAGTACGCGGATCGCCTTTAGAAAGGGATGCTCTATTTCAAACACTAGGCAGCTATGCCTTTTTCAGCGCCGTCTGTGGTTTCATGAATTGTTCTGGTCACTCTTCTTTATTGAGCGTTTGATTTATAGCCACAGCCAACTGTTATTTTCCATACACCCGGCCTAAACTCTTTCTTATAGCCGAGGCTTGAACAGGGACTCTTCTATTTTCGGGGGATAATGTAGTTGCCCCTTTCGAGTCGAGGTTTTCCCTTGCCTACGTGCTGCAACACTAGCGGGGGATTTTTTGTCTACTCATCATTCTTCTTGTATGGCTTCTTTACCGGGTCGTTGTCAACAAATGACTCTTTGCCGTCGATATGTTCCATCAGGTCACTGCTAATGGAGTTGCCCATAGGATCGAGAATAAAGTCAATTCCTTTTCTGCGCGCCGCTTTTGCAGCGGGAACAAAATCACTATCTCCAGATATCAAGATAATTTGATTAACAATTCCTTCATAGGCAAGAGAAGAAATATCGATTCCCATTCTCATATCAACGCCCTTTTGCATGAATGAAATACGAAAATCTTTCTCGGATAAATCATCAACAGTTATAGAACTGGCACACAACTTTTTTACTTTGTCTGGATCAAGCATGAAATGTGGCTTTACGTCAGATAGTTTCCCCATGCGCAAGGCGACTTTTCTTTTTGTTTTTAGGGCATTGAAGAAGCCTAGTGTCCAAGCGTAAGTTTCTAGCTTGCCGAAATTAATATTCTGCTTCAGGAGCGGGTGATAAACAGTGCTTTGTACAGGTGGACAGTCATAGTAGAAGATCCTGTAAAGCTCTCGCTTTGAATTGCCATCTCTTTTATTGAGGTGCTTGAAAACATAAGCGTTTAATTCATTTGCACGCTCTTCAGGAGTTTTAATCCCCCAAAGTTTCCTTGCTCGTTTTCTATAGAATCCACCATCAACAAGAATCGCTGTTTTTGTCATAAGGGACTCCAAAAAATTAAGGCCCTTGCTTACGCACACCGCTTATCAGTGCGGGGCATATCGCATAGGGCCGAATCAATAAATACTTTAACGACCCAAGCAAATATGTGTCAAGAATTATTTACATCACAAAATTACTACTTCGCCTCCTCTTTATCCGCTTGATGCCATACCACAACGTCTAATGGTCACCTTCTATATTCCATGGACGTCTCTGAAAACGTCCTTATATTCGTTAAGAAGTCTCATAATCTCGATGCGGAAATTGCGATGTACATGAGCTGCGAGGTCATCGCCCAGGCCGAGCTGACCGAGTATGAACGAGAACACCTTCTTGCGGAAGCGGCAATATCGCTGTAAGCAGATTTTAGGGAGACTTAACCACACCGCAACTACAAGAACAATCAGGGTAGCAGTATATTTAATATATATAAAGTATTCTCATAATCCTTTGGTTGAGGGTTCGAATCCTTCTGAACCCATCATCATTTAGCTGGTCGAATGTAAAATCCTATTATGAGAATTATCCGCAAGATTGACTGGAGGGAAAGATACTGTCCTTCTTGCTTACTTCTTTCTATTTACTATCCCACCTAAAACGATCAGGAAAACATAGATGGCAGTAACCAAGATTGAGCCATAGAAGATCATGTATAAGAGCGTGAGCATCTGAGGCCCTTTCTATCTTTTTCTTGTCTAATACAAACTACGTCACGTGGCCAAGGTAAGGTCATCTTGCAAAAGCTTTATTGAATCAATCAATCTTGTTTTTGCTCGCGGTATTCACGCCATGTGATAAAAGCAAGGCCAACATATCCAACAAACATGATTGCCAATATAAGGCCTATGCGGGTCATACCTGCAGCAAATGATGCAAACATTCCAACACCGCAAACAAATACGCCATATGCAGATAAAACAGCTCTTTGACCTAATGTGAGACGGGACCCAAAAGAAAAGTTTTCATCTGGAGCATGTGTGTCGGAATTTGAGGCATCAGTTTCTGCAGAAGGCCTCATATCTGGATGCCAAAGTGTGATGGCGAGCTCTTCATGATCTGATTGGCTTTGAGCAGCAGATGAAGTGTTTTCGGTCATATCATCTACCCTCCAATCACAGAGATGCTATCCCTACTTGTATTTTTCTACGTAAGAGAAAGCCTTACAAGGCATTTATAGGCATGTGGTAATGGGTTTTGCTACAAGAGACACATCAAACAGTTTGTTCGCCTTAATTGATACCGAGAGCACCTCCTTCCTGCATACAAGAAGGGCCGCACTAGAAGTAGTGCGGCCCGAAAGTAGCCAGAGGGCTAAAGGGGAGAGGAGCTTCTCTCCTTAGACCTTATGAACGGCGCTTGCGTGCCATTCTCAGGCCTGTAGCAATACATCCGACTGCGAGTGCAGCAAGAACGAAGACGAAGGTGTAGGTCGTTGGATCTCCCGTCTTAGGTATGAACGGTAATACTCCAGAATCCTCACGATCCTCTTCCTCGTCAGGAGGTGTCGTGGTATCAACCGCTGTAATGGCAAGTCCGTTGTCAGATACGAAGTAGCCAGCTTCTCCACCTGTGGTGAGTGTTGCAACTGAACCAGTTGCGTCGCCTGCAAGCGTGCCATCGTCTTGAACTGTGAAGTTCCACTCGCCATCAATTACGTCGTACCCATCAGGAGCCTTGGTCTCGCGAATGGTGTAAGTCTCACCAACAACAAGTCCTTCCAGTGGCACCGTGTTGGTCTCATCAAAGGTAATGAGACGAGGGGCTCCTCCGTCAACAAAGGTTCCGGAGATTTCAAACACTGCACCGGTAAGGGCTCCTCCGTTAGGGGATACCTTGCTCATCGATGCCTCAATGAGGGTGTCAGCCACTGTGATAGTAGCTACGCCGTTGTCGGACATACCAATCTGAACAGCCTGTTTAATCGCATCGGAGGTATCGTCGGCAAGCTGAATACTTCCATCTTCGAATACCAAGATGTCAAAGGCAGGTACCTTCTCGTAGCCAGCAGGTGCTGTTACCTCAGTGACGGTATAGCGCGTGCCTTCAGAAGAGCCGGTTACCATGAGATCGGTAAAGACACTGCCATCACTTGCTGATGTGGCAACCTTTTCTTCTGAACCATCAGGGAAGGTGCCGCTCTCAGGCGTAATACGGAACTGAGCGCCAGCAAGTTCATCACCATCGGTGTTTACCTTAGCGAGCGATATCTTCAGCGGTTCATCGGCAACAACAATTGTTACGTTGTTCTGCTCAATGCTATAACCCGCAGGAATATCACCTGTGACTGCCAAGGTGCCATCTTCGGCAACTGAGAAGGTCAGCTCACCAGTAACCAGCTCATAGCCAGCCGGTGCAACAGTTTCGTGCAAGGTGTAGGTCTGACCGCTCTTAAGTTCGGCTTTCAAAATAAGTTTGCCCTGCTCATCAGTTGTGTAAGAGCGTGTTTCAGATTCGGTTTGACCAGCAAAGACGCCCGTAATTTCAAATTGAGCATCCGCAAGTGTAGTTCCAGAATCCGTGGCGTCTACCTTGACAAGTCCAATCTCGATAGGTTCATTTGTTACCTGAACCTC
Organism: Olsenella sp. Marseille-QA0557; assembly: GCF_965119725.1. Lineage (NCBI taxonomy): Bacteria > Bacillati > Actinomycetota > Coriobacteriia > Coriobacteriales > Atopobiaceae > Olsenella > Olsenella sp. Marseille-QA0557. The sequence continues at coordinate 1,731,313 of NZ_CBCPMI010000001.1, read as the reverse complement.
AAAGCTGTTATCAGCAACCTTGGTGTAACCATTTGGAGCAAGCTGCCCGGTTACGTTGCCGTCGGCATCCACAGAACCAACAACGCTGAGAGAGCCATCGTTGGCAACACTGATGCGCATTGTGCCTGTTACTCGTTCATAACCATCAGGAGCAGTGACTTCTGTGATGTCATAGGAGCTACCAACCATAAGTTGTGCCGTCAGATTGACCTTGCCGTCCTTATCGGTGGTGAGTTCAATTGCGTCCTGAGAGCCATTGGCAAAGGTAGAACCATCGGCAGGTGTAATGCTGAAAGTAGCTCCAGCCAAAGCCTTACCCGGCGTCTCGTCATTCGCAGAGGCGAGCTTCGTTATCTGAAGTTCGACAGGCGTGTTTTCTGCGGTAATAGAAATGTTATTGCCTGCAGTTGTCCAACCTTCAGGAACCTCTCCCTCTACGGTGATTTCACCTCGTTCATCCATATAGAACTTGAGTGGGCTTGTCATATGGATATAGCCCGCAGGTGCCTGCGTCTCGGTAAGCGTGTAGTCCACGCCTGTTATCAGGCCGGCATCGATAAGAGCAACACCGGAATAGGTCGTTTCATCACTCGTTATGTCAGCCGTTGTGTAGGTATGGGTGGAGTTGTTATCCATGCAGAAGCCTGTAAGGGTAAAGGTTGCTCCATTCAGTGGCGTGCCATCAGCAGCACTAATCTTCAGAAGCTGAATATCCATATGGAAGTTTGTCGCCATGAATGAGAACTGGTTATCGGCGGCGCCGTCGCCGTTAAGGTCGGCGCGCTCCCAGTGATCTGGCATATCGCCAACCACCTCAAGATCGCCATTCTCAGCAACTTTAATCGTCAGGATCTCATCTGCAGGATCATAGCCGCTCGGGCCTTTGCTTTCGAAGATCTGATAAGTCGTGCCAACAACAAGCTGACCGTTCAGAACTGCGAGACCAGTGCTATCGGAAGTGAGGGTCTTTGCTGTGGTTGTGTCATCGGCAAAGGTACCATCAACCGGTGTTACCTTAAATTCAGCACCTGCAAGCGGCTGATGAACTTCATTCTGTTTGTTGATCTCAAGACTTGTAGGTTTATTAGGCACCGCATTGGAACCCGTGAGCGAAGGATTGAGATTGTTGCGACCGACAGCAACTTCCTTACTTGTAATGGCTGAACCATCGTTAGCAACACCAATATAACCAGGGGTAGGGGAGGTCTCTACAAATCGATAGGTTCCCCAGTGCAAATTACCAACACTAAGTTGTCCTTTGACGCCGTTTGCTCCCGTGCTTTTAATCCCATCGTTGGCATCGTTAAGCGTGTAGGTTCGCCCTGTTACCAAATTATCGACGACGGTCTTCCAAGTACCACCATCATTGATTTCCAGTCTAAAGGTGGCGTCATTAAGGGCGTTACCCTGATCATCTGTTTTGCTCAGAGTGATTCTGCCTGGTTGTGGGGTATTTGGAATACCCTTGCCATCTTCGAATGTTGATGCAGCGCTTGTAACCGTAAAGTCAATGTCATCTCCATCAGAGACATTCTTGATGTCAAAGGTCTTGTCATCATCGTCGTTATCGATGGTAAACGTTGCGCTGAAATTGTTGGATTCATAGCCAGTATTAGAAAGCTCGGTTAAGACATAGGTGCCCTTCTCGAGATTTTGAAGCGTTAACGTACCGTCCGGAGCAGTTGTATAACGTTTGCTCGTGCTTGAAGTACCGCCTTCAGATGTGTAGACAAGCTGGAAGACAGCCCCTTCGATGGGATCGCCACTCACTGTATCGTACTTATGCAAGATAACCTCAGCCGAGAAGTCCTCATTTCCCATAGTGGCGGATACCGGCGTATTGGTGGCTGCATAGTGCGTATTCTGAGTAATCTCGAGTATCTCACTCTTAGCAGCGTCGCCTTCCGGCATAACAGCACCAGAGGTGGCGTTGGTTTCAAGGAAGTAGTATTTACCTTCAGGCAGACCATCGGAAAGCTTGGTGTACTTGCCTTCATAGGTAAGGTCATGCCCAAGAGTACTTTCAGTATTTATGGGCGTTTGGTTATTAACCGTGGTAACAATACCCTGGTTATTGGTCGTAAGACCGCTTGCTAACAGCTCATCCACACCATCTTGATCCATATCGACTCGATAGAGATCAAACGTGGCGCCAGCAAGGGACTCGGCGTTAGCACCGTTGTAATCCCCATCATCAGAGACGCGCTTTGTGAGCTGCAGTTGTCCGCGGAGCACCGGATCGGTAACCGCAACATTGATGGTATAGATGTCATTTTCTTCTGTGTAGGTGACAGCTGGGGAAGTAGTGGCTGTGCCGTTGGTGTTGATATGAAGGTTTACATCGGCTGCTTGAGCATATCCCTCAGGTACCGTGCCGGTCTCACGAACAATGTAATCACCTGCTGGCAAACCAATAATGAGTCCGTCGTTTCGAGTAATGCCATTCCCATCACCTGTGTTTGTCGTTCCATCAACCCAGGTAGTGGTGGAATAAGTCATGCCATTCGCACCGTTTCTCCAAACAGCATAGGTAGTTTGACCATCCGGAGACAGAACCGAGAGCTCAATGTTAGCCAGTGCTTTAGTTTCACCCGCGAAGTCACTCTTCTTGGTAAGTGTCAAACGCGTCGGTTGATTGGTGATAGTAGTACCTATCTGAGTATCTCCCGCAGTATTTGTTCCGCCTGCACCACTTGTTGCATATAGCGGATAGAAACCTTCAGCAGAGCCAGTACCTTCTTGCTCAGTAGCGTAGTAGACGTAGGCTAGGTTGTTTTCATTTGCGGCAGGCAAATCGCTGTACGTAAAGGTCCAAGTTCCATTACCTTTGTCCTCCCAAGTTGGCTGGACTGGGTCAGAACCATTCTTCATCTTTACAAGCTCGCCTGTTGAGCCAACGGATCCATCAGCGTTCTTAACAGCACGATAGAGAACCATCGTTGGCTTTTCTTCATCAAAACTTGGAATGATGCTGCTGGATCCATCGTCGTTCCAAACCTTTGTGCCTTGGAGATTGACCGTGCGCAAAACATTGGTAAAGGATTGCGTGCTGGAGCCAGTTCCATCAACAGTAGGTGAAACCACGTAGTAACGGTAAGTTATGCCGTTATCGTCTTCAGCAGTTGCAACTTCTTTTGCACCGTCTACGTCATAGCTACCAGGCACTTGCTCAACGACACGATATTGGTATTCGTTTCGGTTCGTATCATATTGGGGAAGGTTATCCCAGGTAACAGTAGCCGATTCATCCTCACTGGAGATGGTTTCAGAAACAATATTTTCATCAAGGGGTGAAGTTGCTTGCTCTTCACCATACTCCATAAGCCATGACCAGGCTGTATCTGGATCTGTAGTGAGCTTCCGCTGAAGCAGATACTTTACTGTCCAAGGATCGCCAGACCTTGGCCTCGTTCCCCATGCATCGCTCTGGTCGTTCCAAGACTTTGATGCAGAAATTGAGGTGCCTTCAAGTGTGTTTGTAATCACACTTGTGAAGCCATCTGTTGCATTGCCTGAGTCATTTTGCGTGGGCTGATAGGGGTGGTAATCCTTGTAAATATCACCATTGTTGACACTGGAGTCTTCGGTTGGTTGTGTAATTGTTTGGTCACCGATAGCTGTTTCGACTATGCGGTATTCAATGCTAAAGAGTTCGCCTTCATGCCCACCAGCGGCTGTACCTCGTCCGCCAACAGGAAGACCAGTCCAAGAGGTGCGCCAGCCATTGGAGTCAGACAAAGTATGTGTGTAATCGGGCGAGGTAGTGCCCTGAGATGCAAGGCTATCACTGTAGCCAAGTTGTTCAAACAGAGCCCAAACATCTGTCCAGCCAATCTGATCTCCATTGGCATAGTTCACTCGTGCCTGGAGCCGAACGGTTACTTCATCAGGACGAAGGCCATAAGGATCATCTCCGTCTACCCATATCTTAGTAACCGCTGCCTGGCCTTCCAATGAATTCACAAGCTGGAATTGATTATTAGAGTTGGCAGAGACGGTTGATGATGGCCCAGTTGTAATCGTGTAATAGTCATCAGCAGTCTTACCGGAATCCCCGAGATTCATTCTGCTTAAATCTTCAGTAATTTGATATTGCCAAGCCGTACCATCTGGCGCCCACTTCTCGAGATTATCGAGAGAAATGGTATAGGTATCGCCAGTGTCTTCAACGGTAAAGTAGTTAGCATCATCAGGATCTTTTGACTGAAGCTGTGTAGTTATGTTTTCTTTTCCACCGTTGCCAATACGATAAACCGTAAGGCCCGCTTTAAACTCTTCGGCGGTCGGACGCAGACCAAAGGTATTACTAAAGTCAACCCACGTCTTAGTGCCAGACAGATCTACATCCTCAGGCTGGTACGTATTCTTAAAGGTCACATCTGGATCTTTGTCATCGCTGAGGACAGTACCAGTGACTTTATCCTGTGACTCAGGACACAAATTGTCAGACTGAGAGCCTTCTGTGGTGGTTTGATCGGCTGTTAAGTTGCCTGTTCCTACATAAGTTGTGTAGCCATTAATATCGCGCTCGACCACATAGTATTGCCAATAACTGCCGTCTGGAGCGTATATATCAAGGTCAGTGAAGGTGTACTGAGCTGTATTGTTAGCAGCATCAGAACCACTCAGAGTTAGGTTGGGATCCTGTGTTTTACCAGCAAGATCGTCGTTTGTAAGCGTATGGCTCGCTACGAGTGCCGGTTTGCTCTCTTGACCCTCACTGTTGATGTAATAGCGATATACGTCAAATGTTGTATTTGGATAGAGATCGCCTGTCTCTCTTCCATCGAAATGCTTCTGAACGGTGAGCTGTCCCGCTTCAGAATCGTACACATTGTTAATTAAGAACGAGCCAGTCTCTCCATGGTGGATAGTGATAACACCAAAGGTAGTGACTTGAGTCACATCTTCAGTTACGCCATCCACTATACCAAGATCGGCATCATCAAAGCCGCCGGGCTGATTATAAAGACCCCAAGGAACCTCAATAGCGCGGTACTGATAAAGATTTCCGTCCTCATCGTAACGAGCAAGGAGCGTTCCTTCTTCCTCTTGCGGGTTTTCACCGTTCTCACCCTCATGGGTTAATGTGTAACTAAATTGGTTTGTCGTAACTGGATTGAGGGTAGAAGTCCATGCCACAACCTGACCTTTACCAGGTTCCCATCCATCGGCAGTCTTAGTGAACGTAAGCGCAGGCCAATCTGCATCAGTGGCAAGTTTCCGCTGAAGATAGATAGTGATGCTTGGCAAATCTGCCTGATCCACATTACCCGGTATATTGCCCCAAAGCTTTGCACCACTTGCAACAAGTGTGCTGGTAAGTGAATTTACAAACGTACCATCCTCATGGATTGCATAGGCAGAACCATTCTCAGTGGGATTTGCATCATCAGCAGTACTATCAACCTTAATTGCGTTTTCTCCGTCACTATCTTGAGGGAGCGTCCCGTAATCAAACTTCACTGGAGCATAGTCGAGTGAATTGCCATCCGCAGACATCGATTCGCTTGCGTAATAAATATATTCATTACCCTTGCTGTCGTAAGCAGGTAGTCCAGCAATAGTGCATTTCTGGTTGTACTGAGGGTTATCAGCTTGCTCAACACCGTCCCACTTATAGTTGATATATCCAGGCACCTTCTCAGCAGCGGAGTATTGTGGCTGATTATTCTCACCAAGCGTTACGGTAACGCGATATAAGGTGAGGTAAATATCAGGACGCTGCGAAAGCTGATCGTTTACGTAATGGTCGTTCCAATTTTTATAGAACGTCACATCTCGATTTGCCTGGCGAGTATTGGTAAAGCTAATCGTCTTTGTGTCATGGAAATGCTGCGCGCCAACGATGTAGTCGCCAACATGTTTCGAAGAGGTGTACTCACCAGCTTTAGTAGCCCACTGCTCAGTTACGTCATAGTGAACGACATTTCCATTGCCGTCATACTTTGGAAGGCCAAAGAAGTGGTACTCGGATTCATTTTCATCATCTGGCGTTGAAATTGTCAGTACAAGATTGTTGCCATCGAGTCGAATATTGTCTTTTGTACTGTTGAGTTGGCGAGCGCCCTCACCAGAGCCATTCATAATGGGAACTTGGTTACCGCCGTCAAGCTCAACCCAAACGTTTCCATCGCCATCAATAGAAAAGACATCGGGTTCCTCAGTGCAACTCAGGACTAATTCTGCGGTAGGACGATCATGCTCAAATCCGTCGTTCCAGGTTTTTGTAACAGTAAGATCCAGAAGTCCCAGACGGCGATTACGTGCACTTACTGCACTCATACTCTCGTTATATGTTGCAGCAGCGTCTTCAGTTGCATAGACCTGATAAATATGGTCGGGCGTAGCAACACGAGACGTATTAGTCATTGCATCGTAGTCCCAACCAGTATTGATCCAGTCTGTATCAATACCGAGATTTTCATAGGTCGTCAGAGCTTCATTCTTTGTAACAACGGGGTAGTGAGTGTCATCGCTACCAACGAGATATCTTTCTACCAGTTTGAAATCTCGATAGGTGAGTCCACCAATGGGAACATCGACTTCCTGGTACCAGGAGTTATCTGTAGAGAGTGTGATGTTAGGAATTACCACATCTCCAGCGTCATATGAATAGAGGGGTTCTCCCTGTTCATTGGTTGTCTGAGATTGCATATGGTGCGTAGCAACAAGATCTACGACAACAGGGAGACGGTGAGAAGCGTCGTTGCCGTCGATCCAATCTTTGGTTACACGGATCTCTGATCCCTCGCCCGGGCCAACAGTATTCTCGATCGTGGTAAGACGGGTCTCCGGGTCATAGGTGCGTTCAGAATGCCATCCACTTGGAGAAACCTCAAGAAGAAGGTAGGAATAGCGCACACCGTTGGCATCATATTTTGGCAATTCGGCAAAATCGAGGTGATAGGAACGAGTTTCCTGATAGGTAGCACCATCAAGACCTTCGATTACGGTTGGAACCGGGTCAGTCAGACCATCCATCGTATATTCGCCAATAAGTTCGCCATTTTGGATGAGCTGAACCGTTACTACGCCTGACGTATCAAGGTTTGGATAATCAGGATAGCCGTCATTTGCAGGCTTAATTTGTGCCATAGAACCATCGGGCTGCTGCCAGTATTTATCAACATGCTCATCGGTAATATTTGAGAACGTGTTTGTGATGGTGTTGGTATCCTCATCAAGGGTTGAGGTGAAATTAAGGCTTTCGAGATCGCCTTCAACATTGGTGAGCTGAAGTGTAAAGGTACCTCCGCCATTATCGTTGCGCTGGAAATTCGTATCCTGATCATTCAGCGTTACGTTAGTTTCAACCCAGCGATATTCAAGCTCTCTACCTTGGGAGTCGTATTGTGGGAACGTGTCAGAGAACGTCTGTGTGAGCGTTTCTGAATACCAACCGGTAAGGGTATGAGTCGTTGAGGTGTCTTGCCATGCGTCTTCTGTTCCTTCAAGTCTGCTTTGAGCAGTAAAGGTAACCTGAACATCCTTTAGAGAATCTTGGAAAGCCGCGATTTCCCACGTCTTGGTAGCTTCAACGGTAACCGTGCCGGTAAGTCGATTGGTGACCGTGCCGCCGTTATAAATAAGCGGGTCGTTAGCTCTATCGGGAGCATTCAAATAAACTGTCTGACCATCTGCATCGGTATAGTTAGGTGCAGTATCAGTTACATTGCCGGAGGCATCAACAGTACCATAGACCTCTTCATAGCCAGGAAGCTTTGTATCCTCGCGCAAAGCATAAATATATGGGTAACCATCGGGGTCATACTTCACAAGGTTATCTATTGCGCTGCCGTATTTATTGCGAAGAAGCTGTCCAAGATCAACAGGATTTGCGCTGTTGGCAGGTACAGTAATGCTGACATACTCCACTGTATTGAGATCAGTATCTGGAGTTGATGAGTTATCCAGCTGTACGGGTGAGGCTTGTGCCGGACCAGAAGTGCCATTGGCAGCATAGCGCCACAGGGTAAACGTTACTTCTCCGCGCTGAGTGCTATTTCCATCAAGCCAATCCTTTGTAGCACTATAGCTCGTATTGCCAATGGGGCGAATTGTCATAGAGCCGTTGTTATAAAGAGCATCTGTTGCACTGCCATGCCCTGAAGTCGGAGAATTGTTATAGGTAGGCTGATAGTGGTCGCCTTGGTCGGTGCCTGTCTGCTGGTCCTCAAACTGTATGTAGTAATCAATTGGCGCGTTTTCAATGGTATACATAGGCAAGGTGGCAGTAATAGTGGCGGTATTGCCATCCTCACTAAAGGCTATGTCGAAATCATAGTCATCATTAGTAGCCATCTGAGTGAGGGTTTGTGAGCCTATTGGTTCGCCGTTCCACTCACTACTGTTATTAATTAACGCAGAGAAGAGAAAATCTTCAGAGTAGTTACCTGCAAGATTATCTCCGAAAATATCTTTGAGCGTTTTATTGCCAAGCTTACCTTGAATGGTAAAGGTATAGCTTCTCTTAAGCATCAAATAGCGTTGCAATAAGGTACTGCCATCACTAGTATTGCCGCCATCTCCCTGACCATACATATAGTTTTCAGGGCAAGAATTACCATCAAAGAGACGCCAGGAGATAGTCGTCGGAGTTACTTCATCGTCATAAACAAGATTGCCATGCTCATCATAAACAAGGTTGCCATCATCATCGCGCTGGGGTGTACTCACCGTTGTATTGAGCGTAGTGGGAAGTCCTGAAAATCGGACAGTCCAATTGTTTACACTCACAGAGTTGACGGTTGCCTGCTTTACCCAAGAAGGTGTTTCCCCTTCAATATGCAGCTCGTCCTTTGCTTGCGAAGTCAGATTGCCGTCTGTATCGATGAGATTGATGTAAGTTTTACCGCCATCCAAAGAGAACTGCGGAATAAAGTTAGGCTTCCACGCATTAATAGTTGGGCGACCCTCGTAATTATTGTCAGCCCAGGTAATGTCCATTGAGAGGGTACCGTTGTAGTCGGCAAATGCATATGAGGTCTTCTCGTCGGTTTCTGCCTGGGTGGAAACATCATTATTAGGAATCACGGCATTGTTTTGAGCATTTTGGTCGGAGGCATCAGGGAGTCCAAGGAGGTCTGCCAGTTCGGAAGCTGAAGGAATATGCAACTGTGCTGTTTGTGTACGACCGTCTTGTGAGGTTTGAAGGACCCATTCCATGTCGTATGCATCTTGATGAACAAGCGACGATGAAACCTGAACATCAAGGTTTATGGACGCCTGAAGAGTGGAGAGGACTTCAAGATTAGAAGAATCAGAAGCAGCTCCAACAAGATACGAAGTGCCTGTGGCGGTATCCACAGGATCAGAGAAAGTAACAATAAGCGAATTATTTTCTACTCGAGCGGTAGCAATTCGAATTGAGCTTGTCGAACCGTCAGCATTGGTTTGGTATACATCAAACTTTGCACTTGCATCGGAAGGGGTAATGCCTTCTGGCAGTTCTACAGAGAAGGAGTCGCCAGCGATAACGGAAGCTCAGGTTTGCTCTGGATTGCCACTCCAAAGAGAGGGATCAACCTTAAAGCTCAGATTGAGGGTTGCATCAAGTTGCTCGGGAAGTATGGTTTCGGCGGAAGCGGGGGCATCAGGATCTGCGGGGACAGAAAGAGTTTCACTGAGGTTCTGATTTCGAGTATCTGAAGAATCAGCGTTGCCGGAAAGTGCTGACTGCATGCTCTCAGAGGAGTTAGTAAACGTAAGGCCTTTGCTAGAAAGTACCAAGGCGTCTACATCGCCATTCCAAGAATGGACTTCAGTACGCTCGGCTATTGTTTCCTCAGGTTTAGAAGCATCAGTTTGGCTATTGTCGGAAGCAGCGTCTTGTTGTTGACCTGCATTATCTGTTTGCTCGGATGGGGAGGTGTTGGAAGGAGAGGTGGTTTGATCGTTAGTTGTATCTGTGGAAGAGGAATCGTCAGATTGAGTAGTCTCTTCAGAATTTGTAGTTTCCTCTTGAGGAGAGATAACCGCAGACTCCTCCTGGCTTGAATCAGATTCAACACTATTAGAGAGGCTCTCCTGATCTACAGAAAGCTCTGTTGCTGTGCTGGGAGCAAGAGCTTCAGCGAGAGCATAGCTTACTCCATCAGTCATGAAGCACTGATAAATAAGCAGCATAGAAAGGAAGACGCTCAGTACCTTTGGAGAGTAATGCTGCACAGTACGACCGAATGCGTGGGCAGCTCTCTTCATTCTTGACCGTTTAGTCTGCTTTTGCGTACTCATATAACCTCCCGCACTTCGCCAATTCCTGATACCTCTGAAATCTATGAAGGTTCAAAAATTGGTAGGTAATTCACCTCACCTCTCGCAAGTATGGTAAGAAATATGTTGTCTATCTACTACCAAATACCCGCATATATAAAAACAGATGGTTATCATCCTACTATATGCCAACCTGGGATATTTTTAAGTTTGCTTTTAGATTTGTACATGTAATCGTTTATTTATGCGAATGGTTTAAGAGAGACGTAGGGCGAGATATTTAATGAGCTCCTTGAACCTTTGCTTGTGAGGGACACAATAAAGATTCAACTAGCACTTGAGGGTTTAATTTTTTATAAAAATGCCTTGCCACACGTATAAGTGAAAAAAGAGACAGGGGAGTAGTCCCTGTCTCTCAAACATACCTCTGGTGGGCGATGCTGGATTCGAACCAGCGACCCCATCCGTGTGAAGGATGTGCTCTACCCCTGAGCCAATCGCCCATTAGCGAGGGTATTCTAGCAGAAAGCTACCTATAGTGGTCAAGTGGCTTTCTGTAATAATCATATGGACAAGTTAACTAAACCGCTTTGGGAGACTATATGCAACGCGTTTTCAATTCAAAGAACAAAAGGGATCTCTTTTCTCGAAGAGGTTTTATTACTGCGTTAGCGCTTGCGGGCAGTTATTCTGCTTCAGCTCTTTCTGGTTGCACTACAACACCTGAACAGGATGCATCATCAGAGCATGTAGATACCACTGCTTCTCAAGATCCACCTTCCGTAGATGAACAGATTGAACAGATACTCTCATCTCTTCCGCTTGAACAAAAGGTGTCACAACTTTTTATTGTTGCTCCAGAAGCTCTTGTAGAAAATAACCCTGTAGTTGCGGCTGGTGAAGCAACCGAGCAAGCGTTTCATAATCGACCAGTTGGCGGTATTTGCTACTTTGCGCAAAACCTAGAAAACCCTGACCAAACAAAAGAAATGCTTGCAAATGTTGCAACGTTTTCTGAGGAAGTTGTTGGAATTCCTCCTTTTCTTGCTGTTGATGAAGAAGGGGGAACTGTTACACGAATAGCTTCTAATCCAAACTACGGCGTGAGCGATGTTGGTGATATGTGTGCAATCGGAGCTGCTGGAGATACACAGGCGGCATGGGATGCAGCTGCCTATATTGGTAATTATCTCCGCGATCTTGGTTTTAATCTTGATTTTGCTCCGGTAGCAGATATTGCCAACAACCCAGAAAGCACCACGATGGCGAAGCGTTCATTCGGAGCTTCTGCCGACATTGTAAGTTCTATGACGCAAGCTGCAGTTGAGGGCTTTCTTTCAACAGGTATTCTTTGCTCAGCAAAGCATTTTCCTGGTATAGGAGGAGCCGTAGGAGACTCTCATACCGATACTATCGTGAGCAATAAAACTGCCGACGAGATGGCTGAGGAAGAGCTCTTGCCTTTCAAGGCAGCTATTGCTGCTGGTGTACCTTTTATTATGGTTGGACACCTTAGCTGTCCTGCAATTACAGGAGACAATACTCCCGCTTCTCTCTCCACAGTTGTTATTCAAGATTTACTCCGTACCCAACTTGGATTTGATGGAATTGTTATTACCGATTCATTGGGCATGGGGGCAGTTACCAGCATATGTACACCTCAAGAAATAGGTGTGCGAGCGCTCAATGCTGGAAATGACATGATTCTTATGCCAGAGGATTTTGAAGCAGCCTATCAGGGAGTTCTGAGTGCTCTTTCTGATGGAAGTGTTACCGAAGAGAGAATTAATCAATCACTACGTCGCATTCTTCGCGTAAAACTAACACTTGAGCAGTAGAGTAAATCATTAAAAATCGGGTTAATGAGCTTGAAGGGGAAGTTTCATGAAGTGTTCAGCTTGTGGGCATGAAATACCTGATGAGGCAACCTTTTGCCCCGAATGTGGGCATAAGATTTCCCCATCTGCTCTCGATGTAACGGTATTAAATGAAACAATTACACAAGAGCCAGTAGCAGAAGATTCTGCCGATGGGCTCGATGTACCTGTTGAGGAAACTTCCTCACCACTACCAAATAGGTTTTGCATCTATTGCGGCACCCCTATTCCCGAAGGATGTGGCTTCTGCCCTTCCTGTGGCAAACCAGCTCAAGCCTCTCCAAATGTTCCAGAGCAATCGGAAGCCACTTCTTTGCAGCAACCATATCAGCAGGCAATTCCTTCAGAAGCTTTAGAAACCGGGGCCGCTCCCCAGAAGAAGCGTCATACCGCTGCACTTGTGGTAGGCATTCTTCTCATTGTGATTATTGTTAGTTGTGCCGGTGTTGCTACAGCACATTATTTTGGTTTACTCGGAGATCCTGAGTTTTTACGTTTCTTGCCCATGCAGGAACAGAAGCAATCTGAGGAAGAGCAAACCGATGACAATACTGATAAAAGTGACGATAAGTCCGATGAAGAAGCATCTGACAGTAAACAAACAGCCATGGTTGAGCTTGATGATCTCACTGGAATGGCCGTGCAAACTGCACGCAGCAACCTTGCTTCAAGCAATTTAGTTGTTGGAACAATTACGACTGAATATAGTGACGAGGTAGCAAAGGATCACGTTATTTCTCAGTCGGTAGCACCGGGTGAAGTTCCTGAAGGCACGCGTGTTGATCTTGTTATATCTGATGGTCCTGATCCTAGTAAGAAGCAGGAAACTGTCTCAAAACCAACCTACACCGTTATAAACGACTGCATGACATGGCAAGAAGCAGAGCAGTATTGCGAAGAACACGGCGGACACCTTGCCACTATTGCAAATGAGGAAGAATGGAACGAAGTTCTTGCGGTCATGCAACAAAGTGGAAAAGAGATTTTCTGGCTTGGCGGCACACGAAGCGGGGATGATTTTACCTGGGTTGATGGCACGCCATTTACTTACAGTGTTTTTGCTTCTGGTGAGCCTAATGACGATGGTGGTAATGAAGATTATCTCGCTGTGTTTAATATCGATGGCTCATGGCGCTGGTATGACGTTCCTTCCGATCTCGACCCGTATTATCAGGCCGATCGCATTGCCTTTGTCATGGAACAGGAATAAGTAGTTATGCGGACGCAGATAACCTCTATGAAACTAATTTCACGCCGCGCCTTTATTTCACTGTGCGGTTTTGCGGGCATTGGCGCGCTTAGCGGATGCACTCAAGACACTGAGGACACATCACAGTCCAACACCAGCATGACAGACGATGTATCTAAAGAGCTTCAATCTGTTGTCGAAGAGACTCCAGAACAAACAGAGCCTACCGCCGAAGAATTGCGTGCAAATCTCGCACTTACGGAAGATTATCGCGACAGTTTTGATCATGGCGAGAAGGGACCTGAATACCAGAAATATATTGTGCTGCATGATACTGAAGGAACCGGCGATGCCGCTTCAGTCATTTCATGGTGGGACTCTAATGGCGCAGGTGTGGCAGCACATTTTGTTGTCAACACCGACGGCACCATGATGCAGTGTGTTCCGTTGGATCGCATAGCTCATCACGCTGGATTTGGTGATACTGGTCACAATGAGTCATTTGGGGTACCCGATGAATCTCGTGACGATAAAATCGGCACCACTGAAATTGGCTCTTGGGCATCTGATTACGGTATGAATTCCTACTCAGTTGGTATAGAGATGGTCCATGTTGGTGGTGCTGGCGATTATCCTGAGGAGCAACTTGTTGCACTTGATAATCTGATTGCTTATATAGATGCGTATTATGGTTTCGAGAGTGCCATCATTGATCACAAAGAGTGGCGCTCAGGAAACTCTGATACTTCGGCAGAATTTGCTGAGTATCTCGTAAACTATAAAGATCATCGCACGCATAATGCGATGCCCGCTGAATAAGGACTGGGGGTACATACCATGTTTTGCACCAACTGTGGCGCACAGCTCCCTGATGGGTCTCAATTTTGTACTGAATGTGGCCAACCTCTGGGAGACGCTTCAGGTTCCACACCAACACAGGTAAATGAAACGACTCCTTTGGATGACGCAACGCGTGTTATGCCTTCTGCTCAGCAGTCTTCTTCAGCAGACGACTCAGTGCAGTTCTGCACCAACTGCGGTGCTCGCATTCCAGATGGCTGTGCTTTCTGCGTAGAATGTGGAACGCCGGTATATGGTTCTGAAAACACTTCAGATTCAACCGCACAAAATGTAGCTATCCCCTCAGAGATGCTTGGAAATAATTATCAGGCACCACGGCGTAAGAAGAACACGGGTCTTATTGTTGGGGCTGTTATTGCCGCGGTCATTATTATTGGTTGTGGCTCTGTTGTCGGTTTACACTATTTTGGCGTACTTGGTGATCCTCCATTTTTGCGCTTTTTGCCGATGAAAGAGCAGCCTGCAGATACCTCCGAAGACGACAACAAAGATGAGGAAAAAGAATCCAAGGATTCTTCTGATAAAAACTCCTCCGATTCTAAGGAATCAAAAGATTCCGATGATAAGAAGGACTCAGACGACAAGAAAGACTCAGATGACAAGAAGGAATCTTCGGACAGCAACAAAGATTCGTCTTCCGATTCTTCATCGAGCAACTCCTCAAGCTCTTCGAATTCATCAAGCTCATCAAAGTCAACTGGCTCTTCGGGTAATTCTTCGAGCTCGAGCACCTCAAGCAGCAGCGATTATGTGCTTCCCGATAGTGCTACGCACGTATATACAAAAGATGAGCTCTCAGGCCTTTCCAACTGGGAACTCTATATTGCACGTAATGAGATTTATGCCCGCCATGGTCGCGGATTCCAAAATCAGGACTTGCGAGACTACTTTGCTGGCAAATCCTGGTATACCGAACGCTATTCTCCCGAAGCCTTTGATAGCCAGGTTTCACTAAATTCTGTAGAACAGCAGAACGCCGATACTATTCTTGAAATAGAACGGGCACGCGGATCGCAATATATAAGCTAGTTCATTAAGAACTCCAGCAGCTGTTCTTTATAGCTTGTTTATAATTTCCCGTGATGTGTAGAAATATGCATCACGGGTTTATTACGAGAATACAAAGAGGCGAATGAGCATGTCTACACCTGAGACACCTTCTGCTAACACATCTGCAAATGGCCAGGATGATCCAAAACAGCTGTTTGGACTTCGTTTGGCTCATGTTGGAATTAACGCTGCAAGCGATGAGGAAGCAGAGGCAATAGCCGAACGTTTTCAAACTCTTATGGGTCTTAAACGCAACGTTGTTGCACCTATATCAGTCTTTTCAGATACAGCTGTTGAGATTATGAAAGGCTGTGGACGTGGCGAGCATGGACATATTGGTTTCCATGTTGACGATATTCCAGCTGCTGAAAAGTGGTTTGAAGCACGTGGATTTACCATTGACAATGATTCGCGCGCACTCAATCCCGATGGCTCTACGCATCTTGTGTATTTTAAAGAGCCCATCGGTGGATTTGCCATTCATATTACTGAGGATTAGCTCTGGCGCTACATGCTCTTCTCATAGCTTTGCGCCACAACGACCGAACGGATATACAGCTTGATAGTTCTTGCAGATAAGATATCGAAATCTTTTGGGGGTCGTACCCTCTATACACAGGCTACGTTGCAGATGAATGCTGGAGAACGTTGGGCTCTTGTTGGGCCTAACGGCTCCGGTAAAACTACCCTCTTAAAAATTTTGATGGGGGAGGAATCTGCAGACGAAGGCACTATTAGTTTTGCTCGTGATACAACCGTTGGATATCTTGAACAAGAGACAAAGCTTGCTGGCCATCAGAGTGCTTTGGCTGAAGTTATGGCATCGGCTACTGAGATTCAGCACCTCGGAGCAAAACTTACTGAATTAGAAGCGAAGATTTCTACCACCCCTGAGGGTCCTGAACTGGAAGCGCTTCTCGCTGACTACGGTCGATCACGCGATAGGTTTGAGAATGCAGGTGGTTATGAGCTGGAGAGCCGTGCACGTCAAATTCTCTGCGGTCTAGGCTTTCCTGTTGATGATCTTGACAAGCCCGCCGAAGAGTTTTCTGGCGGTTGGCAAATGCGCATCTCTCTTGCAAAGCTTTTGCTGCGCCATCCCGATTTACTTTTGCTCGACGAGCCAACCAACCATCTTGATCTTGAGAGTGTACGTTGGCTTGAGTCATTTTTATCTTCTTATGATGGTGCTGTTCTTATCGTGAGCCATGACCGCGCTTTCATGGATGCTTGTGTGAGCCACGTAGCTTCCATTGAGAATCGCCGTCTTATGACCTATACCGGTAACTACAGCTCGTATCTCAAACAACGCGAAGACAACCTCGAGCAGATGAAGGCAAAACGCGCAGCTCAGGAGCGCGAAATTGCTCACATGCAGGTTTTTGTTGATAAGTTTCGCTATAAACCAACAAAAGCAGCGCAGGCTCAGGAGCGTATGAAGCGTATTGAACAAATTAAAAAAGAGCTTGTCATACTGCCAGAAGGAACGAAAAAGGTTCACTTTTCTTTTCCTGATCCGCCGCGAACAGGCGATGAAGTGGTAAAGCTGGAAAACGTTTCGAAGTCATTTGGGCAAAACCATGTCTATGATCATGTCGATCTCAAGCTGTATCGAGGTGACCATGTCGTTTTAGTTGGCCCTAATGGCGCTGGCAAATCCACCTTGATGAAGCTCATTACCGGACAGCTTCAAACAGACACCGGATCTGTTGAACTGGGGCAAAATGTTACCCAGGCGTATTACGCGCAGCATCAACTCGAAACGCTTAATGAAGCAAACACGGTATTGGGTGAACTCGATAGTGTGGCCCCTGGTTGGACGTCATCAGAAGAACGGCGTTTGTTGGGTGCCTTTTTGTTCCACGGAGACGATGTGGAAAAGCGCGTAAGTGTTCTTTCGGGAGGAGAGCGCGCCCGACTTGCCCTCGCCAAAATGCTTGTAGCCCCCGATCCATTGCTTTTGCTCGACGAGCCAACCAACCATCTGGATATTGATTCTGTTGATGTTCTTGAGCGAGCTCTTGTTTCTTTTAAGGGCACGATTGTGCTTATCTCTCACGACGAACACTTGGTACGAGCAGTTGCTAATAAGGTTGTGGATGTGCGCGACCATAAGGTCACGCTGTATGACGGAGATTATGAGTACTATCTCTTCAAGCGTGCTGAACTGGAATCTCGGGCTCTCCAAGAAGCCGAGCAGACTGCACCGAGTAAAAAAGAAGTTGCATCGGCTCAAGAGACGCAACCACAACAGCGAACCCAAGGTCGCAACGTAAAAACTCGTGAACAACGACGTGCAGAGGCAGAGGCGCGTCAAAGGGCAAGCAGGCAATTGCGTAAGGAGCGTCAACGGCTCAAAGAAGTTGAGGCAGCATTAGCTCCCGCACAAAAACGATATCAAGAGCTTATGGAGTTAATGGCTTCAGAAGAACTTTATGCCGACTCTGAACGCTTCGATGCTTGTATGCAGGAATATACTGCTTTGTCTAAGAAAATACCTCGACTTGAAGATGAGTGGCTCGAGCTAACAGAAATACTTGAAGAGGGAGTTTCTCAGAATGTATAAAACTGACCTGCTTACGCACATATTGCGCTATGCTGCGCTGGTTTTTCGTATTCTGGCAGCACTCCTGATTGCCCTCATCGTTGTTGTATGTCTTCCAGTCGGAGAACTTCGTCCTCTTTTGATAAGCGCTCAGAGGCTTGCTTCACACGTTGTACTGCCGCCATTGCGTGGGCTCTTAGTCTTCGCGGTACCTACAGGAGGTGCCTTTAGGGGAGACTTAGCCATTATGGCTGTTGTTCTTCTTTGTGGTGCAAGCCTTTTGGATCGTATCCGTCGCATGAGGTGAATGCATGTATTCGATGCAACGAATCATTTCTATACTGATAACCGTCCTGTGCCTCATGATCGCTGCGATTATCCATGAGGTGGCACATGGTGCGGTAGCTTATGCCTGTGGAGACCCCACCGCAAAAGAGGCGGGGAGACTTACCCTTAACCCGCTTGCACATATTGATCCCACCGGTTCAATTGTGCTTCCCTGTGTTATGGCGTTGCTCGGAGGACCAGTATTTGCCTATGCCCGCCCGGTACCCTATAACCCAAGACGCTTACGGCACCCGGTACGAGATGAGGTTCTCGTTGCGCTAGCTGGTCCTGCATCAAACCTTTTGCAGGCGGCTCTTGCTGCGGCAATATTGCGTTTTGGTTTTCTCGACAATCCATCTGCACTTACCTGGGTAGCTTCAAATGAAGCCATTTTGGTCGTACTCGATGTGCTTTCCACCTACATGTGGGTCAATATTTCATTGATGCTGTTCAATCTTATTCCTCTTCCACCTCTGGATGGGTCGGCAATCATTTCTCCGTTGCTGCATAACAAAGCTCGTGAGATGTACTACCGCATTCAGGCCTACGCCATGCCTATTCTTATTGCAGCGCTCTATATACTTCCTTATCTGTTGGGTTGGAATCCCATTGGCGCCTATATTTCCCATGTAGGCGGCGCTCTTTTCGACGTTCTTCTGGGGTTGTAACATGCCATCGTTTCGTGTGAAAACTCAATCGTTCAGTGGCCCCTTTGACCTGCTCTTGCAGCTTGTGGGACGTCAAAAGGTGGATATTGGAGCAATATCTATCTCTGAGGTTGCCGACCAATACCTCAATGAAATTGAGCGCATGCAGGATATGGATCTCGACGTAGCAAGCGATTTCTTACTAGTAGCTTCAACTTTGCTTGATATAAAAGCAGCCTCACTCATACCTCAGGAAAAAATAACGACAACTGATTGGGATGAAGAGGATGATCTCGCCGATCTCAGTCCCGATGAGGCGCGTGAGGTATTAGTTGCACGTCTGATGGTATATAAGCAGTTCCGAAACGCTGCAAGTGCGCTTGGCACCCGCATGGAAGCCGAGAGCCACATGCATCCACGTACAGCCGGTCCTGACCCGGAGTTTCTCAATCTTATGCCCGACTATCTTGCGGGTATGACCATGCATGGTCTCGCGGTTATCTGTGCCGATTTGGATAGCCGGCGCGAAAGCTTTCTTCTCGAAGCAGAGCACATTGCTCCACGTCGACTCCCAGTTGCGCTTACCGTTGCATCTGTTGACAGAATGACTCGCTTAAGAAGCGCCCTCACTTTTACCGATCTTTTAGGCGATAAAGCTACACCTGAAACCGTAGTTGTTACGTTCCTTGCCGTTCTTGAGCTCTTCAAACGTGGTTCGATTGACATAAAACAGCAAGAGAATTTTGGTGAAATTGATATCACGCGCATTGAAGGTGCTCCTGCATATGAGCCCGATGAAGAATTAACCAGCGTAGAGGAGCAGTAGGAATGGATAACCTCGAAACGCTCGATAACGACAGCCTTAAACCAACACTCGAAGCGCTTTTGCTTGTTGCAAACGATCCCGTAGCTGCAACTGATTTAGCACGCGTGCTCGGCGTTGCTCCTGGAGAGATAGCTCAAGCGCTCGCGGAACTGTCGGCAGAATATGCGGACGCCAATAGGGGTTTTCAACTTCGTGAGGTCGCAGGCGGCTGGAGGTTTTATACGCACCCTGCCTATCATGATCAGGTGGAGTCATTCGTAATGTCATGGGATGTTCGCCGTCTTTCACAAGCAGCTCTCGAGACCCTTGCAGTTGTCGCTTACCATCAACCTGTTACACGCGAAAGTGTAAAAGCGGTTCGTGGCGTTAATTCAGACGGCGTTATCTCATCTCTTGTAGATAAAGGCCTCATTCATGAAGTTGGACGGGATAAGGAGCGAGGCCAGGCAATTCTATATGGAACAACCCAAGCTTTCTTGGAGCAATTCGGCCTGAAATCACTTCGAGAGCTCCCGGATCTTGAGCAATTTGCTCCCGATGAGGAGTCTCGCCAGTTCATTCGCGAACGTCTGTCTGCCACCAGAAATGCCAAGCCGGTGGATGAGATGGCACGCGATATCGATGAGGATAAAGACCTGGCTGGTGACGAGGGAGATCTCAATCAGGAGCAAGAACATGCTCAATAAGGACGAACAGCCAGTTCCTATGCGTCTTCAGCGCTTTTTAGCGCGAGCAGGTGTGGCGAGCCGCCGTGGTTCAGAGGCACTCATGACCGCAGGCAGGGTACGCGTCAATGGTGTGGTAGTTACTGAGCTTGGAAGCAAAGTTGATCCTCTAAAGGATATTGTTGAGGTGGATGGACACCGCTGTTCTCTTGCGGATTCTCCGGTGTTTTTAATGCTTAACAAGCCTGCAGGATATCTCACTACCATGCATGATCCACAAGGTCGCCCTTGTGTAGCGTCCCTTGTACCAACCAAACAGTATCCTGGGCTTTTTCCTGTAGGGCGTCTTGATAAAGATACGACGGGTCTGTTGCTTTTTACCACCGACGGCAAGATCGGACAGCAACTTCTTCATCCTTCTCATCATGCGAGAAAACACTATGTAGCACTGGTGAAAGGACGTGTATTTGATGAGGAGCTTGTTCCTCTGCGTTTGGGCATCGTATTAGACGATGGACCCTGCCAGCCTTCACCTGCAGAAATCTTGCCACAGAAATCTTCCTATGCGCGCTCTGTTGAGGCTCAAAACTTTGACGACAAAAACTACAGCGTGATTGGGATAACCTTACACGAAGGTAGAAAACATCAAGTCAAGCGTATGCTTGAAGCAATTGGCCATCCTGTGGTGCGTCTTCATCGTGATACGTTTGGCCCATTACAACTTGGAGACCTATCACGTGGCTCATGGCGAGAATTGTCTGATAGTGAGATCAAGCGCATACTTTCACATCAGAAGGGCTCTTATGCCACTGTGTCACATATCAAGAGGGGAGAACGTGCGTGATTGTTGCTATTGACGGACCTGCAGGGTCTGGAAAATCCACGGTTGCTCGCACAATTGCACAACGTCGCGGCTTTATCTACCTGGACACAGGAGCAATGTATAGAAGTGTTACGTTGGCGTGCCTCGATAATCAGGTTGATATAGCTGATACTGAGGCAGTTGCTCATATTGCATCCAATAGCACTATTTCATTTGCTTCTGACAATGATCAAACACAGCACGTTTATCTCAATGGTAAGGATGTAACCCAGGCTATTCGAGAGGAACGCGTTGACTCGGCAGTTTCTCTTGTTTCTGCCATTCCAGCCGTAAGAGAGTGCATGGGAGATCTTCAGCGTAAGTTGGGAGAGCAAGGAAGCATTGTTGCTGAAGGCCGAGATATTGGTACTGTTGTCTTTCCGCATGCTGAAGTGAAAGTATTTCTCACTGCAAATGCAGAGGCACGCGCTCACCGCCGTGCAGTTCAGCGTGATGGTGGCAATGCAGCACAGGCCGATAAAGCAGTGAGCTCAGAAGAAGAAAAACAAATTTTGGCTGATATTGAGCGTCGGGACAAAATGGATTCAACCCGCAGAGTCGCCCCGCTTACCGCCGCTGCTGATGCGGTACAGATTGACTCTTCAAACCTTACGGTCGATGAGGTTTGCGCAAAAATCGAAGCACTTATCGACGCAAAGTCCTCCCAGAATTCTTCCGAGGGTAAAACTCCCCAGAAGGCCGAGATCTCACAACAAACAACCAAACAACCAGCAAAGGCCACTCCTAAGAAGAAGGTAAAAACAACTTCTGGACCAATGCCTTGGTGGGGCAATACGATTGCCGATTATCACGCTCATCAGATTCCTGAGTTTCCATTAGGTGCTCGCATATTTCGATGGATCGCCATCAGTGTTGTCGCCATTTTTAGTAAATTGATGTGGCGCTGGACCGTTGAAGATCGTCAAAAAATTGTAGAGGCAACCAAAGAGCGTGGCGTTGTTCTCGTTATGAATCACGTTTCGATGCTCGACCCAATTGTTGCTTACTTAACTTTTGTTGCACTGGGACTTCGCATTCGCCCGATTTATAAGGACGAGTTTAACGACCAAGGGCCCCTTGGAAAAATACTTGCCTGGGTAGGCGGCATTTCAGTTCGTCGAGGCACCGCAGATCTCAAAGCGCTTCGAAACGCCCAGCACACCCTCGAATCCGGAGACTCTATTCTTGTGTTCCCTGAGGGCACCCGTATTAAGTCTGATGATGAGCCGGTAACGATTCATGGTGGCTTTGCCCTTATGGCACGCATGGGCAAAGCAAAAGTTCTCCCCATGGCCATTGTTGGTGCTCGAGACATTACCCCACGTGGACATCACATTCCGCATCCTAAGAAGGTTTGGACAAAGGTTGGCGACCCCATTTCATTTGAAGAGCTGGGTATTAAAGGTCGCAAAGAGCAGGCTGAGGCAATGGAAAAAGTTGCAATGGAGCGGGTATACGCTTTAAGAGATGAGCTGCGCAAAGAGCATCCCGGCCATTTTTAATCTGTTCAGGAGGGTTTATGGCAACGATAATATGCGCAGAACATGCAGGGGCATGCTATGGCGTTGAACGTGCTTTACGAATGGTACGAGAAGCAGCTCAATCCCATGAAGGGAGCGTGCAGACCCTCGGTCCGCTCATCCATAACCCTCAGGTAGTAGAAGAACTAGAGCACAACCATGGCGTTACTGTTGCACAAGATGCGGATCATGTGAGCGGTGATACCGTTGTCATTCGTTCTCATGGCGTCGTACCAGATGTGATACAGCATCTGCATGATCTTGATAAAGACGTGGTTGATGCCACCTGTCCTTATGTAAAAAAAGTACATGCAGCCGCCGAACGTCTGGTACGCGAAGGATATCAAGTCTTAGTTGTAGGCGAAGCTGGACATCCCGAAGTCGAAGGTATCTTAGGCCATGCTCCGAGTGCTGTTGCTGTGGTTAATCCAGATGATTTGGAGCATCTTTCACTTTCACGCAAGGTTGGCGTTGTAGTGCAGACCACGCAATCGCGTACCACGCTTGCTTCTCTTGTTTCTGCGATTCTCCTTAAAGGTTCTGTTGATGAGCTTAAGGTTGTAGATACCATTTGCGAAGCTACTGCCGAGCGCCAACGTGCAGCAGCTGCTCTTGCTCAAAAAGCTGATGTCATGATCGTTATTGGTGGCCGTAATTCGGCAAATACCACCCGCTTGGCAGAGATTTGTGCCACATACTGCAATAACACACATCATGTAGAAACGGCCGATGAACTGGCTGCGGATTGGTTTGAAAATGCTGAAATAATTGGTATTACTGCCGGCGCATCGACACCCGCCTCACAAATCGCATCGGTTCAAACTCAGATCGAACAACTCTGCCATGACTAACCAAGATTTACAAAACACAAGGTATCAGGGTTCTCCTGATACAAAACGCTCCGATTATGCCTCCACACGCGTTCAACGAAAGGGCGCATGGATTTCTCACGTGGAGCCCGGAAGTCCTGCCGATGTAGCAGGAATATATCCGGGACTGTGCATTGAAACCGTTAATGGTGTGCCGCTTGACGATATTATCACCTGGCGTTGGGAGGGTTCCGGAGCGACTGTTGAGCTTGATTTGAAAGATGATCAAGATGTTGCTTATGAGGTCGAATTAGTACGTGAGCCAGGACAATCGTGGGGTATTGAGTTTGAAGATGTCCTGTTTGACGGCATAAGAACATGTCGTAACGCCTGCTTGTTTTGTTTTATGGGTATGCTGCCACCGGATGTTCGTTCGAGCTTACTGCTCCGAGATGATGACTATCGTCTCAGCTTCCTACAGGGCAACTTTGTTACGCTCACCAACGTGTCCGATGAAGATATTGAGCGTATTATCTCTTGGCGTTTGGAACCCATGAATGTCTCTCTTCATGCCATTACGCCGGAAGTGCGTCGTCATCTCATCGGACGCAACGAAGCTCGTGGACGAGAAGCACTCGAGAAGCTTTGTGATGCAGGTATCGAAGTACATGCTCAAATTGTTCTTTGTCCTCATATCAACGATGGGGAAGAGCTTCTTCGCACTCTTACCTGGGTTGAAGAACACCCCACCATTACCTCGCTTGCCATAGTGCCAATGGGCTATACCAAATACAGCAAGGCTTTTACAAGCTCATATTCAGATGACAAAGAGGCTTCGCGAGCTGTTATAGAAGTGGTTCGTCCATTTCAGGAACGCGCTCGCGAGCAACGGGGAAAAACTATCTTCCAACTTTCTGACGAATTTTATCTCGACGCTCAGGTGGAAGTACCACCCGCATATACCTACGATGGTTATCCGCAGTTCTACGATGGCATTGGTATGCTCAGGAGTTTTCTTGATGAAACCGATGAGCTCCTTTTATCCGCCCTTGATGAGATAGAGCAGCTTCAAAGCCAGCTTACACAAGATGAAACAACAGCCCTTCTCATCTGTGGAGAAGCAGCCTTTGATGTTATTTCACATCTTTGCAGTGCGTGGGGAATAGCAAAAGATGTGCAGCCCTATGCTATCCGTAATGATTATTACGGGGGAGACGTTAACGTTACTGGCCTTGTGGTTGCCACTGATTTACTTTCTCAGCTTCCTCAGCAGCTTTCTCACACACATATCGTTCTTCCTGAAACAATGCTCAATTTTGATCATATGACCCTAGACGATTGGTCACTTGCTGATCTTGCTCAAGCTCTTGAAGCGCGTGGGGGAACTGTTTCTGTATGCGAGACCTCTCCGGGTAAACTCTTGGCACATCTCATGGAACATCTCGGTTAGCGCTCTGGAGCAGCCGGAGTGGAGTAGACTTATTTGCGCCGGATTGAAGTAGGTCCGACGGATACAAATGAGGAGAATCTCATGTCAAAGCCCATCGTTGCCGTGGTAGGCCGCCCCAACGTGGGGAAGTCCACCCTGGTAAACAGAATTTGTGTTGCCCGTGATGCCATTGTCCACGAATCTCGTGGTGTCACACGTGATCGTTCGTATCACACTGCCGACTGGTCAGGTCGGGATTTTGTAGTGATAGATACGGGCGGTTTGGAACCAAAACGAACCGATGATGCATTTGCGCCACGCATTCGTGAACAAGCAGAGGCCGCCTGTGAAGAGGCCGACGCTATCATTTTTGTCGTAGATGGAACCGTCGGTGTTACCGATGAAGATGAAGAAGTTGCACGTATTCTTCGTCGGACTAAAAAACCGGTATTCCTTGTTGTTAATAAACTCGACAACCCTGATTCCGATGGTGCTATCTGGGAGTTTTACTCTCTTGGCGTAGGTGAACCTCGACCGGTATCTGCTGTACATGGCCATGGCACTGGCGACTTGTTGGATGATGTCATTGCGGTGCTCCCCGAGGATGAAGAACCCGACTATCCAGAGGACCTTATCAATGTCGCCATTGTTGGTAGGCCAAATGTGGGCAAGAGTTCACTTACCAACAGGCTTGCAGGAAAGAGTCGCTCCATTGTTTCTGACATCGCAGGAACGACTCGAGATGCCATCGATGTTCTCGTTGAGCAGAACGGCGAGCGCTTCCGTCTGGTAGACACTGCAGGCATGCGACGTCGCAGTGTTGTTCACGAAGACGTTGAATATTACAGCATCGTTCGTGGTCTCAGAGCCATGGATAAAGCAGATGTGTGTCTTCTCGTGGTAGATGCAACCGACGGAGTGACCGAGCAGGATCAAAAGGTAGCCTCAATGGCTATCGAGCGTGGTTGCGGCTTGGCCATCCTTCTTAACAAGTGGGATCTTCTCACCGACGACTACGCTCGCGAAACTGTGATGAATTCGCTCGCACAGCGCATGACATTTGCTTCGTGGGCTCCTGCGCTGCGCATTTCTGCTTTAACCGGACGTGGCATTGATAAGGTTTTGCCGCTCGCTGCCCGTCTGGCTCAAACGCGTGAACAGCGTATTCCCACTCCACGCCTCAACGACATGGTGACAAAGATTCGTGAATCTGGTCATACCATCGTAGATGGCCGGCGTCGACTTAAAGTTCACTATGCAACTCAGACAGGCGTTTGCCCGCCCCAAATTACCTTCTTCTGCAATGCCCCAGAGCTCATTGACGATAATTACGAGCGTTATCTCGAAAATCGCCTGAGAGAAACATTCTCACTTGAGGGAACGCCGGTAAGACTTCGTTTTAGAAGGAAGGAGTAGCGTGACTTCCTTAGAAGCGCTTATTTATTGCATTGTTGCAGTGCTCATTACCTTTTTTATCTGCGCAATTCCTTCGGGATATCTCATCTCTAAGCAGGGATCACATGTAGATGTCCGCAAAGAAGGGTCTGGCAACATTGGCACTACCAATGTTGCGCGCTCAGTTGGAAAGGGAGCCGCTGCTCTGACGCTGCTTTGCGATGCGGGCAAAGGGTTTATCTGCGTTGGACTCGGAAAGCTCATTGCTTCTCAAATCTTCTTTGGGGGAGCTCTGTGGCCCTTTGTTCCTTCAGGTCCCTTGAGTTGGATCACGGGCATGCTTTTGCTCAGCGCAGTTCTTGGTCATATTTTCACGCCATATCTAGGTTTCCATGGCGGTAAGGGCATTGCTGTTGGTTTTGGTGCCATGCTCGCTGCTGCACCTTTAGGAGCCTTAGGGCTTTTGCTGGTGTTTGTTGTCGTGGTAATTCCCACGCGTTTTGTTTCGGCAGCATCGGTATGTGCGGCAATTTCTCTTCCAATTTGGAGCGTTGTGATCTATCACGCTACCTTTGGCTTTCTTATTCCTGCGCTCATTGCATGTCTTGTTGTTATTTGGGCTCATCGTACCAATATCAATAAGCTTCTTCATGGAGAAGAACGTCGCTTTGCCTTTCATCATGACGATTCGGAGAGCAAAACAAAGTGAGTCGCATAGCAATAATTGGAGCAGGATCATGGGGTACTGCTGCTGCCGGCCTTGTCGCAAAACATGCTGATGAAGTTGTGCTGTGGGCACACTCCCAAGAAGTTGCCGATGGCATCTGCCTAACCCACAAGAATCCACGCTATCTGAGTGATTACGAGCTTCCGCATAATGTAGAAGCTACGACCTCCCTTACTGATGCTCTCGAAAAGATAGACGCTCTTCTTGTTGCTGTTCCCTCATCACATTTGAGAAAAACACTTCTTTCAGGAGCTCAATTTATCGCATCGTCCACGCCTGTTTTGGTACTCACAAAGGGAATTGAGCGCAAAACTGGCTACACCATGGCTGAACTCGTGGGCGAAGTGTTGGGAAACCAGTCTCGAATCTGTGCGCTCTCTGGTCCCAACCATGCAGAAGAAATCGCCGCTGGTAAATTGTCTGCTTCTGTAATTGCCGGCAGCTCTCGTGAAGTCTGTACTTCTTTTCGTGACCTTCTCATTGATCGAGCATTTCGTATCTATGTGAGTTCCGATCTGGTTGGCGTTGAGGTTTGTGGCGCTACCAAAAATATTATGGCTATCGCAGCGGGTACAGCAGCTGGCCTTGGCTTAGGCGACAATGCACTTGCTGTTATCATGACGCGTGGACTCGCTGAAATGGCACGCATTTCTGCTGCATGCGGAGGCGATCCGCAGACGTGTATGGGTCTTGCTGGCATGGGCGATCTGGTGGCCACTTGCACATCTCGCCATTCTCGTAACCGATGCTTTGGCGAACAACTCGCAAGAGGTATTACACTTTCAGAATATGAGCGTAAGACACACATGGTAGTAGAAGGCGCTTATGCTGCCACTGCTGTCCATGAACTCGCATGTCGTTTGAACGTAGAGGCACCAATTACAAGTATTGTGCATCGCGTACTCGATGAGGGGCTTTCTGTTCAAACTGCTATGGGTGAGCTTTTGTCGCGCGTTCCTGGCGAAGAGTTTTACGGTTTCGATAAAGAGTAAGAGTGGAGGCTTTCCATGCTCGAAGATGTTCTCATTGCCCCATCAATTCTCTCTGCAAACTTTTTGGAGTTGGGCAGTGAGCTGGAGCGTATATCCAGCGCTGATTTAGTGCACTTTGATGTAATGGACGGCAGTTTTGTTCCCAACCTTTCTTTTGGTATTCCCATTTTGAAACAGGTAAAAAAGGCAACAGAGCTTCCTTTGGATGTCCACCTTATGATCGAGCACCCCGATAGTCTTCTTGATGATTTTATTGATGCGGGTGCCGACTATGTATGCTTCCACCAGGAAGCCGCTCCACATGCTCATCGACTTATCTCTCATATTCATGAGCGGGGTTGCAAAGCAGCCATGGCACTCAATCCCGGTACAGCTCCCTGTGTGTTGGAGTCGGTTGTTGGCGATCTCGATATGATTTTGGTCATGACCGTAGATCCTGGTTTTGGTGGACAGGCCTTCATTCCTTCGTCGATTGAAAAAGTTCGCGAGGTGCGGGCGCTCTGTGATCGTCATGGTGTTGCACCCCTCATTGAAGTTGATGGTGGTATTGGTACTGCTAATGCCGCGGCCATCTGTGAGGCTGGAGCTAATGTTCTAGTTGCAGGAAGCTCGGTTTTCCGCGGTGATTATGCTGACAATATTCAAAGCATCCGCGAACAAGCACGACAGGGCATTTCGAGGCAAGCATAACGATGCAGAAATCAACAACTGACCCTATATATCTTGACTATGCAGCAAGCGCACCATTGCGTCCGGAGGCACTTGCTGCTGAAGCTGCATACCGAAGCCTGCGATGTGCTGGTGCAAATCCCAACTCCCTCCATACGCTGGGACGAGAAGCTGCGCGAGAACTCGATAAAGCACGTCATACCTTTGCTCGCGTACTTGGTGGTGGATTTCGGCCAAGCGATATTATCTTTACCTCAGGTGGTACCGAATCAAACAACCTTGCCGTTATTGGTCTTGCAGAAGGAATGCGTGCGCGCAACAGCAAGCGTACATGCGTCGTGCTCGCTGCAATTGAACATGATTCAGTTCTCGATTTAGCGCCTGTCTTGCGTGGTCGTGGCTTTGAAGTGCGCATCATTCGACCGAAACACGACGGCACCGTAGGATCTGACGAGCTGCGTTCTGTGTTGGATACAAACTGCGCGCTTGTCTCTGTTATGGCTGCAAATAACGAGACTGGCGTTTTGATGGATATAGCATCCCTTGCAAAGCTTGCTCATGCCTCGGGCGCACTTTTCCACACCGATGCCGTACAGGCATTTTGCCGTGTTCCGCTTGACCTTGCTGATGTCGATGCTGTCAGTGTTGCCGGTCATAAGATTGGCGCTCCTGTAGGGACCGGCGTGCTCGCCGTTCGCTCACGGTGTCCTCTGAAAGCTCAATCGTTTGGTGGGGGACAAGAAGCAGGAAAACGAGCGGGGACCCAGGATGTTTGTGGTGCGGTTACCTTCGCCCAGGTAGCAGATGCCGTCTTTCATAACATGGATACGGTACGGCCCCTCGTTGCTGCACGTGCCAATCGTCTTTACGAGCGACTCTGCGCACCTGGCACCCAGATTGTCCCTACAACACAGGCCCATATTGATGACACACGTCTTCCCGGTTTGGTAAGTGTTATGGCATCACATGTAGATTCAGAGTCACTCGTTTTGCGTCTTGATGAAGCGGGTTTTGAAGTCTCTGCTGCGTCTGCCTGTTCGTCCGGATCCCTTGATGCAAGTCATGTACTTCTCGCAATGGGTATTCCACGAGACCTTGCTTTGGGCTCACTTCGTATATCATTCGATGAACGCGTTTCAGATCGTGAATTAGATTTGTTCGCAGAGGCACTTCTCGACATCGTTGCATCTGCACGTTAATACCGTGCTATGCTGCATGGTGTTCTTTCAAAAGGAATAACTACTACTCAACCATGGAGGTTCTAATGACGCGCACGGAAGCCCTGGTAAGGCTCCAGCAAGTAGATCTCGAACTCATTCGCCGCAAGCGCGCATTGGAAGCCTTGCCTCAAGGAAACAAAATCAAAGAGATTCGAGCTGCAGCAAAAAAGCTTGCTTCCGAGCTCACTAAAATCGTAGGTATTCGCAAAGATATTGAGATGGATCTTGCTGAAAACTCAGAGCAGCACGATAAAATGGCTCATCTTGTAGATAAGGTTCAGCAAGACGCGCTTGAAGGCCCACAGGATTACAAAGCTGTACGGGAACTTGAGCAGCAGCTTACCCATTTAGCCAAGCGCTTGGAGAAGCTTGAATTTGAGCGCAACGAGCTGGAAAGCAAACTCGCTAAAATTCAGACGTCAGAGAAAAAGGCCCGTGAAGTTGCTGAGCGTCTTTCACAGGAGGGGCACGCACAGGCTACGTCCTATCAGGAACAGAGCGCTCAGATAACTGCTGAGATTGAAAAACTCAGCGCTGAACGTGAAATGCTTGTGAGTGAGCTTCCACAGGAGCTTCTCGATACCTATGCAAAGGCATGCAAACGATTTGATGGCCTCGCAGTAGAAACACTTACGGGGAACAGACCTTCAATTTGCCGTGTAACCCTTCAGCCGAGTGACTTCGCAGACATACGTCGATCTAACGATGATATCTGTGAATGTCCCTACTGCCATCGTATTTTGGTAACTTCAACTGCATTTGAGTAAGGCGACACTTATGGCTACAACAGAAGAGCAAGTCTCTCAAACTCCTCGCGTACTGCTTTGCGTGACTGGGTGTATTGCAGCATATAAAGCCTGTGAAGTTCTTAGAGGGCTCCAACGTGCCGGTTGTGACGTGCGTGTTGCTATGACAGAAGATGCTTGTCATTTTGTTGGAGGCACCACATTTGAAGCTTTAAGTACGCATCCGGTCGCACTTGATCTCTCCACCTACCCAGACTCTTCCATCCCTCATATTTTTCTTTCTGGCTGGGCGGATGTTGCTCTTGTATGCCCGTGCACCGCTAATGTACTTGCAAAGGTTGCCGCAGGAATTGCAGATGATTGTGTTACGTCAACATTGCTTGCCTGTGATATTCCTGTCTTAATTGCTCCAGCTATGAACAATCGCATGTGGGCAAATCAGGCCACACAAGCAAACCTCACTACGCTCATACATCGAGGTATTGAGGTTATCAGTCCTGATACCGGGCTTCTTGCCTGTGGTGATACGGGTACAGGTAAATTGGCAGACGTGTCAGATATTGTGAACCAGACGCTCTTTAGAATTTCTCGTCTTCAGCCCTCACTTCTGAGCAACAAACGTGTTCTTATCACTGCTGGACCAACCCATGAAGCAATAGACCCTGTTCGCTATATTGCCAATAGGTCGTCAGGAAAGATGGGTTATGCCCTTGCCGAGGCAGCGCGAGATGCTGGAGCAGACGTAGTTCTCATATCTGGCCCCACCGCCCTTACAGCACCTTATGGTGTTGAGGTGGTGTATGTGGAATCAGCGGCGCAGATGTATGAGGCTGCTTGTAAGGCTTTTGAGCAGGCTGACATTGCTATTTTGTCTGCAGCCGTGGCCGACTACACACCACAACATCCTGCGGATCATAAGTTGAAAAAGCAACACGAGCAGGACCGGTCGTTGCTTTCCACACTCGCCCTCAAAGAGACTGACGATATTCTCGCAGAGCTTTCTCGCCAAAAAGGATCGCGCGTTGTTATTGGTTTTGCCGCCGAGACAACAGATCTTCTCACCCACGCACAAGAAAAGCTCATGCGTAAAGGCTGCGATCTCATTGTGGCCAATGATGTATCTCGCCAAGATTCTACGTTCGGTTCGGATACAAACCGCATAACTATTCTTTCTCCGGAAGGGGAAGAACAGCTTCCCACCATGTCTAAAGCACAGGTGGCAAAAGAACTGATTATCCGTGCTGCCGAATTGCTTAAAGAGAATGATTCAGGCTGCCAAGGAGAAGTTTCATGACGTTATCGGTAGGATGCCATCTTTCTATCTCCCAATCGGGCGGATATGAAGGGATGGGCCAAACAGCCTGTCGGATTGGTGCTACGACCTTTGCTTTTTTCACGAGAAACCCTCGTGGCGGTTCGGCACGCAAGCCCGATCCAGATGATATGAAGCGCTTGAATACACTTATGGAGCAGCAAGGATTTGGAAAGCTTGTTGCTCATGCGCCATATACGCTCAATCTCTGCTCCGCAAAGCCTGACGTTATTGACTTCGCACGTAGAGCTATGCGAGAAGATCTGGAAACTCTGGAGTATTTACCTGGGATGTATTACAACTTTCATCCCGGCTCTCATCTAAAACAGGGTTCTGAAGTTGGTTGTAGCCTTATCGCCGAAGGGCTCAATGAAGTCTTAGTTCCTGGACAATCTACCAAAGTTCTTCTCGAGACCATGGCGGGAAAAGGAACTGAGGTGGGGCGTACCTTCGAGGAGCTTGCACGCATCATTGATGCAGTTAAGCATGATGAGCTGGTGGGAGTTTGTCTCGACACCTGTCATGTAAACGATGCCGGCTACGATATAGCACATGACTTAGATGGTGTTCTAGAAGAGTTTGATCGCGTAATTGGACTCGACCGTCTCTGTGCTTTACATCTCAATGACTCCAAAAATCCAGTTGGTGCACATAAAGATCGCCATGAATGTCTCGGGAAGGGTACGCTTGGTTTAGGCTTGTTTGAACAAATCGTTTGTGACGAGCGACTTTGCAAGCTTCCCATGGTGTTAGAAACACCAAACGATCTTGATGGCTACGCACAAGAAATTGCCTTCTTGCGCGCTGCCGCTCATGAATCTTCTTTTTTGCAGTAAGGGTATTTGATGGGTATTCTCATTGGTTGCGAACAGATTTCGATGGAATGGCCTGGCAAGCAAGTTCTTGTCGATCAAACAGTTGGTGTATACGAAGGAAGCCGTATTGGTGTTGTAGGACGAAATGGCGATGGCAAATCAACGCTACTAGAGCTTCTAGACCACCAACTTGAGCCCGACTCGGGAACGGTAACGTGGCGAAACGGCATTTCTGTTGGCTATCTTGGACAATCAGATACCCTCGACGAAAAAGCAACGGTACGCCAAAACGTCGTTGGCGACACAAAGGAATATCTCTGGGCTTCAGATGCACGGATCCGCGCCATTATGGCTGAGTTGCTTTCCGATGTTTCTCTCGAAAGCCTTGTTGGCGAATTGTCTGGCGGACAAAGGCGTCGTGTAGATCTCGCACGCGTACTCATTGGTACGTGGGACGTACTCCTTATGGACGAGCCAACCAACCACTTAGATATGCATGCAATTTCTTGGCTTGCTCACCACCTTAAGAATCGCTGGAGCAGTGACACGGGCGCCCTGGTGGTTATCACCCACGACCGATGGTTTCTCGATGAGGTATGCGAATCGATGTGGGAAGTGCATGATGGGGTAGTTGAGCCTTTTGAAGGCGGCTATTCAGCCTATATCCAGCAGCGAGTTGAGCGCGAACGACAGGCAGCTGTAGCAGAGGAACGCCGTCAAAACATGCTGCGCAAGGAACTGAATTGGCTTGCTCATGGCGCTAAAGCTCGTACCTCAAAGCCTCGTTTTCGTATTGAAGCAGCGATGGACCTCATTGCGAATGATCCTCCACTGAGAAACCCTCTTGAGCTCAAACGCCTTGCTGTCGCACGCCTCGGCAAGCAAGTTATCGAAATGCACGACGCTTCTTTTTCCTATTCCCAGAATCAAAAGCCAGTCTTTTCTCATCTCGACTGGCTTATTGGTCCCGGTGATCGCTATGGAATACTTGGTGAAAATGGCGTTGGAAAAACAACCTTGCTCAAAGTTATGACCGGCGGTCTTGCTCCCACGTCTGGGTCAGTTAAGGTAGGCGCAAGCGTGCGCTTTGGTTTTCTCACGCAAGATTTAGCTGTTCTTTCTGAACGTATGGACTGGCGAGTAAACGAAATACTTGCACAATATCGCAAAAATTACTTCATTGATGGCAAGAGCTACTCTCCAGAGCGTCTGCTTGAGCGACTGGGTTTTGAAACACGCGAGCTCATGAGCTATGTCAAAGATCTCTCAGGAGGTCAACGTAGACGCTTAGCAATTATGTGTGTTCTGCTTGACGAGCCAAATGTACTTGTCTTGGACGAGCCGGGCAATGATCTGGACACCGACATGTTGGCTGTTTTAGAAGACCTGCTCGACACCTGGCCTGGAACACTGTTGGTAGTAACTCACGACCGCCATCTAATGGAACGCGTTACCGACGATCAATACGCCCTGATTGATGGGGAAGTGCGTCATGTTCCTGGCGGTGTGGATGAGTATCTCAAACTGTTGGACGAACAAGCTACACAGGCAAAAAAGAAAGCATGCGCACCTGCTCCGCATAAGCAAAATAACAAACCCGCTGGTGCTGAGCGGCGTGAAATTAAGCGCAAGCATGATGCCATAGGGCGAAAATTGCAAAAACTAGATGGTGAACCCGATCGCATTCGCAAAGAAATGCAGGCATGTGATCCCAGTGATTTTGCAACACTCCAACAACTAACAGAACAACTTGCTCAAACCGAACAACAAATAAGCAGCTTAGAAGATGAATGGCTTGCTTTAGATGAACAATTGGAGAGCTATGATGGATAACTCCTCAGATACTTCTCTGCAGCCCATCTCTTATGGCACACAAGATGGACGTCCCTGTAAACGAGTAGCTGATTCATACACCGAATCAGTACGCATTGTGACTCATCCTGATGTAAATGGTGAGAACCGCCTTTTTGGCGGACGCTTGATGGAATGGATTGACGAGACAGCAGGCATAGCTGCACGCCGTCACTGTGGCGGTTCGGTAACTACAGCATGCGTTGATACCTTGCAGTTTAAGCATCCCGCTAAACTCAACGATATTGTTGTCATTGAGGCATGTGTTACTCATGTAGGACATAGCTCATTAGAGATTCAAGTGATCTCTTACGTTGAGGATCCATCCTCTGGCGAGCGTGCCATTATCAATACCGCATACCTTACAGAAGTGCATGTAAACAGCGAAGGCGTACCACAAGAGGTACAGTTTGGACTCGCCCTTACGAATGAAAAAGAACGACTTGCTTGGGAAGCTGCCGAAAAGCGCATAGGTATCCGCCAGACACGCAAAGAGTTTGGATTCTAGAATCTCGGCAAGCGAGCAAAGATTTCTCTTGCTTCTTTTTCAAGAGCAGAGTATGATTCTAATTCGTTCGGGCATTGCCCCAACGGGTGGTGGCGCAGTTTGGTAGCGCACTTGACTGGGGGTCAAGGGGTCGCTGGTTCGAATCCAGTCCACCCGACCAGATTATTTCGGCCGGAAGAAGCTTCTTCCGGCTTTTAATATGAGAAAGCCATTGTCAAGAGGCATGACGTTGCAGACTCAGGTTTTAATGCCCGAGTCTGCAACTATTTCTGGCCAGCTTCTGTCGCATTGATGATCGTTAGTCGTCGCTTGCCTGGCAAGCTAATATCCGCGGGCTTGTACGCTGTATACCAGCGGGTAGCTCAGATATATGTTTGAGATTGCGTACGTACCGCATTTCGATTCTCCGTCCGAGACCGTCATTCGAAAAAACCTATAGTCTTTCTTATCGGGTACTGCCTTTTGGTTGCCCATAAAAGCCTCGTAAACCGGTCTCGACAATGCGTCGATATGCAACTCTCACTGGCAAGAAATTTTTTGAGTAGTGTCGTCTAGCTGAGTGTTCCCTCAGCACGTCTACCAATTTCCCACACCCAACAAGCAAGCTCTCGTGCAACTGCTGTATTGGCAACACAAGTACGTTTGCCAGCTGATCTCAGTGCTTTGTGTCGATATACAAGACGGGCTGTAGCATCATCTGCTCTGCGTTTGATTCCTCGCGAAACATCAAAGCCATCAGGTATTGGCTTTGGTTTTGGAGAACATGTTATGTAGTGCCAAGCAGATTCGATAAGGGTACGGCGAGAAGCTGAATTGCCATTTTTGGTAATGCCTCCGTATATCTTCTTCTCACCACTTGAGTGTTCAGAAGGTGTGATACCAACCCAAGAGGCATACGATCTTGCTGTTGGAAAACGGCTGAAGACGCCGACTTCGGTAGCTAAGCAAAAAGCAGAGATGATATCGATACCCTTAATGGATGCAAGTGCTCCGACAACAGGGCTCCATCGTTGGGTTTGAGCCTCACAAAGAACTTGCTTTTCCAGCGCGCGTTTGTCCGACTCGGCACAGCGCACACAGGTAACGTAGTGATTAAACGCTGTTGCTGCTGCAACCTCATCTGGTCTCAATCCCTCAACCCATCTCCAAAATGAGCGTGTCCAGGCGCTTTTCCTACGCCCAAGTGCATCAACTTCATCAAATACATGTCCACGTTTTAGCAAAAACTTTGAGAGGCGCTGCCGGGCACGCTGCAAGTCTTCCCGCGCATCATCAAGTGCACGCGACAGATCACGGCTCGCTTCAACCTCAACAGGAGGAACCCATACCTCAACAATGTTGTGTGTTGCAAGCAAACGTGCAAGAAATGCTGCATCGCGCTTGTCATTCTTTTGTCTTCTATCACTGGCGGGTTTTTGCATCTTTGATACAGCTCCGACAACACAGTCTATGCCGTGAGCACGGAGTGTGCGACAAAGCGTAAAGCCAGTAGGTCCACTCTCATAGACAACCTTAGGGTCTTCAAAGTGGCAAATCCAGGAAGTTATTTCCTCTGTATTGGTGCCAAACGATTTCTGTATTATCTCTCCTGTGAAAGGATTGAACGCGCAGGCGGCAACCGAGCGAGCATGTACGTCGAGGCCGATGGAGGTAACATGTGACATGGGAAGCCTCCTCCCATACGTGCGGTATGGCGAGCACCGCAGGTTGACGATATACAGCCATTGTCCTCGCCCAGCCCGCGAGTAGGGTATGTCGCGGGGAGGCTTTCTTTCCAATGGCTTTCTCATATCGTCTTTATTCAAATTTGTCGTGATCTTTATGGCCTTTTCTTCATCCTTCTCTTATAGTGGCTCATCTCTTTAGAACCCTTTGATACCATGGGCACGGAATACTACTCACCAACCTTTGTTGGTGGCTTTTATATACATGGGAGGGCACCTTTTATGGCCAAACATATACGCCAAAAAGACATGCCAGACGTCACGCCCGTCTCGAACACGCATCGTAATGATGCAATAAAGGATTCCCGCGCTTTTAAGGAGCACTACGATCCCTTTGCTGATCCGTTTAATGATGAAGAGGAGTTTGCTCGTTTCCAGGAAGCAGAGGCGGAGCGCACGAGACGTATTGTTCTTATCGTTGTTCTGCTCTTTATTGTCGGAATAATCGTTTTAGGATTCTTTTTAGGTGATCTACTTCTTGAAGTTGCTGGTTCATAACTACTCATGCAAGAATCTTTGTCCTTGTGGCATTAAATAGTGTTTCCACAATGCTTACGTGGACAAATTGGGTATGCGTTACTATGTTCAGGTTCAATTCTTGCGAGTATTTGTATTACGCGGAGGGCGCTACGTTGGCTGAAAGTAAAACAAAGCGTGTTACGAAAGAGCGTATTAAAAATAATCTCAAAAATCAGGCTGACTATGATGCTCTCAAGGCACAGAAAAATGACCTTGCAACCGATCCGGTGGGTACCCCCAATAACCCTTCAACACAAATATTCACTGTTGCAAATGTTATTACATTCTGTCGCTTGCTTTTAACCTTTGCATTCCTTTACCTCTTTATCACAGGGTCGAATAGAATGCTTGCTCTTGTCCTCTATGCGGTTGCTGCCTCGAC
This sequence comes from Olsenella sp. Marseille-QA0557, assembly GCF_965119725.1. NCBI lineage: Bacteria > Bacillati > Actinomycetota > Coriobacteriia > Coriobacteriales > Atopobiaceae > Olsenella > Olsenella sp. Marseille-QA0557. The sequence goes on along the minus strand of NZ_CBCPMI010000001.1, from coordinate 1,693,631 downwards.
AGATTTTCTCGACGGACAAATTGCTCGCCGAACCCAAACGGTTAGTTGGGTCGGAAAGATCATGGATCCCATTATGGATCGTGTTCTGCTTTTCACTGGCGTTTTAGGCCTGGTGGCAACAGGTGAGCTACCGCTTTGGATGGCGGTCTTTGTCATCGGACGCGATGTGTACCTCGCCATTGGAGCACAAATTCTGCAGCATTATCGCCGTCGACCAATTGATGTGGTATTTGTTGGAAAGCTTACCACCGCACTGCTCATGATTGGTTTTTGCGACCTTTTGCTTGGCATTCCACAGCTTCATGGCACCAATCTTGTAACGGTTTCTTGGCTTCCTCTCTTAAATGGTGAGAGCGCAGCACTCGGCATGGTATTTGTCTACCTTGGGTTGGTTTTTTCTACGATAACTGCTGTTGTTTACACCATTGAGGGTGTCAAAGTAATTCAGCGATCTCATGCCAACAATGAAAGTCATAAGGAAGCATAAATGGGTGTAGATAAAGATGCACTCAACACGCTCACAGAAGAGCATCTTCTACTCGGTGGTGTTTTAGAAGAGCGTGAGGGAGTTGCAGTGCCGCTCTCCTATGAAAGTACTCCAATTGCAGAAGAAGAGGCACTTGAGAATGCCTGTGGAGTAACAGACGTATCCTGCATGCATCTTATACTCATCTCAGGAGAGAATGCCTCAGGCCTCTTTGAGGCGGCCTGGGCAGGCAAAGTTCTTTCCGTAGGGGAATGCTCCTTTGGAGCCGTTCTTGCCGGCGATGGTTCAGTAGTTGCCGTTCCTTGTGCTTTAAGAACTGGTGATCATGAATATCTTCTCTGTGATGTAACGTCACGTTGGGAAGCACTCAAGGAATGGCTTATATGGCTCTCCAATCTCGTTGTTGAAGAGCAAACACCTTTCAGCGATGCTCAAGTAAGCGATGTCACAGGATCATTGGTGCCATTACTTGTTACAGGCCCAAAAGCCAGAACCATTCTCGAGGATTATCTTCATGATGGAGAAAAGCTACCACCTCAGGGCAGCGTGGTGTCGCTTCACCTTGATAAGATTCTTACCATATGCACACATATACATCAGAGCAATGCGTTTCTTTTGCTCATTCCGCCTGCCTATAGCCGCATCATGTGGCGGAGCTTGTTGTCTTTTACCGAGATGCAACCTGTAGGTATTCGGGCGCTTACTCAATTTGTTCAAACTAAGCTTCCATGGATGGAGCCTATTTCGGACAATACAAAACATGTTGCATTTTCTAAACAAGAGCTCGAACAGTGGGGTATAGCCCGTCATAATGGTGGCTATATAGGCGCACGGGCTCTCGTTTAATGAATATAAAGACTGATAGCACCGCAACCGTGAGGTAGGGAGTTTTTATGACTTATGGCATTCATACGTCTCACGCTCCTCAGGCAAATGGACCGTATTCCCAAGGTGCCGCAGCAGGACGCTATGTATATGTTTCTGGCCAGATTGGCATCGACCCAGCAACTGATGCACTTGTCTCTGATACCGTAGACATGCAGCTTGATCAGGCAATAACAAATATCGAAGCTGTATTAGCTGAGGTAAAGCTCACGTTGGAAGATGTCGTAAAAACTACGGTCTTTCTCACCGATTTGGAAGATTTACCTATAGTAGACATGATTTGGAAAACACGGTTTTCTTCGCCTCGTCCGGCACGAAGCTGTGTTGAAGTGCGTCGTTTAAGAGACGGTGCGCGTATCGAAGTTGAGTGTGTAGCTTGCCGATAGCCGCGTTATACTATAAATCTGACAAGAATTGCGAGGAAAGGCCAGATATGGCAGAGCAAGACGTACATCCCATTAACGATCCGGGCGCCACAAGGATGTTCCGCATCCCTTCTGAAGATTCAACAATGCCCGATCTTATGGGTTCAACCAAAGATGCCACGCCCTCGCTCAGTATTGTAAAAGGCCCTCAAACTGGTATGACGTTTGAGCTTGATCAGCCAGTAATTACTATCGGGCGTGATCCTTCAAACAGTGTCTTTTTGAATGACATGACGGTTTCTCGTCATCATGCACGTATGGATCTCATTAACAACGGTTCTGGGCTGGCCACCATTGAAGACCTTGGCTCTCTCAATGGCACATGGGTAGATGGCGCTATTGTCAGTAAGGCTGTATTACAAGATGGTTCAACCATACAAATTGGTACATTCCGTATGGTTTTCCATGCAAATCGTTCAGAACGCATTTCTACCGGGGCATAACTGACTATGGCGGATGCAAGCTACCTTACAATTGGTAAAGTTGTAAAGCGGTTGCAGCCGCAGTACCCCGATCTTACTGTCTCTAAAGTTCGCTACTTAGAGGATGAAGGCCTGCTCAATCCCTCTCGTACACCAGGGGGATACAGGCTCTATTCTTCACGCGACATTAAGCGGCTTGAAAATATTTTGTATCTACAAAAGAATCGCTTTATGCCGCTTTCGGTTATCCGAGAAGAGTTAGACCGTCTCGATGATCCATCCCAAGCTGTTGTCGTGCATCATGATGAGCATGTCTTAAGTTCAGATGATGAGGAAACTATCAATAAGTTTCATCCCATTGATCGAATGCCTGAATTGCTTGGTGTATCAGCCAGTTTTGTGAGAAGTCTCTCTGATGCTGGCGTACTATCACTAAGACGCTCTCCTCATGGGAGAGATTTAGTCGATGGACATGATTTCCCCCTCATTCGTATTGCTGATCATCTGCGGCATTATGGAATCGGGCCTAAAAATCTTCGTCAGTATGTAACAGCCGCAAGACGCGAATCCACCATGTTTGAACAGGCGCTTGTGGTATACGGCAGAACATCTGATGAAGACCCTCAGCGCCGTCACGATGCTTATGAAAAAGCACTTGACCAGATGCTTTATCTTACCAATGAGCTTCGCGATGAGCTCATAAAGCGATCGATCACTAACAGGGGAGACGGCATTCATATTAGTTAGAAACGGTACTATTACGGTAAAACTATCCTTGCTTTTGTGAGGTTTAATGGGAAGGGGAGAAGGCGTGTCCAGTTTCGATCTTGAGAGTCTCATCGTAGATATTCCCGACTATCCTGAGCCCGGAGTTGTATTCAAAGACATTACACCGCTTTTATCTGATCCACGTGGCCTTGCTTCTGCTGTCGATCAGATCGCAGATCACTTCATGGGCCATTCCATTACGAAAGTTATTGGTGCTGAAGCGCGTGGTTTTCTCATTGGTGCTCCCGTAGCCTATCGTCTTGGAGCAGGTTTTGTACCCGCCCGTAAGCCTGGTAAGCTTCCTCGCACTACTTACTCAGAAGCCTATTCGCTTGAGTATGGTACCGATAGTTTGGAAATCCACCAGGACGCTCTTGGTCCCGATGACCATGTTCTGATAGTCGATGACTTAGTCGCAACAGGTGGTACCTGCGTTGCAAGTGCTAAATTGGCCGAGAAAGCAGGGGCTACGGTAGAAGGCTTTGGTTTTATATTGGAGCTTGCTTTCTTAAAGCCACGGGATACCATCGCTCGCGCAAGTTCTGCTGATGTATTTTCACTTGTAACCGTTGATTAGCTTAAGGAAACATACATCTCATCAGAAACACACCTCTCTTGAGAATGAGCTTTCGCATCGTCATCGAATCTGGCTTGTTTGCATTGGAGCTGCTACGGGTCTTGTTGCAGGTTTAGCCGTTACGCTTTATCGGCTTGCCCTCGCACAAGCAGAGCAGCTCATGCGCTCTTTTACTACAGAACTTGGAAAAAGCGCCCTAGGAATTCTTATCTGGTTTGTTGTACTGGCGCTTATCTTACTTGTCGTTGGTTTTCTTATTCATAAAGTTCCTCTCACAGCAGGGTCTGGTATCCCTCAAGTAGAGGCTGAAGTAGCAGAAACCATACAGGCACCTTGGCTGCGTATACTTCCTACCAAATTTGTAGAGGGTGTTCTCTGCTCATTTGGAGGGTTATCCCTCGGCCGCGAGGGTCCTTCTATACAGATTGGCGGAATGGCTGCAAAGCTTGTCTCCAAACTTACTCGCACAAATCGGGGAGAAGAACGGATTCTTATTACGTGTGGCGCAGCATCTGGCATGGCCGCCGCTTTTCATGCCCCTTTTACTGGCGTGATGTTTGCTCTCGAAGAGATTCATAAGGTTTTCTCTGCACCCGTCATTGTGTCTGTCATGGTTGCGTCAGTCATGTCAGACCTACTCTCGAGCATACTTATGGGTGACCACTTGGTGCTCTCACTCACATTTATTGCTGATCTGCCGCCATCTGCCTATATATCTGTAGCAATACTAGGTGTTATCGCAGGCTTACTTGGAGCCTTACACAATGCTGGTATGTTCAAGATGCAGGATCTGTTTGATCGAATTACTTGGGTAAAGCCATATGCAAAACTCATTCCAGCCTTTCTGATGTCTGGAATAGCTGCTTTTACCATACCTCAGCTGCTCTGTGGCGGAGATGCCATCATACAGCTCCTTGAAAGAGGCTATGTCACTCCGATTAATGTATTAGTCGTACTGCTTATCGGAAAATATCTTCTAACAGCCATATGCTTTGGGTCAGGAGCTCCAGGAGGCACGTTGCTTCCATTAGTAGTAATGGGGGCTCTAATAGGGAGTATTTATGGCATCTGCGTAACAGATGTCACGGCAATACCTTCAGTTTATGTTGTTAACTACACGGTACTTGGAGTAGCAAGCCTATTTGCAGGTGTTGTAAGAGCTCCTATAACTGGCATCGTACTTGCCTTTGAACTCACAGGCTCACTCGATTCGCTGTTAGCAGCTTCGCTTGTCTCAATAATCGCATACGTCACATCAGACCTTATAGGCGTAGATGCCTTCTATGAGCACCTGCTTGGAAGAATTGATATCTCAGAGTCCAACCAGACGGAGAAGAATCTAGAAGAAGAACAGCGGGGAGTCTTTCATAGGCATGTAGTTGGAGCAGGAAGTAAGGCCGAAGGAAGGCTTATCAAAGAACTTGTCTTACCAGAGCATATGCTCATTGTCATGATCACACGCTCTGGTAAAGAACTGGTTCCACAAGGAAACACACGCCTCAAAGCACTCGATCAGCTTCTTGTACTAGAAGATGCAGAGTTCGAGATAGAACAAGAGCAGATGATCAAAGAGATCTGCATGCCATCGCTAGAAGAAACAAGCTCCGTAACGCCAACATAGAACCTTATTCTTTCTATAGATCTACTTTACATAAGATATATTATCGCAGTTTTATATATAGCTTTAGATATTTGCCTCAGACAGCCAAAGATAATCACATGAGATGCAGGTACGATAAATTACCCAGCGATTGGCTGCCCGAGATAGCCTGCAACAGATGTTGCTGCCACCGCACCATCAGATGCCGCAGTAATAATTTGACGCAATACCTTTGAGCGAACATCTCCTGCACAATATAAACCAGGTGTCCTTGTGGCCATATATTCATCAGTGATAACCGCGCCGGTTTGATCGAGTTCAGCAAATTCTTTAATGAGTTCAGATGACGGTAGCTGGCCCACAAATACAAACACACCGAACGAGCCTGGATCTCCTGATATACATGTAATCTCATCGGTATCCTCATTATGAAGATAGAGTTTAGTGAGAAGATCCTTCCCTTCTACCTTAGAGATAGTTGTCCGAAAATGGACAAATACCTTTTCATTTTGCTGAAGCTGATCAACCAGTGCAGCTTGAGCACGCAAGTGATCCTTACGAATAATCATGTGGACTTCACTTGCAAACCTTGTAAGAAAAAGTGCTTCTTCGGCGGCAGAATTACCTCCCCCTACCACATAAACGGGTTTATTGCGATAAAACATTCCATCGCAGGTCGCACAATATGAAATTCCACGCCCAATGAAATCTTCTTCGCCTTCAAAGCCGGCTTTTCGAGGCGTGGAACCACTCGCCAATATAACAGCTTTAGCGTTGTATGAAGTTCCTCCATTGCAACTAATAATGAAATAGTTATCACATGTAGAAGAAATAGAAGACACCTGCGCTGAGTGGATAGTAACGCCCAAATCCTTAGCTTGATTTTCCATCGCCTGAATGAGTTCATAGCCACTGGTAGATGGAACTCCTGGATAATTATCAACTTCTGATGTTAAGAGAACCTGCCCACCAGGAGATGTCTGCTCTAAAACAACCGTGGTTAAGAGCGCGCGAGAAGCATAAATTGCTGCCGAAATTCCTGCAGGACCAGCACCAATAATTACAAGGTCATAAAGGGTAGATTCAGACATACAATCACTCAGCCAATCATTTTAAACGCCACTTGAGCCAAATCCACCGGCACCTCTATCGGTTTCATCCAGCTCGTCAACCTCAATCAAATTAACAATAGGAACACGCTGTATAACAAGTTGAGCAATACGTTCTCCACGTTCGATATGAATGGGCTTCTCATTATCGAGATTTACTGCACATACCTTCAACTCGCCACGATAATGCGAATCGATAAGGCCGGGAGTATTAGCCATGGAGAGACCTTCACGTAAAGCCAGGCCGCTGCGAGGTTGAACAAAACCGGCATATCCCTCGGGAATTGCAACCGCCAAACCTGTAGCGATGAGTCGGCGCTCATGGGGTGCAAGAACAAGGTCTTCATTAGAACGCAAGTCGAGACCTGCATCGCCTGTATACGCATAGGTCGGCAACTCAACAGATGGATCAAGTCGTTTAATAGGAACGGAAATGGTCTCATCAATCATTGTGAAAGGCTCCTCAATTCCTCACTAAACTCATCAAGATCTTTGAAATCTCGATATACCGAAGCAAAACGAACATACGCAACCTTGTCTACGTCTATAAGGCGTTTTAATACAAGGTTTCCGATTTCAGAAGAAGGGACTTCAGATACACCGTTATCGCGCAATTCTGACTCAATATCATCAATCAAGGAATCGAGTTGAGCAATTGGAACCTGACGCTTTGCGGTGGCAGTAAGCAATCCACGCATCAACTTCTGGTGATCAAACGGTTCTTTTGTGCCATCTTTTTTAAGAACCATTAACGGTGTTTCTTCTTTACGTTCATACGTAGTAAAACGATAGCCACATGCAATACATTCTCGACGGCGTCGGATGGCATCATTGCTATCGGACGGACGTGAGTCTACAACTTTAGACTCCTCGCAACCACATTTAGGACAGCGCATGCAGTCTCCCTTGTAAAATGCTGTATACAAAGGAGCCTATCATAAAAACAAAGCCCAAATGATTAGACCAATAACTATATTGCCAAAGAGCTAAGAAGCGGGAACAGAGAGCTGCTGTCCAGAAGAAAGCATGGAAGAAGAAAGCTCATTTTCCTGTGTAATGAATTCAACGACTTCTGCAGTAGAACAACCATTTACGGGATGATTTTCTGCAATGGACCAGATGGATTCTCCTGGCATTACCGTAACAATCTCAGTAGAAATATCTGTAAAGGAAGAAGTTTTCCGAGCCATAGCAGAAGCATCAGAAAGAAACGCTATGCCCACAAGCGCAAGCACCATAGAACAAATGACAAGGAACGTAATGATTGTGTTCTTGTTCTGAACGTGAGAATGATGACAATACACATGCGATCGATCATTACGAATATTTACATCGTCAACATTCTTGTAATGAGCTTGCCCGCCTTCAAGGACACGAAAATGAACTGGTTTGATATCAAGAGCTGAAGATCCCTCAGAAAAATATTGAATGTTGTTCCCGCGAATATCCATGTCTTCCTCCCTTCGATAACTTGCAGACTTTATATACAGCAGTGCTCGGACATAAAATGTATGCAAACAAATGTTCTGTGATTAGTATCGTTCGTACATCTGTTCGTGTCAAGTATAAACGAACAGATGTTTGCAACAAAATTAGAACGGCTGTATCATATTTCTTAGATTGAAAGGGGGCAGTATGTCTCAACGTAAACTCAGTTCACGTCAGCGTGAAATTTATGATTATATCTGCACATATACAAAAACCCATGGTTTTCCTCCCTCTGTTCGGGAGATTGGAAAAGCGGTAGGACTTGCCTCCCCTTCCACGGTTCATATGCATCTTAAATATCTTGAAGACAACGGTTACATCCATCGAGATTCTAATAAGCCACGCGCCATCGAGGTTGTTTCAGAGCGTCAAGAACGTTCTGAAGAAAGCTCTGGTCCAAAACTCGCTAATGTTTCCATTGATGTAGATGCCAATCTCATTACGCTGCCGGTAGTTGGTCGTGTTGCCGCTGGTCAACCTATTTTGGCTGAGCAAAATATTGAAGAGAATCTCTCTCTTCCAACAAGTATTGTGGGCGATTACAGTTCCTTTATTCTCCGGGTTCGCGGGGACTCAATGATTAACGCAGGCATCTTTGATGGCGATTACATTGTCGTTAAAGAACAAAAAGACGCACACAATGGAGAAATCGTTGTAGCTCTTATTGATGATTCAGCTACCGTAAAAACGTTTTATCGTGAGCGCTACCGTGTTCGTCTGCAGCCTGAAAATGACACAATGGAGCCAATTTATGTGAAGGATCCTATTATCCTGGGACGCGTTACTGCTCTCATTAGGTCCATCTCTTAATTTGTCACATCGATTTTATGGTGTTACTCATGCATCAAACTGACACCTCTGCAAAAGATGTATCCACTGATTCATACCACGGGCGTATACGCATTTTCGATATCGCCCGTGGTATTGCAGTGGTTTCAATGGTGCTATTTCATGGCTGCTATGACCTTGCCTACCTATCCCATGTTTCTCTTCCATGGTTTTCTGGGTTATTCCAAGATATTTGGCGTGCCTCTATCTCCTGGACTTTTCTTTTTATTGCAGGTTGTATGTGTTATTACTCTCATAACAATATTGTGAGAGGCACTAAACTGCTTGCTCTATCGTTTGGGATTTATATTGTTACAACTATTGCAGCTGTTGATACTCCAATTAGCTTCGGAATTATTTTCTGCATGGGATCCTGTGGCATTATTTCAGGCTTGCTTAAGCACGTAAGATTACTTCCATCGGGTATCTTGCCAGCATGTATATGCTTCTGTCTCTTTCTCATAACATACAATGTTTCACATGGCACGCTTGAACTTGGATTTACTACGGTAGACATTCCGAGAATGCTGTATGAAACGCCTTGGTTAAGCTGGTTAGGGTTTCCGGGTCCACATTTTCTATCAGGAGATTATTACCCTGTAATCCCCTACCTTTTTATGTATCTTACGGGCACTGCGCTTCTCTCACGACCCATAGAACAAGGCTTTCCAGCTTGGGTGTATTCCCTCCATTGCACGCCACTCGAATTTATCGGGCGTCATGCCTTGCTCATTTATGTTGTTCACCAGCCGCTGTTACTTGTTCTAACAAGTCTTTTTGTCTAGCATCTCTCGCCAATGAACCCGAGGTATCTTACAGATTTCCTGCAGCCAATAGCTATAAAGAACTCTCATCTACACGATACGGCTCAAGAGTAGCCGCCATGCGCTTATCAGCATTCAGCGTAACAAGCAGTCCGCCTTCCACATAGCGCTCATGAACTACACGGCAACGCTCGTGTGCCATTTTCATAAGCAGACCTTTTGAATATGGAATCATGACTGAAAGTACAACATCGCCATCTGAAGCCTCTTTGGCAATACGATATTTGAGGGAGGCGAGACCCTCACCTGTTAAAGCGGAAACAAAAACTGCTTGAGGATATGCTGAACGCATATGCTGCAACTCATTCGCACTGAGCAGATCAATCTTGTTGAATACAACAACAGAGCGCTTATCAGCTGCACCGATTTGATGGAGCACCTCATCGACTGCGGCAAGCTCTCTCAGGTAGCCCTCATCGCTCGCATCAACTACACGCAAGATAAGATCTGCAGCATTCACCTCAGCAAGAGTGGATTTAAATGCTTCCACCAAAGTGGTAGGCAGCTTTTGAATAAAGCCTACCGTGTCAGTAAGGGCAATTTTACGGCCCTCTTCTAGATCCAATACACGCGTAGTAGGATCCAGTGTCGCAAAGAGTTCATCTTGTACATAAGCATTTGCAGACGCAAGAGTGTTGAGAAGAGTAGATTTTCCAGCATTTGTATATCCAGCTAGAGCCGTGCGCCATACACCCGACTCCCAGCGAGCCTTACTCTGCGTTGCACGTCGCTTCTCGAGTTGGCTCAGTTTTTCCTGTAGGGTTGCAATGCGCTTACGAACAAGACGGCGGTCGACCTCGAGCTGACTTTCTCCTTGACCAAAACGGCTACCAATACCTCCACGCGTCTGCTCGCGCACTAAGTGACTCCACATACCTCGTAGTCTGGGATAAAGATATTGCAACTGCGCCAGCTGAACTTGGAGACGTCCTTCTCGCGTTTTAGCATGAACACCAAATATATCAAGAATGAGTGCAGTTCTATCAATAACCTTTATGCCATTGCCTATCGCTCGCTCTAAGTTTGCTTGTTGTGAAGGTGTAAGTTCATCATCAAACACCACCACATTAGCTTCGAGATTGCGCGCCAGAATGACTAACTCTTCAGTTTTGCCAGAACCAATAAATGTGCGTGCTACAGGGCGGTCAAGACGTTGCGTTAATCTTCCCACCACTGTCGCGCCATCAGTTTCAACAAGACGTTCAAGCTCGTTAAGGGAAGTCTCAACCGGCCATTCAGATTTATCAGGACCAAGATCGACCCCGACTAAAACAGCACGTTCTTTCTCATGGGAAGTAGAGTAAGGAGCAAACCGAGACGCCATTACATGCGCTCCTTAGATTGGGAGGCTTGGACAGTCTTCGAAATATCATGCTGGATATAATCGACAACCCCATCAACTCCAAGCGTGTCGATATCAAGCCAGTGCACACGACCATCGCGTCGTAACCAATTGAGTTGGCGCTTTGCATAATGACGTGTACGCGTTTTTGTTTTCTGTATCGCATCCTCCAGAGACATCTCATTATCCAAAACCGCAAGAGCTTCCTTGTAGCCAATTGCCTGGAATGCGGTAACTGATTGTTTAAGCTTATCTGTTTGAAGCTGACGCACCTCATCCAGCAAGCCATCTGCAAACATTTGATCTACACGCTCATCTATACGCGTATAGAGCTTTTCTCGAGGAACTGCAGGGGCATAAAGCACAGCATGGTAATGAGGAGTGCGTTTCAAGAGACCTTCATGCTGCTTGGCATAACTAAGCCCCTCGTCAGCCAGTTCAAGCGCACGAATACAACGCCTTACGTTATGTGGATGAATAAGAGAAGCACTTGCAGGATCTCGTTGTTGCAAAACTGCATAAAGCTCATCAGGACCAAGACGCTCAGCCTCTTGCTCCCAAAAAGTGCGACGAGCATCGCCATGTTTTCCTGCCGGGAAATCCATCTCATCTATAACTGCATCAAGATAAAGACCAGTTCCGCCACACAGAATTGGAATACGTCCGTCTGCGATAGCCCTATCTACACAAGCACGCGCGTCCTTTTGAAAGCGTTCAACAGAATAGGTGTCTGATACATCGCAAATATCAACCATCTCGAGCGCTACACGCCTCTTAGCAGCAGGAACTTTAGCAGTACCTATATCCATGCCGCGATAAACTTGCATAGCATCCACTGAGATAACAGTAGTGCCAAGAGCAAAGGCGAGCCTATCGGCAAGTTCACTTTTTCCAGAGGCAGTTGGGCCTACTATGCAAACAGTTACAGGTTCCAAAGTCCTCCAGTCTTACCGAGCAGAACCTACCATGGGACCGCGAAGATACCAGGTTTTTGCTTCATCCACGCGCACATCTACGTAACGACCCGTAAGATCTTGAGCACTCATGCCATCCGGCAAGGCAAAATGTACCGTTTGATTTTTTGGGCTATGGCCAACTAAGACATGTGCATCGGATTTTGAGGGACCTTCAACAAGCACTTCGACAGTGGAGCCAAGCTCGCGTACATTTGCTTTATGAGCAAGATCTGCAACAAGGGCTGCAAGCCGCTCAAAACGCTCCTGAATCACTTCATGGGGCGTATTGTCGACTATCTTTGCAGCAGGAGTTCCCTCGCGCCTTGAGTAGATAAAAGTAAAGGCAGAGGCAAACTCAACTTCTCGAACAAGCGAAAGTGTTTGTTCAAAGTCCTCTTCAGTCTCTCCGGGAAATCCGACGATAATGTCGGTCGAAAGAGCAATATCTGGCATAGCTGCACGAATTTTGTGAACCAACTCTAAGTAATCCTCGCGACTATACTTCCTATTCATACGTCGGAGTATTTCGGTCGAACCGGACTGCACAGCCAAATGAAGCTGTGGCATCACCTGCGGTGTTTCTGCCATGGCAGCGATGGTCTCATCAGAAAGATCCTTTGGATGCGAAGACGTAAAGCGAATACGTCCAATTCCCGTTTGACCAACTGCGCGCAAAAGCTCCGCAAAGCGAGGCTTACCATAGCGGTCTCGGCCATAAGAGTTAACGTTTTGCCCTAAGAGTGTTATTTCGCGAACGCCATCACGAACAAGATGTTCGCATTCCATGACTACGTCTTCGAAGATACGGCTACGCTCACGCCCACGAACATACGGGACAATACAGTATGTGCAGAAATTATTACAGCCAGTCATGATAGGCAGCCACGCATGGAACGACTGTGCTCGATGACTTGGGAGATCGGTCGAAAAGCCCTCATAAGGCTCAGCCGTATCCGCTTCAAGCTGATGAGAGTCATCCAGAAGTGCCTGTTCCAGAAGATACGGAAGTCGAGCAATCGCCTGAGTGCCAAATACAACATCAACGTTAGGAATATGTTTACGGATATTCTCGCCGTCTCGTTGAGCGATACAACCACCAACAGCAACAAGCCTGCGGCCGCTTGGAGGAACGGGAGCACTTACCATGGAAGAAACTTGTCCATATAAACGCGTATCCGCCTTCTCGCGAACACAGCACGTCATGAATACAACAACATCAGCCTCTTCTGGAGTTGCAACCTCTACCAGCCCACAGCTATCAAGAAGACCGGAAACCCTTTCGGAGTCATGAAGATTCATCTGACAACCGAAGGTCTTTATATGGTAGGTAAGACCAACAAGATGAGGATAATCAACCATCAAAAATTACCGCCTCATTTATACGGATGATAAGGATCCTGGAGTGGGGAGTTTGTGTACGTAAACAGCAATACGAATGGCCGTTCTACTCTCCCCTCCTATTTCAATATCTGAAAAGGTTGGAGCACAGGAGATATCAATACCGGTAGGAATAAGAAAACCACGTGCAATGGCCATAGCCTTAATCGCTTGATTGACAGCACCCGCTCCGACACATTGCATATTTACCGGAACACCATCTTTAACCATGCCGGCAATCGCCCCGGCTACTGAGGCCGGTGAAGACTTGCTCGAAACCTTCAGAAAATCCATTACTATCTCCTGCAACGTTTTAGCTTCTTGACTGAAGTCATGTGTTGTATTTCATGATTGTACTGGTTTAGGCAGACATCTAAAGCTCAAGTACAAGTTCACTAATCCGGTTTATCAAGATCAAAGCTTACAAGAATACGATTTTTTGTAACGCGAACATGAGGAGCTGCCGAAAGGGATAAATAGTAACGATCTGCAAGATAGGAAAAATCCCGCTCCATCATGCGTGAAAATTCACCAAGATCGTCTGAAGAAACCTTAAGACCTCGCCTATCTTTCATAAGATCTACTTCGGCAGGAGTTGAAGGATCACTGCGATGCATAAGCCTTGCAAGCACGCTGCGCAGGGGCTTTATTTGACCAGAGAGGATACGATGAGCTGTTCTCTCAGAAATAACAAGGCCTAAAGATGCAGCAATTTCCATAAAATCCGAAGCGTCGGAGGCGGCATAGAGCCGTTCACATACAGGAAGTTCGGCAATATCATCAACAAACAGATGTCGGCTTTCATCATCGGGACGGCATCTATCGCGAAGAGTCGCTGCAATCTCAGAGGGTGAACCCAAATACACTTCACAGACCCCACGCTCTTCTACAGCAAACTCACAGCATGTCCTAACGATATTATGAGGCCCGCGAACGACAGAAGTCTGTCCATCGTCATCAGTTCCCACTGTCGGCCAAGTAGACTGATCTGCACGCTCAGAAAGCTTCGTCGCATCCGAAACAACACACAGTGAAGTACCCAAGCCGGGTGTGGAAGTCACAACTTTGGCACTTGAAACATTTTCCCTCACTGAGAAAAGCGCCATACCACGCCCATGCACACCCCAGCGATCGGTATGAATAGTTTCGAGCTTAGAGGTAACACGAGCATCAAAAATGCGATCCTGCATATGAGCGGGTATACCGTCTCCATCGTCGATCATTACCAGGGTGCGTGTGTTGGCATCACGAGTTGTTGCGACGAAAATCTTTCGCGCACGAGCATCACGCGCATTTCGTAGCATCTCAATTACCACATCTTCGATGCAGCGAATATCATGTTTCGCTTGACGGCGCTCAGCCTCAGCAACACGAAGACGAACAAAACCATCTCCGAGATTTTCTTCAACTCGGAGATTCTGCTCCCCTGTTACCGAAGCAACGAAGCCGAGCAAATTGCCGGCTTCGTTGTTAACAGCCATAATCGACTACCTACTTTGCAATATCGGTAGCACGAGACTCTCTGATGACAACAACACGAACTTGTCCGGGATATTCCATCTCGTCCTCAATTTGACGAGCAATGTCATGAGCAAGAACTGTTGCCTTGGCATCAGATATTTTCTCAGGCTCGACCATAACATGAAGCTCACGACCAGCTTGCATGGCATAGGTACGCTCTACGCCTTCGTGAGCATTTGAAATCTCTTCGAGTTTCTCCAGACGCTTGATATAGGCCTCAGCGGATTCCCTACGAGCACCGGGGCGAGCAGCGGAGATGGCATCAGCAGCCTGTACAAGCACATCCAGAACTGAGGAGGGCTCAACATCAGCATGGTGAGCCTCAATGGCATGAACAATTTCAGGACGCTCGCCATAGCGTCGTGCAAGGTCAGCTCCGATAACAGCATGCGGGCCTTCAACGTCATGATCGATTGCCTTGCCAATGTCATGCAAAAGACCAGCGCGTTTTGCAGGAGTTGGATCCAAACCAAGCTCGGAGAACATAATTCCACAGAGCTCAGAAACCTGAACAGAATGGAAAAGCACATTCTGTCCAAAGGACGTGCGGTAACGAAGGGCGCCAAGCGTCTTTACCAACTCGGGATGGAGATCATGAATACCAGCATCAAACGCTGCCTGCTCTCCAGCCTCCTGAACACGCTTATTTACAAGCTCTTCAGCCTTACGGTACATTTCCTCAATACGAGCAGGATGAATACGACCGTCAGCAATAAGATTTTCGAGAGCAACACGAGCAGTCTCTCGACGAACCGGATCAAAACTGGACAAAACAACCGTCTCTGGCGTGTCGTCGATAACAAGAGAAACGCCGGAAACCTGCTCGAAAGTCCTGATGTTACGACCTTCACGGCCGATAATACGACCCTTTAGATCGTCGGAGGGAATATGCACCGAGGTGACGGTAATCTCGCCTGCCTGATCTGCGGCACAACGCTGTATAGCAACAGACACAATCTCTCGAGCTGTCTTTTCAGATTCCGCACGAACTCGCGCCTCGGATTCACGAAGAATCTGAGCCTCTTCTTTAATTGCGTCTTTGCGAACTCGCTCTAAAAGTTCACGATGAGCGTCATCACGCGTAAGAGCACTGATTCGTTCGAGCTCAGCAGTCTGCTTTTGTTCTAGATCCTCAAGATCGGTGCGTTTCCTATCGAGCTGACCCTGCAGGCTAGAGAGTTGGTGTTCACGTTTATCCAGCGCATCATTACGCCTATCGAGAGACTCCTCGCGCTGCATAATACGTGACTCACGAGAACGAAGCTCACCTTTACGCTGCTCCGCCTCATCTTCTGACTCTTGCTTCAATCGAAGAATTTCTTCTTTTGCCTCGATAAGAGCTTCTTTTTTGGTGGTTTCAGCTTGACGAAGTGCCTCAGCGTGAATTTCTTTCGCTTTGTCTTCGGCATCGGAAATCTGCTGGACAGCATCCCGTACCTTTGTATTGCGTTGGCTTTTTGCCATTAAAGAAGCGCCAAAGGCACCGAGTGCTAGGCACACAATGCCAATGACGATAGCTAGATACGTATCCATTCGGTACTCCTTATTTACGAGTTCAGTAAGGTAGTTCAGGAGACCGACAGGCACAGCCCACCGGAACCCGCCATCGGGCTTTTTCGACCGCAGGCTAAAGGGCATGCAGATCATCTGGCTCGCTTGTAAAGAAACAAAAAGCGGCATATATAAGACGTCTGCCGCCAGGCGGCGGGCGTTGAGCTCGAATAGCCCCTTTATCGTATGGTTACAAAACGAACCTGTCAAACGAACAATGCGCAGCTAACAGACCGCATCATGAGAGATACCGATGCGGTTGTCTTAAGAACTAACGCTGGTCGTTACCCTCGATTTCTGAAAGCCGTCTTTCTACGGCGGCGCGAGCACACCCCATACGAAAACCACGAGACACCAGAAATCTCATGAGCTTTCCATACGCATCGCCACGTGGAAGAGATTTCCGTTCAAGAAGGGACAGTGCTCTATCTACTTCATTGTCCGGATCAATAAACTCTTCAGGCCATCCAGGAACATCTCCAAGTTCTATTCCTTTATGAGAAAGCTCAAGGGCAATTCTGCGTTCACCCCATCCAGCGGCTAGTTTTGTTCGAATATATGCCGAAGCAAATCGATCATTATCAATAAGACCACAGGAGAGCGCACGCTTAACAACGAGCTCCCTCACAGAAGAGGTGTAACCATTTCTTTTGAGTCGGTCATCGAGTTCTTTTGAAGAGTAATCTCGCCTACTCACAAGTGAGCAGACCTTCTCCCATGCGCATGATTCAGCACACCGCTTGAGCTCATAGAGAAGCTCGGCGCGTGAATGAACGTCGAGCGCCTTGGACTGCTGACGCAACATTCGTCCTACAGCCACAGGAATCGAAAGCCGTTCTTCCTCCGCAGAATCTGGTCGCACGATAAGAATTGCTCTCTGCGCAGGCTGCGCAGAGACATAGGATTTTCTATTTGGCAGCTCGCACGACCAATCAAACGATGAATGCCCCATGATGGTATGCCTTACTTAGTTATCGGCAACCGGAGTTCCCACTGGCTCATCATCGTCAAATTCCAGACCGCAAGCCTTACGTACTTTATGGTCAATCTCATCAAGCAGCTCGGGATTTGTGCGTAAAAATTCCTTAGCTGCTTCTCTACCCTGACCAAGACGCTCGCCTTCGTAGGTATACCAAGCACCAGATTTATTCACTATCTCGTACTCGACACCCATATCAAGCACAGAGCCTTCTTTAGAAATACCCATGCCATACATAATGTCGAACTCTGCTTGCTTGAAGGGCGGAGCAACCTTATTCTTTACGATCTTTACGCGAACGCGATTACCAACAATTTCGCCTGATTCTTTAATGCTATCAATACGGCGAATGTCCATGCGAACCGAAGCAAAGAACTTAAGCGCACGACCACCTGGCGTAGTCTCAGGACTTCCAAACATAACACCAATCTTCTCACGAAGCTGGTTAATAAAAATGCAGGTAGTCTTTGATTTTGAGAGCGAACCAGCAAGCTTGCGCAGAGCTTGACTCATAAGACGCGCCTGAAGGCCGACAGTGGTATCGCCTATTTCACCCTCGATTTCTGCACGAGGAACAAGAGCGGCAACTGAGTCTACAACGACAACATCTATTGCTCCCGAGCGAACAAGCATGTCACATATTTCAAGAGCTTGTTCTCCGGTGTCAGGCTGAGAGATGAGTACCTCATCTATATCAACACCAATACGAGCGGCATACCCAGGATCGAGGGCATGCTCAGCATCGATGAAGGCAACAACACCACCCATAGCTTGTGCTTCAGCAAGAATTTCGAGCGAGAGTGTTGTTTTACCAGAAGATTCGGGACCATATATTTCAATAATACGGCCGCGAGGAACACCACCGATGCCTAAAGCAGCATCCAAAGCGAGCGAACCTGTTGGGATAGCTTCAACCTCTAAGGCAGGACCACCATCACCAAAACGCATGATGGAACCCTTACCAAACTTCTTTTCTATCTCTGCGGTTGTAACGTCTATAACACGCTCGCGTTCTTCACCGGTTGTTTTTGGATGAACCTCTCGAACGTTGTTCTTGCTCTTTGCCATGGCGACTCCTTTTTCTCTGACTCCGTCAGCGTATACGAACAGACGTTCGTAGTCAACGACTGCTTTCGCCATGTTCTCAAAGCATTCAAACAAATGGCTGTATACGAACCCTCAACGTGACAACAATAATCTGTCAGACAGTCAACACGTGTTCACTACTCGTTTTCTAACGCCTGAAGAAGCAATTGAAGTGCATGTAATACTGCCTGTTTTCTCACCGACGATCTGTCACCTTCAAACAGACAAACCTCAGTTTGCGTTGAACCATGTGAACAAATGCCAAACCAAACCGTTCCAACAGGCTTTCCAGGCTCTGCACCTCCAGGCCCTGCTATACCTGTAGTGGAAACTGCAATGTTGCACTCCAAAACGCGGCAGGCGCCCTCCGCCATCTGACGAGCGCAATCACTAGAAACTGCACCGGGACCATCGAGTGTCTCCTGAAGAACTCCTAACACTGCTTGTTTCACTGAGAGGGCATAGCTCGTAACGCCTCCCAAAACGACCGCAGAAGACCCTGGTACAGCCGTGAGGGCTCCTGAAACCAGTCCTCCTGTACAAGACTCTGCAGTTCCGAGTGAGCAATCACGACTCAAAGCCTTGTGAATAACGTTTGCAGCAAGAGAAGTAATTTCTTCATCCGACGGCGTCGAAATCTCAAGATCGTTTTGCATGCTATTCCTCGGCAAGGTAATCCTTAGACTTTATAAAGTAATCAATGCCAGACCAGGCAGTAAGAATCATGGCAAGGTAAAACACCAAATCCAAACCAAACTTTATTGTTGCAACAACAGGTGAAGCAGGCAGCGCAAGCAAAAGCATATATCCACAAAGCGATAGCATCGTAGTTGCAGTCTTCCATTTGCCCAAGGTACCCGCGGCAATTACAGTTCCGCCGGAGGCGACAATCATACGCAAACCAGAAACAAGAAACTCACGTGCAACCACGAGAACAATAGCCCAAACAGGCACCACATCATAGGTAAGAAGCCATACCATACCCGTTACGACAAGGAGCTTGTCGGCAATAGGATCAATAAACTTACCAAACACCGTTACCTCTCCACGGCTGCGGGCAAGATATCCATCGACCTTATCTGTGAGAGAAAGCAACGCATAAAACGCAAATACAACTATTCCGCCGATACTCACTTCGCTTGTGCCTTGCACAGTGACTAATTCAGCGACTAACAGCCAAAGCGGAATGAAAACAATGCGAATGGTGGTAACAATATTCGCAGGCGTCCATTTAATACCACGCTTTGGTGCGGTTGCAGAAGACGTCAATGCAATTCCTCCCTTAGTCATCTACGATAACGCCGATAAGCTCGTAACAAAATGAATCTATGAACTCACACGTGACGACAGATCCAACCGTTGCCTCACCTGACTCAATGTGGACAGCGCCATCAGAATCAGGTGCTTGGAACCAAGCATGACCAATAAGCTCAATTCCATCGGAACCCTCTTCTACGCCATCAATAATGACTCGAGCTCGTTGGCCAACGTGTGCTGCTGTTGCAGCAAAACCCATCTGCTCGGAGAGATCCATAAGTGCCTGAGTACGCTCAAGCTTGATATTCTCATCAATTTGATCGTCCATCGTTGCAGCTCGTGTGCCATCTTCCTGTGAATAGGCGAAAACGGAACAATAGTCGAGCTGTTCACGTTCAAGAAAGTCCATGAGGGATTCAAAATCCTCATCGGTTTCACCGGGAAATCCTGCCATTGCTGTAGAGCGCAGCACCATCCCAGGTATTTCTGAGCGCAGTCGAGCAAAGAGAGCAGCGTATTCCTCAGAACTTCCCTTGCGTCCCATACGCTTCAAAACAGATGGAGAACAATGCTGAATGGGAATATCGATATATGGAAGAATTTCAGGCGTATCACGGATGGTCGCAATTAACTCATCAGTCATACCTTCAGGCTGGAGATAGAGTACCCGCACCCAGCCATGCACCTCACGCAGTTCATGAGCAACCTGACGCATCAATGACGCAAGAGTGGGTTTACCAGGTAGATCATGGCCCCAGATGCCTGTGTCTTGGCCGATAAGTACAATTTCTCGCACGCCACCGGCAACAAGCGCACGAACCTCTTCAAGAATCTCTGCAGCAACACGAGACTTATAACGACCACGGATGTAGGGAATCGCGCAGAACGTGCAGAAACGATCGCAACCCTCAGAAATCTTTACGTATGCACTCGCACCCTCAACAGTTCTGAGAGGATGATTCGGCAACAATTCATCTACTTCGGCAAAACTCCGAGGGGTACCCAAAACCTCTTCTACTACCGATACAATGCCGTCTTCTTCATCACTTTTTACAAACGCGGCAACCTCAGGAAGCTGTTCAGGCAAGTCATCCCCATATCGAGAAGGAACGCAGCCGCACATAACGATGGGAAGCTTGCGAGCGCCCTCTGCAACCTCTTCAGCAAGCTCAAGGGTGCGCTCAATACTCTCTGAAGTTGCACTCGCAAGAAAAGAGCACGTATTTATCAGTACGATACTTGCTTCCCGTACATCTTGAGCATCTTCAAAGCCAGCATCCCTCAGAAGCGCGCGCATGCGGTCGGTATCAACTTCATTTTTTGCACACCCGAGCGTCACATAGAGGACGCGCTGCTGATTAGCGATAGTTGACGAATTGGAGCGGTTGTCCATAATCCTTTTCCCTTAATGAAGCAATTATCGACTGCAAGACATCTTTGGAAGCTGAACTTACGCGCAGCTTATCTCCTTCAATAGTAGCTTTTGCTTTCAGCTTGAGGTCTCGGATATCTTTTGAAATCTTCTTGGCAGTGTCCTGGTCGATACCCTGCACTAAATGGCCAACAAGGCGCACGGAAGAACCGGCTGCAGCAACAGGATTGTCCCAACGCACAGATTTAAGATCAACCTTACGCCTTGTAAGACGAGTATTAAAAACGTCTACAACCTGCTGAGCAACAAATTCTGAAGGAGCGCTAATAGTGACAGTACTGTCGCCCTTAGCAAATGCAATTTGTGCTCCGGAGCCCTTAAGATCATATCGCTGAGAAAGTTCACGCTCAGTTTGGCGAAAAGCGTTATCAACTTCTTGAATATCTACCGTTGATACCACATCAAAGCTAGATTCTTTAGCCATAACTCCTACTCCTCCCCATGTGTGAAACGATTGATAAACTCTGCGTATCTATTCGTTTGTATTTTCATCTGACGTGGTGTTTGTTGTTTCACCATCAGATGAATCATTCTGTGAACTGGCATTATCAGTCTTCGAAGGTCCCTGAATAACCGCTGTTCCAATGCCAGACGCACGACTATCAAAGCTGACGTTTTTGCCGTTGCTTGTTACGGTCACT
Source organism: Olsenella sp. Marseille-QA0557 (assembly GCF_965119725.1). NCBI lineage: Bacteria > Bacillati > Actinomycetota > Coriobacteriia > Coriobacteriales > Atopobiaceae > Olsenella > Olsenella sp. Marseille-QA0557. Next base: position 1,672,076 of record NZ_CBCPMI010000001.1, on the reverse strand, counting down.
GCAGAGGTGTCACTCACCTGAATTGTCATACTGCCTGAAACGCTATAGGTTGCCTCCCAAGGTCCTGTAATAGTTTCAGCAATCTCACTCTGGCCACCATTGGTAATCTCAATCCAGGTAACCGAGCCATCCGCAACTGTTACCGTGACGTTTACTTCCTCAACGGATTCGTTTGATTTTGACGACGTATTTTGAGAGGCATTCGAATTCGATGCATCATCAGAGTTAGTGTCAGTATTTTGAGATGTTTGATCATCGTTCTCCTCATCATCGGTGGAAGGAGAAACCGTCTGCACTGAAACCGAACGATTTGTCGTTGGGGCAGGACTGGTGCACGCTCGTACTGACAACATAATGATCAGAATCAAAATGACAACAAGTCCGACAAGAACGGTAATGATAGCCCTGCGTGAATCCGAGAAATACGCCTGAAGCATTCCCACAATGCCGCTTCTTTGTGGCGCACGACGTTCATCTCTGCTGCGCAACTGACGTCTGCCAACATCGCTTCTTCTGCGTTGTACTCGTGGCCTCTCTGCCGGAGCAATATTTCGAGATGAACTACGACCCTGTCGAGTCGAAGCAGGTTGATAGGGCGTAGCGTTATCGTCATAGCGCAAATCATCAGCATACTGACGCGTGGCAACATCGCGCCTGACTACGGTATCGGTATACATCCTGCGCGATGAACGAGAGGTGCTTTCTGGGAGCTGATCGCGCATTCCCCTATTCCCTGAATCGTAGTGGGTATACGATCTTCTCTCTCGGCTGCGGTCGTAATTATACGAACCATCACGTGAACGTGAGGCATATGCAGCACTCCTCAACATCTGTCCGCGAGAACGAACCGAAGAAGTAGTGTCAAATTCTCCCGTATCTCCAAGAATCGGATTGTCTGGCAACAGATGCGAAGGCTGAGGAAGATTTGAAGGGGTGCGCAGAGGCACTTCGTAGGTTGGATCCGATGAAGATCCTCTACTAGCACGAGCACGGCGTCTTAAGTCATGCGAAGAAACACCGTTGGTGTATTCATAGAGATCCTCTTGGAACTGGTCAACAATCTGGCGAGGATTGAGACCTAGATAACGAGCATACGAGGACAGCATTCCCTGAGCATAGCCGCTCTTGGGAATGGAGCCGAAGTCTCCCTCTTCAAAAGCAACAAGGACCTGGACCTTGAGCTTAAGCACTGAGGAGGCTTGCTCGATGGTCAGGCCAAGCTGCCTGCGCCGCTCGATAAGCATTTCGCTAAAGCGTGGACGTGGCACGCTAGTCTACCTCCCGATATGCCGCATCAGCGGCACGAAGTTCTTCCAATCCATCAGCATCGATAAGCACCTCTCGTGGCTTTGAGCCGTCTGGAGGACCCACGATGCCCTTATGCTCGAGCATATCCATAATTCTGCCCGCTCTAGCGTACCCCACCTTGAGCCGTCGCTGGAGCCCAGAGGTAGAACCTAGCTGAGAGTCCACAACTATTTGTGCAGCCTCCCATAACAGCGGGTCATCATCCTCTGCAGCCTCATGTGTTGAACCCGGATGGCCAGGGGTTACAGCAGAAAGGATATCCTCATGATAATCAGCCTCATGGCGCTCTTTTATATAAGCAACAACAGACTCAACCTCGCGTTCAGAGACATAACATGCCTGAGCACGCTGAGGACGGCGTCCACGAAGTTTATAGAGCATGTCGCCCTTACCCAAAAGCCTTTCAGCACCTGTTTGGTCGAGAATAATACGCGAGTTGAGGCTGTTATCAACAGAGAGGGCAACACGGTTGTCGATATTTGCCTTGATAAGACCTGTCACAACATCTGCTGAAGGACGTTGCGTGGCAACAATAAGATGAATACCAGCAGCACGTCCAAGCTGTGCAATGCGCACAATTGAAGCCTCAACATCTTTGCCAGCAACCATCATGAGGTCGGATAACTCGTCGATGACAATGACAAAATAAGGCATATGCTTGGGAGGGTTTTCCATATCCGCAAGTTTGCCATCTTCAAGCTGGTGGTTAAACGACCGGATATCACGCACCTTATAGTGCTCGAACACTTTAAGGCGCCTCTCCATCTCAGTAACGCTCCATTGCAATGCTGAGGCAGCTTGTCGTGGCTCGGTTACCACAGGAACATAAAGATGCGGCAAGCCAGCATAGAAGGTAAATTCAACACGCTTAGGATCCACCATAATAAGGCGCAGATCCTCAGGCGTTGCCCTCATCAGCATGGTCATAACAACACTGTTGAGCAGAACCGATTTACCTGAGCCAGTAGTACCTGCCACCAACAAGTGCGGCAGACTTGCAATATCTACAACCACAGGGTTGCCTTCTGAGTCACGTCCAAACGCAGCCTCCAAGGGTCCACCCGTAACATATGGCAAGACATCGCCCAGATATACCGGCTGTGTTGTAGCATTGGGAATCTCAATACCTACAAGAGACGTACCAGGAATGGGAGCAAAGATTCGGACCGACTTAGCAGCAAGAGAAAGAGCAATGTCATCCTGTAGGTTGGTGATCTTATTTACGCGCTCACCTTCGCCCATTTCAATTTTAAAGGTCGTAACTGAAGGACCAGATACCCAACCAACAACACGGCTTGTAAGGCCAAATTCTTCAAGGGTGTCTTGGAGCTTTTGAGCAGTTGTTGTTAGTTGCTCTGATGTAGCTGCGCTCGACGCTGAATCAGGGTTGACCTGCAACATAGTAGCCGGCGGAAGAGAATCATCTTCAGGAGCGCTAGCCGGTACAGGCCGAGGCAGAGATTGAGAAGAAGCCGATTGTTTCTTCGTCTTCCTTTTAGCCTTCGGAGCGCTTTCAGCCTTTGTATTAGAAGCTGACGAAGCTACTCGATTCGACAAAAATGCTGGAACCACTGCCCCGTTATCCAGAGGCATTTGTTCTCCTGGAGAGATCTGACTCTCCTCTTGAGCTTCAATGTCAGCTGGCAAAGAAGCAGATTCATCTTGGCGATCGTCATGAGCCAAAACGCGCGTCTTGTCGGTTTCAGACGGTCTCCGCAAAACAGAAGTTTTTCTCGCTCCTAAGAAACTGGTTGGCATCTCTTGTTGCGTCTGACGAGTACGACGAGCTGGTTGGCGAACCACTTCTTCCTCATCGGCAGCATCCTGCATTTCTCGCAATTCACGCTGAGCTGCCCTGCGCTCACGGCCATCCTCCAGCCGAAGCTTGAAATGAAGTACAGCGTCAGACACTGAAAAACCGCATACAACAATACCGGTTAAGATAAGACCAACTAAGACTACCAGCGTTACAGGGCGGCCTAACAACGTTAAAAGCAACCAAGCGATACCGCCGCCAACAAAACCTCCAGCATGCATGGCAACTGACTCAGAAAGCACTATGTTAGGTGCCGTCTCTGCTGAAGGTACAAGACAAGACAGCATAGCAAGCACCGCCATTACGACGATGGCAAGGCCAAGCGCTACCCTACTTGAAACAAACCCACCAGTTGGGGCAAAGAAGGTAAGCGCAAAGACAAACAGCGCCACGGGCACCAAAACAGCACCAGCACCAAAACCCAGAGAGAGTCCCTGTGCAAGCGCATGAGTAACCGGAGCTCCTGTAGGCGATGCCAAGGCAAATCCCATTGCAACAGCAATGACCGCCAGCAGCACTCCCGCAATATCGTTGCTTAAACCAGTGGCATACGATTGACGGGCCGCACGGCCTGCCGATGCTGCCCTGCCTTTCGCTCCTGTGTTTTTAGATTGTTTTGATCGTGCTGCATTTGAAGTGCGTTTTGCTGCCATCCGGTTATACCTCCATGACAACCGGGATAATCATTGGTCTTGTATGCGTTTGTCCCCAAAGGAAGTTTGAGAGACAATTGCGAACTGTTTTACGGAGCGAATCAGCGCTCACACCGGAACCAGAGACGTTCGCAATAGCCTCTTTAACGGCATCTGAAGCATCAGAGATAAGCGCATCATCGTTTGCAAAAGAGACACCACGGCAAGAGATATCAATTTCACCAACTTTGCGCGCCCTGCTGCTCACGGTAACAACGCAGGTAACGATGCCATCTCGTGCAAGCTTTTGACGGTCGCGTAAGACTGCTGGTTCAGTGTCGCCAATTCTCAAGCCATCGACATAAACAATGCCTGATTCAACCGGCTCACCACGACGTACTTTTCCGCCACGCATTTCAAGAGTGTCGCCGTTATCAACAACAAAAATATGGTCCTCTTTCATGCCCATTTCTTGCGCAAGCTTGGCGTGCGCACGCAGGTGCACTGCCTCGCCATGTACCGGCATGAAATACGTTGGATTGGTCATAGCGAGCATGAGCTTGAGCTCTTCTTGGCTGCCATGTCCTGAAACATGAACAAGTGCATTGCTCTTGTCGTAGATATCGCATCCAATGCGTGAGAGAGAATTGATAATGGCCTGTACTGACTTTTCATTTCCTGGTACCGGAGTTGCAGAAATAATGACCGTATCACGAGCAGTAATAGTGAGCGACTTGTGTTCTCCATTAGCCATACGAGCAAGAGCAGAAAGCGGCTCACCCTGGCTGCCTGTACAGAGAACCACGATTTTATCGTCAGGAATATCGTCAATCTCAAAAGCATCCACGATGTCTTCGTTGGACACATGTAAATACCCTAGCTCACGGGCAATTTTGGTATTTGTAACCATGGAACGACCGGTTACCACAACCTTTCGCCCATATGCCGTGGCACAATCGCACACCTGTTGTAAACGATGAATGTGACTCGAGAAAGACGCAACGAAAACACGGCCCTGCGCATTTTTAATAATGTGACGTAGAGCAGCGCCTACTGCAGCCTCAGACTGTGTAAACCCAGGACGCGTAGCATTGGTTGAGTCTGACATCAGCAGGTCTACGCCCAGACTACCAAAGAGATTAATAGCGCGATAATCTGGTGTTACCCCATCGATGGGGGTCTGGTCGAGCTTAAAGTCTCCTGTATGTAATACCGTTCCCTGAGGTGTGCGAATGAAAACGCCCAAAGCACCTGGAATTGAGTGTGTCATAGAGAAGAAATCGACCCCAAAGCAACCCAAATCAAGGTGAGCGCCATCATTAACCTCACAGAGCTTTGGAGAACGAATTCTATGCTCAGAGAGCTTTCCTTCGATAAAGCCAAGCGTCAATGAGCTTGAATAGATTGGCACTTTGTGCACTAAATCCTGCAGAAGATACGGAAGTGCACCGGTATGATCCTCATGACCATGCGTAATGATAATGCCACGAAGCTTGTCCTCGTTCTCTAAGACATATGTGTAGTCAGGCAGGACAAGATCGATTCCGGGCTGATCATCATCGGGAAACATCAAACCTGCATCAACAAGCAGCATATCGTTTCCGCATTCGAAGGCGGTCATGTTCTTACCAATGCCGTCCAAACCGCCAAGCGGAATTATTTTGAGAGGTGGTTTTTTTCTCGCCATTGGTCTCCTTTCAAACTCGATAGCCATCTATACAAATCACGACGGCACCATACCGTCGACCAATTCATAGAAAGAGAAGCTTATCTATTTTACCCAAGCACGGGAGAGATGTTGGATGCTTCATAGGGTACACACCCCATTCGCATGACTTATATAAACAGAGCCAGAACCCTTATGGATTCTGGCTCAACTAAATCATGTAAAAGCAATTCTTACATGGAGTTGCTAAACCTTGTTATGCCTCATGATGACGGCGACGAGGTCTACGTCCTTGATCTCCAGGACGGCGATTATGTCCGTCCTTGGTGTGACCATGATCGTGATGATGTGTGCTCTCCGGTGCTACTGGCTTATCGAGACGATCAAGGCTGATCTTGCCCTCTTCATTGACATCGATAACGCGAACTTTAACCTCGTCACCAATGTTGAGAACATCCTCAACTCTATCGACTCGACCCTGTGCCACACGAGAAATGTGAATCAAACCATCTTTACCCGGCATGAGACGAACAAAAGCACCGAATGGCTTTATCTCGACAACAAGTCCCGTATATTCTTCACCAACCTCAGGGCCCTTGACGATGACTTTAATACGGTTGCAAGCTTCTTTACAGGCAGCAGCATTTCCTGCTACGAAAACAACGCCATCCTCTTGGATATCAACGGTAGCGCCAGTCTCTTCCTGAATGCCACGAATAACCTTGCCACCCTTGCCAATAACATCACTGATCTTATCTGTTGGGATAGTGATGGTCTTAATCTGAGGTGCAGAGTCTTTCGTCGTAGAGCGAGACTCTGGAATTGCTTCGAGCATCTTGGAAAGAATGAACATACGGCCCTCATGTGCCTGATGCAGAGCCTGGGTCAGAATCTCGGGCGTCAAACCAGTGGCTTTATTGTCCATCTGCATGGCAGTAATACCGCGTTCGGTGCCCGTTACCTTAAAGTCCATATCACCCAAGAAGTCCTCAAGACCCTGAATGTCAGTCAAGACAACCGTCTTGCCTTCTTCCTGAATGAGACCCATGGCAACGCCGGAAACCGGGCGCTTAATAGGAACACCAGCATCCATAAGAGCAAGCGTAGAACCGCAGGTGGATGCCATAGAAGAAGAACCGTTGGACTCCATTACTTCAGAGACAACTCGAATGGTGTAAGGGAAATCTTCCTCGGAAGGAATAACTGGTAACAGAGCGCGCTCTGCCAAATTGCCATGACCAATCTCACGGCGCTTTGGCGAACCCATACGACCGGTCTCACCGGTGCAGAAGGGCGGGAAGTTGTAATGGTGGATATAGCGCTTGCCTTCAACTGGCTCAATAGTGTCCAGGCGCTGCCATTCATTCAGCATGCCCAGCGTACAAATCGAAAGAACCTGTGTCTGTCCACGCTGGAACAAACCGGAGCCATGAACACGAGGCAGATAATCAGGCTTTACCATAAGTGGACGAACCTCAGTGGCCGTACGACCATCCACACGCTCACCAGTCTCAACAACCATAAGGCGCATAGCGTGTTTCTCGAGCCCCTTGAGTTCAACTGCGATAGCACGGGACCACTCTGCCTGCTCCTCCTCAGAGAATTCTGCACGAATGGCTTCTTTGAGCTCCTCTACCTTACCAATACGGCTTTGTTTATCGGCATCTTTAAGAGCGGCAGACATCTCATCATAGTGAGCAAAAATACGGTCATGTACCTCAGCAATTGGCTCATCGAGTACATATTCACGCTGTTGAATAGGACCATTTACCTCTTCAACTTTTGCGAAGAAATGCTTCTGCTCTTCGCAGAAAGCAGCAATTGCTTCCTGACCAAAGGCCATGGCAGCAAGCATGTCTTCCTCAGAAATTTCTTCTGCGCCCGCCTCTAACATGGAAATAAAATCAGCGGAACCTGCAAGCTCAAGATCAAGATCAGAGTTTTCACGCTCATCGTAGGTAGGGTTGACCACAAACTCGCCGGTTTGCTTATTACGACCAATGCGCACGCATGCAAGCGGGCCCTCAAAAGGAACGCCGCCAACGGTAAGGGCAGCAGAAGCGGCCATTACACAGATAGTATCGACAGGATTGACCTGATCAGCAACGAGAGAGGTTGCAACAACCTGAACCTCATTGCGGAAACCATCGGGGAAGCTCGGACGCAGAGGACGGTCAATCATACGTGCTGTGAGCGTAGCCTTCTCAGACGGACGAGCCTCACGCTTGAGATAGCCGCCCGGGATGCGCCCTACGGCATACATCTTCTCAATAAAATCTACCGTCAGAGGAAAGAAGTCGTAATCCTTACGCTCCTTGGAAACTACTGCGGTAAGAAGAACAGTAGAATCGCCGCATTTTACAAGACAAGCACCGGTTGCTTGCTTGGCGAGTTCACCTGTTTCAAGGACATAGTGCTTTCCGTAGAGGTCGAACTCGTGTGTAACTTTTGCCATTTCTTTTCCCTTATCTCCGTCTGCCCCATTGCAGACGGGCCGTCTTGGCGAATGAAATCGCCACTCACACAACAGGTGAGCAAACCAAAGAAGGGCGCCCGCAGGCGCCCTTCCAAAAGAACCATTTACTGAATGTTATCGCGAATGCTCAGGCTCTTAATAAGGGCACGATACTCCTCGATGTTACGTGCCTTAATGTAGGAGAGCAGACGACGACGCTTACCAACGAGCATAAGCAGGCCACGACGGGTGTGGAAGTCCTTTGGATGAAGCTTCATATGCTCGGTGAGGCCTTTGATACGCTCAGTAAGAAGAGCAACCTGGACATTTGCAGAACCGGAGTCCTGAGCATCCTTACCATACTGGGCAACAAGCTCAGCCTTACGCTCCTTAGAAACTGCCATGATAACCACCTTTCATTCAAATTCGCCTCAAACTGGGAGACCGTCGGGCAGACGGCAAGCCTCCAAGTACGAGGTACCAACCCGATGAAGTTTACCACAGAGCTCGCCATCTCTGTACTGTCGCAAAAAATCCATGAGACACACGTGTTTTTTTACTGTCCCTCATGAAATCATAGAAATCGTATAGGAGATTCCTTTCAGGGTAAAATAAGCAAATCATAACGATGCTTATCTTCGTACAATGCATCTTAGAGCCGTGCTTGTCGTTGGCACGAACGAAAGGAGTACTGAATGAGTACTGTACATACCTTCCCCACCATGAGCAGGCGAGGCTTTTTAGGTGTTGCAGCCAGCGCTCTTGCTTTGGGCTTGGCAGGCTGCGATGAAAGCGCCCCTACCGATGGCGCAGAAACTGAAGCTTCGGAGGAAGTAGCCCTTGATACCCAAGCTTATGACGACCTTATTTCCCAAGGCGCTGTTGCCGACGATGCCACTATTCAGGCTAATACATGGGCAAACGCTGTGCGTGAGGCAGGTAAGCTTCGCGTTGGCGGCGTACAAACTTCCATGCTTTTCTCACTGCTCAATGAGGGGGACGGCAAGACTCGCGGGTTTGACGCAGGCCTTTCCCAGCTATTAACTCGTTATATTTTAGGCGATGAGAATGCACAGGAAATTACGCAGGTAACATCAAATACACGTGAATCTGTCTTGCAAAACGACCAGGTAGATTGTGTTTTTGCAACATATTCAATCAATGATGACCGTAAAAAGGTTATCTCCTTTGCTGGTCCTTACTACACTTCCCAGCAATCGATCCTTGTTATGGCCGACAATACCGATATCAACTCGGTAGACGATCTTGCTGGCAAGACAGTAGCTGCACAGTCTGGATCTACTGGCCCCGGCATTCTTGAAGAGTATGCTCCTGATGCAATTGTTCAGGAATTTGCAACAGACGAAGAAGCCCGCAGTGCACTTTCCCAAGGACGCGTAGAGGCTTACGTAATTGATACTGCCATGCAGTTAAGCAACATGGCGCGCAACCCTGGACGCTATCGTATTGCTGGTGACCAATTTGGCCCCGTTGATAATTATGGCATCGGGATGCAGCTTAACTCTGATGGTGTTGCTTTTGTTAATACATGGCTTCAAAGCATTGAAGATGATGGCACTTGGGCAGAGCTTTGGGAGATCTGCATTGGCAACCGTGCAGGAATCGAAGATGTTCCAGAGCCTCCAACCATTGGCGCGTAACCTGTAACACAACAAACAGCGTTATAGTTAGCCCATCCGGAGTCGCGTGGCTCAAAAGGCTCTGGATGGGTTCTTTCATGTAAAGGGAGGTGCAATGGGACTTTCTGAACTTCTTTCCACATACGGTGAGAAATATCTGGAAGGACTTCTCACCACCTGGCAACTCACAGCCATTTCTTTTGTGTTTGTGATGTTGCTAGCAGTAGGTATTACGATTATGCGTGTCTCTCCCTTTAAGCCATTGCGCTTAGCAGGAGATATTTACGTCCAAATTTTCCGTAATATTCCTGGCGTTGCTTTGCTCATTTTGATTGCATATGCCTTGCCATACTTACGCGTCGTGCTTGATTGGCGCATGTGCGTAATTGTGACAACTGTTCTCTTAGGCTCCGCCTTTGGATCAGAAAACTTTATGAGTGGCATTAACACCATCAGTGTTGGTCAAATAGAGGCTGCGCGCTCCCTGGGACTTACCTTTACCGGCATCCTTCGTAAGATTGTTATCCCACAAGCACTGCGCACAACCGTTCTTCCTATGACCAACCTGCTTATTGCAGTCATGCTTACAACAGCTCTTGGCTCACAGGTACCACTTTCCCCTCAGGAGCTCACTGGTGTTGTTTCATATGTCAATACGCGAGCAACCGGCGGAATTCTTGCCTTTTTAATCGCAGCTCTCGGCTATGTAGGCACTGCTCTTGTGATCAGCGTTATCGGCAACCGTCTTGACAAGAAGGTGAGGATCCTCCGATGAGTACAAAATCTCGGGCAAGCCTCTCGATGCGCGATGCACTATATGAAGCTCCTGGCCCTAAAACTCGTAAAAAGGTAATTATTGGAACTATCCTCTCTGCAATAGCAATTGTTATCCTCTTTGCACTTGTTATTCGACAGTTCTATATCACCGGACAACTCTCCCCCAAATATTGGTCGCTTTTTTTGAGATGGCCTACGTGGCGTTTCTTGCTTCAGGGCTTTGCTGGAACAGCTAGAGCAGCACTCACCGCTGGAGCAATCGCTTTAGTATTAGGTTTGCTACTCATGCTCGGTAGAGTGAGTCAAATAAAGCCTCTCTCGATGCTTTGTCGAATTATTACCGACTTTTTCCGCGGAGTTCCGAGCCTTCTGCTTATTTACTTTTTCTTCCTTGTGGTACCTCAATATGGTATTAAGTTGTCCGCATTTTGGATGCTGACGCTTCCAGTGTCGCTCGCAGCCTCAGGTGTTCTTGCCGAGGTATTTCGCGCTGGAGTAAATGCAGTACCTAAAGGTCAAACCGAAGCCGCTGTCTCGCTTGGCCTTTCACGCCATAAGACCATGATGAAGGTCATACTTCCGCAGGCTATTCGATATGTCATCCCCTCACTTATCGCACAGCTTGTGGTAGTAGTAAAAGATACAACGGTCGCCTATGTTGTGAGCTATCCCGACCTTATGCAAAATGCACGCGTTCTTATAACAAGCTATGATGCGCTCGTTTCAGTCTATCTTGTTGCTGCGGTTATCTATATTTTGCTTAACTTTGCAATCAATAAAGCAGCCGTCTATATATCTGAGCGGACCGGCGCAAAAATTATTCGTTAACAGGGACTCGGAGGAGCTATGTCTGAAAAGAACGAGAAGGTCGAAAAGACCCCCGTTATCGAACTCCGTCATGTCGATAAGTACTTTGGGGATTTACACGTACTCAAAGATATTAATCTCTCAATAGATAAGGGCGAGGTAGTCGTTATCATTGGCCCGTCTGGCTCAGGCAAATCAACTCTTTGTCGTACAGTAAACCGTCTCGAGACCATCGACTCGGGCGAGATACTTATTGAAGGAACCCCTCTTCCTCAGGAGGGTGCTGAACTAGCCCATATGCGTTCTGAATTGGGCATGGTATTTCAGCAGTTCAATCTGTTCTCTCACATGAGCATTGTTGAAAATGTCATGCTTGGCCCTGTTGAGGTACTGCATGTACCAAAGCAAGAGGCACGCGATCGCGCCATGGACTTGCTTGCACGCGTTGGTGTTGCTGAACAAGCGGAAAAAGTGCCTGCACAGCTTTCGGGTGGCCAGCAGCAGCGCGCAGCTATCGCACGATCACTTGCTATGCATCCTAAAGCCATGATGTTTGATGAGCCAACCAGTGCTTTGGATCCCGAGATGATTAACGAAGTGCTCGATGTCATGGTCGAGCTTGCGCGCGGCGGTATGACTATGCTCGTAGTAACGCATGAGATGAACTTCGCTCGTCGCGTTGCCGACAGAGTAGTCTTCATGGCGGACGGCGCCATTATAGAAACTGGTAAACCAGAGGAGTTTTTCTCACATCCCTCCAGTGAGCGTGCGCGTGAATTTCTTGATTCAATTAAAGGTCACGAGCATTAACCACGCAGTTTCACACTACTCAAATGTCCTTTTCTATTCATCACTGAAGTATCTAAAGGATTGTTATGCCTCATTTTGACGATTATCGCCCAAAAATTCTTGTTGCTCCGCGTTGGCAAACATTCAAACCCACCATTGCCATACCCGAACAACTTGCTGATGAAGAAACTATGTCTTCAGCATTTTCTGAGGCACTTATAGCCGCTGGCGCTCTCCCGATTATGGCGGCTCTCCATGAAGATACGAGCTTGCTTGATGAATATATTGAGCTCTGTGATGGTGTAGCAATTCCAGGTGGTCAAGATGTTAACCCTGCAATATGGGGCGATACGACACCATATGATGAAGAGCTTCTATGCCCCAAACGCGATGTTTTTGAAATTGAACTGGTGAAGCGGACGCTTGCCGCTCATAAGCCTCTTTTTGCTACGTGCCGAGGAGCCCAAATCCTCAACGTAGCTCTTGGGGGAACGCTCTGCATGGATGTGACCAGCTTAAAACCTCGTCCTCATGCAGCCCTGTGGCGCCACCAGATGATTCTCCATGACGCCGCACATCCCGTTGAAGTCTCCCCTCACACTCTGCTCTCACGTTGCATAGGGAATGCAGATCTCATTCAAACCAATTCAAGCCATCACTGCTGCATAGCAGAGCTTGGAGAAGGCGTACAGATAACAGCGGTTGCTACCGATGGTATTCCAGAAGCTATTGAGGTTGGCGCCGAACGTTTCTGTTTGGGTGTGCAATGGCATCCAGAATACACGTGGAAAACTATTCCTACAGACTTTGCTCTTTGGACCTCATTTGTTGATGCATGCCGAACAGCTCATGAGGATTAAAGGCCGAGCAAAAACTCAAAAGCACGCAAACGGGCTTCAAGGTGAACAGCAGACCACCTGTGTACCAGCACAGCCAGTCTATATGCTAAAGCTTCATCAATCTCTGCTCTCAAAAGATCATCAAAGGTGAGCTTAATAAGCCCTTGTAGCCATTGAATCTCGTTGTCAGAGACGCTGAAAGCACCTTCGATTTCTTGGCCACAACTCGTGCAGAGAACGCCACCAGACTCTGGAGAAAAGAGCTCTGTTTGTTCATCTCCGCACATCACACATCCCGATAATTCAGGGTACCATCCTGCATGAGCAAGCACTTTAAACGCATACGCTGATACAACGAGCATTACATGTGCGGCATCGCCAGCCTCCCCCAGCGCAGCAAGAGCTCGCGTAAGGATGGGATATAAATACGAATCAGGAGTGTCTGCAAAGCACGTTAAACGAGCAATTTCACAGATGGTTTCAGCAGCAGAGAGATACTCTGGATCACGGCGAAGAAACAAACGTGCATCCAGAAGTGATGCTTCAGAAACAATATCGAGATTGCGACCGCGCGCAAGAAGTACGTCTATCTCACAAAATAACTCAACTCGACCTGCTAACTTTCCGGAAGGCTTGCGTGCACCTTTTGCTACGGCACGCACTTCGCAGCCATCTTCGGACAGAAGCGTCAAAATGAGATCTTGCTCAGAGAGCTTCGTGCGAGACAAAACCGTTGCGCGCGTACGCCAAGTACGCCTTCCTGCCACATTACTCTCCCGCGTCGTATCCTAAGCGAGCGATTTCGTTGGCATCACGACGCCACTGAGGTTGAACACGAACAACAAGATCCAGGTAGACGGAGCAATCGAAGAGAAGCTCGAGGTCTTTACGAGCTTCAGTCCCAATGCGACGAATCATCGATCCACCGCGACCAATAACTATGCCACGCTGTCCTTCACGCTCCACAAGAATGGTTGCTGAAATAGAAGCATGTCCATCTCGAGCCCAAGAAATAGAATCGCATCTCACTGCAAGTGAATGCGGAATCTCCTCTCGAAGGTTACGAAAAGCCTTTTCGCGAATGAACTCGGCAACAAGGTCTTCATCAGTGGCATCAGTGCCCATGTCATCAGGGAACCATTTCGGTCCTTCTGGCAAATGAGCGCTCACCATGGAAATAAAGGTATCTACATTGAAACGCTCCTGGGCCGATACAACCAGCGCATCATCAAAGGGAGCAAGTTTTCGCGCAGCTTCAAGTTGTTCTGTTATCACCTCAGGAGATGCAATGTCCGCTTTCGTAATAACTAAAAGCTTATATGGCGCAGAGCTTGCCGCCACATGTTGTGCTACCCACGCATCGCCACGACCAACAGGTTTTGTAGCATCTACCAACATGGCGGCGACATCCACATCAGCCAGTTCCCCTAAAGCGGCACGATTCAGTTCTTTACCAAGAGCGTCCTTTGGCTTATGCAAGCCAGGGGTATCCACAATGATGAGCTGAGCATTTTGTGAATTGATAACAGCTCTCATACGACGGCGTGTGGTTTGAGCAACAGAACTTGTAATAGCAATTTTTGTACCTGCACACGCATTGAGTAAGGTTGATTTCCCTACATTGGGCCTTCCTACCAAAGCCACAAAGCCACTTCTGAATGTGCCTGATGTGCCGTCTTGATCTTGAGCAACCATGGTTCTATTCCTTTTAATTAATTACTGCATTTATTAACACAAAAATGCCGACAATAGCTGCGACAATAGAAAGCGTCCACACCGCAGCTGCAGCGATATCTTTCGCCCTGCCTGCCAAGGGATGAAACTCTGGAGACACAAGGTCTACCACTGTTTCTAAAGCAGTATTCATGAGTTCACCGGCAATAACCATGCCGCAGCAAATGAGAACGATAGCCCAGCTCAAAAGATCAAGCTGCAAAATAAAGCCCATGACAAGCGCAAAAACGCCCCCACCAAGCATTACTCGTATATTGCGTTCGGTGCGCAGCGCCGTAAGAAAGCCTTGTATAGCAAATCCAAAGCTATGCCTGAACGAAGGATGATCTTTATCGGAACCAGGAATCATGCTTCTTCACCCCGATGGCGCGTAAGGATTGCTTCTGTGAGCGTTCCGTCGCCACCCATACGTGCAAGAATGGCATCTTCAATTTGCTGCATCTTACAGGCATCAGATTCATTCATATGATCGAATCCAAGCAAATGCAACATGCCATGAACAAGCATGAGGCGTGTCTCATCCGCCTCTGTTGTTCCAAATTCAGTGGCCTGATGTGCAACAAAGTCAGGAGCAATAACAATATCGCCAAGCTCACAGGGTTCATCTTGAGCTAAATCCTCATCCCAAGGATGCTCCATCTCAAAAGAAAGCACGTCAGTCGGATGCGGATTATTGCGCCACGTTCCATTAAGTTCAGCAATACTGTCATCCGAAACAAAAGAAAGAGAAACCATGCAGTCTCTTTCTACGTTACGGTCTTCCAAAACCAAGCGAATGAGACGCTGTGCTTCCTCGTTATCTATAGCAGGTGTTACACCATCGGCGCAAAAGAAATCAAGCTCAACGTCCATTTCAAACTCCTCGCTTCTCAGCCGCATCATAAGCGTCTACGATGCGGCCAACGAGTGTGTGACGCACCACGTCAGTACGACCGAGGTCGACAAACGCAATGTCATTCACTCCTTCAAGCACTTCACGAGCATGTGTTAAACCACTCGTACCCTTTAAATCGCGTTGAGAAACATCGCCAGTAACCACAAATTTTGAAGAGAATCCCAAGCGAGTCAAAAACATCTTCATTTGTTCAGGCGTAGTGTTCTGCGCTTCGTCAAGAATAACAAAGGCATCGTTAAAGGTTCGCCCTCGCATAAAAGCAAGGGGAGCTATTTCAATAACGCCCTGCTCAATCAGTTCGTTAGCACGCTCCATATCCGTCATATCAAACAAGGCGTCATACAGAGGACGAACATAAGGATCGAGCTTCTCTTCAAGCGTTCCCGGTAAAAAGCCCAGTGATTCACCAGCCTCTACCACCGGACGAGCGAGCACAATACGGCCAACATCACGCCGTTTGAGCGCAGCAACTGCCATAGCCATGGCCAAGTAGGTTTTACCAGTTCCAGCTGGACCCACTCCAAAAGTAATGGTGTTTTGCCGAATTGCATCTACATAGCGCTTTTGTCCTGAGGTTTTTGGTCTCACCGCGCGCCCGCGATACGTAAGTAAAATATCATCGGTCAGACTCACTGAAGGAGCAGCACCTGCTCTTGCCTGCTCCACAAGAAGATCCACATCGGACACCGTAGGCATCTCACCTGCAGAAACCAATCTCACCAAACGGGAAAATACCTGCGTTAACGCATCAACTTCATCAGCAGAGCCCACCAAAGAAATCTGATTGCCTCGCACCGTAACAATAGCGTCAAACGATGCCTCAATACGCCGCAACAAAGCATCTGCAGGACCCATCAGCGCAGTAAGATCCACAGAATCAGGAATGGTAAGGCGAACTTGTGTAGGCTCCATAGTCCCCCGCTCATGCTGTTCCATACCAGGCGTCCCTGAGACATTATTGTCTATCATACCCCGTCTTCCTTCTCTTCACGCGCATCGAGAAGATCGCCGGCACAGCCCTTAACGTGGGCGTAAACAAGTTGGCCAACCTTTCCATGTGATACTTGAACATCAAAAAGACCACCGGAAACTCCTTGGCCAGGAGTTTGAATGCAAACCAGTTCATCATGACCAACGCGCGCCAAAGCTGCTTCATGGCGAAGTCGTACAGCAAGCTCACGTGCACGACGTGCTCGCTCAGCCGAAATTTTGGGATCAATTTGTCCTGACATAGAGGCGGCAATAGTGCCTGGGCGCTTCGAATAACGAAATACATGCATACGGCTGAATCTCATACGCTCACAAAACGAAATGCTCTCCTCGAATTCCTCATCGGATTCCTGAGGAAAACCAACGATGAGATCGCAACCCAGTGCCAATCCGTCTATACGTTCATATGCATCCATAACGACTCGCTCATAACGTTCAGCTGAACAAGCGCGCCCCATTCGACGAAGAGTAGCTTCACAACCGGACTGAAGAGGAATATGCAGGAAAGGCGCGATACGATCTTCAGATGTTGCTATGCAATCGAGAAGCGCAGGGGTTATATCCTGTGGCTCAATTGAAGAAAGTCGAATACGACCAATACTGGTGTCTTCAAGCAGAATCTTGAGCAACTCCGGCAATTGTATTGTGGACTTCTCAGAGGTGTCTTCATAGCGTCCAAGGTTAATACCGGTAAGTACAACTTCCTGCACACCGTGCTCTATTTCTTTTTGTACCTGCCTCACCACTTCGGAAGCTGCAACAGACCGAGAAGCACCACGTGCTCGCCAAACAATGCAATACGTGCAACGGTTATCACAACCATCTTGGATTTTGATACCTGGTCTCACTCTACCGGTTGGAGTGAGGACGCCCGACTCCCAGGCAACCTGAGAGGTGCAATTCCAACCCAAAAGCTCAAGAGCGCGTGAGGCAACCTTGGCCTTATTTGGCTCAACAATCACGTTGTCAGCAAGACGTGAAAGCTCATCAGCAAAAAGAGTAACAACGCAACCGGTGGCAATAACTACAGGCTTCTTCGCAAGTGATGCCGCGCGCCGAACAGCCTTACGAGCTTTTGCCTCCGCTTCACCGGTAACAGCGCAGGTATTAATGACGACAAGATCCGCCTCAGAAGCATCAACCGGCTCACACCCAGCAGACTCCAACTCTTGAGCAATACCGTCGATCTCAACGCGATTTACACGACATCCAAGATTGATAAAGGCTACTTTTGGTCTTATCTGCTCAGTCACTTACGTCCACCTTTACGAGGGCGAGGCTTGCGGCGGGGACGCCGTTTGCTTGAACGATGATCATCGTCCACAAGTGAGGCAACATCGGCGCGCTCTCTCACAAGGTCCTGCACAAGTTCACGTTGGGCGACAGTAAGGTCAGTCGGAATCACAACATCAACCACAACATGAAGGGAGCCACGAGCCGAGCTATTCTGCCGCGGCATACCATAGCGCTCTACTCTAATTTCCTGCCCATACTGACATCCTGCTGGAATATCGACTTCAACGCGTTCGTCCTTAAGAATGCCTTCTATTTCAATACTTGTTCCAATCATTGCTTCTAAAGCATCAATGCGTGCCGTACAGAAAAGATCGTCGCCTTGGCGTTTAAAGCGTTCATCCTCTTCAACTATGATGCTTACGACAAGATCGCCTGAGCGTTCACCGCGCACACCGGCTTCACCACGACCGGCAATCGTAATAGTTTGACCAGTATGAATGCCAGCGGGCACCTCAACCTCAATAGTCTCGCGAGAAGGGGTGCGTCCCTGCCCTGAGCATGTCTCGCATGGATGAGTGACAACATGGCCGGTACCACCGCACTCTGGACACGTGGTTCTCGATTGCATTTGGCCAAGAATCGTACGCTGAACCGTTACAACCGTACCGGTACCATGGCACCGCGGGCAGGTTTCCACGCTGCCCCCTTCGGCAACGCCACTGCCTCCACAATCATCACAAGGAGCAAGACGGTCGTAAGCAATGCGCTTCCGGCAGCCAGAGGCAGCCTCAGCAAGCGAAATCTTGAGACTGATTCCCATATCACGTCCGCGCGTACGCGCTTGGCGTGCTCCACGTCCACCTGCCGCTGAACCGCCGAAGAAGGACGAAAAAATGTCGTCCATACCAAAGCCGCCGAAGATATCGGACATGTCTACATAGTCGCCGCCAAATCCAGCAGGACCATTGGGATCACCATAACGATCATAATTGGAACGACGTTGCTCGTCAGAAAGCACCGAGTAAGCTTCGTTTACCTCTTTAAATCGCTCTTCCGCATCGGGTGCTTTGTTTACATCGGGATGCAATTCACGTGCTTTTTTAAGAAAAGCGCGCTTAATGGTACGTGCATCCGCATCGCGTGAAACACCCAACACTTCGTAGTAATCTCTTTTTTCGCTCACACTCACCAGTCCAAACACATCTCAAACTCAAGACGTTCAACCATCTATCAATTAATTAGCAGTGTTTATTACCAGACATACATGCCGCGCATGCCAGCTGTTCCAGCAGTCTGAACACATGAAACCATGGCAACCAAGAACAGGGCAAAGACGACACCGTTCAACATGCCTGAAAGAACATATCTCAGTGCGTTTCGCCACCAAATAAGCCCATGGCCTCCAATACCTCTTCCAAAAGCCATAAAGAGGCCAATCGCTAACGGAATAAGCACTGTAAACAACATGGAAGAAAGGACGCCAGCGATACCACCTACAACTAAAAAGGGAATACAGAACCCAACCAACTGAAATCCCTGTGCTTGTAGCGGCACCAGGCGCTCTGATGGCACGCCAACGCGACAGACAAAATCGCCTGCTTCCGAACCATTGGTGCCAGCATTACCTTTACCAGGGAGCCGTATTTCATCGCCATCATGAGATCCGGCCGGAATATCGATGACCACCTCGCTTGCCGTAAGTACACGACCTGATCCTCCACATTCAGCACAGGGATCAACTACTACACGGCCGGTGCCCTCACACTCAGGACACACCATGGTCATAACGCCAAACCCTAAAAGGTCGGAAAGATCAACTGTTATACGACCAGACCCACCACAGGTAGGACAGGTCTCAGGCTGCTCGGCGTGCACGGAGCCCTTACCAGAGCACGCTTTACAAGTTGCATAATGGTTATATGTTATGCCGCGGCGGCAACCTGCCGCAGCTGTCTCTTTATCGAGATCAAGCTGATAAACGACGTCAGCACCAACTTTAGGATTATAAGAACGAGCATGGCTGTTCGAAGAGCTCGATCTATTGGGGAACGGCGAACCCCAACCACCAAAGGGCCATCCTGAAGGTTGATGATCGCTGTTTACAGGCTGCCAGCTGTTAAAAGCCGTCCCACCGCGACGCATCGCGTCATACCGCTTGCGTTTATCAGGATCAGAAAGAACTGCATATGCCTCAGAAACTTCTTTGAAGCGCTCTTCTGCATCAGGTTCTTTGTTCACATCAGGATGCAGCTTGCGTGCTTTTTGCTGAAAAGCTTTACGAATCGTTGTCTCATCAGCATCGGAATCGACACCTAAGATCTTGTAATAATCCTTTTCATTCATAGAAGCCATGTGGCAACTCCAAGTCGCATGCCTGTTTTTAACATTTCCGATCTT
Organism: Olsenella sp. Marseille-QA0557; assembly: GCF_965119725.1. NCBI lineage: Bacteria > Bacillati > Actinomycetota > Coriobacteriia > Coriobacteriales > Atopobiaceae > Olsenella > Olsenella sp. Marseille-QA0557. Next base: position 1,652,095 of record NZ_CBCPMI010000001.1, on the reverse strand, counting down.
CGATTGTACCCGTGGAAAGCTCCCACATTGCTCCATAAAGGGCATTTCCAAGAAGCCATCCACGTGAAGTGGGCACTAATGATCCGTCGGGGCACATCTTTGCTAATCCGTTATTCTCAACTCGCTCAATCGTCTGTGCAAGCGCAGAAGAATCTAAAGCTTCATCAGCAAAAGAGAGAAGTTGTTTCGAAGCGCCTTCAGTTTTCCTCATAGCAAGCATGAGGTCTTCTGCAACAGCTTGTTGTAGATCAAGAAATTCTACTGAGAAATGCATTGAAGAGAAATCTGCTTCTTTTGCGAGCTCCTTACGGCCACTTCGCACCTCTAGACGAACACGCTTAGCTGAAGAAGGCATTTCAGGAAGCTGTGGTGCACGTTTGCGCAAACATTCATAGGCGGCTGGCGTCAGTAACGAGGCAGCTCCTGTGCCCAGCCCTATATACGGCTCCCCAGTCCAATAAGCCATATTGTGCTTACACTGCGCTCCAGGAACCGCATAGCTAGCCACCTCGTAGCGATTAAACCCCGCCTGAGCCAGCATGTCGGCAGCCATCAGCATAAAATCGGCCTGCTTGTCTTCATCAGGCTCATCCATGGTGCCTCTCGCCACGCGCACGCCAAATGCAGTGCCTTCTTCAATGGTGAGAGGATAGACGCTCACATGTTTAGGTCCAAGTTCAATAACCCTTTCAAGTGTGCTTTGCCAACTGTAGGTTGTTTGAGCAGGAATGCCACACATCAGATCACATGAACATATAAGGCCAGCTTCCTGCGCCTTTTTGAGTGCTTGCTGCGCCTGTTCTGCTGTATGTTTGCGTCCTAAAAGGGCAAGTTCATGGTTATTGAGCGACTGAATACCAAGAGAAACACGCGTTGCTCCGCCGTCTACCAACGCCTGAACAACCTGTTCATCAAGAGATTCGGGGTTTGCCTCACAGCTCACTTCGCACACACCAGAAGAGCCAATTGCAGCACGGAGAAGATCTTTTAGAAGTGGTCCTGCCACGCTTGGAGTACCACCGCCAACGTATATCGTAGTCATCTCATCAAGAAGCCCTAATGACTGCACTACTTCGATCTGTTGAATTAACGATGCGATGTAGGTGGCTATAAGTGGGTCATCTTTGTCTGTTGCCCAAGAAGGAAAATCGCAATAGAAGCACTTTGATGAGCAGAACGGAATATGAATATAGAGGGCACGGGTCGACCGCATTTCATAGCGCGCATTCCAACAGATGCAACTCATGCAAGCCCCAATTGCTTTCGAATACTCGCAAGGAGTTCGAGAAAATCATCAAGGCTCACACACGCCATAGCTTTTTCTCGCCAATGCCGAGCACCCTCCATGCCTTTGAGATACCACGCAGCGATCGAACGCCCGCGAACAAGATGTGCGTTAGTTGCCGCAAGCAAACGAAGATGTAATTCAAGTGCATATACACGCTGAGCCGGCGTATGAAGTGTTGACTGCCCTGTACAGGCAAGGTTCTGTGCGTCTGCAAAAATCCAAGGATTTCCGTAGGTTCCTCGCGCTATAAAAGCAGCTGTACAAGCGGTTTCTTTGACCATACGAACCGCGTCTTGAGGGGTAAAGACATCTCCCGATCCAATGACAGGAATCTCTACTGCTCGTGCAACCTTATCTACAAGTATCAAATCGGAAGTGCCACGATAGAGCTGGGAGGCATAGCGACCATGAACCGCAAGGGCTGCCACTCCTGCATTTTCCAGGTGCTTTGCAAACTCCGGTCCCACCATTCGTTGGCTTGTGCGACCTATACGAATTTTTGCTGTTACCGGCACGTTCGTATGATGAGCTACAGCGCGGACAATCTCACAAGCCCGCTCAGGGTCATCTAAAAGTGCTGACCCTTCCCCTTTTCGCGTCACCTTAGGAACGGGACAGGCCATATTAATATCGATAAGCGCCAGACGCTCGCCCAGCCGCTCACTAATAAGAGTTGCAGCTTCGCTAAACTGCTCTGGTTTGCTACCAAACAATTGGACAGCAATATCGGGCTCAACCTCATCAGGTAAAACTAACGACCAGGTTTTTTCTCCCCCATAATGAATGCCTGCTACTGACACCATTTCGGTGTAGGCAAGACCTGCGCCTCCGGCTCGAGCCATAATGCGCCACGCTGCATCAGACACACCAGCCATTGGTGCCATAAGATATGGATTTCTGGCAAGACGCTCTGCGAAGGTAGCGCCCTCTGAAAAAGGTTGAAGCTCCTGAGAAAGACCAGCCTTTTGGCCATAGGTTGCAAGCAGCGTAGCAACAGAATGCTCCCGGCCCTTTGTCTCTGTCTCTAAGCTCACTCGTCTCCTACTTTCAGAACGGCAAGGAATGCCTCCTGTGGAACTTCCACCGTTCCAATGGCTTTCATGCGCTTCTTTCCTTCTTTTTGCTTTTCCAGCAATTTACGCTTACGAGAAATATCGCCGCCGTAGCACTTTGCTAACACGTCTTTGCGGACAGCTTTTACAGTGCTGCGAGAGATAATCTTATTGCCAATTGCTCCTTGAATAGGAACTTCAAACTGTTGGCGCGGAATGATCTCTTTGAGTCTGTCACACAAACCTCTCGCAAGTGAATATGCTTTATCGCGGTGAACGATGAAGCTCAGGGCATCTACCTCATCACCCGAAAGCAAAATGTCGAGCTTTACCAAATCGCTTGCACGATAGCAGCTGAAGTCATAGTCAAGACTTGCATAGCCTTTTGTTCGACTCTTAAGTTGATCAAAGAAGTCCAAAATGAGCTCGGCAAGCGGCATTTCAAAATGCATTTCCACCGACTTTGAAGAGAGGTGAATCATGTCACGCATCTCTGCTCGGTGATCTATGGCAAGCTGCATAACCGCACCGGTGTACTCGGGCGGCACAATTATTTTTGCATTGAGATAGGGCTCTTCAATACGATCAATTCGTGTGACCTCAGGTAAATCCTGAGGACTACGCACTTGCACCATTGTGCCGTCTGTTTTATAGACGTGATAATCCACGCTTGGGCTGGTAGCAATGAGATCTAAATTGAACTCGCGCTCAAGACGCTCTTTCACGACCTCCATATGGAGCAGTCCAAGAAAACCAACCCGAAAGCCAAAGCCTAAAGCAACCGATGTCTCAGGATCCCATACCAGAGAAGGATCATTTACTCGAAGCTTCTCTAAGGCATCCCGAAGGTTTTCATACTCTTTATTATCAACCGGGAAAAGACCTGTATAAACCATAGGTTTTGCCTCGCGGTAGCCCGGCAGCGCTGCTTTGCAAGGCCTATCGCGCAAGGTGAGCGTATCGCCCACACGCACTTTCGCCGGATCCTTAAGGCCAGTTACGACGAAACCAACCTCACCAACACTCAGCTCATCTACAAGCTGTTCGGCTGGACGTTTTACTCCCACGCCGTCAGCAAGAAACTCCTCGCCATTTTGCATCATGAGAAGGTTATCGCCCTTTTGCACACGCCCATCAAAGACGCGTACCGTAGCTACAACTCCTCGATACTCATCGAAGTATGAATCGAGAATAAGTGCTTTGAGCGGTGCCTCAGCATCACCTGTTGGAGGAGAGACGAGATAGACAATCGCCTCTAAGAGCTCATGAATACCTTCGCCTGTTTTTCCCGAAACGCAAACCGCATCATCAGCTGGAATAGCAAGCTCGTCTTCAATCTGAAGCTTTACCTCATCAGGTCGAGCGCTTGGTAAGTCAATTTTGTTAATCGCAGGAACAATGTCGAGGTTTGCATTCATAGCAAGATTTGCATTAGATACCGTTTGTGCCTCTACACCCTGCGTTGCATCTACAACGAGAACGGCACCCTCACAAGCTGCTAAAGAACGAGAAACCTCATACGTGAAGTCAACATGGCCAGGCGTATCAATAAGATTAAATTGATATAGCTGCCCATCGTCGGCTTCATACATAACGCGCACAGCGTTTGATTTGATGGTGATTCCTCGCTCACGCTCAATGTCCATGGAATCAAGCATCTGTGAAGAGAGATCGCGCTCCTCCACGGTATGAGTGAGCTCGAGAATACGATCGGATATGGTGGACTTCCCGTGGTCGATATGAGCCACGATGGAGAAGTTCCGAATGTGTGATGTGTTGAAGTCAGTCATGTATATGATGATAGCTTGTCCTTGCCTTGTGTGCTACACTCACAAAGTTGACCTCACCGTGTCTCGGCAAAAGAGGGCTCACAAAACTTGTGTTTGAAAGGATCTGCACGTGGCTAACATTAAGTCCCAGAAGAAGCGCATCAAGACCGCCGAAAAGGCGCGTGTGCGCAACAGGGCGGTCCGCTCTGAGCTTAAGACCGCCGTCAAGCGTGTTCATGCAGCTGTCGAGTCCAACGATGCCGACGCTGCACAGCTTGCCTGCAATAAGGCTTGCCGTTTGCTCGACAAGGCTGCTGCTAAGGGCATTATTCACAAGAACCAGGCTGCACAGCGCAAGAGTGGCGTCCAGCTTCTTGTTAACTCAATGAAGTAAAAAGACTCCTTAGAAGTTTGCTGCAGAATTGCTGCACGAAGGGCTGCTTACTAAGCGGCCCTTTTTATTGTGTCGTTATACATTTTTCCTACATAATTTGCTAACAAGTTGCACAAATGTAGCGTCTGGATCAGCTCCATTTTTGAGATCTCTCTCCGCATTTGCGCAAAGCCTAAAAGCTTGTGAGAGTTGCGCATAAGAAAACTTTCGCGCCCACCCCGGAAGATTTCTTACTTGCCAAGGCGCTCGTTTTAACACCTGTGCGAGATTAGCAATCTCACCTCGAGCCTCCAAAGAGCGCGCACACATAAGCTCTCTCATACGTCCAGTAATGAGCGTAAGTAAAAATATCTGCGATGGTTTTTCCATCATCGAATAAAGAGACAGCGCTTGTGACAAATCTTGAGCACTCACAGCATCAAGAAAATCCCAAGGCTTCACTTCCGCCACGCGCTTTATATGCTCTCTTACATCTTCTACAAGAATATCTTCTCGAGGATCCACTATTTCACAGAGTGTATGTACCTGAGTATCAAGAAGAAGAGTCGACTCTCCTACACGTGAGATAAGCTCTGACGCTGCTGCATGATCCATGCGCTTACCATGTGAAGCAGCCATTTTTGAAACCATAGCAGGCAGTTCCGAACGACGCTTTGGTGAGCAATCCATTATGGCTTTGGCACCACATTTTGCAATCGTCTTATAGAGACGGGTATTTTTAGCAAGGGCTTCCGCCACCAGCAGAAGCACAGTCGATGGATTTGGCTGAGACAGGTATGAAACGATCATTTCTGATACAGCCTTAGGCAAATGCTCTGCACGCGTGATAATGACAAGCCGTGGGCCAGGACCGAACGGCAATGCCATAAGCGAAGCAAGGAGACTCTCTGGCTCCATATCACCTGAAGCCTCACGCTCGTCTAAATTAAAATCGCGCAAGTTTTCATCAAGATGTGTTTTAAGTCGCTCGATAATTCTACGACGCTTTAGCTCGTCTGATCCAACAGCGAGATACGCTGGCAAAAGCACGTCTGTTTTCGCCTGTGCTTTTTTACTCGTCATATATCCATCCTTATCTCGCATTCTTACGCAGCCGCCCCATCATAGGGCACAGCACATGATACCGAGATACCATCGCTCAGTGGCTCTATACAAATATCGCCCGTATCCATAGTACACATACCGTAAGCACCTGAGGCCCCTACCATCTCCATGGTAGCCTGCGCTGGATGGCCATACCTGTTCCCCTCACCAGCACTTGCCACACACAATTCAGGCTGAAGACATGCCAACATCGGTTCGGTAACCGACGCTTCAGATCCATGGTGACCAAGCTTAAGCACATCAATAGTGTCTATACGCCCGCTCTGTATGAGAGGATCTATAACATCTGCCTCAGCATCTCCACAGAGCAATGCTGACAACCTTGAGGTGCTATCTACAAATTGGACCTTTATCACGAGCGAATCTTCGTTCTCAAGGCCATCCGTTGCGCCGTCAGGAGAAATAACCTCAAGTTCAAACTGTCCAATTGATAGCTTATCTCCATCTGATAATTCAGCAACTTCAGAGAGACCCAGCTGATGCAAAGCATCCCGCATCTCATCGGGCATATTGTCTGAAACACCCTGTCCTACATACACACACCTCACCTGCACGAACCCAACAAGCTCGTCTAAACCACCGTAATGATCATCATGAAGATGAGTAATCACAACCGCATCGAGACCCGAAATATGATTTCTCGCAAGTGCTTGAACTACGGCATCATCAGGGCCTGTATCAACCAAAACACTATGATTTCCGTCCTGAATAAGTATTGCGTCACCCTGTCCCACATCGAGAACAACAAGACGTCCACCAACTATAATCCCTGTCACAAGACGCGAGCCGATCATTGCCAGCATGAGAAGCGCACAAGTACTACGAACAGCAAATGGTGAGACAGCAGGCCAAAACACGAGCAATAAAAGCCCCATAACAAGCGTGCACACAATTATCGGTAGTGCATAATTCCCCACCGCAATACAGGCGCCAGGAATGCTCGAAAGCATAAAAGAAAAGAGCAGAATGCTCGAGGCACAAAACTCACAAATCGATAGAAGAAGCTCGCCAATAAACGGTATCCATAAGAGAGCTACCGAAATACAACCAAGAGAAACAAACCATGAGAATGCAGGGCCGAGCAGCGCATTTGCAAAAGGTCCAATTGCCGAGATGGTACCGAAGGCCAAAACAGTAATGGGCATTGTTATCAGCTGTGCAACAACAGAAGCTGCAATTTGTTTGAGCAACCCCTGTGTTAGGCGCATGAATCGAAAGCGAATGAATTGTGGTAAAAAGCTAACGTTCAATTGAAAGGGCATGAGCTTCGCTAAGACATATTCAGCATACGGAGAAAAAATATACAGACCCGCTACAGAGAGTGCTGAAAGTTGAAATCCCATATCAGATGAGGTAGCAGGGTCTATTAAACAGAGCGTTAGTCCGGAAAAACTTGCTGCAGATAATCCGTGCGATCTTCTACCCATCAGAGGCGCCACCATAGCAGAACCCGTCATCACCCAGGCACGCACAGCAGATGTAGGAGCCCCACAAAACGTCGTAAAGATAGCTGTTGCAAGCAACACAACAGCAAGTCGAATCTTTCCGGAAAACCGTGTCTTCTCGAGAATCATGTCCAACAAAGCAGCAACCGTAGTTAAATGCCCTCCTGATACAGCCACGAGATGTACAAGACCACTCTTTGAAAGAACATCTTCAATCCCATTTGCTACAAGATCAATACGGTATCCGCAGGCACAACCCGCAAGTAACGCTCTGCCGTCACTTTTTTCTGGCTGAATTGCAGCGAGTGCATTTTGTCTGAGAAGGTATAGCTCTCCTAACATCCCGTCTGGCGGATCAATACGAGTAATGTGTTTGACAGACACGGTTCCACATATGCCTTGTGCCTTATCCCGTCTTCCCCAGAGATCATCTTTCAAAGGAGAGATTTGCCCCACGCATTGAACACGATCACCTAAAGAGCATTGATCTGAAGAAACAAGCCAAACATCCGCTTGCGTTTGGCCATCTTTTACTGCATGTGCTCGGCTTCTCCATCTGTCACCAAATGAGGAAGGATCGCTTGAGATTTCAAATGTTAAGGATGAAACTGGAGTATCCAGCAATTGAGAGGCCTTCTGATCACAGGCCAACTCAAATGCACCAGCTGATATGAGTCCTACCAAAAGAGCCATCCCAATTGGTGCTGCCGGAAGAGGCGGAAGTGGCACAACAGGCAAAAGTGCACAGCTGATAATCACCAAAGAAAGAGCCGCGAGTACCACAATGCTGCTGTTGCCATACAAACCAGTCAAGATCCATTGCTGAGCGCAAATACATACAACCAAAGATATTGCTAGAGGTGGTATAACAGGCCGAGAAGGCAAAGCAGGGGTGTTGGAGGTCCACTCAAACACAGATGAGCCCTTCCAAGCGTTCAAACTTTTTCTCACCTATCCCAGAGACGCGCATGAGATCCTCGGGAGAGGTAAAGGGCCCGTTTTGCTCGCGATCTTCTATTATTGCCGTTGCGGTTGCCTCACCAACACCTGGCAATGTATCCAGCTGTTCCACTGTTGCAGTATTGATATTTACCAAACCAGAACTAGCAGTATCGTTTGTCTCAGGAGAAGTGATGTTTGTAACCGTCTCCCCTTCGTGAGGAACATATACTTTCTCGCCATCGGTAATCTGTGCAGCAAGGTTTATCTGTGAGGTATCAGCATCCTCAGCAAGACCACCCGCAGCATCCAATGCATCACAAACCCGCGAACCGGAGGAAAACTCATACACTCCAGGTGATACAACAGCGCCATCCACATGTACAAACAATTTGGAAGTTGATGCTTGTTGTGAATTACTTTCTGTTTCACCCTCCGATTTTGATGCAGATTCTTCCGAAAGAGTAGAAGCGGCATTATTTGTGTCTGTTGTCTTTTCAGAGGTGTTTCGATGCAATACAACACCGGAACTACCCTGCCAAAAAAGACCAAAGCAACAGAAAAGCACCAAGAGAAGGATACACGCACAAGCAACGCCCCAACGCTTTGAGACGCCAAAGCGTTTGAATATCGATTGCAGCTTGCTAGCATGATTTCGTTTGTGAACACGAGAAGTCTGTGCCATAAAAAATCACTCCTCCCTTCTAACGGATGCACCTCATAGTGCACATCGCAAAAAGAAGAGAGAAGCGATAAAAAGAGAAATAGTATTTTCAACCGTCACAAATCAGACAGCCAGCAAACAAAGGCTAAAAGCCTTGTGAGACTTTGAAAATACTACCGCGGTCCCAATGTCTTATGGAACGTCTTTAATTCTTTTGGCGGACGATACGAAGGACATCCTTCTGCATCGACATACTCAATCGAAGCAAGAAGCTCTTCTATCATCGCATCGTGGTCAAAGAGATCCCACGCCGCGTGAACCTGATCAATCCGTGCATGAGTTTCAGGACGGCGTGGCATAAAGAGCGTGCAGCAATCCGGAGCAGTTTCACAGCAAATATCATATGTTCCCAACGCCTTTGCACGTTCAATAATCTCTTGTTTATCAGAGCCAATTAACGGGCGAAACACCGGCATAGAAACAACTTCATCAACCGCCGCTATATTTTCCAACGTCTGTGAAGCAACCTGACCCAAAGATTCTCCGGTGACAAGCGCTTTAGCACCCTCAAGACGAGCCACACGTTCAGCTATGGCAAACATCATACGACGGTACATAATAATGCGCAGCGACTGGGGAACAACAAGAGATATTTGTCGTTGAACCTCTCCGAAAGGAACAACATAAAGCCTGCCGATAATACCTGAGGGACGTAGTGCCTGCATAAGATCCTGACACAAATACTCACTCGTATCTGCTGTCATAGGTCTTCCAGAAAAATGAATAGGCAGACAAATTGCGCCGCGTCGACCAACCATCCAAGTTGCAACCGGAGAATCAAAACCACTCGAAAGCAGCGAGACTACTTTTCCGGCGCTGCCAACGGGCAGTCCTCCAACACCTGGCTGGGAAGCAGCATAAACATACACATCGCCCTGGACGACATTCACGTAAACCGTAACATCGGGATTATGAACGTCCACACGTTTATCTGGGAATGCTTCACAAAGAACTGAGCCAACCAGACGATTAAGTTCTAGTGAATGCAGATGATAGTCAGTATTAGAGCGACGAGCATGAACTTTGAAGGTTTTAAACTCTCCTGCTTCGCCTAATACCTTTACTGCAGCATCACAAAACTGCTGCTCATCCCGAGGACAGAGCAATGCAATTGAAACACGTGCAACTCCTGGAACTTGCAATGCCGCCTGAGCAACGGGAATTGCCGCCTCATCATCAGAAAGTGAGATAAGAAGATGTCCAGAAGTACGTGTTACATCTTTTACGGGTAAATCACGAAGCGCGCGACGTAGATTCGACACAAGAAAGTTCTCAAAGGTAGAGCGATTCTTACCCTTGAGACCTATCTCGTGATAATGGATTAAACAAACACGCTTTGCCATGGGCTAGCCGATATTATTGTTACCCCGAATAGCCTCGTCAAAGTCCTCTTTCACAAAGCCCAGGGTATCGTTCTCGATCTCGTCCATAGCAATCGTAACGGGATCCTTACCCGAAACAATTGTTGTAATGTCATCAACCGGCTGAATTGCCGTAACACGAAGATGCTGACCGCGCAGCATGTTGTTAATATCACACGCGCGTTTAGAAGCGATAGAGCAGAGCAGGAAAGGATTGTGCTCTGTCCTCTCAAGCAAGTTATCAATTTCAGGCTTGATGATAGACATCGTAGAAAGCCTCACTTCATTTCAAACAATCTAATGGTCTTAATAAGCTCACTAACTGCACGATCAAGATCGTCGTTGGTAATAACAACATCGTAATTCTTAGCGAGCTCAAATTCATGAGCAGCATCAGCGAGACGTAAAGCCATCGACTCTTTCGTCTCACTACCCCGCATCCGCAAACGCCTTTCAAGTTCTTCCATCGAAGGCGGTGCGATAAAAACGAGAACTGCTTCTGGATAGCTCTCACGAACATTGAGAGCGCCTTGTACATCAATCTCCAGAACAAGCGAACTGCCGGCAGCCAAAAGCGTATCAACATCTTTACGAAGCGTTCCATAAAGGTGTCCATGCACATCAGCCCACTCAAGAAATTCACCTTGAGCAATGCGTTGCCTGAACTCAGCTTCTGACAAAAAGTGATATGAGACGCCGTCAACTTCTCCTGCGCGAGGTTCACGTGTTGTCGCTGAAACCGTCAAGCCCAGGTCAGGACGAAGCTCTCTCACTTTAGAAAGCACAGTTCCTTTTCCTGCACCTGACGGTCCCGAAACAACAAAGAGACGGGCTCTAGGTTTGCCTTCCACCTACTTTGAAAGAGCCTCGATGAGCTGCTCGCGCTGACGAGCGCCCAAACCCTTAACACGACGAGTGGCAGAAATGCCAAGCTCATTCATAACCTTGGCTGCCTTGGCCTTACCGTAGCCAGGAAGGGACTCGATAAGAGCAGAGACCTTCAAACGGCTAGCGATAGGATCGTCGGAGTCCAGGACCTCCTCAAGAGAGATCTCACCATTCTTGATCTTCTCGCGAAGCTCGGCGCGAGCATGACGTGCGGCAGCTGCCTTCTCGAGAGCCGCCTTGCGCTGCTCAGCTGTGAGTTCAGGGAGAGCCATGTTTCCTCCAAACATTGATATGTTCTTTTTCGGGTAGGTATCCGTACCTACAACCCAGTCGATGAAAGTATAGTCTGCCAATCCAACAGGGACTTTGCAAGACCTCGACAGATTCCACGTTTATTTGAAACGCAAAACAAACGTATTTTATCCCCCGAAGATACATAATCCGCGCAGACAGAATAATTCTACGTTTAGTTCACCTCGGAAACAACCGCCTGAAATGCAGTAAGTGGATCCTCTGCCTGAACAATCGGCCTTCCAACCACCAGTTGACTTGCTCCAGCCTCCAGCGCTTGGGCAGGTGTAGCAATACGGCTCTGATCACCAGGATTGGCACCGGCAGGCCTAATTCCAGGAGTTACCAGAATTGAGTCGCTTCCCAAATCCTTGCGCAGTGCCCCAACCTCATGAGGAGAACATACAATACCGTCGCTTCCAGCATCACGTGCAAGCTGAGCAAGCAGACGTACTTCTTCTGTCAGAGGCGTAGAAATACCCACACGTTGCAGTGATTCTGAATCCATACTGGTAAGGACTGTTACTGATAAAAGCTGGGTTCTCGTCTGACGGCTGGCGGCAGCCGCCTCAACGCCTTCACGTGCCGCTTCGATCATAGCGCTGCCACCTAAAGCATGAAGGGTAAGCATGTCTGCGCCTGCCTCTGAGGCAGCTTTGGCAGCGCCTCGTATCTGATGTGGGATATCATGCAGTTTGAGGTCGAGAAACACCTTAAAGCCCATATCATGCATCTCGCTCACGATAGACGGACCATAGGCGTAATAAAGGGTCATGCCCACTTTTACCCACTGAGCTTGACCAGCAAGAAGTTTGCCAATATGCAATGCTTTTTCTCGATCGCAGTCGAGAGCAACAATGACTTTATCAGCGCCGTCTAACATGCAACTGCTCCAATCAATTCGTTAATATCCGAAACACCCTGAGACTCTACCCACGTGGTAAGTTCATCTAAAATACGTGGGGCAGCAAGTGGGTCAACCAAATTTGCAGTGCCCACCGCAACAGCAGTAGCGCCAGCCAAAATACACTCTGCAGCATCTTCTCCAGAAAAAATGCCGCCCATTCCAATAATTGGCAAAGATGAGGCTTTATGTGCCTCCCATATCATTCTCACTGCTATGGCATGAATTGCTGGTCCAGACACACCTGCTGTTGGACGTGAGAGCCTACTTTTACGAGTCTTCACATCAATAGCCATACCGGGAATCGTGTTGATGAGAGACAATATGTCAGCTCCAGCATCTTCAAGAGCAGCAGCGACTTCTCCCACACGTTCAGGAGCCATCTTGACTATAAGAGGCCGTGTTGTTCGCCCACGCACTGCTTTCACAACACTGGCAGCACCCTCGGGTGTTGCCCCCATTGCAGCGCCGCCTGAGGCTATATTTGGACAGCTTATATTGAGTTCTAAGGCATCGGCAAAGGGTGCCATCTCCTCATAGGCTTCCACTGCTTGAATATATTCATCAAGCGTATGACCAGCTGCCTGGCAAATGACACGACAACCTTTGTTTGACAGATCGCTCAGATAGGCTCCGCTCTGCTGCACAAACTGGGGAATACCCGGATTAGCAAGTCCGACAGAGTTCATAATGCCAGAAGGAATCTCACACATGCGAGGTGCTGGATTTCCCTCCCATGGTTCAAACGAACAACCCTTTGCAGTTATAAACCCCAATTGAGATACATCGTAAAAGCCTTCAAACTGCCATCCCGCACCAAAGGTGCCAGAGGCTGTTCCTACGGGATTTTGACATCTCATACCTGCCAGCTCTACGGCCATGGACACACTGCTCACCACAGCACCTCCTCAGCCGAAAAAACGGGACCATCCATACAAGCGCTCGCATAGCCACCCTGAGCTAAGGCGACATTGCATGTTGCACACACGCCAAACCCACAGGTCATCATCCGTTCGAGAGAGACCTGACAATCCAATTCTTTTTCATGAGAAATCTGAGCAACCGATGCCATCATGGGCTCTGGTCCGCAAACATACAAACATCTGTATGAAGTGTCAGCCAAAAGCTTTTTAACTCCATCGGAAGCATAGCCCGCTATACCGTATGATCCATCGTCAGTGGTAACTACTACATTCCGAGCTCCAGCAGCTATGAACTCTGCTTCTCCCCAGCATCTCGCTTTATCGCGAGCACCCAAAACCACATCAAAGGCAATATTTTGACTACCCAATTCGCGTGCAAGTCCCAAAATAGGTGTAACGCCCACACCGCCTGCTACTAAAAGTATGGGTGAAGCCCCATTTTCTACACGCCACCCATGACCACAGGGACCGAGTACATTTGATGTATCCCCTGGTTTCATATGAGAAAGACGGCGTGTTCCATCACCCACAACTGCATAGATTGTTTCAAGTGTTCCTTCGCGCTTATCTACTGCGCTAAACGAGAGCGGGATTCTCACAATCTGGGATGGGTCGCCTGGAACATAAAAACTTTCAAATTGACCGGGCTTTATTGTTTGAGCAAGCTTAGGAGCGCGAATGACAAGGCGCCACATATCACAAGCAACAGGCTCATTTGTCACGACAATAAACTCATGGAGCCGTGCAGCAGAAGGAACTGGCACGCCTTCTCCTTTCATGCATCAGGCGCACATAGAGTGCGCCTGACTTGTTTATCTATTCGGAAAGTTTGGTGACTAATTTTCCAGAAGCAAGTTTTTGTACACCTGAAACAAACACATCACTTGCACTGCCTGAAAGCGTATAGCCTAAAAACGCCGAATTCTTGGAACGTCCTACAAGATAATCTTTTGTTACTTCAAAAGTGGTTGAAGGATCAATGAGCGTAAGGTCTGCCTGAGAACCCGCGGCAATCGTTACAGGTTCCAACCTAAGAATGCGACGTGGATTGATCGACATTACCTCAGCCAGCTTCGACCAGCTCATCTTTCCCGACAGCACCAGATTGGTGAGCATAAGCGGCAGAGAGGTCTCAAGACCAACGGTGCCAAAATAAGCAATCTCCCACTCACAGTCTTTTTCATGGGCAGCATGGGGAGCATGATCGGTTACAAGACAATCAATAGAACCATCCAAGAGGCCCTCCTGCAAGGCCAAGGCATCGGCCGGCGTGCGCAGAGGCGGGTTCATCTTGAGGTTTGTATTGTATTCATCGGTTATATCTTCTTCGTTTAAGAAGAGGTGATGAGGTGTTACCTCGCAGGTAACAGGAAGACCCTCAGCTTTAGCAGCACGTACCAGCTCAAGACCTTTTGCAGTGGAAATGTGAGCGATATGGAGCGGGCAGCCCGTAAGACGACACAGCTCAATGTCACGATAAATCTCAAGCTCTTCTCCAAGTGCCGGCCAACCAAACATGCCTAAACGTGTAGAGGCGCGTCCTTCATTGATAACACCGTTAGCGGTAAGAGATTCATCCTCACAATGGGCAATTGCTACACGGTCAAATTGGGAAACATATTCCATGCAGGTACGCATCATACCGGCACTCTGAACACCATGTCCATCGTCTGAGAAGGCGCACGCACCTTCCATAACCATATCGCCGATTTCAGCAAGAGCCTCGCCTTTTTCGCCATGTGTAAGCGCTCCAATGGGACGTACATGACACATATCAGCGTCGCGTGCGCGCTCATATTCATAACGAATCTCGGCACCATTATCTATAACCGGGCTGGTATTGGGCATGGTTGCAACATCGGTGAATCCACCATGCACCGCAGCGCGCGTACCCGTTTCGATAGTTTCTTTGTATTCAAAGCCCGGATCGCGGAAATGGACATGCATATCAACGAGACCTGGAAGCAAATACTTACCCTGAGCATCTATTACCTCAGTGACCTCATCAGGCTCAATGTGCTCGCCAACCTGGACAATGCAATCTTTATCAATAAGAACATCGCACACACCATCAAGGGATACCTGAGGATCTACGACATGAGCTCCCTTAAGCAGAAATGACATCAGACTCTCCTCCCAGCAGCAGATACATCTCTGCCATACGAGTAAGTACACCAGCGTTTACCTGATCAAGAATCCTGGAGCGAGCACAATCGGCTACCTCAGTATTGATTTCCATACCACGATTCATAGGCCCTGGGTGACACACAATTGCCCCTGGCTTCATCATGCGCTCACGGCGCTCATCCAGACCATACAAGCGGTTATATTCACGACGAGAAGGAATTGCAGCACCCTCCATGCGTTCAAGCTGAACGCGAAGCATGTACACAACATCCATGTCGCCAATAACATCGTCGAGAGCTGCGGTCTGTTCGCACCCATACCAAGAGGGATCATCCACTTGAAATGTAGGAGGAGCAACTAAGGTAACCTCAGCACCCATAGTCTTCAGCGCTGGAGCAAGTGAACCACACACGCGGCTGTGAGCAAGGTCACCCACGATTGCAACCTTGAGTCCATCGAGATGACCAAAGTTTTCGCGAATAGTATAGAGGTCGAGCATTGCTTGCGTCGGATGCTGATGTTTTCCGTCGCCCGCATTAATCACCACCGCATCGGTGTTCTCAGTAATTTTTTGAGGGGTTCCCGCAAGACGAGCACGAACAATGAACATATCAACGTTCATAGCATCGATTGTTTGGATAGTGTCTGCCAGGCTCTCCCCTTTTACAACTGAAGAGGTGGAGCCACCCATATTGAGCGCATCGGCGGAAAGACGCTTTTCTGCTAGCTCAAAGGAGCTACGTGTACGAGTGGAAGGTTCAAGAAAGAGGTTGACAATCGTACGGCCACGAAGTGCCGGAACCTTTTTGATGGCGCGTTTGTTTACCTCAGAAAAAGCACGGGCCGTATCAAGAATCTGGGTAATATCATCTGCCGTAAGACTGTTGGTATCGATCAGGTGTTTAACAGAGAGCATTATCGCGTGCCCTTCCCTTCTGCATTGTTCTGGGAGTCCCAAATCTCAACTGAATCAGTTCCATCAAGCGAAGAAACGTTCACCCGCACGTCTTCTTCGCGAGAAGAGGGCACATTTTTTCCAACATAATCTGCCCTGATAGGAAGCTCGCGATGCCCGCGATCCACCATGACAGCAAGCTGGACAGTCTTCGGACGTCCATAGTCCATAAGCGTATCTAAAGCTGCACGAACGGTACGACCGGTATAAAGCACGTCATCAACAAGAACGATGTTTTCTGCATCCACCGAGAAAGGAATATTGGTACCGTGAAGGACCGGCGCAATCGCACGGGTTACATCGTCTCGATAAAAACTGATATCAAGAGAACCGAAGGGAACTTTCACCCCCTCGATCTTGTAAATTTGCTCAGCTATGCGCTGTGCAAGTGGCACGCCCCTTCTTACAACACCTACAAGAGCAATATGGTCTGCGCCCTCATTGTGCTCAAGAATCTCGTGAGCAATACGGGTAATTGCACGCGAGATTGCGGCTTCATCCATGATGACAGCCTTCGGCTCACCTGTCATGGATCTCCCTTCCTTAAAAAAAGACGCCCCTGCCGACATGCGGCACGAGGCATCCGGAAAGGCGCAGAACAGCACCTTGAGCATATTTCACTCAAAGTCTTTTGGGCCTTGCGGGTATCTCGTACCGCGCTTAAAGGTCGGGCTTTACTATACGCTCTTTTTTACAAGTTACAAGAGAAAACGGACAGTTGTCCGAAAAATTTATGAGTGGGTCTTTCGAGGTCCATGCAAGAGGCGACGCATTACGCCATCAATGCCATGCCAATCGTAATAACAAGCACACATGAGAAGAGCTCGTCGTATGCGCGTAGGCCTTCGATTGTCTTTTGCCGCAAGAACAAGCGCACGAACTCCGGGCGTCAACCTTTCTTTTGCGATTCGATCTCTTGACCATTGGGAAAGGATATTGCGCGATGTTTTCTGCCATATCTCAGCACAAGCATCATCGGAGAGGCGCAAAGCATCAAAAAGGATGAATTCACAGATCCAGGTCAGCTGCATGGCGCAATGATCGTCAAGAATCCCGAGAGAAGCCCAGTCATCCATAATTTTTCGCTCAAGCTCAATGTGACACGAAAGCATGGCTGGTTTATCAGCGAGCATACGATTAAGCATTGAGTCGCCGCGCACGATGCGATAGTCGTAAAGCTTGTCATGGATAAGACAGGTACGACTGGAACGTGGGTATACCGCAAATGCAAATACTTGGTCTTCTCCATAGCTTACAGATTCGTCAAAACGAATCTTACAAGCTTCTACAAACGAACGACGGAGCGCCAAACGCCATGCAAAAGGCTTTGATGCCTCTTTCATGAGCAGATCTTCAGAAAATTTGCTGTAGATGCAATCTCGAGGACTGAGCACTTCTTCTAACCATGGGTAGGATTCTTCCGCAGGCCAAGCACTTCCACCAAAGGTAAGAACATCAGCACCAGACTCATCAAGCGCTTGAACAATGCGTCCACAGGCTTGAGGTGTATATCTATCATCAGCATCGAGAAAACTTATGTAATCCCCTCTTGCTGCATCAATACCTTTATTCCGAGCGCTCGAAAGACCGCCATTTTCTTTAGAGATCAAACAGAATCTGGCATCAAGATTGCAGTAGTGCTCACAAATTGCCTTGGAACCATCGGGAGAACCGTCATTGACCAGCACAACTTCAAAATCATCAAAATCTTGTATAAGCAGGGAATCTAAGCACTCCGGCAGATATTGTTCAACGTTATAGACAGGAACTACTACAGAAAGACGAGGCATTACTTATCGCCTCCCACCTAAACGCTCAGCTAACACATGCCAAAGTGCTCCTATACCACCATAAGCCAGAATTTGGCGCACTGAAGCAAGGCCTCCGGATGCATCCTGTGGCAACTTCTCACGCACGCGCCTAAAGCGTTCCGGAGACGTGAGCAAGCATTGTAATTCGGTGAATTTAACCGGCCCCATAATCTGCTCATCTAAAAGACCTTCGTCCCTATCGGCAGCAAGGTCTGGACATGCTCGCTCAAGGAAAGTTGTTCTCAGCTCATCAGACAGCCTATCGTAGTTCCACAGATAGTTATTAAACTTCATGCGTCCAAGCACTTTGAGCAGCATGCGATGATCTCCAGGACGCGCTTCGAGCCAGCGACGCATCTCAGCGTGCTCATCCATAACGCAAAAGACTTTTCCAGGAGAACGTACAGAAGAAGTTTCGTTATCCTGACGATATTTCAAAAGTGGTTCATCAATAAAGACCGCTCGCTGAGCTGCAGCCCAAACTTTAAAGTTAAATCCAGCGTCTTGGTACGAAGCCCCCGGGGTCTCAAGAAACTGTATGCGCTCCTGCCTAAGAAAATCCGCTCGATAAAGCGCACTCCAAATTGAAGGTTTCTGATAAAAAATATCTAAACCATTCACTGTCGGAGTAACAACTTTGCCGACAAGACTTTCTGGCACAACATGAAAGAGTTCAGTTCTCTCGGCAGTATCCTCATTTCCGGACCACCACAGCCAAAAATTACCTTTAACCACCTCTGCATTGTGCTCACAGGCAGTTTCGTAGAGTAAACGCAAAGCTCCTTGCGCCATTACATCGTCTGATTCAAGAATGGCGATATAAGTACCCCGTGCTTCAGCAAGACCACGATTCATGGAGATGCCATAACCAGAATTTGGCTTGTCAATAATACGTATCCGCTTATCCCGTGCTGCATATTGCTCGAGAATGGCACGAGAGCCATCAGTAGAGCCATCGTTAATGACAAGGGCCTCAAAATTGGTGAAGTCTTGTGCTAGGAGTGAGTCGAGACAAGCTCCTACATAACGCTCAACGTTGTAAACAGGGATAAGAACAGAAATGTCTGGTGTTGTTACCCTATCGGCACTACTCACAAGCCACCTTCTTTGCAAACATGCATACTACGAGCACTTATCTGCCTCGTCTCAAAGCATAAAGAAGCCTCTTGGCCGAAGCAATAATGCCGCGTTGACGAATAAAGTGAAAAGCTAAATGTACCGGGGCAACCCCCTTACGAGTGCCTTGAGCGCAAAGCTCAGCATCTTTAAGGCACATACGCGTAGGCAAGGCAAGCCGGGCCTGAATCTGCTTATCAAAATGGCTTCCGACAGAATCCCACCATCGAATCCAAAAAGCCCGTTGATCTTTTATGGGAAGCTTGCTCGCATCAAAGAGTACAAATTCGAGACACCAACTAAGAAGTTCGGCAGGCGCGAGACTCATAAACCCGTTTCCTTCCCAGTCTTTTAAGATTGCTGTCTCACAAGCCATATGCTTATCCATCTTGCTCAAAAGAGCCTCTGTACTCTGTTGCGAGGCATGTGTAAGCGAAGAGGTGTTCATACGGTACAGATACAGCTGTTGAGAGCAGAGTGTCGTTTTCGAAGAACGCGGATAGGTGTAGAAACAAAAATATTGATCATCAGCAAGCGTAAGATCGGGATGCCATCGGACATGCTCTCTGTTTGCAAACTCGCGTGACAGTGCCACGCGACAAGCAAACGGCCGTGCTTTGGACGCAAAAAGAAGACGCCTATGATCAGCAGCGGAATTTCCTAATACAGCATCAGAAGGATATTGTTGGCCTTCCAAAGAAGGGTGCAGTTCATCTTCTGGGAATATCTTCATGCCAAATACCATGACATCACAAGCGTCGCGCATAAACGTGTTTGAGATCACACTACATGCGTAAGGCTCAAGACAGTCGTCAGCATCGCAGAACATGACAATATCGCCCGTTGCACTCTCCATACCGGCATTACGGGCCGAACCTGGACCAGCATTTTGCTGTGATAAAACCTTCAGGCGTCGATCTGACAAGGCGCGCTGCTTAAGAATGTGAAGCGAGCGATCGCAAGACCCATCATCAACGCAAATTACCTCAATTTCTCTGAGTGTCTGGGCAAAAAGAGAGTCCAAACACGCATCGAGATAGCGCTCAGCATTAAAGACAGGAACAATAATAGAGATGCGTGGCACAGCTAACGCGCCCTTCGTTCACGCAGAGCACCCATGAGAGCTCCAACGCCACCAAGTTCAAGCGAGAAGGCCGCCTTTGAAAGAGCAGACTCTCCATGGACACTTTCACGCAAACGCAAGTAATGATCTGGATCGTCAATTATTTTGCGAATATTGAGTGCACGCCATGAATCAAGCGCATCCCAATCAATGCGTCCGGCATCATCCATCTTCGAAAACTCAAGTGAAATTGAACGTATAAATTCCTTTCGATACTCAGGAGCAATACGATCAACATTCCAAAGATACGCGTTGAGACGTGCAACAACAGAGGCACGTCGAAGGGTGCGAGCGTGTGTTTGGTCATCCCGACGAGCAAGCCAACGATCTATCTCGTCAAACTCCTTACGCACCGCATACACTTTTCCACGTGAGCGCACGGAAGACGCCTCATTATCCTGACGATAATGGATGATCGGCTCGTCGAAAAAGACAGCACTCTTTGCTGAAGCATATGTCTTAAAGGCGAACGAGGTGTCCTGATAGGAAGCACCCGGCGTTTCCAAGAACGAAATCGCATTATTGACCAGCATTTCACGCTTGAATACGCCACACCAAATAGCAGATTTATACAGAAAAACACGCGGTTCATCGCGCGGATCGATCGATCTATTGATGATATCTTCAGCATAAGGATGCTGAACAATATCGCGTGGTCCCTTTGACCAGTACAAGGAATATGTGCCACGAGCTATGTCGGCATCATATGCCTCTACTACTGTCATAAGGCGCTCAAGTGCACCGGGAAACATAATGTCATCGGATTCAAGGAAGCCTACATAGGTTCCCTTTGCCTGAGAGAGACCAATGTTGAGAGTGGCACCATAGCCAGAATTTGGCTTATCTATGACACGAAAACGAGGGTCTTTAGCCTCAAACTCATGAGCAATTTCAGAGGAGCTATCAGTGGAGCCATCATTGAGCAGCAGTGCTTCAAAGTCTACATAGCTTTGATTCTGTAATGACGACAGACATTGGTGCAAGAATCGCTCGACGTTATAGATTGGCACAAGAATGGTGACGGCAGGAGCTTCGATATAGTCAACATCTTCATAATCGAGCTCAACCGCAGGCTCAGATTCTTCTGGTGTGGTATCCAGCTCGAGCACATCCTCAGCCATGCGATCACGCTCCCAAGTTACGATAGGCAGCACATACCTCTTCGGTTGGACCAATCATCCGCTGTTCGCCCTTCTCAATCCAGCACACGCGATCACACATGCGCTCGACCAAGTCGATGCTATGGCTTACCAGCAAAACAGTAACCCCGTCAGCCTCAATAAGCTCATTGATACGTCGCTCGCATTTTTGTTGGAACAAAAAGTCGCCAACAGAAAGCGTCTCATCGACAATAAGAATATCGGGTTCTGTGATTGTTGCGATAGCAAATGCAATACGAGCAACCATACCACTCGAATAATTCTTAAGTGGCATATCCATAAAATCCTGAAGCTCAGCAAAGGCAACAATTTCATCAAAATGTTCGTCGATAAAATCTTTGCGATAACCGAGCAAAGCTCCATTGAGATAGATATTCTCTTTTGCCGTAAGCTCCATATCAAAGCCAGCACCAAGCTCAATAAGCGGAGCGATAGAGCCTGTAACGGTGCAGGTTCCCTCCGAGGCTTCCAAAACGCCAGCAATAATCTTTAGCATGGTAGATTTGCCAGAACCGTTAGTGCCTACCAAACCAAACGACTCACCGCGTTTAACTTGAAAGTTAATATGATTGAGCGCTCGGAATTCTTTAAATTTCAATTCACCTCGTGTAAGAGCGAGAAAATACTCTTTCAAAGAGTTGAATTGTTCTGAAGCAATATTAAAAATCATCGAGACATCATGCACATCAATGATGGTCTCACCGGAGTGGTGAGAACAAGAAGTATGAGGGGTCTCGATAGCCTGTTGAGAAGTGACAGATTCGCCCACGATCTCCCCTTAGATGTAAAGAATGAACTTATGCTGATGACGTTTAAATACGCACCAACCAACGACCAGTGCAAAGACAGCAAAAGCTACACAACGAATTAACAAACTGACTGTTGGCAGCTGCTGATACAGAAGGACATCTCGAATGCAGGTGATATAGCAATACATGGGATTAAACGCCTCAAAAGTCTGCATCCATCCAGGAAGAATCGAGAACGGATAGAACAGAGGAGTGGCATACATCCAAGCAGTAAGGAAAACACCCCAGAGATGAATAACATCTCTAAAGAAAACTGCAGCAGCAGAAAGGAAAAGCGAAATACCAATACAGAAAAGACCAAGCAAAAGAACAATCACTGGAAGCAGCAGTGCATAAGGTGTGAGTGGAATTTGGAAGAAGAGCATAACAACTGCTACCGCAATAAGTGAGAAGGCATAGTTAACAAGACCAAAAAGTACTTTTTGGACGGGAAAAACAAACCGATTGATTTTTACCTTTTTAAGCAGTGCTGAAGCTCCAAGTATCGACTGCATACCTTGCGTTGTCGAATCATTCATAAGCGACCAGGCAGTATTACCCAAAATGAGATAGAGGGGATAATTGCCAAGCGTAGGATCGCTATAACGCATAAACGACGAAAAAACAGCAGCCATAACAATCATCATAAGGAGCGGGTTTAAAACACTCCAAATTACACCGAGCGCACTTCGACGATATTTAAGCTTAAAGTCTTTTGAGACTAACTGCTTAAGAATAAAAAGATCGCGCCTATGCGGTGGATACCACGTACGCTCACGTAATTCAGCTGAAGAACCTTTAGCATCTACAGCGTGAGAAAGGTTCGTATCTTTGGAGTCCAAAATACCTCCAGCAACTCGGGGATAAGGCAACCAATTAACGCATGAACGGTACATATCCTAACAAAGCAAACGAGCTACTGGAGAAGTCTCACAGCATGAACAGAGATACGCTTTAAACTGCCTCTCCCTCACGCCCTCTCTCTATACAAAAACACCCTCGATGTCGAGGGTGTTCATATTTTCGAATGTCGCTTGCGGGTCGGCGGCGCCCTGCTCTCCCACGATCTAAACCGCAGTACCATCGGCGCGGGGTGGCTTAACTTCCGGGTTCGGTATGGGACCGGGTGTACCCCACCCGCCAAAACCGCCGACCCGCAAGGGACATTCGGCATATGCTGTTTTAAACCGCACCCTGAGGGCCGCACAGCGCGTAGCTAAGAGGTTCTTGAGAAGAAAGCTTAAGAGAAGAGCTCGGCCGATTAGTACCGCTCGGCTGAGGCAGTTGCCTACCTTACACCTGCAGCCTATCAAACTCGTAGTCTACGAGTGGCCTTACCAAAAGGAGAACTCATCTTGGGACTGGCTTCCCGCTTAGATGCCTTCAGCGGTTATCCAGACCGGACGCAGCTACCGGGCAATGCTGTTGGTCAACAACCCGTACACCGGAGGTCCGTCCACCCCGGTCCTCTCGTACTAGGGGCAGCCTCCCGCAATTCTCCTACGCCCACGGAGGATAGGGACCGAACTGTCTCACGACGTTCTGAACCCAGCTCGCGTACCGCTTTAAATGGCGAACAGCCATACCCTTGGGACGTGCTCCAGCCCCAGGATGCGATGAGCCGACATCGAGGTGCCAAACCTTCCCGTCGATGTGGACTCTTGGGGAAGATCAGCCTGTTATCCCCGGAGTACCTTTTATCCGTTGAGCGACGGCCGTTCCACGCCGGGCCGCCGGATCACTAGAGCCTGGTTTCCCATCTGCTCGACCTGTACGTCTCGCAGTCAAGCCTGCTTGTGCTCTTGCACTCAAAGGGACGGTTGCCGACCGTCCTGAGCAGACCTTACGCGCGCCTCCGTTACTCTTTAGGAGGCGACCGCCCCAGTCAAACTACCCACCAGACACGGTCCCCACGCCCGATTAGGGCCGCGGGTTAGGATGCCAAGGCGCCGAGGGTGGTATTCCAAGGGCGACTCCGCAGGGGCTGGCGCCCCTGCATCACAGTCTCCCACCTATCCTCTACACGACGCCCCAGCAGCCAATGTCTAGCTGCAGTAAAGGTTCACGGGGTCTTTCCGTCCTTCCGCGGGTAAGTCGCATCTTCACGACTAGTGCAATTTCACCGGGTCCATGGTTGAGACAGTGTCCAAATCGTTGCGCCTTTCGTGCAGGTCGGAACTTACCCGACAAGGAATTTCGCTACCTTAGGACCGTTATAGTTACGGCCGCCGTTTACCGGGGCTTAGGTTCGCTGCTTCTCCCAAAGGATAACAACTCCCCGTGACCTTCCGGCACCGGGCAGGCGTCAGACCCTATGCGTCGCCTTACGGCTTAGCAGAGTCCTGTGTTTTTGATAAACAGTCGTTTGGACCTCTTCACTGCGGCCAGACCTAGCTCGGGGGGCACGCCCCTCCACCAAGCCCGGCTCCCCTTCTCCCGAAGTTACGGGGTAATTTTGCCGAGTTCCTTAACCATGGTTTTCCCGATCGCCTTGGTATGTTCTACCCATCCACCTGTGTCGGTTTGCGGTACGGGCTCCTAGAGACTGCCTAGAGACTTTTCTTGGGAGCATGGGCTTACCGACTTCGCTTAAGTGCTTCGTCCAGCGCCTCAGCCGTCACGTGGAGCGCATTTCACAACTCCACAGCCTACGCGCCATCACGGGGACGTCCAGAACCCCGCTCGGCTACCCTCCTCCGTTATCCCTTCGGTCATAGCGTCTCGTCGGAGGTGCAGGAATGTCTACCTGCTGTGCATCGACTACGCCTTCCGGCCTCGCCTTAGCTCCCGACTGACCCTGGGGGGATTAGCCTCGCCCAGGAAACCTTGGATTTACGGCGGAGATGTTTCTCACATCTCTCTCGTTACTCATGCCAGCATTCTCACTTCCGGCCGGTCCACGCAGGGTCACCCCATACGCTTCACTCCAGACGGAAAGCTCCCCTACCAATGGATATTGCTATCCATTCCGCCGCTTCGGCGCCATGTTTAGCCCCGTGTATTGTCGGCGCATGTCCACTCGACCAGTGAGCTATTACGCACTCTTTAAATGGGTGGCTGCTTCTAAGCCAACATCCTGGTTGTCTGAGCAGACGCACATCCTTTGCCACTTAACATGGACTTAGGGGCCTTAGCGGGCGGTCTGGGCTGTTTCCCTTTCGAACACACGGCTTAGCCCACATGTTCTGACTCCCGGGGTAAAGACCTACGGCATTCGGAGTTCGGTTGGAGTTGGTAGGCGGTGAGGCCCCCGCGTCCATCCGGTGCTCTACCTCCGCAGGTAAGTTGCCCGGGGCTAGCCCTAAAGCTATTTCGGGGAGAACGAGATATCTCCGGGTTTGATTGGCCTTTCACCCCTATCCACAGGTCATCCCCCCAGTTTTCAACCTAGGTGGGTTCGGCCCTCCACGGGGTCTTACCCCCGCTTCAGCCTGCCCATGGATAGCTCACCCGGCTTCGCGTCCACGGCCCGCGACTAAAACGCCCAGTTAGGACTCGCTGTCGCTACGGCTCGCTTCGTGGCTTAACCTCGCCACGGACCGTGACTCGCTGGCTCATTCTACAAAAGGCACGCCGTCACACCTTAGAAGGTGCTCCGACTGCTTGTAGGCGCACGGTTTCAGGTACTATTTCACTCCCCTCCCGGGGTGCTTTTCACCTTTCCCTCACGGTACTTGTTCGCTATCGGTCACTGGGTAGTACTTAGGCTTGGAGGGTGGTCCCCCCTGATTCCCACCGGGTTTCACGTGTCCGGCGGTACTCGGGTACCTGCTGACATTGTTTGACAGTTCGCATACGGGGCTGTAACCCTGTTTCGCCGGCCTTCCCATACCGTTCTGCTCCTGTGAAACAATGCGCGATAGCAGGCCCCACAACCCCGGCAGCGCTTACGCTACTACCGGTTTGGCCTCATCCCCTTTCGCTCGCCACTACTCGGGGAGTCTCGGTTGATTTCTCTTCCTCCGGGTACTTAGATGTTTCAGTTCCCCGGGTTACCTTTCTCTGGCTTATGTGTTCGGCCAGAGAATCACAGGAAATGAATCCTGTGGGGTTTACCCATTCGGAGACCCTCGGATCAAAAGGTATGTGCCCCTCCCCGAGGATTATCGCAGCTTGTCACGTCCTTCATCGGCTCCCAGTGCCAAGGCATCCACCGTGCGCCCTTATCATCTTCTCTTACAAGATCTGATGATCTTGGGTATACACACTATTGTTTTGTTGATTTATCAACAAATAGATGCGATCTTCGCAGAGAAATAATTCTCTTAACTATCACGCTATGCGGCTCTCAAGGTGCGCGAGGGCGAACCCTCGGGACCGAACACTGCTTCCGAAAAATTGATTAAAGACATCGACAATACTGGATCTGATGTTTCTAAAGATGCTCTCTAGAAAGGAGGTGATCCAGCCGCACCTTCCGGTACGGCTACCTTGTTACGACTTCACCCCCCTTACCCTCCACACCTTCGGCGCCTCCCTCCCTTGCGGGTTGGGCCGGCGACTTCGGGTGCAGACGACTCGGGTGGTGTGACGGGCGGTGTGTACAAGGCCCGGGAACACATTCACCGCGGCGTGCTGATCCGCGATTACTAGCAACTCCGACTTCGTGGGGGCGGGTTGCAGCCCCCAGTCCGAACTGGGACCGGCTTTAAGGGATTCGCTTACCATCGCTGGTTCGCAGCCCGTTGTGCCGGCCATTGTAGCACGTGTGCAGCCCAGGGCATAAGGGGCATGATGACTTGACGTCGTCCCCACCTTCCTCCGGCTTGACGCCGGCGGTCCCGTACGGGTGCCCACCCGAAGTGCTGGCAACATACGGCAGGGGTTGCGCTCGTTGCGGGACTTAACCCAACATCTCACGACACGAGCTGACGACAGCCATGCACCACCTGTGTGCGCTCCTCTCGGCCACCGGGTCTCCCCGGCTTCACGCACATGTCAAGCCCTGGTAAGGTTCTTCGCGTTGCTTCGAATTAAGCCACATGCTCCGCTGCTTGTGCGGGCCCCCGTCAATTCCTTTGAGTTTTAGCCTTGCGGCCGTACTCCCCAGGCGGGACGCTTAATGCGTTAGCTGCGGCACGGAGGGATCGTCCCCCCCATACCTAGCGTCCATCGTTTACGGCTGGGACTACCAGGGTATCTAATCCTGTTCGCTCCCCCAGCTTTCGCTCCTCAGCGTCAGTGATGGCCCAGAAAGCCGCCTTCGCCACCGGTGTTCTTCCCGATATCTGCGCATTCCACCGCTACACCGGGAATTCCGCTTTCCCCTACCACACTCAAGTCCACCGGTATCGGGGGCGGACCGGGGTTGAGCCCCGGGATTTGACCTCCGACCTAATGGACCGCCTACGAGCGCTTTACGCCCAATGAATCCGGATAACGCTCGCCCCCTACGTATTACCGCGGCTGCTGGCACGTAGTTAGCCGGGGCTTCTTCTGCAGGTACCGTCACTTTCGCCTCGTCCCTGCTGAAAGCGGTTTACGACCCGAAGGCCTTCATCCCGCACGCGGCGTCGCTGCGTCAGGCTTTCGCCCATTGCGCAAGATTCCCCACTGCTGCCTCCCGTAGGAGTCTGGGCCGTGTCTCAGTCCCAATCTGGCCGGTCGGTCTCTCAACCCGGCTACCCATCGTCGCCTTGGTAGGCCGTTACCCCACCAACAAGCTAACAGGCCGCGGGCCCATCCCTCGCCGTCTGGGCTTTGCCGTACAACCCATGCGGGAAGTACGGATTATCAGGTATTACCCCCGGTTTCCCGAGGCTATCCCTGAGCGAGGGGCAGGTTGCCCACGTGTTACTCAGCCGTTCGCCACTTTATACACACCCGAAAGTGCTTTAATCGTTCGACTTGCATGTGTTAGGCGCGCCGCCAGCGTTCATCCTGAGCCAGGATCGAACTCTCCGTTCAAAATACCGTTCTTACAAGAACGGAATAAAAAACGTTTTAAAATAAGTTAATCGTCAGGCTCCAGCTTATACGCTGTCGATTCTTCGGATTCAAAAGAAATAAGACAGGGTAAAAACCCTTCTTATCTGCTTGAACTCTTAGCTGTCTTTAACAACTTCTCAGTTGCAGTATCCGGTTCTCAAGGTTCGCGGCCGTCGGGCTTGCCCCGCGGCGCGAGAAATGACTATACGCACGCCAAGCCTCGGCTGCAAGTGAGAACGAGGATTTAGCGCTTGTCTACACATTTCCTACATAATTGGGATAGTGATTCTCGCGTTCGGCAGGTGTCATAATCCCTCATTTATCTGCTCTTTTGCCCTTAAATCCTTGCAGATGGTCAAAAGGTCTCGGTCAACGGTATTTCTCACCATATGACCAAGACCTTTTGAAGCTATTTTTCGAAAAATTTTGTCTGACCCTTATTTTGATATCTCATGTCGAGCATCTGGAAGCTTGAGAAGCAATACAAATCCAATGATGAGAAGAACCCCGATCGAGAGCACTCCATAGCTTGCTGATCCTGTAAGGGATGTCACTGTGGCTACTAAAAACGTACCCATCACACTTGCATAGCGTCCAAAAATATCGAAGAAACCGTAATACTCGTTGGCACGTTCTTTCGGAACAAGCTTTCCAAAGTAGCTTCTTGAAAGAGCTTGTATGCCACCTTGGAACATCCCCACTGCGATAGCCAAAATCCAGAACTCAAAAGCGCTTTGAAGGAAAAACGCTGCAAACAGCACGATACACACGTACGCAAATACAGCAATCAATATCATGCGCAAGGTGCCATACTTCCCTGCCAGACGCCCATAAGCAATCGCAGAGGGAAATGCAACGAATTGAGTCACAAGCAACGCCAAAATGAGTTGTGTGGAATCAATGTCCAGTGATGATCCGTATGTGGTTGCCATCGAAATAACAGTATGAACACCATCGATGTAGAAGAAGAACGCGATCATGTAGATAAAGAGCTGGCGGTCTTTTGCAATACTTTTTAATGTTGTTCCTAAGCCCTTAAACGTTTTTGCAATCTCGGTGCCCAGCGTGGCTCCTTCACCAAGTGTTTTGCCAAAACGCTGTCGATACGTACGCACAAGCGGCAACGTAAAAACAAGCCACCATAAAGCAATAATGATAAATGAGACACGTACACACCAGAGCATATCCAAGCCCAAAACGGCTGGTCCACCCAAGATGAGTCCAATGCAGACGATAAATGGAATGCAAGAACCTATGTAGCCCCATGCATAACCCGATGAGCTCACACTATCCATACGATCGTCGGTTGTTACATCGGTGAGCATGGCATCGTAGAATGTCATCGACGAGTTAAGCCCGATAGTACAAAGCACATAGACCACGAGAAATGGCAACGCACTCATAGGGATTGCCTGTGCAAGACACAAAACAAACCCTGTAAGAAAGGCACCTAAAAAGAATTTAATTTTGTTGCCGGCGAAATCAGCCAAAGAACCCAAAATCGGCATGAGAAGCGCCACAACAAGCGAAGCAACCGTCTGAGCATTAGCCCAAGCAGTAACAAGCTCTGCTGCCGAAGCCCCCTGGTTTATTGCATTAAAATAGATAGGAACAACAGACGTATTAAATAAGACAAGCGCAGAATTACCCACATCGTAGAGCACCCAGTTTCGCTCTAACTTCGTAAATTTCATGGTTGCTACGTCCTTCCTCTGAGCGCAGCTTTGTTCTACATCGATTAAAAAGATCATACGCTGCTTAATGCATGCTAATTCCGTCTATGACACAAATAGGTAAGCCAGACGTAAAACATTCTCGCTTTTCAGCCGCAATCTGAGCTATTGATAACAGCTTTAAGGGGTACGAATAGACATAACCTATGCGATGGGAGGCAAAATGCCCGCGATTATTACACACCGTCTATTTGGTGAGAGAGCTCAGAAAGAATTACCGGAAGGCCTTATTGACGGTGAGGAACAACTCTTAGCTTTTCTTTTGGGAAACCAAGGTCCTGATCCGTTCTTCTTCCGCTTCTCAGGAATACCGAGAAAACTGCATGCATCACATGAGCTTGCCCATCGTATGCACAATGAACATATCTATGAAGCTTTCCAAGCTATGCACACGGGTGTAGAAAGACTTCCGGTTGCTGATAGTCGTATTGGACGCGCATTCGCATTGGGCATGCTCTCTCATTACGCCTTAGATCGAACAGTTCATCCGTATGTCTATGCTCAGCAAAATGATCTTATTTCCGCGAATGTAGATTTAAATGACGCAGAAAATGAAGTACATGCCATTATCGAAAGCGATCTGGATTGTTGGCTTCTTTGGCAAACAAGAAAAGTAACGGTTCAGGAATATCCGCCTGCCGAGATTCTCATTTGTACAGAGAGAATCGGTCGCGTTGCAGGAGCACTCATGAGTCATGTTGCTCTCACAACATTCGGGATTGACCTTGATGTCGATGAGTACCCGCATGCAGTTAACAATATGAGGCAGGTGTACCAACTCATTGAACCAGCTGGCTCGAATCGTAATCAAAAAATTGGAAAACTCGAACGCTTATTCAGAAGGCATTCAATGCTTTCGTCGCTTGCTCACCCAACACAAGATCTTTCTGCAGACGCTGCAGCAAATATTGAGCATTTCCTTTGGACAAATCCATTTACGGGCCAACAATCGAATGACTCTTTTAATGATCGTCTAAAAGAAGCGCTCGCAGATTGGGAAAAGCTTGCAGAGGCGTTTATCCATGGTGGAAGCGTGCTTGCAAATGAAATAACTGGCATCAATTATTCTGGTCAAAGATCTCAATGATTGCTATTTCGCCAGGTAAAGTGCCTTTATTAAGTAGCTTGCCAAATTATGGAAGCTCAAACGCATAAGAATTTGAAAAAAATGGTTGCACCTAAAATAGTATTCGGTATACTTACTTCTTGTGCAAAGCGCACGACATATTCCCCGGTGGCGCAGCGGTAGCGCAACTGACTGTTAATCAGTGTGTCGTAGGTTCGAACCCTACCCGGGGAGCCAGAATTTTCAAGCCCTCTTTTCAGAGGGCTTTTTTATTATGATTTCTCAGATCTGACAATATCTATGAAGTGTTATAGAGCCTTGACTATTTATAGGTCACAAAGAGCTGCGTGCCATCATAGCTTGCTTCAACAATCTCATAACCGCTGCTTTGAATCTTTTCAAACAATGATTCGACCTCAGAAGTCTTAGATTTCATAAGAGCTAGAGATTCAGATTCTCCAGAACTATCTCGCTCAAACACTGCCGCATGTAGCCTGCCGTCCTTGGAAGCAAGTCCTTCCATATGATGCGTAGTAATTGTGCCTAATTGTTTAACTTTGTCATTGACTTTAACGGCAAAACGAACAGCATCGTTGGTCTGGGTTTTGCTACATTCAAGAGCCCACAGGAAATCAGGACCCTCAAGTGTTAAAAACTTCTCTCCACCTCGGTTCTTTTTTATGGCTAACGAAAAAATTCCAACCAAAAGCATGCGAGTAACCGTAATGCGACTACTCGCCTCTTCTCCAGACTCAACTCGAGCAACTACACTGTTTAACTCTTTTCGTTCTGACTCGCCAGAATCTTTCAGATAGATTGCAAAATTGGAATAGAGACGGATCTCTCCATCTACTCCGCGCAGCACAGCTTCGGGATATTCAACTCCCGAAATATCGTCAATTCTCGAAGAATCATAGAGTGCTATTTCTACATAACCGAAGCCAATAACCTTAATTTCAGCTTGGATATTTTCAATACCAAGATCCTCAATGATGTTGACACATTCCAGCGGAACTTCGCCAATTGTATAGCCATTTGAAGTGGCTATGATTTGCGATCCATTCTGTTCAAAATCAACTTTTGAACCTCGACGAAAACCGTCTGTATCCCAGCATTCTATTTTTGCTCTACCAACTTCATACATAGAGATATCAGCCTTTTTGAGATTGTGGAACGCTCTATTCTTTAGCTATTGTTTGTCCCTACATAATTTGCCCCAATGCTAGCTCTCTAGTCAGGAAGTAACCTGTTTTATACAAAACACTATCTGCTGGAATAGCCGTACAGCATTTCTGAATCCAGCAGAGAGATTGTTGCACCTGAGCCACAGATTGCAAGAGAGGCTATAAACAAAAAGTGCCGGCATGAAGCCGGCACTCAAATTCAATAATTCAAGAGAAAGAAACTTCTCTACTCCTGCATATAGTCTTTCAGTCGGCCTGAACGGCTGGGATGGCGCAGTTTGGCAAGCGTCTTGCTCTCGATCTGACGAATACGCTCACGCGTAACACCAAACTCGCGACCAACCTCTTCAAGCGTTCTGGGGTGACCATCTTCCAATCCAAAGCGAAGCTTAATTACTTTGCGCTCACGATCGGCAAGGCCATCAAGCACTTGATCGAGTTGCTCATGAAGCATTGAATCCGTTGCAGCATCTGGAGGAGCCACTGCCTGAGAATCCTCAATGAAGTCGCCCAGTTGTGAATCCTCTTCTTCGCCAATAGGCGTCTCAAGGGACACAGGCTCCTGACTGATCTTCTGAATCTCGCGCACGCGATCGGCACTCATACCCATCTCCTCGCCAATCTCTTCGGGAGTTGGGTCACGACCTAAATCCTGAAGGAGCTGGCGCTGCACACGTACGAGTTTGTTAATGGTCTCTACCATGTGCACTGGGATACGAATAGTACGAGCCTGATCGGCAATAGCACGCGTAATTGCCTGGCGAATCCACCAGGTAGCATACGTCGAGAATTTGAAGCCTTTGGTATAGTCGAACTTCTCAACTGCGCGAATGAGACCCAAATTACCTTCCTGGATAAGATCCAGGAAGAGCATACCGCGTCCCACATAGCGTTTAGCGATAGAGACAACGAGACGCAAGTTTGCAGAAATAAGCGCCTGCTTTGCCTCAAGACCCACCTGTTCAACACGTGTAAGACGACGACGCTCCGCACGTGTGAGTTCCTCTTCTCCCATGTCAGCAGCTTCAAGATGCTGAGCAGCATCGGTGCCAGCCTCAATCTTCATGGCGAGATTAACTTCTTCAGCGGCGGTAAGAAGGTCAACCTTACCAATTTCTTTCAAGTACATACGTACCGGATCGCCCGTGAGCATAACCGTACTTGAATCAACACGGCGACGTGCTTTGCTGCGCGCAGAGCGGCGTTGAGGTTGACGAACTTTTGCTGCAGCACGAAGCTCCTCATCGGCAACTTTTGTTTCCTCGAGAGCTGCCTTGCGGTCATCGTCGACATCATCGCCAAAAGGATCATCATCGTCATCATCAGCGACGCCACCCATTGTGGCTAAAAGATCCGGTGAAAGCGTCCCGTCACCATCAGCTTCGATATCGACACCTTTTGCTCTTAAGGCATCGTAAATATCGGAAAGCTCCTCATCGTTGATATCCACCTCACGCAGCGCGATCTGGATATCATCTTCAGTGACGCTTTTTCCATCTGAACTTTTTACGATGTTGTCTACGACAATGCTCAGCTCTTTAGGGAGCTTGATATCGTTCTTCTTCTTGGCCACGTGGCTCCTTTCGACATAGCCGCTAAATTCTACCCTATTCCGGCCTATTCATAACCCTCAGAGAGCCTTTCACTTAATTCATTGACATATCGCTGCAACTGAGTTGCCTCTCGAAAGAGTTTTTCTGCATCCTGAGACTGATCGGAGGTCTGCAAACGCGCTTTTATCCCACGAATACGTCGTTTGGTAGAGAATAGATCTACTTGATCAATGAGAAATGCTGCACGCTTTTCCACATCATCAGAAGAAGCCGGGAACTGGCTTTCCGCCAAGATTTGCCGAGCTTTGGGCACAACAGCTTCAACGGTCGTAATAATTTCGCGTGGCGTAGTTCCTGCGGGGGTCGCCAACATCGCCCATGCAATCGTCTCATGAACAGGATCTGTCCAAGAAAAAGACCCTAGTCGATCGGCATATGTTCTAAATGCATCAAGGTTTTCTGCCATAGAAGCTAACAGTTCACGTTCAACTAAAATTTGCCGACGCTCATCCAGAGAAAAAGTACGCATCTCAGAAGACGGTTGTTGTGCATGAACCGGTTGATCACGAGGAGTTGTTTCAGTCTCAAGCTCAGCAGGTTTTGCTTGCTGAATTGCACGGCGCGTCTCTGCAACATTTGTGCCTAGCGCATCTGCTAAACGTGTCGCATAGCCATCCAACAAAACTGAGTTTTTAAGTGGCGCCAAGATAGACGCCAATTCATGCAGCGCTTTCACGCGCTGTCCCGGAACAGTTAAGTCGTAGCCTGCAAGACGGTGTTCAAAAACGAAGTCGATAAGTGGTCGAGATTTTCCCAATTCCTCACGAAGCGCATCAGGACCATAGGTATCAAGAAACTCTGCTGGATCTAAATTGTTAGGTAAGACAACACAGCGCAGATCAGCATCGGTCTGGGTAACGTAGCGAACTGCACGCTCTGCAGCTCGCTGTCCCGCTGCATCACCATCAAACAGGCAAATAATGGTATGCGCAAACCGAGATAAGGTGCGAACATGATCGAGTGAAAACGATGTTCCCAGAGCGGCAACCGCATTGGTAAAACCAGCCTCATGCATGGCAATAACATCGGTATATCCCTCGGAAACAATTGCGGTTCTTTGCGCAGTAATTGTCTCTTTTGCACGATCAAAGGCAAACATATGCTTTGATTTGTGAAAGACAGCTGTCTCTTTAGTATTGAGGTATTTGGGTTTCGCGTCGGTTAGAACACGCCCACCAAATGCGATAACACGACCACCTTCATCACGAATTGGGAACATTACCCGATCGTAGAATCTATCCTGAAGATGGTTATTTCGCTCTACAGCCAAATCTGCCGCAATCATCTCGGCAGCAGAAAAACCCTTTTGAGAGAGGTGGGAAACGAGCTGCGCATGGCCTGGAGCAAATCCCAGCCCCCATCGGCGACACACCGAAGAGCCAAATCCACGACCCGCCAAATACGAGCGACCCGCAGCACAATCTTTGCCTTTTCCACGCAGAAGCAATAAAGCATAAAACGCCTGTGCCTCTGTTAAGCAATCGATAAGGCGATTGCGCTTTGGACCATGGTGCGTAGAGCCATGCTCCTCGGTAAGTTCTATACCAGATCTATCGGCTAAATAACGAATGGCGTCGGGAAAGGAAAGATTTTCTCGTTCGCAAATATAATCAAAAACGTCTCCGCCTTTACCGCAGCCAAAACAATGCCATAAGCCTGTTGAGGGATTGATCTTGAATGACGGGCTTTTCTCATGGTGGAAAGGACAGCATCCCCAAAACTCACCACCACGCTGCTTGAGCGGCACGGTCTCTGACACAAGTGCAACAAAGTCTGTTTCTTTGCGTACACGCTCCTTGTCTTCATCAGAGATCATTGGTGCCCCCTAGATTAACTTCGTGTTCACCTAAGGTCATTCGTACCCAGTCAATATTTGAGAGAACCACTTTTTTTAGCTCTTCTACTGAAGAAAAAGGACGAGAATCCCGAAGCCATCGAACAAAAACAACCGTTACATCTCGATTATAAAGATCTCCAGAAAAACCCAGAAGATTCGCTTCAAGAAAAGCTTGGGATGTAGCTGGCGTATCAGTAAAAGTAGGTGGCAAACCTACGTTGAGTGCAGCAGGCCATGCGTGGCTTCCGCAAACAACAAATCCAGCAAAAACACCCTGCTTTGGCAAACATGAACGAGCGGACAGAGAAACATTAGCAGTAGGAAATCCAAAGGTTTTTCCCTCTCCCCTCCCATGAATTATTTTTCCTTCTACGCAGTAGCAACGGCCAAGCATGCCTGCTGCCTGTTCAACACGCCCGACATGGATAAGGCTGCGGATACGCGTTGCACTCACAGCGGAGCCATTATCATCAACAAGATGGAGACCAATAACTTCAAATCCATCTTGAGCTCCCAGTTCAGAGAGAGCAGAAACTGTTCCGGCTCCTTTCGCACCCATTTGGAAATTCTCGCCTACAACTAGAAGGCGCAGCGTCCCTAACCGCTGCAAAACATCACGTACAAAAACATCGTAGGAAACCTGCGCGAGTTCAGGAGTGAAATGAAGGGCAATAATTGGCACTGAAGCGCAAGTACTCAGGAGCTGAATGCGCTCAGATACAGAAAGTAACTCGATGCCATCTGTTACAGAAGACAGAACTTCAGCTGGATCAGGAGAAAAGGTCACGATAAGAGGAGCTGCTTTGAGCTCTTGTGCTCTTGTCAGTAAACGATCGATAAGTGCTTGATGACCCCTGTGTACGCCATCAAAAGCTCCAATTGCACAGGCAATAGGCGCTGCTGAAGATGGAATCTTTTTTCCATGAGGTATGAAAGCTTTTGCAGAAAAGCCGTCAAGATTCACATCAAGCACGTGGTTGTGAGAAGAATCTCTCCCCTGAAGTGCGTCGCTCAGAAGCGAAATAGTTTGTGCGGGTTTAAGTGGCGCTTCGGGACTCATTTGTAAAAGGCTACATTCTAGAAAGGTGGTCAAACGCACACTCCTTCAATTGCCTGAGGAAAGTTTACATCGCAGCGCACATACGTACCGTCATAACGCCAAATGCCAGCTAGTCCGCCCTTATACGTTAGGGCAATCTTGGTGTTATTTGAATAACTTTGCTGAAACTGCGGCACAAATGGACGCCCATGCATAACGGGTTTGCACTCATTATCAGCAAGCTCATACGAGAAAAGCTCAAGTGCTTCCACTGGATCAAGTAAATGGGCACGAATAGCCGCAAGGCCATCGGCCTCAAGTTCTGCGAGTGTGAGGCAATCTTTCAGACTGATAGAACCCGAGGTCAACCTACGCAAGTTAGTTACATGAGCAAAGCAACCAAGCTTTTGACCTAAATCACGTGCAATGCTTCGAATGTAAGTTCCCTTGGAAACATCCAAATCGAGTGTCCATGTAGCTTGTTCTGGATCGATATCTACAAGCTTGGCATCAAAAATCTGAATATGACGAGAAGGAAGTTCTATCTGTTGTCCCGCCCGCGCCACAGCATATGCGCGTTTCCCACCAACCGAAACAGCTGAATACGCCGGTGGAACCTGATCTTGTTCTCCAATCAGACCCTTCACCTCTTCTAAGGCTTTAGGATATGAAAGTAGTTCAGGTGAAACTGGAGCGGTTTGTATGCTATCTCCCTCAGCGTCATCGGTCGTTGTTTGCACGCCAAGAGAAAACGTAGCTCTATACTGTTTGCGATCAAGCGTCAGCAGACCCAAAAGTTTGGTCGCCTGTCCAACACCAATGACAAGTACACCTGAAGCAGCAGGATCCAAAGTTCCAGCATGGCCAACTCGAGAGGTGCCCAACACGCGCCTAACACGCGACACTACATCGTGACTTGTCATACCTGTAGGTTTATCAAGAGCAAAGAGTGCATTGATCGGAGAAGGACCACGCCTCACGACAAACTCCCATCGAGCAAACTGCGCAGCAATGGTAAAGCGGTAGCAAGAACCTCATCAATGCTTCCCCGCGCAGTAAAACCAGCAGCAGCCTTATGACCTCCCCCGCCGAGCGCTCGAGCCACTCGGGAAACATCCCAGTCCGCCTTTGAACGGAGATTGCCACGAACCGTGCCATCCCCCGCTTCTTTGAGAAAGAGAGCAACCTCAGAGCCCTCAACAGAACGAACTATATCGATAAGACCATCGCATTCATCAGGATGGGCTCCAGTACGCTCAAGATCGGCGTGTGTAGCATAGCTATAGGCAACGCGCCCTTCATCAAACGTGATGATCCTGCCCATTACTATCGACTGAAGATGAAGGTATTCCAAGCGGAAACTCTGATATACATGCAGAGATATTTCACTCGGATCAGCCCCAGCATCTACCAACACACTTGCAATCTCAAATGCTTCTGCATCGGCATTTTGATATTGGAAACGACCGGTATCGGTAACAATAGCGCACATCAAACACTGAGAAAGATCTTCATCAAGCTCAAGCCCAAGATGAAGTGCAAATTCGGCAACGATAACACCGGTAGCAGCAGCCTCTGGACGAATGACAGAAACTTCTGCCACCTTATCAACCTGAGGATGATGGTCGATTACAGCAAGATGATGTGCCTGTTCAGCAAGACTACGAGCTTCATTAAGACGAGATGGATGCGGTAAGTCGACCATGATAAATAAATCAGGATCTTCGACATACTCGTCAACATGTATAAAAGTATCGGCCCCTGGCAAAAAGCGATAGAGACGTGGCACTGGATCAGGGTCAGCCAAAAGGCATGCAACTCGTTTGCCTGGCCAACGATGCTGAATGATACGAGCTAAACCAAGCACCGATCCAAGTGCATCACCATCAGGGTTTGTATGAGCGCAGAGCGCAATTGTTGTTGCTTGCTCAATCTCATGAGCAAGTTCGTCAAACGCTGCGATCTGCGCTTCAAATACCTCTGCAGGCATGGGCTCGCATGGTTTCAACGAGCCTCGCCTCCCTCCTCGGATACACCCTCTTCAGATCCATCCTCATGCTCAACCGGATAACCTTGCTCGTCTTTCTCGATTGACATGGTTTCTGGAACATTTTCGAGTGCCCGAGCGATACGCTCAGCCTCATCGGTGGTTGTATCAATGGTAAACGCAATTTCAGGCGTTACTCGCCAACCGAGACTACGGCCAAGCAATGAGCGAATCCTCCCTTTAGCGCGTGCAAGCGCAGCCAAAACCTCATCGTAACGATCGGGTTCACAGCTTACGTATACACGCATAAAGGAACGGTCAACCGAGACCTCCACGCCCGTTATGGTAACGAACGCGAGGTCAGGGTCGGCAATTTCATACAGCAAAATATTCGCAAGTTTCTCACGTGCCAACTCATTTGATCGACGTGATCCAGAGTTCTGCTTCATGGTCCACCTCGCTATTCTGTACGAGCAACCTCCACGATCCGGAAGCCCTCGATAAGGTCACCGGGGTGGAAGTCCTGATAGTTCTCAAGGCTGATGCCGCACTCAAAGCCTGCTTTAACGCTCTTAACGTCATCCTTGTAGCGCCTGAGTGAAGCGATCTTGCCCTCAAAGACCACGATACCATCGCGAACAAGGCGCACGGAATCGTCGCGAGAGATTTCGCCTTCGCTCATCATGCAGCCAGCAGCAACGCCGACTTTGGGCACCTTAAAGGTCTCGCGAACCTCTGCCACACCCGTCTGGTGCTCTTCTTCGGTGGGTTTGAGCATGCCAATACGAGCGGCATCGATATCTTCGATGGCCTTGTAAATGACGCTATAGGTACGAATTTCAACGCCAGCACGCTCGGCAGCATTGCGTGCCTTGGCCTCCGGGCGCACACCAAAGCCAATGATAATTGCATTGGAGGCATCGGCGAGAATAACGTCGGTTTCGGTAATAGCACCAACAGCAGAGTGAATGGTATTGATGCGTACCTCAGACTGATCCATCTTATTGAGAGAATCCTGAAGAGCCTCAATAGAGCCCTGAACATCAGCCTTGATGATGAGATTCAGTTCCTTAACATCAGCAGATGCCATGGTGTCAAAGAGGTTCTCAAGCGTGACATGCTTCACGCGGTTCTGCTCTTCAATACGGGCCTTGAGGGCGCGCTGATCGGCCAAATCACGTGCATCACGCTCGTCTTGGAAGACGCGGAATTCGTCGCCTGCCATAGGAACGCTCTGAAGACCCAAAATCTCAACAGCATCCGAAGGGCCAGCTTCCTCAACGGAATTGCCCTTAGGATCGACCATAGCACGTACGCGACCAAAAGAGAGTCCCGCAACAAGCGCATCGCCCACATGCAGAGTACCGCGCGTTACGAGAACCGTTGCTACAGAACCGCGACCACGATCCAGCTTTGCCTCAAGTACGTTGCCGGAAGCAAAGGTGTTGGGATTGGCTTTGAGCTCGAGAACATCGGCCTGAAGCAGAACGGTCTCAAGCAGCTCGTCGATACCGATCTTCTTCTTGGCAGAAATATTTACGAACATATTCTGGCCGCCCCACTCTTCGGGAATAATGCCATATTCCGTGAGCTCCTGGCGGACCTTATCCGGGTTTGCACCGGGTTTATCAATCTTGTTGACTGCAACGATGATAGGCACGCCAGCAGCCTTTGCGTGGTTGATAGATTCAACAGTCTGAGGCATAACGCCGTCATCAGCAGCAACAATAAGAATAACGATGTCGGTTACTTTAGCGCCGCGTGCACGCATGGCAGTAAAGGTTTCGTGACCAGGCGTATCAATAAAGGTGATAGGCCTTCCGTTGATAAGCACCTGGGAAGCACCAATAGCCTGTGTAATACCGCCAGCTTCGCCTTCAGCAACACCGGTATGACGAATAGCATCGAGAAGCGACGTCTTACCGTGGTCAACGTGTCCCATTACCGTAACCACTGGAGGACGCGGAAGCAGATCTTTCGGATCGTCGTAGAAGGTGAACGAATTCTCCTCTTCCTTGGTCATAACGCGAACCTTACGACCCAGGTCATCAGCCACAAGCTCGATGAGATCGTCAGTCATGCTCTGCGTCATGGTAAGAGGCGTGCCCAACAAGAACAGACGCTTAATAATGTCGTTAGCGGACACATTCAGAAGATCTGCCAGCTCAGCTACGGTAGAACCCTGCGGAACCTTTACCGTATCGAGCTGCGAAAGATCCTGGTCGTTCGCAATGGCTTCTTCTATGCGCTGCTGTTCAGCTGCTTCCTTAGCTTGCTTTTGACGACGCTCTTTGCGCTTACGACGACGCCCTGTGGATTCACGGGTTGCCTCTTCAACTGCAGCGCGAGCCTCTTCGAGAACATGCTCGCGATTATATTCCTCGGCTGCACGCGCCATACGGCTGTAACGATCCTCGCTGGAGTTCTCATTGTGGTGGTTCTTGTTTCCGCGACCACGCCTATTCTTTCCAGCTCCCTCAGCACGGGCCTGTTCACCTGCAACATCCATTGCAGCGGCACCCACCGTGTTATTGCGGCTCCTGCGATGCTGCGGCTCGCTGCTTGGAGCATCATTGTTCGAAGAACGGGAATTGCGAGAACCACGCGAATTGCGTGAGCTGCGACGCTCTTCACGTTCAGCCTTGCGCTCTTCTTCCTTGTGAGCCTTGGTCTCCGCAAGGACCTTTTCCTGCTGAGCGATTTGCTCTAACAAGCTCGCCATAGAAGGAACAGAGCTGGGAGCATTGTCATGCACGCGATTTCGCTCAGCCTCTTCAGCTGCTTTGCGCTCAGCTTCGCGGCGCGCGTCTTCTTCTGCCTTTGCCTTAGCACGAGCCTTCTCTTCGGCAGCACGACGACGCTCTTCCTCGGCACGCTCTACCTCGCGACGACGCTCTGCTGCAAGGCGCTCCTCTTCGGCCTTAACGCGAGCTTCCTGCTCCTCGCGCTCGTGCTCTTCTTTCTCAAGACGTTTCTGCTCTTCAATCTCAGCCTTACGCGCCTCAAGAATGGGGGCCAGCTTTTTGCGCACCATTGAGACATACGCCTCTTCCAGTGCAGATGATGCAGAGCTGGCTGGAATCTTCATATCTTTGAGATGACCAAGCATTTCCTTGCTTGTCATTCCATATTCTTTAGCAAGGTCATGAACACGAACTTTTGCCATGGGCACTCCCTTCTCTATGTCTCATCGAATTCGGGGCATCTGCCCAGGCTTAAATCAGTGAATCTGGATCGTCTGATACTTCCACATCGGCAAGCTCAGCCATCTTCTCATGGATGCCACAATATGGAGAACCAGGACGAGCCATGTTGCGGCAACGGACACCATTGGGGCCCACATACTCGCAACGATGCTCTTCATCTTCACTGACTTCCTCATGCTCAGGTTCAGCAGCGGCCATACCGCGAAGAATACCGGCAGCCAGCGATTCATTCTTGATATCGATGTGCAAACCAGTAAGACGGGCTGCCAAACGAGCATTCTGACCTTCCTTACCAATTGCCAAGGAAAGCTGATCGTCAGGCACAATAACCGTTGCATGACCAGTTTCAGGGTCGACAATAACGCGGCTAACCTTAGCCGGCGATAGTGCGTTGGCGACACACGTTGCAGGATCGTCACTCCAAAGAACCACATCTACACGCTCGCCACGCAGCTCGGATACGACTGTTCTCACGCGGCTACCACGCGGTCCAACACAGGCGCCAACCGGATCGAGACGGCTATCGAGTGAAGAAACAGCGACCTTAGAACGCGCACCAGGCTCACGGGCAATTGAACGAATCTCAACGACACCGTCGTAAATCTCGGGAACCTCGAGCTCAAACAGACGGCGAATAAGATCGGGATGCGTACGGCTGATTACGATTGAAGGACGCATATGCTCACCGCGAATGGGCTGTGCATTGCTATTCGGGTCGCGCACATCAACAATAATGGCCTTAATACGCTGATTGTGAGAATAACGTTCGCCCTGAGGACGCTCATTGCGCTCCTCGGGATGACGACGAAGGTCGAAATAAGGCAGCTCAGCCTCGACACCTTCGCGGATCTTTACAATTGTGAACTCATTGGTAATTTGAAGTACCGTACCGGTGATAATGTCGCCAATGCGCTCAGAGAATTCCTCATAAATCTGCTGGCGAGCAGCATTGCGCACAATTGCGTTGATGGCCGCCTTAGCATGCTGGGCAGCAATACGACTGGTGTCGGGAGGCGTTACATCAATCTCATCATATTCAGTAAATTCGCCTGTTTCCTCATCAAATGATTCGTCACGAGGCTCAAGACGGTAGACATAAATCCTGCCTGTAGCGCGATCGATAGTAACCTTGGCGCCCCAGTCGAGATGCAGAATATCTGCATAGCTCTTTGCGAGCGACTGCTCGAGACAGTCAAGCAAGTAGAGCTGATCTATATGCTTTTCCTGACACAGCGCCATGAGCGCTTCCATCATTTCGGATGCCATGATATTTCCCCTCCTGGTCTACTTGCGACCCTCGGGGGAACCCGAGGCGTCGAATTGAGGTTTGATAGTACAACGACCAATTTCATCAAGATTAAATGCATGCTCACCGTCGTCGCAGCTCAGTACAACCTGCCCAGAGCGCATGCCGACAAGCTCACCTGTAAAGCGACG
The DNA here is from genome assembly GCF_965119725.1 of Olsenella sp. Marseille-QA0557. NCBI lineage: Bacteria > Bacillati > Actinomycetota > Coriobacteriia > Coriobacteriales > Atopobiaceae > Olsenella > Olsenella sp. Marseille-QA0557. The sequence continues at coordinate 1,608,903 of NZ_CBCPMI010000001.1, read as the reverse complement.
ACGACCTTCGTGTGCACGAAGCACCAGAGAGACACGTTCGCCAGCAAACCGCTCAAAATCGCAAGCACGACGAAGCGGCCTATCTAAGCCCGGAGAAGATACTTCAACGGTATAGGAGCCAGGAAACGGATCAACCTCATCAATAACCTCGTTAACCCATGAACTGTGGGCAGAAACTTCATCAAGGGTTATTGGGGCAGCATCTTCTTGTGCATGATCAATCCGCACACGAACACACGGCGCCTTAGTAGCACCCACAACCTCAACATCTACAATGTCGGCATTATGTTCCGGTGCAACTTGTTCGAGCTCGGTAAGAAGCCGTTTCACAAGACTCTCGTTGGCCACATGCACTCCTTTCGGCCTTACAGACAAAAGGAAGCAGGGCAAACGTGCACCCCACTTCCTCCTAATCCAACAAGCTATTGTGTGTAAATATACACGCACAAAAGAACGTGCGTCAAGATTACTTATTACCTGCACAGGTTATCTGTGCAGGTAATTATCGAAATAAACTAAACCGCCACAATATTCACCAAACGGCCTTTAATGACGATCACTTTCTTGATTTCTTTACCTGCGAGCTGCTCAGAAACTGCCTCACGTGCAAGAGCGCCAACTTCTTCATCAGAGGCTGAAGCACTCACTGTGATACGTGCGCGGACCTTACCCTTAATTTGAACAGCAATCTCGACCTCATCGGCTTTAGCCGCCTCAGCATCAAACTCAGGCCAGGCTGCATTGTAAACAGAGCCCTCCTGATCAAGCGCTTTATGCCAGAGCTCTTCAGCCCAATGCGGGCAAATCGGAGCAAGCATCGTCACGATTGCATGTGCAACAGCAAAGCAAAGCTGAGGATTGCGTTTATCAAGAGCTACCTCATTTACATACTTAGAAGCAGCGTTAGTAATCTCCATCACAGCAGATATAGCCGTATTAAACTGACCACGATCAAAGTCTGTTGTGCACTTTATGCCCATAGCGTTAAGTGTGCGCCACAGCTCTTTGCCGCTTGCATCGAGCTTAGAGACGTCCACCGAGCCCTCTGATGCGTTTTGAGAGAGCAGCCACACTACACGCCAAGCACGTTTGATAAAGCGATTAGCGCCAGCAACAGCCTCTTCGTCCCAGTTAAAGTCCTTCTCGGGCGGAGCGATAAAGAGAATTGCAAGACGCATGGTATCCGCACCATAGGGCTCAATCACCGAAGAGGGTGGCACAACATTACCCTTGGATTTTGACATGGTGTCACCATTGGCATCCTTCACCATACCCTGGCAAAGGAGGTTCTCGAAGGGCTCATCAATATCAATCATGCCAAGGTCGCGCAAGACTTTGGTAAAGAAACGACTGTAGAGCAAATGCAAAATAGCATGCTCAATACCGCCAATGTAGTTATCCACCGGCATCCAGCGATCCACTGCTTCCTTAGAGAACGGAAGCTCTTCATTATGAGGATCGCAATAGCGCAGATAATACCAGCTTGAGCAGGTAAAGGTATCCATTGTGTCGGTTATACGCTTAGCGGGACGTCCGCACTTTGGACAGGTCGTCTCATAGAAGGGTGCATATTGAGCAAGTGTCTCGCCGGCACCCAGATCAAGTGTGTCAGGCAGCGTAACAGGAAGATCTTCATAAGGAACGGGAACGTCACCACAGCAATCGCAATGGATCATAGGAATGGGGTTTCCCCAGTAACGCTGACGGCTAATAAGCCAGTCGCGCAAACGGAACTGCACCGTCTTACGACCAAGACCTTGCTCGCCAAGCCAATCGATAATTGCATCGACAGCCTCGGAATGCTTGCCGCCCTTCATGCCGGTAAACTGCCCGGACTGCACCAGATAGCCTTCGGCCTCCATTGCATGATCCCAGTCAACCGAAGTTACCTTAAGCTCACGCTCATCCTTGAGTTCCTCGTAAAGCGGATCGTCTTTCTCACAGATAATCGGTGCGATCTCCAGGCCATACTTTTTAGCAAAATCGAAATCGCGCTGATCGCCGCACGGAACACCCATGACGGCACCGGTGCCGTAATCCATGAGTACATAATCGGCGACCCAGATAGGGGCAGGACGGCCATTAACGGGGTTGATTACATAGCAGCCAGTAAATACGCCGTGCTTTTCGCGTTCGGAGCCCTGTCGATCTACGGAGGAAACCTTCTCAGCCGCAGCTTTAAGCTCAAGGAATGCAGGTTCATACTCCGTACCAGCAACCAACTCTGCCGCAAGCGGACTCTCGGGCGGCAGCAAGAAGAACGAAACACCGAAGAGCGTATCAGGACGTGTGGTAAAGACGGTAATTTTGGTATCGGTGGGAGTTATGCCATCGGTATCAGCAAGGGTAAAGTCGATCTCTGCACCCTCTGAACGCCCGATCCAGTTTGCCTGCATAGCACGAACACGCTCAGGCCACTTACCTTCAAGCTTCTTAAGATCATCGAGAAGCTCTTGGGCATAATCAGTAATTTTGAAATACCACTGAGAAAGAGCACGCTTCTCAGGAACGGAGCCACACCGCCAGCATTTACCATCAACGACCTGCTCATTTGCAAGAACTGTCTGGCAACCAGGACACCAATTGACAGGAGAATTGTCGCGATAAACAAGACCCTTTTCCCACATCTTAAGGAAAATCCACTGGCCCCACTTGTAGTATTCAGGGTCACAGGTATTAAACATACGATCATAGTCGTAGGAAAAGCCCATGCGACGCATAGTTTTAACTGCCTGCTCTATATTCTTATGCGTCCAGACGCTAGCCTGAGTATTGTGCTTAATTGCAGCGTTTTCTGCAGGGAGACCAAAGGCGTCAAAACCCATGGGGTGAAGCACATCAAAACCGCGCATGCGAGCCTGTCGAGCCATTGCATCACCAATGGTGTAGTTGCGTGCATGACCCATATGCAGGTCTCCCGAAGGATACGGGAACATCTCAAGCACATACTTCTTGGGTTTAGAGGGATCCTCATCGGTCTTGTAGAGCTCTTCTTCTTCCCAGATTTTCTGCCACGATGTCTCGATCTTCTCGGCATCGTAAGAAGGAATCTCAAAGGAATTGGTATGTTTAGCGCCGTCGCACATAGTGCCACTCCCTTATTCGTGCAAACGTTTAACCGGGTCATTGTATAGCAATACGTTGTCTTTTGCTGAAAAGCATCAAGATAGAAATGATACCGCTATACGAAAAGCCGCCCTCACAACCTCAGGAACATTTCCTGTGGAGATGAGAGCGGCAATATAAGTATGTGCTGTTGGTTTAGTGATAGGTAACGCTATGCTGGGAATCCTTTACCACAACGTCGTGGGCTCCACCCTCAACAATAGAGGTTGCTGAAACAAGGGTAAGACGCGCCTTCTGCTGCAGCTCTTTAATCGTACGTGCACCACAGTTGCACATAGTGGACTTAATTTTGTACAGCGTGTTGCGAACGCCCTCTTTAAGCGAGCCAGCATACGGAACGTAGGAATCAACGCCTTCAACAAAACCAAGCTTGCTGGCACCACCCTGGTCGTAACGTTGCCAATTGCGAGCACGTGCGGAACCCTCGCCCCAGTACTCTTTCATATACTGACCGTTGACATTAACGCGTTCGGTTGGGCTCTCATCGAAGCGAGCGAAGTAGCGTCCAAGCATCATAAAGTCAGCGCCCATAGCCAGAGCAAGCGTCATGTGATAGTCATAGACAATGCCGCCGTCAGAACAAACTGGGACGTAAATACCCGTTTCTTCATAGTACTCATCACGTGCACGACACACATCAATAACGGCAGAGGCCTGGCCGCGACCAATACCTTTGGTCTCACGCGTAATGCAGATGGAACCGCCGCCAATACCAACCTTTACAAAGTCAGCGCCACACTCAGCAAGGAAACGGAAGCCATCAGCATCTACAACATTGCCAGCGCCAACATAGACTGAATCGCCATAGGCAGCACGTATCCACTCAATGGTGCGCTTCTGCCACTCCGAGAAACCCTCGGAAGAGTCGATACACAAAATGTCTGCACCGGCATCCACCAGCAGCGGAACACGCTTCTCATAGTCACGCGTATTAATGCCTGCACCAACCATATAACGCTTGTTGGCATCAAGCAGCTCGTCAGGGTTGGATTTATGCTGATCATAGTCCTTACGGAATACGATACCCATCAAGTGGTCGTTCTCATCAACCACCGGAAGTGCATTGAGTTTATTCTCCCAGATGACATCGTTGGCACGCTTAAGGGTAATGTCCTTGTCACCAACAATGAGCTTCTCGCGAGGGGTCATAAACGTCTCTACAAGAGCGGAGTGGTCATCACGTGTAGGACGATAATCGCGGCTCGTAACAATGCCCAGAAGCTTGCCATGAGGGGTTCCATCGTCAGTTACCGGCATGGTGGAGTGGCCAGTCTTAAGCTTGAGATCCATGACTTGCTCCATGGTCATGGTTGGTGTAAGTGTTGAGTCAGACTGAACAAAGCCTGCTTTGAAATCCTTGACAGCCTTTACCATAGCAGCCTCAGCTTCGGGTGTCTGATTGCCATAGATAAAAGCTAAACCGCCCTCCATTGCAAGCGCAACGCCCATATCGACGCCTGAAACAGACTGCATGATGGCGGATACCATAGGGATATTCAGGCTAATAGGCGACTCTTCACCACGCTTATATCTCACAAGAGGCGTGCGTAAAGAAACATTGGCGGGAATATTCTCCGCCGAGGAGTAACCTGGAACGAGTAGATACTCAGAGAACGTATGGGACTCCCCTTCGAAGAATGTGGCCATGCCCACTCCCTTTCACTAAAGAAAATACATGCACTTACATCAAAACTGTACTGATAGAAGCATCGTGCACAGTTTGTTGAACAACAGTTTCAGGCGATTGTAACGCACTCATACCGAGGCAGCCGGGCCCGTTTCCTCAGAAGTGCCTTCGGACATAACCTCATCAAACGTTACGGCCACAGAATGCTTCGTGGGGACCCACTCAACTTTCATAAACAGCGCCGCAACCGTAATTGGAATGTAGGTCATCATAAACAGCGGGAAAGTAAAGAGATTAGTAAAGAGACGCCACCGCTTCGTACAGTGGAAATGTTTACGTTCTGACACGGTAGTGATAATCGCCAAAATAAAGAAAACGAAATACATAGAGACGAACATCATAATGAGCGAGCCAGAGCACATAGATACCTCAGCAGGGGTTACTAAAAAGCCGCTGCTCAGCCATCCCACAACAAGGTATGTTGCGTTCACAAAGAACGAAAGCAGGGTCAAGATCATGCCGGGCGCAATTGTCATAAGCATGTCATAGGAGCTGAAAAGCCCGCGCCCCATACCCTTAAGAAGGTCGCGACCATACGAGAAGAATACCTGATAAAAGCCCTTAGTCCAACGGATACGCTGAGTCCAAGATGCCTTAAATGTGAGGGGTTGCTCATCAAAAAACTCGGCGGGAGCATACCCAATTCGGATGCCATTGGCCGCGCAAAATGTAGAGAACTGAATGTCTTCTGTAAGTGTATGAAAATCCCATCCATGCATACCGCGAACAATGCGCTCGGATACCATCCAGCCAGAACCTGAAATAGCGCAACTTGTTCCACATTGCATACGAGCATTGTTAAGGAACTTAGCCTCGCGGATAAACCATGTAGCATACGCCGAAGAAATCCAACTTGAATCAAAGTTCTTAGAGTTGCGATAGCTTGTTGCAACAAGATATCCCATATCAAAAACTTGGTTCATGATGCTCACGTAGTTTGGCGAAACAATATTGTCGGCATCAAACACGAAAAACGCCTCGAAGCGATCACCATATTCATTGAGAATGCGATTAAAGCCATAGTCCATTACCCAGCTCTTTCCCTTGCGCGCTAGGTCATTCCTTTCGTAGACTATCGCTCCGGCTTTACGCGCCTCTTCTGCCGTATTATCAGTACAGGCATCGGCTACAACAAAAGTCTCAATAAGGTGAGCCGGATAATCCTGAGCCTTAATGGAGCGCACCAGATTGCCAATAACTTCCTCTTCGTTGTGCGCCGCAATAAAGAAGGCATAGCTATGCTGCTTTTTTGCAGGCGGAAGCTTTACATCTCCGCGCTTAAATACCAACAGGATGTAAATAAACTGATAGAGATACGCCAACGTAAAGAACAAAAAGAGTACGAAGTTAAAGATAACAATTGGCGTGATTGCCATACGGTTGAACTCGAACACAACCAGCCCCCTCATCAGGCTTAGAATCCGGGTTTGTACTACACACCGAGCAATGGAACGATTTGCTCCCCCACCTCAGTGCGTCCAAGTGACCTGACAGAAAGTGATTTTAATACACTCAGAAGGTCAGACGGTAGACAGTCTGCAAGCTCCACGACCTCACCTGTTACCGGATGGTCGAAGCGAATATGCCATGAATGTAAAAACTGCCGCTCTAAGCCAAGGTTACGCATGCGATCGCCCCGACCATAGAGTTGATCTCCTACCACATGATGACCAATATGACGCATGTGTACACGAATTTGATGTGTGCGTCCCGTGTAGAGATGACACTCAAGCAAGGTGTATCCATCGTCACGCCTGAGCGCTTCATAGCGTTCAAGCACACGAAACGTGGTAATTGCTTCCCGCGCACTTACATCATCTGAAACGGCCATTCTCAATCGATCGCGAGAAGAGCGCGCAATACCGGTGTTGATAGTTCCTTCATCCGCAGCTACATAGCCATGCACTAAGGTTACATAGCGGCGATCCAATGTGCGCAGACGAATGAGATCCTGTAAGGCGCGCTGGGTTTCATCATCTTTAGCAGCGACCATAAGACCTGAAGTATCTTGATCTAAGCGATGCACAATGCCAGGTCGATCTTCGCCTTGAAGTTTGCCAAGGTGGTTATACCCACAGCGAGCAACCAGCGCATTTGCAAGAGTGTCGTCAATATGTCCAGGGCTGGGATGACATACTAACCCCGCCTGTTTTGAAAGGACTAATAAATAATCATCTTCAAAACGAATATCTAATGGAATGTAGGGATTGGGACGCAGTGGACCTTCTGGCTCATCGGCAACACTCCACGTTGCACGAATGCGATCCCCGAGAACCACATGCTCACTTTTTGATGTGGCAAGGGTATCGTTAATCGTGACATCGCCAGCTTCAATAAAGCGTGCACAGGCACTTCTTGATGGCAGGCCTTCTTTATGAGCAAGGAACGCATCGAGACGCATTCCATCGCTCTCAGGACCAACAAGAAGCTCAACCGTACGGCTAGCCACGCTGACCTCCGCTGTCTTTCTTACTATCCGATCCCTCTGACTGCAGCCACCAAAGCAGGAGTGTAAGGACAACTCCACAGGTAATAGCAATATCTGCAACATTAAATATAGGGAAATCAATAAACTCTGTTGCAAAAAAATCCGTAACGGCTCCCAGACAGACCCGATCAATGAGATTGGCCAGGCCGCCGCCCACCACAAGACCAAGACTACATACCAGACTCAAAGAGAGTGAGCTATCGAGCGCAACCCAGATAAGGACAGCCATACATACCAGTACCGCAATGCCAACAAAGAGCCATTGCGATCCTTCGCCCATACTGAAAGCAGCACCGGTGTTTTCCGTAAGACGAAGACCGAGAACCCCCGGGATAAACTCCCGAGGGCCATCGGCCAAATAACTTCTCATGAACTCTTTACTTGCCTGATCGAGAACAAGTACAGCCAGTGCTACTGCAACCAGAACGGCAATACGGACAAAAGCATGTTGACGTTTAGCCATCAAAGGTTGCCTACTTTTGATCTGCCACTGCATGGCTGCAGCGTTCGCACAAACCATCTTCTGTGAGCGTGCGGAAGTTCCAGCAACGCGGGCACTTCTCACCGTGCGCCGGTTCAACGACACAGCTGAGCTCATCGCCGCAGTTCAGTACTACTTCTGAGGCAACAAAAGGCTCTGCAAGATTGCAGCCAAGTTCGCCTGTCAGCAGCTCATAAAGATCGGAAGGCACAACCAGCTCCGCGCGTGCAGCCTGCGGGGTCTTCTCAGTAAGAATACCGTCGGCAAGAGCAGTCTCATAAGCCTTAGTAAATGCGGCACGAGCCTCGACTACAGCCTCATAAGCAGGTAAATACTTTTCGTATTCCTCAGCAGTCCAAGGAGCAACATACCAGTCAAGCAGCGCAGCATACGTCTGGCCGTCACGCATGGACTCGGGCAGATGTGCCATCACCTCATCGGTGGTGTATACGAGAATGGGCTGCAAATCGTGCACGAGCATCATCAGAATTTGAGCCCAGACAGTAAGTGCACTCTTACGTTCAAAACCATCGCGCTCGCCACAGTAGACACGGTCTTTTGTAGCGTTGAGGTATCCATTGGAGAGGTCGCCGATGACATAGTCATACAGCGTACGGTAAACCTGGTTGAAGCGGTATGCCTCGTAGGCACTGCTCACCTGATCGTGCACTTGGCACATGCGGGCCAACACGAGCTTGTCATAGGGCATAAGCTCGTCAAACGGCACGCCATCAACTGCAGGATCAAACTGATCTTCAATCTCACCCAAGAGGAAACGAAGCGTGTTGCGGAAGCGGCGGTATGCCTCGCCCACATGGTTAAGAATGGTGTCATCGCACGGAACATCGGTTGAGGTGTCCACTGATGCCACCCAGAGACGCAAAACGTCAGCACCACGCGTATCGCATTCTTTGTTTGGATCAATAACATTGCCAAGGGACTTAGACATCTTGCGGCCCTGACCATCAAGCGTAAAGCCCTGCGAAACTACCGACTTGTACGGCGCCACACCATACGCACCAACAGATGTCATGAGAGAACTCATGAACCAACCACGGTGCTGATCAGAGCCCTCAAGATACATGTCTGCCGGGAACTTCAGGTTATCACGATGACGGCAAACAGCAGTATGAGAAACGCCGGAGTCCCACCACACATCAAGAATGTCGGAGTTTGCCTTGAGGTGATGAGAGCCACACTTCGGGCAAACACCAGCTTCGCCAAGATATTCGGCCGGATCCTCGGTGAACCAAGCATCCGAGCCCTTCTCACGGAAGAGCTTAATGACCGCATCGAGCGTGTCGTCATTCATGACAGTTTCGCCACAGTCGGCACAGGTGAAGGCAGGGATAGGAACTCCCCAGTTGCGCTGACGGCTGATGCACCAGTCGGGACGACCTTCAACCATCGAGCCAATGCGCTTGATGGCGTGAGAAGGATAGAACGCTACCTTTTCAAGCTCCGACAGCGATTGCTCTCGCAAAGAACGACCATTCTGAAGAGGTTTATCCATGGAAACAAACCACTGGCTTGTAGCGCGGAAAATAACTGGCTCTTTGCAGCGCCAGCAGTGTGGATAGCTGTGATTAATATCCTCATGCAGAATGAGCGTACCGCGCTCCTTAAGCCACGCAATGATTTGGGGGTTAGCCTCATTAACCTCCATGCCAGACCAAGGGCCACCGGTACCCATGGTATCGCCCACAAAGAAATGACCATCATCATCAACTGGCATTACCGTGGGAATGCCAAACTTCTGGCCTGCCAGATAGTCGTCCACACCATGACCAGGAGCACAGTGAACAATGCCTGTACCATCATCAAGTGTGACGTAATCGGCGTAGATAAACTCGCCCGTCTCGCCCTGATCGCCAAAGATCGGTTGCTTATAACGATTGTGGGCAAGCTGTTCGCCCGTGGCACGCCATGGCTCGCCATTCTCCATACGTACAAGCTCAAGCTCACCATAGCCGAATTTCTCTACCAGACGCTCGGCGAGAGCCTCTGCCACAATCTCAGCCTGATCGTTATGGATAAGTGCAACGTAGGTAGCCTCTGGATGACAGATCACTGCATCGTCTGCAGGAAGCGTCCAAGGTGTCGTGGTCCAAATATCAACCCAGAGACGACCAGCCCACGCCTCGAGGCCTTCAGGAACGGTGGTCATCTCAAAACGTACGAAAATGGCCGGGCTTACTTCATCGCCATACTCAATCTCAGCTTCCGCAAGAGCCGTATGGCAGTGACTGCACCAATGAACCGGCTTTGATCCACGATAAATAGCGCCGGCATCATAGATAGCTTTGAAAATCTCAATATCGGTCGCATCGTAATCATTCACATAGGTGAGATACGGATTGTTCCACTCACCAAGCACGCCCAGACGCTTAAATCCTTGACGCTGCGTATCCACTTGCTCAACTGCCATTTTGCGGCAAAGCTCACGAATTTTTTCAGTGGGAAGCTCATTGAACTTCTCGGTACCAAGCATGGTTTCCACCTTGTGTTCGATGGGCTGACCATGGCAGTCCCAGCCAGGAACGTAAGGCGTCTGATAGCCACGCATAGACCAATAGCGATTGATGATGTCTTTTGAGATCTTATTTTGCGCGTGACCAAGGTGAATGGGGCCATTAGCGTACGGAGGACCATCATGCAGCACAAACTTGTCGTGTCCTTCGTTTTTGGCAATCATTTGCTCATAGACATGATTCTCATCCCACATCGCAAGCCGCTTTGGCTCATTTTGAGCAAGGTTTGCCCTCATGGGGAAACCAGTCTTTGGGAGATTAGTTGTCTCCTTGTACTTGTTTGCCACGCCTGTTCCCTTCCGATCGTTCAACGATCTTTATGTTCGGGCACTAAAAAAGCGCCCGTCCCTCCTGCTGGGACGAAGCGCCTGCGCAACTTCGCTTGTGAACCACCCAGCGAGCGGAAAACCGCCATACTCGGTTGGCCTGTATCGGTGGCCACACCGGCGACGTCTACTTGCACGTATTTGTGCTTTCGGGCCGCAGCTCAGGGGTGATTTTCATTAAGACACAACCGCGAGTTCCCACCATCCTCGCTCTCTGGAGGTTGTGCAACCTTAACTACTCTCCCCATCATTGCCTGTCGATGCATAGTAGCACGTTTATGCCATCATTACGAACCTGGTTACAAACAAACAATGTTTCAACCCAACAGAGAGTTTGTTCACCCTCTAGGCTAAAACGTTATTTGCTTTCAAGCAGCAATTTACACCACCTGATAAGACCATACAGAGACAGGTCCTTCAGTTTGGCTGCCTTCTCCCAAATTTTCTACCTGCGTAAGCTTCACAGATAAACCGGTGTGTTCTTCAAGATATGTTCGAATCATTTCCGCTTGATCTGCGGTGCTCACACTCACTGCATCCGACTCAAGCAGACGCTGGGCGATAAAGCCATCGGAATTCGTGAGATCACGCTCAGAGAGCATGTTTTGCCAAGCAGGTGTGTATTGCTCATAGCCGCCAAAGAAAATTGCATTGTCCGGATGATCCCACGTCTCAAAAGCAAATACATCATAGTTGGTAAGAACTCCCTGCGTGTGAGTAAAAAGCACATCTTGAGTTGGATGGCTGTCTACATACTGTTGGGCCCGTGGAGTAAGGTCGAGATTCAACTCGCGCTGTAAAGGCAAAGCGTATTGGATCTCTATGAACACGGTTATTGCTACATAGGCAACAACACCGGCATAAGAAAACAGCTGAACAGCACGGGACGTTTTATGCTCTGCACGAACGGAAGCCTGTTCCGTACATCCCACATAACAAGCAGCAATAACTGCAAAAAGAGCAATAACGAACAGAGGAAGCACCACTTGCATAAGCACGCGAGCGCGCAGATATACCACCACATACTCAAGCAAAAGCATGCCCGGAATCGAAAGGACAAAAATACGACGAGATTTAGTCAGTCCCAACAAATGAGTAAGCAGCAGCGCCGTTGCTGTTATCACCATAACAAGGAACAAAATGAAGAGGGTATATGCCTTTCTTGACATCACCGCAGCAATAATTGAGGAGAGCCCGTAGGAGGATACCGCATCTCCCAATTCATTAAATAAAGGCAATGTATACACATCGGAGTCTACGAAGCAAAACTCATAAAGCATCGCTAAGTCATTGCGAGAAATCTCGGGCACCGCATGCGAGGCAGCTTCGAGGGATAGTTGGGGATAATCCGCAATTGAGCGTGCTGCGTTGGAAAGCGCGAGAAACGATTCCCACCCTTCAGTAACATTCCAAGCTATATGCCCTGCTATATACGAGAGCGCCATAAGAACAATTACAGCAGCTGCCATAATCATGGTGCGTTTATTACGCGTTTTTATAAGTGCCCACACAACAAATGGAGCAAACATCACTGCTGTCGAAAGGCCAGATTCCGGACGCAGTGAAAAACCCTCAAAAAGCAAGAGGTAAGCACTTAAATCGCCCAGAAAGAAATGGTCGGGACGCACAAAAGCTGCGCGCGCGACCACCCATCCAGCACCTGCTGCAAATGCAAGGAAAGCAACAACCGTATATGTAAAGTACAAACACGTCATTACCTCGCAACATATGAGCGCAAAACCAATTACGAGTTTTTGCATACACGGCACATTCAGTTGCCAGGCAAGACAATGTATGATGACAAACGAAGCCGCTGTCATGAAGAACAGTACAAGCGGAAACCACGGCACGCTGGGCAGCAATTGATAAAGCGCACAGATCGGTGCACTAAAAGGTATGGTTGAATAGAGCATCAAATAGCCAGGCGTATGAAAATATGCTCCTCGCGCGTATAGATCCTGCATAAAATCGTCTGGCGTTGCATATTTTGGAACCTGCACAAGGCAGACAATAACCACAACAGCGAGACACAACACCCATATGCCAACGAGCTGTCGCCATGAAAACTTGTGTACCGGCGCTTGGGATAGAGCTTCAAACGAGATACTTTCTGCATCCGACTGTTTCTCACAAACCCCATTGTTTGTCATGAAATCTCCAATTTCATACCACTGAGTAGAAGAGATGACGCAATCAACCAACCGATAATTAATTGAAGCATATACTGAATAAATTAGACAAATGCTTGATTAAACATGCATGTTGAATACATGAGGCGCACAAAGCCTTTTGAGGAGACAATATTGAATACTGATATACAGAACAATCGATGGAATCAGCGTTTTTTAGAACTCCTAGCAGAGCATTTTCCCACACGTCAAAGTGCGTATACAGAAATAATCAACCTCAAAGCAATCCTCAACCTCCCAAAAGGAACAGAGCACTTTATGAGCGACCTACATGGTGAGTACGAGGCCTTCGAACACATTCTCAACAACTGCTCTGGGGTTATACGTGAACGTGTTGACGCTACCTTTGGGGATGAACTTTCAGCAAGCGAACGCGATGATCTCTGTACGCTTATTTATTATCCACGTGAAAAACTTGCTCGCCTTCATGCCGAAGGAATCGCAACAGGTCAGTGGTACTATGACACGCTTTTTCGCATTGTGAGGCTTGCACGATATTTGTCAGGCTTTTACACCCGCTCAAAAGTTCGTAAGGCTATGCCTGTAGCGTATGCCTACATCATTGATGAATTACTTCATGCCTCCGGTGTTGGCGAGCAGGCGCGCCATGACTATCACGTGCGCATTATCAGTTCAATTGTTGAGGAAGGCGCCGCAGACGACTTTATTGAATCCTTATCCTCACTGGTAAAGCGACTTGCCGTTGATCATATGCATATTGTTGGTGACATCTTTGACCGTGGTCCTCATGCCGATCGTATTCTCGACCGTCTTATGAGTTACCACTCCCTTGATATTCAATGGGGAAACCACGATGTCTGCTGGATGGGAGCTGCAGCAGGCTCCGAAGCTTGTGTCGCTTCTGTCGTGCGTAACAATGTACGCTACGGATCATATGCTCTTCTTGAGGGAACGTATGGCATCTCTCTACGAAAGCTCGCCTTATTTGCTGAACGCACCTATGGCAAAGATGATGGTCGTGATCCTGTTGATAAAGCGATTTCGGTCATTCTTTTTAAGCTCGAGGGCCACATTATTGGCCGCCATCCTGAGTTTGCCATGGAAGATAGACTTTCTCTTGGTGCTATGCGCATTCGTGAGGGCACAGTTCAGATTGATGGACGCCTCTTAACTTTAAAAACCCAGGACTTTCCCACGGTCGATCCGAAGGATCCCTACGCGCTCACCAAGGATGAACAGGAAGTGCTCGACGACCTTGTTACCTCTTTCCGCGAGAGTACACGACTTCGCCGACATGTTGAATTCTTGTATCAGCACGGTTCGATATATCTGCTCTACAACGGCAATCTGCTTTTTCATGGTTGCATCCCACTCAATGAAGATGGATCGTTTGCTTCGGTAAATTGCGGTAAAGCAGGCTATCTCTCCGGCAAGCAATATCTTGATTTTTGCGACAAAATTGCACGGCAGGCCTGGCTAAACGGCGATCGCAATGCTCTTGATTGGATGTGGTATCTCTGGTGCGGCAGACGATCGACGCTTTCGGGCAGACTTGTCAAAACGTTTGAGAGAGCATTTGTCTGTGAACTCGATTCTTGGGTAGAACCGCAAGATCCCTACTATCGCCTCCTTGATGCACCGGAGGTGGTGAACGCCATACTCGAAGAGTTTGGTCTTGATTCTAAACATGGCCACATTGTTAACGGTCATACACCCGTGCGGCTTGGTTCCGGAGAAACGCCCGTTCATGCTGGTGGCAAACTTCTGGTTATCGATGGTGGTTTCTGTAGCGCATACCATGAACGTACCGGTATTGCAGGCTTTACCTTGGTAACAAGCTCCACAGGCATGCGCATAAAAGCGCATCGCCCCTTCTTAGGAGTGAGTGCGGCACTCGATCGCAATGCCGATATTCAAAGCAATACTCGTATTCTTGAAACGGAGCCTTGGCCTCTTAAGATTGCTGATACCGATACGGGCAACCAAATTCGCTCGCAAATTGATGAACTTGAGCAGCTTCTTGAGGCCTACCGTGATGGCACCATTGCCGAGCACAGCAATTAGATTGCATAATGAAACACCACCGAACGTTTTTGTATATATAAAGCGAATAACAAGAACGGGGTTGGGTATCCTGACGAGAAGTCAGCTGCGCAATATGCAGGAACTTTACGAGAGGCCACACGTTAGAGAGACGTATACCTATGGAAATGAATGAAAAAAAGCGACGGCAATCGATGATCTTGTATGCGATTATCGCCTGCGCCATCCTCATTGCCATCAACTCACTGTTCTCACCCTCGAGAGCAGCCAATGCTCCAAAAGAGGCAAGCTACAGTGAGTTTATCCAGATGGTGAACGACAACAAAGTCGATGATGTTATTCTCGATACCACATCAGGAGAAATTCAGTTCACCACTGGCGATGGGGACAATAAAGAGTCTTGGACGTGCACACAGTTTCCTGGCGATGACACCCTCGTTCAGCGCTTGGAAGATCATGGTGTAACGTACTCTGCCGTTACGCAGTCCTCAGACGACAGTTCATCGCTCATTTTTTACATGTTGCTGAGCTATGTGCTTCCCATTGGACTTCTTCTGCTTGCAGGTTGGTGGCTGAATAGACGTCTTAAAAAAGCAATGGGCGGCGACGGACCATCTATGACCTTCGGCGGAGGCATGGGCGGTATGGGCGGCCTGGGTAAATCAGGCGCCAAAGTTGTTAACGGCGAAGAGACTGGCGTGACGTTTAAAGACGTTGCAGGCCAAGACGAAGCAAAAGAGTCACTTGCTGAGATTGTTAGCTTCTTGGAAAACCCCAATCGCTACGCACAAATTGGTGCCAAGCTTCCCCATGGCGCATTGTTGGTAGGCCCTCCGGGAACTGGTAAGACCCTCCTTGCCAAGGCTGTTGCTGGTGAGGCTCAAGTTCCTTTCTTCTCTATCTCAGGCTCTGAATTTGTTGAGATGTTTGTTGGTCGAGGTGCCGCAAAAGTGCGCGACCTCTTCAAGCAAGCAAATGAGAAAGCTCCCTGCATCGTCTTTATCGATGAGATCGATACTATCGGTAAAAAACGCGGCATGAGTATCAATAGCAATGACGAGCGCGAGCAGACGCTCAACCAGCTCCTCACTGAAATGGATGGCTTTGACAATCACAAAGGTATCGTCGTTTTGGCTGCAACAAACCAGCCTGATGTTCTCGATCCCGCATTGCTTCGACCTGGTCGCTTTGACCGCCGTATTCCTGTGGAGCTTCCAGATCTTGCTGGCCGCAAAGCCATTCTTAAGCTCCATGCAAGCGATGTAAAAATGGAGGGCCATATTGACCTCGATGTTATTGCGCGTTCTACCCCAGGTGCTTCCGGCGCAGACCTCGCTAACATCATCAATGAAGCCGCTCTTCGTGCAGTAAGGATGGGACGCTCACGCGTTACACAGGAGGATTTGGAAGAGTCCGTAGAAGTGGTAATTGCGGGAGAAAAGCGCAAGTCAACAGTACTTTCTGAGCACGAAAAGCAAGTGGTTTCTTATCATGAGATTGGCCATGCTATCGTTGCGGCAACTCGTAAGGAAGGTGCTCCAGTACAGAAGATTACGATTGTTCCTCGCACATCCGGAGCTCTCGGCTATACCATGCAGGTGGAGGAGGACGAGCATTTCCTCACTACCCGTCAAGAAGCCGAAGATAAAATCGCAGTCCTTTGTGGTGGTCGTGCAGCAGAAGAACTTATCTTTAACGAGATGACCACCGGAGCAGCAAA
The DNA here is from genome assembly GCF_965119725.1 of Olsenella sp. Marseille-QA0557. Lineage (NCBI taxonomy): Bacteria > Bacillati > Actinomycetota > Coriobacteriia > Coriobacteriales > Atopobiaceae > Olsenella > Olsenella sp. Marseille-QA0557. The sequence continues at coordinate 1,592,351 of NZ_CBCPMI010000001.1, read as the reverse complement.
CGATATTGAGAAAGCCACTGAGCTTGCTCGCAATATGGTCACCCAATATGGCATGAGTGATGAGTTTGGTATGGTTGCCCTTGGCCAGGTTCGCAATAGATATCTCAACGATGGCAGCACGCTCACCTGTGCTGAAGGCACCGCTCAAAAGATTGATGATGTCGTAATTGAAATGATTGAAAAAGGACATCAGGAAGCTCTGTCCACGCTGAAAGCTAACCGCTTTAAGCTCCATGAGCTTGCCCGCTATCTACAGAAAAAAGAAACCATTACCGGCCAAGAATTTATGGACATCTTCACACGTGATGATGGCTTTGCTCCTCGTCGATCTGACGGAAGTACTGCAAAGTAAAAGCAGTCGTACGTAGTACTCATTAAGCCCATTGCACTCTATGCAATGGGCTTTTTCTATCTAGTGCCTCTAAGTCTCAAACGGTCTTTCAGAACAGGTCTACTTGTCACATTGCCTGTAGTTATCCCTATCGACATAATTCCCAAAATGCCACAGCAGAAGCTGCTGCTACATTGAGTGAATCAACACCGTGTGCCATAGGAATTCGAACCGTCGCATCACAGCCATCAATCGCATTTTTCGTAAGACCATCGCCTTCTGTTCCAAACAACAGAGCGAGACGTTCATGCTCTTTCAGCACTGGATCGTCCAGACTCATCGACTGATCGGAAAGCGCCAAGGCGACCGTGTAATAGCCCTCTTGATGCAAAAGATCAAAGGCATCTTGTGGCCACACACCAGAAAAATGAGCCCAAGGAACAAGGAATACGTTTCCCATAGAGACGCGGATGGCGCGACGGGACAGTGGATCGGCACACGTAGGAGCAACAAACACCGCATCTATCCCTAAAGCTGCCGCCGAGCGAAATATTGCTCCAACATTAGACGTATCGGTTATTCCTTCTAGGACACAAACGCGCCGAGCTTGTTGCAAGAGGTGTCGAGGATCAGGTTCCTGTGGACGACGCGCGGCCGCCAGAGCTCCACGGGTAACTCTGTAGCCTGTGAGCTGTTCTGCCTTATCAGGTGGCAAGACAAACACTGGAACGGTGGGATCAAGCTTTTCTAACACATCAGCCATTGAAACAAGACGTCGCTCACTCAGGAGCAATGCTATTGGCTCCAAGTGATGTTCCAAAGCCACACGAATAGCTATCTCAGACTCAACAATAGCTATTCCTCTGGATGGGTCGAGCGCATTTCGCAACTGATGAGAAGTCAGCCGGCAAAATACATCTAAGCGAGAATCTTCAAGCGTAGTTACGCGTTCTATCGTCATAGATTTATGGTCTCTCCTCGTTTCGGATAAGCCGTTCTTTCGTATTTTTTTACTCATCCAAAATTCTTCTGGCCATTTCACAGTCTTATATAGACCCTATCAGAGTCAACTTCCCAGATAACTCGACAAATAACGAAACCAACAGACATCTTGGGCTGTTCATGAATTGCCCAATCTTACACATTGTTTTTTTGCGTCCACCTCTTTTCTAGGTATTATGGTGTGCGGATATAAATGTTCGCTTCATCGAGCGAGAGGGGTTTGTGCTCGATGCCTATTCATAATATGCATATGGCTGCTACATCTAAACACGGAGGGCACGGCAAGCACTCCAGTCAAAATCATGTAAACCAACAAAATAAGAAGAGTTCTGATAACTCGCATAACAAGCAAACACACTACAAACGAGCTGGTATCGTAGCCGGCATAATTGTTGGTGTTCTGCTTATTATCTACCTAGCTGGAGTGGCATTTTTTTCATCTCACTTTATGCCGCACACAACGCTTGCAGGAAAAGATGTCTCACTGCAATCAGTTGATGATCTTGCAAACGATCTAAATAGCACGGTAGATAATTTCTCTGCAACGGTAACCGGAGATAACATCCAAGTTGATTTTACCGGCGAAGATGTTGGACTAGGCATTGATGCTCGTGCCTTTGTATCAGGTGCTCATGGTTCCGAGAACCCCTGGGCATGGCCTATTGGGCTTTTCCAGGAGCACACGTTTGACACATCCTTTGGCGCCACTGTTGATCAGGAGCGTGTATCAGAGCTTCTCAGTGAGCCCATAGCAAACGTTAATGCCAACGGAACCGATCCAGTGGATGCAAAAGTTGCCTATGATGCAGAATCCACTTCTTTTACGGTAGTTCCTGAGACATATGGCACGTCAATAGATGAAGAAGCTTGCGTTGCCTACGTAGTATCGGCTCTTGAAAATCTCGAGAGCGATATTGTGCTCGATGATACCTGTCTCAAACAGCCGGCAAAGAAGTCTGACGATCCAACGCTTGCAACTGGTATTGAGAACGCCAACAAACTTCTCACAGGAGATATTAAGCTCACATTTAATGGCACAGAAGCTGCCACAGTAACAAACGAAATGATCGGTAATTGGGTTGTTGTTGCAGATGATGGAACAGCTTCTCTCGATGAAAATGCCGTTTCTACGTGGGCTACAAATGAATTAGCTCCGAAGCTCAACACCGTGGGGACAACACGAACCTATACACGACCCGATGGTGTTCAGCTGAGCGTCTCCGGTGGTACCTATGGATGGGCAATTGACGCTGGCGCACTTGCTAAGGCGCTTTCAGAGCAAATTAAACAAGGCTCAAATGCAGCTCTGGAGATTCCCACCCAACAAACGGCAGCCGTATGGTCGGGACAAGGCGCACAAGACTGGGGCAATACCTATATCGACCTCTCAATTGGCGAACAATATGCGCGTTTTTATAAAGACGGACAGCTTGTTTGGGAATCCGCCTGTGTAACCGGCAACACCTCAGAGGGACGTTACACACCCACTGGTGTATATGCAGTCAACTCCAATAAAGGCACCGATCAAACGCTTATTGGTTTTGATGAAGATGGAGATGGCGAACCCGATTACAGAAGTCATGTAAACTTCTGGATTCCTTTTATTGATAATCTCATCGCCTTTCATGATGCCGATTGGCGCGGCAGCTTTGGTGGCGATATCTATACCTATAATGGCTCACATGGTTGTGTCAACCTGCCTTACGATAAAGCTCAGGCACTTTACGACCTTGCCGACGTGGGCACAACAGTCGTAGTTCACGACTAAATCAGCACTTCAGAGAAAGCGAAACGCGCGCCCAGCCGGACGCGCGTTTTTCTCACTAAATATGTTTTCCAGACACTCGTTTAGAAACGCATTTTTCTGGGGTCCATTCCCATTTGGCGCATCATGGATTGCATAGCACGACGATCCATACCCTTACCTTTGCGTCCACGTTTACCACGTCCGCCCATCGCATCACCTGCAATCGCACGCATTTTGCCCATCATACGATTCATCTCGCCCCATTGCTTAATGAGTGCGTTTACCTCTTGCACTGTTCTTCCAGAACCCTTGGCAATACGCTTACGACGTTGACCATTAATAATCTTTGGACGCGAGCGCTCTTCTTTTGTCATTGAGTGAATCATTGCTTCGATGCGAGTGAGAGCTTCGTCATTTACAGAAGTTCCTTGCTGCGACATAGCACGATCCACACCAGGAATCATAGAAGCAATCTTTGCAAGCCCGCCCATGCGTCTAATTTGTTGCATCTGGCTGAGCATGTCATCCATGGTGAAGCCTTCACGCAGCATTCTCTCTGCTGCTGCCGCCTCTTCTTCACTCGCTGTCTGCTGAGCCTGCTCAATAATGCCGTACACATCGCCCATGCCGAGGATGCGCTTAGCCATGCGATCGGGATGGAACACCTCAAGAGAATCGGGTTTCTCCCCCATTGAAACAAATTTAATTGGCTTACCGGTTACCGCACGCACAGAGAGTGCACCGCCGCCACGTGCATCACCATCAAGCTTGGACATGATGACGCCATCAAAATCAACGCGGCGTGCGAATTCCATAACAACATTAACGATATCCTGACCTGTCATGGCATCAACAACCATGAGTACTTGATCAGGTTTAACAGCCGCCTTGATCTCCTCGGCCTCACGCATCATGTCTTCGTCAACTTGCAAACGACCAGCCGTATCGACAATAACAATATCGTTGAGGTGATCTATTGCTTCACGAACAGCATCCTGTGCAATAGCAACAGGATGAGCGCCATCACCGCGAAAGACTGAAACACCAATTTCGCCGCCAAGCGTTGCAAGCTGATCCGCAGCAGCAGGACGATAGGTATCGCAGGCAGCAAGCAAGGGGCTATGTCCCTGGCTCTTGAGAAGATAAGCGAGTTTTACTGCAGCCGTTGTTTTGCCTGAACCCTGCAAACCCACAAGCATAATGACATTGGGTGTGCGGTTCTGCATGAGCGTAAGACGCGATTCGGTAGAACCAAGGAGCTCGGTAAGCTGATCGAGTACGATTGCTACAACATTTTGAGCGGGTGTCAGGGAGTCAAGCACCTCTGATGTCAGACAGCGCTCTTTACAATTCGCAACAAACTGTTTGACAACCTTGAAGTTTACATCGGCTTCCAAAAGCGCCATGCGAATCTCTCGCATGGCAGAAGTAATATCAGCCTCAGTAAGGCGTCCTTTTCCCCTGAGACCGTCGAATGCATCCTGAAGTCTATCCGAAAGGTTGTTAAACATCGCGCTTACGCTCCCTCACCGACAAGCGCCTCGCTAAATGCAAGGGCATCGAAAGTCTGCAAATCTTCAATGCTCTCGCCCACTCCAATACGGTAGATAGGCAAGTTCAGTTGGTGTGCAATAGCAACCGCAATACCACCCTTGGCAGTACCGTCAAGTTTAGTAACAACAAGTCCGTCTATATCCAAGGCCTCGTTAAACTCTTTTGCTTGGGACAAGCCATTTTGACCAGTTGTGGCATCGATAACCAATACGACAGAGACTGGCATAGTGGCGCGTTTACGCGTAACTGATACAACTTTTGCTAGCTCACGCATAAGTTCAGGAGAAGTATGAAGGCGTCCCGCTGTATCTATCAGCACAAGATCGGAAGACCGTTTCTCCGCCTCTTCCAGCACGTCATAGCACACACTTGCAGGATCTGCACCACGATCGCGAGTGATCATCTCCACGCCAGCACGATCACTCCACACCTGAAGCTGCTCGATGGCAGCAGCGCGGAACGTATCAGCCCCTCCGATAAGCACGCGATGGCCTTCAGATTGAGCAACGCCCGCAAGCTTTCCAACAGTTGTTGTTTTACCGGCACCATTGATACCTACAAACAGCACGCAACTGGGAAGATCCTCAAAAGGATCGCGCTCGGGAACAGGAAAGAGCTCTGCGATACGCTGTGCGAGCACACGACGAATTTGCTGAGGAGTTCTCAGGCCTTCACGAGCAGCACAATCCCTTACCGAATCACTCACTTCGAGCGCAGCCTCAGCGCCCATATCTCCCAAAACTAGTGTGTCGGCAAGATCATCCCAAAATTCCTCGTCAACCTCGCCACCCATATAGAAGATCTCATTAAGCGCTGCACGAGAACGCTCAAGTCCACGCTTAAGGCGCTCCTTCAAACCTATACCCATCAGGCGTCTACCACCTTTCCGGTTGTATGATCAAGACGCTGTGATACAACACGACTCACACCATCTGCTTGCATAGAAACACCATAGAGCACATCTGCCTGTTCCATGGTTCTTCTCTGGTGAGAGATCACGATAAGCTGTGTTGTTTCCTTTAAACTCTCAATCGCACCCAACAACTTATCAAGATTGGAATCATCGAGCGCTGCCTCAACCTCGTCAAATACGTAAAACGGAACCGTGCGCGTCCGATATACCGCAAAGAGCAAAGCAAGGGCAGTAAGTGACTTCTCGCCACCGCTCATGAGGGTCATTTTAGCCAGTCGTTTACCACGCGGTTGTGCAACGATTTCAATGCCAGTCTCTGAGGGGTGATCGGGATCAGTCATCTCAAGATTTGCCCTACCTCCAGGAAAGAGAAGAGCAAAAACTTCTTGGAAGTTCTTATCAACTTTTGCAAACGTTTGCAAAAACTGATTGCGCATTTTTCTATCAATGGCCGCCGCAATCTTTGCAAGCGCTCCTCGTGCCTGTTCCAAGTCTGAAACTTGTTCAGCAATGTAATCAGAGCGCTCTTTCAGGCGAGCATACTCTTCCATAGCTACCTGATTAACGGGACCGATGTCGGCAATTTTGCGCTTAATAGTGGCAACCTCTTGCTCCATTGCCTCACGGTCTTCCGGAGCTGGCAGCGTGAGTGCTTCTTCAAGCGGTATGCCGCTGCTTTCAGTTATGTCGCTTACGGCAGCCTGCACCTGTACCTCAAGCTTACCTGAGATAACACGAACTTCGTTGAGTGTCTCTCGGGCGGCATCGCGCGCCGATTCAGCTTCCTGCAGCCGTGTTTTTGCTTCTCCAATAGTATTTTTCAAAGAGTCGGAATCGGCCTCGGCAAGGCTGGCGCGATCACGCAAGCGACTTGCCCAAGCAAGTGCCACCTCGCGAATGGCATCATAACGCTCATGGAGAGGATCCACTCGGAGGCGCAAGACATCTAACGACCGCGCAGAATCTTCCAATGCACTTCGACGTGTTTCAAGAGAAGTAAGGCGCCTGCTCAACTCATCCGCTCGCTCTTCGACGTGGCGCTTACGCTCCCGCACGGTAGCGAGCGACAAACGAGCCTCGGAGAGCTTAGCGGCTGCCTGCGCCTCATGCTCTGCAACCTGTTTGCGCTCCTCAGTAAGATCCTCAAGAAGTTGTGCGATCTCGCCTGCACTTTCCTGAGCCTCTTGAGCCTTCTGGCGATGAGCATCGAGCTGAGGGCGAGCCTCAGCCGCTTTCGCACTCGCCTCTTCTCGCTGTTTTTGCAAACGAGCAAGCTCGTCGTGTGCTTGTGTCTGCTGGGCCTCAAGACGGCCAATGTCAGAGGTAACCGATGAAAGTTCACCTTTGAGCGTTGCAAGCTTTCCAGAAGCCTGTGCTTGCGTCTCACGAGCCTCAGCAAGCGACTGGGTGAGCTGTTCGTGAGTAGCACCAGCATCTTCCAGTTGAGCTTCTAATTCATCCATACCGTCGTCGAGGGCGCGTATTCTACGCTTACGCTCCAGGGCACCCGCTTCGGCACCAGAAGTACCCACGACGCATCTGCCATCTTCAAGAATGGTGACGCCATCCGGTGTTACGAAGCAAAAGCCCGGATTCGTTTCATGGTTGTGGAGCGCCTCTGCAAGGTTGGAAGCCAAAGCCACATCGCCAAGCAAAGCCTCAACAAGTCCGCGAGCTCCGTCACTCACCCCAAGGTGATTGATGAGAAGATCAAGCGCACCACCATCGTTGTCCTTAGGTGTATTCGAGCATGCAAGGCTTGCAATAACAGCGCGTCCACCGTGAGAGGCAGCATCCAGAGCGCGATCAGCAACGCGCTCAAGCGAACTCTCATTGGCAACCACAAGCGTTGCGAGGTCATCGCCTAATAACCTCTCGACCAGCTCTTCGAGCTCAGGAGGAACATCGATAAGATCACTCAGACGACACTGCACCAGCTCAGATGCCTTTTCGTCGGAGCAAAGTGCTTGCACAAGCGGACTTGCAAGCGCTTGTGCTTCGTCGACAGAGCGCAATGCTGCTAGCGATGCCTGAGCTTCGGAAAGCGCACGACGAGCTCGGTCTTCTACCTGCGTAGCCTCATTCAGTTCCGTGCGAAGACGATCAATTGATTTCGAGGTATCAGCAAGTGCATCTTCTGCCTCAGCAATATCCTCGCCAAGCCCTTGAATCCTTGAACGGCGTGCTGCAAGAGCTTCATCACAGGTAGCAATGGTCTCTTCAAGCTGAGAGATACGACTTGCAAACATAGCGTCTTCAACCTCAGCATTTGATACCTGCTCGCTCAAACGAGCATAGGCAAGCGTCTCTTCGTCAGCCACACGCTGCAAAGAACGCTGCTCGGTACTGAGTTGCTCGATACGACTATCTTTTTCCTGCAAAGCCTTACGCGCTTCAGCTGCCTTAGGGCCTAGATCTGCGACGTCTTCTTCCAACTGAGAGAGCATAGCTGCCGAACTTGCAAGATCATCTTGGGAATGTTCCAGCTGCTCGGCAGCTTCACTGCGCTGACGCTCGATTGAAGACAAGCTCGCACGCGCCTCAGAAAGGCGCGAAACCATATTGCGTCCTTTTTCCTCAAGCAAACGCATATCAGACTCAAGACGACCAAGCATATCTTGCGTTCTTCTACGCTGCTCGCCTAAATCGCCTACAAACAGACCTTTCTTTTCGAGCATAGACTGGAGTTTTTCCAGCTCGCGTGATCGCTCTTCAAAACGATAATTTGCAAGTTCAAGCTCAGCGGATGCTTCACGACCACGAGTGTCCAGCTTATTCCACTCGGTCTGAAGATTTCTTAAATCATCAACCGCAAGCGTTGTTTCAAGGTGAGAAAGACGCGTGGTGAGGTCTTCTGCACGACGAGCCTTATCAACCTGACGCTCCAACGGTTTCAGTTGCCGAGTAATTTCTCGAGCAACATCTTTAGCGCGACGCAAATTGTCATCCATACTTACCAGCTTGCGCTGGGAGCGCTCTTTACGACGGCGATGTTTGGAAATACCCGCAGCTTCCTCAATGAGTTCGCGCCGCTCCTCAGGACGACTCTGTAAGATTGAATCGAGCTTGCCCTGCGAAATAATTGAATGGGTCTCTTTGCCAAGGCCAGAGTCATGCAAAATATCCTGAATGTCGCGCAAGCGTGCTGGCGCTCCATTGATGAGGTACTCCGACTCCCCTGATCGATACATTCTGCGTGTTATGCCAACTTCAGAGAAGTCCACCGGCAAGGTATGATCGGTGTTATCCAAGACCAGCGTTACCTCAGCAACGCCAACGGGCTGACGAGCCGAAGAGCCTGAAAAAATAACATCTTCCATAACTTGCCCGCGCAACATACGAGCACTTTGCTCACCCAACACCCATAAAATAGCATCGGAAACATTGGATTTGCCAGAGCCGTTGGGCCCAACCACAACAGTAAGGCCCGGGTCAAAGGACATATGCGTGCGGTTTGCAAAGGACTTGAAGCCTTTGAGCGTAAGGGACTTGAGATACACGAACTACTCCCTTGCTTCCTCATCAGCCGCCGGAACGTAGCCCAAGTGGCGCAGCGCTGCAAGCGCGGCCATGCTCTCAGCCTCCTTTTTAGATGAACCGCTTCCTCGACCAACGCGTTTGCCATCCACAAGAACGACAGAGGTGAATGTTGGGCTATGGGCAGGCCCCTCTTGGCCTATCAGCTTATATGACGGGGCACATTTAAAATCCCGCTGTGTAACCTCTTGCAGCAAGGATTTAGGACTTTCCGCCGTCGCTGCGAGATGACGAGACATGCGCGGCTCTAAGGTGCGCTCGACAAAAGCATGTGCTGGCTCAGCACCACCATCGAGATACAAAGCGCCGACTACCGCTTCATAGACATTTTCAAGAGCTGAATGCATACCGCGGGCATGAGTACCGCGCTCTGACCCGCCAAAAATAATGCATTCGCCAAGCCCCAGTTCACCTGCAACCTCAGAAAGCATGTTTCCTGAAACGAGCGCTATTTTCATACGAGTAAGACAGCCCTCGTCCATATCGTGATAGCGCTCAAATAAGTCGGTCGCAACAAGGGCACCTAAAATGGAGTCGCCAAGAAATTCAAGGCGCTCATAAGAGCACCAAATAGGCTCACCTTCTACAGCCGAAGGATGCGTAATGGCACTCTGTGCAAGGGCCTTGTCTTTAAATACATAGTTTGTAATCTGCTCAAGCCGATCGATCTGTGAAATACGTGACGCCACAAGCGACTCCTTACTGAGCCGCAGCAATAGCGTCTACTGCATCATGAACAGTTATGATCGACGAAAGCTGACTCTCATCAAAGGCCATGCCGAATTCATCTTCCATGCTGGTGACAAGCTCCAACATGTCAAATGAGTCCGCATTGAGACTGGCAAACGTAGTGTCTTCGTTTACCGATGAGGCATCTACGCCCAACGTCTCGGAAACAAGCTGGATAACCGTATCAAGTATGGCTGCGCGATCCATACGCGCTCCCTCCTTCTTTCTGCACATTTATGCAGCAATGTCAGGTTCTACTTCCCGATTGTACTCATACCCAACTCTAGGAAGCGATATATGCTGCAATGCGCTCAACAAGCCCATTACGAACGGCAGCGGCAGTAGCGAGTGTGCCATTCATAACAGCCGTTGCACTAGTGGCGCCATGACCGATCAAAACGGGAGCCTTCAAACCAAGAAGAATGGCACCGCCATGAGCATCTCCAGAAAGATCTTTGGCAATGTCTTTTACTGCCGGCTTAAGAAGACCTGCTCCCAATAAATAGCGCTTCGATTCATTCGCTGCATTGCGCAGGCGGCCAATGAGGTACTTTGCCGTACCTTCGATGGTTTTAAGAGCAATATTGCCCGTAAATCCATCGCAGACAATAACATCAAAATCACCCATAAGCAGATCATTGCCTTCGCAATTGCCCACAAAACCACAGTCTGCAGCAGCAAGTGCTTCATGATAAGCAATAACTGTTTCAGAACCCTTTGTATCTTCGGATCCGTTTGAGAGCAGAGCAACACGAGCATTTTCTATACCAAGTGCAACATGTGCATAGGCGGCTCCCATGCGTGCAAACTGAACAATTACCTCTGGACGACAATCGGCGTTTGCTCCAAGGTCAAGCACTACCTTTTCTCGACCTGCAGCTGCAGGAAATGCAACAGCAATAGCAGGTCGCTTAACACCTTTGATGCGGCCAACTTTAAGCGTGGAAGCTACAAGCATAGCGCCAGTAGAACCTGCAGAGAAAAAGCCATCTGCCTCACCGGCACGTACTGCCTCGCATGCACGAACAATACTTGAATCGGTCTTTGTGCGTACAGCCTCAGCAGGATGCTCCCCCATGCCGATAACTTCAGTAGTTACAAGTGCACGAGCCTTCGTATGAGAGGCGCAGAAGGGTTGGACAACCTCTTCATTTCCAGCTACCAAAACCTCGAGATCTGAATCTGCTTCAAGAGCACGAGCAATGCCCTCAAGTACAACCTCAGGACGCTCATCTCCGCCCATAGCATCTACGCAAATGGTGGTCATGGCTTTCCTTCCCTCCTCGCGTTATGTACGCGAACAATTCATACAAAAAAGAGACCGACCCCAGAAGGGCCGGCCTCCCGGGCCGTGCATACGTTTTCGTTACTCAGTAACGATTACCTCGCGGTCGCGATAGTGGCCGCAATTGGGGCATACGCGATGCGGGAGCTTTGTAGCACCACACTGCGGGCAAACAGAACGAGCGGGCGCATCAAGCCTGCTGTTAGCCGAACGGCGAGTGTGAGTGGCACCGCGGCCCTTCTTTTGCTTAGGAACTGCCATCATGAACCTCTCTAACAACGTCCTTGAAGATAGCGAGCGGACGATGCGCACGCCCGCAACGAATCACAGCGGACAATAGTACCACATATTGCGGTATTTGTGTGTTTCTCAGCACAAATCTCCAGCTTCACACAACAAGCACGATTTTACTCGTTTGACTCGTCTTCACCGAGTTGAAGATTGCGCAAAACTGCGAATGGACTTTCTTCGAGCTCCTTCTCTTCTTGTTGCTTGGCACACCCACAGTCGCCCTCATTAAGATTTGCTCCACAAATTGGACACAAACCTTTACAGTCTGGGCGGCAAAGAACGATATAGGGCGTTTCCATGAGCAAGGCACTGAGAAGTGCTTCGGACAGGTCGATCGTATCGTCATCTGAGATGAGCGAATAATCGACATCATCCTCTTCATCCTCAGAAAAAGCTTCTTCAGGCTCTTCAAAGAGATAGTATTCATCCACCTCTGCAGAAACATCAAAGGCAGCAGGATCGAGACACCGGTCGCAAACACCTTCTACATGTGCATGCAAAATACCAGTGGCCAAAATACCATCGCCAGCATTGGTAAGCACGAGGTTATACGATGCCCCATCGGGCAAAGTGAAGGTACGACCGCCCATTTCGTACGACGACAAATCCAAAGTGCCCGAGACGGTAATCGACTCACCAGGCGCTTCTAGACGCTCATCCACACGAACAATGATAGGCTCCATAGCAAACACAACCCCTACCAGGGCACATTGTTGGAAGTATTACGCGGACCAGAATTCTCATCCAATGTCTGGCGTACTCTCGAAACCGTGCCGGTAAGCGACTTGAGATTTTCCTCAAGATGCTCGAGCACAGATTCTGCATATTCCTCGGCGTTATAACGCGTATCGCGCTCATACTGCTGCGCCTGGTCACGAATATCATCAGCCTGCTGCTGCGCAAGACGAACGATTTCCTGATCGCCAGCAAGAATCATAGCCTGCTGCTGAGCGTCGGCCACAATAGAATCAGCCTGCTGCTGCGCATGAGCGATAATCTCGCTCTGCTCTTTTACAATACGGCGAGCATCGGCAAATTCCTGGGGAAATACCCGACGAATCTCATCCAGGATCTCATAGATATCCTGCGCATCGATGATCTTTTTCTGTCCACCACCCGTAAGCGGAGTCTTGCCTTCGCTCACAATGGCCTCAAGCTCGTCAACCAAGCTCTCGATTTCCTCACCCGGCTGCATTGAAGGTCTCCTTTCGTGAGGATCTCGCACCCATCCAATAGCCCGGACAAGCGCCAGGCCAACTTATTCTTTTACGATAGCAGCGTATCAGATTTTCGCCCATAACGCTCACGTAGACGTTGCTCTACAACCGGTGGCACAAGCAAATCAAGCGGTCCAGCAAACGCAGCAAGCTCTCGAACTATCGAAGAAGAGATAAATCCGAGTTCAGGACTGGACATAACATAAATGCTTTCGAGGTCGGGAGCAAGTCGGGCATTAAGATCTGCCTGCTGTAATTCATATTCAAAATCAGTTGTTGCTCGCAAACCCTTCACAACAGCTCCTGCACCCACCTCATGGCAAAAATCTACCAACAGGCCAGTAAGCGGTGCCACATCCACGCGCTCTGCGGGTCCACAAGCAACGCCCTCTTGAATAAGAGCTTCACGGACCATATCCATACGTTCATCAAGCGTAAATACCGGCCCTGTGCCATTCTTTCCCTGAGAGGAAGCCACCGCCACGGTTACCTTTGAGAAAAGACGGCTGGCACGAACAATTACATCAAGATGGCCAAAGGTAACCGGATCAAATGTGCCCGGTACTACCGCATGAACAATATCGGAACCCAAAGGGCGTCTCATTGTTCCACTCCTTCCACACGGAGAAGGTCGATATGTGTAGAGCCATAACGCTTAGAAGAAATGGGCATCAACAGAGGCATCTGAAGCGTTTTGTTTTGTTCAGCACGCTCATAGAGAACAAGTGAACCTTCTGTAAGGGACCCATGTTCCATAAGCGAAGCAAGAAGTTGCGCGAGATCTTCTGGATCAGTTGCGTAAGGTGGATCGAGCAACACAATTTGAAAAGGAGCACCAGGAAGAGAACCGCGAGCACTCAAACGAAATATATCTCCTGAAAGCACCCGAGCTTCTGGAGAGCGTACATCCAGCTGAGTAAGATTGCGACGGACAACCGCTGCGCTTTTACGGTTCATTTCAACAAACGTTGCTGAGGCAGCTCCACGTGAGAGCAACTCAATTCCGAGACCACCGGATCCGGCAAAGGCATCGAGAACATGGACAGAAGTGAGCGAGAGGCCACACGCTGCAAGCACCATTGAAGCCATTGCCTCACGAACACGATCGGTCGTTGGACGAGTTACTCCCCTACCTTCGGGAGCGTCTAAATGCCTGCCGCGCCAACGTCCACCAATAACCCTCATCAACCCTCCATCTCTTCAAAATAAGATGCATAACGCCGGCGAACTTCTAAACGCAAAGCACGATACTCGTCCGATTGTAATTCAGCGTCTTTCGTGACAATTGCAACAGCATCATCATGTGCTGCCTGGATTAAATCTTCATCAGCACTGAAATCTACCGTTTTCAACCTTACGCCATGTTGACGATATCCCAACACATCTCCTTCATGGCGAAGATCAAGATCAAGCTGTGCAAGCTTCATACCATCAGAAGTTGCTTCCAGAGCCTCAAGACGTTTCCGTGCAGGTGTTCCTTTGCGAGCACGCGTCTCGAGATACACCGTACCAGCAGTCGTTCCTCTTCCTACGCGACCGCGCAATTGATGCAGTGTAGCCAAACCAAAACGATCGGCATCGTAGATGAGCATCACCGTTGCGTTTGGCACATCTACGCCAACTTCCACAACCGTTGTGCACACGAGAATATCTATCGTGCCTGCATAAAAGCGCTCCATCACACGGTCTTTATCTGCAGCGGCCATGCGTCCGGTGAGAACATCAATCCGCGCATGCGGAAATACTTGTTCCGAAAGCTTTTTTGCTGTTGTAGTGGCAGCATGCATGTTAGAGATGGATGCCGAGCCGTTTTGCTCTTGCAGAGCATCGCGGACCATATCATCGGCAATATCACTGCCAGCATCGCTCTCATCAATGAGAGGACAGACGATATATGCTTGATGCCCAGCTGCCAGCGCATCCTGAATAGCTCCATAGGCTAAATCGAGATTTTCTGGGGTTACCGATACGGTAGTGATGCCCGCCCCTGCATGTGGCCGCCTTGCTATGCGCGAAAGTGAAAAGTCACCATAAATGGAGAGTGCCAATGTTCGCGGGATAGGAGTTGCTGTCATAGCAAGCAAATCACACCCCGGTCCCTTTGCTCTGAGAGCAGCGCGTTGCTCTACACCAAAGCGATGTTGCTCATCGATAACCACAAGGGATAAGCGCGTAAATGCAACATCTTCCGAAAGAAGTGCCGTGGTACCAAAGACCACCATTGGCATTCCTTCAGCAAGACGTGCGGTTGTCTGAGCGCGCACATCCGGATCTGTAGCACCCACCAAAAGAGCCCACGGTATGCCCACCTCATCAAAAAGGGGTCCCAACTTCTCCGCATATTGACGAGCAAGAACAGAGGTAGGAGCCATCATAGCTGCTTGCGTATTACTGTCCACAGCAGAGGCTAAAGCACAGGCTGCAACAATAGTTTTTCCTGTTCCAACATCGCCAAGTAACAGACGATTCATAACGTGTGGAGCAGCCATATCTGAAAGAATTTCTATGACTGAGCGCTCTTGTTCCTCGGTAAGCGTAAAGGGCAGGGCAGCTCGGAGTGCAGCAAGCCGCGGACCAGTAATACAGTGAGTGAAGGCAGCAGCATCACCCTGTGAGAGTCGCCGACGAGCAAGCAGTGCAAGTTGGAGACAGAGCAGTTCGTCATACGCAAGTCGACGGCGGGCTTTTCCAGCGCTATCCAACGAATGTGGGAAATGACGCTCCCGTAAAGCACAAGCTTCTGTCATAAGATCATGTGAGGCAACAAGGCAAGCTGGCGCAAAATCGCTTATATCTCCTATATCGGCAAGCGCAGCCGCCATAATGCGTCGCATCCATGCAACAGAAATGCCCTCACCAACAGGATGTACCGGAAGCACCCGAGCATAGTTTTCCGGATTATCTGTTGCAGCTAATACTTCATAAAAGGGGGCCTTCATCTGGCGAAACCCATAGGCAAAACTCACCTTGCCCGAAAGAGCAATCCAATCCCCTTCGTGTACTTGCTCAGCTACCCAGGGTTGCTTAAAAAAGGTTGCCAGCATAACGCCTGTCTCATCGATCACAGATAATTCAACGATCGAAAGGCGTGGACGCGGGCGCTTAACCTTAATCCGGTCTACTTGACCTACAACGGTTACCTGAGAGCCAACATCAGCATAACCGATGGATACACGATGAGAAAAATCGTAGTAGCGATGCGGCTCGTGATGAAGAAGCTCCGTAACAGTATGAATACCTAAGCGGTCGAGAGCAGCAGCTCGCGGCTCAGTTACATAGCGAAGCCGCGAGACATTATCAGAAAGCGCTACGGTACACGAAAGGCGATGTGCCACAGGTGTAATTGCAGGAGCTTGCCCCTTTAACGTCGGAGAATCCGGCTGGTTGCAAGCGCTCACAAAAACCGCCTACTCAATTGAGAAAATCACCGGATAGAGGGGCTGCTCACCACGGTGTGCATCGATCTCAAGATCGGGCTGAGCCTCTTCAATAGCATCACAGAGCTGGGAGAACGCTTCATCATCAAGATCTGATCCTGCCAAAATGGTAAGCGTATCCCCTTCCTCATCGTCCTGCATTTTATTGATGATATCGAGCGTGACATCCTCAACGGAATTGCCCACAGCAATAATTGCTCCACCAACAATGCCCATAACATCCCCTGCGTGAATGGGAGAACCATCCGCAGCAGCAGAATCACGAACGGCCGTCGTTACCTCGCCATCTCGAACTTCAGAGATAGCCTCGGTCATAGCTTCAACATTGTCGCTGAGTGATGCTTCGGGATCTGCAACAAACATCGCGGCAAATGCCTGCAAAACCGTTTTGGTGGGAACGACTGCCGCCTCACAGCCATCGCAAGCGTTGGCAGCAGCCTCAGCAGTCATACGGATATTGCTGTTATTTGGAAGTACAATCACGGACTTCGCATTGGCTTTTTCGATTGCAGCAAGAATGTCTGCAGTCGCAGGATTCATGGTCTGTCCGCCAGAGACAATGACATTTACGCCGAGAGAGCGCAATATTTCTGCCTGTCCCGAACCAGCTGCAACAGCGACAAACCCAAGCTCGGTGCGCTCGCGTTGAGGACCGTCATCCTCCTCAGCAGCCTTATCAGCCGCAATTTTGGCAGTACGATCTGCTGCTTCAAGATCCATGTTATGAATAAAGACATTAAAGATTTGACCACGCTCAAGCATGTAAGCCAAAACCTTATCAGGCTCATTTGAGTGAACATGCACTTTATAGGTGGGATTATCGCCTACTAAAAGCTCGCAGTCGCCCATGGAAGCCAAGAAGGCAAGCGTCTCTTCCTCGTTAAAATCCGCATCATTGGCTTCGAAAAGGAACTCATTGCAATAGCGATACTCTGAGCCCTCCCAATCATCATTGAGCTCAATCGCCACCTTTGCATCCACGTGGCTTTTTGCGGCATCTTCCGTATTTGTAGCAACCGTAGGAGTGAAAGAAACGGTTGCGGTATTACCTAAGCACGCATTAACAAATGCCTCGATAAAAGTTGCAAATCCATATGCACCGGAGTCCACAACGCCATTCTCTTTAAGCACTGGTAGCAAATCGGGTGTGCGCGCAACTGATTCGTATGCCTCAACCACAAGAGCGGCAAGCGTGTCATTTACTGAGAAACGCTTAGCATCGCACTTCTCAACACAAGAAGTGACATCCTTAAGTACCGTAAGGATGGTGCCTTCAACAGGCTTTCGAACAGCCTGGAATGCAACTTTTTGACCACGACGGAATGCTTTTGCAAGATCAGAGGTTGTAGGATGCTCTTGATCTGCATCGATAAGACCTTCGGCAATGCCACGTAGAATCTGGCTCGTAATAACACCCGAATTACCACGGGCACCCATGAGTGAACCATGTGTAATTGCCTTAGAGACAGCTTCCATATCACAGTCCGCAGGCAACGCCTGAAGCTCGCTCACCACGGTGTTTAATGTGAGCGACATGTTGGTACCCGTATCGCCATCGGGCACGGGGAAAACATTGAGTTTGTTAATTTCCTCCGCCTTGTCGGCCACCGCTTGAGCCGCTACAGGGAAGCAGGTCCTAATGACAGATGCAATCATGTGAAGAATCCTCGGTTCCTATGGATGCCAATGAATAGCCGCAATGCGGCAACATGGGAGGTTTACCTACTCCCAAACTAATCCTCAGTGGACGCGCATGCCCTCAATATGAACATGGACATCCACATCCTCAAGCTCAGCAATACTTTTAAGCAGGAAGCAAACGGCATCCGAGAGATTTTTTGCCACGGAAGACATGTTGACACCCTGCTCAACAATTACGTGCATATCTACAATGAGACCGTTCTCGTTTTGAGAAACGTCGATACCCTTACGCAGTCCTGCGGTTGGTAGAAGCCTGGTAACACCTTCATCTGCGTCGGTAAAAGCCATGCCAACCACGCCATAACACTGCATGGCAGCATACCCTGCAAGATCAGAAATGCAGTCGTTAGAGACCCTCAGTGTCCCGGGGATGGCCTGTGTCATACCCGCTCCTTTCGGTCGCGCCAGCACGTGTATATAGAAGCGCCCGACACGTTTTCAATGCTTTATCTCGCGATTATAGTCCACACGGAGTGCTTAGCACACGCGTTGAGGCTATGCAGTTAGAAAATGGAGATTTCCTACAGACCTCTTACCAGTATTTGAAAGAAAATAATCAGGCTAAGTGCAATTTTCACAACGATACCTCCATAAAACAGAGGGCTTATTTGCTTGCACAGGAGCTCAGCTGTGCTATATTTATCCAGCTATGTGTCATTGCGGGCGCTCTTGCGCCGCATCTACGGAGGTTCTAGCCATGTCCAAGGTTTGTGAGATCTGCGGTAAGCACGCTGTTGCTGGTCGCTCTATTAGCCACTCCCACCGCGTTGTAAATCGCAAGTTTAAGCCCAATATTCAGTCTGTGCACGTTGTTGTAGACGGTCGTCGTCAGCGCATGAATGTGTGCACCACCTGCCTCAAGTCTGGTAAGGTTGCCCGCTCCTAGCGCCTCCACGTGCGCTCGCACACATTGAGCTTGTATTGCAAGACCGCCTTCGGGCGGTCTTTTCTTATCTGCAAACTATCTATTCTTTCAAAACACATCTACAGAATCCCTCTGACGATTCGAGACACAGGGTTCAAAATCTTCAAATTTTTCTCGTTATCGCAAAAAGGCAGCTGCTACCCCACTATGACACGTGCAGCGTGCTCCATCCGGACCTATTACATTGGAAACACCTAGGTCAGAAAGAACTGGGATGTAACGCCTCTCAAGATCCCATTCCATCCCCTGCTCACTTACATACGTATCAGGAGCTAAGGCAAAAAGCGAAAACGTTGATCCTGCATAAGTAGAAGCAATCTCCCAGTCTTTTGTTCCGCCGGGCGACAAAATATGACATTCAAAGTTATCTTCGATGAGAACTGGCGAGAGATCGGCATTTTCAGCCAAAGTTCCAAAAACGCCCAATAAGTGGTCTGGCTTTCCTCCAGATGCGCAACTCACAGCTACCTGACCCGCGAGAGTTGCATTTGAAACCGCTTCTCGCTCGCCAAATACTTTGTTGCCAGCAGCACGTAACTGAGTAACCCCAGGCGCACTCAATCCATATCTCTCTCGCAAAGAAAGAAAAGCCAATGCTAAGTCGGTGGCATATTTCTCGGTATCAAAAAGCTCCTCATCAGGACATGTCTTCTTAACCCATGCAAGCGCCTCAGGAGAAATAGTATCGGCATCTCCTACAAACAGATCACAGACAATGCCAGCGGCTAAGCAGACATTTGCCCCGCGGTCTACACCTACCACCATTTCCGAATCATGCGCAAGCTCGCGAACGAGCTCGAGAGAACTCGGTTCAGGCGATCCACCAACGAGAAGAGCGCGGAACCGCTTCTTGCTTTCTGATGGAGAAGAACCTCGCTCCATTAGTCCACCTCAAGAGGCATCTGCTGCAATTGCTTGAGCGATACATTCTGATATTCAAATGAGAAAACCGTTGCATGATCATGCAGAAATGCTTCATCGCGTCCATCATGCCCGTTGTAGATGCATACGGTTGGAAAGCCCGCCTTCTGGGCTGTTGCCAAGCCGAACGGCGCATCTTCGAATACCCAGGTTGTTTTTGTTGGTGTGCCGATAATCTCTTGCGCACGATAGTAGATAGTTGGTTCGGTCTTTGTAAGCTTAAGGTCCTCAGCACTCACAATGCCGCTGAAATACTTACTCATGCCATGTGTTTCAAACAGTGCTCGTACTTCCGCTTCACCTGTAGAGGTTGCTATTACCATAGGAATACCAGCCTGCTCAAAAGCATCCAACAGCTCTCTTGCTCCAGGGTATGGCTGAATAGAATGTTCATATTCATATCGGACGAGTGCGCACAATTCTTCGAAGAGACTCTCACCGGTTGAACCATCATGGATCTCTTCAGCAAAAATATCGCACTTATCCGGTACTGAAAGCGGCTCAATTTTATTGAGTAGTTCACGTGTATGAACGTTGAGCTCAAGATTATGCTTTTCGAGAAGCCGAAGTACAACTTCATGCCACATGGGCATGGAATCTACCAGCGTTCCATCACAGTCAAAAATGGCTCCCTCGATAGCCATAACATTTCCCTCTCTCATAGAGCATTGCTCGTGAACAACTTGTCGCGAATCATAGTAAAGCTATGCATTATCTTGGAACAATACTGTAGACAAACAACAAAGTAATTATCTTTTCTCTAAGAGAGGTTTTGTTTGTCATACCGCAGTACTTTAATTTTGGGTACAGTATCTCAGGCAACATTGTTGCATTGGATATCACTTTTCCGGAGGTTCTCGTTCATGGCTCGTTATGATTACCATTGTTCCAATTGTAATATCACGTTTGAAGTTGAGCACCCTATGACCGCTCGCCCCACCATCACATGCCCGAACTGCGGTCAAAAAGCAGAGCGTGTCTTCGAGCCTTCAGGTATTGCATTTAAAGGCACAGGTTTTTATAACACTGATCAGCGCAATACCTCTTCAAGCTCTTCCAAAAGCTCGTGTGCACACTGCTCTGGTGGAAACTGCGAGTCTTGTGCAAGTTAGTTTTCTACACCAAGATATGTATATGAAGCAGGCGCCACGCAACTGGCGCCTTATTTTTTCTCAATATTTTGAAAGAGGGCACAAAAATGTCCATCAGGCCCCTCTTCAGCAGGGCGTGAAGCAAACATGCCATCCGGCGTTACCGCACGCAATATCATTGTTTGTACGTCATCAGGCAGTTGTTGTGCAGCTTCATCTGCAGGGATTAAAACAAATTTATCGCGCTGCTCGTTGAGGAATGCCTGAACAACATCCTCACATTCTTCCTTAAGAACAGAACAGGTTGAATACACAAGTATTCCGCCTGCCCGAACACGAGTAGCAGCAGCTCGCAAAATTGATTGTTGCAGCACCGGCAATGAATGAGTGTTATGAGGATCAAGTGCATCCTCAGAAAGACTCCAAGCTATCTCTGGATGGCGACGCAGCGTACCGGTTCCTGAACAAGGCACATCAACAAATACCTCGTCAAAGAGACCATCTTCTCTATCGGGTGCAGGAAGCCCTGCAACAGGACCTAAAAGCGCGCAGGCATCGGCTTTGAGACAAGTTACATATGGCTGCCAGCTGCGCAGGCGTTTTTCTGCAACGCGAACTTTAAACGGTATCTTGTCCACACCCACAATAGTTGCTGGACCACCCCGCTGAGATGCCGCAGCTTCAAGCAGCAATGTTTTTGTACCTCGCCCCTGACCTATTTCCAACACATGCGATCCAGGACGCGGAGATGCCAGCAAAACAATGAGACGTGCCGACAGATCACTGACGACAAGATCCCCTGAGCTCACCAAGCCTGACCTGCCAAGACCTGCCGCAGATGAGAGACGAAATACGTCGGGTAGTGGCGTATTGAGAGGCTCTAACCCAAGTGAGCACAGCAACTCCTGTGTTTGTTCAGCAGTATGTAACGCTGTATTGCCAGAAACCCACAAGGGAGCCGCATCCAAGGTACAACAGGCCATTTTGTAGGCAGCAGAAAATCCCACGCTTTGCACAATACGCCGCGTTAACCAAACAGGCCAGCCAGCCACAAGAGACAGCGCTTGCTCAGGTGCAGAATCTGTATCCCCAGAACCATTTTTCTCAGACAGATACCGAGAAGAGAGCTCTTCTCGCGCTTTTGTTATGCGGTCAGCTTCAATACTTCCCACTTTTCTTAGGACTGCATTCGCCAAACCAGCTGCTCTCGGTGCAACTGATCTCACCAGCTCTACACCCTGACTTACAGCAACAGCCTGAGGCGTAGAAAGATAGCACAGCTCAAATGTTGCTAGGCGCAGAGCATCGCGCACGCGCGGCTCCAAGCTGCTCTTTTTTGAAAGATACGCGCCGTAGAGCTTATCGAGAAGACCTAAGGTTGCACTAACACCAAGAACCAGACGCTCTACAAGTGCAACATCTTGCACGGACAACTTGCCAAGCCGCGTAGAATTGCGCAGAGCATCTCGGGCATGAGCCTGATTCCTCCGAATATCTCCTAGAACTGCAAGGGCAGCACTGCGTGCTGGAGCTAATCGCGCGCCCACAACACACCCTGTTTCAGCTCTCTAAACCCAGCTGCCCACGCAGATGCATCCATCTCACGTTTTCCATCGGGTTTAACACGTAGCAGCTCTAGTGGTCTGTCTGCACAACCTACATAAACATGACCAGACACAAAACGAGCGAAGCCAGCATCAACCGATACGCTTGCTTCTTCAGGCAGCGCACAGGCCGTACAAGCGCGCAATTTACGATTACCAACGCTCAAACGTGCTGGAGCAGCATCTGTTGCAGCTCGCACAATACGAAGATTTTGTTCCGCCGTAACAGATGGATCGAGATGCATTTCGCTTTTCTCAACCTTAGCAGCATGGGTAACATATGCCTCATCCTGCTCGACCCATTCGAGTGTGCCATCTGCGAGAGCTGGCAGGGTCTTTACCAAGAGGTCGGCACCAAGATGAGCCAACTCATCGGTGAGTTCAGTCGTTGTTTTATCTTCAATAGAGCAGGATGCTTGCGCGCAATACGGGCCAGTATCAACCCCTTTTCCAATACGCATAATTGAAACGCCTGTCTCACTATCCCCCGCGAGAATAGCTCGCTGGATGGGAGCTGCTCCCCTCCAGCGTGGCAACAATGACGCGTGGACATTAACACACCCCAAAGGTGCCATAGAAAGCATCGTATCGGGCAGGATGCATCCATATGCAGCAACACAAAACACATCTGCCGCTGCCGCGGAAAGCTTATCTTGAACCTCCGGTGTCATCCGAGAAGTTTCAAGCACTTCAAGACCGAGCTCTTCGGCGGCAATCTTAACCGGCGAAGGTTCGAGACGCTTACCGCGCGCACGCACAGCATCGGGGCGTGTTACTACCAACACAACATCATGAGCAGACGCAAGCGCACGCAGAGACGGTACTGCAAACTCAGGAGTACCCATAAAGACAACGCGCATGCATTCCTCCTTATACTTCAGTATCTCCTGGTTGAGCACCAGCTTCACGCGCCTGCTCATACTCACGAAGTGCACGAGCGCGAGCTGTTGGAGAGAGATGATCAATCATCGTTGTGCCATCAAGATGGTCGATCTCATGCTGCAAGCAAACGCACATAAGGTTGTTCTCGGCAGTATATTCAATCATGTCGCCATCAAGATTAAGGGCATGCACGACGACGCGATTAGGACGCTCTACGGTTACAGAAATGCCTGGAAATGAAAGGCATCCTTCACTCCCAGCAACGAGTTCTTGAGAGCTCTCAACAATTGTGGGGTTGATAAGAACGTAAGGATTTTTAGGTGCATCGCCGTAATCAACATCGATAACAACCAGGCGGATGTTCTCGCCTACCTGGGGCGCAGCAAGTCCGCAACCGCCTGCTGCATACATATCCTCCAGCATGCGCTGAGCAAGTTTGCGAACCGTATCATCAATATGCTCAATAGGAGCACACTGCTTTTTCAGGCGAGGATCCGGAGATAGAACAATATCGTCAATTGCGCTCATCTGAGCTCCTTTACATCGTGTTGCACCAAGCAAAACGTTTGCCGTACAACAACTCATCACTTATTCATTCGTCATGATACCCGCTTATGCACCACAACGCGCGACTGAACTCTGAGAAGCCCAAACCATGAGGGGATTACATAAGGTCGTATGCATCAACATCAATTGCAACACGCACATGCTTCGCTAAGGAGCCCAGGTGAGATACGCATGCACTCAAGACTGGCCCCGGATCCGCATTCGTAGGTGTTTTTATCAGTACGTGCCACCGAGTTCTATCTTTTACACGACCACGTGCACATTCGGCGGGACCCAACACATGCCACCCATCTCGATGGGAAGCCTCCTGGCGAGCTTGTGTAGCAATCTCATTCGCCGCATCTCTTACCTTCTTTGCATCAAGCCCCCACACCACAACATTGGTTAGTCGCGCAAATGGTGGATAGTACGCTTCCCGGCGACTATCCAGCTCGCTTGCAAGAAAAGTCGAACGATCGTGTGTGGCGACCGAAGCGATTGCGGGATGGCTAGCCCAATACGTTTGGATAATGACACGCCCTGGTCGGTCCCCTCGTCCAGCTCTGCCTGCAACCTGCTCAAGCAGATCATAAGTACGTTCTGCAGCACGAAAATCGGGCAATTTGAGGGTGGTATCGGCGTTTACTACACCCACAAGGGTAACCTCTGGAAAGTCCAGACCTTTTGCAACCATTTGTGTGCCAATAAGCACCGCACAATCACTGGCATCAAAACGTTCCAGGAGACGCTGATGTGCTCCTTTTGTACGGGTAGTGTCAGCATCCATGCGGATGATTGAAACATCGTCACCCAAAAGCGCCTGCAACTCATCCTCAACACGCTGTGTGCCAACACCAAACTGTCCCAAGTAACGACTGCCACAGTTTGGACATGATGTCGAAGGATCAGGCCAAGCACGTGTTGGCCATGAGCGTCCACACGTATGACAAACAAGCGCATGTGTACGTTCGTGATAGGCCAAAGAAGTTGAACAATGGGGACAGGTGGGCACACACCCGCACTCACGACACATCAAAAACGTAGCAAAACCACGACGATTGAGCAGCAGCACCGCTTTTTCTCGACGCTCCTCGATATCGAGAAGAGCTTGGCGCAGATCTCGTGAGAAAATCGATCGATTACCCACAGCAAACTCCTGCGTCATATCCGCAATTTTGACGGTGGGTAACTGGGCTTTTCCAGGGCGTTCATCCATGACAACACGACGCCAGACTGCATCGCGATAAGTTGGACGTTGACAACGCTCGAGACTCTCGAGTGAAGGAGTTGCACTGCCCAAGACAAGCGCAGCTCCACGCAGTTGTGCAAGCTTTGCCGCTACCTCACGAGCATGATAGCGTGGCGCTGAATCCTGCTTATACGAAGCTTCATGTTCCTCATCAACCACGATAAGACCAACATTGGTAAGCGGAGCAAAAAGGGCAGAACGCGCACCAACTACAACGTGCACATCTCCCCTATGGATAAGATCCCACTGA
Organism: Olsenella sp. Marseille-QA0557; assembly: GCF_965119725.1. NCBI lineage: Bacteria > Bacillati > Actinomycetota > Coriobacteriia > Coriobacteriales > Atopobiaceae > Olsenella > Olsenella sp. Marseille-QA0557. The sequence continues at coordinate 1,567,139 of NZ_CBCPMI010000001.1, read as the reverse complement.
TCAAAACGTTCTCCGACAGAAAGACGGGAATGCAAAACTGCCACGTCGTCGCCAAAACGGCTTCGGAAACGACCCACGGTTTGAGCCGTTAAAGAGATCTCAGGGACAAGAACAATTGCACCCTTTCCTTGGCGTAAAACATGCTCAATAGCAGCAAGATATACTTCTGTCTTGCCCGAGCCTGTCACACCGTCAACAAGCACCACATCGCCTCGCTGAGCTGCAATTGCCTCGCGAATAGCAAGAAGGGCTTCTTCCTGTCCTTGGGTAAGATGCTCCGGACGATGCGCTATAGCGCTTGAAAGGGTCGTCGTTTGTTCTGCTGAACCGCGCACACGCCTGCGACTCTCTACCGCAACGATACCGCGACGCTCCAGGGTACTGACAACCGACGATGCCCCGGGTATGGTAGCCACAAGCTCCGCCATGCGCGACGGTCCTGCGGCAAGCGCTGATACTATCGCTCTCTGACGGGAAGCCCTGCGCGAAGGCACAAACGACTTGCCTTCCTCGGTAAGGCAAACCCATCTATCATCCACAGGACCTGCCTGCTCACACACAAGCTCCCACATGGTATGCGGGCTATCTTCTTTTTCATGAGCTGCAGTATCTACAGGACAGGCTGTTCGTTTGCGCACACGCACGCTTTGGCCTGGGGGAAGAAAAGGATGAAGCGCTTCCGATAAAGGACAGGCGTATTCTTTTGCAATCCAAAGTGCAAGTTGAGCTGCCACTTCGTCAAAAGAAGAGCTAACCAACACCTGTTGAATGGGCAAAATATGATCGGCACGTATCTTGGCAGAAGGCCGATCTGAAAGGGAAACGATATAACCTACGGCCTGACGGTGGCCGAAAGAAACCAATACGGTGGCGCCAACTACAGCCTGGCTCTCTAAAGCTTCTGGCACACCATAATCAAAAGCACAATCAAGTGCGCGGGTGGATATGTCGAGCGCAACCTGTGCGTATACCATAACCACCTCCGCGCACTTATACGCCATGCACGAAGAACTTTAATGCGATAAAGACTCCGTAGCAACCCATGTAATACTAACGGCGCCGGTGCCAATATGGCTTGCAATGACTGGTCCACCATCTTTGACCAGCACTTTTGTATGAGGAAAACGGCGACGCAGCTCAATCATGATGTTGCGAGCTATGGATTCGGATGAAGCGCCAAACGTTGAGACAATGACTTCATGCGCTCCAGATTCCACCAGATTGATAAGGGCTCGCGCAGCTCCTGCGGAACCTTTTCCCGAACCTTCACTTCGAATGCCACCTGCATCCAGTGAGAAGACTGGCCAGCGATCGAGAAGACGCATAACCGACCGATGCGTTGCTCCCAATCTACCGCTCTTTCGGAGAGGTTTCATGTCTGGAACCGCAAAGGCAATGCGTACTTCATCGCGATACTGCTCAACCGCTTGCGCTATCTCTTCAAGCGATTTGTTCTCATCGGCAAGGCGACGAGCATAGCGCAAGCACTGCTCGAGTGCAGCAACCGTAAGACGAGAATCAACAAGACGCAGGTGAGCATCAAGATCTTCGGAAGCTGTCTGAGCGATAACGGCATCACGAGCATCACAAGCTGCGCGGTAAACGCCCGAGAGGCGCCCTGACATTGTTATGCAAAGCACATCATCATGCTCGTTGAGCAACTGACGGAATACTTCAGCAAAATGAGCAGGGTATACGGGCTCAGTAGCAATTTCTTGCGCATGGGAGAAAAGCTTCTCGTAGTCGCCATTCTCCCCCTGAGGCTTCTCATCATGACGAACACCGTCTACCACGTACTGCATGGGCAGTACGATAACTCCAAGTTCTTCAGCTTCAGCCTGGGTTAAACAGCAGGTGGAGTCAGTCACAATTTTTAGCATATGTGATCAGCTCCCATGTTGCGGTAGCGCTGATAACGCTGGTTTATCAGCTCTTCTGTGCTAAGAGCTGAAAGCTCATCGAATTCCTTCTCAAGCCGTGCCGCAAACGCGGAAGCAAATGTCTGAGAACCAAGTGCTGCATCGTCGATCACATCGTCAATAATTCCCAGCTCAAGAAGGTCAGGGGCCGTAATACGCAAAGCATCAGCTGCTTCGGGGGCGCGTTTAGGATCTTTCCAAAGGATAGAAGCTGCTCCCTCTGGGCTTACAACAGAATAGATTGCGCCAGAAAGCATAAAGACGCGATCACCGAGTGCCAGAGCAAGAGCACCACCACTGCCACCTTCACCAACAATGACGCTAATGATGGGCACCTTAAGACCACTCATTGCCATGAGATTGCTTGCAATAGCTTCGCCTTCACCGCGCTCCTCGGCGCCAATGCCACAGTAGGCACCCGACGTATCAACGAGACAAATAATCGGACGGCCAAATTTCTCAGCCTCACGCATGAGACGCAAGGCCTTGCGGTATCCCTCGGGATGAGCAGAACCAAAATTACGCGCCACGCGATCTTTGGTGTTGCGACCACGCTCAGTGCCGATAACCGTAACCGGTCGACGACCCAACAAAGCAATACCGCCTACAACCGCTCCATCATCTCCATAGAGCCTGTCGCCATGAAACTCGAGGAATCCAGAGAACGCCTGTTCAATAAGGGGCAGGACCGTCTCATGATCTCCTGAACGAACCTTTGCGAGCAAGTCGTATGCACGCGGACGCTCTGCCCCATCCTCAGTGGCAGATGTTGTATCGGTGTCCTTCTCAGGCAGCGGCTCTTCTTGCTGAGGATGACTATCCAAAACCTTGCTTACCGGAGAAGTTTCAAGGAGCGTCCGAATAGGATCGGGGGCCTCTGAAGGATTGTCGGGGTGAACCTCAGGAACAATGGGCGGTGTTACCACAGGAAGTGGATCGGTGAGCGGTTTTGCCGTTACCTCGGGATGTTCATCCGTATCGGGCGCGAGATAGCGTGTTGCTCCGTGGAACGCAAGAAGGACCGACAAGGTAGCCGGAAGATCTTGTCTGCGGACAATACGATCGACAAAACCATGCTCAAGCTGGAATTCTGCACTTTGGAATCCAGCGGGAAGTCGCTTGTGCGTTGTCTGCTCAACCACGCGTGGGCCAGCAAAGCCAATAAGGGCACCAGGCTCCGAAATAGTAATGTCGCCCTCCATAGCAAAGCTTGCCGTAACTCCACCGCATGTAGGATCGGTGAGAACGCAGATATAGAGCAAACCCGCATCAGAGTGACGGCGAACAGCAGCAGAAACCTTTGCCATTTGCATAAGGGATGTTACGCCCTCTTGCATACGTGCACCACCAGAAACGGTAAAGCCGACAACCGGAAGCCCAAGCTTGGTAGCACGCTCAAACAGACGGCAAATTTTCTCACCAACAACCGAGCCCATCGAGCCCATCATGAAGTCGGCATCCATGATAAAGAGTGCTGTATAACAACCGCCAATAGAAGCAATGCCGGTAATAACTGCATCGCGCTCCCCTGAGCGGCGACGAGCACGCTCGAGCTTCTCATCGTATCCGGGGAAATTGAGGTAGTTGTTTACCGACAAATCGTGGTCGAGTTCCTCAAAGCTGCCGGCGTCCACCGTCATTGCAAGACGACGACGAGCTCCAACGCGCATAGGGAACCCACAACGGGGACAAACGTTTAAATTGTCGGCAAGCGTGTCGGCATCTACAACACGACGGCACGATGGACACTTAACAAGCAGATGCCTGTCAGGAACTTCAACAGGTACTTCAGTTGCTGGTCCTTCAAGAACGTTAATGCTCTTGTGTTTTTTATCCCTCGGCATAGAGATGCTCCATGAGATCGGTGTGATAGATTCCCGAGACAAACTCGGGGTTAGAGAGAATATCAAGCTGCAGTTCTGAATTCTCTTCTACGCCCTCGATTACAAGCTCACCAAGGGCAGAACGCATTTTGCGAATAGCCTCTTCACGGGAAGGTGAAGAAACGATCAGCTTGCCAAGCATCGAGTCGTAAAACGGCGGAACCTCAGCACCCTGGAACAGCGCGGTATCAAAACGGACCCATGGCCCGCCAGGCACATGCAGGGTATTGATGCGACCACAAGAGGGCAAAAACTCTGGGGTCTCCGCATTGATGCGGCACTCGATGGCATGGCCGGAGACATGCACATCATCCTGGGTGAATGGCAGTTCAGCACCAGAGGCAACTCTGAGATGCCACTTCACCAAATCAAGACCCGTCACCATTTCGGTAACAGGATGCTCGACTTGAAGACGAGTATTCATTTCCATAAAAGCAAACGTGCCATCATCGGAGTAGAGATACTCGATCGTACCCACACCGACATATCCCACAGCACGTGCTAAGTTGCGAGCAGCTTCATGCATATGCTCACGAACTTCTTGCGTGATAGAGGGGCTGGGACTTTCCTCAAGCAGCTTTTGGTTATGACGCTGTACCGAACACTCGCGCTCACCCAAGCTCACAACATTTCCTGCTTGATCGGCAAGAATCTGAACTTCAACATGGTGTGCCGGATGAATAAAGCGCTCCATGTAACAACCGCCATCACCGAATGCAGCTTCCGCCTCAGAGCTAGCAGCTAAATATGCTGCACGCACCTCGGAAGGATCAGACACCTTACGAATGCCGCGGCCACCGCCGCCAGCACGAGCCTTAATCAGCAAAGGAAAACCAATTCGGGCGGCCTGTTTTTCTGCATCATCGGCATCAACGAGGAGGTCGGAACCCTCAACAATGGGCACCTTTGCCTCACGAGCAGTACGGCGTGCTTCGTCCTTATCACCCATTCGCTCTATGACTTCGGGGCTGGGACCCACAAAGGCAATGCCGCATTCACGACAACGACGGGCAAATTCTGCCGACTCAGAAAGAAAGCCATAACCTGGATGAATTGCAACGGCACCACTCTCAAGCGCCACTGTAAGAATGGCATCCATATTGAGATAGCTTTCCTGGGGGCGTGGCCCACCAATGCAGTACGCCTCATCCGCAATTTGTACATGGAAAGCACCGGCATCAGCTGTTGAATACACCGCTACGGTCTTCACGCCCATTTCCTTGCAGGCGCGAATAACGCGAACAGCAATTTCACCGCGGTTTGCAACGAGAATTTTTTCGAACATACTTACTCGCCGCTCTTCTCACCGGGAACAAGTGCAAAGGACATATCCGCTACACAGCAAAGATGACCATCTACGGATGCCTCACCATGAGCGAAGTGGAAAATCCCACGCTCGCGCGTGATGGAACATTTGAGTTCGACCGTATCGCCAGGGCGAACCGGACTCTTAAAACGAACCTTATCCAGGCTGGTATACATTGGCGTGCAACCCTTAGCAGCCTCATTCTGTCCGAGAAGAACACAGCAGTTCTGGGCAAGCATTTCACAAAGAATGACGCCAGGTACTACAGGATTTCCTGGGAAGTGTCCCTGGACAAAAAAATCCTCACCCGTAATGGTGATATGTCCGATAGCTTCACCATCGATAACCTCAGCATCATCGAGCAGCAGCATGGGCTCGCGGTGCGGCAAAAGCTCTTTAAGTTGCTCTTTATCCACGATTCCTCCTAGATAAGTTTCATGAGCGTGCCGCCAAACTCAACAAGCTCACCATCGGACACACAGATATCCACCACTTCACCGTCCTGCTCAGCCACAACCTCATTCATGAGCTTCATGGCCTCAATAACGCAGAGGGTATCACCCTTCTTTACCTTTGAACCCACATGTACAAAGGGCTCAGCGCCTGGAGATGGAGCAGCGTAGAATACGCCTACCATCGGCGCTGTGACGTCAACTGTCTTAGACATGTCGAGGGGTTTGTCATCAGGATCTAAGGGTGCCTCAGGAGCAACGAGTTCTTCCTGGACGACAGGAGCTGCAGGTGCGGGTGCCGGAGCGGCTGGGACTCCAGCCGGTGCAGCAGGGGCAACCGGAGCCACAGGAAGCGATGGTGCAGCAAGCGGGGCTGTAGGAGCACACTCAAGCTCTACCACCTGAGCTCCCTCTTCAACCCGCAAGCGTGTCAGACCATTTTCACGTAACACACGAGCATAGTCTGCAAGAATGCTGGAATCGATCATGGGTCCTCCTAATCCTCAAATGCCTTGAAAACGAGTGCGGCATTGTGGCCACCAAAGCCGAGGGAGTCGGAAAGTGCCCACTTGGCATCAAACTCCACTGCAGAACCTGGTGTGTAATCGAGATCACAGTCTGGATCAGCATCAACAAGATTGATGGTCGGCGGCACAATCTTTTCTTCCAGAACTTTGACAGATGCAAGGGCCTCGATAGCACCGGCGGCACCAAGCATATGACCTGTCATCGACTTTGTGGAAGAAATCTTTACTTCATGAGCAGCTTCCTCACCAAGAGCAAGCTTAATACCAGCTGTTTCGGAGGCATCATTAAGCTTGGTTGATGTGCCATGTGCATTGATATAAAGGCCTTCGGAAGGATCGCAATCGGCTTCTGTAACAGCCTGGGAGATAGCACGAGCAATACCTGCCGCATTGGGATCGGGGCTGGTAATGTGATACGCATCGCATGTATTTCCATAGCCGCAAATCTCAGCATAGATGTGAGCGCCGCGTGCAAGAGCGTGCTCCATTTCTTCAAGCACAAGAATTGCTGCACCTTCGCCCATGACAAAGCCATCACGATTTGCGTCAAACGGACGGCATGCCGTTGCAGGATCAGGATTGCGCGTTAAAGCCTTGGCATTTGCAAAGCCAGCCACCGCAACAGGAACGATAGGAGCCTCAGAGCCACCCGCAATGATGGCGTCAGCATAGCCATGCTTAATTGCGCGGAATGCCTCGCCGATCGCATGCGTAGAGGTGGCACACGCGGTAACTACCGGAAGGGTAGGACCATAGCATTTATGGCGAATAGCAATTTGGCCTGCAGCCATATTGGAAATCATGGCTGGAATACTAAAGGGAGAAACACGATTGGGGCCGCTCTTAACCAGTGCGTCCTCGTTTACTACCGTTGACTCAATACCACCAACACCTGAGCCAACATATACGCCCAGACGCTCTCGGTCTATCACGTCTTCGCCATCAAGACCAGCATCAGCAACAGCCTCATTGGCAGCAACGATTGCATAATGGACGAAGGGGTCGTTACGGCGAGCCTCAGCAACGCCAAAAACCTCACGAGCATCGAAGTTTTTTACCTCGGCAGCAACTTTTACTCGCTGATTCGAAGCATCGAACTTCGTAATAGGGCCAATACCTGATTTACCAGCCTTAAGCGACTCCCAGCTCTCAGCTGCTGTATTACCTACAGGTGTAATGGCTCCCAAACCGGTAATGGCGACTCTGCGCTCCATGTATTTTCTCCTAACCTACCGCGACCGTGCCGCAAAACTCTACATGCTCATTCCGCCATCGACGGGCAAAACCACACCGGTGATGTAGTCTGCTGCGTCGCTCGCGAGAAATGCAATAGCATTCGCGATGGCATCTGGGTCACAGAGGCGGCCCAGAGGAATCTGTCCCTCATAAGAAGCAATAATTGAATCGGAAAGTTTGGCCGTCATATCTGTGCGAACAAAGCCAGGTGCTACCACATTGGCAGTAACGCCACGGCCAGCAAGCTCACGGGCAACAGATTTTGTAAATCCAATGACACCAGCCTTCGAAGCGGCGTAGTTTGCCTGGCCAGCATTGCCCATAACGCCAACAACGGAGCTTACATTGATGATATGACCGCCGCGCTGACGCATAAATTGCCTGGTAAGCGCCTTTGTCATCAGAAACGTACCCTTAAGGTTGACTTTGATAACGCGATCAAAGTCATCTTCGGACATGCGAAGCAAAAGGCCATCTGCAGTAACGCCTGCATTGTTTACCAGTGTCCAAACGCTTCCAAAATCAGCAAGCACTTGCTTTACGCAAGCATCCACTTCTTCAGCATTGGAAACGTCGCAACGATAAGCGCGAGCACAGGCACCAAGGTCGCCAAGCTCATCCACAACAGCTTGAGCGCGCTCTGCATTACCTGCATACACGATAGCAACGTCATAGCCATCGGTAGCAAGTGCCAAGGCAGTTTCACGACCAATACCGCGAGAACCGCCCGTTACGAGCGCAACGCGACGTGATGTGTCGCGTTCAAGAGCTCCTTCACTCATGCTTGGCTCCCCTCCAGGTGCTCAAGCACCTTATCAAGTTGCTCTGGTGTTTCGGCAGGCTGAGCCCATACATCAGGAGCAGTTCTACTCACAAGGCCAGTGAGCGTCTTGCCAGGACCGCACTCAATGAATGAATCAAATCCCTGAGAAACCAGCATTTCTACTGTTTGTTGCCAGCGGACAGGATGTGATGCCTGAGACGCAAGCAGCTCATTCATCTCTGCAATCTCGACGGGATAAGGCTCAGCAGTGACATTTGCAATAACCGTCGTTTGCGTTGGTGCAAGAGAATGCTCCGAAAGCCATGCACGCAGCCCTTCGGTTGCAGGAAGCATAAGTGGACTATGGAACGCGCCGGACACCTTTACCGGCAAGCTCCTGCCGCCAGCCTCACGTACAAGCACATCAAGGCGCTCTAAACCCTCAGGTAAACCTGCTACAGAAGTTTGTTGAGCACTGTTGTAATTGACAGGCCAACAATCACCTGCCCGCTCGGCAAGCTCCTCAATGGTAGAGGCATCGAGCTTCACTACAGCACGCATACCACCAGGATTTTGCTCAGAAGCCTGAGCCATAAGCTCTCCGCGATGCCTGACAAGCGCAAAGCCCTCACTTAAGCTCAAAGCCCCAGCAAAGGTAAGCGCCGCAACCTCGCCAAGCGAAAAACCTGCTACAGCTTCCGGCTTGATGCCGCGCGCCACAAGGGCGCGCGCGCAAGCAAGGTCAAGTGCAAACACGCAAGGTTGCGTATTCTCGGTCTTCTGCAGGTCTTCTTTTGAGCCATCAAAGCACAGCTCGAGAAGACCAGGCATTTCATGATCGAGCGCATCCATCAACTCACGGACAGCAGGCTCACGATCGTAGAGACCCTTTCCCATACCAGGATGTTGAGCGCCCTGGCCGGAGAAGAGGAAGGCTACTTTACCCATTTACCTGCCTCCGAAAGAACTTTTTCTGCACCATCGAGAAGGTCATCAACAATAGCTGCAGCACTTTCGCGCTTCTTCACCATACCGGCGATCTGGCCAGCCATGAAGCTACCCTCTTCATAGTTGCCATCCACAGCCGCTTTACGAAGCGAACCGGCGCCAAGTTTACCGAGTTCCTCAGCTGAGACACCTTCACGCTCAAGACGGGCATACTTATTGGAAAACGGCGTCTTCAAACAACGAACCGCATGATCATCACGACGGCCTGTGACAATAGTAGAAATATCACCAGCCTTCAGAATGCGCTCTTTATACTCTTCGCTTACGGTGCACTCATCAGCAACTAAGAAACGTGTGCCAACTTGAACACCTACAGCGCCCAGCATAAATGCCGCAGCAACGCCACGACCATCAGCGATTCCGCCGGCAGCAATAACAGGAATGTTGACAGCGTCTACAACCTGAGGAACAAGTGTCATGGTTGTAAGATCGCCGACATGGCCTCCTGATTCTCCGCCTTCAGCTACCACAGCTGTTGCGCCAGCACGCTCTACCAAGCGAGCGAGAGCAACAGAAGCAACTACCGGCACAACCTTGATACCAGCCGGAACCCAGGTCTTCATGTATTTATTGGGAGTACCAGCACCTGTAACAACCACATCGACATGTTCATCAACAACTACCTGAGCAACCTCATCAACAAAGGGGCTCTGGAGCATGATGTTTACGCCAAAGGGTTTATCGGTGCGCTTACGGCACTCACGAATCTGGTTACGCAGCCACTCAGCATCGGCGTTCATAGCCGAAATAATGCCGAGGCCACCGGCGTTAGACACGGCGCTTGCCAGGCTTGCATCAGCAATCCAAGCCATACCGCCCTGAAAAACTGGCTTTTCAATTCCTATTGCATCACACAAAGGGGTACGAATCATGCCGCTTCCCTACTTCAACTCTTGTTGGTTTTCTTAGTTTTTCTCGGCGATAAGGCCGTCGACAATCTCGGCGAATTCACCAATGGTGGCAGGCTTGGCATCTGGATCGATCTCGATGTCAAACTCAGTCTCGCAGGTCATGACTGCCTCGACGACAGCCAGAGAATCCAGGCCAGCCTCTTCGAGAGTGGTCTCGGGGGTAAGCTCGCCCTCAACACCGTCCTGCTCGCGAAGGATCTCACAAATGCGCTCAAAGGTGGACTGATCTGCCATTGTTGACTCCTGTTCCGGGGCCCTGCCCCTGTCGTGTACAGCAACGCCGGGTGCGCCACTGTTGAACCCTAATTAGTCGGATAAATCTGAAGGTGTTTTGGCAAGCGTTGCTGCACCAGCACTCTTTTCGTCCCACTGCAACAAACAAGAACCAGTTGTAAGGCCAGCGCCAAAACCAACCATCGCAACGTACTCTCCAGCAGCAAGCTCTCCTGTACGAACAAGTTTGTCCAGTGCCAAAGGAATGCAAGCACTCGAGATGTTGCCGGTATCTGCCAAGGTGCGAACAACACGATCGCCATCTATGCCCAATCGCGTGATAGCCGAATCGAGAATGCGCCCATTGGCCTGATGGAATACAAAATGATCGATATCTTGAGGAGTAATGCCTGCATCTGCAGCAAGCTTACGAACCTCTTGCACAATAGAAGTCACACCATACTTAAACACTTCTCCACCATGCATAGAGAGTGTGCAGGGTCGTGGCTCCGAGACATTGAAAGGACTTGATCCAGAAAGACCTGGCACCTCAAGCACCTCAAGATCAGGTTTTGTAGATAGGTGAACCGAAATAAATCCTTCGCCACCGTCGCCAAGCACAGCTGCCGATGCGCCATCACCAAACAATACGCAGGTGGACCTATCATGCCAGTCCATAAGACGCGTATAGCGTTCAGCGGCTACAACCAACACTCGACGAGCGCGACCGCGTGCGAACCAGCCGTCGGCAACATCAAGGGCAAAAATGAAGCCCGCACATGCAGCAGCAACATCGAACGAAGGACAGGCAGCACCAATGCGCTCGCCAACAGCTGTTGCCTGAGCGGGAACAATATGGTCGGGAGATGTCGTTGAGCAGACAATTAAGTCAAGCTCCGATGCATCAACGCCGGCGTAAGACAAAGCCTCTTCAGCAGCGCGAGTAGCCAAGTCGTCAAGCGAATCGGTGGTGCATACATGACGAGTCTTAATGCCAGTTCGCTGGCTGATCCACTCGTCAGAGGTATCTAAGAACTCAGACAAATCATCATTTGTAACCACACGCTCAGGAAGGGCTGTGCCCGTTCCTAGGATGCGGAAGCCCATTTAGGCCCTCCCCTCGTCACCCATACGACGCGCAGAGTTGCTATCGCTGGTGTGTTCACTTTTCGAGCTCTTGTCTGTACGGTCACTGCGATAAAAACGTTCAAGACGTCCAAGAGCAACCAGTAAAAGATCAACGTCGCGCGATGACATGCCCTTTGTAATGGCGCGTGCCATATTGCGATAAAACCCTTGACGAACTCGATAAAGACGAGTGCCTTCGCCTGTGAGTGCAACATTTACGCATCGTGCATCGTCTTTGCTGCGTGTCTTTGTGAGCAGACCCTTCCGCACAAGCTTATTGACACTTGCGGTCGCTGAAGAACCTTTCACTTCAACAGCAGCAGCGATGGCACTTACCGTAACGCTACGCCCTTGCCCCAAGGTTTCATCGCCAACGAACTGTATGATCCTTGTTTCGCCCATGGACAAACCGCCCACAAGACCCTCTTCTGAATTGTATACGGAGAAAAGCAGATCGCTCACCTCAACCGCAATATGCTCAGCCTTAGCGGCGCTCGCACGAGCCACACGGGCATGGCGGTCGGCAGAAGTGCCCGTCCACACTTCTTCAGAGGAAGTATCTGAGCGAGACTCATAGTCAGATGAAGAGGCTTGATGTGCGACAAAAGGTGATGCAACAGCAAAGTTATCTTCGGAAGAAGATTCGTGATGCTGAATGCTCTGCTCGCTCATCACAGACATGTGCGCCTCCTCTAAACATTTCATTCACAGAGATGCTGCTTCAGAACAGTTAGTTAGTCTAACTAACTAACTTTTAAAATGAAGCAAGAGACGCTGAAGCTCCTAGATTGTCATAGGAGCTTCACAATGTTTATAAGGTTAAACAATTATTGATACCTGCATTATGCGTTTTTGCAGGCCTCACGAAGAGCATCGACGCGATCGGTACGCTCCCAGGTGAAATCAGCATCTTCACGGCCAAAATGACCATACGCAGCTGTTTTCTCAAAAATGGGACGACGTAAATCCAAATCGCGAATAATAGCGCCCGGACGCAAATCGAAGACTTCGTTAATTGCGCGAGCGATTGCCTCATCACTAAAAGATCCTGTTCCCTGTGTGTCAACTGTAATGGAAACAGGTCGTGACACACCAATAGCGTAGGCAAGCTCAATTTCACAGCGATGCGCCAACCCGGCCGCTACAACATTTTTCGCAACCCAGCGTGCCGCATATGCCGCAGATCGATCTACCTTCGTGCAGTCTTTACCGGAGAAGCACCCTCCTCCATGGCGACCCATGCCTCCATACGTATCGACGATTATCTTGCGACCCGTAAGGCCGGTATCTCCCATAGGTCCGCCGACAACAAACCTTCCCGTAGGATTTACGAAAAGCCGCGAGTTGCCCCAATCTATACCTGCCTGAGCCATAACAGGAGCAATAACATGCTCAATGAGGTCATCGCGGATTTGATCCATCGAATCAATTTCAGCTGCATGCTGCGTAGAAATAACAATGGTATCCACGGCAACAGGACGTCCATTTTCATATCTCACAGTAACCTGTGTTTTGCCATCAGGGCGCAAATACGGAAGCGTGCCATCATGGCGCACGGCAGCTAGGCGCTCAGCAAGACGACTTGCAAGATAGTGAGGCATTGGCATGAGCACATCTGTTTCGTCACAAGCAAAACCAAACATCATGCCCTGATCGCCAGCGCCTATTAAATCAAGTGGATCACCCGCCCCAGAACGAGCATCCAAACTCTCATCTACACCCTGTGCAATATCTGGACTTTGCTCATGAATCATATTGATAACGCCACAGGTTTCGCAATCAAAACCATACTTTGCGCGATCATAGCCAATGCGGCGAATAACCTCACGCGCAATGCGCTGAACATCAACGTATGCCTGTGTACGTATCTCACCCGCTACAATAACGGTTCCCGTTGTAACCAATGTTTCGCAAGCACAGCGCACCTGATCTAAACGAGCAGGAATTCCGGAATGATCTTTATATCCCTGTTTTTCTAGAACAGCTTCTTTTTCAAGGATTGCATCGAGCACGGCATCCGAAATCTGATCGGCAATTTTATCGGGGTGGCCCTCGGTGACAGATTCCGACGTAAACAGATAACTCGAATTCGAGGTGGAACGAGAGATATCCTGCATAGTTCGTCACTCCTTAGACGATTGCTTGATGGCCGTTACCATTCCATCAAAACCATTCCGCATAACTTCTATCCTACCCGTGCAGCTCATGCATAATCGAACAAAGCAACGGATTCAATGAAGCATAGACGATACACCAGACCTCTACCAGATGAAGAGGACTATCAAATCTACAAGCTCTTGTAGGCTCTGTACAAAGCGATCTGAGATGAGCTCAATCGTGTTCTAGAGCAATATAATGCCTGTGACCAGAAGATCAGAACGCTCCTGTAATGCATTGCGTTTTATGGTCTTATAAACTATGACACCCAACGAGCTCAAGCTCAGGTAACTCCAACGAGAGGAATTCCATGCCAGACACTCCGGTTCGCGTTCGATTTGCCCCTTCCCCCACAGGAAAACTTCACGTAGGCGGCGCTCGTACTGCAATTTTTAACTGGGCGTTTGCCCGCGCAAATCACGGATCGTTTATTCTTCGCATCGACGATACCGATCCTACGCGCTCAACCGAAGAGAACACGCAAATCATTTTGCGCGCCATGCGTTGGCTTGGTCTTGACTGGGATGAAGGTCCAGAGGTAGGTGGAGATTTTGGTCCCTACGCCCAAACAGAGCGCGCTGCTATGTATCGAGAAGCACTTGAGCAGCTCATTGCAAAAGGCGCAGCGTATCCTTGTTTTTGCACACCAGAACAGCTCGAAGAGGATCGCCAGGCGGCACGCGCACGCAAAGATCCATTCCAGGGATACCAAAGGCGCTGTCGCGACCTTGATCCGGATGAAGCTCGCAAGCGTATAGAAGCTGGTGAGCCTCATGTCTGGCGCATTAAAGTTCCTCTCGATCGTGGCGATGTTGTAGTAAATGATGCTGTGCATGGACAGGTAACTTTTGCTGCACGCGAGTTAGACGATTTTGTTATCTTCCGCTCTGATGGAACACCTACTTATAATTTCGCCACCGTTGTTGATGATGCAGCCATGAAGATCACCCACGTTATTCGTGGAGACGATCACCTTTCCAACACGCCGAGGCAAGTCATGGTATACGAGGCGCTGGGCGCTCCAGTGCCTGTGTTTGCACACATCTCCATGATTCTGGGCACTGACGGCAAAAAGCTCTCTAAACGCCATGGTGCAACAAGCGTGGAAGAATACCGCGATGCAGGCTATCTCTCCGATGCATTCGTAAACTACCTCGCTCTTCTCGGTTGGTCTCCAGATGGAGAAACAACTATTGTTCCGCGCGAAGCACTTGCAAAGACCTTCTCGCTTGAGCATGTTTCTAAAAATCCCGCCACATTTGATCCGAAAAAGCTTGACTGGATGAATGCGGAATACATTAACGCCATGACCGACCAGGATTTTGCCAACACCATCCTGATACCCGAGCTCATTGATGCAGGACTCATTACCAAACCAGAAGATCGTGATGAGGCTTGGTGGCTTACGCTTGCAAGCATTGTGAAGCCACGTGTTAAACATCTCGGCGAAGTGGTATCCGTCTGTGGCATGATTTTTTCTCATGCCGATACGCTTGCCTATGATGAAAAAGCTGTTTCCAAAGGTCTTGCAAAAGAAGGTATGGGATCTGTGCTTGACGCTGCTCAACAAGCGCTGGGAACTCTGTCCGAGGATTGCTGGACCGAGACTGCTATAGATGCTGCTCTCGAGCCACTTCCGGAAAAGCTCGACATGAAGAAGCGCCTTGTCTTCCAAGCTATTCGAGCAGCAATTTGTGGCAATCTTGTCTCTCCCCCGCTTGGTACCACAATGCAACTTATTGGACGCGACGATTGCCTCGCACGCATTGCTCGTGCACGCACCATGGCGCTCTAAAACCTTTTTCACACCATCTGTTCCAACAACGCCAAGAAAAGCGAGGATACGAGCAATGCCAACAGAGAAAGTTACCCCTGTATCTACACATGCTCAAACGCTGGCAGCCACTTCTGCTTTTGATATCCTCGGACCCATTATGGTTGGACCATCCTCGTCGCACACCGCGGGTGCTCTGCGGTGTGCGCAGGTTGCCGCTTCCCTACTTGAACAGCGCATCGTTTGCGTGCGATTCAGGCTTTGGAATTCTTTTGCTCATACCTATAAGGGCCACGGAACAGATCGCGCACTTGTTGCAGGTATTCTCGGTCTTGAAACCGACGATGAACGCATACGAGATGCATTCGAACTCGCCAAACAAGCCAACTTGCAATACTTTTTTGAAGAGGCAGGAGACGACGCTACCGTCCATCCCAATACTGTCGACATTCTTATGGATGATGAAGGCGGCAATCACGCAGAAGTACGAGGCGAAAGTCTTGGCGGCGGAAAGATACGCATCAGCCGTATCGACGGTGTGGGTGTAGATGTTACAGGAGCTTACAGCACACTCTTTGTTGCGCACCGAGATGCACCTGGAGTACTAGCTGCTCTCACTAATCTCCTTGCCTATGCTGGCGCAAACATTGCCTTTTGTCGCACCTATCGTATGGAACCCGGTGGCCAGGCGTTTACCGTATTTGAAATGGATGGTGCCCCTGACGATGCCGTACTGCCAATGGTCCGACGCCTTGACCACGTTGATCGCGCTACCTTTATCGAAACCCCACGGTCTGAAACAGGTCTTGGCCCCGGCATAACTGCACCTGAACTCTTTGACGATGGCAAACAGCTCTTAGAAACCTGTACAGCACTCCACCTCTCTATCGGTGGTGTCATGGCAGAGCGCGAAGCCTGTCTTGTTGGAGAAAAGCAAGCACGTGCCGCGATGGCGCGCGTGCTTGAAGTCATGAGGATTGAGACAAACGAGCCGCTCTCTCATCCACGTCGCTCACTCGGTGGGTTTATTGGAGGAGAAGGACAGCTTGTGTTTGAGGGAGCTGAGAAGTGGGCTTCAGCCCTTATGGGGAATGTGCAGACAAACGCTGTTGCCCGTGCTATGGCTGTTCTTGAGCGATCCGCTGGTATGGGAGTTATTGTTGCCGCACCAACCGCCGGTTCTGCAGGCGTTGTTCCTGGCTGTGTTCTTGCCCTAGCAGACCATCTCAATGCATCTGACGAGCAAATCTTCGAAGCGCTCTATTGTGCTGCTGCCATTGGCATGAATATTCAAACCGCTGCTTGCGTAGCAGGTGCAGAAGGTGGATGTCAGGCAGAAGTTGGAAGCGCAGCAGCCATGGCAGCCGCCGCTCTTACTCAGTTGCTCGGCGGTACACCCCAGCAAGCACTTGACGCAAGTTCCCTGGCCATTTCAAATTTACTCGGCCTTGTCTGTGATCCTATTGGCGGACTTGTAGAAGTTCCTTGTCAGACTCGAAATGCAATAGGTGTTGCAGCTGCTTTCTCTTCTGCTCAGCTTGCGCTCTCAGGAATAAGCGCTCTCGTGCCCTTTGATGAAGCGGTACATACCATGTCCGAAGTAGGTCACGCATTACCCTCTTCGTTGCGTGAAACAGCGCGTGGAGGCCTTGCGGCCACACCAACGGCACGCTCACTCTGTGCAGGATGCAGCGCTTGCAATCACAACTAATTGTTGACTTACTTTTTGGACTTCTGTTTCTGAGTAAGCTTCTTTGCGGCTGCACCGCTCATGCCAACAGATACCGTTGAGTGTTTACTGCCTCTGCGGCGGCGAGTGCGCATAGAGACAGCTCCACCAGTGCGGATATAGTTCACCAACCTATCGCACCTATGGCGAATACTCTCTCCCCCGTTGGAGCGCAAACCCAAAAGAGGAGCCGCGATAATGGTAGGTGCAAAGAAGGTAATGATGCGCCATACAAGATAACCGGCCGTAGCGGCAGAACCAAAGAGTGGTCCATAAAACAGTGCAAATCCTGATTCTACGCCGCCTGTGCCTCCCGGAAGTGGAACGATGGTAGATACCATTTGCACCATTGATCCAGCGGCTAAGCAAGAGAAAAAGTCTGCATCATGCCCAAAAGCATGCAGCACAAACCAAGGAATCATATATAAACTCGCCAGCTGCAACATGGTTACAAGAAGCGTTACAGCCATGCCAGGTATATGACGGGCAGCTGCTTTAAAGGCAGCAGAAAACTCATCGACCTGAACATTGACCATCTCATCCCAATGCTCACGATTGCGCAGTAGCTTATGGCGAGCAAGAAAACGAATGCCCCAGTTGCCAGTGCGTTTTACAATACCCGGGCAGAGACACACCGCAAAGAGCAGCGCGAGTTCAAGAGCGTGCGCAGCAAAGACAATAAGGTTAAGAACAACAATGTTGCCATAGGTCTCAAAGAAGAACTCCAGCTTAGCGATAAGGGCAAGAGCAGCAAAAAGAACCACGCCAAACTGAAACATGATGAATCGGGTAAATTGCGTTGCACTCGCTTCTCCTGGGTCGAGCCCCGTACGAGTAAGCCTGACAATCTGAGAGGGAACAGAACCCGCCATCATGGGTGTAAGGTTGCCGAAAAAGACGCCTGACGCTTCAACACTCATAAGGTCACGGATGCCTACCGGCGAGTTTGGATCCATCCAAACCGCTACCACATAAGCGCCCACACCAAAGATGAAATAGAACACGTAACAGATACACGCGAGGAATACCCATGTCTTATCAACGCTGGAAAGCGCGTCGATAAAGGACGACATCTGTCCTGTTACCACGAGATATACGATGTAGACCAACACAACAAGCGCAAGAAACTTTGCACCTGAGCGGGCTTTACGAGCGTTTTCATCCTCATTTGCAACGCGCGTACGAAGACCGCGCCTGCGCCTGTGAGTGTCTCGCTCAAAATCCCGGGAATCAGTCATAGGGACTCCTCGGTTCGGTGACACCCTACCGCTTCCACGCTTGGCGGTCTTGGGCCTGACTACTACATAATACCGCTGAGAACTTTAGGTTAAACACTTAATGCTTGTATGGCCCTGATAACTGCAACTGATTGTGGGCAGAATCCGCCTTGACGGAATCAGCTCGACAAAATGTTCACAATTTTAAAAATGTTTGAAATTCACTCTTGCCATAACCGCCTCAGTACAGTAGAGTATTTTCTCGCGCCGAGCCAAGGCAAAAGCGCAGCAGGACAAGTCCTTTGGGATGTCGTCTAACGGTAGGACAACGGATTCTGGTTCCGTCAGTGGGGGTTCGATTCCCTCCATCCCAGCCATGTCCTGCCAATAATTGAATGGCCCGTTCGTCTAGCGGTTCAGGACGCCGCCCTCTCAAGGCGGAGATCACCAGTTCGAATCTGGTACGGGCTACCAAATGTTTCAGGCCACCTTCTCAGGTGGCCTTTTTTCATTTCTTATATTTCAAGTTGCCTGAAGATTCTTGTAACTCCAGGCAGGCAATATGCTCGCACAGATCTCGAGCATACTGCCCGTTGGGTTTGAGGTAAATACTACGTGTCTCCTACTGCCCCATCATGCGCTTCTTCAAAGCTATTACCTCTTCTTCGCCTAAAACACCTCGCCGCTTAAGCTCATCTACAAGGGCAGTACTTGAAGCATCGCATATGCGCTGAGCAGATACTGGTATCGCAAAAGAATCTGACAAGACATTTGTTTGCGAAGGGATAGTCTCTTGTGACGTGTCTGAGGCTATTGAATGTAGCGCTGTCTTTGAAGCCGTAGAGGAAGCTGTCGACAGGTTGGAAGAATTGGACCCAGAGAGAGGTGTGTTAAGCATAGTATTTTGAGTCATCAGAGGAATAGTTTTTGTATAGAGCCCGTCCCTTGATGAGCCTAAAAATCCAATGACAGACATGATGATTCCCAAAAATGTTTCAAATGTTGGGGAGATGATGCTCCACCCATTAAGCGAATCACTTATGAATAATGAGGCAATAACCGGAATGAGAAACAGGATTCCATCAATCAAGAACGTGCTTTTAAGACTGTTTGCACGCTTTTTTGAAAAGACTTCATAACAGCTTAAAAACGAAACAACTGCCGCTAAAATCCACATTAAGATATATACAGCAGCGAAAATACTGAGAGCTTCGATGCCAGAAGTTCCACTAGGTGCTATTTCCACAATCTTATCAATAGCTTTTATTAAATCGATAGCCGAAAGATTTGCTCCAGCAATATTAAACTGAGGTAGAAGTGGGAAAAGAGCAAGACACGCTGCGCTAATAGCAAGCCAGGTTGCTCGGCTATTCAACTGTGTAACAGATTGTACATGTTGATCAATTTCGAGCTCTTTCTGGCTTTTGTCAGATGTTTGATCATTAGCTGTAGGCGTTTTTCGAGTATCTGTGTCCTCCCTATGAGAAGATGCTTTTTCTATCTTAGGTAACGTCATCCCACATAAAGAGCAATATGTTGCGCCCTTTACGTTCTTTTTTCCGCAGCGTGGACAATACATATGTCCTCCTCCAAACTCAGTCGTATTTAGCTTTCTGGTTAGTTAGCTTTCTGGCTCTACTCGATTCATCGTGAACACATCATTTCGCCAAGCAAGCATCCAAGGGGCTCCTTCACGCCAAAGAGCCGTCGTGGAAACTTTCATTTGAATCGTTCCATCCTCGGAATTCTTGAGATACACCTCATAGCCTTTACCTTCATATATCTGGTAAAACGAAGTGGTATTCGGATTAATGCTGATAAGAACATCATTGGCTGTAATAACCGTATCGCCTTCAGATGTCTCTGCATCATTGGCGAGGCTGTAATGATCATGGAAAAGAAATGACAGGTCTACCGTGGCGGTAAGAGCATTACTATCAACGCTCTTTACTACCATACGCACAGGATTTGCACGCCCTCCATAGCAGGCGCCAGCATCCATAACAGAGTTATGTTCCGTTGACTCAAACTCACCTTGCCAGGTGCCTATAAACCCATCGAGGCTCATTTCGTATGCTGCATCGTCAGCTACGCAAGACGTTACCGCCCAATCTGAACGATCCCAAACAAACGTGGCGGTCAACGTGCCTGCATAAGAAAAGATTCCATCTTGGGCCGAAATAGCAAGCTCTACTTCACCACCGTCTGGGCCAGTAGTATTGCTCGTTACTGAAAACGTGACATTTTGTTTGTACAGATCTTCTAGAAAAACTTGTTTCCCATGGCTGTCTTCATGAACTTTCTTGCCTGCCATCTCAAGTAAAGAAGGTCCATGTTCCACGATAGCTTCATCTGCAATAGGACCCATTGGTTCTGTCGTGCGCTCAGTTTCTAGAATGTCATCCATCGTCCAATCTGTGTTTTCTTCAGAAGAATTGGGGCGCGTATAGACAAGACTCCATTTTGAGGTTGTCCTGAGTGTGCCATCCTCATACACAACGGTGGCATCAACTGAGCGCATATCAGCCCCATCGGTGTTTCGTTTACTATTTTCAATCTGATCGATCGTTACTGACGTAACATCTGGTTCCTCGCCAGAACTCCAATCAGAAGCCAAACCAATTTGTGAAGCCGTCCCTTCCAGATCAGAAGTAACTAATTGCTTAAAAGCGTCCTGCTCTTCTCTAACCGCCGGATTAAAAAGACTGCTTTGAGAAGCGATAACTATTCCTATAACAAGAGCCACAAGCCCTACGGCAAATCCTGCGATAAGAACGGCTTTACGCCCATGCTTTCCGGAGGCTTTATTACGAGGCATGTCGCGAGATGATTCACGCTGATTCTTATCATCCGCACTCGCGAGCTGATCGTCGGAAGCCTCAAGCTCATCATCCAAGTCAGGATGTAACTGATTTGTGGCACAGAACGGACAAAACTTTGATTGTTCTGGAATACGTTTTCCGCACTTGATGCAATACATGCTTTAACGCCTCCCTACCTATAATCCACTGATGTGATTCATTGCTTTTGCCTGTGTCATAGAGCGGGAGCAGTCACATAATCGGTTGGGCCTGAACCGTCTGGACGTACAGCATAAACAGCAACTCCGCCGTAACTGTCATCTCCACTTCGCACGTCAATTACGTGGTCACCCGCATCGATAAGCACGGTGTAATAGGGGTACTCACTCCAAGGAAGCGAAAGCTCCTCACAAGCCCCATCGCTCAGAGAAATGCGACACCACGAGGGCTTTGCAATAAGTGCGGCCAGCGCAACACAAGCTGAAATAATAATAAAGACAAGGAGCTCCCTAGAAGATCTGCTGTCGATCGCTGCTTTTTCTTGCTGATCTATGCGATTGTTCAGTTCATCAGTGTCGTCTTGAGGAAGTTGGTTCGGAAGAACCAACGTATCCAGCTGACGTGTTTTGCCATCAGAACCTGTTGACTCACATTTCGTGCCACAAAACGGGCAAAAAACCGAATTACCCTCAATCTCGCGCCCGCAATTTTGGCACAGCATAGTATCCCCCAACGCTTTATTCAGCTATTGCGTTTTGTGGGATATTACGTTGAGAAAAGCTCTCAAGCAGATGCTCTGTCAGAATCAATCAGTCTGATGTAATAAAAACTAAGAAGGTTTTATCGTGTTCCACGAACGTGGTCAAAAAACCAATCCCGTACGGTTGCTCGGCGAGATTGGCTTACCGGTATAATGCTTCCATCATTTAGTTCAAGCTCATTTACGCGATAGCGCGTAACGTAATCCAGGTTTGCAAGATAGCTTTTATGGCATCGCACAAAACTTGAAGGAAGCATATTTTCAAGAGTATCGAGCCGCAGATATGTGACAAGTTCACCATTTACGGTATGGATATGTAATTGACGACGATGGCTCTCCACATAACGGATGGTATGCGGCTCTATGACCACTTCATCCTGCCCTACACGAAGCCGTAAGGGCTTCTCAGCAATGTTTTTAAGCTGTAACAGCGCAGCTTCTAAGGCCTGTGTCATTCGTTCGGCCGTAACAGGCTTAAGCAAAAAGAACACATGGGGTGTTTTATACACATCTGAATGATACATATCATAGCCAGTTACATAAATAACCTGCGTATTGGTAGCAACGAACAGCTTATGCACGACATCTATGCCCGTTTCAGCAGGCTCAATATTTTCATTTGATGCGGTGTCAGCAAGACGAATATCGACTAAGGCAATATCAAAGCTCGCGCCATCCAAAAGGCTTTGCTCAAGCTCAGCAGCATTTGAAAAACGCGCTGTTTCTATCTCAGAGCCATACTTGGTTGTCTGAATAATCTTGTCGAGCAAATCGAGTTGAGTGGAATCATCCTCAAGAATTGCCAAACGATACATTTACCTCTCCGACCTACATGCAGCAACTAACACATAATAGGATATTGTGGTGTTGTATGCCGTGGGAGGTTACATGGATCTTTTGGTTCTCAA
Source organism: Olsenella sp. Marseille-QA0557 (assembly GCF_965119725.1). Classification (NCBI taxonomy): domain Bacteria; kingdom Bacillati; phylum Actinomycetota; class Coriobacteriia; order Coriobacteriales; family Atopobiaceae; genus Olsenella; species Olsenella sp. Marseille-QA0557. The sequence continues at coordinate 1,544,447 of NZ_CBCPMI010000001.1, read as the reverse complement.
AGTGATAATGAAAATATCCACCCTCTTGGCAACCCTCCCATTCGTGTGGATGCAAGCCGTAGCGTTGCCTATGCGGCATCGTACAATTTTCCTTACAGGTCAGACGCTTATTCTGACCGTCGTTACTATATTGCAAGTTATGGAGTCACCTATCGCTCCTGTTATTGCACCTTTTTCGCTGTTATTACGAGTTGTTTTGCCATGGTTTTTCTGGAAGCGTTCCTTGGGTGTACTTCCTCGGATTATTATCACCCTTGCTCCAATTCAGGGCCAAATATTACTAGAACCAATTTGCACGATGCTTTGGAGCTTTCTGACCCAAGGTGCTCCATCCCTGTCATATTATGAAATTCAAATACATTTCTCAGCATTTCTTACTGTTCGTCTTGCTAGTTTTGTCCTTGGAGTTCTTTTTGCATGGGGCGTTATTCGTCTTACTCACCTTTGGTTACACACTTCAGATGTGCAGGAAGTGTCACAGGATGCTCAAAATACTCCGCGCATATTCAGCCATTCCGCTCATATGAGAGACGTGTCTCTATTTCTTCCTTTTGTAGCAGCACAGTTTCCGAGCATGTTTGTTCTTTTGGCAATTTATCCAAGCCCTCTGATAAACAGGCCTGAAATTCTTGTTGTTGCATCAATTCTTACCGGCACCTATGTAATGCTCGACATTCTTATTGCACGTACGTTTTATCAGATGCGCGAAGCAGCGCGTATCGAAGCTCATGCTGAAGCGCTTTCAAACCTTATCGATGCAGAGCTGAAAGAAGCTCAAGCGCTTGAGGCAGAAACTGCCAAAGTGTCACGTATGCGACACGATATGAGGAACCATCTGCAAGTAATACATGGCTTGCTCGACCTTGACGAAACGAAAGAGGCGGCTTCATACATCCAGCGTCTACAGGAGAGCACGAAAAACGAGTCTCAAAATACAGAGGAGTAAGCTGTGAGTTTATGGTCCATAGATGCTTGTGTAACCCTTATTACACTCCTTGCATCACTTCTCTTTATAGGGAGAGCACTTAAGAACACTCCCAGAAAGATGAGGTTACTATGTTTGGGCTATGTCGTATGTCTTGCTGTCATTACTCTTTTTTCTTGGTTGCTCGTAGAGCACTTTGCCTTTACTCCCACGCTACTTGTTGTCACTTCAATCTGTAGCATCGTAGGAGCGTTTATAACCCCTCACCTCTTGCATCAACTTACTGACATCGAGATTCAACGCTTTCGCGCTCAGAAACTTTCCGAGTTCTACACATCTCAGCAAAACTATTTTGCTGAAATTCGCAACCAAACCAATGTTGCAACGATCATGCAAAACAACATAGATAACTTCTTGGATGAAATACATCATGCGATTGAGAAAAAAGATCTTGATTCTGCACGCACACTCATGGCGAATGTAGACAAGGCAGTAGCGCCACCAAAAGGCTCCCTATGCGAAAGCCAAGCTCTCAATGCATTACTCACAGCCAAACAAACAGTTTGTCAGAAGTTGCATATTCCCTTGAGATTGAGTATTTCCCAACCCATCCCTTCATGTAAGTGCGGTAATTCATCAGATGGGCTATCAGATATTGAGCTTGTTGCTATCGTTGGCAACCTGCTTGACAATGCAATAACCGCTACTCAAAAAATGAGTGGCAACAAATACACCAGAGAAATCGTTGCAACTATTTCATACCAAGCGGATTGCCTTTTTATTGAAGTTCAAAACCCTTACGACACCACAATGAGGACAGTATACAAACGAGCACGCGGGCTCGATAAACATGGCTGGGGTTTAGCAATTGTAGATAGGATTGCTTCTCAACATGATGGCAAGTTTTCAGCCGAAGGCAAGCATGGCCTTTTTACTGCCCGTGTTGTCGTACCTCTCGAAGTTCCGTCAACCCCAAAATGAAAGAGAGACGCCAGAAGATTCTGACGCCTCTCTTTGTTCGATCTCTTATCAGTAAATTCAGTGAGCTACATCTCTCAATTTCAAAAGAGATTGCTGATCAGCACCCTATTAGTCATCTGAAGACTTGCCCATTTCTTTTTGGACAATCACCCGTTGAACTTCGAAATGATCAACATCGAGCGTACTAGAATATCCATCACTCATCTCTTTGCTCTCACCGGGATTGAAATACTGCTCCGAAAGTGGTCCACAATGAAATGCGTCGGAATTTGAAGAACCGTTTGGAACCTGTGCAAGCTCACCGTCTTTGCCAATTGCGACAACGTAAACTGATACACTACGCCACTTGTAGTCGGTGTTATTTGTAATGGTTACCGTAAGTTCTGGAGAATAGCCCGATCCGGCTGACATCTTGAGATCAACATCATATTCATCAGGTGACAAGACTGCATATTGATTTGCATCAATGAATGATCCGCCATCAACATTGACAGTAACATCACTCACGTCTTTCAACGTGTATTTCTGTGTTTCCTTGGTATAGTCGCTGGAATGCGTAGCAACAATATTATCTCTGTCCGAAGGAACAAGCGTGAATTCATTCTCACCGGGAAAGACGTAGGGAAGCGATGAGTTGCCATTTTCTGTGCTGATAACATCTAAGCCTGTCTCAGCAGTATCTTCGTCTCCATAGTTATCAAGGAAACTATACGTAGCCTCTGCACTTACACTAACATTTTGAGCGATTTGATCAGTATTGTTAGTTACCGTAAACGTAATCTCTGGCGTTTTAACTCCCTCAGTAACAACTTTTACGTCGCTTACGGTGAAGTCTTCATAACGCTTCTTGGTTGTACCGTCCGAATTCTTATCAGATGCTTCAGAATCCTCATCTTTGCTATCGGCTTTTTTGTTATCAGCCTTTTTATCGTTATCAGCTTTCTGCTCAGTCTTTTCTTTAGAAGAAGTCTGAGGGTTTCCCTGTCCAAATACATTTGGAACAACTACAAAAGCAAGAATGGCGAGCACAGCCACCGCCGCAACAATAGCAACTATTGGAGCTGTCTTTTTCTTAGGTTTCTGTGAGTTATTTGCAGACGAGCCGGAACCTTTTGATGAATTATTTGTTGATACGCTTGCCCCACAGTGAGAGCAAAATGTCGATTGATCTGGTATTTCTTTACCACATTTTGGGCAGAACATGGCTTCTCCTCTCTTCATCGGGGCCCCTATTATTTCAGGGTGATAGTTGCGCCGCCTTCCGGTGTAATCTTACCAGTGATAAACGGAGTTGCAGCATGAGCTAGAGTAACGGTATGTCCATCGGAAGTAGTTCCTACATCCTCCTGATGACCTGATAAACGAGCATCAGATTGGTCGATAGCAACCGTCGTCATTGGCAATAAACCACCATCAAGACTAATAGAGAAAGTACAGTTCCCTTCTCCACCCTGTTCTTCGACTTCAAAGGAATCTTTCCAGGCATCGGAAACGTCTACGTAGTAGTAGTCACATTCATAAGCATGTTGGGTTGTTTGCTCAGCTGATGTTGCTTCTTCGGCATTTACAGCTTCTGCTGCAGCATCATCTGTGGTAGCTGCATCTGTAGAGGCCTCGCCTTCCTCAGAGGAAGCATCTTCATCCGTAGCAGCGTCCTGATCAGCGGAATCAGTAGTAGCACTCTCTTCTTCTGGGTGCCAAATTGGATTGGTGGCACGATCGTATGCCACAAGTCCTGCAGTTCCGATGATGAGAAGACAAACACCCACCGCTATACCACTAAGAATGTAAGGTAGAAGGCTTTTTGTCTCATGTTGCGTGCCTTCATCTTTCATGTCTTGGCTCTCTGAAGTTTTTGAAACAGCAGGCATTCCTTCAGACAGCTGCTGATCGTGAGTCTTTTTTCTTGCCAACTTAATCATGCTGCTTCTCCTTGCTATTTGACCGTGAGGTGGAGAAGCTGCTCAGGGTTGGACGGCTCCCCATAGTAATTGTTGTAAATTGAACTTCCGCCAGCTGTGCTCACTTGTACATGAAGGCCGCCAGAAGTAGTGCCATAGTCCATATAAGGATCGCTCGTAACATTCGGGCCAATGGTTATCGTAAAGCCGCCGCCGTTGGAGTAATACTCAGTAACCTCTTGCGTCATACCGCCTTGCCATACCAAATTGCCATTGCCATCATCCACAGGACCAGATATCCACCACGTGTAGGCTCCTCCAGATGAAGACCCTGTAAAAGCAATGTTATCCGGTGCATCAATAGAGAAGTATTCATTCTCATAATCATGGGTAGACACGGGCTCTGCCGGAGCGGCTTCCTCTTCCGGAGCTGCCTCCTCAGCAGGTGCTTCTTCTGTCTCGGCGGGCGCTTCCTCAGATTGTTCCTCTGTAGCATCCTCTGTTTCGGCCTCAGCATCCTCTTCATCATCCGAAACATCTTCCACAACTTGCTCCTGTGCAGGTGGGTTAGGGTTGAATACCTGCGTGTAGATAAGGTAGGCAGCAGAAGCAAGGGTGGCCAGTGCCAGGATAACGATGACTACGATAAGTGCCATAGGCATGCGGCGGCGGCTTCGATGCCGCGCTTGACCTGCCTGAGTTTGTAAGTTTCCCTGTGATTGCTCAACATCCTCATTGATGTCTTGACCTGCATTGGCTTCTTGCGCTTGAGCTGGTGCACCACATATACCGCAGAACTTCGCTCCTGGTCGAAGCTCTGACCCACATTTCTTACAGAACATAGCAACCCCTTTCGCAGCATCTGCGGCAACTGATTAGTCTCTTAGATCCCTAATATTTGGCGCTTCTTAGCAGAAAATTCTTCTTCAGTGAGAATTCCTTCATCAAACAGTTCTTTATATCGACGAATTCTATCAATATCAGAAAGCTGTTCCTCAGAGACAGTTTCTTTCTCCGGGCTCTCATCTTGCACGGTATCGGTAGGTAATGCCGCTTGTTCCTCGTCGGTCTCTTGTTCGGATGACGTCACTCCGGATTGAGTCGCGTTCACCGGAGTGACGTCAGAAGGGAGCAAGGCAGGAAGCGGATTGCCACAGTTGGTGCAGAAGTGAGCGTTCTGTGGGTTGGGTGAGCCACAAACAGGACAGAACAATCCAGGATGCTCAGCGGTTGTATCTGCAGCAGAATCATCTTGATCTTCAACCTTTGCAGCAACAGGCGTTGTCTGTTCTGCTGGAGCCTCATTCGTAGGTTCGGGCAATGCACTCTTTGAAGACCCTGCTGGAACATATGGAGGGAAATCAGGATGCTTAATTCCAACAAGATCAAGCGGCTCAGCACCGTTAGCAATCTCTACAATCACATTTCTACGTCTTTGATAAGTTACACCTCGTTCATTTGCTGTAACTATCTGCTGAAGTTTTGTAGCAATGGAATGAGCAGCTTCACGCACGCTTTCGGCGGCGCCGCCTTCCAAGCCTTTGCCATTGCTATAGAGCGGAAGGAATTTTACTGGATCGGATGGATCGTCTCTCTCAATTTTGATTTTCATTGAAGTGAGTAGTGTTTGCTGTTTTCTGCCGGTTATACCGCCAACAATCGCACCAGCTCCACCAAAAAGCAGGCCACCAACAACTGCTCGACCAATACCGCCTTGAGCTATCTGCTCATTATTTTCAAGTATTTCAAACCCAGTAATTGCGCCGTAGGGACAAAAATAGTATCTCATTGAACGAACACTTACATCCTTCGGCGATGCACTTCCCCAGTACAGACGTCCATGCGTATCGTCGAAGTACATACCGTTTTGTGCGTCGCCCGGATGGGCTTCATATGTTGTTACAAACTCGTTTTTCCATACAAGCAAGCACCCATCATCAGGGTTCTTGATGAGCCATAAACCTATCTTATTGCTGATTTCACTCCACGCTTCGAGGCGCTCAGAGTACCTATGCTTTGCAATGATTGCCTCAATATCTGCTCTTAAATCAGTAACCTTAGCGATTGATGCAGTATCCACGAGAGCCCACCAAATATCGCTTGGTAGAGGTGCTCCGTATTTTTTTGCACATGACTCGCACACCAATGCATCACGGAATTGGGCGTAAGGGTTCATTAAGCCTATCTTCTTACCGCATATTGAGCATCTTTTTGCCATAGCGCACTCCTCGCCACAACTCTTTCTTTGATGATTTCATCCTATACATTGCGTAAAAACGGGCTTATAGGACAAAAAGTGTGCTGTCAGTCTAGCCAGAACGGGTACGGGTCCTTGTGGTGCAGCTCCTCCCACACGGCTCGATCACCCCATTCTGGACCCCCATCCTCTCTCTTGGGTGATAGCGAGTAGGTCCTATAGAGGAAGTCGATATCGTCGTCAGTTGGCATGGAGCGGATAAGCTCTCTTGCCGGTCTTGGGCTCTCGGTGTGCATGTAGCACCACCAGAAGACCGCCTTGACCCGACGCATGAGTGACAGCCCGCGGTGGTTGCGCAGGACATCCCTGAGTTGTGAGTTGACGCCGCCCTCGATCGGGTTGTTGGTACGCGGCAGTGGACCCTCTGCGGTCAGGGTCGGATCAAGGTAGGTAAAGAGCGTTCCTTGGGAGACGAGTCTCGAGAGTGATGAGCGGGCCTTTCTGAGCCTCTCGTGTGTGAATACGCGTCTCCCGTCGATGAAGGAGACATCCTCGAGGAAGTCGGCCCAGAACCCGCACCACTGAAGATAGCGCTCGACCCACCAATCGGCCTGCCGAAGGGTGTCCAGATGCATGAGCTCGATGGAAAGCGCGTAGAGCTCTCTGCCGGCCTGGAGCCTTGGCCTCGTCGTCGTGTACCTCCTCACCTGCGAGAACGCATGGAACAGGCACCTCTGGACTCTCGTGCGCGGCCATGTCCGGCGGACCGCCGAAGCGAACCCTGTTCCTCCATCGCACACCACCACGTCCGGAGCCGGGATGGGCGCCATGAGCGCCTCCCAGGCCCTTGAGGTTTCCGACTCGGCCATGTACCACGAAACCACATGCTCCCCGTCGTAGGCTATCAGCACGACGAGGTTCCGGTCGAGCCAGATGCCGTCGAGGAAGAGCACCCTGTGGACCTCACCGGTCGGCTCGGGCATGGGCCACACCCGCCAGAATCCGGAGGTCTTCCTCCTGAACGTGCGCCCCTGACCGGGCATGTCTGCCTGCCTCGCCTTTGAGAGCAGCCACGCCAGAAACTCTTCGAGCCAGGCGGCACTGTCGTCGTACGAGACGGTCCTCGATGCCCCGCAGGACTCGCAGCGCCATCTCTGCGCGCCCGCCGTGGTCCTTCCGTTCCTGCGCATCGCCGCTCCACAGCACGGGCACTTCACCCTTTTCATCGAGCCCTCCCGTCCGAGAGATTTAACAGCTCGATTTTCCGGCTCCTACCTGCGACGGCACCGATTCGGACAGCACACTTTCTGTCCGAGTGCTAAAAGGGGTGAGCAAGATTTAAGGGTATGGGAAACGGCCGCCCACCTGCGTAGACGACCGTTTCGACAGCACACTTTTTGTCCTATAAGCCTGCGCTGCGCACCATTGGTAACAACTATTCCATCGGAAGATAGTTCGAGGAGACGTATGAGAAGGCCAGGCAAACTCTGTTTACCTACACAATCAATCTGAACAAAACTATTCTCTCCCACCACAAACCTCCAGTAGCACCCGATAAGAAATAGGTTTACCCAAGAGTGTAATGGTATGAGCGAAAAGTAGGAAAATGACAAGATAAGAAAACAGCCCCAAAAGGGGCTGATGAATTCAATGGTGTCGGAGGCGGGACTTGAACCCGCACGACCGTTAGTTAGTCACTAGCACCTCAAGCTAGCGCGTCTGCCAATTCCGCCACTCCGACATTCGTTTGTCAACGGGGAATAATATACCAAGCGATGTCATCCATTGCAAGAACTTTTTTGTATCGCTTGGAAAAATTTTTAAACAATAGTGCCCTGGGGGAACGTGAACATAAACACCAAAATCGTAATAGAGAATACGATTGCAGCAATAATTGTAAGCCTATCAAGATTGCGCTCGAGAACACTTGAGCCGGTAGAAGCGTTATACAGAGAAGATGCGATCATATCTGAAACGCCTGTCCCCTTTCCAGAGTGCATAAGAACAAGAGCAATAAGCACAATGGCTGACAGGGCCCAAATAATAAGCAAAATGATATTGAGCGGATTCACAGGTAAATCTCCTTTGCGAAAGGGTCGGCACCGCGTGTGCGATACCGACCCCTTATGCCTCACACGACAAATTAGAAGCTTACCACAGTTTTGAAGGAGTTATTCCTTCACAAGCACTCTTCCTGTCATTTCCTCAGGACGATCAATGCCCATCATGGCAAGAATCGTAGGAGCAATGTCAGAGAGGCGCCCATCCTCAATACCAGCAAGCTCTACCGGCTTCTCATCGACAAAAATCAATGGAACCCGATTAGTAGTATGGGCAGTAAATGGCTTCTTCTCACCATCAACCACATCAAACATGTGATCGGCGTTGCCATGGTCAGCTGTGATAAGAGCAAAGCCACCCTTTGCAAGAATGGCAGGGATGACCTTAGAAAGACCATCATCAACAGCTTCTACGGCCTTCACAGCAGCGTCAAAGACGCCGGTATGACCGACCATGTCGCAGTTAGCATAGTTAACAACGTAGAAGTCAGCACGATCCTCGTTGATAGCCTTGACCAGGCCTTCAGTAACTTCAGGCTCGCTCATCTCGGGCTTAAGATCATAGGTGGCAACCTTGGGCGAAGGAACAAGCACGCGCTCCTCATTCTTCTTCGGCTCCTCAACGCCACCATTCAGGAAGAACGTGACATGAGCATACTTCTCAGTCTCCGCGGTATGGAGCTGACGGAGGCCCTCATCAGCCAGAACATCGGCCAGAACATTCTCGGGGAACGTCTTAGGGAAGGCAACCTCAACGTTGGTGAAGGAGTCATCATATTCCGTCATGGTAACGAAGTGACTCAGCTTCGGAGCTACCTTCTTCTCAAAGCCATCGAAACCGTCTTCGGTAAAGGCGCGCGTCATCTGACGAGCACGGTCAGGACGGAAGTTAAAGAAGATAACCGCATCGCCATCGGCTACACCCTCATTGTGGCATGCGAACGGCTCGATAAACTCGTCACCGCGCGGATCACGCTCGTAGTAAGCACGAATACCGGCAACAGGGTCAGCTTCAGCGTCAGAAGGCTGAGTAATAACGTCATAGGCGCGCTCAATACGCTCCCAACGGTTATCACGGTCCATAGCCCAATAACGACCAGAAACAGTAGCAACACGAGCATCGACACCGGTTTCTTCAGAGAGCTTTGCAAGATAATCCACAAGCTGCTCTACATAGCCAGCGCCAGACTGCGGGTCAACATCGCGTCCATCCATAAAGGCGTGCCAACGAATGTGCTTGACACCATGCTCAGCAGCCATGCGGGCAAGCGCCTCACCGTGAGACTGCATGGAATGGACACCGCCAGGAGAGGTAAGGCCAAACAGATGCAATGTCTTACCAGAGGCAGCAACATCATCCATTGCGGCGACGAGGACCGGATTGGTCTGAATAGAGCCATCTGCAATGGCGTTGTTGATACGACTCAGCTCCTGGAAGACAATGCGACCACCACCGATATTGAGGTGTCCAACCTCAGAGTTGCCCATCTGGCCATCAGGCAAGCCAACATCCTCGCCGGATGCACCGAGCGTTGTATGTGGGCACTCAGCCCAAAGCTTATCGAGGAAAGGCTTATGAGCCTTGGAGACAGCATTGTCCTCGCCCGAAGGAGCAAGACCGCAGCCATCCATAATCACCAGCAGGGCTGGAGTACGAACATCACTCATTACATAGCCGCCTTAACCATCGCGGAGAACGAATCGGCCTTAAGGGAAGCGCCGCCTACGAGCGCACCATCAACATCTTCCTTCTCGAGGAAGCCTGCAACGTTCTCAGGCTTAGCAGAACCGCCGTAAAGAATACGGATGCCGTCAGCTGTCTCCTGACCAAAGATCTCGGCGAGCGTAGCGCGAATGGCACCGCAAACTTCCTGAGCATCGTCAGCAGTAGCGGTCTTGCCGGTACCAATTGCCCAGATGGGCTCATAGGCTACGACATACTTTGCGGGATCAGAAATCTCAAGACCCTCGGTGTCTTTCTTGATCTGATCGACGACATAAGCAACGTGAGTACCAGCTTCACGAATCTCAAGCGGCTCACCGCAGCAAGAGATAGGAACGATGTTGTGAGCCATAAGGGTCTTAGCCTTCTTGTTCACATCTTCATCGGTCTCGTGGAAATAATCGCGACGCTCAGAGTGGCCAATGATGCAATACGTTGCGCCAACAGCCTCGAGCATGTTCGGGGCAGTCTCGCCGGTGTAAGCACCAGACTCCTCCCAGTAAACATTCTGAGCACCAAGAGCAAAAGGAGCAGACTGTTGATCGATAACAGTCGACACACCCTTGAGATCAACTGTCGGAGGGCAGACCACTACATCGACATTGCCGGTGCCATCACTCAGAGCCTCAGCGAGGTCCTGAGCAAGCTGAACACCCTCGGTGTAGGTCTTATTCATCTTCCAGTTGCCAGCAATCATACGGTTACGCATCGAGAAGCGCCTCCACTCCAGGAAGAGCCTTGCCTTCAACGAGCTCCATAGAAGCGCCACCACCGGTGGAGATCCAGCTCATCTTATCAGCAAGGTTGAACTTGTTAATAGCTGCGACGGAGTCACCACCGCCGATAATCGAAGTGCAATCAGATTCTGCAACGGCACGAGCAACAGCCTCGGTACCTGCAGCAAACTGCTCAATCTCAAATACGCCCATCGGGCCATTCCAAAAGACGGTCTTAGCGCCCTTGATGGCATCAGCGTAAAGCTCACGAGTCTTAGGACCAATATCCATGCCCATGCGATCATCAGGGATCTTGTCGGAATCAACAACCTCGCCTACAGCATCCTCGCCAAAGTGATCGGCCACGACGTTGTCAACCGGGAGCAGGATCTTAACGCCCTTCTCCTCAGCCTTCTTGAGCATCTCACCAGCACGCTCAACCCAGTCCTCTTCCTTGAGGGAGGTACCAACGGTATAACCCTTGGCAAGGAAGAAGGTGTAAGCCATGCCACCGCCGATGATGAGAGTATCGGCAGAATCGATAAGGTGATCGAGAACACCAATCTTGGAGGAAACCTTGGAGCCGCCAACGATAGCAACGAATGGACGCTCAGGCTCAGCGAAGATGGAGGTCAGAGTATCGACCTCTTTCTCCAGCAGGAAGCCTGCATAGGCAGGAAGATAAGCAGCTGGGCCTACGACAGAGCCCTGGGCACGGTGAGCAGTGCCAAAGGCATCGAGTACGAAGATGTCACCATAGGAAGCAAGGGTCTTTGCAATCTCAGGATCATTCTTCTTCTCGCGCTTATCAAAACGAACATTCTCGAGAACGAGAATATCGCCCGGCTCGAGAGCGTCAACAGCAGCCTTTGCCTTCTCGCCATAGGTATCGTCTACGAACTTGACTTCATAACCAGTAAGCTCAGCGAGCTTATCGGCTGCGGGCTTAAGGGAAAGCTCGGGCTCGGGGCCATCGCCCTTAGGACGACCAAGATGGCTCATAAGAATGATCTTGGCGTTGTGCTCCTTGAGGTACTGAATGGTGGGGATGGCAGCCTTAACACGCGTATCGTCAGTAACGACGCCGTCCTTCAGAGGCACATTAAAGTCAACGCGCATAAGCACGCGCTTGCCATCAACATCCGCATCGCGGACAGTCTTCTTGGTGAAGGCCATTATTTCTCCTTCGCAATACGATTAACTAAAAAAGGGCGCAGCCGCGGCCCTGTGAGCTGCGACCGCGCCCCCAAGCTACAAGAGAGCGTTCTATTAGATGAACTTCTCGAAGTACTTGATGGTGCGGACCATCTGGGAGGTGTAAGAGTTCTCGTTGTCGTACCAAGCGGTAACCTGAACGAGGCTCTGGCCGTTGCCGAGATCCTGAACCATGGTCTGGGTGGCATCGAAGATGGAACCGTGAGTCTCACCAACGATGTCGCGAGAAACGATGTCGTCCTCGTTGTAGGCATAGGTCTCAGGAATGGTCTCTGCATAAGCCTTCATAGCAGCGTTGACCTCGTCAACAGTGACGGTCTTGTCAACGACAGCATAGAGGTTGGTGAGGGAGCCGGTGGGCGTCGGGACGCGCTGAGCAGCACCGATGAGCTTGCCGTTAAGCTCAGGAAGAACCAGGCCGATTGCCTTAGCAGCACCGGTGGAGTTAGGAACGATGTTCTCAGAGCAAGCGCGGCTACGACGCTTGTTGCCCTTGCGCTGCGGGCCATCGAGCGGCATCTGATCGCCGGTGAAGGCGTGAATGGTGGTCATAATGCCGGAAACGATGGGAGCAAGATCGTTGAGGCCCTTGGCCATAGGAGCCAAGCAGTTGGTGGTGCAGGAAGCAGCGGAGATGATGTTGTCCTCTGCAGTCAGGGTCTCATGGTTGACGTTGTAAACAATGGTGGGAAGGTCATTGCCTGCAGGAGCAGAAATGACAACCTTCTTAGCGCCGGCATCGATGTGAGCCTGGGCCTTAGCCTTGGAGGTATAGAAACCGGTGCACTCAAGTACGACGTCTACGCCAAGCTCGCCCCAAGGAAGGTTCTTAGCGTCTGCCTCCTTGTAGATGGTGATCTTCTTGCCGTCTACAATGATGGAATCCTCATCAGAGGTAACCACGTGGTCGCGAGCGTAGTTGCCCTGGGTGGAGTCGTACTTCAGGAGGTAGGCGAGCATATCGGGAGAGGTGAGGTCGTTAATAGCAACAATCTCAGAACCCTCGTGACCAAACATCTGCCTGAAAGCCAGACGGCCAATGCGACCAAAGCCGTTAATAGCAACCTTTACTGCCATGCTTTCTCCTTTCGTGGGGCCCGCCGGCGCTCCTTTGCGCCGCGCACAGACCACCGCCTACGAAACACTATTCGTATAGTACCGCTATTCGACGTGTCTCTGACACGTGAACAAAAATCCAAACTAAAACAGCTTATCATTTTTACGATTTTGTCTATAAATATGTAGTCATTCTGTTGTCAGATCGGCATCTTCTTGTACATCAGACTCCTCAATTTGCTTCAGAAGTTCTTGCAAACGGAGCAAACGGTGATAGAGCGCCGATTTAGAAAGAGCTGGATCATGTTGGCGACCGAGATCGCGCAATGACAACTCGGGATAGGCACGCCTCAACTCACAGAATTCCCGGACTGCCGGAGGTAATTTCTCCAGTCCAATGCGCTTCTCTGCTTTATCTATAAGTGCAAGCTGGTCTGCCGCAGCTCCAGTTGACCGTGCTTGATTTGCTATCTCTGCATTAACACGCCTATTTACGTCATTTTTTACTGATTTCATGCGACGAACATTAGCAACTGCTGCCGCCGAACGTTTGGCGCCCATCGCTCGTAAAAGAAGAACAATAGCTCCGAAATTTTTGATATACATCGCATACGCACCACGACGATGATTAAGCTTGGCAGACACTCCCTCAGAGTCGGCAATTGCAAGCAGCTGTTGAGCAAAACTCTCGCCAGTAACGGCTACTTCAAGGTGAAAATCTCCTCGAGGATCGGCAACAAAACCACCTGCCATAAAGGCCCCTCGTAAATACGCGGCGCGACAGCACGGTTTGGCAATGATTTTTTCACTCACTCCAGTCATGAGTCGCAAGCTTGTATCCAAAATGCCGAGACGCACAAGCGATACGGGCAACTTAGGTTGATCGGGAATCTCAATGAGGTAATTGCGCGTTTTATGTAACACAGAACGACGAACCGTAAGTGTGGTGTCCAAGTCAAGTGCTTTATGAGCCAGTTTAATAATGGTACGTGCCACCGCACCTGTCTCAGTAGCAATCCGAATAGAATAGTGACCAGGCCCTCGGTATGACAGCGTCCCACAAATTCGCACAAGAGCTGAAAGCTGCGCAATATTGCAATCGGGACAAGTACCCTCAACACGAGAGAGCTCGTCTTTTACCTCAGCTGTGAACGACATTCACTCACCCCCTGTATGGCTTGGGCAAGTTTTACAGGGTCGTGAGCTGTAGGTGCTCCTTCCAAAGAAAAATCACGCGTTACCACTACAGGTACCATTGAGCGCAAATGCTCCAGCACATCATCATGGGCACGTACCGCATGAATATGTTTGAGTACATCTTCGGAGTGCGGAGACCTTCTAGCTGCCTCAAATGCTCGACGAGCCGCTCCAGCAGCTAAGTCCTGTGCTGTAAGTGCACAAAACGCACGCGTAACCACCCCACCCTCGGGAGGTTCACGATGTACAAGAACGGCATCAACACAGCCGTCGAGTCCATGATCAAAGAGTGCCTCTACATATTCATCGGCGGCAAGACCCCATGTTTCATATTGAGTGTCAGCCTTCGGACACACAAACACACGCGTAGCATGGGTAGCTTTAATAGCCCCGGCTATCCCAGGCACTAATACATTGGGAAGAATTGAGGTAAAGAGTGAGCCTGGTCCCATAACAACCAGATCGGCTTGAAGGATTGCTTCCACAGCACGTGGGAATGCCTGCGGTGCTGATGGTTCAAGCCACACACGCGAAAGGGTGCAAGGACCATGGCCAATCATATCTTCGCCTGCGATGGTCCTTCCGTCACGTGTAATACCGCGTAGCTCAATAAACTCTTCCGTCGAAGGGAATACGGAACCTACACACCCCAACATGCGCTCACAAATGGCAACTGCTTCAGAAAACGAACCAGCTTCTTCATTGAGAACCGCAAGTATAAGATTTCCTAATGCATGACCTGATAAGCGACGTTGAAACGAGCGGGCAAGCGGAGCCGTGGGATCCGCGGCAAGTGCCACCAAACAGTTGCGGATATCGCCCGGTGGAACAATGCCCATTTCACGCCTGAGCACACCAGTAGATCCCCCATCATCCGCCATAGCAACAACGGCTGATATGGCGTAATTGAGCATTCTCAACGCTTGGATGACCTGTGGCTGACCCGTTCCACCTCCTAATGAGACGACACGTTTTCGCATATGCTTTCCCATAAGCTATGACCGCCCAGCTCGTGCAAGATCGCGATGAGTAAGCGTTACTTCATAGCCTTCTTTTGTCAGAAATTCAGCAGTTGCACAGGCAAGTGCTACCGATCGATGTTGTCCTCCTGTACACCCAACCGCTATAGAAAGGCGAGACTTCCCCTCTGCAACATATCCCGGCATCACGGTAGCGAGCAAATCTTCCCAAGCGGTAAGGAAATGCTTAGTTTCAGGTCTGCTTAATACATAATCCGAGACCTTCTTGTCGAGACCCGTAAGAGGGCGCATTTCTGGATCGTAGTATGGGTTAGGAAGAAATCGCACGTCGATAAGAACATCGGCTTCGGCAGGCATACCATACTTGAATCCAAAGGAAAAAACACGCACCTCCATCAGCCGCTGATCAGAAAGCTCAGAATAATGGGCATGAAGCGTTGCTCTGAGTTCTGAAGTAGCGAGGTGTGAAGTATCCAGCACAACGTCTGCATGATCGCGCACCGAAGAAAGCTGAGCACGTTCGCGCGCTATAGCACTTTCGAGCGCCTCCCCTTCAAGGGCAATAGGATGGCGACGACGACGCTCGCTAAAACGGCGAAGCAACACTTCATCTGAAGCATCCAAGAAAAGCAAACTGTACGAAATCTCGTGAGAACGAAGCTCATCGAGCACGTCAAGCAGCTCGTCAAAAAGGCCTTGACTGCGGAGATCGCACACTATGGCAAGGTGTCGCCCTACGCCAGAGTTAATGCCTACAAGATCGGCTAAAGTTGCTATCAATCTTGGTGGCAGGTTATCTATAACGTAGTAGCCAAGATCTTCAAAAACATGCATTGCCTCAGTGCGGCCCGCGCCACTCATACCAGTAATAACAACCACATCGGGTACAGAGACAGACGCTACTTCAGATGTAGACACAATTGCCCCCTCTCAAGATTCTTTAGCAAGCATACGATAAAGTTCACGCAAACGGAAAAGGGACATCCCTAAAGATGTCCCCTTGCATCTGACGGGAAACAGATTTTCCCCGCTATCATGCTCTGTAAACCTGTTTACTTAGAAAGACCAGTTTCCTCAGGTGGAAGTGGACGCTTCCAAAGAGAAAGAATAAGCGCACCGACGATCGAGCCAACTGCTGCCGCGAGCAGCCACATGAGACCATTGCCAATAATTGGTGTTACCCAGGCGCCACCGTGGGGTGCGGGCGAAGTGCATCCAAATAATGCAGAGAGGGCACCGGCAATGGCAGATCCGATAATGCAAGATGGAAGCACGTGACCAGGATCGGCTGCAGCAAATGGAATTGCGCCCTCGGTGATAAACGACAGACCCATGATGTAATTCACAATGCCCGCACTGCGATCAGTCTTGCTCCAACGATTCTTAAAGAAGGTCGTTGAAAGAGCGATGATCAGAGGAGGAACCATGCCGCCAACCATAACAGAAGCCATGATCATCTGACCCGTCGTGCCAAGACCGCTGGCAGGGTCAAGAGCAGCGGTGCCAAAGACATATGCTGCCTTGTTGAATGGGCCGCCCATATCAACTGACATCATTCCGCCCAGAACAAGGCCCAGCAGAACAATATTGCTGGTACCAAGGCCCTTCAGGAAGCTGTTGAGTGCGGTGTTGATAAGCGCAAAGATCGGGTTGAGCGCCAGCATAACAACACCAATACCCAAAATACCCAAGATAGGATAAATGAGCATAGGTTTAATACCCTCAAGAGAGCTGGGTAACTTATCGCATGCCCGCTCAATACCCAAGGTAATATAGCCCGCTGCAAAACCAGCAAACAATGCAGCAATAAAACCGCCGGAAACAAGACCTGAGGAATCAAGTGTGCTCAGATAAGCAAAGTCATAGCCAACTTTTGCAAAAATACCGCCTACAAATCCAGGTGCCAGACCAGGCCTGTCGGCAATAGACATAGCAATGTAGCCGGCCAAGATAGGCAACATAAAACCAAAGGCTTCATTACCAATTGTCTTAAACAATGCAGCTGCCGGAATAGAGGAACCATATGCAGCGGTACCCAGACCGGGCTGGTCAACAAGAAACGCAATGGCTGTAAGAATGCCGCCGCCAATAACGAACGGCAACATGTGAGAAACACCATTCATCAGGTGCTTATAAATCTGGCGACCAATACCTTCGCTTTCAGCACTCTCGGTCTTCGCTACAGCAGCACCCGATCCTTGATGGATCGGAGCGCGATTCTCGAGAATAATATTGATAAGCTCTTCGGGCTCATTGATGCCACGTGTTACTGAACAGCTATAGAGCTGCTTGCCGTCAAAACGGTCGAGCTCAACGTTCTTATCGGCAGCGATAATAACGCCCTTAGCGCCAGCAATATCATCGGCAGTAAGGATGTTCTTGGCACCGCCTGAGCCCTGGGTCTCAACCTTAATGCGGATGCCCATCTCGGCTGCCTTCTTCTCGAGAGACTCAGCAGCCATGTAGGTGTGAGCAATACCTGTGGGGCATGCCGTAATAGCAACGATGTCATAGCCAGCAGCATCGCGCGCAGCTGCACCAGCAGCCTTCGCTTGTTCTTCTGCCACATGACGATCTTCTTCGGCATCCACCAAAGCGCGGACTTCCTCAGGCGTTTGAGCAGCGCGCAAGCTTGCACAAAAGTCTGGGTTAAGCAGAAGTGTAGACAGACGGCTCAATACCTCAAGATGCACATCGGCACCACCGGCTGGAGCTGCAATCAGGAAAAGCAGTGTTGCTGGCTCCCCGTCAGCAGAATCAAAGTCAACGCCGCCTGGCACCACCATAGCTGCAAGCCCAGGAGCAGAAACTGCATCGGTCTTTGCATGAGGAATAGCTATGCCATCACCCAAGCCTGTAGAGAACTGTGCTTCACGCTCGCGAACAGCAGCGGCGTATGCATCCTTATCAATAACGTTGCCTTCGTTTGCCATAAGGTCAACGAGTTCATCAATCGCTTCGTCCTTGTTAGCAGGGGCACCCCCAATCTTGATACCTTCAGGTTTGAGTAAGTCGGTAATCCTCATTTCCAACTCCCTTTCTCCATAAGAGAGGTCGTGCCACCTCTCATTTCCTATCTATCGACACACGCGTCCCCTTCCCCAGACATATGTCAGGGGACAACAAACGCGAGATTGTCTACAGATGAGCTGTTACGCGTTACGCGCAAGCAGTGCCTCTACCTCTGGACGGGTAGCAAGCTCCTCAGAGAAGGCACTCGCAGAACCAGTTGCAAGCGCCATGTGGAATGCCTGCTCATAGCTGCCTGTCTCCATAAGGCCTGCGATAAAGCCTGCTACAGAAGAATCGCCAGCTCCCACAGAATTGACAACAGTTCCCGTTGCTGCGGGACTCTGGAAAACTTCCCCGGTTTCTGCAACCAAGACGCCACCTTCACCCGCCATGGAAACGAAAACATTAGCAGCGCCCATTTCCTGCAATTTCTTGGCATACGGAATGACTTCGTCGCGGGTCTTGAGCTCTACCCCAAAAATGTCGCCCAACTCATGGTTGTTTGGTTTTACTAGGAAAGGATGCAGTGGAAGAACGCGCGTTAACAAATCACGCTCAGCATCTACAATTACGCGCACTCCACGACCATCAAGCCTTGTCATGATGCGCTCATACATGTCATGAGGAAGTATGGTAGGAACCGAACCGGAAATAACGAGCGTGTCGCCTTCAACAAGCTGATCGAGCTTCGCGAGCAGCTCATCGACATTCTCGGCTGAAATTGCGGGTCCCTGTCCATTAAGTTCGGTTTCTTCTGCAGCTTTAACCTTTACGTTAATGCGCGTCATACCTTCGTTAACATGGACAAAATCACAAGAAACACCAGCATCACGGCACAGTCGCACAAGCTCATTGCCAGTAAATCCTGCTACAAAACCCAATGCACGACTCTCATGGCCAAGGTTTCCAAGCACAATGGAAACGTTGATGCCCTTACCACCAGGAAGCACCCGTTCGTACGTAGCGCGATTAATACTTCCAAGTCGCATGTCGCTTACGCGAACAATGTAGTCAAGTGCTGGGTTAAACGTAACAGTTGCGATCATGCGCTAACCTCCACAACGTTTTCGAAGTTTTGGTATTCCTCAGCTAAATTACCTGCAGTAAGAATTGTTGCTGTATCAAATGCACCAAATTCAACGAGACTCAGGCACCCGAACTTGGAAGCATCGGCTAGAACATAACGCCGTTCGGTTCGTTCCATTGACACCTGCTTTATGATGGCTTCGTTTCTATCAGGCGTGGTGTAGCCAGCCGAAACAGTAATGCCATTTGCACCCCAGAAGCCCACGGTAAAGTGATAGCGCCCTATTGTTGCCAACGCATCGGGACCAACAAGAGCCTCGGTAACACTTTTTAGCTCTCCTCCTATAACAACAACATCGCATCCACGTGCCGCTAGTTTTGTGGCATGCGAAATAGAGTCTGTTGCAAAATGAGCTTGCGTCGGGGCAAGCGCATCAACGAGCTTATCAACCGTAGAGCCTGCGTCGAGGTAGACAAAATCATCGGGACCGATGAGAGTTGCTGCATAGGTTGCAATAGCTGTTTTTTCTTTCACATGAAGCGCCGAACGCTCAGTGATGGTTGAATCGCGGAGAACACCTGGAATGGAGGATCTATTGAGCGTAGCGCCACCACGCACCTTAATGAGACGACCCTCTTGATCAAGCCTATCCAAATCACGGCGAATAGTTGATTCAGAGGCATGAAGTGCTTCGGCAAGATCGTTCACGCTTGCCGTACCCATGCTCTCAACCATTCCTACAATGCGCGCAAGGCGCTCTTCAGCAATCATGATTGGATGTATGGGTCGGCAGCACAGGAGACTGTGTGCAGGGCGAACTGGGACAACATCAATCCTCCTTGATCGGTGGCATCATTATCAATCAATTTCAATCAGATTTGTTCAAAATTGTTCAAATGCGGGGTAAACGGTCAAAAATCAGTCATAAACGGTCATTTTTCATCATTACTAATCATAATTAAGCAATTCCAATCAAAAATCTTGTGACTCATGAAGTGCTTGCCAAATAGCATGAGCCACCATTTCCGAAATCCCT
Organism: Olsenella sp. Marseille-QA0557; assembly: GCF_965119725.1. Lineage (NCBI taxonomy): Bacteria > Bacillati > Actinomycetota > Coriobacteriia > Coriobacteriales > Atopobiaceae > Olsenella > Olsenella sp. Marseille-QA0557. The sequence continues at coordinate 1,524,421 of NZ_CBCPMI010000001.1, read as the reverse complement.
TCTGTTGCAGCTATCTCCTCTTCAGAGGCTGCACGAAGACGTTTAAGAGAACCAAAATGGCGCATGAGAAGGCGTTTGCGTTTTGGCCCTACACCAGGAACATCATCAAGTACCGAAACCGTCATGGCCTTACCACGCAGCTCTCGGTGAAAAGTAATGGCAAAGCGATGGGATTCGTCACGAACCTGTTTGATGAGATACAGCGAGGGTGATCCGGAAGGCAACACAACCGGCGCTTCGTCCCACGTAACAAAAATTTCCTCATCAGATTTTGCCAAGCCGCATACCGGAATATCGAGACCAAGTTCCTGAAGCTGGTTTACCGCAGCTGTAAGCTGGGGCTTACCGCCATCAACCACGATTAAATCAGGACGCTTTCCAAAACGCTCATCAGCCATTCGATCAGGTGCGTAACGTCTACCCAACACCTCTGACATCGACACAAAGTCATTGGCTTCAGTGAGTGGGGTCTGAATTTTGAAGCGACGATATTGTGACTTATCCGCACGTCCATTGGTGAACACCACCATAGAAGCAACCGTAAAATGCCCGTGGAGCGTAGAGATGTCAAAGCACTCAATGCGCAAAGGTGGGCCTTCAAGCGCGAGTGCGCTTTCCAGCTCAAGCAATGCTTGATTGGTACGATCGTCTGCATAGCCTGTTCTCACCATGTAACGCACCAGGGCATGACGTGCATTTGTAGCAGCCATATCAAGTAGATGGCGTTTCTCACCACGTTGAGGACGGTGTAGGTGTACAGCATGGCCACGCTTCTCGGTAAGCCATTCCGCTATAACAGCAGCATCCGCAAGCTCACAATCCAGATCAACCTCTGCGGGCACGTCGGAGGTTTCATCGTAGTAGCGCTTCAAAAAACCTTCCGCGAGCTCTTCTGCTCCAACATCCAAACCCTTGTCGAGGATAAACTCAACCGATCGAATTGTTCGACCCTCGCGTACAACAAACACACAGGCACAGCTGATAGTTTCCTCACGATAAAACCCAATAGCATCAAGGTTTACCGCTGAAGGAAGCACCACTTGTTGTTTGTCATCGAGCGCCTGGATTCGTTCGAGCCTTCCCTTGATGCGTCCAGCACGTTCAAAATCTAAGTCAGCCGCTGCTTGCTGCATCTGTTCGGTAAGCTCCCCAACAATCTGCGAGCGATGTCCTTCAAGAAAACGCTCAACCTGAGCCACATGACGAGCGTATTCCACCGTATCTATCATGCCTGCACAAACACCCGGCCCACGTCCAACGTGATAGTCAAAGCAAGGACGACATTTCTCAGCAAGTACCATGTTTGCAATTGCTGCCTGCGTTGGATCTCTATCAAGCATGCGTTTCGCACGTTTCCACTCTGCACAGGTTGCAAGACAGATTGGCACTACTTTACGAAGAGTATCTATCGTCTCACGCGCTGCTCGCGCATCGGTATAAGGACCAAAGTAGCGCGTGCCTTTCCGGTGATGCTCGCGCGTATATTTAATGGCTGGGAATACATCAGACTCGGTGATGGCGATAAAGGGATAGCTTTTATCATCCTTGAGATCTACGTTAAATGGCGGACGATATTGCGCAATAAGATTGCGCTCCAATACAAGTGCTTCATGTTCTGAGCCTACGACCACATAATCAAATGAATCTGTCGCAGCCATAAGACGCGGCACCATCGGCCGCTCATCGGATAGTTGCACATACTGACGCATACGCGCGCGTAAATTCTTCGCTTTCCCAACATAAAGCACGTCGCCTGAAGCATTTTTCCAGAGATAACAGCCTGGCTCAGTGGGAACTTGTGCCACCTGAGAAGCAAGTTTGGCTAAGTGCTCATTGTGAGAAGCTTGCGCCATACACCCTCCTTTTGGCTGCAGATTACTTTGAGCAAACTCTGGTTTTACCATGCATACCCTTATCTTGAAGACGTCCTGCGTCTGCAGTCTGTAACACCCGAGTAGAATATTGCGCTTGAGTAACAAAGCTGCATAGCATACATACTTGACATGAGGGATAGCATGCAAATCAAAGATATTACCATCGAGGAGCTTGAGGCAATCGCAAGCACATGGTCTGAACCTCTTCCTATAGAACAGACTGCCGTATGGTCAAACTATCAAGCCACCATTGATGGACGCACTCCATGGGGCTGCATTGCTATAGAAGACAAGAGTGAAGTTATTGCCGTTGTTTCGTTTACCGACTATGCAACTCATGGCTATCACTATCTGCGAGCACACCATGCTCCTGTATGGGCCCAAACTCCAACACCAGAACTTGAGCAAGCAGTTGTGCAGGCTATTCGCAACTATGTCCACAAGCGCGACCGTCATATTGCCTTTATCCGCATGTCTGTTAAGGCAGATTTGCCCGAGTGTCACCCCGTGCTTTCGGGTATTCCTTATGATCGGACCGTCATTATTGATCTTGCTGGCGATCAGGACGATATTCTTGCGCGTATGAAGCCTCGTGGACGTCGTGATGTACGCAAAGCCTTAAGAGAGAGCCCTGCTACCTGTGCAGATGAAACAGATCTTGCACTTGCCTCGTTTGCCGAGTATCACGAAGTGATGTGTGAGACAGGCAAGCGAGATGGCTTTACTCCGGCGCCACTTTCCGACTATCAAGATATGATTTCAATGCTTGGGCCTGAGCATTGCCGAGTATTTGCTGGACGTATTGATGGCCGTGTCGTTACGTGGTCTATCGTAACCATCTCCGGCACACGAGCAGTACGCTATTACGGAGCCTCGCGCAATGAGACCATGCGTTTTCATGTGACAGACCAACTTGTGCTCTTCGAATGTGTTGAGCTTGGCAAGCTTGGATGCACCGACTACGACATGATGGCCATTGGCAGCGACTTCTCCCCCTCACTCATGGGACTCAACGAGTTTAAGACGAAGTTTTCCAAAGAGGTTTTCGAGGTTGCCCCCGATCGCGACATCCCTATAAAACAGGCATTTTATGGCGCACTGTGCAGCGCACGCCACGTAATAGCAGCACGGCGCGAACGCAAACAAGCTAAGGCAGAACAAGCCCGCCGCAACCAGCCACGGAAAGATCTTGTTCCCATCATTCTTGGTGGCGACATTGGCTCCTATGCACTCGCTCGTGAGTTTCATGAGGCTTTTCATGTGCAGAGTCACATTTTGGCCTCTGCGCCCATAGCTGCAGTCGCCCATTCAAGCATTGTTTCTGTGCATCACGTGGAGCGTCTAGATGAGACTGAAGTTTCTCGTGTAGTAACAGCACTTGCACAGGAAAAAAGCGACGCTACCTGTGTTGTTATTGGCAATACCGATGCTCTTATCAGCGTGCTGTCACATTGCAAAGACACGTTCCCTGAGAACTGCGTATGCCCCATCCCAAACGAAGAGGCCATTCGTTTGGTTTCGGATAAAGCAACCTTTGCTAAGCTCTGTGCAGAACACGGTTTAGATACACCACTCACTGAGGTTGTCTCACTTGCCGGGACAGACGAGATTGCGCCCACCGCAATTCCGTTCCCCCTGGTAGCTAAACCAGCCCGCTCTTCCGAGTATGCTGGCCAGCTCCTTCATGGGTTTAAGAAGGTCTATTTCATCGAAAAGCAGTCTGAGCTTGATGAACTCTGGGATCAGCTGCGCTCGGATGGTTTTACCGGAGATTTCCTCGTACAGGAACTCATCCGCGGTGATGATACCTATATGGATAGTCTCACAATTTACATGGGCTCAAACGGCAAACCACAACTTTTTGGATCAGCTCAGGTTCTTCTGGAAGATCATGCGCCTTCAATGCTCGGTAACCCCGTTGCTATGATTACACGCCCCATGCCTGATCTTTGGGATCGTGCAGCCAGCCTGCTCTCCTCTGTGGGCTATCAGGGCTTTGCAAACTTTGACATTAAGCGTGATCCTGCCACCGGGCGCATCCTCTTTCTCGAGGTTAACCCACGCATTGGACGCAATTCGTTCTATGTGTGCGCAGCGGGTGTAAACCCTATGCGCGCGCTCGTTACCGACGTTGTAGATGGCAAAGGCAAGCGCTGCTTCAAAGCTGATGAAAAGATCCTCTATACGCTTGTCCCCGTCTCATTGGTACGTCGCTATGTGCGCGATCCGGAGCTAGCGCGTGAGGTTAATGAATTGGTCGCAGCTGGCAAAGTCTATGACCCTCAGCGTTACGCAGCCGATATGGCACCACGTAGACGCTTGGATGTTGAGCTCACCGAGAAAAACCAGCATCGTAAGTTTGCCCGTTATTATCCTGAGCCAACTGACACGTCGTTTTAAGCCCCATCGTTCGACATAAAACGTATTTCTGAGGAATAGCTACAGAAAGTTGGAGTGCCATGGCACGAACAAAGCGGCCGTTAGAAATTGCAGCCACCACAACACTCGGTACTCTTGCAGCAGCGGCAGGAGCTGCTGCTACCGTCTGGTCTTTTTCGCCGCGTAAAGATGCACTTATTGAAAACCGCTGGCGACAGATATGCCACTATCGCTATGCGCATCGTGGCCTGCATGACAAAACCCAGGGTATACCAGAAAACTCAATCCCCGCCTTCGAGCAGGCACGCGATTATGGTTTTGGTGCCGAGTTGGATGTGCATCTTACCAAGGATGGCGCTCTCGTAGTCTTTCATGACTCAGATGTATTCCGCATGTGTGGCACAAAAGGCATTGTGGAAAAAATGGAGTATAAGGAGCTCTCAAAGCTACGCCTCGCCGGCACCAATGAACGTATTCCTCTATTTGACGAGGTCCTCCAAATCTTTGAATGGGATGCCACCACACCAGCTGCCACGATGCCCGCACCAATTATTATTGAGCTCAAAACATATGGATCAAATGCTTTTGCACTGACCGAACAGGCCGTAAAGGCTCTCGATAAACGCAATGTGCGCTATGTTATCGAGAGTTTTGATCCGCGTGTTTTACTCTGGCTGCGAGTCCATCGGCCAGACATTATCCGTGGCCAGCTGTCGGAGAATTTTCTTCAAGACGACACGACCGAAGACCAATCCTTATTTTTACGCTGGAGTGCTTCAGCTCTGTTGGGCAACCCGATCGGAAGACCCGACTTTGTATCATATCGATTTGAAGATAGACACAATGCCGCCGTACAGATTGTTTGCAGCAAACTAGGCGTACGTCTTGTAACGTGGACCATTCGCAGTAAGGACGCCATGATTACTTCAGAGAGTGAAGGAGCGCCTGTCATTTTTGAGGGGTTTGTTCCAAGCCCACGTTCTGCCATTCTCTGAAGTACTACCTGATATTTCGCCTGAGTGCGTCCACAAACCTACGAACTCAGAGCATCCACAAACCAACTCGTCAGTGTGGTTGGATGCGTGATGGCGGTTCCCACTACAACTGCCCAAGCACCTGCCTTGCGTGCAGCTTGAACATCTTCAGGTGTATGCACGCGTCCCTCACAAACAAGCGGGACCTGGGGAAATTCTCTGGCCGCCTGAGTAAGCAGAGCTATATCTGGACCATCCGCCTGACCACAATCAATGGCAGCGGTGCCATGAGAAAGGGTTGTAGAAACAAGATCACATCCCGCCGCTACTGCACGACGAATATCCTCAATATTGCGGCAATCTGCCATAAGTGCCACATCGTCTTCTTTGAGTGCAGCAACAGTTTCTTCAAATGTACGACCATCTGGCCGCGGATTATCTGAAGCATCAAGAGCCACAACATCAGCTCCTGCATTCCACACGGCACGGGCATGGCGCAAAGTTGGGGTTATATAAACATCTTCCTTACCGGCTTTCCATAGGCCAATAACGGGAATAGATACACGCTCTCGAATAGCAGCTATATCGGCAAGACCTTGACAACGAATTCCTGCTGCACCACCCAATTCGCAAGCGCGTGCCATTTGAGCCATCGTCTCAGGGTTTCGTAAAGGTTCTCCTGGATAGGCTTGCACGCTTACTATAAGACCACCTTGAAGTGATGCAATCTCTTCTCTCATAGCACCCTCAGATTTCGAGTCGAAATGCTAGTAAAACTGTAAGCTTATAAAAGATGCCGGGATGGTTTGTCCTATCCTACACGTAGTTCATGGTGAAAAACGAGGAGGATTCATGACACCAATCGTAGATTGTCATACTCATACGTTTTACTCTGATGGGCAAGATTCTCCTGAGGCCAACGTAGCTGCTGCCGAAGCAGCGGGATGCAAGGTGCTTGTTGCCACGGATCATCTCACCCTTCCTGCTGAAATGGATCCTAAGCAAGAGGTTGGTGTTCATGAGGAAGACTTATCTCGTCGTGCTGCCGATTTCGCCGCTGCCGCCGAGCGCCATCCATCTGTTGAAGTTGTTTATGGATTTGAATGTGACTGGTATGAGGGTTGCGAAGCCAATACAGAACGTTGGAGCTCAGGAGCAGTTGTACGTTTAGGATCAATTCACTGGGTTGATGGTCGATGGATTGATGATGTAAACGATCTATCTATTTGGGAAGATTTAGGCGCTGATGAAGTGTGGCGCAGATATGTTGATGCTTGGTGTTTAGCGTGCGCCTCTCCCCTGAACTTTGACACGATGGCCCATCCAGACTTAGCCGCACGTTTCCGCAACGAAGGGTATCCAGCCACAATGAACCTTACCCCGCTTTATAAGCGGATGGCAGAGTGTGCTCATGACACGCATCGCCGCATAGAGGTATCTACTGCCGGCTTGAGAAAAACTGTCGGAGGCTATTATCCAGCTCCTGAACTTCTTCGTGCATTCAAACGAGCAGAAGTTCCTATCACCGTTGGATCCGATGCTCATACCAGCGCCGACATAGCATGGGGTATTCGTGATGCATACGCCTATGCCGCAGCCGCAGGCTACCGTGAAATTGAGGTACCGCATGCCGATGGCTCATGGGAAACGATGCCATTGGAGTAGCCACTAAAGGGGTCAGTTAAATGACCCCAAAGTGCTCTAAGCCTGTAACCACGCCATCGTCGGCAGAAGAATCGGTGATATAGTCTGCTGCGGCTTGTACATTGGGTAATGCATTTCCCATAGCTACGAACGTTTCAACTGCGGGCGCCATAGATAAGTCATTCTCTGAATCGCCAAACGCATAGGTATTGATGCGATTGTCAGAACGGCCAAAATATTCAAGAACCGCTGTAATAGCGGTGCCTTTATCAACTCCCTTGAGGGAAAACTCATAAACCCCGCCCTGGAGATCGCAAATGGTGAAAAACTTTTCCAGCTCGGGACGAAGCTGATCCAACGTCTCTTGAGACAAACCCATCGCACAGAATTTTGCGAAAGGTGCTCTATGAGCTAGATCTGCCACCTCAGCAATGGACTCTGTAGCATCAGACCCTGGGAACAGCGGAGCAACCCCTGGAGCACATAGCTCAATGCTATGCGTATTGCTTTCCATAAGAACATTCGCACCAGTTTGGGAGAAAAGCTCTAACACCCACATAACAAGTTCTGGGTCGATATGCTCATCACGAATTATCTCGTTGCCAACAGCGGCATACGCACCAGCACATGCCACAATTCCCGTTGCATGCAACTCACGAAGCGAAGGATAAATCATACAAAGGGGACGACCAGTACAAATAAAGGAAGCGTGTCCGCGTGCTGTCATACGACGAAAGGCATCGTATACTGCAGGCGTAGGGGCTGCACCAAAGGAGCCTACAACTCCTTCAGCTGAACCACCGCTGGCGAGAGCCTCAAAGTCACGCCATACAAGCGTGCCATCAATATCGAAAAAAGCGACTGCTTTTGATGGATCCAAATAGTGTGCGGATAAACCCGTAGAACGTGTAGAAGCATCCCTTGCCATAAGTACTCCTTCGCATGTGTTAAGCAGTACTATGGTACGCAATTACAGTCGTAAGAGATAGCAAGAAGCTAGTGTCTACGGGCGTCAAGTTCACCGGCAAGCTCGCCGAGCGAAATATCGTATCGCTCCATAACTACCATGAGATGATAGACAAGATCTCCCATTTCATAACGAATATGGTCATGGTCGCGATCTTTGCACGCCATGATAATCTCGCTCGATTCTTCAGCTAGTTTTTTGAGCAGAGAGTCTTCCTCACCAACAAGCAAGCGGGCAGTGTAACTCTCCTCAGGCGATGCCTCACGACGGCCATGAATGACTGCTGCAAGCCCCGTAAGGGTTTCTCCGATATTGCCCTCGTGTACGTTTGCTGTGCGAACTCCCATACTTCCTCCGTTATATGCGGTAATTTGCAGCTTCTACTGAATATGTTTAGGTGCCCGCGGGATACATAAACTGCTTAAAGAAACAGCTGCGTGCACCGGTGTGGCAAGCAGGGCCTGGCGAATCTACACGCGCAAGCAGGGTATCTGAATCGCAATCAGCCCATAGCTCCACTAATCTCTGCATATTACCGCTGGTAGCACCTTTATTCCAAAGCTCTTGTCTACTGCGACTCCAAAACCAGGTTGTGCCTGTCTCAAGCGTAAGGCGAAGCGATTCCGCGTTCATCCATGCAACCATAAGAACCTCGCCCGTGTCGTACTGTTGCACCACACAAGGTACAAGACCCTTATCGTCAAATGTTACTTGGTCAGGCGAAATAATCTCTCTCTTTGGTGTTGCCACAACAGTGCACTCCTCTCACACTTAAAAATCCAGACGAACTGGAATGCCCTGACTGGCCATGTATTCTTTTACTTGACGGATACTAAAAGTACCGAAGTGGAACACACTAGCGGCAAGCACAGCGTCGGCCTCACCTTCCAGAATACCTTCTGCGAAGTGCTCGAGCGTGCCCACACCACCCGATGCAATAACCGGAATAGGTACTGCTCGTGCCACAGCACGAGTAAGCGCAAGGTCAAAGCCCTCTTTAGTTCCATCGCGATCCATACTGGTAAGCAATATTTCACCGGCACCACGTCGCGCGGCTTCCTCCGCCCATGCCACAGCATCAATACCTGTCGGTTCACGTCCACCTGCCAGATATACTTCCCAACGATCCGCTCCTGGACGTCCGGGTTCACCTACTCGTTTTGCGTCGATAGCACAGATAACAGCCTGACTGCCAAATGCAGTAGCAGCAGCCGTAATAAGATCTGGATTTCGAACAGCGGCTGAGTTTACCGACACCTTGTCTGACCCAGCTGCAATCATCGTGCGGCATCCTGCTACATCGCGAAAGCCACCACCCACGGTAAATGGAATGCGTAGTTCAGCAGCTGCTCGACTCGCTAAATCTATGGTAGTGGCACGGTTATCTGACGTTGCCGTGATATCGAGAAACACTACTTCGTCTGCGCCTTCTCTGTCATAGGCGCGCGCAAGCTCAACCGGATCTCCGGCATCGCGCAAATCCACGAAGTTGACGCCTTTCACAACGCGGCCATCTTTAACATCAAGACATGGTATGACGCGCCTTGTAAGCATACAGACCCTTTCGCATGAGATTGAATATAAGGCCAATCATACCGTGGAGATCCAGCGAGAAGACCGAAGAGCAGTGACACGCACCCAGTTATTAACAGACTAGGTAAATACTGCTGGCACTGAAGACAGCATCAGCTGCATCGAAGTCACCAAAATCCTCAACGAGGTTGTAAGATCTGGAACAGTAAGGGAATATCCATTTCAATTGGTAAACCCTCTAAGGAGGTCAGGTATGGATTCCTCTTCACGTAACGCTGGCACTACTCTCCTTGATGCCTTGAAAAAGCGGTTTGCCTGCAAACGCTATAACCCCGAAGAGCACATTTCAGACGAGGCTTTTAATACTATCCTCGAAGCAGGTCGACTCTCTCCTAGCTCTTTTGGCTTGGAACCATGGAAGTTTTTAGTTATTGAAAACAAGGAACTGCTCGCAGAGATTTTGGCAGCATCCTGGGGTGCCAAGAAGAACGCAGATCGTACAATCGTTATCTTAGCCAAACGCGGTGTCACCATTGAAAGTGACTGGTTCTACAACATTAATCAGCACGTTAAAGGCATGACAGACGCCGATATCGAGACGCTCAAAGAGCATTTCAACTCATTCCAACAAAATGATCTTCATGTTTTGGATAGCGAGCGCACACTCTTTGATTGGGCAAGCAAGCAAACGTATATTGTGCTTGCTAATATGCTCACCGCAGCAGCAGTTATGGGTATCGACGCCACCCCTATTGAGGGATACAACCGTGAAGCCTTAACCAAGGTGCTTGTTGACCATCAGTTGTTTGATCCTGAGCAATGGGGTGTGTCAATCTTAGTTCAGTTTGGCGTGCACGATCCGAGCCACCGCCCGCATCCTAAGATGCGTCGACCAATGAATGAGGTTGTGGAATACGTTAAATAGTCGGAACAGTTAATGCGCGCGGTCTGTTATTGCCTTTTACGTTGAGCAAACCGCGCCAGCGCCCAACCGATCGGTCCAGGTTGAAAGCGATGTCCTACCTCAACCAGACGCGCAGGGATATCGATATGCTGTGGACATTTGCGAGCGCAGGCACCACAGTGAATACAATTGCTCACAAGTTTGGGCTGTGTAGTGCGGATAGCACTTGCAGTGAAATATTGGCTTACCCCGGTAAACCATCCATATGCAAAGCTTGCATTGTACGCAGCAAAGCATCCGGGAATATTGATTCCCTGAGGACACGGCATGCAATAGTTACATCCTGTGCAAGGTACTCGATTACTGAGTTCAAACACCTCTCGAACACGCTCGATAACCGCATGATCCTGTGGGGTAAATGAGTCTGGCAGTGCATGATCGGCAAGGGTTGCATTCTCATCAAGCTGAGCGATGGTATTCATACCAGAAAGCACCATCGTCACCTCTGGGTGATTCCACACCCAGGAAAGCCCCCATGCAGCCGGCGTTGCAAGCTGAGGCGTAGCAGCTTTCTCGAAAATACTTGCAGCATTTTGGGGCAGCTTATCCGCTAGACGTCCACCGAGAAGCGGTTCCATAATAAACACGGCAAGCCCACGTTCTGCCGCAGCTTTAAGACCTGCTGTACCAGCCTGGTAATTCTCGCCAACGTAGTTGTATTGAATCTGACAAAAGTCCCAATCATAGGCATCGAGCAAGACGGGGAAATCGCCCCTACTACCGTGATACGAAAAGCCAATCTGTTTAATCCGTCCAGCTGCTTTTTGTTGCGCAATCCACGACTCAATACCCAGCTCACACAAACGTTTCCATTGAGCAGGACTTGTTACATTGTGTATGAGATAGTAATCCACGTAGCTCGTGCGAAGTCTTCTAAGCTGTTCAGAAAAGAACTTGTCAAAGTCTTCTTGAGAGTGGCAGGAACCATGTGGCAGTTTTGTAGCAATAAAGACCTGGTCACGTATGCCAAGCTCTCCTAACGCCGAACCAACAGCCACCTCATTACCGGGGTATAGATAGGCAGTGTCAAAATAATTGATACCCAACTCATATGCATGAGCAATGAGAGCTCGCGCTTGCTTATGGTCAGGATGTCCTGGAGGACCTGGGAAACGCATGCAGCCCAAACCAAGCGCAGAGATTTTCTCACCATTGCGTGGGTTTATCCGGTACTGCATGAAAAACTCCTGTTCAGAAGTATGGATTGTCCATTTTGGGAGCAACATTAAATTATCGCTGCATCACAAATTGTTTTATCCGTGACCTGTATTTGCTCCTGTTTTGATAGTACACAGTTTATTTTTGGATAATCTCATCTCAAGTGAATTCGCATACCCTCATTTTTTTCGGTACTAGATAAAGGCAAGAGCAACAGCAACTACAACAGCGGGAAGCATATTTGCGGTATTAAAGGTACGCTCATAGACAAGGTTGACGCCCACGCAGAAGATAAGAATCGATCCCACCACAGAAAGATTCGCGAGAGCAACATCGGTCATGATGGGCTCTATAGCACGTGCAAGTAAGGTTATAGAACCTTGCAAAATTCCAACAGGAATAGCTGAAAACAGGCATCCAACACCCATAGATGCAGTCATTGCGGCAATTATCAGTGCGTCAAGCACACCTTTAAGAGCAAGGGTAGACCAGTCGCCAAGAATGCCGTCTTGAATAGAACCCACAACTGCCATTGCCCCAATACACACGGTAAAAGTAGCTGTTAGAAAAGCATCGAGAAAACGTTTGTTTTCTGTATTGCCGGAAACGCGACGCAACCATACCCCAAAGCGCTCAAGTGCACCGTTGATATTGAGAAGCTCACCTATAAGCGTGCCAAGCGCAAGAGCTGCAACAACAAGCATTGTTCCACCAGAAACGAGCTCTCCATTATTTATGGAGAGCATGCCTTGTAGTGCACCAGCAAGGCCAATGAAGATAACACTTACTCCCGTTGCTTTAAGCAAGCCCTCTTGCACATGAGGCGCGATAAGACGACCATCAAAAAGACCTACTGCCCCACCTACCAAGATAAGCACAACATTGAGAAGTGTTCCTAAACCGATCATACGTATCGCATGTTCTCCTTTGGTGTAAAGCATCACATCATGTGCAGGACAAATCTTTTTTCACGCTACCAAAAACACTATATCAGCGTAAACACGGTTCCTAGGATGAGGGTATCGAGAAACACTTCCCACTATAGGGATCCTGACGAAAGGGTGCTCCTCATGAAAAACCTCCTTGATCAGCTAAAGACACATAAGAAACAAGCTATCGCGACAGGAGCTGGAATAATCGGCTTATGCTTGGCGTTGGTGTTAATTGTTGTTGGTTTCCCTGCAATACCAGATACAGGAACAGACAATAACTGGAATCAAAATGCCCTTGAAGCTACAACAAGCACTGACTCCGACAACAATAAAGACCAGGTAACGACTAAAAACAATCAACAAAAAGAGAAAACCTCAGATAAAACTGAAAACAATAAAGACAAACAAGCTTCTTCCACCACTTCTTCTCATTTATCAAACAGCCAACAAAATGGTTCATCGTCTAACAAGCAAAGCTCAACAAACAAAAAAGCAGCAGGTACTTCCGCAAGCAAGAGCGATGATTCAAATAATACTGGGAACAGCTCTCATACGCATACATGGCAAGATCACACGGCCTCCAGACAAGTGTGGGTATCCAATATGGTTACGGTGCCCGACTACGAAACACAAACCATTCGAGGAGGTCAGCTCTATACACAGCATTCCGATGGAAATTGGTACAGCGATGGAGAGACATACTGGTTCTATACAGATGCAGACTATGACGCGTTCAAGAGCCTCATTATCGAGAAAATGCGAAACGAAGGATATATTGGCAACTACGTAAACCGCAGCAAAACCGAGAAAGTCCAGGTTGGATCCCACCAGGAAGATCACGGCTCATATAAAACAGAAACCTACGTGGACTACCAATATTGTGCTTGTGGCGCTAAGAAGTAGAAACCAGCGACACAGAGTCCAACACAGAGCCATGCTACTATCTCCCTTAGATCTTAATCGGATTACTGGCGGGAGTTCTCCCATACAAAATAAGAGAGGTATGCCATGGAGCGTCCGAACGCTTGGAAGTCCTACGACCAAGATGAACTTGAAAAACTTGAACAGATTTGCGCAGATTATCGCGCGTTTATCAGCGAAAATAAAACTGAACGCGAGTGTGCGCAAGCCACAGTAAAGCTCGCTGAGGACGCAGGATATGTCAATCTTGAAACAGTTGTCGCTGAGGGACGTAAGCTTTCTGCCGGCGATAAGGTCTATGCTGTTAACCACAAAAAGACAGTAATGCTCGTAAATCTGGGCACCAAGCCCCTTGAGGAAGGCATGAATATCTTGGGAGCTCACATTGACTCCCCTCGCCTCGACATAAAGCAGAATCCGCTCTATGAGGCTGGCGACATGGCCTACCTGGACACACATTACTACGGCGGCGTAAAAGCCTATCACTGGGTAGCAACGCCTCTCGCCTTGCATGGTGTGGTATGCAAAAAGGATGGCACCACGGTGGATGTTTGCGTGGGAGAAGATGCTTCCGATCCTGTCTTCTGTGTTTCTGATTTGCTTATTCATCTCGCCGGCGATCAGATGAAGAAACCTGCAAGCGAAGCAGTTGATCACGAGAACCTTGACGTTATTGTGGGAGGTCGTCCTGTCACAATTGAAGAGGGAGACGAAGAAAAAGAGCCTGTCAAAAAGCTCTTCTTAGATCTTCTCAAAGTGAAGTACGACATCGACGAAGAAGATTTCTTGTCCGCTGAAATCGAGGTAGTACCCGCAGGCGCTGCCCGTGAGATGGGCCTCGACCGCTCGATGATTTTGGGCTACGGCCAAGACGACCGTGTTTGCGCATACACCTCGCTTGCTGCACAACTTGCAGTTCCTGAGGTTGAGCGCACTTCCGTTACCCTTCTCGTGGATAAAGAGGAAATTGGCTCTGTAGGTGCCACTGGCATGACAAGCCGTTTCTTTGAGAATTGCATTGCTGAGATTATGGAACTCGCTGGTGAAGGCGGCACCCTTAAGCTGCGTCGAGCTCTGGCACATTCGCGCATGCTCTCCTCTGATGTATCTGCTGGTTTTGACACGCTCTATGCAGATCGCTTTGAGAAGAAAAATGCCGCCATTATGGGACATGGTCTCTGCTTTAACAAATTCACCGGCTCGCGCGGTAAAGCCGGATCAAACGATGCCGATGCAGAATATCTTGCTGAGATTCGCGACATTATGGATGAAGCTGGTGTTGCCTTCCAAACCTGTGAGCTTGGTCGCATTGGTGCAGGTGGAGGTGGTACCATTGCCTTCATTCTTGCCGAATACGATATGAATGTTGTAGATGCTGGTGTAGCTGTTCTCTCTATGCACTCACTGTGGGAAGTTTCCAACAAAGCCGACGTTTACGAAGCTTATAAGGGATACTGCGCATTCATCAAGCGCTCATAGCGCAAGAAAGAACAAAGTACGCTTTTTAGAGACCCAAACTCCTTGTTGGAATTTGGGTCACTTTCTATAGAACGCCAGCTTGGTGTTCAGGGTCTATAAGCAGGGCAATCACTAAATAGGAGCATCAATCTGTTATTGCTCAAATCGCTGAGAAGACAAACGATAATCCTGACTCATATCCCCAACGGTTTGATTACTAGTTAGAATGCCACTGCTCCAAAACGCTGTCAGAGGTCCAGAAGATAGTATCGACAGGACCGGGAGCATCAGCCAAGGTCGCAAGTATGTCTCTTACTAAATCCATGTCTCTATGTATTTTGGCCCCTCCTTGGTGGCTCTATAGCGCCTATCTTCTCTCCAGTCTCTCGATCTATAAGCACGACATCCACGCCGCACACGTCAGCAACATCCGCCACAGTATCGAGGCGCGGCGATCTACCCTTGCCACCTGCTACTGAGACAAAAGCACGAGACTTACCAAGAGCAGCGCTCACTTGCTCCCCCGTCATGGTGGAGTGTTCTACAACATCAAGTATGACTCGATCAATTCTCACAGCTAACACCTCCAAACTGAAAGATATAAGTATACGCAAGTAAATACTTGCGTATACGAACATTAAGCTTGATTACCAGTCAGAATGCCACTGCTCCAAAACTTCCCAGTGCGTAGATAGCGGACAATCATGTTTGACTACCAGTCAGAATGCCACTGCTCCAAAACGAACGATAACCTTCAAATGTCTGAGGACGCGTTTGACTACCAGTCAGAATGCCACTGCTCCAAAACAACCTCAGTGAAGCGAGCAAGTACGTCGGGTTTGACTACCAGTCAGAATGCCACTGCTCCAAAACGATTGATGGTGTGATGGGCAAGAAAACCTGTTTGACTACCAGTCAGAATGCCACTGCTCCAAAACGGTCTGGCGTGGCGGGTACTCGACGCGCAGGTTTGACTACCAGTCAGAATGCCACTGCTCCAAAACGTCACGTCCTTGATGGCCTTGCCCATGGCCGTTTGACTACCAGTCAGAATGCCACTGCTCCAAAACCCTCGGGCGGCAAGTACGGCACCGACGACTGTTTGACTACCAGTCAGAATGCCACTGCTCCAAAACTTACATACCGTGATATTTGGGATGGCCCAGTTTGACTACCAGTCAGAATGCCACTGCTCCAAAACACACCCGCCCGCTCTCCGAGGGCGTAGGCTGTTTGACTACCAGTCAGAATGCCACTGCTCCAAAACAACAAGGTGCTCGCTGAGCTGCGCAGGAAGGTTTGACTACCAGTCAGAATGCCACTGCTCCAAAACGCGTGGCCTTGGTGGACTGGTCCCCGGCCAGTTTGACTACCAGTCAGAATGCCACTGCTCCAAAACCGCAGAATCTGCCTCAGCCTCATGCTGTCCGTTTGACTACCAGTCAGAATGCCACTGCTCCAAAACCGCGTCGGCGGCAAGCCAGAGCGCCACGCAGTTTGACTACCAGTCAGAATGCCACTGCTCCAAAACCGTTAGAGCAAATTCTCCTCTGCTAGAAGAAGGGATCCAACTGATAATTAAGGTTTAGCTTTCTAAAAAATGCAGGTCAATGCATCTTTTTCTTTCTCTTAGGAATACTCTATTATCTGGAATAGACTCCAGCATTAGTACCCTCAAACCGAGAAAAAACACCTGATTGTAGAATTCTTTCAGCTCATTTTCTGACAAAAAAAGTTTGAGGTTAATAAATAGAAGTGACTGGTTTATTTTCATATCAGAACATATTTCAAGAAACAGTATCAAGTTATCAAAGATCGATGCCGAGGAATCAACAATCGGCCTAAACGCAAAAGCCTTCAGATACCGTCGTAAATCCCATTCAATAGTAAACCCATAATTACCTTCTACCTGCAAAGAAAACTCATTAATATGCGAGTTTATTTCTCGCGCAAGTTGCTCTATTTCTTCTCTTGTTTCGAATTCCTCATACAATCGCTGCTCAACTAGTCTGTAAAGTGTCACAGATAATGCTTTGTCATCCCAGGGTAAATCCAGAGGAGTCTGTATTTTTATAAATGCCGTATTTATATGTAGTTCTTCCTCATCTTCACTCCAGACCGAAAATGACTCAGGAGCAGAACTTATGTCACATGTAGTCAATGATTGGCATACACGTGAAAATAGGACTTTATTATGTATTTCCAAAATCGTTGGTTCGCCAGGATAGATCTCAAGTGGTGACTCTAAACCCATACCACATATTTTCATAGCACTAAGAACTCTTCCATAGTGTCCACCTCATCGTATCTATCCCGATTTCCAGTTATATATTCCATCGTAGAAAATTGTTTTTCTGTTACTTTAAGCACCTGAATTAACCCGCTTTGTGGGCAGTGTTTCCGAAGCCTCATTACGGCTGCTCCAGCTGCCCCCTCATTAATAACTAGCTTTGCATAGACCGATTCCTGAAGCATGAGATATCCATCCTGATTTAAGAACTTCCTAAACTGGCGATACTGCTTCTTCTGGACAGCAGTTTCAACTGGAAGGTCAAAAAATACAATAAGCCTCATATAGCGGATCCTAAGTTTCCCGTTCATAGTGCAGCAAAATCTTCAATCTCTTCAATTACAATCTTTTTATTCAGCGCATTAAGACAGTCTTGAACATAAAGCGATACCACTGAGCCTAAACGATATATACCGCCACGATACCGTAATGTTGAATTGGCAAGATCGCCTAGTACTCGCCGCATATCCCGATCGAAATCTCCACCGAGAAAATCACTTACTATGTGATCCACAATCGGTCTGAACGGTTCCATGAAGTCACATGCCAAATTGAACTGGTTGTACTCATTTCGGTGGCAAATACCACATTGAGTCAAATATCCCCGTGAAACAATCTCCCGATTAACAATAGATAGCAGGATAGCGTAGCCATAATTGAGCGCTGCATTTACCGGACTATCATCATCGCGACTAAAGTTGGGTCCAAATAATGTTAAAAAATATATACGAGCGGCCTGAGCTTCGCGGTTTGTTACATCACCTGACCGTACCTCATCAGCAATACGTTTGAGCTGTTTAGAAGTTTCAATATAATCGCGCTCTTCTAGAAATATTGCCTGGTGTCGAATCTTATCTTTTACAATTCTCTGCCAAACGCGTTTCTTGATTGGCTCACCCCAAGTCAATTGTTTAGATAATCTTCCACTTACATTATGTGCACCATACAGCGGTAAATACTCTCCTATTGGATTAAACTTCTCATCACAAGCCACAAGAGATATTTTGTTTTTTGCAAGCTCCGAAAGCAAATAGGCACTTATATACACTTGAGTCGACTGTAGGATAACTGAAGAGATTTCCGAAAGGTGCACTTTAACCAGTTCATTCTCTTTACGCACAACAAGATAACCACTCTTATAGGAAAGACGACAGCTACTCTCGATAAATACAGTTCTAAAGCTCAAGCTTCATCCTCCGCTCAAACATTCCGGTTACCGATTGATCAATTAAAATTACTTTCTCAGGACAAGCTGTTAATGAGGTTTCCTGAATGCGTCCTGCATGCTTTGGTCCTCCAACTAGAGACAAATCAACTCGCGAAGTTGAAGCCTTGCAGAACTTTAATAAATTACTAATAAGCACCCTTTTATCTTTAATTGGGAGCCTTAGATACACTTCTCTCTTTGAGAGTAACACTTTAGAAACATTTGAAAACTTAGAGCACAGATAGTCTAATTTCTCTGTCAATACATCGTATAGCTCAACAAGATCGTCAGGTTCAATTGCACTATCCTCAGTCTCCTTATCACACGACAACGCAGCTATACGAATCATCTTTGCAGAAAGCACCAGCTGTTTAGATGAATAAAGTGCATCAAGTGCAGGAACATAATATTCATCCTTGCCCACATTAACTCTTGAATACTTCAACAAACGATCACGTACCGATCGGATAAATACCAGCCCTTTATTCCGAGCATCCTCGTGGAAGAAATCATCAATTGTCCTACTATTAATTCTTATATCGCGCAGCACTGGAATCGGAATACCAGTTAGAACTAGCTTATCTTTACCCTTTTTATCCTTGGCTAGATACAAGGCAAAATGAGCATACTCAATCGAAGAATATCCGCCATATTTTTCAACTGCTAGGCCTTGCTTGAGCGAAATTGTGCCAGCACGCTTGCCCCCGTATGGAGAGTAAATTGTCGTTTTCCAAAATTCGCCACTTGTCTCCTCGGGCATTCGAGTAATATAGCAGTCTTTATACTCTAAATACCTGCGTATACGCTCGGTTTCAAAAGCTGCATCCCAATATATTTCTCCCGTTTCCTCATCAACGGCATTTTTCATAAAGCTCGCAATGATAAAAGGTGCGTTTCCTGGAGCGCGCGTACTACGCTTGAGCATCTGATTCTGTCTTTTTATGAACTCTCTCATAGCATGAGCATATTTAATCGGCTCATTAAAAATGTCAGGATGTCGTAATGTAATAAAGCGACCAATCTCACAAGCAAGTAATGCGTCATGAGCATGGTGATAGTCATTAACCTCACGACACTTCACATATCCATTCGTATCCCTTAACTGCGAAGAAAGCGATGCTTTAATAGGGTGAATATGAGCAGTAGGGTACTTCGATTCAAGCATGAGTGCCACAGACTTAACTATTTGGCTTGTTTCTACGAGTTGCCTCGCAATAAAACCCCTCATTTGATTATCAGAAATGGTGGACCGCATCAAGTTGTTGTATTTTTTATTGCCTATAAGTCCTGCATTATGAAGTGCTCTCCAGTAATCGCCCATCTCTTTGCGAATACTTTCATCGATGAGCATTGCGTCGGATTTACGTTGGTTTTCACCACTTAGAACCAACGCTTTATTCTCAAAGCTGTCATCCTTCATATATGATTGAGGGATAATGTGATCAATCTGATAATGAGAAGTATTACCCAGATCGCGGATATCAATAGGTTTTCTTGAATATAAGCTCTTACCACCCTGCATAAAGTACAACGTAAGTCGCTCATCAAGATTTGCGTATCCTGTCTCCTTTAAATCACTGAGCAGATCTGACCGACATAAATCAGGATTGTCCCGTTTAAATGCTCTAACTGCCTCTGTGAGTGCATCATAGCGCCTCTTAGTTCGGGTACCCTTCTTTTCCATATTGTCATTACGAGTATATTCAATAAAGATATTGGCGGGCGCACACTTCGTAATACCAGTTATTTCATCAACGATTCTCAGTGCTTGATTTACACTCCTGCGCAAAGCAGGCGAACCAGGAAGCTCCTCCAAAGCAAGACCCATCCCACTCGAAATACGCTTCCGATTCTCTTCGTCAATTAAATCCTGAAAGCGCAGCTTATCATCTCGCAACACTTCCATAAACACCATGGTATGTGCTCGTGCTCCATTATTTGAATTCCCCTCGCGAAGGATATCCATTATTGATTTGTTGCCCAAATCCGTTTTCGCTTTAATGCCTGTCAGGAGCTTTTTTGATAATCTTCCCCATCCGGTAAAACGTTTTTTGCAGATCTTTTTAATTTGATCTGTATCAAGTCTATCGCCATACTTCTCTTCAATCTTTTCACGCAAGATCAAACGATCTTCAAACAGAGTGTTCCAGAGGATAATCTCCTCAATCATTGGGTAATCTAGCAGAGAGATTTCATCGACATGCAAAATATCCTTGCTAAAAAAGATATAAGAAGAAAGCTTTGACTCGTAACCTGTCTCGCCTTGTCCGCCTGAAACATGTACGTTGAAATGCCCTTGTTGGCACATCCAATCTTCAACCTGTTTATAAGTTACTTTGCGCTTTCTAAACAAATCACGAATTATGCCTTGTCGATCCTGTTCATCAAAACGATGTTGGGTATCCCCATCTTGTGTCCAATGAGATCCATTGAACTCATTGAGCATACAAAACTCTTCGTACAGTAGTGAGGATTTTGGAAGTACCGGTTCACCCTGGAGATAGGTACAAATGCCAGTCATGCGACGAATAAACTTCTCAGCACTCTTGTTTCTATCAATTATTTTATCCCAGTTCCAGGGGTATACACGTTCGTCTTCTTTGCCCGCCTTACGCTCGGCCCAAGCAAATCGATTGTGTCCATCTCTATCTTTTGCGGCGTTTGTAGTTGTAAGTGGACCAACGTAGTAAGGAATTCTGAACGAAACAAGTGACTCTAACTTTTTACGCTCTTTCTGCAAGAAGGGATAAAAAGGTGCCTGATGCTCAATGATTGCTGTCATTTCCTCAAGATGAAGCTGATACGGTATGCTCCCGTTATCACTTGTCTTTAACCGCCATAAAAACGCTTCTTCATCAAACTCTTGAAGCATTTGTCCATATCGAGAGTCCAAAATTGCATCGGTCTCATCAAGTAGCTTTTTCACTGCCTTTTTAAATTCTTGATATGAACCGGATCCATGCTGAAGATTGTACCTTGTATACGGTCCTGAATGTACTGGGTCATAACGCTTAGTACCAGGATAATAGGTCCCGCCAAAGAAATCCTTATAGGACTGCGGTGCATAAGTTTTAATAAGATCCTTAAGCAATGCCAGATCTGTTTTGTATTTCTCATATTCAGCTATCTTACTTTGGGATATAGTTCCCCCATTAGAATGTCTCAGTATTTTTGACAAAACAAAAGCTGAGTAGACCGCTCGAATAGATTCAAACAAGGAAATCGCTTCATCTGGACAAGCTGAGGCGTCAATATACTCTGAAACCTTCTCCTCACTCTCAAGCGAAAATTTATACGATTCCTCGGAATCCATGGGAAACATCTGAGAAAACGTGGCCTCAAGCCCAACAACTGCATTTGAAATACCCTTGGCAAGTGCCTTAGCATATTTCGAATCCTCGGTTGAATAAATGCCCAATAACCCCTGAACGCGCTCCTGTCTTTCTCGTCTAGAAATTGATCCCTCTTGAAGGGCAGTAACGAGTCCAGAAATATCGCAATTACTAAAAACGAATCCCAGGCTATCGCACCATTCTTGCAAAGCAATACTAAAACGTTCAATTACACTGGTCATATCGGAATTGCAAGCACTTAAACTTGGCATGTCTTCATAAAGGAAATTACCACGGCATTTAACGATATTGTGAAATGCAAGGTAGATTAAACGAATATCAGCACGCTCGGAAGACAGACAAAGATATGACCGAAGGTGATAAATCGTCGGAAACCTCTTGTAATAGTCTTTTTCGGTAAAATCCGAATCATTGAAGAACGGCCAGCGATAGCCACCTCCTTCTGCTCGATCTTCCGGATGAAGGCGTGATTGATTCATGCGGACAAAAAAATCAGGATCGATACGTTGCATTTCTTCTGAAAACAGTGCTTGTAAAAGATCAAGTCGTTGTCGGCGACGTTCATAGCGTCTCCGCTGACCACGATGAATTCTCGCTACAGAAGCAGGGTTTGCACTTGGAAATAACCTACTCCCCCAGGCTGCCTTTTTCTTGAATGTAAGAAGATTGCCTGCTTCATCAATAGCTGCCCAGCCAACAGAACCAGTTCCTAAGTCAAGGCCAATACTATAGTTGGTTGCTTTGCGTAAATTCATAGCCTGCCTCCGGAAATGTCGTGCTAAAATAATCACATCTTGATTACCAGTCAAGATGCCACTGCAAGTCAAAATACGGCCTAGCCAAAAATACCTTCGGGCGCTGTTCAGACAGCTTCTTGACTTGCCAAGAGCCCTTCTGGGCTCTTTTGTTGTCTTAGCTTACCTAACTACAAAAGAACTTATAAGTGGTACGAAGCAACGTTTCGATAAGCGTGGTTTATAAGACAAAAAGACTCCCAAAGAAGCCTTAATAAGCACGGTGCTTTGAAGTGTTAGCACCATCCATGCCTGATTCGCGAAAGTTCCCGGACTCATTTTGTTCAACAAGCTGTCATTTTGACATAAAGCGTAATACTTCTGATAATCCATATCTGATTCTTCCAAAACGGAAAAATCCCCCATAAGTCTATTGAATTCCACTATGCCTGGATGGCCTACCTTTCTCTCTGGATAGTAGAAATAGCGCAGAAGAGATTCACTAATGGGAATGGAAACGTACTAAAGCATTGCGTTCCTCAAGAAATATTTCTTTCCTTCATTTTAATAGCTTTAAGTTGTAGTCATATCGTATGTATCTTCACATATGGATTTTGGAGCAGTGGCATTCTGACTGGTAAGCAAACCGTTCTGATTTCCCTCTGTAGGCTGTATTTACTGTGAGTTGTTCTCGACCATTTGTGATCCATTCCCACATCGTGTGGCATGTGTCTTGACTCTGTGCGGAGTCGCGGCATGAAATAAGCCACCCCAAAGGACGGCTTGATATGAAAAAAGTCCCGTGCGGGGCCAAGTTCTGAATGGCAAGAAGCGTTGCGTGTCTACTTCCAGAGGGCCGTTTTCGGGACGGCAAACCCTTCCTCCCACGGGATATGTTTATTGTTGTACTCTCGCCAAGGCTTCGAATCTCGACTCTTGGAACCGGAATTAGATATTTTGAAGTTAAACTATCATGGAATGTAGTATAAAAAGCATTATCAGAGGAAGCTCTGGCCCTGCACAGGGACTGGGCTTTCTCTTATTTTTTGAATCTTCTTATGGGCCTATCTTTTCTAACGAACAAAACCTCATCGACAACGCCTTTAGTAACACAATTTGATAATTCTGCTTCTATTTTTTCGTCTGATAGAGATTTGTAATATGAATTAAAGACGACTCTAGCAGGCCCGTTGTAATTTAGTTTTCCCTGACTTATTGTCATATTGGCTGCGGAACTGTTCGACAGCCTTTCTAAGGTTTCCCTCAACAAATCGCAGGCTTTCCGGGTTTGATTCTTTCGTATCTTGGGGGCTCTTTATCTCCCACAACTCACCGTCAATCGTGACGTCAATGTTTGAATAACCGTCTGGTGCACTTTTCTGCCTTGTTGCAACTTTGAAGCCCGACTGACTGAGCTTATCCATTGCAAAAACGTCTCGCCATTCTCCTCGGTGATTCCGGAAATTATCAAAACCGTATTTACTAATTTCAATAGGGTTTCCGTATTCACTAAAAGGGTTCAGTGAATAGTCTATGTTCGGAATATCTCCTGTATAAAGTCAGCGTCAGTCTCATCAGAAAGATCGCCGCGAAAGAGAGCACGAATTATTCCCTCATGCCTGCTACTTATCATGAAATATCAACAAGCTGCTGTAGTCCGTATCACGAGGACGCTTACGATCAGGATCTCGGAAAAAATCCTGTGAGAGACGGCGAATTGCAGGAGCGAGTGCAATAAGAGCAATAAGATTAGGGATGGCCATAAGTCCGTTAAAGCAATCGGCAAATTCCCATACCACATCGAGATTGGCCACACATCCCGCAAACACCATGGCAACATAGGCTACCTGATAGATACGAATTACCACGCGACCACCGCGATGCGTGCGGAAGAGATACTCGACGCACTTCTCACCATAGTAGTACCACGCAATAAGGGTTGCGAATGCAAAGAATATAAGTCCAACAGTCACAATATATTGACCACCAGGAATGCTCTGTCCAAAAGCCATTGAGCTCATAGCGCCTTCAGACATCATGGGATCGGCACACCAAAGACCAGAAGTAAGAATAACAAGACCCGTTATGGTGCACATAACGATGCTATCGAAGAACACCTCAAAGGTTCCCCATAGGCCCTGACGGGCGGGATGGTCGGTGTCAGCAGAAGCATGTGCAATAGGTGCTGAACCCATACCCGCTTCATGAGTAAATACACCACGCGACATACCAATACGGCATGCATACATAACCGTAGCGCCTGTAAAACCACCTATAGCAGCGGTACCTGTAAAAGCATCCTGGAAAATCAGAGCGATAGCGGTTGGGATTTCTGCAGCGTTGATAACGAGCACTACTAAAGCACCAACAAGGTAGAAAATAGCTGCAAAGGGTATGAGTACCTCAGTAAAGTGAGAGATACGCTTAATGCCACCGATAAGCACCAGTCCAGCAAACACAGCTACCACAACGCCAATAACGGGAAGCGGAATACCAAAAGTTGCATTTACGCTGCCAGCAAGTGAATTGGCCTGTACACTCGCTCCGATACCAAATGATGCCAGAAAGCCAAAAATTGCAAACAATATGGCAAGCCACGTTGCGCCTAAACCACGCGAGATGTAATACATGGGGCCACCTACGATCTCTCCGCGATCATTGCGGGTACGATAGGCCACCGCCAGTGTAACTTCGCAGTACTTGATAACCATACCCGCAAGCGCACTCAACCACAGCCAAAAAAGAGATCCAGGACCGCCAGTAGCAACAGCGAGTGCCACTCCAACGATGTTGCCGGTGCCGAGCGTTCCTGCAAGCGCTGTGCATACTGCCTGAAACGGCGAAATCGAACCATGTTCCAACTCAGACTTATCCGAACGATGAAAAAGCGTCTTGGTGGTATAGCGCATCACAATATTGAAACGCGTAAATACAACACCTTTGATGACAAAAAACAAAAATATGCCTGTACCAATCATGAGCACAACCATGGGGATGCCCCACAGCACATTGTTATTCAACGTGGAAAGTGCAGACATGAAGATGTCAAACATGAATGACCCCTTGATGGTGGCACATGGGTAATAAGAGACGAAGGTTCAGTGTATAGACATCATGTTTCCAGCTTGTGACGGAGTGGCAAGAAAATGCACGTTAGAGACCAGCTACTACCCCACCAGCGCAAGGAAGTCTGCTACCGAAAGCGCCGCCACGGGCGCATGGCGAAGGAGACTCTCGTCGCTGGTTACAAGGTAGTCAACCCGGGCGCGCTGTGCCGCCGCCAGCACCAGGCAATCTTCAAAGTCTGTGTGTATGCGTTGGTATTTCCGCGCAAGCCAGATGTCGGAAACATCCATGCCGACTGCGGTTGCCACTTCGGTCATGTTCGTAATGCAGGCGGCTGCATATGAAGAAACCGCACGTGCCTGACTTTCTGAAAGTCGCTCACTCGTCGCCCGAGCCTGCCGTTTGAGCGAGGCTCCTACAAGATAGAACACATCCTTCGCGGAGACCGCTGCATAGAGCAGGTCAATTCTCGCTCGTTCACAGACGTCAATAAGCTCGTTTGCCTCGCGCGAGCGTGGACGAGCACCATCGAAAGCATCAAGCCAGACATTGGTGTCAAGAAGGACGCGCAGGGGTTGTGACATCTACGCCTCCCTATCCAGACGCTCGTCGTACCAAGCTTCGCGCAGATTATCCCAGGACGGTAGATCTGCGGATGTTGCCTCGGCAATTCTCAGCTCGTTAGCTGTCTGTGTGTAAAGGTCGCGTAGTTCGGCTGTAGCAGAAAGTCTCCGGTCTACGGCATCGGAGAGTATGGACTCTGCGTCGGGTGCAATAACCTCACAGATAGCTGCAACATCGTCTTGGTGCTCTACAACGAACCGCCAGAACCCACGTACTGCCGCCGATGGCGTATAGCCAAGGCGCGTAAGCACAGCATCGCCAGCTTCTTTGAGTCGAGCGTCAATGCGAGTATTCATCTGTATCTGCCGAGCCTCAGATGACGTAGTCGTTATAGCCATGCTGATCACCTCTTTATGGATGTATAGCAGTATAGCAACTAGAGCACACCTTATTGTCGCCAGCCTGCCACGATATCGAGTGTGAGCTGATCGCGTTCTCCACCATAGAAGCGATCGAGCACTTGGGCGAAAACCGGATATGAACTACCCGTTTCAAACAGTGTCATGGAAGAACGCACCTTAAGTGCATCAATGGGTCCAAGTACTCGTACAGGGTCCGTATATCCCGTATCCAACAGCGCCTGTGCACAGGTAATAAGGCGGTCCATAAGCGTATGGTTAGCGATATACGCCTCAAGCTCCATGTGACTGGAAATGCCGTAATAATTTGCCATATGGCTGTGACCAAGACCTTTTACCTGCGGAAAAATAAACCAAATCCAATGCGATTGCTTCCGACCTGCCCGCAACTCAGTCAGCGCCTGCTCATACACGCCACCTGATTGTGCTTCTAAAAAACGATCAACATCCATCTACAGCACCTATATTTATCTTTAGTCTGAACTTCCCTTGTGTCTTTTACCGCCACTGATGATAAAAGAGGTTGCGCAGGATACAGCCTCCTTAGAAAGATGTTTAGGAAATCGTAGTCACCATCTGGGACAGTAAGCGCGAGGATGACATCAGCATCGAGGCATGAGTTATCTGAGCTTAGCTTACGAACCCACTAGGTTTATTTCAAACTGAATTGAAGCTCGCCCCTACACATTCATAATGCCCTGGTTATCCGCAAGAATAGCCTTGGAGGGATCCGTCGGCAAATACGCTACACGCACGGTATAGCCCACCTCAGAGGGAATTTTCTCAACTTTTTCTTGCCCAATTGGTACAGGACCGAGCTTTATAGCCTTGCTGGCAAGCCGTACACTTTCATGGCACTCATACGCCACGCCATCAACCTCATAGCGTACCCATACGACGGTGGGGTGCTCCAAACCACCATTGCGCCTGCGCACAATAGTTCCTGTAGTCATACTGGTATATTCACGCAGCTTACGCTTACGGGAACTATTCACCAGCAGAAGTACTAGTGCTGTAGTGCCGCCACCCAGAAGCGCAATCAAAGCAAAGATGATAAGAATCATTGCGCCGTCACTCATGAAAATTCTCCAGCATAGTCAACAGAGACACCTTGTATAAGAAGTCCTCTATCGATAGTAACTACTTTGTGCAGCTTTCAAAGCATCTTCCAGCGTAAACTCGCCCTCATAAAGCGCTCGCCCGCAAATTGCACCCTCGATAACCTCTGGCCCCAACGCCGCAAGCGCACGAATATCTTCCAAGCTCGCAATGCCACCAGATGCCACCACCGGAAAACCTGCCACCTGAGCAATATGCTGGTAGGTTTCCGTATCGATACCGCATCGCATGCCATCGCGCGCCACATCGGTAAAGACCAAATGGCGAAATCCCAACGAGGCAAGTCGTTTAACTAACTCGTCTGCCGACAACGCGGCTCCTTCTCGCCAACCGTTGACCCGTACTTCTCCCCCACGGGCTGCCACATCGGCCACTACAAGCTCACCAAATTCACGGGCTGCAGCCTCAGCAAAGGCGGGATCGCGGACAAGTGCTGTGCCAATGGCAATACGTTTGACACCCAGGGAAACCAAGCGTTCAATCGCCTCCATGGAGCGCACGCCGCCGCCAGCATCAACGGAAATCCCTGGAACAGCACAGATAGCCTGGATGGCAGCACTGTTTGCCGCACGTGCCGTCTCGTCTTCCTCAAGCGTGGCCGACAGGTCAACCACATGAATCCAGGTTGCACCTGCATCGCGAAATGCTTCGGCAACAGCCGCCGGATCGTTGGAATACACATCCATATGAGCACGGTCGCCCTTGGCAAGGCGCACAACCTGACCGCCAACTAGATCAATCGCCGGGAAGAGAATCACGCAAGGCCTCCTATACACCTGCAGCTATGCGAACAAAATTCCGGAGAATGTGCAGCCCGGTACCAGAGCTTTTCTCAGGATGGAACTGCACACCAAATACCTTGGTACCATCCCACACAGCCGAAGCAAAGCTCCTCGTATAGTGCGTATAAGCCGTAATAACTGAAGTTGGGACATCATCGGCAAGAGCAAAAGAATGTGTGAAGTACACGTTAGCGCTTTGAGCAACCCCTTCAAACAAGGGGCACGTTTGTCCGAGAGGTGTCAGATCAAGTTGATCCCAGCCTACATGAGGCACTTTCAAACGGGTTGACTCCAAACGAGTAGCCGACCCTGGCAAAACGCCCAAGCCTTCTGCCCACGAGCCATCATCGGTCTCATTTCCCCGCTCAAATAACAGCTGAAGACCCAAACATATTCCCAAAAACGCAGCACCATGATCCAGGGCCGCATGAATGGCCTGCGCCTGACCGCTCTCATTGAGATACGTCATGGCATCGCCAAAGCTACCCACACCTGGAAGCACGAGCGCCTGAGCAGAAGCAATAGCCTCAGGATCGTCTGTGACAAACGGTTTGGCTCCCGCATCGGCAAGCCCACGTTCAACCGAGCGAAGGTTACCCTTGTGATAATCCACCACAGCTATTGTCGGGGCTGTTACATCTGGAGCAGAGATAACTGCCTCAGGCCCCATCGAAGTATCCGGCATGATCACATCAATGCTCATGACAAGCTCCCTTTAGTGGAAGGCACTCCAACAACCCGCTCATCAAACTCGCAGGCGAGACGCATTGCACGACCTGCAGCCTTGAAAGCTGCTTCAAGGATATGATGAGCATTTTCGCCACAGATCTTACGAATATGGAGCGTTACGCCAGCATCGCGAGCGAAGCCAGCAAAAAACTCATGGCCAAGCTCACAGTCAAAATCGCCGACTTTATCTGGACCAATAGGTACATCCCAATACAGCTCGCCACGACCAGAAATATCCACGGCAGCAAGTACAAGCGTTTCATCCATGGGAATACATGCGTGAGCAAAGCGTGTAATACCGCTCTTATCACCTAAGGCCTCGCGGAATGCCTGGCCTAACACAATGCCGGTATCTTCCACGGTATGATGAAAGTCAACGTCTATATCGCCTACGGCATGTATAGAGACATCAAACAGACCATGGCGACCAAATGCAGAAAGCATATGGTTAAAAAACGGGATACCCGTATTTGTTTGTACGGTGCCTGAGCCATCAAGCTCAAGTGTGACGTCGATATTTGTTTCACCGGTTACACGAGAAATCTGAGCCGTTCTACTCATACCGACCACTCCTTTGAAAGATCGCGCAAGGCATGTATAACGTGGTTGTTTTCCTCAGGCGTACCTACTGTTATACGCAAACATCCCTCCAAGCCAGGGGTTGAAGAGAAATCTCGTACCAAAATGGAAAACTCATCGCGCAAACGGGTACGCACACGAGCAGCATCTGGAAGACGGACAAGAACAAAGTTTGCTTCACTTGGCCAAATACGTATACCAGAAATCTCGCCAAGCTCGTTTGCTAAACGATCTCGTTCAGCCACAATGTCAGCCACTACCGGCTTAAGCAGCTTTCGACTTTGCACGGCAGCCAACGCAACAGCTTGCGCTACTACATCGACAGAATAGATTTGACGAATAGCGGCAAGCTGATTGATAACCGACGGATGGGCAAGAACATAGCCCACACGTAAGCCCGCAAGGCCGAAAGCCTTAGAAAGCGTGCGCAGAATAATCAAACGAGGATGTTCTGCAAGCCAACTTACAAAACTGGCATCAGAGGCAGCAAACTCCACATAGGCCTCGTCGACGAGCACCAATGCTTTAGTTTCTGTGAGAAGACGCGAGAGCACCTCTGCCTCTAAAAGATTGCCCGTAGGATTATTTGGTGAGGTAAGAAATACGAGTGCTGCTGTAGATGCAGCCTTAACCAAAGCATCTTCATCTATTGCAAATGTCTCAGGATCACGTGGGATACGTACCACTGGGGTATCACACATGGTGGCAAAGTTTGCATATTCAGCAAAATCGGGAGGGCAGGTAACGAGTGTTCGCCCAGCACCACCAAAGGCAAACAGCAAATTAAACAGCAGCTCATCGCCACCGTTACCAACACAAATCATATCGCGAGACACACCATGGCGCAGCGCCAGCTCATTGCGAAGTTCGTTTGCCATCGGGTCGGGATAGCGATTAAGTGACACTGAAGTCGCAGCACATCTGAGCTGTTCGACAAAACCCGGCGGCATCACATGGGTGTTCTCATTTGCAGAAAGATTGATTTTGCACGGTGTGAATGCTGGATCATATGGCTCAAACCCCGACAA
Source organism: Olsenella sp. Marseille-QA0557 (assembly GCF_965119725.1). NCBI lineage: Bacteria > Bacillati > Actinomycetota > Coriobacteriia > Coriobacteriales > Atopobiaceae > Olsenella > Olsenella sp. Marseille-QA0557. The sequence continues at coordinate 1,493,747 of NZ_CBCPMI010000001.1, read as the reverse complement.
AGCAGGTCTTACATAATCAGCCGCATCAAATAATCCCTCGTTATCTGTTGCCATGTTTACGCCTTTTTCTCGAAACCTGGCAAAGTCACGCCAGGGGTTTCAGGTAAATCTTGAGGCCATGCCACGCGATAAGCACCTTCGCATGCGAGGGTTTCATCATCATATTGTTCGCGGTCCTGCTCAGCCAAGCGACGACGTAAGCCTACCGACAACGCGTGCGCCCATAGGCCTTCGGATTGGGCTATTGTTTGCACTGAATCGGCATCTGAAAGCAATCCTTCCGGGGTATATCGAATAACGCTCGAACGCTTCTGGAAGTCATACACACCCAAGGGATTTGAGAACCGCGCTGTTCCACCGGTAGGGAGCGTGTGGTTAGGACCTGCAACATAGTCGCCCAATGGCTCAGAGCTCCACGCGCCAACAAAGATGGCGCCGGCATTGTGAATACGTCCAACCAATGACATGGCATCAGCGCAATGGAGTTCAAGGTGCTCTGGCGCAACCACATTAACAGCATCAACCGCACCATCAAGCGTATCTGCCACTACAATAACGCCACGATTGTCCAAACTTGCACGCGTAATCTCTTCGCGTGGACTCTGAGCAAGAAGCCGCTCTGCAGCAGCAAGTACCTTATCGGGAAGTTCAGGCTCGCACGTTACGAGATAACAGCTTGCAAGTGGATCGTGCTCGGCCTGTGCCATAAGATCAGCGGCAACCACCACAGGATCTGCAGTAGCGTCGGCCAGCACACATACCTCAGAAGGCCCTGCCACCATGTCGATGCCCACGTCGCCCGAGACATAGCGCTTTGCAGCTGCCACGTAGGCATTGCCAGGTCCAACGATCTTATCGACCGCTGGAATAGATTCGGTTCCATAGGCAGCAGCACCTATTGCCTGAGCACCACCTACGGCATAGACCTCGTCAACCCCAGCAAGCGCTGCCGCCGCTAAGGTATACGCAGAAAGCGTGCCGTCATGTTGCGGAGGCGTGAGCATAACCACGCGTTTCACACCAGCAACTTTGGCAGGAATAGTATCCATGAGCACCGTGGAGGGATATTGTGCACGTCCGCCGGGCACATACACGGCAGCCGAAGCAACAGGCGTTACCTGAACACCTAACAAGGTTCCATCAGAACGTGTCGTAAACCACGATTGTTCGCGTTCCCGCTCATGGAAATCGCGAATATGGTCTCGTGCACGCGTGAGCGCCTGTAAAAATGAAGGATCAACCAGCTCAAGTGCTCCTTGAACAAGTTCGTTTGGCACCCGAAAACTCGCTGGACAGGCACCGTCAAAGCGCATGCAATATTCGCGCACTGCTTCGTCACCACGAGCACGAACTTCATTCACAATAGCTTCGGCAGAAGCAATAACCTCAGCTGGTAAGGCTCCAGAACGGTTGAGATCATCCCTGGTAAGACAACGTCCTCCTTCAAGTACAACCTTTCTCATGAGGCATTACTCCCCTCTACAACCTCGGCCAAACGCTTTGACAGATCGCGGATGCGTTTATCACATCGAAACGCCGCCGGACCAGCAAAGAAACGTGCCGTACAGCTCATAACATCATCAACAATAACAAGGTCATTCTCACGCAACGTTGTGCCTGTTGCCGTGATATCTACAATGCGATCTGTCATTCCAACAAGAGGACCAAGCTCAATGTTGCCATGCAACTGGATAATATCTACCTGCTGACCAATGCGATCGTAATACGCTTGGGTTATGCGCGGATACTTTGTTGCCACGCGCACCGTACCGCGCCAGGCATAGGCTTTCTCAGCGGCTCCTGCTGCTGAGCGCGGCTCTGCCACAATAAATCGACAGGCGCCAAAGCCTAAATCTACAAGCTGCAGCAGATCTAACTCGGCTTCTACAAGCGAGTCAAAACCGCAAATACCGCAATCGGCGCCACCAAATCCAACAAATGCCGGTGCATCTTGAGCTCTTACAATGATGTATTCAACATCACCTGCGGTAACTGTGAGTTTTCTACCCACATCTTTGAGCTCTGCAGTGGGAAGTCCTGCAGCTTCAAGCACAGAAACCGTATCGCCAAACAACGATCCTTTTGGAATAGCAATACGAAGTGGACGCTCGCCCACTCGCGCACCAATGGTCGCAATGCCAGAAGAACCCGCCGAACCCAACACCTCCTGCAGACGCTCAAGCGATAAAGCGAAGCCGCAAGCAGCAGTGTTGCTCATACCAAAGTTTGTGAGCAACGAATCATAACGACCGCCGGAAGCCAATGACGCAGCTACACCGTCGCAATATGCCTTAAAGATCAGACCCGTGTAGTAATCGAATGAGTTCACGATAGAAAAGTCGAACAGGATTCTATCTTCTGCCGGCGTGCCTACAAGCGATGATGCGAGCGCGCGCAGTTCGTCAACGCCGCGTTTCTCCACTGGCACATCCACGGCCGCAAGTAATGCGTCCACCTCATCTAGGGCTTCTACTCCACCCCCCACACGAGGGATTCGTCCAAGAGCGCGCGCACAAGGTCCGGTAAGTCCAGCTTCAGCGATAAGCTCATCGAGCCCCACTAAATCTGATGCGTGGACAAATTCTTCGGCCTGCTCACGAAACTCAGCGGAAGGAGCACATGCTTCCAGTGCAGCAGAGATGGGAGCTACCGAACCGCATACAATACGCCAGGCGCCAACTTCGAGAGTTTCCAGCGTCTCGGCGAGCAGTGCAACAACTTCTACCTCACTAGCACAACCATCGCCACCGATTAACTCAACACCAATCTGCGTAAATTGACGAGGTTGACCTTTGAGGGAGTCCTGCTCACGTACGACAGGGGCCTCATACCGTAATCTGAGTGGACCATCACTGTTGCCCAAACGCGTCGCAGCTAAACGAGCAATGGGCATCGTAAGGTCAGGACGAAGCATAAGCAGCTGACCATCAGAATCGAACAAGCGAAATGGCGATCCTTTAATCCTGCCCGCACGATGCATAACATCCCAGTCTTCGAGCAGTGGTGTTTCTACTGGCAAATAGCCATGATCAGAAAATGTCTTACGAACTGTCATGGAAATACGCTCGCGGAGAAGTGCTTCATCTCCAAGAATGTCGCGAAGACCTCGAGGTGTACCTGCTCTCACAGCTTTCCCCTCCCATGCAAAAACAACTGCCAAAAGACAGAAAATAATCTAAAGCAACGCGCCCCACTTTAGCACAGTAAAGTGGGGCGCGCCAGAGCAACGAATAAAAGACTTTATCCGCCGAGGTATGCCTCACGAACGCGCGGGTCATGCGCGAGCTCATCTGCATCTCCAGACATGGAAATATTTCCCGTCTCAAGTACATAGGCACGATCGGCAATGGAAAGCGCCATCTGAGCGTTTTGCTCAATCAGCAAGATAGTGGTACCTTGCGCATGGAGCTTATCGATAATGTCAAAAATCTCTTGGACCAGAATGGGTGCCAAGCCCATAGAAGGCTCATCGAGCATGAGCAACCGTGGCTTAGACATCAGCGCGCGTCCCATAGCCAACATTTGCTGCTCGCCACCAGACAAGGTGCCAGCACTTTGATTGCGACGCTCTAGCAAACGAGGAAAACTCTCATATACACGCTCGATTGTCTCAGCAGCCTCATCGTCAGGACGGGTAAACGCTCCCATAGCAAGGTTGTCTTGAACACTCATCTCGGTAAAGACGCGTCTGCCCTCAGGGCACAACGCAATGCCGCGACGTACAATCTCATGCGCGGGGACGCCGATTAAGCTCTCTCCCTCAAATGAAATCTGACTATAGGCAAGCGGACGTAAGAGACCTGCAATGGTATTAAGCGTGGTTGTTTTACCAGCGCCATTAGCGCCAATAAGCGTGACAATCTCACCCTCTTCAACGTCAAAGGAAATACCTTTAACCGCACGTATTGCGCCATAGGAGACGTTGAGATTCTTTACATGGAGCATGCTCATGCGTTTTCGCCTCCCTCAGATTTATCCTGCGCTTTATCAGTCTGAGCGCCAGCACCGAGATACGCCTCAATAACCTCAGGGTTCGATTGAATTTGCTCAGCGGTACCTTTGGCAATAATCTTGCCGTAGTTAAGCACCGCGATACCCTCGCAGATATTCATAACGAGGTCCATATCATGCTCAATGAGCAAAATAGCAATCTGGAAACGATCGCGAATAGCGCGAATGTTTTCCATAAGCTCAGCGGTCTCTGAAGGGTTCATGCCAGCTGCGGGCTCGTCCAGAAGAAGAAGCTTTGGATTGGTGGCTAAAGCTCTTACGATCTCAAGACGACGCTGAGCACCATACGGTAGGGATCCGGCTATATCGTTGGCGTAATCTGCCATACCGAAAACATCGAGCAATTCGAGAGCACGTTCATGTGATTCGCGCTCACATTTCCAATGGCGTGGCAAGCGGAAAATGGCGGAAATAACTCCGCATTTCACCTGGTTATGCAAACCAGCACGCACATTATCCTCAACAGAAAGTGTTGAGAAGAGACGGATATTTTGGAACGTACGGGCCACGCCAAGCTGATTTACCTTCACAGGATTAAGGCCCGCAGTGTCCTGCCCATCAATAAGAATGGTGCCTCGTGTGGGCTGATAAACCTTCGTAAGCAGATTAAAAACGGTTGTTTTACCTGCGCCGTTAGGCCCAATAAGACCTGCAATCTCGGTTTTACCCACAGTGATGTTGAAGTCTTCAACCGCATGAAGACCACCGAAATCAATTCCTAAATGGCGGCATTCAAGAGCAGGGGTTGTATACACATCACGCTCTGGAACGATACCTTGCGACGGCAATGGCACCATCTTGGACTTTCCTTGAGCTTGTTCTTTTTTACTCATTGCCATCGCCTCCCTCCGTAGCTGCAGCAACTTCATTGTTTCCACCACGGAAGCGACTCTTGATCTTCTCAATCAGACGTTGGAACGGTGCAAAGTGCGGAACAACCATGACAAGAATCAGCACAACGGCATAAATGAGCATACGGTACTGATTGATGGGACGAAGAATCTCGGGAAGCACTGTCAAGAAAGCAGCCGAGATAATAGAGCCCCAAACATTGCCCATGCCACCGAGCACGACATAAACGAGAATCAAGATCGACTGATTAAAGCCAAACTGTGATGGAACAATAGTCGAGTAGTTCATGGCATACAGTACGCCAGCCGCACCAGCAAGTGCAGAAGCTACCGTGAAGGCCATCAGGCGATATTTCGTGGTATTAATTCCAACACTCTCAGCAGCAATGCGATTATCACGGACTGCCATAATTGCACGACCACTACGGCTGTGAATGAGATTAAGTACGACAGCCACCGTAATAAGAACCAAGATAACGCCAAGCACAAATGTTGAGATCTTATCGATGCCTACAGCACCTTTGGGACCATTGATAAGAATTGTGCCTTGCTGCATACCAAGCGATGCTGTGTCCTGGGTAGAGAAATGCAGGCCAGCATCATCTACACCCACGTAAATAATATTGAGAATGTTCTTGATAATCTCACCAAAGGCAAGGGTAACAATTGCCAGGTAGTCGCCACGAAGGCGCATGACAGGAATGCCAATAATAAATCCGATAAGGCCCGCTGCAACCGCACCAATAATTGCTGCGATTACAAAAATGAGCAGCTCAGACTCCACACCAGAATGAGCAAGCACACCAGCGGCCACAACACCAGTAAAAGCACCCACGCTCATAAAGCCAGCATGGCCAAGCGAAAGCTCACCGGACACACCTACGACAAGGTTCAGTGAAACTGCCAAGCAGACGTAAGCACAAATTGGAACGAGCTGTCCCTGCAGTGAGTTGGAGATCAGGCCAACGCTGTCAAGAACAGTCACGAGAATAAACGCGCCAATGACAAGGGCATATGTAGCAATAGTAGACCGCGTTTGCGACTTAAGCTGTTTTTTCATCTGCTTCACCACCTATACCTTCTCGTGAACTACTTTGCCCAGAAGGCCAGAAGGTTTGATGAGCAAAATCACAATTAGAACCGCAAAAACAACTGCATCGGCCACTTGCGTACCAATATAGGCGCGAGCAAAAATCTCGATGATGCCCAACAAAATACCGCCCAAAGCAGCTCCTGGAATAGAGCCAATGCCGCCAAAAACAGCTGCCGTAAAAGCTTTGATACCAGGCATGGAACCAGTTGTTGGCATAAGGGTTGGATATGCCGAACACATGAGGACGCCTGCAATAGCTGCAAGACCAGAACCGATAGCAAATACCATCGAAATGGTTGAATTAACATTGATGCCCATCAGCTGCGCAGCTTCACGATCCTCGGAGCACGCACGCATGGCCTTACCCATCTTGGTTTTGTTGGTAAATGTTGTCAGTGCCAGCATAATGACAACGCAAGCAAGAATCGTAATTACAGCCGTGGCACTAATTGTCAGACTACCATCAAACAGATTGATTGCCGGCAGGCTAATAATTGACGAAAAAGACTTAGGATCAGAGCCCATTATCAGAAGAGCGGCATTCTGCAAAAAGTAGCTTACGCCAATAGCTGTAATAAGAACGTTGAGTGATGGAGCATTTCTCAGAGGCTTATAGGCAAGTCGTTCGACAATGATGCCAAGCAGTGTGCATCCCACCACCGACAGCAGCACACCAAGCATTGGTGGCAGCCCAAGATAGCTTACGGAGCAGAAGCAGATATAAGCACCGACCATGATGACATCACCATGGGCAAAGTTCAGCATCTTCGCAATGCCATAAACCATGGTATAGCCGAGTGCGATGATGGCATACACACTTCCCAAGCTCATACCGTTAATAAGATTGGCAAGAATCTCCATGTCCCCTCCTTTCAAGAGGAAAGCGGAGACCACCTCAAATAGATGGCCCCCACTTTGATCAGATCACTGCAGCCAATAATACGTTAGGAATCAAGCGGCATGTAGACACCGTTCTCAATGACCATGCCCATCGGCTGCTTAGAAATCTCACCTGTATCAGACCATGTAGCAGCCTTACCAGCAGTTGTAAGGCCGGTGTAGGAGAAGTCAGAAGAGGTGAATGTCTCAATGAGTGCATCACAGATGGTTGAAGCATCCTGATCAGGAGTGCAGCCAGCCTTCTGAAGTGCGTCGCGAATGGCGTAGACGCAGTCATAGGTATCGGCAGCGAACTGATTAGGGGTCTCGCCGTACTTATCCTCATACTTGCTAACAAAGCTTGTGGTTGCCTCATCGGTAGCAGTGGCAACAAATGGTGTCAGCAGCATTGCACCCTCTGCAAGAGAGGTGTCAAAGCCCTCAACCGTAAGCAGGCCATCCATGCCGTCTACGCCGAACCAGTTGGGAGAGAAGCCCATGTTGCTTGCCTGGGTCAGGATAAGTGAAATCGGGGTGTAGTAAATCGGCAGGAAGACAAGGTCTGCATTGGCATTTTTAGCAGCATTGAGCTGTACCGAGAAGTCTGTAGCATTGTCATTGGTAAACGAAGTCTCAGAAACGATGTTCAGCCCCAGATTAGCTGCCTCAGCCTTGAAACTCTGATAAATACCGGTGGAGTAGGTATCAGACATGTTGTAGATAATGGCAATAGCGTTACCAAGCTTCTGTTCAGAAATGTACTGTGCAGAAGCGGCACCCTGGTTAGGATCGGTAAAGCACATCTGGAAAACGTTATCCTTGCGCGGCGTAGAAATGTTGCCCTCTGCATCGGGCTGGCCACCGATAACATCGGTAGATGATGCGGAAGGCGTGAGCTGGAAGAGATTGTCAGCGTTTGTCTCAGCAGAAACAGCAACGCAAGGCGTGGTTGTAGTAGTGCCTACGAGAATCTGCATACCCCAGTCCTTGAGGTTGTTGTAAGCATTTACAGACTTCTCAGCATCATTGGCATCATCCTGGAAGTTGAGCTCAAACTGAATGTCGCCGCCCTCTTCCTTGATCTCATCAACGGCAATTTGTGCAGCGTTCTGACAAGCCTTGCCATAGATGGCAGCATCACCAGTGGTGGGTCCAATGCCACCCAGCATAAAAGCTGAACCTGAGCCGGATTTCGCGGAATCGCAACCGGAAAGACCAACGGCGGCAATAGCGCCCGAAGCCCCAAGTAGCTGGACGAAGTTCCTACGAGAAAGCGTTTTATTAAAGCCCATCTTCTTCCTCCTTCAATGTCTGGTTCCTGTGGGCGCAAAACACCCGTCCTTCGAATACACGGCATCCCTGCAGCAGATGTCGCGATAAAACGAATCTTTACAGGTGCTTTGAGCCTATTGTGCGTGTTTGACCGCGCAAAATCAGGAATATTGAAGAAGGGAAACAAGGTCGAAACGTGATGAACAACTTTTGTTAGCTTCGGCGAATACGTCTCAAAAGTGACCGAATCATACTTGACTCTGGAAGCTTAAACACAAGCGCCAACCCAAAGGTCACGAGAAGAGCTGGTATGCCACCTGCAACCGTATACATAAACGCACGAGCGAGCGAGCCACCAATTGGAGCAAGGCTATTCAAAGCGAAAAGAATGACACCGCCAACAAAAGCTCCGACTAATCCAAGACCACAGGATCGTATACAGGAAGATAAGACGTGGGATAATCCCATTCCACCAAGATCGCGTCGAAGGCTCCAGAAGGTTACAACATCTACTGCAATAAAGAAGAACAGAGAGCTTAGCGCTACCATATCAAGACCAAAAACTGGCGTTAAAAACAGGCAGAATGCAACTTGAATGACACCCGCTACAACACTCGCCCACGCAAAAACACCCATACGGCGCAACGATGAGCAGACCTTCTGGAGGTAGGTGCACACCCCATAGAATGGCAGCGAGAGCGCTAAGACCTGTAAATAACGCGCTGTCATAGCGATATCGTCAGCAGAAAAGGCGCCTGCTGCAAGCAGCGTTATAAGCGGGATAGCAAAAACAATAAGATAGAGCGCAAAAGGCACCAAGAAGAACATGATCTGACTTGTTCCCATGGCAACTCCTTTGCGATACCCATCCATATCACCCGCCGATACCGACTCAGAAAGCTCGGTAAACATCGCCGTAGTAATGGGAATAGCGAGAATTGCATAGGGCAAGGTGTACCAAAGACGGGCATAGTACGCCACAGAAGAGCCAGCTGCGGTAACCGATAGAGCGCTCGATGTCTGTACCGATACCGTCACAAATGAGGCAAAGGTAACAATGAGAGACGGAATACCAATGGAAAGCGTTTCCCGAAGAGCAGGATCAGACAGGTCCACATAGGGACGAATGTGAATACCGTGCTTTCGCAAGGCCGGCACCTGCATAAGTACTTGTACCGCCACGCCCAAAGGATTGCCTATTGCCAGACAAAGAATTGCCAGATCGGGATGACTGTTTACAAGCGCTGCATACCCAAAAAACGAAGCCGTGCAGACAAAATTATTAAAGATAGGAGCGGCGTTGCTCCACAGATAATCGCGCTCCGCATTGAGTACGCCAGAAAGAATTGACGAAAGCGCATAGAGCACCACTTCGATAACGAAGAAACGGAAGAAGTACGTAGCAAGGTCGGAGTTAAACTCATCGGTAGCACCAAACGATTGCGTCCACACCACTTGAGCAGCAAAAACAAAACCGACAAGTGCCACAACTCCCATGATAATAACAACGAGTGACACAAGATTTGAAGCGTATTTATTAGCTCCCTCACGTCCCGCTCGATGCTTTACAGAAAGATACACCGGCAAGAACGCAGTAATGAGCATGCCGCCCATAACCAGTTCGTAAAGCTGATTGGGCAAGTTATTGGCAACGGTATAGCAGCTGGAAACAACCGTAACGCCCAGCGCAAACGCCTGACCCCATGTACGGAAGAATCCTGTAATACGACTCAATATAACAAGTGCACTCATCATCGCCGCAGAACGGCCAACGCCTTCAACCGTATTGGTTGTTGCATGAGTAGACGTTTCTGTTGTTATCTCATCTGATGAATTTGAAGGCACGTTAGGGTTTTTCTCGTTCATGTTGCTACCCTTCATCTCGCTCAATATCGGCAAATATCGCCCCCAAGAACTGGGCGAGCGCCTCAGGGTTTAGATCGAGCGAAATGCCGCGTCGACCACCCGAAATACTAATCTCATCAAAAAGCTGAGCTGTCTCGTCAATAACGGTAGGAAAAAGACGTTTCATGCCCACCGGAGAGCATCCGCCACGCACATACCCTGTAACTGCTTCCAACTCGCGTAATGGCAACATGATGAGCGACTTCTCCCCTGCAGCCCGAGCAGCCTTTTTGAGGTCGAGCTCAGCAGCAACGGGGATACAACACACCACATAACCACCGGTGGCAGTCTTTGTTACAAGCGTCTTAAAAGCTGCGTTTGGATCTTCTCCTAATATCGAAGAAATGCGGACACCCACGCCGCTCGATAAATCTTCGTGCTCCACGTCATACGTGCGCACCTCAAAAGCCACGCCGCCGCGCTCCAATTCGCGCATAGCATTCGTTTTTTGGACGCGTTCCTTTTTTGACATACCTATTCTGCCTCACGCACTTCTGAAGGTTGTGCTGCTGCCATACGAGCACGATCACGCTCAAGAATCGCCTTTAAATAATGACCGGTATAACTTTCGGGGCAGGCTGCAACTTGTTCTGGGGTGCCATAGCAAATGACACTACCGCCACCATCTCCGCCTTCCGGACCCATATCTATAATGCGATCTGCCATTTTAATCACATCGAGATTATGCTCAATGACCAGCACGGTATTGCCAGCGTCAACAAGCTTTTCGAGCACATCAATTAACTGACGAACATCCTCAAAATGAAGACCAGTTGTAGGCTCATCAAGTATGTAGAAGGTACGACCTGTTTGCTGGCGATGAAGCTCTTTAGCCAGCTTTACACGCTGGGCCTCACCACCCGAAAGGGTTGTAGCGGGCTGTCCGAGATGGATATATCCCAGTCCAACATCATAGAGTGTCTGAAGCTTGCGCTTGATACGTGGAATATTGGCAAAGAAAGCGAGCGCTTCGGTTACCGTCATATCCAACACATCTGAAATATTCTTACCGTGATAAGTGACCTCAAGGGTTTCTCGGTTGTAACGACGCCCACCGCATGCCTCACAAGGGACATACACATCCGGTAGGAAATTCATTTCAATCTTGATTTGACCGTCGCCCTTGCATGCCTCACAACGACCACCCGGGACATTGAACGAAAAACGACCCGGAGAATAACCGCGAGCTCGGCTCTCGGGGGTCGAAGCAAAGAGGGCACGCAAATCATCCCACAGCCCAATGTAGGTTGCCGGATTAGAACGAGGCGTACGGCCAATGGGAGACTGATCGATATCGATTACCTTATCGATCACTCGCTCGCCTTCTGCGTTTTCAAGACCTTCGAGACGACGCATGGGCCCAACGAGGCGTTTAGAACGATGAACAGCATTGGTGAGCGCGGGAGCAATAGTATCGGTTACCAGCGAGCTTTTTCCCGATCCAGATACACCTGTTACCACCGTAAACGTGCCAAGCTCCACCTTTACCGTTACATTCTTTAAATTGTTTGCGCGTGCACCAACCACCTTAATAGCGCCACGATGCGGGTTGCGGCGCTTCTCGGGCAGACGCACCATTCGCTCGCCCGTAAGATACTGTCCAGTAAGAGAATCTGAACAAGCCATAATTTGTGCTGGAGTGCCAGCGCATACTACCTTGCCACCCAGCTCTCCAGCTCCCGGACCCATATCAATAACATAGTCCGCAGCACGAATAGTGTCTTCGTCATGCTCAACCACAATGACGGTATTACCCTGATCACGCAGGCGACAAAGCGTCTCGATAAGACGGTCATTATCACGCTGGTGCAAACCAATGGATGGTTCATCAAGGATGTACAACACACCCATGAGACCAGCACCGATTTGGGTTGCCAAACGAATACGCTGCGCCTCACCGCCAGAAAGAGTTGCTGCAGCACGTGAAAGCGTAAGGTAATCGAGACCAACATTTACCATAAACTGCAGGCGCGCGCGTATTTCTTTTACAATGGCCCCGCCTATTGTTTGCTGCCGATCGGTAAGCTTTAACTCCTTAAAGAATGCAAGTGCCTGAGCACACGATAAATCGCAGACCTCTTGGATATTCTTACCGCCAACAGTTACTGCCAAATACTCAGGCTTTAAGCGAGCTCCATGGCAAGTAGGGCAAGGAACCTCCTGGATATAACGCTCGAGCTGTGCTTTTGTAGATTCAGAATTCGTCTCCTGCCAGCGGTCGAACAGAATGGAACGAACACCAGGAAATGTAGTAAGCCAGTGAGTGTCACGGCCATCACGCGTGTGATAATCCACCCGAATCTTCTTGGAACCCAAACCATCGAGCAGCGCACGGCGCGTCTTCGGTTTGAGGTCATGCCAAGGCGTCTCATCGGACTCCCCCATATGACGACAGACAGCCGAAAGGATCTGCGGATAGTAATTGGAATGACCAAAGATTGATCCAAACACACCGCCAGAAACCGAAAGCGCCTCATCAACAATGAGGGATTCCGCTTCAACAACACGACGTGTTCCTAAACCGTCGCAGTCGGGACAGGCACCATAAGGAGCGTTAAATGAAAAGTCACGCGGCTGAAGATCATCGATAGAGTGGCCATGCTCAGGACAAGCGAGTGCCAATGAGTACTGGAGCAACTCGCCTTCAGTACCTTCGGGAGCATCGCGCGGAGGGAGTAGATAAAAGCCGACTTTGCCAGCAGCAAGACGAGTGGCAGTCTCTACAGCTTCAGCGATACGGCCAAGCGATCCTTCGCGAATAACGATACGATCAACCACAACCTCAATGGTGTGCTTGAATTTCTTATCAAGCGTGATAGCCTCATCCAGCTCACGCACTTCCCCATCAACACGCACACGAGAAAAGCCTTCGCGACGCAGATCCTCAAAGAGCTTGGTATATTCGCCTTTACGACCAACCACCACAGGTGCAAGCACAAAGGCACGGCGACCTTCGCCTGCAACCAAAACCTTATCAGCAATCTGATCAGTTGTTTGACGCTCGATCACGCGCCCGCACTCTGGGCAGTGTGGCGTACCAACACGCGCATAGAGCAAGCGGAGGTAGTCATAAATTTCTGTGACAGTACCCACCGTTGAGCGTGGATTTTTGGAAGTTGTCTTTTGGTCGATGGATACCGCTGGGGATAGACCATCAATGGAGTCGAGGTCAGGCTTATCCATTTGCCCCAAAAACTGGCGCGCATAGCTCGAAAGTGACTCCACATAGCGCCGTTGACCTTCGGCATAGATAGTATCGAAAGCCAGACTCGACTTTCCTGAACCAGATAAGCCAGTTATGACAACAAGCTTGTCACGAGGAATATCCACGTCAATATTTTGGAGGTTGTGCTCGCGAGCACCGCGGATGACAATCGCCTCTGAAGCCATACGTGAAATCTACCTTCCCCTTGAACCGATATGCGTAAAGGGCCAAACCTATAGTTTACTGAGCTGTTGAGAAAACGCGTGTAAACTCACAGGCTTTCACGCCGCGCACACAGACTTTATGCACCGCCGTTCTCCACGCCTTCACTCTCAGCAGGGATCCACGTTGTTTTAAACGCTTCTAAAAAGTAGCCCCTCTCATTTGTACGATTTGCACAAATGAAAGGGACAACATTCCAGAAGACTAAATTCAATATATGGGAAGGGGGCCACAAAAGGACCTTAGGCCTCATATGACCAGAGAAGAGCCAGACTATATGGCGAGGCCAGCTTCATAGCCCTCACGTGTTGCTGTAATCGCATTACCAGCCTTAACGGCGCCACCGATAACTTGAACATTGTCACAATACTTACGAGCCACATCCTCAAGAGGATTAAAAGAACGGTATCCAAAACCAGCAACAACCTGCGAGGCCTTAACCTGGCATTCATTTCCGTTCTTGTCTGTATAAATAACACTATCAGCAGTAATTTCCTTCACCGTTGCATTGGTGCGCACGTCAATCTTTGCTTCTGCCATCATGCCAAGCAATACACTTTTAGTAAACGGCATCATGTCGTTTAGAATTTCATCCTGCATCTCGAGAACTGTAACATCGCTGTTAAGGCGGGTAATAAAGTGAGCAGTTTCAGCACCAACTTCACCGCCGCCACACACAACAATTGGCCCATCGGCAATTTCCACATTTCCAAGAAGGATGTCTTCTGCAGTTACAACATTCTTCCCATCCATACCAGGAATTGAAGGCATCAGTGGCTTAGCGCCGGTTGCCACCACAATTGCATCGGGTTTTTCGGCAGCAATGAGGTCTTCAGAAACTGGGCACTGCATCTTAATGGGAACATTGAGCTCTTCAAGACTATCCCGTAACTGACTTACGAATGTTGCAAGTTCGCCCTTTCCCACTGGAAATGCTGCAGAGCGGAACTGCCCACCCAGGTGATCTGTTGCTTCATAAACAGTAACAGCATGACCACGCTTTGCTGCTGTTTCTGCAGCGATAAGACCTGCAGGACCAGCACCAATAACCATTACTTTCTTTGGCTCTTTAACTAACGCAAGGTCATTTTCTATTTCTCGACCGACGCGAGGGTTCACCAGACATGTTACATCGCCATCCTCGAGAATCGGCCATTCGCATCCCTGTAAACAACCAATGCAATAACGAATATTGCAGAACTTACCCGCGCATGCCTTGACTGGCAGATACGGATCAGCCAGAGATCCACGACCCATGCACACAGCATCGCAAACGCCCATTTTAATGAGAATATCTGCCATTTTAGGATCATTGATACGGTTGGAAAGCAACACCGGAATAGACACTACCTGGCGAATGCGATCAGAACGATCCATATTAAGTGCATGCTCAGTAAACATAGGGGCAATAATTTGGTCAACTGCTTTTGACGCATACATACCATTTGAGCAGTTAATGGCCGCAAAGCCAATTTCTTCCAAGTGACAAGCAAGCTCAAGCGTCTCGGCAATAGTTCTGCCACCTGGAACAAGATCATCGCTAGAAATACGCACTTGGATTGGGAAGTTGGGACCAACCTCTTCACGCATCGCCATCATGATTTCATCCACAATGCGTACTCGGTTATCAAAGCAACCGCCATACTCATCAACACGGCGGTTGGCTGAAGGAGAAAGAAACTCAGCCAGAAGATACCCGTGAGCGCAGTGAAGCTCTATGCCGTCAAAGCCCGCCTTCTTTGCTCGTCCAGCCGCAGCACCAAACGCAGCAACAAGCTGATGTATTTCCTCAATGGACATTTCATGCGCCTGAAAACGGCACATAGGATCCTTATCGCTTACAGGTGCATATGGCGTCGTATTATTATTCGCAATAGGCGTAGTCTGGCGGCCAGGATGATACATTTGGCAAAAAATCTTAGATCCCTGAGCATGTACCGCTTCACAAAGACGCCGCGAACCCTCAATTTGTTCGTCATTGTAAAGACCCGGGATTCGGCTATAGCCTTTGCCATTAGGCTCTACACAATAGTCTTCTGTGATAATAAGGCCCCAACCACCACGAGCCTTCTCTTCCATGTATCGAATGTAACGCTCAGTTATTGTGCCATCTGGATTGCAATAGTTGGTAACCATAGCGGGCACTACGAGACGGTTAGGAATCTCACAGTTGCCAATTTTGAATGGCTTAAACAGGTTATCAAGCATAGATATCCCTTTCTTTAATGTCGATTAGCTGCGACTTTGGCGATTGTTGGCCTTTGTTTAACTCTGTCTTCTATGCTTGCCTGAGAGCTGACAAATATGTATGTCGAACCTTCTGAATTTTCATTAATCTCTTTGTGCATTTCGTACAAATCATTTTGAGAGTACAGTTAAATGACAAAAAAACGATGTGGGCAACATCAAAATCAAACATCTCAGTGTGAGGCTCAAAGCACTAGCACAATAACGCAAGAAACGGAGATGTAGTCATGTTTTTTAATCTCAATCTCATTGCGTTTCATCTCAAAATCAAACAGCTGATAAGAGTCAACTGCACTTACACAGAACCTGATATAGAAAATGTTTGTCTCTTACCTGAAGCATCTGAATGGCCATCCATTGCTGGAACGCTTGGAGGCGCTCTCGATAGAACACTTTTTATAGCCACATTTGAAGATATCCAAAAACAAAAGGACTGCCTGCCCATTTATCTTATTTGTATAGGAGGTCAAAACGAAGCCGCAGCATTCATGAAGAAAAAAGAAGTACGTGGACTTGTGTTACCGCAATCCCTTACTACCCTGCAAGTATATGCACAGATAATGTCTCTCTTTCATCGATATAACAGGATTGAAGATCGCTTAATGCAGGCCATGCTCACCAGCAAGGATATTGTCTCTGTACTAAATATTTGCTCTCAATTCTTCAAGAATCCTGTTCTTTTGCTCAATGAAGCACTACGTGTAATTGGATTGTGCGCTTCGTACAAACACGACCCCGAAGAATCGTCTTGGAGAGAAACAGAAACGACGGGATACATCAGTGAAGCACTGCTGAATTCGATGGATAAGGCCGGACTACTACCAGAACTTGAACATAGCAAGCAGGCTATTTTGGTTGATGTTCCAAATTACCCTAAACGCCTCGTTGCTAACATTTTTTCCAACGGACATCGAACAGTCTCACTTTGTGTAGATGAGTGCAATGCCCCACTTACAATGGACTATGCAGGTCTCATTGAGTACATCGCGCAGCTCATAGGCACGTATTTACTTACCAATCGCTCAGCAACAGGACACCAACCTCTTTCATTTGTTGATTGCATTTCTGCGCTCATACAAGGCGTTCATGTCGATAATGCCGAGCTTCGAGGACTCTTACGTATGCATGGGTGGAGCCCTCATGACTGCTACCGTATTGCAATTCTCCAATCATCGCCTTCCGATAGCCTTGGTGGCACAACTCACTTTAATCTCGATTCATGTCTTGCGCTTCTTAACGATACCCTCTCTGTAGAAATCAATAAGAATCGCGTGCTTCTACTTCATGCAAAAGCAGAAGCAGCTGATAATCTCGCTACCTATAGCGATACAAAATTACATGCTATGCAGGACGATAATGCCCTTGAATCATCAATAAACCAAAGCGCGCCGACTCTACCGGAAGCTTTTTGTAAACGCGTTACAACTATTAATGCAATGTGCAGCGTAAGCATGCCGTTTCGCGACCTACACATGCTTCAAGATGAATATAGGCTTGCTCTTGCAGCGCTAAATCTTGCTCAATCTCAACGTGTTTCTACAAAGAAAAATGATGCCGATCACATTATTTGGTATCGGGACTATCTCATGAAACACGTCATCGAACTTTGCAAAGAATCTTTTGATCTCAGATGTCTTTGCGATTCAGGAATAGTCGCACTTCATCAATATGATTCCCAGCATGATACAGAACTCTTAACCAGCCTTATGGTGTACCTCGATTGCAGCTCAAATTTAATTCGTGCTGCCCAAAAACTCTGTATTCATCGAAACTCTCTTGTTTATCGCCTTAATCGCGCTCAAGAAATTGCTGGGTTTGATTTTGAAAGGCCGGGTGAAGTTGAGCGGATCCTTTTTTCCTGTGAGATATTGCAATATTTAGATTCTAAAAATGGCCTCTAGCAGTGGAGAGGTGCTGAGAAAAAAGGAACGCGATTAATTAGCGCTCTTGAGGAGCTGATGGGAAACTCTAAAAGTACTTTTACCTCGTGGTGTTAATAATGTGGCCTTCTAGAAATGGAAGATATTCATTTGTGCATTTCGTACAAATGAATATCTGCATGATTTAGAAGGACCAGAACTTTAGTAGTAGCGAATCCGCTAATCCAAAATCCACCAAACTCAGCAACAAAAAAGCATCGCCGCATAAAGCGACGATGCTTCTAAGAACCGATTTACAGTCCTTGCTCGCACCAACAAAATTGGCACGAACAGAGATCCTGAACCTTACTCGTTCAGAGCAGCGTTCACTGCAACAGCGCAGGCTACAGTAGCACCAACCATGGGGTTGTTACCCATGCCGATGAGACCCATCATGTCAACGTGAGCAGGTACCGAAGAGGAACCAGCAAACTGTGCATCGGAGTGCATACGACCCATGGTGTCGGTCATACCGTAGGAGGCAGGACCAGCAGCCATGTTATCGGGATGCAGCGTACGGCCAGTGCCGCCACCAGAAGCAACAGAGAAGTACTTCTTGCCAGCCTCAAGGCGCTCCTTCTTATAGGTGCCAGCCACAGGATGCTGGAAGCGCGTGGGGTTGGTGGAGTTACCAGTAATGGAGATGTCTACGTTCTCGTGCCACATAATAGCAACGCCCTCGCGGACATCGTCTGCACCATAGCAGTTAACCTCAGCGCGAGGACCATCGGAATAAGGAATGGTCTCCACTACGTTGAGCTCACCGGTGAAGTAATCAAACTGAGTCTTCACATAGGTGAAGCCGTTAATACGAGCGATAATCTGAGCGGCATCCTTGCCAAGACCATTCAGAATAACGCGAAGCGGCTTCTTACGAGCCTTGTTGGCGTTCATAGCGATGCCGATAGCACCCTCAGCGGCAGCGAAGGACTCGTGGCCAGCCAGGAATGCAAAGCACTCGGTATCGTCACCAAGCAGCATAGCGCCAAGGTTACCGTGACCAAGGCCAACCTTACGATCCTCAGCTACAGAGCCGGGGACGCAGAAAGCCTGGAGACCCTCACCAATAATAGAAGCGGCCTCAGAAGCGTTCTTGGCACCCTTCTTGATGGCAAGTGCGCAACCGAGCGTATAAGCCCATTTAGCATTTTCAAATGCAATGGACTGGGTGTCGGCAACGATCTGACGAGGATCAATGCCCTTATCCTGGCAGATCTGAAGTGCCTCCTCGAGGGAGGAGATGCCGTTTTCAGCGAGGCACGCGTTGATCTTATCAATGCGGCGCTCATAGCCCTCAAAAGTAACAGCCATTGGGTTATCCCTCCCTTTCTACTCGTGAACCGGGAACGTGCTGACGACGGTGTGAGTTTCCTCGTCAGTACGCGGATCGATGTACTTAGCAGCGTTGTCCCACTGACCATAGTGGCCCATGGCGCCCTGAATGGCTTCCTCAGGAGTCTTACCAGCCTTGAGAGCGTCGGTGAACTTTCCGAGGTTCATGAACTCAAAGGCGATAATCTCGTTGTTGTCATTGAGGGCAAGGCGGGTGACATAGCCCTGGGTGAGCTCGAGATAACGAGCGCCCTTGGCCTTGGTGCCATATGTCGTACCAACCATGGAACGCAGGCCCTTGCCAAGGTCGTCAAGACCAGTACCAACAGGAAGACCACCCTCGGAGAAAGCAGTCTGGGTACGGCCGTAGACAATCTGCAGGAACAGCTCACGCATAGCAACGTTAATTGCGTCGCAGACAAGGTCGGTGTTAAGAGCCTCGAGAATGGTCTTGCCAGGCAGAATCTCGGCAGCCATAGCTGCAGAGTGAGTCATACCAGAGCAGCCGATTGTCTCGACGAGCGCCTCCTCGATAACACCCTCTTTGACGTTAAGGCTGAGCTTGCAAGCACCCTGCTGGGGAGCGCACCAGCCTACACCGTGCGTGTAACCTGAGATATCCTTAATCTCTTTAGCTTGGACCCACGCGCCCTCCTCCGGAATGGGCGCAGGACCGTGGTATGCGCCCTTAGTGACGGGGCACATGTTCTCCACTTCTGCTGAATACTGCATGGATCTCCTCTCGTTCCTTCCTTGGTAGGTTCGGCTCGATCCAGAGCTCGAACCCTCCTTCCGGACTCCACCCTCTATCATACCGCGAACCAATTGCCGTCGTCTGCTCAAGACCATCATCAATGTAAAACCGCAGTTTGGTAACACTGCAAAATGTGGGTAAAATCGCCTTCAGCATTACAAAGTTTTGCAATTTATCCGCAAAAGCAGAAAGGCAACAGTCAGATGGCATGCGAAGAGCACGAACGTGCAATTCACGTAGGTGAAGACACATCGGTGCCTACCTATGCAGAAAACGACCTATCAAAAGTCCGTCACGTTATTGGCGTAGTTTCCGGCAAGGGCGGCGTAGGAAAATCTATGGTCTGCGGCATTCTTGCCGTAGAACTTGCACGCCGTGGAAACAAAGTTGGCATTTTAGATGCCGATATAACGGGCCCCTCAGTACCTAGAATGTTTGGCATGGCTGGCCAACACGCCACGGGACTGGGGAATCTTTTGCTCCCCAATATTTCACGCCGTGGCATTAAAGTTATGAGCGCCAACCTTGTACTCCCTAACGAAACCGACCCGGTGCTGTGGCGCGGTCCTGTGCTTGCTGGTGCCATCCGTCAATTCTGGAGTGAGACGAGCTGGGGCCCGCTGGATTACCTGTTGGTGGATATGCCTCCAGGAACTGGCGATGTTCCTCTTACGGTCTTCCAGTCGCTTCCGGTTGATGGCATTGTTATTGTTACCTCTCCGCAAGATCTTGTCGGCATGGTTGTTGGAAAAGCCGTCCGCATGGCAGAGCTCATGAATATTCCTGTCATTGGTCTTGTAGAGAATATGAGCTATATCAGCTGCCCACATTGCGGCGAGAAAGTTGAACTATTTGGACAAAGCCATGCTCAGGAAGTTGCCGAAAAATGGGGCCTCAAGGATCTTGGACACCTTCCTATTGATCCTGCTCTGGCACAGGCATGTGACACTGGCACCTTTGAGGATGAAATGCCAGATGGACTGCTTGATACCGCAATAGAGTGCCTGCTTGCACTTCCCGAAAAATCTGATGAAGCCTCTGATGAAAAATCCTCTTCAGAACCAGCTTCTGAGTAAGCAACTCCAATGTAGGCGAGAAAGTGTAGTTCTTTGACCACCAAACGAGATCAAAGGCATAAAAAGCACGGGCGTAACCGCGCCCGTGCAGAGGCATATGAAAAAGCTGTTGCCCTCAACATGCCAGACACAACAGATGTGTGCGTTATCGGTGGTGGCCCTGCTGGTTTGACAGCAGCGCTCTATGCTGCGAAAAAAGGCGCACGCGTCGTTGTATTGGAACGCGCAGATACCTGTGGAAAAACTATTTTAGCTACGGGCAATGGACGTTGTAACTTCGCAAACGAACAACTTCTACCCGAGCGTTATAACAATCCATCCTTTGTCAAACAAATCTTAGACAATGGCCTCGCACAGATATTGGAACTTTTTCAATCATGTGGTATGGCTTGGACCAGCATTGAAGAACGTTTATATCCAATGAGCCTCTCGGCCGCCTCAGTCCGTGATGTTTTGCTCGGAGCAGTAGCTGAGCAACCTGTCATACTTGCATCTTTGAGAGAAGTGCTTGCCATCACAAACATTTCCCAACAGGCGAAATATGAGATTACCTATACAGACCCCCAACCTTGCACCACATCAGCTGTAAACACACGAACGCTTATCGCATCGAGCGTCATTATTGCTTGCGGTGGGGCGCTTACAGGAGCGGCTCATACCTCCGATATTGCACAAGCACTTAACCTCACCTCCACTCCTACACGTCCTGGCCTCTGTGCCCTTACCTGCAGCATGCCTGTTGAACTAAAACAAGCAGATGGAAGGCGAGCTCACTGTTTAGCAACGCTTGTGCGTAACAATCAGCCTCTTGTGCAAGAGTCCGGCGAAGTGCTTTTTCGTTCGTATGGTCTTTCAGGCGTTGTCATATTTGATCTGTCTCGATTTGTTCAATCAGGCGACGAGATTGTTCTTGACTTAGCACCAAGCCTTTCCAAAGCAACTATTCAAACGCTTTGTTCACACACACATGCTCCCGCTCATACCCTTTCGGGCATTGTTGATCCTGTTCTTGCGCAAGCACTCGAATCCTATGCTCACGCAGCTGCATCATCTGACCCAGTCCAACTCATTAAGGAGCTTCGTTTCCGCGTGGAAGGTGCTGCCGACAAAACACATGCTCAGATAACCTGCGGCGGGCTTGCAACAGATTCATTTGATCCCACCACACTCGAAGCATATGCTCTACCTGGATGCTTTGCCTGCGGAGAAGCACTCAATATAGATGGCGCCTGTGGTGGTTTTAATTTGGCATGGGCGTGGCTGAGTGGCATGCGCGCCGGAAACGAAGCCGCTCATTATAGTTCTAACCGTCATTCATAACACGAGAAGAGAGATAATCTGCCGTGCTCAGCGTGACAAACCTTAAAATAGACCCCCGTCATCTTGATGGTTCAGATAAGGGTGAACTTGCTGCCGTAAAGCAAGCATGTGCACATCGTTTGCACCTCAAGACATCAGATATTGTCATCCTTAAGTTTGTGCGGCGTTCAATCGATGCACGTAATCGGCAGCGTATACACCTCCTCTTCTCGGCAAATGTACGACTAAGTGGTGGTGAAGCCGCTGAGATGCGCGTGCTGAAGCGACTTAAAGGCACGCGCGATGAAAAGAATGTAAGACAAGCATCCTCAAAGCCAGAAGCTCATTTTCCTCTGCGACGACCCAACCCTCTAGAAGATCGCGTGGTCGTTGTTGGAGCTGGTTGCGCTGGTATATTCTGCACCCTTGCGCTAGCTCATGCAGGCCTTGAACCTTTGCTCATTGAACGCGGAGATACTGCTGATAGACGCACGCAGGCGGTGAATAATTTTGATGCTACAGGATCGCTCGATCCGGAGAGCAACATTCAGTTTGGCATGGGCGGTGCGGGCACTTTTTCTGACGGCAAGCTTGCCACCGGAACAAAAAGTCCGTGGCATAAGCTGGTATTGGAAACATTTGCCGCACATGGCGCGCGTAAAGATATTCTCTGGGATGCACATCCGCACGTTGGTAGCGATGTTCTTCCTCATGTTGTCGACAGCATCTGCAAAGAGATTGAAGCTGAAGGCGGCACCGTAAAATGCCGTTGCCGCATGACTAACATCTCTGTTGAGCATGGAAAAATCGTTGGCATTACACTCGAAACACACGACCCCGAAACTGGCTTTGTGAAAGAAGAGTTCATCCGTACTCATCATGTAGTTCTTGCCAGTGGACACTCTGCAAGAGATGTATTTACCCTGCTTCACACTATGGGCATCACGCTTGAACGCAAAACATTTGCTATGGGTGTGCGCATTGAGCATTTACAGGCAGATGTCAATCGATCACAGTATGGTGCGTTTGCAGAGCTTCCCGCTCTTGGAGCAGCCCCTTATAAACTTGTGGCACATCTCCCCAACAAGAGAAGTGCCTTCAGCTTTTGCATGTGCCCTGGAGGATATGTTGTAGCAGCTGCGAGCGAACCTGAAGGTGTCGTTACCAACGGCATGAGTCTTTCAGCACGTAATGGTTCCAATGCCAACGCTGGCCTGCTCGCTAACATCTTTCCCCAGGACTTGCCCGGAGACGATCCGCTTGCCGGTATTAAGCTCCAACGACGCTGCGAAAAAATTGCATTTGAACTGGGTGGAGGGCTCTATGCAGCACCTGCCCAGCTCGTAGGCGATTTCCTTCAGGATGTTCCAACTTCTCCGGAAGCAGCAAGTGCCAGCACGGTAAAACCAACCTATCCCCGAGGTGTTACCTGGGGTCGCATAGATGATTGTTTGCCTGAACCAGTACGCGAAACCTTACGAGCTGCGTTACCACACATGGCACGTAAACTTTCGTGTTTCTCAAATCCTGATGCCGTATTGACCGGTGTAGAAAGTCGCTCAAGCTCGCCAGTACGTATCACACGAAGTGACACCTATGAAAGTATTTCCTGTCGAGGCCTTTGGGTGGCAGGCGAAGGAGCTGGCTATGCAGGCGGCATTATGAGCGCTGCAGCTGATGGCTTACGCGTAGCACAGACACTGGTTGATAGCCTGTCTTAAACAATCTCATCATCATCGTTTTCTGCACCCACTACAGTGCGGAATGAGATATTGCGGTTGAGGAAGAACTGGAATACGCCCACAAGCGCCACGGCAATAAGCTTTATGAATACCGGCTCAACCCAGGGGAATGTATGAGTGCCATACCAAATAATACCCTCGGACACAAGCAAGCCTAACGCTCCAATGGAGAAGAACGCAATATAGCGCCTGCCTGCTTTGTCGCGCACTTTAAAGGTATAGCGTCGATTGAAATAAAAACTCATAGATACGCCCACCGCTGTACTAAAGATATTTGTAATAAGCGGATCCGTTTCCAATGCACTTGTAAGAAACCAAAAGATAAGCGTATCGGTGGCCGAACAAACAATACCAAACAGACCATAGCGTAAGAGTTGCCGGAGCATCTCAAAGAGAGATGCCTTTCGCTCTGGATTCATATGTTTGGTTGGTTGCATGCCTGTCCTCCCCGGACCGAGCTATGGCGCTGGAACGCCTCGTGCACGGCGTCCGTTCGGATGAACATCATTTTACCAGCACTTAGAAAAGATGATGCGTTTGTCTCCTAATGCTTTGTTCGACGGCGAGGCGGACGACGAGTTGCATGTGCACTCCCTTTGCGAGCTCCCTGTTTAAGGCGGCGTATTATCTCTTCTTCAGGAGCACCCTCCACCATGCTTTTAAGCTCTACGAGTTGATCACGCGCTGCGGCAGCACGTTCGAAATCCATCTCTTCTGCAGCTGCCCCCATTTCCTCTTCCAGAGATGCAATAAGGCGCATAACTTCTCCTCGAGGAAGCTTTGAGAGCTCTTCTGCCACCTGTTGGGCTGCAGTTTTGGTGGCAGGCGTATAGAATTCTCCGTCTTTACGCGCGCGCTTATCAACAGTATCGCTTGCCTCTTGAATGAAGCTAGAAATATCGCTTATAGCCTTGCGAACCGTTTGAGGTTCAATGCCATGCTCTTCGTTGTAGCGCTCCTGAATGGCACGGCGACGGCGTGTCTCATCTATTGCCTCACGCATAGAATCGGTGATTGCATCGGCATACATAATCACCTCACCTGATACATTACGCGCGGCACGGCCCATGGTTTGAATAAGTGAGCGACGATTGCGCAAAAAGCCTTCTTTATCGGCATCGAGAATAGCGACAAGCGACACCTCGGGTATATCCAAGCCTTCACGCAGCAGATTGATTCCGACAAGTACATCAATTTTTCCTTGGCGGAGATCTCGAATGATGTCAACACGGTCGAGTGTTGCTGTATCGGAGTGCATATAGTTCACGCGGATGCCCTCATCCAACAAGTGATCAGTGAGATCCTCTGCCATACGTTTGGTAAGTGTTGTTACCAGCACTCGCTCCTTTTTTGCAACGCGCTCTTTTATCTCAGCTTCAAGATCGTCAATCTGACCTCGAATAGGACGGACTTCGATTTTGGGATCGAGCAGTCCCGTAGGACGAATAATCTGCTCAACCTGTTGTTGCGTCACACTTTCTTCGTAGTCACCCGGTGTTGCCGACACGTAGATGAACTGCGGTACACGAGCTTCAAACTCATCAAAACGAAGTGGACGGTTATCCAATGCAGAGGGCAAACGAAAACCATGCTCGACCAAGGTTACTTTTCTTGAACGATCGCCTTCATGCATGCCACGAATTTGTGGCACCGTTACATGCGACTCGTCAATGATGCAGAGCATGTCTTTTGGAAAATAATCGATGAGTGTATAGGGCGGCTCACCCGGTTTACGACCATCCAAATGGCGTGAGTAATTCTCAATACCATTGCAGTAGCCCATGTTCTCAAGCATTTCGAGATCATAGGCCGTGCGCTGCTGCAAACGTTGCGCCTCAAGCAAGCGATTATCATCGCGCAGCTCTTTGAGACGGGTTTGTAACTCATCGTTGATAGTCGTAAGCGCGTGATTGATTTTGGGCCGCTCAGTTACATAGTGCGATGCCGGCCAGATGGGAATGGCATCAAACTCACGTACAACCTCACCCGTGGTGTTATCTATCTCGGCAATAAACTCCACTTCATCGCCGAAAATTTCTATCCGGATGGGATTTTCCATGTAGGGAGGAAATACATCCACCGTATCGCCTCGAACACGAAAAGTACCACGTGAAAGATCAAAATCATTACGATCGTACTGAATATCAATCAGGTTGCGGATAAGATCATCTCGTTCAAGAGGGACTTCCTTATCCACATTTGGAGCAAGACCAGCATAGTCCTCAGGGCTTCCAATACCGTAAATACAAGAAACCGAAGCAACTACAATAACGTCACGCCGCGACAAAAGACTTGAGGTTGCCTGGTGACGAAGTTTCTCAACTTCTTCGTTAATTGACGCATCTTTTTCGATATAGGTATCAGACTGAGGTACATAAGCCTCAGGCTGGTAGTAGTCGTAGTAGGAAACAAAGTAGACAACAGCGTTGTCAGGGAAGAGTTCACGCATCTCGCTAGCCACTTGTGCAGCGAGGGTTTTGTTGGGCTCCATAATAAGCGTGGGTCTATTGAGGGCTTCAATAGTCTTTGCCATGGTAAAAGTCTTACCGGAACCTGTTACACCTAGAAGTGTTTGATAGCGCAGGCCGTTCTCTACACCCTGGGCAAGCTTTTCGATAGCTTGAGGTTGATCGCCTGCCGGCTCATAAGGTGAATGCACAACAAGCTTTGCGTCTGATTGGTCGCGTTCCACTCCAAAGCGTTTGAGACTCGCTCCAAAATGATGCCCCTCAACTGTTGGAATAGAGGACATGTGCACTCCCCTCTTACCCTATTCGTGTTGCCCACCATGCATCAATCTGTGCAAAGAGATCTTCAGCACTGCCTTCATTATAAATTGCAGTATCTGCAAGCTGAGCATACCCATCATCTGTGAGCTGACGTTGGCTCCGTGCGTCAAAATCAGCTTCAGTCATACCACGCCCTAAAGCGCGTATACGACGCACCTGTATAGGACAGGTTACTGCCATTACTTCATCTGCAAGAGAAAGCAACGGACCCATGCGGTCAGGCAGCGGCACTTCAACAACGCAACATGGAGGTGTCTTACCCATATTCGCCAGTTCATTGAGCTTGCTAACCAACAACTCACGAATAGCAGGCAGCTCAAGATCCTCAAGCTTGGCAGTGAGCTCAGGTGAACTAAATACACGCGATGCTAAAAGTCCGCGATTCAAGACACCCTGGTCATCGATAAGATCGGCGCCAAATGTATTGGCAATCTCTGTTAGCAAGGGCGCATGTGGAGCAAGTACTTCTCGGGAGAGCTCATCCAAATCAATGCGCGCTGCGCCCAGCGTAACCAAGCGCTGGGCTGCAGTCGACTTACCCGATCCTATACCGCCTATGAGAAAGACAACATACACGGTACTAAGCTTCCTCTTTGGCACCACCCATGATATAGGCACGGCAGAGCTTCTCCGTCTCTACCAGTGCATCCACGTGACAGCGCTCACGACCATGTGTGTTCAGGCAGGCAGGACCAAAGGCTGCTGCATAGATATTTGAACCCAGGACGTAGGCTGCCATCGCATCGGTTGAAAAATGGAAGCACACCTGAACATTCCACTTGTCTTTATCACATGCCTCGCCGGCAGCAGCAATAAGCTTGTTGGTAAGATCCCAGTCGTAAGGGCCATGATGATCAGAAGCGGCAATGCCTACGCTATGCTCGTCTGCATCGTAATCCGGGCCAATGAGGGTAATGTCAAGCGCAACATATTCGCTTACTTCTTCAGGTACATAAGCGCCACCATGGCCAATCTCTTCATAGATTGGGAAAGCAAAGAGCGTGTCGCAGGCAGGCACTTCTCCTGACTCTTTGAGCCACTTCAAAACATCGAGAAGAACAGCAACGCAGGCCTTGTCGTCAATATGGCGTGAAATGATATAGCCATTGTCAAAAGCCTCGTACTCAGGATCAATGGAGATCAGAGCACCCTCTGTTACCCCAAGTGCACGAGCATCGGCCGGATTTTTGACATCGGCCACGATTGAGACGGACATGTTGTTCTCATCACGTGGCACTTGGCGACAGTCTTCAAATACATGGACTGAGTGCTTATTGCAGATAACCTGGCCGTTAACCACGCGGCCATCGCGGCAATGAATCCTGCAGCTTGAACCCTCAATGCTGTGATAGTTAATGCCACCAACCTGGCGCACACGCAGCGTCCCATCGTCATTGAAGCCACGAACAACCAGACCGATAGTGTCCAGGTGCGCCCCCACGCAAACACAACGAGAACGATCGCGACCAGGAACACGAACATAACCTGTGTGCTTACGATCCCAATACATCTCATAGCCCCATTCGGCTACCTTAGAGGCCATGTAAGGCTCAATATCGGTGTAAAAACCCACCGGACTATCTACCTCTACAAGCTCATGAAAAAGATCTGTAAGGTACGCCGCATCAATTGTGTTGCTCATATGCCCTCCTCAAGGCAACGAAAGAGTCTTTCAGAAAGACCCCCTGAAAATAAAATCCTGCACTAAGCAATAAAGCTTGATTCTCCTTACTGCTCATTCTGTGGGTGTGCATACAAGTTCATAAGCGCCTGTAGCACATCGACCATACCCTCAAGTTCTGGCACTGGTACAAATTCACGCACGCCATGAGCGTTATAGTATCCAGCCGAGATGTTGGGGCACGGTAATCCACGGTAGCAGAGTTGAGCACCATCGGTGCCCCCACGCATAGGAATTATCTTCATTTCATGACCGCACTCCTCAAATGCCCTGCGAGCATTCTCCACGAGGTGTTCGTTTCCATCGAGAATAACATCGGCCATGTTTTGGTAGGTATCATGAATCTCAACACTGAGATATGTATCCCCGAGCTCTTCATTTACCTGCTCACAGGCGCGCTCGATAAGACGCTTACGACGATTAAATAGTGCCTTATCGTGGTCGCGAATAATGTAATCTGCCTGGGCGCTTTCACAATCGCCGCTCATACGCTCCAGATAAAAGAATCCATCATAACCCTCGGTATATTCAGGGCGCTCAGCCGCAGGCAAGAGTTGATGGAAGCGCATGATTGCCTCTGAGGCGTTAACCATAATGCCTTTGGCAGTACCTGTATGAACTGAAATACCACGTGCACGAACATTGGCTTCTGCCGCATTGAAGCATTCATAGCTGAACTCACCAAGAGGACCGCCATCAAGGGTATAACCCCACTCGCAACCCAAAGCATCCAAATCGAGCAGAGCAGCACCATGGCCAATCTCTTCATCAGGGACAAAAGCTACAGCAAGAGCAGGGTGCGGAATTGAAGGGTCATTACGATAACGGGCAAGCAAAGCCACTATCTCAGCAACACCGGCTTTATCATCGCCGCCTATGAGTGTGGTGCCATCAGACACAACAATATCCCAGCCCTTCATACGATCGAGCTCGGGATTTGTAGTGGTGTCGCAATAGATTTCTTCACCATCAACTGTGCCCATAACAAGACGGCCACCATCGTAGTGCACAACATGAGGATGAACATTTTCACCCTTTGTCTGCCACGCAGTATCGAGATGTGCACAAAGACAGAGATGAGGCAGTGCTTCACAACCTTCACTTGCGGGCCATTGAGCAGTGACATAGGCATGTTCGTCTACACAGACATCCTCTGCACCCAGCGCGCGAAGATCATCTGCGACCACCTTGGCCATTTCATGCTGCGTTGGTGTTGAAGGCACATGGTCGCTGGTAAGCGGATCTGACTGCGAAGTAACGCTGCAGTATTTTACAAACCGATCGAGTACATCACTCATGTTCTCAACCTTTCCGTTTGATATATGGTTGCTGCGATTTACTCTACGACCCTACAGCAACTATGTATTCGGCTTCATCCTATATGCACAAAGAGACTATTGAAATGAATAATAAAAAAACGTCTTCCGCATACCTTACGGAAGACGTTTATGAGTCACAAAATCTTGGGCTTCTCTTCTAAAGCTTGCGTTGGCTTTAGAGATCCGCAGCCACTGCTGCATTAATAGCAACAGGCGTACGGTCCTCTTCACTGAGATCCTTATCAAACAGATGGCATGCGCATGTGTGCTCAGGACCCACTTCGTGCATCTCTGGAACACGCTCGCAGCAAATCTTCATGCAATGCGGGCAACGCGTATGGAAGCAGCAACCCTTTGGCGGATTAGTGGGGCTTGGTACATCGCCTTCAAGGATTTTCTTATCCTGAATGCGCTCGTGGCCAATCTTAGGAATAACATCAAGCAGAGCCTGTGTATAAGGATGCAGAGGATTGTCAAAAAGTTCCTGCTTGGGCGCAAGCTCCATAGTGTGGCCAAGGTACATGACCATAACAGTGTCAGCAATATGCTTAACCACTGAAAGGTCATGTGAAATAAAGATATAAGCAAGGCCATACTGCTCTTGTAACTCACCCAGAAGGTTAATTACCTTAGCCTGAACCGAAACATCAAGAGCGGAAACAGGCTCATCGCATACAACCAGCTCAGGCTCAAGAACAATAGCGCGAGCAATACCAATACGCTGTCGCTGACCGCCGGAGAACTCATGCGGATAGCGATATTTATACGTGAGGTCAAGGCCAACCGCTTGCATGACTTGCTCAACACGAGCGTCACGTTCGGCACGCGTCTTATACGTATGGGCAATATCTATAGGCTCAGCAATAATGTCAGAAACCGTCATACGAGGATTGAGCGAGCTATAGGGGTCCTGGAAGATGAGCTTCATCTTCTGTCGAGCGCGCGTAAGTGCTTCACCAGATAGCGCCGTGAAATCCTCACCATCAAGCGTTACGGTACCTGAAGTGGGTTCGACAAGACGAAGTACACACTTGCCCGTTGTAGACTTACCGCAGCCAGACTCGCCTACAATGGCGAACGTCTCACCACGATGGACATCAAACGACACACCTTCAAGAGCATGAACGTAAGCCGCAGCCTTACCTAAAAGTCCCTTTTTAATGGGATAGTGCTTTGTGAGGTCGCGGACCTCAAGCACAACATCGTTCTTATCATAGGTATTCGCCACGCTACTCACCCCACTTCTCGGTGTATTTCCAGCAAGCTACCAGATGCTGTTTATCACCATTTGCAGGTGCCAGGCGCGGCACCTCAGTCCGGCAGATATCGCATGCGTAGGGGCAGCGAGGATTAAAGGGGCATCCTGTAGGAATTTCATTGAGCATAGGAACGTTGCCCGGGATGGCATAGAGCGTATCCACTGTATTGCCCAAAGAAGGAATTGAGGCAATGAGTCCTTGTGCATAGGGATGAAGCGGATTGGTAAACAGCTCAGGTGAGACCGTATATTCCACCGCATGACCTGTATACATTACCAGGACCCAGTCGGCCATCTCAGAAACAACGCCCATGTCGTGAGTGATGAGCATGACCGCAGTACCCAACTGCTCACGCATGGAGTCGATGAGCTGAAGGATCTGTGCTTGGATAGTTACATCAAGAGCAGTTGTTGGCTCGTCACAAATAAGAAGAGCGGGCTGGCAAGCCAAGGCCATAGCAATCATAATGCGCTGACGCATGCCACCAGAAAGCTCATGGGGATAGCTCTTAAAGACCTTCTCCGGAGCAGGAATACCAACGAGCTCGATCATCTCGAGCGCGCGCTTATCTGCTTCAGACTTGCTCATCTTGGGGTTGTGAACAAGAATGCCCTCACGAATCTGACGGCCAGCCGTCATAACCGGGTTAAGAGAAGTCATGGGCTCCTGGAAAATCATGGAGATATCAGAGCCACGATGATGACGCATTTCATCAGCAGAGAGCTTGGTGAAATCGGTCCCGCGGAAATTGATAGATCCGCCTACCACCTTTGCGGGCGGCGAAGGCAAAAGACCCATAACCGAAAGAGCAGTCATGGACTTACCGCAGCCCGATTCGCCGACAACAGCAAGCGTTTCTCCAGCGCGCATGACAAAAGAAAGATGATCGATAACAGGCAAAGCACCATCCTCGGTAAACAATGTTACCGAGAGATTATCTACATCGAGCAGCGTCTCTTTTGCTTCGGAGTTCTCGATAAGATCCTGGGACAGATCGGCTGCAGTTGCAACCGTATCTTCTGAGATTTCAGAAGAGAGAATGTCATTCGGTTCCATACGTGCCTCCTCCCTAGGACCGCATCTTCGGATCAAGTGCGTCACGTAAAGCATCGCCAAGAAGGTTAAAGGCCATAACAGTAATAATGATGGCAATGCCTGGGATAACGCTGTAATAGGTATTTGACTGAATAAATGGTTGGCTGTCGGAAATCATCTGGCCCCAACTTGCCATTGGGGGCTGAACGCCCAGGCCCAAGAAGGAAAGCGAAGCCTCATTAAGAATAGCCGACGGAATACCAAGCGTGGTAACAACAATGAGGGTAGATACGCAGTTAGGAAGCAGGTGCTTCATAATAATGCGCCAGCTCTTGCCACCAGAAAGAATGCAGCTCTGAATGTACTCAGATCCTTTAAGACGCATAACGTCACCGCGTACCAAACGTGCGGTGGAGCACCAACCTAAAAGACCCAAAGCAACATAGAGGTTCACCAGACCCGGACCCATAACAAACATCACGACGATGGCGAAAAGAAGGAATGGGAAGCTCGAGAAAACCTGTATGACAAAAGAGATAACCGCATCGACCTTGCCACCAAAATAGCCAGCACAAACGCCTGCCAAAAAGCCGATAACAAGTGCGATTGCTTGGGATACAACGCCTACGGAAAGCGATACACGGCAGCCGTAGATGGTACGGGACAAGATGTCACGACCAAACTCATCGGTGCCAAAAGGATGAGCCCAGCTGGGTGGCTGCAGCATATTGCGAAGAACCTGTTCATCGGGATTATAAGGTGAGATAACCGGAGCAAACACGGCAATAAGCACCAGCAGAATTACGATAAATAAGCAGGCCATACCGAGCTTATTTTTACGGAAGATATTCCAACTTACCGCCCAGTAATTGGAGGCGCGACGCTTTGGATTTGTTTCACGTTCAGCCTGCTGTGCTGCGGAGGCGTCAGCAGCAATACGTTCAGCCTTCTGTACCTTTGAACTTTTCTTATCACTAGTAAAGAGAGCCATTACTCCTCCTCACCTCCTCCAAGACGAATGCGAGGATCAACTACTGCGTAGAGAATGTCGACGATGAGGTATACCACGACGCAAATGATGGCGATATACATAACACCACCCTGGATAAGCGGCAGGTCACGTGTATTGATTGCGTCAAGAAGCATCTTGCCCATACCCGGCATGGAGAAGATGGATTCGATAAGAATGGAACCTGTGAAAATTTCGCCGAGCTGCGTACCAGCAATGGTGATGATAGGAATAAGAGCGTTGCGAAGGCCGTGTCCAATTATCACGGTCCAACGACCCAAACCTTTTGCTTCAGCAGTACGCATGAAGTCTTGGCCCAATACCTCAAGCATGCTCGTGCGTGTAACGCGAGCAATACTTGCGGCGTAACGCACACCCAGAGCAAGAACGGGCAAGACATAATGGATTGGTGTGCTTACACCCGACAGCGGGAACATGTGCAGGGTAAGTGCGAAGACAATTTGCAAAATAATGGCAACCCAGAATGAAGGAGCCGAAATACCAAAGACTGACAGCGCCATGAGTGCACGGTCAAGCGCACGTCCATGGTTAACAGCTGCAACAACACCAAGGACCAAACCAAACACCAAGGCAAATAAGTATGCCCACCCCGCAAGCTGGGCTGTAACTGCAAACGCATTACCCATAAGTGTGATAACCGGCCTATTCTGCGAATAGGAAGTTCCAAAATCACCATGAAGCATGTTGGTCAGCCAATTGATGTACTGCTCTGGTACAGGACGGTCGAGTCCCATACTGTGACGCACCTGCTCAATTGTTGTTTCATCCGCCATATCGCCCATC
Source organism: Olsenella sp. Marseille-QA0557 (assembly GCF_965119725.1). NCBI lineage: Bacteria > Bacillati > Actinomycetota > Coriobacteriia > Coriobacteriales > Atopobiaceae > Olsenella > Olsenella sp. Marseille-QA0557. The sequence continues at coordinate 1,460,044 of NZ_CBCPMI010000001.1, read as the reverse complement.
ATGATGCGCACAGGATCACCAGGCACAATATTCAGAACGAAGAAGGTAATGGCGGAGATGCATAGCACGACACCGATGGCCTGCAGGATTCTTTTAATGAGAAAATCCCTCATTCGGCATCCCCCCTCTCAACGTCCGCATGAACCTCTCCAAAATTCGAGTGCGAACGCTACCGCGTAGGGGAGGACATCGTAAAAAACGATGCCCTCCCCCGACTAGACAGCTTACCTAACGAATCATCGAACCCATCACGGCTATCAAACTACTCCTGGCCGGTGTAGTTGGAGTCGGTGTTATCGATGTCGATATCCATCATGTGATAGATCAGGTTGCCAACCTTGGCATTCTTGACATAGCTCTTAGCAACGAACTGATACTTCGGATAGAAGAGCGGCAATGTTGCATAGTCCTGACGAGAAAGAATGTCGTCAGCCTGACGATAGAGCTCGGCACGCTCATCCTCATTTGTGGACTGGCGAGCACGGGTCATCAGGTCGTCAAACTCAGCGTTGTTATAGAACGAAGACTTGCCGGATGCATTCTCACTGAAGAAGTAGGTATACATCTGGTTGTCAGCGTCTGCAAACAGCGGGAACCAACCAACAGTCGTAACCATCAGGTTGCCGTCAGCCCAATCCTGCTGCCATACACCGTTATCGAGCTGGTTGAGCTCAAGGGTGACGCCAACAGCCTGCCAATAGCCCTGAACAGCAACCATGACGCTGCGGTCGCGCTCACGAACACCGCAGGTAAGGTGCAGATCAGAGGCACCAGCCTCAGCGAGAAGCTCACGAGCACGATCAGGGTTGTACTCAAAGACAGGAGCGCTCTCGTCATAGCCCGGAATAGCAGGATTCAGGAAGCCAGAGCAAGGCTCGCCGGCACCAAACAGAACTGTCTCAATGAGCTCCTCGCGGTTAATTGCGAGAGAGAGTGCCTGACGGACACGAACGTCCTGAAGCTCGGCATCGTTGAGGTTGAGGTTGACAATCTGAGTACCAAGCGGCAAGTACTGTGTAATCTGCTCGCTTACCTCAGAGTCGTTCTGATACTGCTGAAGAAGCTCAGAAGGCAGGTCACAATAATCGATGTCGCCATTCTTGTAGGACATCATCTTGGTGTTGCCATCATCAATATACTTGATGATCAGGCGGTCAAGATTGGGAGTGCCACCGTGATAATCATCGAAGCGCTCCATGACAACCTGAGTAGTGTCATCGTTGGAGACAAGCTTGTAAGGACCAGTACCCACAAGGTCGGTACCAGTTCCCCAAGAATCTCCTGCGGCCTCGCAGGCTGCCTGCGGGAAGATGTCGGCATAGTTGATACCAAGGTTTGCCGTGAAGGTTGCCATTGGATACTCAAGCACGAACGTGCAGTGCGTATCATCCTCAACGGTAAGACCAGAAAGCTCAGTAGCATTACCAGCGAGCATGTCCTTTGCGCCTACGATGAAGTCATACATATATGTTGACTTAGCACCGGTAGCAGGAGTGAACATACGCTCAAATGAGTACTTAATATCGTTAGCGGTCAGCGTTGAACCATCGTGGCACTTAATGCCCTCTGCAAGTGTGCAGTGATAGGTAACACCGTCTGCTTCAGGGGTAGGAATCTCAGTGAACAGGCAGGGAACAAGCTCGTTGTCCTCGGTCCAGCGAAGCGGAGACTCAACAATGTTATCCGCTACAGAAGAGGTACCGGAGTTTGTGGACTTCTGCATATCCAAGCCAAGCTTTGCATTTGCCTGGCCAAAACGCAGGATCTTGGAGCTGGTGTCACCACCGCCACCACCGCAGCCAACCAAAGAGGCAGCAGCTAAGCCTGCACCTGCCACTGCAGAGCCCTTCAGAAATTGACGGCGGGAAAGCGAATTCGTCATTGCATCCTTCTTCCTCGTCATAAACACCGCGCGTATGCGCGCCGACTTGAGATCCGTTTCATGAGAATGGATCTGAAATATTAACTGAATTAACTATGAACTAGTATTGGAGCAATTCAAACGATTACCGCCACAGAGTAACTGAGCGTTAACAGAACCATCGCGATAACTACACGAGTTAGAGCATATGATGAGCGCAAAGCGATAGCAAAGAGGGTCGCCAGTAAGGCGGCCCTCTCGCATTATCTTAATGAAGCAATAAAAGGATGCTCATTACATCACTTATTCTGCAGCTTCCTCTTCAGGCTTATCAAGAGGCTTTACATCAACATCGATACCGAGCGTCTCAGCAGCAGCCTTCATGGAAAGCGAAATGCGACGACGGTCAAGATCGATCTCCATGACCTTTACCTGGACCGGATCGCCAACTGCGCACACCTGGGAAGGCTGGTCAACGTGCTGCTTAGCCATCTCAGAGATGTGAACCAGGCCCTCAATGCCCTCGCCAAGATCCACAAAAGCACCAAAGGTAACAAGCTTGGTAACGGTGCCCTCAACGATGGCGCCGACAGGATACTTCTTTACGAGTGTATGCCAAGGATCCTCGGTGGTCTGCTTGAGACCAAGGGAGATGCGCTCGCGGTTGAGATCAACGTCGAGCACCTGAACCTCAACTTCCTGGCCAACCTTGACAACCTCAGAAGGATGGTTGACATGGTTCCAAGAGAGCTCAGAGATGTGGATAAGGCCGTCGATACCACCAAGGTCGACAAATGCACCAAAGTCGACAATGGAGGAAACGGTACCCTTGAGACGCATGCCGCTCTTAAGCTTGGAGAGAATCTCGGCACGCTCAGCCTTACGAGCCTCCTCAAGAACAACACGACGGGAAAGAACAACGTTGTTGCGGTTGCGATCCATCTCGATAACACGAGCCTCGATGCGCGTACCAAGGTAAGCGTTGAGATCCTTGACACGACGGAGGTCAACGAGAGAAGCGGGAAGGAAGCCGCGGAGGCCAATATCAAGGATAAGGCCGCCCTTAACAACCTCAATAACCTCACCCTCGACGTTCTCACCGGAGTTAAACATCTCTTCAATGCGGTTCCAAGCACGCTCGTACTCAGCACGCTTCTTGGAGAGAATCAGACGGCCATCCTTGTCCTCCTTCTGGAGAACGAGAGCCTCAATTGTCTCACCCATGGCGACAATATCAGCAGGGTTGGCGTCTTTACGGATAGAAAGCTCGCGGACGGGGATAACGCCCTCAGACTTGAAGCCGATGTCGAGCAGGACCTCGTCGCGTTCGATCTTAACGACAGTACCTGTGACAAGGTCGCCCTCATCAAAGTCGGTAATTGTCCCGTCGATGAGGCTGTTCATCTCCTCATCAGAGACATCGTCAAGAGAGAAGATGGACGAGTTCTGAATCTCACTCAAAGGTGGACCCCTTTCAAAAAGCGGGGCCCCGATCGTCATGGTCTTCACCTGCGGAAGGAGTACCGCAAAGGGCCTTTCCCACCATCCTGGAATTAACATGCTCGGGGGCCGACAGATACAGGAGCATGACTGTATTAGTCATGCAGTTGCAAGATTACCCTGATTTGAGGGTGCATTTCAAGCATTAAGTCGAGATGCATAGACTTTTCTCTGCAGTATTTGCAATTGTGATGCCTTCAGGGGTGTTATTTTCAAAGCTGTGTACAATGGCGAACAACAAACTGAAGCGGAAAGGAGGGTCAGAGATGATAAAGGCTATTTTATTTGATCTTGACGATACTCTGTTGAGCATCAATCTTGCCGCCTTCATGGCCCGCTATACCGCTGATCTTTCCGACATGCTTGCCAGGATTGGTAGAGTTAGCTCGCCGCGTGCAGCAGCAGCTCTTGCTACTGCATACCTAGCTATGCAAAACGATGCTCGAGACGACAACCTCACGAATGCAGAAGTCTTTATCAACGCCGTAAAACAACGAATCGACGTTGATTTTGAAGATGCTGTCGTAGCGGATGCATTGGACTTCTATGATCGAGAGGTACTTCCTACGAGGAATAGTTCAATCATTCATGCCGTCCCACGTGAAGGCGCTCATGAGGCCATTGAACAAGCGCGCGATATGGGGCTCATCGTTGCCTTAGCCACAAATCCTGCATTCTCTGAAGGCTGTTTGCAAACACGTTTGGGCTGGGCACACCTTACTCTTGACACGTTTGATCTCGTTTCCCACATTGGCAACTCGCATCGTCTTAAGCCACATGCGCGGTATTTTCAGGAGTTTGTTGCAACTCTTAAACTTACGCCGGAAGAATGTTTGATGGTTGGCAATGATGCCACTCGAGATTTTCCACGCCCAGATGTTGGATTAAAGACAGCCTACGTTGGCCATGCAAGACCAAAGCGTGCCGTCTGGCGTGGTGACACCGCAGCGTTTGCCCGCGAGCTCCCCGCTCTGGTCGACCGTCTTAACACGCTCGGAAGATAACTTTTATTTCACAAACCCAAAGAAACACGGAGAAAAGGTGAACGTAACAATCTATTCAGATGGTTCAAGCCGCGGAAATCCAGGGCCGGGCGGATATGGCACCGTTCTTCTTTATGTTGATAAAAACGGAGTGACTCATCGTCGAGAGCTTTCGGCAGGATACTCCCATACCACGAACAACCGCATGGAAATCATGGGTGTTATTGCTGGTTTAGAAGCATTAAATCGCCCTTGTACCGTTGAGATTCATTCCGATTCACAATATGTGGTCAACGCAATAAACAAACACTGGTTAAGCTCCTGGCAACAAAACGGCTGGAAAACGGCAAACAAAAAGCCTGTTAAAAACCCCGATTTATGGCAGCGTTTGATCAAAGCTCTCGAGCCGCACAACACTACCTTTGTATGGGTAAAAGGCCATGCGGGCAACAACGAAAATGAACGGTGCGATGAGCTCGCCTGCGCTGCAGCCGACGGCAAGACAGGCGAGCTTTTAGAAGACACGGGCTTTATCGAATAGGAACTGGATTCTATTTAGCCTCTGCCCAAGTTTGTCCCCAAGACACCTCTGCAAGCAGAGGCACTTTTAGCTCCACGACACCCTGCATCGTAGTTTGAACGAGTTCAGAAATAGCTTCAATTTCGTTCTCGGGAACCTCGAGATCCAATTCGTCATGAATCTGCAGAATAAGACGAGACTTGAACCCTTCTTCGGCGATGCGTTTCTCAACACGAGCCATGGCAATCTTAATAATGTCTGCAGCTGTTCCTTGCATAGGATGATTCATTGCTGTTCGCTCAGCAAATGAACGGGCTTGGAAATTACGGCTATTGATATCTTTTGTATGGCGACGACGCCCATACATTGTTGTGACATAACCATGTGCATGCGCAAAGGCAACTTGTTCTTTAAGATAGGCGTCCACACCAGGATATGCCTCAAAATACCTATCTATCATTTCCTGAGCTTCTGCACGCGGAATCTTAAGAGAACTTGCAAGTCCAAACGCTTGCTGACCATACACAATGCCAAAGTTTACTGCTTTAGCACGGCTTCGAAGGAGCGGTGTGACTTCCTCTACAGGCACATTAAAAACGCGCGCTGCTGTAGAGGCGTGAAAATCTGCACCCTCACAAAACGCCGCAATAAGATGTTCGTCGCCCGAAAGATGAGCCAAAAGACGCAACTCAATCTGTGAGTAATCACACGCCAGAAAAACGCTTCCTTCTGCCACGTTGAAGGCTTTGCGCACACGATGTCCCAGCTCTGAGCGGGTGGGAATATTCTGCAAGTTGGGATCTGAGCTGGAGAGGCGGCCTGTTGCCGCAACCGTTTGATTGAATGTTGTATGGATACGACCATCGCCCAATACAAGCGCGGGCAAGGCATCCAAATACGTCGATTTAATCTTTGCACGCTCACGATATTCAAGTACTTCAGAAACAATCTTGCTCTGAGAAGCGAGATCCGCCAGGACTTTAGCGTTTGTTGAATAGTAACCACGACGTGTACGCTTAAGCCCACGTGTTGGAAGACCTAAGACATCAAACAGCACATGCGAAAGTTGCATTGGCGAATCGATATTAAACTCTTCTCCAGCTGCTTCATGAATGGCATGAGCCATCTCGTCGATTTCAGCGCCAAGCTCAGATGACTGCTGTGCCAAAACATGTGTATCCACAGAAAGGCCTCGGCGTTCCATCGCGACGAGCACTGGAAGCAAAGGCATTTCAATTTTGTGCATGACATCGGAAGAGCCATCCTCTTCCAAGCGCTTCTCAAGAACAGGGTGCAAATGGCGAGCAGAAATAGCATCGAGTGCTTCTTGAGGGATATCGTCGGACGGATCCGGCAGCGTAATTGACAAATACGTCTCTACCAAACCAGGAAGTTCATAGGACGTACGATCCGATTCCAACAAATAGGCAGCAATACCCGCATCAAAGATACGTTCAGGTGCAATTTCCGAAGCTGCAAGTTCAGCAGGGCGAGAAGAATCCATGGGACAAAGAAGATGCACTAACCCTTTTACATCGCCCGCACAGACCAATCCTTCCTTAAAAAGACGGGCTAATGAAGCGTAGGCTTTTTCATTGTCAAAACAGACAAGACCAGCACTGCTCGAGAGCCATACAGCAATACGGGGCGTATCGCCTAAGGCAAAAGTCAGCTGTCCTGATGAATCAGCCTGCGATGCAGCTACACCGATCCACTCCCCCGCCTTTATCGCTTCTGATACAAACTCATCTGCATCCCCTTCGTAAAGTTTTAATTCGCTTGAAGGCAATGTGGGCGTTTTAGAAGCTTGAACAACTGGCTCATCCGAAAGACGCACAAGGCGCTGAGTCATACCGGTAAAGCCAAGTGCAGAAAAGGCCTCTACTACTGCTGTGGGATCGAAATCAGGAAAATGTACCTTGGTCAGATCAATCTCAAGTGGAGCATCTGTGCGAATAGTTGCAATTTTCCTACTGAGAAGAGCGTCCTCTGCATGCTCTCGAAGATTCTGCCCCATCTTACCTTTCACTTCGTCAGCATGAGCAAGCACTTCATCAAGGTTGCCATACTGAGTAATAAGGGCAGCTGCCTTTTTGGGGCCAATACCTGGTACACCAGGAATATTGTCTGAGGTATCGCCTTTAAGACCATAAAAATCTGGAACAAGCTGCGGCGTAATACCTCCATAGAGATCCACAACGCTCTCTGGGGTCATAACCACAACATCCGATACACCTTTTTTCGTTGAAACGATCTGCACCTTATCGGTTGAGAGTTGGTACATATCACGATCGCCTGTCACAAGCAGCATGTTATAGCCCACTTGCTCGCCTCGTCTTGCAAGGGTACCGAGAATATCGTCGCCTTCCCAACCTTCCAGTTCCACAACTGGAATATTGAGCACATGCAGCAATTCTTTAACCATAGGAAATTGTTCCGCCAAAGAAGGATCCATGGGCGGACGCTGGGCTTTATACTGCGGCAAAAGTTCCATACGAATACGTGGCTTGCCTTTGTCAAACGCGCAAAGTATGCCGTCTGGGGTAAAGGTTTCAATAAACTTCACAAACATATTGAAGAACCCAAACAGCGCATTTGTTGAACGACCATCCGGTGCCGACATAGGCTGACGAATGGCATGGAACGCACGGTGCATCAGTGAATTGCCATCTATAACTGCAAGTGTTTTTTGCTGTTCCATAATCTCGTGTATTCCTCTCTTGTTGTCGGCTTACACGATTGTAACCGCCCTGACAGACACCAAACTCACGGCAACAATGCTTCCCAAATGTGCCCACAAGGTTCCAATGATCTTATCCGTTTGAGAAAAAATAATTAAATGACACTGATGTCCTGTCCATTTGCGGGAAAAAAGGGATGAAAGGTAGAAAAGAGCATAAATGGAGTATCATTTCATGGCATGCTAACAGTGGTAGGACAAGAGGTTTCTTTCCCTCATAAAATCGAGGGTTTTAATGTTTGACGTCCGTCCTAGCTACTATCTGTACCGACCGAATAAAGGGGAGGCGACGGCATGTATGTATCGGATGCCCTTCGATCGATCATCTCGAAGCGCAACATGACTCAGCAGATGGTCGCCGATGAACTTGGTGTAAGCCAACCAGCAGTTGCTTCTGTGCTCTCGGTGGGCAACCCACAAACGAAAGTTCTTGTAAGACTCCTTAACATCTTGGGTTATAAGCTTGTGGCGATTCCTAAAGATACGCCTCTGCCTTCGGATGCTATCGAACTGGAGACACACCAAGACTAGCTGCAGCATTAAAGCGACTCGGGCCGGTTTTTATGAGGTTGGCAAACGCTTTCCACATAAAAACCGGCCCCTGCGGTTGCGATTATGAACCCACCTCACAAAAGGTGGGTGTCCTCATCGCCTCTTCCGGCTTCCTCAACAACGGAGGATCCCCGTACTAGGAACGATATCTGGACTCCCTCGAAAAAATTGTCGGTTCACCCAGTTGGCACCGCAGGGATCCGGCAATTCAACTATAAAGCCTAGTTTCCTCAGAACCAGTCTTGACATTGCGTACGTGAGTCATATCTCGCTTATCGGAAGAATTCGTATAAGCGCCCGCACTAAAGTGGTGTTGTACAGCTCTTTGTTGCCACCACATCAATACCAGTATTTGCCACATTCTGAATGAGCACTTCACCTGCCTGTACGGGCACTTTAACTGTTGTGTTGTGGATAGCAGCAAGGACGGCCGGAATAGTCTCACGTGGCACCGCTTCAGCAGTTCGCACACTTATGGGGTGAAATGTGTTCTCAACCCGCATGAGGCTTGTTACCATTCGCACCGGATGAGTGACTTCTGCTTCGCCATACGCCTTGCCACGAGGACAGCTGTTTCCCTCCACATTGGTTACTGCTCCCGCACTATCTATATACACAGAGAGAGAACATCCCATAGGACACTGAACACACGTGACATTTTGTACATGTTGTTCCACGCTTCTTACCTTCTCTCAGCTGGCTGACAGATAACTTCAAGCCCACCTGTTATCTGCTCGAGATCTGTAGGACGGAGTACGATTTCTTGCATCTCTGATGGGACTACAATTCGCCGAGCAACCGAGCGAATAGTTTTGTTATTGCACACAACGCAAATCTGTGCATTCTCTATCCTCGCACGTGAACGCAAGCGTAAAGTTACTTTCTTATCCCTCTGAGTAATGAGCTGTGGAGCAATTTGGGCAACACCTTCTCCACACACTACCGTCAGAGGTTCTTCCTCGTTGTTCTCTGTTTTTCCTAACGCATAGAGAGCAGCAGAAATACCCGCAACAGTGCCCTCTTCAGATACATAGTCAACCAAATCATGTACATGAAGTTCATTGCCAGCCACAAATAGCCCTGGCACGCTTGTTTGCAGATGTTCATTTACTTTAGGACCCTTGGTACCAGGATCAATTACTGCTCCCAAACCTTTTGCAAGCGTATTGTCTGGAATAAGACCCACCGATAACAACAAAGCATCACATTCGACAAGCCTGCTTGTTCCAGGAATGGGTTGTTTTGTTACTGGATCTACATCACTCAGCTCTACCGCTTCAAGGCGCGGAGAACCTTTAATGGCCGTTACGGTAGTTGAGAGCAACAACGGAATGTTGTTATCGTCCAAACACTGCACAATGTTGCGACGCAGACCTCCTGGCTCCGAAGCCAATTCACATACGCAGAGAACTTTGGCGCCTTCCCATGTCATACGGCGAGCCATAATGAGACCAATATCGCCCGAACCTAAAATTACTACGCGTGAGCCAGGTCGAATGCCATCGATGTTACAAAGTTTCTGTGCACATCCAGCCGTATACACTCCTGCCGGACGTGTTCCCGGAATACCAATCTCTCCGCGACTACGCTCGCGACATCCACATGCAAGGACAACTGCTCCAAAAGTGAGGATCTGCATGCCCCGCTCAGCTGAAACAAGGGTTGCTTGTATAAACTTCCCTTCGCGTTTAAGTGCAAGAACAGCGGTGTCAGTAAGCACCTGTATGGCATCATCTTCCTTGTGAAGAGAAGCTATCTCGCGAGCTGCATACTCAGGGCCAGTAAGCTCTTCACCATAGCGATGCAGACCAAATCCATTGTGAATGCACTGACTTAAGATGCCTCCAGGAGTAGCTTCGCGTTCCACAACGAGAACAGACGCGCCCTGCTGTGCCGCCGATGTAGCTGCTGCAAGACCAGCCGCACCAGCACCTACTACAAGAACATCAAACTGTGATACACGCTGGACGTTGTCCATCACTCAACCTCCCCAATATGCCCGAGTCCTATCTCGGAGCCAGGGCCAGCCATTCTCACATCACCTATATCAATGCCTGTTTCTCGAGCAATAATTTCTGCAACGGTAGGCAAACAAAAGCCTCCTTGGCAACGGCCCATGCCCGCACGACAGCGTCTCCGAACCGCTGAAATAGTAGTAGCCGGAATTGGCGCATGAATAGCCTCGAGAACTTCTGCTTCACTCACTTGCTCACAACGGCATACCAGATGACCGAAGAGAGGATCCTGTGCGATTGCCACTTCACGTTCCTCTTTGGTCATCTCGAGAAAACGCTTAGGACAAGCTCGTTGAGGAATGAATGAGGAGTTGAGAGTAGCATTGAGCTTGTCAGCTGCCCATGCTGCCACATCTACTGCAACCGCAGCGGCCGAGGTAAGTCCCGGAGAATCAAAGGCTGCAATATCGTAAAAACCAGGAGCGTCTTCCACTTCTCCAATGACAAAATCACCGTTTGCGCCCGAAGGACGCACACCAGCAAAGTTGGTAATTACTTCGCCCGCGGCGTAGGTGGGCCATGTTAGTTTTGCCTGTTCAATAACGGCAGCTAAACCTTCACTATGCGTTGCCGTATCGAAGGCATCAGTGCTATCAAGAGCATCAGGACCAACAATAAGGTTGCCCTCTGTCGTAGGGCTCACCAACACGCCTTTACCGCGGGAAGTGGGTGTTTGAAACATGGTGTGTGAAAAGGTCGTGCCCATGTCACGACTCATAAGAACGTATTCGCCCAAGCGCGGACGAGATATAAGCTTGTCCTCTGAAACTTTGTTATGGAATTCAATCGCTTGCACACCTGCGGCATTTATCAGCAATTTTGTATGAAGGACTTCGCCTGTTCCAAGCTGCACTCCCCAACCGCACGGTTCTTTTTTAATATCAACCACGGGAGTAAGGAATCTGAACGTTACACCATTTACTTTGGCGTTCTCAGCAAATGCAACTGTCATTCCAAAGGGATCGCAAATGCCTGAAGCATCGCACACCAGCGCACCCATAACCTTTGGATTGAGATTTGGCTCAAGCGTACGAGCTTGTTCGGCACTAACCACGTGCACATCAGAAACGCCGTTTGCCTGAGCCCGACGAGTGAGCTCTTCTATGACTTTTAGCTCTTCCTCCGAAAAGGCTACAACCATAGAACCATTACGTCGTACACGAAAACCAAGTTCTGGAGCTAACTCAAAGATCCGTTGAGCACCTCGCACGTTGTAATAGGCCTTACGTGTACCAGGCTTGGGATCGTAGCCTCCATGCACAATGCCGCTGTTAGATCGAGAAGCACCACAAGCAAGATCATATCCCGCCTCAACAACCTCTACATCAAGGTTATACCGAGAGAGCTCACGGGCACAGGCACACCCCGCTACGCCAGCTCCTACGATAACCACATCGGGCATAATGCCCTCCCTCCTCAAGCCAAACGTAAAACTAAACACATACTGAAAACATTCCGCGTATGCTTTATCTTTCGCATTACTAAAAGGAATGCTGCACTCACTTAGACACTTTTTATATACCTATATCAACTGTCAAATAACAGTGACATTGTGCCTGTGTACTAAGATATTTCGTTGGCGGTACTCGTGCAGCAGTCGTAAAAGAGCGGCTACATAGGTGCCACATGTGAGTTTATCTACTGCATTTTGGTTCTACCTGGATATACAGTATTATTCGAAGCCAGACATGCGCGTACGGAAGGAGGGTAAACAGTGCTAAAAGCACATCCATTTATATGTCTGTTTTTTACTGCTCTTCTCGTTGTTGTGCTTATTACTCCTTTAGTACGCAAGCTTGCATGGAAAGTTGGCGCAGTAGATTATCCAAACAAGCGAAGAATAAATCGTAAACCTATTCCGCGTATGGGCGGTGTTGGCGTATTTTGCGCGCTCATTGTTTCATTGTTACTTATGGTAGTTGGAGCACGCTATTTTGGCTGGCCGCCCGTACTCATACCATCAGCTGGCATGCCGGTTAATTATTACGTGTTGGCGGTAGGTGTAACCATAGCGTTTCTCACGGGTGTTATTGATGATATTTATCATCTAAAACCTTTGCCAAAGCTAGCAGGACAGATCATAGCAGCCAGCGTTGCAGCGGCAAGTGGGCTTGTAGTTGGCAATATTGTCAATCCTTTTGCCGGCGGAGAGATCATGCTGGGTTGGGTAGCCTATCCCGTTACGGTTATCTATCTGGTAGCCTACATGAACATCATCAATCTTATTGATGGGTTGGATGGGCTTTCCTCTGGTATTGCCTGCATCGCAAGCATCACCATGTTTGTCTTAGCTTTTAATGCTGGCCATCCAGACGCCGCCTCGCTATCTATTGCACTTGCAGGCGCCACACTGGGATTTTTGTTCTATAACTTCCATCCCGCTTCAATCTTTTTGGGTGACTCCGGATCTCTGCTCATAGGGTTTGTCATGGGTGTTGTTTCGCTGCTCAATGTCACTCGTGTAGCCGGTCTCACCACAATTATTATTCCGCTCCTTGTTGCTGGCATCCCCATTATCGATACCGGCTCTGCCATTATTCGTCGTATGCGAGCCCATGTGAGTGTTGGACAAGCAGACCGTGGACACATTCATCATCGGTTGATCCAAGAAGGATTTGACCAACGAGGTGCCGTGCTACTTATTTATGCGTGGACAGCTTTTCTCTGCCTTGGGTCATTTATTATGACGCAGGTAGAGGTGTGGCCTCGTACCCTTATTTTCTGTGTTTTGATAGTTGCCTCAAGCGCTTTTGCAGCAAAGCTTCATTTGTTTGAACCGGTATTGCGCCATCATTATGACCCCGATACCGGCCACGATGAACTCATTGGACCAGATGACCCTGCCTTTGAGGAAGAAACACGCCGTGCAGAGCAAGCCGCTGAAGAGCATCGCGAGCATATCGTAAATGAATTGCTCCATCATCGTGCAAATAACCACATGGATGAAGTTGCAGCACAAGAAGATACAGATAAGCAATCTGTCGAGCACACAGATGATTCTTCAAAACAATAAACGTGCATTGCTAGGTTTTTTTGATAAACCCAATTTCAAATGAAATAAGCATCTTAAATAGAATTGTTATATAGAAATATGGGCGAGAAGATGACATCCTCTCGCCCAGCAACTCAATTAAAACGACTCGAGAATGAGTCCACCATCGCACACGATAATGGTGCCTTGTGTATAGGTATTAGCATCCGATGCCAAGAAGAGCAGTGCGCCGGAAAGATCGCCGTAACCACCCAAACGACGCTGAGGCACTTTGTTACGAATGTTCTCAAGAATTGCGGGAGGCGTATCTGGAGCCATCTCCCCATTTTGCATATTGCCCGGTGCAATACCATTAACGTAGATACCATTACCAGCCCACGCTGCAGCACAAGACTTAGTAAGGGCAGCCTCAGCCGCTTTAGAGACGTGATAAACCACCGCAGTAGGTGAAGCGCTAAAACTGTTAACCGAGCAAATATTTACGATACGACCGCCATGCTCAAGCATATAGGCATTGACCACTTCTTTACTCATAAGCCAAGTGCCCGTTACGTCAACATCAATGCAGTCACGCCAATCGGCTGCAGAGATCTCCTCAGGCCGACCATAACGAATAATACCGGCATTGTTGACCAACACATCAATCTTGCCGTATTCATCCATAACGGCCTTTACAGCAGCCTGAACACTCTGTTCATTGGAAATATCAACTTTTACCGTTATGACTTTGACACCTGTTTTCTCAATGATGCTGGCTGTAGTCTTCTTAAGTTTTTCCTCGTTTCCAGCCATCAGAGCAAGATCAGCACCATACTCAGCAAGCGACGTTGCCAATTCCACGCCTAAGCCACGGGAGGCACCTGTAACAATTGCAACTTTGCCTGTCATATCAAAACTTATCGTCTTACCCATGCATATCCCCCTCACAAATTGACTAACCCAACTTATAAACACCATGCTAGTCCAGCTCTGTTTTCAGGAATAGCTTCTCTCAGTGAGCGTCGATAAGTGGCAAATGAAGTGTTGCGCTAAAACGCAGTAAGCCCGTCCAGATTGTTTCTCTGGACGGGCTTTTCACATGACCTGATAACGGTGTCTTACGAAGACTACAGCACTTTAGAAAGGAAGCTCTTGGTTCTCTCGTTGCGAGGATTATCCAGAACCTCTTCAGGAGTACCCTCTTCCTGAATAACACCCGAGTCGAAGAAGACAACACGGTCAGCTACGTCATGAGCAAAACCCATCTCATGTGTAACGATAACCATTGTCATGCCTTCACTCGCCAGTTTGCGCATAACATCAAGTACCTCAGAAACCATTTCTGGGTCGAGTGCGCTGGTTGGCTCATCAAAAAGCATGATATCGGGTTCCATAGCAAGGGCGCGCGCGATTGCTACACGCTGTTGCTGGCCGCCGGAAAGAGAGCGAGGCATTGCATCAGCCTTATCGGCTAGGCCGACACGAGCCAAAAGTTTGTCAGCAAGCTCGTTTGCTTCTTGCCGTGTCTTAAGCTTGAGCTGTACCGGGGCGTAGGTAAGATTTTCACGTACAGAGTAGTGAGGGAACAAATTAAAGTTCTGAAATACCATACCCATGTGGCGGCGAATACGGTCTACATCAGCCTTTGGATCGGTAATGCACTCACCGTCGACGTAAATCTCACCACTCGTTGGATCCTCAAGACGATTAAGACAACGCAAGAAGGTGGACTTACCCGAGCCAGAGGGCCCGATTACACAAACAACCTCGCCCGCCTGAACTTCAATGTTGACACCACAAATAACTTGGTTGTCACCAAAATACTTGTGAAGATCGACAACTCTAATCTTAGGCTCCATCATTGCTTGCTCATCCTCTTCTCAAGAATAGACGACAAGACCATGAGCACGCTGATAATAGCGAGGAAGATAAGGGCAACCCAGGTATAGGTAGCAAATGATTCCATGGTCCTACCAACAAACACACGCGCCTGGTTCATGATTTCAGGCAAACCAAGTGCATACATAATGGTGGAGTCTTTAAGCGTGATGATGCACTGATTGACAAGCGATGGTAAACAAACGCGAATAGCCTGAGGCAAAATAATCTTTCGCATGGAGGTGGCATAACCAACACCAAGACTACGAGAGGCCTCCATCTGGCCCTTATCAATCGACTGAATAGCTCCGCGGAAAATCTCAGAGATATACGCACCGGCATTCAAAGTAAGGGTAATAAGCGTTGCAGTAACGATATCAATGCGGAATTGTGAACCTGTAATAAGCTGGAGGAGCTGAGGGATAGCAAAATAAATATAGAAACCCTGGACCAGCATAGGTGTACCGCGGATAATCCAGATATAAAACTTCGCTACGCCACGCAAGGGACGTACCGAAGAAATGTTCATAAGACACACTAAAATGCCGAGAATCATTGCAATGACAAGGGAAACGACCGTAACATATACGGTCATTTTCAGTCCGTTCCATAGCAAGGGCCAGGCTTCTATAAGTGTGCCTATGAGGTCAATATGATTCATACAGTAAACCTCACACAACCTAGGGCCACGTGTAGGCATACCAGCACGCGGCCCAACGACATCTCTTAAAAGCTCAGAACTTACGCCTCAAGATACTTGTTCAGGATCTCATCATAGGTGCCATTGGAGCGGATCTCAGCAAGGCCCTCATTGAAGGCGGAAAGCAGCTCAGCATTCTGACCCTTAAGAACAGCAAAGCCATACGGTGTGGAGAACTCATCCTTGTTCTCGCCAATAATGGTGAGGCCATTTCCCTGAGAAACACCATAGGCCATAACAGGATAATCCTCGAAGCAAGCAGCAGTATTGCCGGTAAGAACATCCTGGTACATCATGTCAGACTGATCAAAATAGTTAATGGTGAAGCCATACTGATCTTTGATGGATTCTGCCCATGCGGCGCTCTGTGTGCCCGTTTTGCAAGCAACTGCGCGACCAGAGAGATCATCAAGACTCTTTACATCGCCATTTTCAGCAGCTGCAGCGCATACATAGGAATCATAGTAAGGATCAGAGAAGTCATACTTCTCTTCGCGCTCGGGTGTGATGGACATACCAGCAATAACACCATCTGCCTGGCCAGACTCAAGGGCAGCAACTGCGGCGTCAAAACCGAGCGACTGAAGTTCGTACTCAAAGCCGCTAACTTCGGCACAAGCGGCAAGGGTATCTACATCGATACCAACGAACTCGTTGTTGTCATTCGTAAACTCAAACGGAGCAAACGTGGTATCCGTTGCAATGATGTATGAATCGGCAGAACCAGAAGAAGAATTATCTGAACAACCGGCAAGTCCAAGACCAAGAACCGTAGCCGAAGCGCCAACAATTCCAACAAAAGAACGACGAGAGAGCGAGTTCGCCATAACGAACCTCCTTCTAAAATGCAGACCACCTGCAGTTGTCATGTTATATAGACCCTATCTCTGCCATTTTTCTATTCGGTTACAGGCTGACAAAGAAACACCGTTTACCCGGCGATTTGGCAACAAATTGCACATTTAGGGCCAAAAATAACCAAAAAAATGTTGCATAAAGGAATATAAAAGGCCCCGTCCTTCCGGGCGAGGCCTTGTCTAAATCTTTAAGAGTTTTACTCTGCAGACTCCAGGGTCTTCTTGGAGATCTCAGCAATATCTGCAAAGCTCGTGGGATCTTCGTAGGCAATCTGAGCAAGAACTTTGCGATCAAGCTCAACGCCGGCCACTTTAAGACCATGCATAAAAGTGGAGTAGCTCATACCATTGATACGAGCAGCGGCATTGATGCGCTGAATCCAAAGACGACGAATATCACGCTTCTTGTTGCGGCGATCGCGATACTGATACTGCAGAGAATGACGTGACTGCTCCATCATGCCGCGAAGAGTGCGGGAAGAGGTGCCGTAATAACCTTTGGTACGCTGCTGGAGAGTACGACGCTTCTTCTTAGCATTTACTGCGCGCTTTACACGTGCCATTTCTTATCAACTCCTTGAAATGAGAGTGAGAACATTGATTGACGCGAGCGCGCCTATTTCTGACCCATGCGGGCGGAGACGACCTTTACATCGGCCGGAGACAGCTCAGTTTCCTTACGGAAGCCGCGGATGCGCTTCTGAGACTTCTTTGTAAGGATGTGACTCTTAAAGGCCTTGGCACGCATAATCTTACCGGTACCGGTGCGACGGAAGCGCTTTGCGGTTCCTTTGTGCGTCTTCATCTTAGGCATGACTTAGTTCTCCTTCTTATCGTTCCGTGCATCGCTCTCGCTCTTCTCAGCCTGAGCTGCCTTGTTCTTCTCATCAAAAGCGCCCTTGATAGGTGCAACGAGCATGTGCATGTTGCGTCCCTCCATCTTGGGCTGGCTCTCAACGGTGGCATAAGGCTTGAGATCCTCAGCAAGACGCTCGAGGACATTGAGTCCCTGCTCGGGGTGGGCCATCTCACGACCGCGGAACATGATCGTAATCTTTACGCGAGCGCCTTTCTTGAGAAAGCGCATGACGTGATTTTTCTTAGTCTCGTAATCGCCCACATCGATCTTAGGACGGAATTTCATTTCCTTAACTTCAATGCGAGACTGGTTCTTACGAGCAGCTTTGGCTTTACGATCCTGCTCATACTTATATTTGCGGTAATCCATAACCCTGCAAACAGGCGGATCAGCATTAGGAGCAATCTCAACAAGGTCGAGACCTTGTTCATCAGCAACACGCTGTGCATCCCGGATGCCAAACAGACCTAGCTGCGAGCCATCGACGCCAATAAGACGACATGTACGGGCATGAATCTCCTCATTAATACGAGGACCTTGCGGCTTGGCTATCTTCTACACCTTCCTCTCTTCGGCAACCTCGGCTCTATCCTTAGCTGCCATTAAAAAACCCGGTGCGGCACACAGCAGCATCCGGGAAAAAGGTGCCCGACAAACGGGAAAACATCAATTTCAACCAGACAGCTGCTCGAAGCGCCGTTCAGGTGGGAGCATGAGCTCCTCTTCATCTTTGGCATTCGCCATACAAGGGTATATATTAGCTAGACACAATCCTTTTGACAAGCAAAAAGAGTTTTACTATCCGATTTGCAAATTCTTTTCATCATTAGAAAAGAACACGCCATTACTTTGGCGTACACTCATCCAAAGGCTGGAAGACAAGGGCTTTCAGTATATATGAAGGAGGGTGCTATGTTCTGTCCAAAATGCGGATCTCAGCAACCAGATAATGCAAAGTTCTGTGGTGTTTGCGGCTATCGCTTTAATACTGCACAAACAAATCCACCATCTCAGGCAGGCGGTATTCCCGGTGCAGCCCCCGGAGCTCAACCATACGCAGGACAACCTGTCGCATCTGCCATTCCTGTTCCAAACGCCATTAAACAGTATGGAGCGATTATTGCCATAGCTCTTGCCGCAATAGTACTGGCAATAACAATCCTCGCCCCTACGGTAGATTCACCGCTTTACAGCACGCTACGCTCAGAAGCCAGTCGTCAGGGCGCAGATGTCAGCAGTACACCTGGAGCTGTTGAGCTTGGTCTCATAGATTTTGCTGGTCTTGCTTCCGGTCTCAATAGCGTTAGCAACCTTGCAAGCATATCAGGTGGATCTGATAGTACTGTCACTGATACCTTGGGTGATATTTCTGGGGCCTTGGGTATCGTAAAGATCATTCTTATAGCCTGGATACTTGTTGCTGTGTTAATTGGTATAAGTATTTCCACCTATAAAAGTAATCCAGCTAAGCTCGGCAAAGTACTGCTTATCACGCTTGCTGTTGAGTTTATTCTTTGTGTCATTTGGTTCTTCGTTGTCGGAGCGGCGAGCAATGCACTGACAGATGCAATTGGCGGCAAGGAGGTCATCGACAATATGGCAGAACTCGCCAATCTTAAGGGCAATACCTCTATGCTTGGCGTTTCGCTGTGGGGATGGCTCGCCACTATTCTGTCTCTTGTTGGTGGTGCTGCAGCCTTTTTGAACAGCCGCAGCTAACTTTTTGCAACACGCGTTTTGATTTGATTGGGAGTACCCGCAAATCAACAAAATCACCCGCGACGGTTTAGAACTGTCGCGGGTGATTGTATGACTGACCTTATAAAACAACTTTTAATCAGCAAGCTCATAACCAAGCGTTGCAAGTACCTTAGATTCTGTAGCACAGATACCGCGATCATTTAAGAAGGGCGTGCCATCAATAACGGGGCAAGAAGTCTCATCGGGAATAGTTGATGTAGCGACAATCAAGTCGTAATCAGGGGAAACGGCAGCAGCAAGATCTGCTTTACAGGGAGTGATGTCATAGGTATCTTTCAGACCTTCTCCATCAAGCAACTCACGAAGACGCGCACTTACCAACATGGAACTTGTTACGCCTGCACCACAAACAACAAGAATATGCTTGGTTTTCATGTGTCCCACTCCTTCAAATTCATCTGCTTCTTTCAGCTCTGTAGAAGCAAATGTATCCGCCTCTTTTTTGCATTGGCATAGTATTAAACGCCAGTCGCAAACATATCAATACTTTTCACCGATTCTATATTGACTTTATATATATCCTTAATGTACGCGAATTATTCATCAGAGTGAGACTGTTTCTTTTTCTCTATCTCTGCTATAGTTCTAGAGCGCAGTTTCTTTCCGAAACAATGCCCGAGTGGCGGAATTGGCAGACGCGACGGACTCAAAATCCGTTTCCCGCAAGGGAGTGTGGGTTCGAACCCCACCTCGGGTACCATTACCATGTATACCCACCATACGAATCCCATAAATTCTGGAATGCAGATAATGATTCTGCAAGGCGTTCACGGGATACTGATGAATATGACAGACGCTCATATCCTGGACATCCAAAGTCGCCAGAATAAACCATGTAAATACGCTCTTTAGTAGCTCTCTCTGCAAAGGCCGCGTCATCTGGCTCCAAAGCTCTAAGCCACAAATAAAATGCACCTTCCGGCTTTACAACGTCATATCCAATCTCTGTCAATCCGTTATAGATAATTTCACGACGCGCCGCATACTCCTCAATGGGAACCCTTGCTTTCACACACCGTTCAATTACACGTTGAATAAGGCTTCCAGTAATAGTATTCACTGCACGCTGTGCGCCATGTAATGCCTCAAGCACCTCATCGTGCCGATGGACAGCCTTTGGCACATACACATATCCGACTCGCTCACCTGCAAGTGACAGAGATTTTGAATACGAGTAGCACATGATCGTGTTCTCATAGCAGCCACATACCCAAGGGTTCTTTGCACCGTCATACACAATCTCTCGATACGGTTCATCAGAAAGCAAATAGATAGTCTTATCAAGACGTTTTCCCTCTGCCCGAAGCATATCCCCTAAAGCCCGAAGAGAAGCCTCGCTATAAATAGCACCCGTAGGGTTGTTTGGAGTATTGACAATAACCATACGTGTTCGAGGACCAATGGCATCGCGGACTGCATCGACGTCAATCTGGAACGTACCTGCAATCGTAGGCACTGGAACACAGCGACAACTCCAAGCCTGAATATACAAACGATACTCAGGGAAATAGGGCGTAAGTACGATCACTTCTTCCCCTGGTGTTGTAAGCGCCGCTATTGAGGAGGTAAGTGCACCTGCTGCACCTGCCGTAAGGATAAGATCTGAAGCGTCAGCATTGGCATCAAAACGGTCATTCAAATCATCTGCAATAGCCCGGCGAGTTGCTTCCCATCCATCGTTGGGGGTGTAACCATGAAGATCCACCGAATTGTAGACATCAAGAATCTCACGGATAGACTCATTGATCTCAGGGGGTGTAGGCACCTCAGGATTACCGATAGAAAAATCCCAAAAGTCGGTATACCCCTGCTGCTTAAGGCTCATGGTTGTCTCCATTACCTCACGGATAGGAGACTTATCAATACCAAACTCTCGCATAAGGGAGTTGATGCCGTCTGCCATCGCACTCCTTCCCCGCCGCACGATATAAAACGACGTTTCTCACGAAATACCCGCCGGCAAAGCGGCGGGTACCAACAACTGCCCTAAATTGTGAGAGTCAAACATTTCAAGGACGCTACGAAAAACGAACCCCTCTGATACCGAACGCGAACAGACGCGCAAATTAACAGGATAACTACTGATTGTTTATCGCCGTAAGAAACGGATTAGTTGACAGTTCATAGGCCATAGTAGTTGCAGGGCCATGGCCACAAAGCAGCTGTGTTTCAGGCGGAATTACCTCGCTCAAATGCGCAAGTGTTCTCATGAGAGCACGGCTATCACCACCAGTAAGATCAGTTCTGCCCGCTGATCCAGCAAAAATGGTATCGCCTACAAACGCAATTCCTTCAGCCGTACCGCCACCAAGCAAAACTACCCCGCCTGGTGTATGTCCAGGAGCTTCGATAATAGAAAAACTGGCACTTCCTACGTGCAAAACATCCCCATCAACAAGATCACGATCTGCAACAGGAGGAATAAGCTCGCCTGGATGATGTCCGTCTCCCTGAGACGCATAGGCAATTTCAGCATCCTTCGAAGAAAGTGCAAATGGAGCCCCTGTCGCCTCGCAGAGCTCTTTAACACCGCCCGTATGATCTCCATGACCATGGGTGGAAACCACAAGATCTACTTGCACATCGGCAAGACGCTCAGCAAGCGCTGCACCCGAAAAACCAGCATCAACAACAAGACAATGGCCTTCAGAGCAGTAGGCATAACAATTTGTCTGAATTGGCCCCACAACAAAGCCAAGCAGCTCATCTTTCATTCTCTTACTCGTTTCTTTAATTGATTTGCACCCTCACCAGGCATAATTCGCCGTGCGTCAAAAACGGAGGGCACGCGGCTGAGTGAAGCAAGCAATGGGTCGAGCACCGAAGCGTCTGAAATGGCGATAAGGAACCGCATGCGTGCCACCCCCATTGAGGAGGTCTGTGTTGCAGCAGATAAAATATTTGCTCCCCCATCGCCCAAAGCAATAGTGAGATCCTTGAGCAGCCCCATGCGGTCAGTTGCTTCAACAACTATCTCTACCTGGAATTCAGTAGCGCCTGATGTATCCCATTCAACTGCGATCAAACGCTCCGGATGCTGCATAAGATTGCGAACATTTGGACAATTAGCGCGATGCACCGAAACACCACGCCCGCGCGTAATAAATCCCACGATATCATCGCCGGCAACCGGGTTACAGCAATGTGCAAGATGTGCAGCCAGATCTGGATCGCCTTTTACCACTACGCCGCAATTGCCACGCTTACGTCCTGACTGCTTTGCCAAACGATGACGCAAGTGTTCACTGCGCACCATTGGCCGATCTTGTACAAATGCCGCCTCACGCTCAGCTTGCTCTTCAGCTGCGCGAGCCTGTGCTGCTTGAGCAGCTGGCGACCCTTCTTCAAGAATGGCCTCAATTTTATTGGCAACATGCTTATAGGTAAGTTTTCCATTCGCTAAGGCTGCAAAAAGATCATCGGGATTACGGTAGTCGAGCTGTTCGCAGACACGAGCAATGGCTTTTGTGGTTCTCACGGTAGAAATACCGTATCCACGTTTACGCAATTCACGGCCAAGTTCGCTTCTACCGCGCTCAGCATCATCCGACTTGGTAACCGTCGCAAAATACTTACGAATCTTTGATCTGGCAGAAGGCGTATGAACAATATCAAGCCAGTCGCGAGAAGGTTTGGCATTTTTGTTGGTAAGGATCTCTACACGATCGCCGGTTTCAAGCGGATGCGCCAAAGGCACAACCGCACCATTAACCTTTGCACCTACACAATGGTTTCCCACTTCCGTGTGAACCGCATATGCAAAATCAAGTGGTGTTGATCCTGAGCGCAGGCTCATAACCTCGCCCTTAGGCGTAAATACAAAAATCTCGTCTTCAAAAAGGTCAATGCGCAGGTTATCGAGATACTCACGTGCATCGCCGATATCACCCTCAGTTGCCCAATCAAGGCTCCTGCGTATCCACGTTATCTGAGAATCGATGCTCTTATCCTCAGATGACATGGCACCTTTTGAATTGCCTGATTTTTTGTAGAGCCAATGAGCTGCAATACCGTATTCTGCCTGCTCGTGCATCTCTCGGGTACGAATCTGGATTTCGATAGGCCGAGCATCTGGGCCAATAACGGTCGTATGCAGCGATTGATAGCCGTTTGGCTTAGGCATAGCAATGTAGTCTTTAAAACGACCTGGCAACGGATGCCACAGAGAGTGCACAGCACCAAGAATTGAATAGCAGTCACTGACGGTTCCTGCAATAACGCGCAGGGCAATCAAGTCGTATATATCGGCAAACTCTTTGTCCTTGCGCTTCATCTTCTGATAAATCGACCACAGATGTTTAGGTCGTCCAGAAACCTGAAAATCGCTCACATTGGCATGGCGCAACTCATCGCTGAGCAAATGAATTGCCTCATCGGTATCGCGCTCGCGTTGCTCGCGCGAATCTTGCACCATACGAGCAATCCTTTGATATTCATCAGGCTCAAGATAGAAAAATGACAGGTCCTCAAGCTCCCATTTGATAGATGAGATGCCCAAACGGTCAGCCAAAGGAGCATAGACATCCATTGTTTCGCGCGCTTTGAAAATGCGCCGATCAGGTGGAAGCGCCGCAAGCGTACGCATATTGTGCAAGCGGTCGGCAAGCTTGATGATAACAACACGAATGTCCTTGGACATAGCGAGGAACATTTTCCTCAGATTGAGCGCTTGCTTTTCGTCCATCGAGCCAACCTCAATGGACGTAAGTTTTGTTACACCATCCACCAGCTCTGCTACTGGCTCACCAAAACGAGTTGCTAAGTCCTGAAGCGTGGCTGAAGTATCTTCAACCGTATCATGCAAAAGTGCAGCACAGATAACGTCTTCATCCATATGCAAATCATCGGCAAGGATGAGCGCCACTTCAACCGGATGGTTGATATAAGGCTCACCACTCCGACGACGCTGGTTAGCATGAAAACGTGCTGCAAACATATAAGCACGCTCAACTTTACTCATTTCCTCGCGCGATAGATAGCGCGAGCAGGTGCGCTCAAGCAATGCGTAGTTGTCAGCCTCAGGGGGCTCATCATCAAAAGAAATAGGAGCTTTAGAGTGCAGGAAAGACTTTTCAGAAGTCATTTTCTCATCATGTGCGCCCTTTACGGATTTATTATGCTCCATACTGCTCGCCTCCCTCCGCTTATACAAGTATGCCAAATGTTGGCACTATCGGTTTATCAATTCGATCGAGCAATTCATGAGCCGAAGCTGAAAGTACCCAATCACGAAAAGCATGAAACTCTTCGCGTGCGTGTATCCCTTCACGGTACCGAATAGAACGTTCAAGCTCCACATGAGATGGATTGAGCGGCACGTGAACAACACGTGACATGCCGTAACCGGTCGTTGAGAGCAGGCCGAGTTCTTTGAAAATTGCTATGCCTGCAGACACTGCCCCTTCATCCAAACTCTGCGCGATTCCTGTCTCGCGAGCAGCTTCGGCAATATCAGCATTTGCCATTGCAAAAGAACTTACTGTTTGAGTTTGATCAGATTCACGTCGCGCTAACACTAGAAGAGTACGCCAGAGACCCACCAAACTTTCGCGAAGTGGAGCTGAAGAAGCAAGCAGTCGTTCATTGGTACGTGCATCACGTGAACCAAAGAACACATGAATACAAGCTGGTGCACCATCACGCCCTGCTCGACCAGACATTTGATTGAAATCAATCGAACCAAATGGCATGTGATACAACACAACATGACGCACATCAGGGATATTAACACCCTCGCCAAAAGCACTTGTTGCTACTACACACGAAAGATCATCCGCACGAAATGCATCCTCGATACGCAAACGAGCTTCTCGACTCAAGCCAGCATGATAAAACCCAATTGAATCGGAAAGATTGGGAATTGCACGTCGAAGCATGCGTGCTAAGCGAACAGCTTGATCGCGCGAGTTTACATACGTAAGGCAGCGCTCGCCTGAAGCCACAAGCGAAACAAGAGCCGCTTCCCTATCGCGCAATTCTCGCGCATCCTCAATCTCAAGATTTTCTCGACAGGTGTTATCTACCACCACATGCTCAGACTCAATGGAGAGCAATCGGCAAATTTCATTGGCGGTTTCAGTGGCGGCTGTAGCAGTAACTGCTAGCACAGTAGGATGTTTAAGTGCAGCAAGTGTTGAAGGCAGCTGAGCATATGCCTCTCGACTACCCGACGCTGCAGCATGATGCGCCTCATCAATGACCACAAAACCAATGCGACCTGTTTGGGCAAACCGGTTCACATGGATAGTAAGAAATTCAGGCGTTGTGAGAACAACATCTACGCTGCTCGCTGCAAGATCTGCAAAGATTTGCTCGCGCGCATCAGTTGGTGTCTCTCCTGTGAGAAGCGCCACGCCAACTCCAAGCGATGCAAGCGTATGTGCAAGATGGTATCCCTGATCTGCAACAAGCGCGCGCAATGGATACACAAAGACGCTCGCCTTATGCTCTTTGAGAGCCAACCGCGTTGCATGATGGTGAAACACATATGACTTTCCACGTCCCGTTGCCATCACACATAAACAGGAATGATTTTGCCCTAAAAGTTCCAGCGCACGTTGCTGTGCAGGTAGCGGAGAAGCACCGCCGAGCAACGCATGACAGATCTCTTTATCAAGATCATCGGCAAGCATGAGGGTAGACTCGACGGGAGCTTTAGAGGCGTTATACCTTGTTTCATCGGGAAGCACACCCGCCACAAGCGAGGCATCGGCAGCAGCAAAGAGTTTGTTAACCAAATCGGAGGCAGGCTGGGGATTCTTCGGATATGCACGATAAACAATATCGCGCACCATCAGCTTGGGTTTTGTCCTCCCTTGCCAGGTCTCATTGGTTGGTTCAAACACCAAATCGACCGCCTCATCGCACTCACTTGCACGCTCAATTTCAGGAGCCCGAAACATGATGGCTGGAACACTATGTATACCATCGGAAGCAACGAAGCGTAGATGTTCTCCCGTGCGTCCCACGCGGCTTCGACCGAGCATACATACGCCTGAAACAGCCAAAAGCGGGCGTTTATTTCCTTGCCCGAATGGCTGAAGCAAATCAAGAGAAGCTATTGAGGAGACCGTAAGCTCTTCTAAGCCAACCACGCAAGCAATCTCACCGCGGGCAATAAACTGTTCTTCCGGGAGATGTGCAAGCACTTCCATCAGGCGTAAACGAAAGGCATCAAGCTGTGATGCCTCAACGGTAACGCCTACAGCTCCAGCGTGACCGCCAAATCGAACGCATAAGTCTGAGCACTGCTCCACAGCATGGAATAGATCAACCGAGCCGACACTTCTTCCAGAGCCTCGTGCAACACCATCAGAGATAGTAAAAAGTATGGTTGGGACATGATACTTATTCACAATTCGGCTGGCTACGATGCCTTTTACACCTTCATGCCAGCCCTCGCCTGCAACAACAATAACGCGTTCATCTGGCGAAAAAGTTGCCTCAACTTTTGCCATTGCTTCTTCAGCGAGCTGAGACTCTATCTCACGACGTTCACGATTGGTTTGCTCAAGGGCACCAGCAAGCTCTGCGGCAACTGCTGGATCGCTTGCCAATAAAAGATGCAATGCCACATCGGTTGTCCCCATACGCCCTGCTGCGTTGAGTCGAGGGACAAGGGAGAACGGCAACGAATCAGCCGTGATTTCGGCAAGGTCAACACCAGCAACCGCAGCAAGCGCTACAAGACCTGGACGGGTTGTGGTCCTTAGTCGCTCTATACCATCGGCAACAAGGGCACGATTCTCTCGTGTGAGCGGCATCATGTCAGAAATAGTGCCCAAAGCAGCAATTTCTGTATAATCCCGCCAAAGATTGGGCTTCCCCAGGCGTTTTCCAAGCTCACAAACGAGTTTTAAAGCAACTCCAGCTCCGGCAAGATCGTGAGAAGGGCCTTCTGCAACAAGTTTAGGATCTGCAACAGGTACTCCAGTTGGTACCAAATCTGCAGGTTCATGGTGATCGGTTACGACAACATCAACATGATGCTCTAAAAGCCATCGCACCTCTTCTGCAGAAGCGATGCCATTATCAACCGTCACAATAAGATCGGGAGTTCCATCTTCCATAACACGCGTCAAAGCATCTTGGGAAAGACCGTATCCCTCACCAAAGCGATGAGGAATATAGGGACGCACTACCGAAGCTCCCAACTCACCAAGAGCAAGGGTTAAAAGGCATGTGGATGTCATGCCATCCACATCAAAATCACCAAAAACAGCAATGGTTTCCGCCCGTAAGATCGCTTGCTCCAGTCTATCAGCGGCAGCCATAAGACCGGGAATGAGCTGAGGATCTGCCCAATCACGCTCGAGTGAGGGATGCAGAAAGAACTTGGCTTCTTCAATGCTCTGTATACCACGCGCCGCCATGACACGAGCAGCAAGGGCAGGAACCCCCAATTCGACCTCAAACTGATGTTCAAGATCTTCATGAGAGGTCAGCACTTCCCACCGTTTACTTGTTGCAAGACCCGTCACCGCGAACTCCCCTTAGGTAAAACTACCTGTCTTGGCGGGTCTGACGACGTTCAGCTGTAGCCCATTGAGATTCCTTCATTTTCCAAAATCCCATAAGAGGCAGTGTTACGCCAAGCACCGCATATATACCAACAAGAGAACCAATGATGCTCATGGCAGCCAAGGTAAATAATGTCGCACCAGTAGCCACCAAAAGCGCTATCGACATTACTATCACGGCAACAAGAGATACCGTTAGAGCGGGACTACAGAACCTGATCGAATTTGCCACTTTTCTCCAAAGAGAAATCTTTGGTGCACCAGCTTTCTTGTTGCCTTTTCGCTCTGACGCAAGATCGTCGTTGACTCGACGCATAACCGACCAATTACACCAGAGCGACCAAGCAAAACTAAAAAGCAAGCCACCTGCTAATTGATCAGTAATCGTGGTATTGAGCAAGGAGCTCATTCCCAGAACGACAACGACTGAAAAGACGATGCCCACAAGAGCTGAGAGGGCAATTTTTAGATCAAGACGTAATGCCATTACCATGCAGTAGATAAGTAAACCGACCAGCAGGGCAATCCCTAGTACAGGTGTCGCAAGCACCGACTCTCCAAGTGACACAACAAGTTCGCTCTTAACAGCACAGCCTGCAATGGCAACTACACAAAGAGCCAGAGAAAGCACTGTTAGCTGTTTTGCGTGATAGGTAGCAGTTGAAGAAGAGTCCTCGTGGGAATCGACCGACTCACTTGGTATCTTGACTCCCCAAAGATGAGCATGTTCTGACATGGATTTTACTGCCACTATTTGTAGCAACGGCTTCTCAAACAGCAGCAACGCAACGAACGCTCCGACAGTTCCCACCACGGCAGAAAGAGCAAATTCACGGACACTGCCAGTTGTTACCACCGAAGGAATGAAAAATGTTACAAGCAATACGAGATATGCTTCTATGAGACCAACACTCACATGAGAAAGCCCGGTCGTAGACGACGTACGCAACGAACGACCTTGCCTGACCTTTTCAAGAAAGCCTCCAAGCAAAAGAAGTGACCCAGCACTCGTTATAAGAGCTGTAAGAGCCGCACCTGCTAACGCCGGTAACGTTACGAGCAATACATCCGCTCTTGAAAGAGCTGCGCTTCCACCAATCCACACGAGGATAGAGACGGCAGCCGAACCAAGCACCAGCAAGGCAAGACCGCGATAACACACCAACAACAAAGCGGTTATCAGTATTGCAGCCACTGCAAGAGCATAGGCGCCCTGTGTGAGCGCCTCTCGCCCAAGCAACGGTCCTTCTACAGCACTTTGCATGAACGTAAGACTTACTGGCAGCGAGCCAGAAGAAACAATCATCTCAATGGAGCGAGCTTGATCCTCAGTAAACCCTCCTGAAAACGAAACATCGCCTTCAGTAATAGCTTCCTGAACTGCCGGAGCAGAAATAACCTTTCCATCGAGCACAACGGCAAGCTGGCCACCTGACGCCGCCAGATCCTCAGTCACTTCGGCAAGAACAGCAGCGCCATCATCATCAAAGGAAAGATTGATTACCCAAAAAGGCGTACCACTGATCGTTGTTTGTGTAGCTGATGCTGATGTAACAGCGGAACCATCCAAAAATGGCGTGTAGGTATCCTGCTCAAGTGAAACATTCGTCTGTCCAGCATTGATGCGTGCTCGTGCATCAGCATCACCAATATCATCCATTCGGACAAATTCAAGCTTTCCAGATTGAGCCAGCTCTTCTCCAAGCTGTTGGGCATCCACCGTGGTACCAGGAATTTGAGCCGTTATCGTTGTACCATCTGCCTGAACTCGAGCATCAGAAAAGCCAAGATCTTGTAAGCGCATTTTGAGCGTAGCTACGGCAGTAGTTAGCTCGTCCTCTGTGGGTGTAGAACCGTCGGCCTTACTAGCAGAGAACGTCAACGAAGTACCTGAACTTACGTCCAACCCACGAGACAGTGTTGTATTAATAGGAAAACTTACAACAAGTGCTATTGCCAGAATTACCACAAGACCAGCAAGCGCATACAGCGCTTGATGTACATCGGCAGAAGATTTCTTGGACGATTTGCCTGATGTCTGTGACCATCGATCAAGGCCTGTTGGCTCATCTGAACATTTACTTTTGGTACGCGATTGCGCTCTCTTAGCCGTCATGGGAGCGCCTCCTTTTTTTCATTGCACGTGCGAGGCGATACTCGCCTCGCACAGGGATAATTCATACACAGGACGCAATTATAGAACCCATTCGGCTCTCTGTTTTACCCTGGAGTCAGACCTTAATCAGGGATTAAAAATCTGCTGCTCCTTCAGAAGCCATCCAGTCATTTACAAAAGCCCCGTAAGTTCCAGCAATAATGGCCTTACGTGCACGGCGCATAAGATCGAGTAAGAAATAAATGTTATGCATAGAAAGAAGGATACCGCCAAGCATTTCTTTCTGATTAACCAGATGGTGTATGTAAGCTCGCGTATAGCCTCCCGTGCATACAGGACAGGTGCAGGCAGAGTCGAGTGGACCAGCATCTTTCGTAAAACGAGCATTTTTAAGGTTGAGACGACCCTCGGAAGAAAAGGCAGTTCCCATACGAGCGGTTCGAGTAGGAAGAACACAGTCAAACATGTCTACTCCTGCTGCAACTGCCCTTACAAGTGTAGTGGGATTACCAACTCCCATAAGGTAGCGTGGCTTTGCCTTAGGCATATGTTCAGAAACAAGTGGCTCAAGGGTCTCAAACATCGTTTCGTGATCCTCGCCCACAGAATAACCGCCGATACCATAGCCGGGGAAATCACCACAAGATTCCAGATGAGCAAGACTGCGGAGACGTAGATCCAAATGCATACCGCCTTGCACAATGCCAAAAAGTGCCTGATCTGGACGGGTGTGTGCTTTATAACAGCGGTCCGCCCACATACTTGAAAGTTCCACCGCACGCTCAACAAATGAACGCTCAGCAGGATAGCCAGGACACTGATCGAGCTGCATGCAAATATCTGATCCGAGCTGCTCTGCTATAGCCATATTGTCTTCAGGTGTCCAGCTCACCCACGAGCCGTCATAATCAACCGCTCTAAAACGAACCCCTTCGTCAGAAAGCTTAAAGAACTCACCGTGGCTAAACACCTGGAAGCCACCGGAATCCGTAAGAATTGGGTGATGCCATTGCATAAAATCGTGCAAACCACCGAGGTTATCAATGAGCTCAGAACCAGGGCGCATAGAAAGATGATAGGTATTTGCCAGAATGATTTGTGCTCCGAGCTGCTCAAGTGTTTGTGGTAACAAGCCTTTTACCGTTGCTTTTGTGCCAACAGGCATAAAAATTGGCGTTTCTATATCGCCATGCGCTGTATGAAAGACACCTGCACGCGCATGCGTTGTAGGATCCTCAGCAACTATGTCATACGAAAAAAGCTTAGTGTCCATACACTCCCCGTTCAGGCCTCGTACTATCCATCGGTCTTTATCCGAGCAATTTTTTATCTAGGTATTCTAGCAATGAAAATGAGTCTCAACGGTTCGTACACAGACGACGGACCAAGCACCCGCGCTTATCATTCTTATTGAGGCATACAGACGATATGAGCTGAACATTGGGCCCTCCCCCTGTCGCAGTTCCGTGGGTCGGGCGACAATGGTCGTACCACCAACCGTGGCCGCGCGCCACATGCGACGGAGGAGGGCACCATGTCCAATTATGTCACAGCTATCGGCCTCGACGTTCACGCCCGCAGCATCAAGGCCTTCGCCCTAAATCCCATGAGCGGCGAGTGCGAGCGCGCGTCGTTCGGCTACGACCCGGCAGCGATCGCCGAGTGGGCACTCAGCTTCGAGGAGCCCAGGGCGGTCTACGAGTCTGGGGTTACCGGCTTCCACCTGTGCCGGACGCTGCGCGCGCTCGGGCTGGACTGCGTCGTCGGCGCTGTCTCAAAGATGCAGCGGCCTGCCGCGGACCGCGGCAGGAAGACCGACCGACGCGACGCCGAGTTCCTGGCCCGCCTGCTCGCCACTCGTAACGTCGTGGAGGTCTGGGTACCCGACGAGAGCACCGAGGCCGCCCGCGACCTTTCGCGTGCCCTTGCCGACGCCCGCGACGACCTCCAGCGCGCCAAGCAGCGGATGTCCAAGTTCCTGCTGCGCCACGGGCACGTCTTCGACGAGACCACGCCGACCGGCGCGCGCAAGGGGAACTGGACGCGCGCCTACTGGAGGTGGGCCGACGCGATCGAGTTCGCCGAGGCAGACGACGCCGCAGCCTACGAGCACTACCGCGACTGCGTGAGGCGCTGCCAGGAGGCGCGAGATGCGCTGGCGAGGAGGGTCGCCGAGTCCGCGGGACGCCCGGGGTGGAAGCCAGCCGTCGACGCCCTCAGGTGCGTGAAGGGCGTCGACGTCGCCACCGCCTTCCTGCTCGCCTGCGAGGCCGGCGACTTCTCGAGGTTCCGCACGGCGCCCGAGTTCGCGTCGTGGTGCGGCCTCACGCCCTCGGAGCACTCGAGCGGCGAGACGTTGTCGAGGGGAGGGATCACGCGCGCGGGCAACGCCCACGTGCGCTCGGCGCTCGTCGAGGCGGCCTGGCACGTACCGATGTCGTCGCGGGAGGCTAAGCCGCTCGCATCCGACCAGGAGGTCGCGCCGGCGGTGAGGCGCCACGCGGCGAAGTGCAACAGGAGGCTCCAAGACCGCCGGGAGGCGATGTCCGCGGCCGGGAAGAAGCCCGTCGTCGCCAACTGCGCCACGGCGCGGGAGATGGCGTGCTGGGTGTGGGCTATAGCGAGGATGGCCGTGGCGTAGCACCCCGCCGGGAAAGACAGGTTCCGACCCCGAGGACCGCTGCCGTTCGAGGCCGTTGGGAGGCCACTCGAGTCTTTTTTTATGGGCAGCGGGGCACCGCCACGCCCGCCAACAGACTTCGGTCGAGGCCCCCAGCCGTAGCAACGAAATGCGCAGCCGAGGAGGCCATGCGCGGATATTAGAATGCCAGACGTGCGTCGAACAGACACGCCCTCAGGTAGCGCCGGTCCCGGGCGAAGATAGGTAGGCCCGCCGCCTCCGATAGCTCCGGAGGGGGCGGGCCGGTTTTGCCTCTTGACAATGTTCAGCTCATATTAAAAAAGCCTGATGCCAAAGGGCACCAGGCTTTGATCTTCTAAAGCGCTAAAAGCTACGCTTACTCGCCAAAACCGCTGTCGATAAGGGCGATAAGGGCGTCGAGGGCCTCCTGCTCATCAGGACCATCGCAGGTAACCTCGACGGTGGTGCCGGTGCCAAGACCAGCAGCAAGGATCATCATGATGGACTTGGCGTTGGCACCAGCGCCGTCCTTGTTAACATCCTTAATAGTGATGTCGCACTGATACTTCTTTGCCTCCATTACGAAAGCAGAAGCAGGACGAGCGTGCAGTCCAGTTGCGTTGATGATGGTGGTCTGCTTAGAAACCATAATGCACTCCTTCTCAATGTGAACGAAACGACGCAATGCGTTTGCTATGAAGTACATCCTAGCAGACATATCTTTACCGATACGTGACATCATCCATGAGTGTGCATGTGAAAACCATTATCAAAGGTAAAATCATAAAATAGAGAATGATGTCAGAAAGAACTTTATGCCTGTACGGAGGAGCGGCATGGACAAAACAACTGACGACAGACATCAGACAGACCAAACCGATGAGCTTACAGAGCCAGTAGATAGTGATACAACCAGCACCACCGAAGACAATGCTTCCAAAGACTCTTCCGAGCAGCCACAACGTCGCCGAGCGGGGCGTGGAAGTGTAGCTGAAGCTTTTGCACAGAGCGCCTCAGAGGGAGCGAGTACCTTTGTAGAGGGTTTTTCTGCTATTCGAGATGTACGCCGTGCTTCTCGACAAGCAGCAGCAGCTCGAGATCGTCTCGAAGAGCTCTCTTCTGAATTGGATGAGGCACTCCAGGAGCTTTCCCACCGAACTGACGTAGCAGCCCGACATGATGAAATTCTTAAAGAGCAGACAAAAGAACTTAATTCAGCTAAACATGCTCGCAAACGTGCCGAGAAACGCGTCGATGAGCTTCAAAAGCGCCATGATGAGCTTCAGGATGAACTCGATCAGCTCAAAAAGCGTCATGAGGAAGAACTCAGGCCTTACAAGAATCTTATGGATACAACACGTGGACGCGCTGACGATGCTGCCAAGGCACTCTCAGAAGTTCGCCGAGCGGTTAAGAATGCAGAAAACCAAGTAAATGACGCAACAAATCGTCGAGATGCACGTCTTGAATCCTGCCGCCAGGCAGTTGAAAATGCCCGTCAGCGTATGGATAAACTCAATGAAGAGTTGAAAAGTCTTGGCCATAGCACAAACTCAAAAAGAGCCCGTGAAGAAATTCGCGAAGCGCTCGATAATGAGCAGGCTTCTCTTTTAGCTGCCCAAACTGAGCTTGAAGCTGCCGACGCAGAAACAAAGCGTTCACTCGAAAATGCACAGACGCATCTCTTCACCCAGAAGCAATCGCTCGATCTTGCCGAAAAGCAACATGAATCCGCCAAGTCACAAGCTCAGCAGCGCAAAAGTGAATATGAGAAGCTTCATAAAGACGCTCAAGCCGCCGAGCGTGAACTCGATAACAAACTAACAGATGTGACTGACGATCTTCACCAGGCAGAACGTGAAGTAAAGGACGCAGATCAGCGCTCAACAGAAGCTCAAGCGCTCATTGATGAGGCAGAAGAAATTGCTGCTACACCAGAAGTAACAACTGCGCTTAAAGCCTCCATTCAAGATAAACGAGCAGCGTTAGCTTCTCAGCAACGTCAAGTTGAATCCCTCTCGTCTGCAGAAAGAAGTTTGCGCAAGCGCACAAAGAAGCAGCGTATTGTTTTTGTTGCTGTTCTCGCAGTTATCGTCTGTGTTGTTGTGCTTATCGCCCTCTTTGCTTTTGGAGTATTGGGCCATTAGCACGCTGCATTACAAGAGGATCACGCAAACGTGTTGGGCGGCCAATTTGGCCGCCCATTTTTAGTCTATAAGCATAGCATCGCCAAAAGATAGCATGCGATACTGCTGCTGAATTGCCTCATTGTAGGCACCCATAATCTGTTCGCGAGAAGCAAAGGCAGATACAAGCATCATAAGGGTTGAGCGGGGCACATGAAAATTGGTAATGAGAGCATCTACCACATGAAACGTTGAGCCAGGCATAAGGAATAGATTGGTTGTTGCGTCTTCACGAACCACTAAATCGCCCATACCCGAAACTGCAGCTGAGTCCGCGGCTTGTTCAAAGCGCCTTGCTGTTATAGGAGGATTTGCAGCTTTAACTGCAGTATCCCAAGCGCTCTCAAGCGAACGGACTGCCGTTGTACCAACAGCTATTACCCGTCCCCCTTGTGCTTTTGTCGTACGAACAGCTTCTACAACATCAGCGGGTACGTGATAGCGCTCCGTATGCATGACATGCTTTGTTGGATCGTCTTCGGTGACAAGACGGAAGGTATCAATACCAACCTCAAGCTCAACTGTTGCCCAACCAACACCTGCCTCACGAATACGATCGATAAGTTCGGGCGTAAAATGCAGGCCTGCTGTTGGAGCGGCTGCAGAATGCTCTTCATGCATCGCGTAGACCGTTTGGTACTTCTCAGGGTCACCCTTGTACGAAGTAATGTAAGGCGGCAAAGGCACATTTCCCGCTTCGTGAACCGCTTCATCTAGCGTGCGAGGCTCTCCTGTGTTGGAAGTACCCACCGGCTCAAAGCGCACGAGTCTTCCGCCCTTGCTTCCCTCAACAAAATCGAGAATTTCTCCTGTTAACACAACGGGAGCATTTTCGGGTGCAAGCAAACCGCCGGCACGATATTCAATTACGGTTCCAGGTTGACGCAAGCGCTTACCCGGATTAACCAGACATTCCCACACGTGGCCCAAAGAATCAATATCCTCGCGGCGGCGGAGCAGGAGTGTCTCGGCGACTCCACCGGTTCCCTTTTTATGCCCTACGAGGCGTGCAGGCATAACACGTGTTTTGTTAGCTACCAGCAAATCTCCTGGCTTGAGGTAGTCAAGAATATCGTGAAAAATCCGGTGCTCAATCGAGCTGCCATCAGCTGCTTGATGAGCTTCACCTGTGGGGCCTGACCCTCCATCACGATGCAACACCAGCAGGCGGCAAGAATCACGTGGCTCCGCAGGAGCCTGAGCTATAAGTTCGTCGGGCAAATTGTAGTCAAAGTCATCAGTCCGCATGAACAGCATCCTTCCGCTGTAACAGTTCTCTCAGCTCTTGCTTTGTAGCTTCACTCGTAAAGGCAGCCTGAATAGCCGTGAGCTGTAACTGCAAACACTCTTCCTCGCTCAAATGAGCAAGCTGCTTTGCATAGTCCACTTCATGCGCCAAACAGGTCCGTGAAATAGCCATGTCGTCGGTGGCTATTGTTACGTGTACACCAGCGTCAAGCAAGGCTCGCAATGGATAATTCGAGCCCTCTTCTACAGCATGTGTGTGAAAATTTGAGGTGGGGCATACTTCAAGGACCACAGCATGTTCAGCAAGGTAGTGCATAAGCGAGGGGTCCGAAACAGCATGAATACCATGACCAATGCGCGTGCATCCCGTTTGAAGTGCCGACCATATGCTCTCAGGGCCTGCAGCCTCCCCTGCATGAACCGTTAGAGGAACACCTCGTTCATGAGCTCCTCGAAGCAGGTCGACATAGTCCTTGGTGGGAAAGAGTGCCTCGGCACCCGCAAGATCCAATCCAACCACACCGCCATCTTCGCAAAGGTACTGCTCGGCAAGACGTACAGTCTCGATATTCTTCTCAGCAGTATCAGTTCCGCGCATACAGCACAGAATAAGGTTGCAACGCATGGGAGAAAGACTCAAGCCTTCCAGTGCGGCTTGTACAACCTCCTCTTGACTCAAACCACTTTGAACAAACTGTTGTGGAGCAAAGCGGATCTCAGCATAGAGGCAGTCTTGAGAGATGAGCATTTCCTGCACAAGACGAACTGCCTCACGAATGGATTCATGGGTTTGCAAGAGCGAAATAGGCAAATCAAAACAGGCAAGATAATCGTTTAAGCTTTCACACTTCTCCCCCACCGACAACGCCTGTTCAAGCTCACCAGGCACTTCATCGGGCAAGACAATATCCTGCATACGAGCAAGCTCGCGAGCAATAGCAGGGGTAATGGCACCATCCAGATGGAGATGAAGGTCAACGTATGACATGCTCTGCCTCCATAGTTGTACGGCGTTTTGCAAGCTTTTCTCTGCGTCGTTCATCACGCCGCTCATGTCGCTCAACTGTTGCTTCTGCTGCAGAAAAACGACAGCCACAATAATTCTGGCGATACATTCCCAATTCGCGAGAGTGCACCGTTGCCTCTGAGTACCATGGTCGAAAATCGCGCCAAACCATAGTGAGTCCCTGCGCGACAGTAAGACGTTCTAGCACATCATGGCAAACATCAAACAGCTGGTAAGGAGAGACTACCAACGTTGTAGAAACATGTGTGAAGCCACGTTCTTTTGCCACATGACAAAGCTCGGCCAATCGCAGTGCATAACAAGCTCTGCAACGTTGCTCCCGATTAAAACCGGCTAAAGCAGCACTCTTTTCCCATGCCGTGCGATCACACGAGCCAACAATCACAGGAAGATCAACTTGGTCTGCCCACGTAAGTAAAGTTGCAAGGCGCAAATCATGCTCTGCAGCTGGTTGGATATTTGGATTTGACCAAAGAATGGTGGGTTCAAATCCTTCTTCACGCAATAAGTGAACCGGCTCAAGCGAACATGGTCCACAGCAGGCATGCAAGAGAAGGGGTGTGGAAGAAGAGCTCATCAATTTAAGCCTCGTAGCTCATCCATGATTCATCGGAGGGATTATCACGAAACGCCAGAAGACGGCCGCGGTCAGCAGGGCGAATATAGCCCTCCTCAACTGCAACTTCCACAAGGGTATCAAGATCACAGAGACTGATATTTTCTAGGCTCTCTGCAGCAAAACGCTCGCGCGAACGATTCATGCCATAGGTAAAGATCGAGACAACACCGAGAACATCTGCTCCCACTTCGCGGAGCGCCTCAACACACTCTATGACTGATCCTCCTGTAGAAATGAGGTCCTCTACCACCACAACGCGATCGCCTGCCTCAAGCTTGCCTTCAATTCTGTTTTTACGACCATGATCTTTGGCAGAACCGCGAACATAACCCATAGGAAGCTTAAGCTTCTCGGCGGCAATTGCTGCATGAGCAATACCCGCAGTAGCAGTTCCCATAAGAATTTGAGCCTGTGGATAGTGCTCTTGAATAAGCTCAGCGATAGCTCCATCCACCAAAGAACGAACATCGGGGTAGCTTAGCGTAAGGCGGTTATCGCAATAAATTGGGCTCTTAATTCCGCTTGCCCAGGTGAAGGGATCATCTGGACGCAAAAAAACAGCTTTAATTGAGAGAAGAGCACGAGCGATATCGGTTTTTGATGTCATAAGCCACCTTTCGCATGCAAATGTTCCACAGACAAGTACTTAGAATCTTGTTTGAAAGATTGTAAACGTTACATAGAAGGTCAGCTTACAATCTGTGTCAAAACCTCAATTCAAGGAGTTTCTATGCTTCCCTCCTATGCCCTTTTCGATTTTGATGGCGTGATTATAGATTCTGAACCGTTCTATATCGAAACCGATCGACAGGTAATCTCACGTTTTGGATATGAACCTACCGACGAGGAGCTCTACACCTTTATGGGTAGGTCCTCAAGCAAAATGGGCACCGCTCTTCTTGCTGCACATGGTATCAACGTAACAATCGAGCAGTACAAAGCGGCGCGCCCCGATCCTCTTGTCACCATCTATGACAATCCCAAAATCCCTGCGATAGCAGGTCTGAGAGAGCTCTGGCAGAATCTCGCCGAACATAACGTAGGTATTGGCGTCGTTTCCACGAGCCTCTGTGCTCCTCTCACCGCAGCGCTCAATCGTCTTGGACTTATGAGCTTCGTTGATGTTTTGGTAGGCCGTGAACTTGTACGTCATACCAAACCACATCCCGAGCCATACCTAAAAGCGCTTTCATATTTCACTGCAAACCCAGAAGATGTCTCAAAAACTATCGCAATCGATGACTCTCCCTCAGGAATTGCTTCAGCACGCGCCGCAGGGATGTATGCCATTGGCTTTCAAGGTTCTACGGTACCCCAAGCACTTCCTGAGGCAGATCTTGTTGTCACCAGTCATGAAGAGCTTGCTCATACCCTCAAAGCATGGGGATTACGTTAGTTAATGGTCATTTGAAATGGCGGGCTTATCACGCAGAAAGACCGGTACTGCCAAGCGGGTATACAGCGTAAGCCATACGAGAGACACACAGAAACCTGCAAGTACATCTGAGGCATAGTGCACACCCAGATATACACGACTAATACCTATCATGAGAATGACAATGGAAAACGCTATGACCAAAAGATTGCGCATCCAACGGTTTTTCTCGTAGCGCCATACAAACCAAGCAAGCAGGCCAAAGAATGCCATAGCCACCATAGAATGACCTGATGGAAAGCTAAAGCCACTCACTACAGCAAGCCGAAAACCTTCTGGCCGTGGACGCTGAACAATAAATTTTAGGATCTGATTGAGTAAAACAACCAGAACCAAATTGATTGTGCAACACCAGCCAGGCGCTCGGCCTGGAGCAAAAGCGATTACCACAAGTAAGAGCACAAGCAAAACAACAGGAGTGGCAAGAGCAGAAAAAGCCTCCATGATTGGTGTGAGCCAAGGCGTTCTCAGACGCATGACAAAGAGAGAAATTGCAATCCTATCGAGCCGCATAAGCTCACCTTGAAGCACTTCGCTGAGCAAGAAGAGGAAAATACTTACGGCAATAACAGCCACTACGAGACGAATATTCGCTCGTAAAAGTTCTAGAAACTCCGAGATAATTTGATGTGGCCTGCGATTCTCGCTGACGTTAACATTCTGAAGACCTTGGCCCGTATTGTTGACACGCTTGTCTTCAGCCATTGACTACCTCCGCACTTACTCGACTTTTTGAGCAATTTATACTCACGTATGTATATCCCTCTTTGCCTCAATACTTTCTGAACGAATGAAATACATTGAACTTCTAGGATATGAAATGGGTACAGTCAGGCTGTCCTTATAGCGAATAACCATTCCTGAGCGAGGTGTTATATGAACGGCACGATGCTCCAAGGTTTTTCATGGTATCTCCCAGCAGATGGCTCACATTGGAAGCGCTTGGAAGAACAAGCAGCAACCTTTGCCTATGAAGGGATTACGGCAGTATGGCTTCCACCCGCCTTTAAGGGTGAAAAAGGACCTCAAGATGTAGGATATGGTGTCTATGACACCTATGACCTCGGCGAATTTAATCAAAAAGGAAGTGTGCGTACCAAATATGGCACGCGATCCGAATATCAAGCAGCTATTCAAGCATTGCATGCGCATGGCATACAAGTACTTGCCGACATTGTATTGAACCAACGTCTTGGAGCTGACGGATGTGAAGAGGTTCGCGCCCAAGAAGTGTTGTCAACTAATAGAGGTGAAGCGGTAGATATACCCCGCACGATTTTAGCCTGGACCCGTTTTACTTTTCCTGGCAGAAACGGCAGGTATTCTGACTTTACCTGGGACTGGTCTTGCTTTCACGGCGTGGATTGGAACGAGAGAACTAAACAAAAGGGCATCTACCTCTTTGAGGGAAAGCATTGGGATGATGCGGTAGAACGGATTGAAAATGGTAACTACGACTACCTGATGGGCGCTGATGTAGATGTCAATGACCCACGTGTTTATGAGGAGCTCGTAAAGTGGGGCAGCTGGTACGTCACCAACTGTAACTTAGATGGATTTCGTCTTGATGCCCTCAAACATATTGATCGAAACTTTTATCTGAGATGGATTGCTGAGATTCGCAAACAAACTAATCGCGAGCTCTTTTGTGTCGGAGAGTATTGGGGACGAACATCCGAAGAACTTCTCGCATATTTGGGAGAAGAACGTGCGCTTTCGCTTTTTGATGTTCCGCTCCATTACAACCTGTATCGAGCGTCGTGCTCTCAGGGCAATGTAGATCTCTCAAAGATTTTTGATAACACACTGGTTGCAAAAGATCCTATTCATGCTGTAACTTTTGCCGAAAATCATGACACGCAACCAGGACAAGCATTGCAATCTTTTGTTCAGTCGTGGTTTAAACCCGCAGCATACGCTCTCATTCTCTTACGTGAAGCCGGTTATCCCTGTGTGTTCTACGGCGATCTTTATGGCATGCCTAACGGCGGCAATATTCCTGCTGTACAAGAACTGCCATTGTTGATGGAAGTGCGTCGACGTTTCTCATATGGACCTCAACATGACTTTCTCGACGCCCCCGACGTTATAGGATGGACGCGCGAGGGTGAATCTGAACATCCTGGAAGTGGCCTTGCGGTGGTGCTCACCGATCGCGATGGTGGACAAAAGCATATGTATGTAGGTAAACATCACGCAGGCGAAACCTGGTCATGCGTATTAGGCGAACAATCAGACACCCAAATTGATGCAGAAGGCTGGGCTGATTTTTCTACCCTCGATGGCAGGCTCTCCGTTTATCTTCCTGAACAAGCAACGCATGCTCTTGAACACGATTGCATTTTGCGGCGTATTGTTCGTGAAACAGCCGAAGATACTGAGGAGATGCGTCTCTAGTTCTACAATATGCCTGCTCAAACATATATCAGAGAGGACCCCTCATGGGCTATACCGCTGCTATCTTTGATATGGACGGCACTATTCTCGATACCTTGGAAGATCTCGCCACCTCACTTGATACTGCACTCAAGCAAACAG
This sequence comes from Olsenella sp. Marseille-QA0557, assembly GCF_965119725.1. Lineage (NCBI taxonomy): Bacteria > Bacillati > Actinomycetota > Coriobacteriia > Coriobacteriales > Atopobiaceae > Olsenella > Olsenella sp. Marseille-QA0557. The sequence goes on along the minus strand of NZ_CBCPMI010000001.1, from coordinate 1,418,518 downwards.
GGCATAAGCACACATTCTCCTGTCGTGATGTGGGAAGCTTTTTTGGAAGCGGTGCTCAGGTTGCCGTAATGCGTGCTCTTGCAACAGAAGCAGGACTTGTCAGCACAGAAGAACAGCTAGAAGCCATTGGAAGAAGCGTTGGAATTCAAGACCTCGGTTTAGATGAGGCGGAAGTAGAGCGCGTACGCTCAGCGTTTGCTGTCTACTACCGGGATCATTGCAATGATCACACGCAGCCCTATCCTGGTATCCTCGGGCTTCTTTCAGCTTTACGGCAAAGCAATATTGTATGTGCGGTAGTTTCAAACAAAATGGACCCCGAAGTGCGCAGGCTCGCCGATTTGCATTTTCCTGGTCTCTTAGATATTTCCGTTGGTGAACGTAGCGATGTTCGACGCAAACCAGCTCCAGATGCCGTTCTTCGTGTTGCTGAATTGCTTAAGATCGAACCCCGAGAAGCCGTCTATATTGGCGATTCTGAAATTGATTTGCTGACTGCACAGAATGCCAATATGCCATGTATAGCCGTAAGCTGGGGTTTTAGAAGTCGTGCATTCCTTGAGCGTCATAACGCATCGCTCATTGCTGATAACGCTAATGAACTTGCGGAGCTTATCTTCGGATAGCAATAAATAAGATGCTCGCTATCCCTTTGATTATGGGATACTGGGACAGTATGACCAATCTATACGTCGAGAAGGATGCAAGGTAGCTCATGGCATTCGATTCCACTGAAAACGCTGAACGCCCCACGTTTCCAAAACGTGCCGTTATTACAGGCGGCATGCCCTATGGAAATAAAAATCTTCATTTTGGCCATGTTGGCGGCGTATTTGTACCTGCCGATTTTTTCGCACGGTTTTTGAGAGATCGCATTGGGCCTGAGAATGTCATTTTTGTCTCTGGCACAGACTGCTACGGCTCCCCCATTATGGAGGGATATCGCAAGCGAGTTGAAGAGGGTTATACCGGAACCATCGTAGATTATGTAACCGCCAACCACGATTCTCAAAAACAAGCGCTTGAAGATTACGAGGTTTCACTCGATCTATTTGCCGGTTCTGCCCTTGAGCCAGCACGGGATTATCATGCAGCTCTCACGACAGATATTATTAAGCGTCTGTATGAGCGCGGTTACCTCCACAAGATGAGCACGCGCCAATTCTATGACACCCAAGCAGGTCAGTTCCTCAATGGACGCCAAGTTCAGGGGCGTTGTCCAGTGCGGGGTTGTAAATCTGAAAAGGCCTACGCTGATGAGTGTGACTTAGGTCATCAATTTGATCCAGAAGAGCTTATTGCACCTGTTTCCCAGCTAACCGGAACTACTCCTGAGCTCCGTCCGGTGGATAACTGGTATTTCGACTTGCCTGCTTTTAAAGCAGATATTGAACAAGTTGTTGAAGCATGGGAAAAGGATCCTCAGGTCCGCGCTATTGTTCCTAAAACGGTACGCGAATCACTTGCTCAACCCGTGATCTACATTCAGGAAAAATTCCGTGAAGCATTCAGCTCGTGTGAACATGAGTTGCCTGAACATGTCGTACAGGAGCCAACAGGAAATCAACAGTCCTTCTCAGTTGAATTTAACAACTGGCGCGAGCGAGACCAAGCTCGTGGAATCCTGGAAGCTCATAACGTGAGGTTCCGCACGGGTAAAACCCTGCTTCCTTTCCGTATTACAGGCAATATTGATTGGGGTGTTCCCGCTCCCGAACTTGAAGGCCTTTCAAATCTTACGGTTTGGTGCTGGCCAGAGAGCCTTTGGGCACCAATCTCATTTGTTCAGACAGTCCTCGCAGAAGCGCCAGAGGGACGTTACTCCTCTCGTGACTGGCATGACTGGTGGTGCGCTGACGACGCTGCGGTATATCAGTTTATTGGACAAGACAATATTTACTTCTACTGCGTTGCTCAGCCGGCTATGTGGGAAGCACTTAACTGGAATCTGTTCCAGGACACACCTATTGCCAACTACCACATTCTCTTTATGAATAAGAAAGCGTCGAGCTCAGGAAAAATTAAGCCTCCTATGGCTTCTGAGTTGCTGGAGCATTACACCGCTGAACAGCTGCGTTGCCATTGGCTTTCCCTTGGTCTCGATCAAAAAGCTGTAAGTTTTGCTCCAAAGGCTTTTGATACTTCAGTGAGCCACAAGGACAAGAAAACTGGTGAAGAAATTCTTGTGTGCAACGATCCGCGTGTTGCAGATCCTGCCCTGAAGGAAAGCGCGTTTCTTACCAATATCTTTAATCGTCTTGCACGCAGTTGTTTTTATGGCGCGGCCAATGCCTGCGGTTGTCATCTTCCTGAAATTGCCCCACATGAAGATGCTGTTGAAACCGCACGCAAGGCAACGCTCGATTTTGAGCGCGCAGCATATACGTTTGATGCTCACGGTGCTCTTACTATTGTCGAGTCGTTCTGTCGCACCGCGAATAAGCGCTGGGACGACGCGAGCAAAGCTTCAAAGGGCGATAATGCCGCATATGAACAAGCCCTTGCTGATGCATTTGTTGCTCTGCGCACGACAGCACTGCTTATGCATCCAGCTGCTCCTTCTGGCTGTGAAAAAATATGCACATACCTTGGCTTTGAACCCGATCTTTTCTTCAGCTGGAGTCATGCGTTTGATACCCCTGTTGAACTCGCCCAACTGTTAGGTCAAAGCCCTGCTGAGCATCAAATCACGCAACTACCTCCACGTTTTGACTTCTTTAAAGGACACCCCAGTCAAAACCGTAAGGGCAAATAAACCGAAAAAGGCCGCTTAATAAGCGGCCTTTTTTCATCAAAGAAGCGTCTATTAGTTTTCTGTACTTGTGGTCTCTGGGCCTGCATCAGGGTAATCCGATGCCGGAGGGAACGTAACCGTAATAGTTGTGCCTTCACCAGGCGTACTATCCAAATCTATTTCAGCATGATGGAAGGCTGCCGAATGCTTAACGATTGCAAGCCCCAGACCAGTTCCGCCGCCATTTCGTGAGCGACTTGTATCCACGCGATAAAAACGCTCAAATACTTTTGCCTGCTCAGAACGATCAATACCAATGCCAGTATCAGCAACACGCACAAAAGGTCCAAGCGACGCATTCGCAGACATATCCTCCAAGGGTTTAGCTGCATTGACAGCACTCGCTGCATTTGCAGAACTCATCGTGCCGCTTGTAATACCGTTTCCCACTTCGAAGGTATCGGGATCTCCCACGCCGCAGGTTACCACCACCGAACCATTTTCACGGTTATACCTAATAGCATTGGAGCAAAGGTTGTAGATAAGCTCATCAAGCAAACGTGCATTTCCCATAACAGGAGCCGTCATTCCCACGCACCCAAGGGTCACGTTTGCTCGTTTGGCCATAGGCGCCAAACGAGAACATACGTCCTGAGCAATAGAATGAAGATCGCAGGGCTCAAGTGAGCCTACTAAGTCGGGCATGCCTGCACGCTCAGACTCATCAAGGCGAGAAAGTATGAGAATGTCATTTACCAAGCTGGTAAGTCTTTGCGACTCATCATATATTCGCCCTGCAAAATTAGCCACATCCTCAGGGCGCGCAATGCCGTCACGAACGAGTTCCGCCGCTCCTGAAATAACCGCAAGAGGAGTTTTAAGCTCATGCGTTATATTGGCAGTAAACTCTTGACGCATCACTTCAGCATCTCGAAGCTGATCCATTTGTTCCACCAGTTGTGATTGCTGCCTATGTAACCTTTCAACCAGTGGCTCCAACTCATGATAAGGCGAAGTAGTATTGGCGTCGTCTTGTTCAGAATCACCTTCACGATGCCCACTGTGTATATCAATAGCAAGAATAGGAGCCACAAGTACACGGGAAATAATTCGAGCTACCAGCCATGAAAGTGCAATGACGATAATCGCCACAAGCGCCAGTGCCGAAAGATCTCCTGTAATAATCGAAAATGCTGTACGACTGTCCTGTGCAACTCGGATAACTCCACCCGAAGCCAACCGTTTTGCATGATAAAAACTCACAATATCAAGCGTGCGAGAGAGACGTTCTGAAGATCCCTCACCATGAGCTAGTGCCTCTTGAACTTCTGGACGATTGGCATGACTCTCCATATCTGAAGCGTCGCCTTCACTATCCATAAGAACATTGCCGTTGGCATCAATAAGCGTTGCGCGCATACCTCCCAAATCGAGGTTGCGCACAATAGCAACATTGTCATCTCCATCAGATATATCGAGAGCAGAAGCAATAAGATCGCATTCACGATTAAGTGCTGCTCGCACATCAGCTTCCCCGGATGCTTGAAACAATATTGCTGAAGCAATAAACGCTACGATCACTGCTGCCGTTGAAACAGCAAGTAAAACAATAAAGAATCGACGTGATAGAGAAGGCGCATGAGAGCGTACAGCAGCCATAAACTTAACCCTTGAGACGATACCCTACACCACGAACAGTCTCGATAAGACCTGCATGATCACCCAACTTTGCACGAATTGTTTGAACATGCACATCAACTGTACGGCTGCCACCGTCAAAATCCCAGCCCCAAACACGCTGAAGTAAGGTCTCACGGGTAAAAACAACACCCGGACTTGCTGCTAAAAACTCAAGCAAGTCAAACTCACGCATCGTAAGTGAAAGCGGCTTACCATCCACAGAAGCCTCACGACGAGAAGGCGAGATAGTGAGTGCATCAACTTGGATTGTATCGTCCACAGAAGCCGAGGAAGAACGGCCTCGTCCAGAACGTCTCAGCAGCGCACGCACACGACTAACCATTTCCATCATGCCAAAAGGCTTAGCAAGATAGTCGTCAGCACCACAATCGAGAGCTCGCACCGTATCAAGCTCAGTATCTTTTGCGGTAAGCATCATGACGGGCACATCCGTCAAACCAGGAGTCTGGCGAATGCGCCGCAAAATAGAAATGCCATCGGTGTCGGGAAGCATAATGTCAAGGAGAACAGCATCGGGCACGCGCTCATCGCAAGCGCGTCGAAATGACGCATCATTGGAAAACCCTTTTGCATCAATCCCTGCCTGCGTAAGCGCATACAGCGTAATCTCACGAATGTTTGTATCATCCTCGACGTAGTAGACCACGCTACTCTCCAGCCTCTCCTATAGTTTCTTCTTCATCCTCAAGCTCTGCGAGATGATCAGCATTGGTTAGCACGCGTTCACCCGTTGCACGGAACAAACCCCATGCAGCAACACGAGCAGCTTGATCTCCAATGCGTTCAAAATACTTTGCCACCATAAGAAGCTCAGGCAAAGACTTTGTCTGACCATCGGACTCGCGAATAAGGCCAGCAACCATTTCTTCAGTCTGCTGATACATGCGGTCCATCTCATCGTCGGAGTCCATAACCTCGTGAGCTAAGTCTGCATCAGCAGCGCTAAATGCATCAAGGGCACGAGCGAGCATTGAGGCGGTTTTGTCTGACATAATGGAGAACGTCTCGATAAGTGGCTTCATAGATTTCTTCGAAATCTCAGCCATCAGAAAGGCGATGTCGCGGGTCATATTGTCAATCTGATACAAGTCAGACACGACCCTGAAAGCGCCGGAGACGAAACGCAGATCTTCACCAATCAGCGGCTGCTGAAGCAGCATGATATCAAGGCAGTTGCTCTCAATCTCATTGCGAAGACGATCTGCCGCTTTACGGCCGCGCAAAACCCCTGTTGCTGCGCCGCGATCACCACGAGCAGCAAGACCGACGGCGCGGATATCAGCTTCAGCCTTCTCGCCGAGCCGGGAGACCAAGCCCTGAACATCTTCAAGCTGCTTGGAAAACTCGGAGCGTGTAGTTATCTTTGCCATTAGCTAAACCTCCCGGAGAGATATTCTTGTGTACGCTGTTCTTTAGGATTCGAGAACAGCTCTTTTGTAGGTCCAGACTCAATGAGCTCGCCCAGATAGAAGAAGGCAGTTTTATCTGCAACACGCGTTGCTTGCTGCATATTGTGTGTTACTACCACAATTGTATGCTCATGAGCCAACTGCGCCATAAGCTCCTCAACCATTGAAGTTGAAATGGGGTCAAGAGCGCTCGTGGGCTCATCCATAAGCAGAATCTCTGGATCGGTTGCCAAAGCACGTGCGATACAAAGACGTTGCTGCTGGCCACCTGAAAGTCCCAACCCGCTCTTATCGAGTGAATCTTTGACCTCATCCCACAAGGCAGCTTCGGAAAGCGTACGCTCGCACACCTCATCCCCTTCGGTACGAGAAATATGGCGCATGCGTTTAAGGCCATAAAGCACATTCTCACGAATGCTCATGGGGAAGGGATTGGGGTGCTGAAAGACCATGCCCACATGGATACGCAGTGTGTTGGCATCCATGTCAAAGATATTATTACCCTCAAACTCAATGGTGCCTTCAGTACGAACTGAGCTTACAAAATCACTCATACGGTTGAATGTGCGCAGCAAGGTGGACTTACCACATCCAGAAGGACCAATAAAAGCCGTAGCACGATTCTTAGGGATATCTAGTGATATGTGTTTGAGCGCCTGAAAATCTCCGTACCACAGATTGAAATCACGGATGGAGATGGCCACATTCGACGCTCCAGACGGTGCGTCCTGCGTGATGTTCTCGTTGTCCATATTAGCCAAACCTTCCGCTGAGATAATCCTGGAGACGTTGGTCTTTGGGCGCAGAGAAAATCTGCTTGGTAGTACCCGTCTCAACCATGTCACCCACATAGAAAAATGCTGTGTTGTCAGAGACACGCGTTGCCTGTTCCATATTGTGCGTAACGATAATCTCGCAAATACCCGACTCAGCAATGGAACGAATTGTCTCTTCTACCGCATAGGTAGAAATCGGGTCAAGAGCAGAGCAAGGCTCATCGTAGAGCACCACGTCAGGCTTCATTGCAAGCGTACGAGCAATACACAGACGCTGCTGCTGACCACCAGAAAGCGCATGGGCACTCTGATTGAGCTTATCCTTCACTTCATCCCACAAAGCAGCCTTGCGAAGCGATTCTTCTACCAGCTCATCACCCTCAGCACGGCTATGAATACGACCGTGCTTCTTAGGAGCAAAGAGGATGTTTTCGCGAATAGACTTACGAAATGGCGTGGGTTGCTGAAATACCATGCCAATAGACTTACGCAGCTCATACAGATTGACATCACGCGTATTGACATTGGCTCCGTGGTAGATAATCTCGCCGCCTACAACACAGCGAGAAATCTCGCGGTTCATAAGGTTAAGGCAGCGCAGAAACGTTGATTTGCCACAACCAGAAGGACCGATAAGAGCAGTAACCTGTCCCCCTTCGAAGTTTAAGGAAGTTGGATGCAATGCCTCATGAGTGAAATCGTACTTGACTGTCACATCATGTGTTGAGAGCAGGCAATCCTTTACGGCTGGCGTTTGATTCTGAGTTGTCATTCGGCTGTCAGCCTCCTAGCAAGAACCTTACCCAACACACGTGCCAACACGTTAAAGAGCAGCACACACACAAGCAGTACGGCCGCAGTACCCCATACGATTTCATCATTACCAGGGGTTGGCTCCATCTTGAGCTTCCAAATATGAACAGCCAATGTCTCGGCAGGACGGAAAATATTCCAAGGATTGGTTGGAGCTGCAAGATTTGTGCTAGCAAAGTTCAAGCGTGCTGCCGCAGAACCAGAGGTAAAGATAAGAGCTGCAGCCTCACCAAATACGCGTCCAGCAGAAATAACAATACCGGTTACAATTGCCGGCATAGCAGCTGGTAAAAGGACGTTGATGGTGGTTTCCCAACGCGTAAGACCCATCGCAAGTGAGGCATCACGCTGACTCGCAGGAACATCTTCGAGTGCTTGCTGGATAGTCCGGACAAGAATTGGGATATTGAACATCGTAAGAGCAAGCGCACCTGCGATGATGGAAATTCCCCAACCAAGTACAACAACAAAGAACAACGATCCAAACATGCCAACCACGATAGAAGGCAAACTCGAAAGTGTTTCGATAGCCGTTTTTGCCGCCGACGTCATCCAGTTATCAGGCGCGTATTCAACGAGGAAAATCGCTGCACCCAACGAAATGGGAACAGAAATAATAAGTGTGATAATCAGCAGGTAGAACGAGTCAAACAGCTGGTAAAGAATACCGGGCGCTACATCATCGGTTGATGGGTTGGTCAAAAATCCAGGCGAAAGCGCCTTACCAAGACCCATATACAGAATGTAGGCAATAATCGCAACGAGCAAAAACATGACAAGCCCTACGATGACCGTAAGAACACCCGTTGCAAATTTGTCCTGAGCGCCAATCTTTTTGGCATGAGCAGCAAGATCAACCTGCATGGATCGCTGATTTGTCTGATCATTCTTAGCCATGCTGTTTAGCTCCCCTCTTACCAATTATGTGAATGAGGACAATGAAGAAGAGCGACATCAACAGCAAGAGCAAGCCAAGCGACCAAAGCGCATGGTACTCAACAGAGCCCGTCGTAGCATTGGAAAGCCCCGAAGTGAGAGCCGTGGTAAGTGTCGCAGCTGGATCGAGAAGACCAGTAGGCATAGAACGCTCTACGCCACCGATTACCATTTGCACTGCCAGTGTCTCACCGAAGGCACGGGTCATGCCGAGAATGACAGCCGTCATAAGAGATGGAAGCGCACTCTTGAGTACAACATGCCACACGGTTTGCCACCGTGTACAACCAAGCGCATACGAACCTTCACGATATTCGTTTGGGACTGCTGCTAATGCGTCGATGGAAAGCGTCGTTACCGTGGGCAAAATCATTACAGCCAATACAATCGATCCGGAAAGAATACCGGCACCTGTTGCAGCTGCTTCCCCAAAAATTGCACGCATCGCACTATTGACCACTGAAAGGCCCAGTACGCCGTATACGACTGATGGGATTCCCACCAGAAGCTCGACAACTGGCTGGAAGAAACGGCGCCCAAATCCAGGTGCGACCTCAACAACAAAAATCGCAGAACCAAGAGCAATTGGAAGTGCAATAACAGTTGAAAGCAGTGTGACGGAGAATGACCCAACGATCAGTGGCAAAGCTCCAAAACGCTGTTGATCGGGAATCCAATTTTGTCCACTTAGAAATGACCAGAGGTTAATGCCATCCTGAAAAAATGTGGCAAGACCTTGCTGGGCCACCATCACAATGAGGGTAACAACGACAAGAGCAACCAAAGCAACGCACAATGTTGTGATGCTAAACCCTATACCCTCTAACCTGCGCTTTGGCATCTGTTTCGCCATTACGCAACCTTTCTCTACCTACAGCGAGGCGCCCATCGCATGGAAGGACGCCTCGCCCAACATATATATGCTTAAACTGAATTAGATAGCGGTGACGTTACCGTCAACGTCTTTCTTAACCTTCATACCGTTCAGAGGAATGAAGCCCTGCTCAGGAACGAGATTTGTCTGAACTTCATCAGAGAGCATATAGTCAATGAATGCCTTGGTAACATCATCGGCATCGTTTCTTGTATACATATGCTCGTAAGACCAAATATTGAAGTCACCGGACTCAACATTCTCCTGAGTTGGTGCTACACCATCAACAGAAAGAGCCTTGAACTTAGAGTCGTCGAAGTAGTTGAAGGCAACATAAGAAATGGAACCCTCAGTCTGGGAAACCTTGTCCACAACTGTGCCTGAAGAATCCTCTTCAGCAACCGGCTTGAAGGAATCAGGAACGGTAGCACCCTGGAGAACAGCATCCTCGAAGGTTGCACGAGTGCCAGAACCAGCCTTACGGTTAATTACCTGGATGGTGCCAGCGGTGCCGCCTACCTGGCTCCAATCGGTAATCTCACCAGTAAAGATACCCTTGAGCTGTTCGGTCGTGAGGTCGTCAACATCAACAGATGGATTAACAATGGGACCCATGCCTACAATAGCCACCTGGTTGTCAACGAGATTCTCGACATCAGCAGCATCGAGCTTGGTCTCTGCAAAGACATCGGAACGGCCAATCTGCACCTTGCCATCCTTGATGTCGGAAAGGCCCTGACCAGAACCACCAGCAGAAATAGAGATGGAAACGTCGGGGTTTGCGTCCATAAAGTCGTTAGCAGCTGCTTCTACGAGCGGCTGGAACGATGTAGCACCGGAGCATGAAATGGATCCGGACAGTGATTCACCGGAGCCGGATGCTGCCTGCTCACTTGAGCCACCGCAGCCTACCAGACCAAGGCCAGCCACTGCTGCGGCTGAAATGCCAGCGAAAGAAAGGAACTGACGACGAGACATCTTGTTATCGAGCATGTTGCTCCTTCCAGGGACTTACCTGTTTTTGTATTGTGGAAACAGATCGCTCTGTTCCCCTGCCATCACATCCTATGCGCCGTCAGTCCCCTAAATTCACCCCGTTTACGAGTGCTTACATAGATGTGACTACTCCTTACATTTTCCTGACATTAACCTCGTCGTCACATGACTGAAACATTGCGTGCTCTCTCTTTAATTGTTCTTGCAGTTCGTTTTAACTGGGAAAATGTATACAAAGTGAAGAATTCTTTAGGTACCAAACTTTATTAGTTCGGCACCTTGACATCTCTAGTAACGGGTACCAAAATGCCTTACGCACATAGAGATGGCACGCATCCAAAAGGAGGCTGTGATGGCCACATCGGCTCTGCGCGCCGTGCACCAGCAGGAGTCACCAAACAAGCGGGTACTTCATGACTTCGGCTACTTTGGCCACTATCTCTGGCTACACCGCGGAGGCAGAGGTGGACGACAGCACGTACTCAAAACCGTGCTCGCCCATGGAGGACAGATGTCCCAAGCGGAGCTGCTCGAGTCTTCGGCCATTACTTCGGCCTCGCTATCGGAGGTTGTCTCAAAGCTCGAACGAGAAGAACTTCTCATTCGAACACGGTCTGAGGCAGATCGCCGACAGGTGCTTTTAACCCTCACGCCATGTGGGATGGAGAAAGCAGCCGAGGTGGTGCGCGGACGGGAACAGTTTGAAAAGGATGCTCTCTCGTGCCTCAGTGACGCTGAAATACATGAGCTTCTCAGCATGCTCGATCGTATTGTTGATCACTGGAAGGTGCTTGAGACACTAGAGAAGGAAGGAGACGCATGCAAAAGAAACTAAGGAAGCGAAATAGCTCCGATGAGGATCGCAGCCTCAGTGAGATAATTCACGTCCTGGGTTCAAGTATTCGTGAGTATCGCAAGGCTTCCATAGCCACCCCCATCATTGTTCTTGGTGAGGTTGTAATGGAAGTTGCTATTCCTTTTGTAACAGCTCAGCTCATTAACACTATCCAAGCTGGTGCAACGCTTTCTGAGATGCTCCCCTATGCCGCTGTTCTTATCGGCATGGCGCTCGCTTCTCTAGCATTTGGTATTGGTGCGGGTATTGAGTGCAGTATTGCATCGTGTGGATTTGCTAAGAACCTACGCCACGATGTCTTTGCTTCAGTACAGAAGTTTAGCTTTGCCAACATTGACCAGTTCTCTCCAAGTTCATTGGTTACTCGCCTCACAACCGACATCACCAATGTTCAGCTTGCCTATATGATGATTATTCGTACGGCAGTTCGCTGCCCAATGCTGCTTATCTGCGGCATTGTTATGTCGTTTATCATGGCCGGCCCCATGGCATTTGTCTTTGTCCTTATTGTTCCACTATTGGGCTTTGGTCTCTATAAGGTTGTAAGAACGGTACACCCAATTTTCCGTTCGGTATTTCATAAGTACGACGCCTTAAATGAGTCGGTCGAAGAAAACGTCACTGGTATGCGAGACGTAAAAAGCTACGTCCGCCAGGATTATGAGAAGCAGCGTTTTGGAGTTGCTGCTCAGGATGTATGCCGTGACTTTACACGCGCCGAGAAGATCCTTGCTCTCAACACCCCAATGATGAATCTCGCGGTATACACCGTGTTTGTTGTCGTCATTCAATTTGGCAGCTACCTCATCATTTCAAGTCGAGGCAGCCTCTTTAATGTCGGCCAACTCTCCGCACTTACCACCTATGGCTTCATGATTTTGATGGCCCTCATGATGGTCTCGATGGTTTTTGCCATGATCACTATGGCCCAAGAGAGTGCTGAGCGTATCGTTGAAGTTATTCAGACCAAACCGACCATTCAAAACCCCGAGCATCCTGTTACCGAGATGAAGGACGGCTCAATCGACTTCAACAACGTGACTTTTAAGTACTCGGAAAAGGCTGAGCATCGCGCACTTGCAGAGATTGATCTGCACATTAAGAGTGGCGAAACCCTTGGTATAATGGGTGGCACCGGCTCTGCTAAGACATCGCTCGTAAACCTCATCAGCCGTCTGTACGATGTTTCAGAGGGTTCTGTAGAAGTTGGCGGCATCGACGTACGCGACTATGACCTTGAATTCCTGCGTAATAACGTAGCCGTCGTACTCCAAAAGAATGTATTGTTCTCAGGCACCATCAAAGAGAACCTGCGCTGGGGTAAGGCTGATGCAACTGATGACGAAATTCGTGAGGTTTGCGAACTTGCTCAGGCGGCTGAATTCGTAGAAGGATTCCCCAAGAAATATGACACCTACATCGAGCAAGGTGGTACAAACGTATCCGGTGGTCAGAAGCAGCGTCTTTGTATTGCTCGCGCCCTTCTCAAGCACCCCAAAGTACTCATTCTCGATGACTCTACCTCTGCAGTAGACACCAGGACCGACGCCCTTATCCGTGAAGGCCTTAAGAGCTACTTGCCTGAAACTACCAAGATAATCATTGCCCAGCGTACAAGCTCCGTACAGGATGCTGACCGCATTCTTGTACTCGATAACGGCCATATCGCTGGCTTGGGTACACACGACGAGCTGATGAAGACGTGCGAGTTCTACCGCGAGACCTACGAACAGCAGAACCGCACCTATGAAGAAGACATATTGCCTACTGAGGTAGAAGACGTTACGCCCGATACCACCACGAAAGGGGGTGTTGCAGATGAGCAATAATGTCAATAACTCTGTAAACGAGACATTTAAGAACACGTTTGGCGTCAATAGACCAAAAGCCCCAGAGCCAGAGGATACACGTCAAAATGTCGCAAAGCGCCAGGTGCCCCCTGCCCCCAAGAAAACGGGCGTGCGCACCAAGACGCTCGGACGCTTGATCAAAACGCTCTTCTCTTTCTATCCGCGTCTGCTACCGATGGTTCTTATCTGCATTGTAATTTCTGCAATTCTGTCATCGCTTCCTGCAACCTTTATGCAGCGCACCCTTGAAATTGTGACCGACACCTGGCAGTCAGGCGACTGGGTAAGCGCAGCTCAGCGCGTTGAACCCCTCGTAGTCTCGCTGATTGGCATTTATGTGGTGTCGCTTATCCTGAACTTCACCTACACGCGAGCCATGGCCGTAATTACACAGGGATCGCTTGAGAAGTTCCGTGAGAAGCTTTTCGACCATATGCAGGATCTGCCCATCAGCTTCTTCGACCAGCACCAACGTGGCGATATCATGTCGCACTACACCAACGACATTGATGCTCTTCGTCAGATGATTGGTCAGTCGCTTCCCAACATTACGCTTACTATCGTGACCTGTATTTCTGTTGTATGCGTTATGGTGTATTACAGCGTCTGGCTTGCTTTGGTAGTTGTTTGCGGCGTGTTGTTCATGGCGTACATGACCAAGGTGCTCGGTTCTCGTTCTGCTCGTAACTTTGTAGCTCAGCAGCGTGAAATCGGCATTGTAGAAGGCCATGTCGAAGAGATTATGAACGGCCAGCGTGTCGTTAAAGTCTTCTGCCACGAGCAGGCGGCTCAGGAAGACTTTGATGTACGCAATGAAGCACTTTTCCGTGCTTCTCGAGACGCCAACATGTACACCAACACCCTCGGCCCAATCCTCATGAACCTCGGTAACCTAATGTACGTTATCGTGGCCCTTGTTGGTGGTATCTTCATCGAAGCAAACATTCCGAACCTGTCGGTTTCTGGTCTCGCATTTTCCATTGCCGTCACGGTACCGTTCCTGAACATGACCAAGCAGTTTGCCGGGCAGATTGGCCAGATCTCTCAACAGATCAACTCTGTTGTTATGGGTCTTGCAGGTGCTGAACGTATCTTCGAGCTTATGGATGAACAGCCTGAGCACGATGAGGGATACGTCACTCTCGTCAACACCAAATATGTCAATGGTGAGCTTGTAGAAACTGATGACAAAATGTCTGGTCAGTGGGCCTGGAAGTGGCCTCACCACGAAGGTGGTACGGAACTTGTACCGCTCATGGGTGATGTCCGCCTTAATCACGTAGATTTCGGCTATAAACCTGGCCATACCGTTCTTCATGACGTAAGCGTGTGGGCTGAGCCTGGTCAGAAGATTGCCTTTGTTGGCGCGACAGGTGCAGGCAAAACCACCATTACCAATCTTATTAACCGCTTCTACGATATCGCTGATGGCAAGATCCGCTATGACGGCATTAACATCAACAAGATTAAGAAAGATGACCTGCGTCGTTCTTTAGGCATGGTACTTCAGGATGTAAACCTGTTTACTGGCACCGTTATGGATAACATTCGTTTTGGCCGACTCGACGCAACCGATGAAGAGTGCATCGCTGCAGCTCGCCTTGCCGGTGCAGACGGCTTTATCAAGCGTTTGCCCGAGGGTTATCACACCATGCTGACCGATAATGGCTCGAACCTTTCTCAGGGCCAACGCCAGCTGCTCTCGATTTCTCGTGCTGCCGTAGCAGACCCGCCCGTCATGATTTTGGATGAGGCTACCTCTTCAATCGATACGCGCACTGAAGCAATTGTCCAGCGCGGCATGGATGCCCTCATGGCAGGCCGTACAACATTTGTAATTGCGCACCGTCTCTCAACGGTTCGCAACTCAGATGCCATTATTGTTCTTGACCATGGTCGTATTATTGAGCGCGGTAGCCATGACGAGCTTATCGCTAAGCATGGTGTGTACTACCAGCTTTATACCGGTGCATTTGAGCTCGAATAGGTGCTCTTAATAAAGCGGTTTTCAGAAGGCCTTAGGCAAAACCTAAGGCCTTCTTCATGAATAAATACGCTGACAAGCCCCCACAAAGCTCCGCATCTACATCAATATTGAAACTAACAACTCAGCGTAAAGTGCCTGAACTTTTTTATGAGTTTGTACGGAATGTCCCAAAATGCTCTCAAGTGAGGTAAGGTTGCCCATGGCTTTAACACCACTAGGGTTGTAAAAACACGAAAGGGGGAATCATGATTACGTGCTACAAGACAGGCGACGATAACAAGACAGTACAGGTGGCATCCCCTGAACCTGGAACATGGATCAGCGTTGTAGACCCCACGCCAGAGGAGAGCAGCTGGCTTGAGCAGGAAATCGGTGTTCTCCCTGAGTTTGTACGCGCCGCACTTGACGAAGAGGAAACCTCACACATCGACTTCGACGAGGACGCCAATCAAACACTTGTTATCGTTGACTACCCCACGCATGAAGACGCCGACAAAGACGGCGATTCCACACGACTGCAGTACATAACCCTTCCTATCTCGGTCGTATTTATCCCTCAAAGCGGAATCATCGTTACCGTAACGCTTCAGGAATGCCCTATCGTCCAGGATATGGCTGAGGGTCGTGTACGACAGCTCAACACCCGTTTGCGGACGCGTTTTCTTCTCCTTATGCTGTTGAGAATTTCACAGAGCTACCTGATCCATCTACGTCACATTGATCGTCTCTCCAGCAAAACCGAGCAGAACCTCTATGGTTCTATGAGAAATGAAGAGCTTCTCCAGATGCTTTCTCTTGAGAAGTCTTTGGTCTTTTTCTCAACCTCACTCAAATCAGCAGAAGTGACGCTGAATAAGATCATGCATGGCCATCTTATTTCTCTGTATGAAGACGATGCTGACCTTATGGAAGACGTGATGATTGAGGTTCATCAGGCACAAGAAATGTGCAATATCTATAGCAACATTCTTTCCGGCACAATGGACGCCTATGCCAGCGTTATTTCAAACAATTTGAACATTGTTATGAAGGTGCTTACGGTGCTCACCATTGTGATGGCAATTCCTAATATTGTATTTGGATTCTTTGGCATGAATGTCAATCTACCGTTTGCAGGCGCGCCATTTGCGGATTCGTGGATCTTCCCCACGGTCATAACCATAGCTGCTTGTCTCATTGCAGCGCTTATCTTTAAGCGCAAGGGACTATGGGGGTAGCGTTCAAATCAAAGCTATCCCAATTGAAAAGAGAATTTTTAATTTGCTCCATATAAACAAACTGTCCGAAACACCAGTTGTCTCGGACAGTTTTTGGAACCAGCCAACTTCTCATAATCAAAGGGTACGTGGACCGGGAAATACTATCGGATAAAATTCGTCGACTCCCCGCACTCTTGCTTTGGCTCCGCAATCCCAGCGTTGCGGCCAGCTTCTATTGAGCGAAGCATCCACGCCATATTGCGTCCAAGTTGACGCATTGTCCAAAGCCCCTCTGCATCCTGCTCTACTTCTTCGGCGGTATTGCCGTGCACCATATTCCAGTATCTCGAGCTTACGATCGGCATTTGGGAAATCGTAAAGAACTTTTGAATATCATCGAGCGCTGCAGTTGTCCCGGCACGTCGGGCACTTGCCACTGCAGCCGCAGGCTTGCCTTTGAATATGCTTTGAGTGCCAGCTCTTCCGTCTGAATAAAACAACCGATCCATAAAGCCTAAAAGTGATGCAGCAGCATGGGCATAATGAACCGGCGCTCCAAACACAAAGCCATCTGTAGACTGCGCAAGCTCCCTAAATTCATTCACCACATCGTTATAAACGCATTTTCCCAGCTTGTCACAGGTGTGGCAATCTACACAGCCTCCCACGGGACGACCACCAATCCAAAACTGCTCCGCCTCAATATTCTCTTCTTTCAAAACGGTAGCAATTTCTTCAAGGGCTCGCGCAATGCAGCCATTGCGATGGGGACTACCATTTACAAGCAACACTTTCATAGGAAGCCTTCTTTCCTTCTACCTACTCATTCCCAAGATGCCGAGAAATAAATGCATCAATTGTTCCCCAATAGACGTCTGGATTAACAAGCACCGATTGTGCATGTGCAGCACCTTCAACAGCAAGACGTTCTTTCTGACTGCTCTGACATGCCTGAAATACTTCATCAAGCATAGAGAAGGGCACAAACGTATCCTCGGTCCCATGGATAAAAAGCATGGGAATGCGAGCGTGACGAAGCTGGCGAACAGCAGAGGCTTCACGAAGACCAAATCCAGCTCGAGTTTTTACAACCGCATCGCACGCCGCAAGAACTCCAGTTCCCACCAATCCCTTAGCCTTATCTCCTAACACGGATTGAGAAAGATATCGCAATTCATCCCATACGCTGGTATAACCGCAATCTTCAATCGCACAGAAAACATATGGAGGAAGCGGACGCCCACACGCCATCATTACTTCCGCGCCACCCATTGAAACGCCTGCTAGTACAATACGGGCTTCCGGGTCGAGCTCATGAATCATCTGAATCCAAATAAGCAGATCGGCACTATCTTGCCAGCCCATCTGAATATATCCTGTTCCAACATTGCGCTCATGTCCACGAGCTGCTGGCAACAGCACCTTAAAACCCCGCTCAAATGCATGTCGAGCAAAACTTGCCATATCTGAAGGGCGTCCCGTATAGCCATGACAGGCAATGAGGTAATCGTGTCGTCCATTCCACTGGTCGAGATACCAGCCAAGAAGCTCACAGCCATCAGAGGCAACTATCGATACGCTTGACCGACAAGTTTCAAACCAGCGTACAGACTCCTCGTCGCGACATAAATCGCCGCCCTCGGGCGCGATACCTGCTTCGCAAGCACGCATCGGATTGAGGGCGGCATCAAAAAGATCATTCAGTGCCCGTATGGGGTTATTCATGTAAGAACCCTCCTTCAGGCAACATCATGATTCTGACAAGCAGCACTTACATAAGCTCACACACTTTTGAGGCAAATGCCACAGGATCTTCTGGCATCATACCTTCAACAAGCAGAGCTTGGTCATAGAGAAGCGCTGCATAGAGATTGATTTTATCGCTATCGTCGGCATCTTTTGCTGCGCGAAGCTTCTCAAACACAGGATGCTGAGCATTGATCTCAAGCACACGCTGGGCACGTGGAACATCCCCACTCTCAGGACCAGCGGACAGAACCTGCTCCATTTCAAGGGAAAGTGGACCTTCGGAAGTAATAACCGCAGGAGCGCCATCAGCAGCAAGACGAGTAGAAATGGCAACTTTCTCGACCTTATCACCAAGGGCTTCTTTCAAAGCGCTGAGCAGATCATCATTGGCCTTTGCCGTCTCTTCTGCCGCCTTCTTTTCCTCATCAGTTGCCAAGTCAAGATCGCCAGAAGTTACGTTGTGAAGTTCAACGGTACGATCCTCACGCTCAGGCTCAGCACCATCGGCTTGTGCCTTCTGAGCAGCTTCGCGAGCCGCTTCGTCTTCATATACCTTTGGCAGATCTTTTGCGGTGTAATCACGCATTGCCTGGAAGCAGAACTCATCAACATCCTGCGTGCAAAGCAAAACGTCATAACCTTTAGCAAGTACCGATTCCACAACAGGCATCTTTGCTAAACGATCTCGGTCATCGCCGGCGGCATAGTAAATTGCATGCTGGTCTGCTGGCATAGCAGCAACATATTCACGCAAGGTAAGCAGTTTCTGCTCACGCGCACTCCAGAACAGCAACAGATCGGCAAGCTCATCCTTCTTCATGCCATAGCTTGCATAGATGCCATATTTAAGACCGCGGCCAAAGTTCTCAAAGAATTTCTCAAATGCTTCGCGATCGTTGTCGCGCATATCTTCAAGTTCGGCCGTTATTTTCTTCTCTACGCGGTTGGCGATTGCATGCAGCTGACGGTTTTGCTGAAGCGTCTCGCGGCTAATATTTAGCGTGACATCAGGTGAAGCAACAACACCACGCACGAAGTTATAGTAATCCGGTACTAAATCGGCACACTTCTCCTGAATAAGCACATTGGAGGAATACAGCGCCAAGCCCTTTTCATAGTCCCTGCTATACAAATCAAATGGAGCACGACTGGGAATAAAGACCAGAGCGTCGTATTCCAAAGCACCTTCTGCATGGAAGGAAATGGTGCGTGCTGGGTCCTCAAAATCATGGAACGTAGACTTATAAAACTCGTCGTAGTCCTTCTGCTCAATTTCTGAGGAGCGCTTTTTCCAGATTGGTGTCATGGAATTTATGGTTTCGAGCTCCTGATAGCTTTCATACTCTGGCTTGTAGTCGTCGCCAGCATCTTCTGGCTTAGGCTTTTGACGGCTCTTGGTAACCATCATCTGAATGGGATGATGCACATAGTTGCTATGACGGCGCACGAGCTCACGGAGTGTCCACTCCTCTAGATACTGGCTATAGCGCTCTCCACCTTCGCCGTTAGCACCTGGCTCTTCATCATCTTTAAGCGTGAGAATAACATCGGTACCATGGCCTTCACGCTCAGCATCTTCAATCTCATAGCCTTCAAGACCGTCGCTGGTCCAAGCATGGGCCTGGGTATCACCATAAGCTTTTGAAACAACACGAACATGTTTGGCAACCATAAATGCTGAGTAAAAGCCGACGCCGAACTGGCCAATGATATCGATTGCTGAGTTTTGAGCATCAGAGTTAGCTGTTTTAAATTCTTCAGAGTCAGAGTGAGCAATAGTGCCAAGATTACGTTCCAGATCCTCTGCAGTCATACCACTGCCATTATCGGAAATGGTAAGTGTGCGTGCCTGAGCATCCGGAGTAATGCGAATAGTGAGCTCCTCAGATCCTAAATCAACATCTGGATCGGTCAGGCTCCTTAAATAGAGCTTATCTTCTGCATCTGAGGCGTTTGAGATAAGCTCGCGTAGAAAAATTTCTTTATTGGTGTAAACGGAATTTATCATCAGGTCGAGAAGCTTTTTGCTCTCAGTTTTGAATGAATGCATATAGGATAGCCTCCATACCTCTGTGAACAAACCTACTATTAGTTGACTTAGGTTTTATATCCTAAATGCGCGCATGTATTCAATTCTGCAAAGAATGAACGTAGATATTGGACACTTTGGGATCGGCGAGTGTGCAGAGCGAATGTGATTCCGGTGTAGCGCTCAATAAATCGGTATACTTTTTATCTATATTGCTGTAATGCAGAGATGAAATATCTCTCTTGCAGCCGCCCTGTTCCCGACACGCGGAGAGATATGAGCCTTAAGGGTCAAATCTTTAGTCCACTACGCTTAGCTGCTACCCTTGTGCTGGAAGCTGCTTTGGTGATAAATGCCCTGCCTTCCTTGGCACTCGCGGATGATAATGAACTGGAACAGCTCGAAGAGGCTGCCATTTCTGCCGGCGAGGAATATCAGAACGCCCAGGAGGAGCTCGACAAACTCAACGAGCAAATCGAAGAAAATGAAGCTCGTATCACTGAAATCGAAGAGCAATTACCCGAGCATCGTGAAAAGTGCGCTGAGGCAATACGATCCAGCTACAAGATGCAGCAGGGTCAACCCGGGCTCGTCGCCCTCCTTCTTTCTGCTGAGGACTTTAATGAATTCCTCACGATGGCGGGCTATCTCGACTCAATGAACAAGTCAAACATTGATGACATAGAACAGCTTGTAGAAATGCAAGACGAACTCAAACAGACTCGTTCTGATCTTGAGCAGCAGCGTGCCGATGTTGAGAAGAAAGCAGATCAGGCTCGCGAAGCTGCTGATGAAGCTGAAAAAGCCGCCGAAGCAGCCCGTAAGAAAGCGCTTGAAAATGCGGCCGCTGCAGAGGCTGCCTACAAAGCACAGCAAGAGGCTCAGAAACAATCACAGCAAGAGTCGCAGCAATCTCCCCAATCCAATGATCAGGCTAACGATACTCCTCAGCTAAGTGAGCCCCAGCCTTCCGCTCCCTCTGGCAACACATCTGGTGACTGGATTTATGTCGGCGCTTCTACCTACGGCATTGGCGATGGCTTTTTGTGGGGTACCACGGCATCAGGCGATATTGTCACCCCTACATCAATGGGTGTTGCCATGAAGACCGTTCCTCTGGGAACCACCATTGAAATTACCTACAACGGTCGTACGTGCACCGCAGTAGTAAATGACCGCGGACCATTTGTTGGTGGTCGTGAAATCGATTTACAGCCTGCAGTTGCCAATGCTCTTGGCTTTAGTGGAGTAGGAACCGTTGGCTACCGCATTATTGGCTAGCGTCTGCGTCGCGCTTCACGCATAATGTCGCGGACAATCCAAAGGCCAAGCCAAAGGGCAATGAGATAGCCCACAAAGCCAATGACAGGCACACCTAAAATAACTGGCTGTATACGTGCGTAGTAGATCACAGAGGATCCAATAAAAAGACCCGCAATTATTATGCCCATCGTAAGACGGTCGGCAGCATGTGCCATATCAGAGATAGGATCTTCTGAGCCAGCGAGGCGCATATTAACCGACAGCTGTCCACGCGTAAGCATGTGCGCAGCAAGCTTTAGCTCAGATGCTGCACCTAGCACTCCATGCAACGCTTCATGCAGCTCGTATGCCGTCCGATTAGTTTCTTCCGAAATAACATCAGCAAAAGATTCGTGAGCCCTTACATGCTGAGCAAGTATGTCGATCATCGAAACTTCCGGGATAAACTCGTCCAGCACACCTTCAAGGGTCACCATACTCCGTGCAAACATCGTGATAGACCCTGGCAGCTCTATGCCGTTTCTCCGTGCAAGTGTGATGATGGCCATAATGAAGCCACCCACATTAAGCTCGGAGAGTGCCTGACTACCATAATCATCCAATATTTGATCGAGATCCGATAAAAGTTGAGCGTGATCGAGCTCCCCAGTATCGGTACTAGCTGCAAAACGCAGCAAACCACTCTTGAGCAAAGGAGTATTATGCTCGGCTACGGCGTACATAATGTCGCGCAACGCGAGACGATTATGTGACGACAGACGCCCAATAATGCCCAAGTCGATAAATGCAATTTTGCCACCGGAAATAATAATGTTGCCCGGATGTGGATCAGCGTGAAAAAAGCCAACATCAAGCACTTGATGCGCGTAGTTATCAACCAGTTTTTCACCGATTTCAGTAAGGTCATAACCAGCTGCAACAAGACCTGAGGTATCGGAGATAGGAATCCCGCGAATGTAGTCCATTACCACAACGTGCTCAGTACAGAGCTCTTTATAAGGTTTAGGACAGGTAACAAAAGCAACGTTTTTATTGGTGGAACGAAACTTTTCGAGATTAGAAGCCTCTACCAAGAAGTCTGTTTCATCACGAAATGATGCCCAAAGCTCCTCTATAACCGATTGAATATCCAAAAACTGATTGTTGCCAATAAATCTTGAAAGATGGCGTACGACCGAACGCATAATATCGATGTCCTGCGCCATGGTTTCTCGCACGCCAGGACGCTGAACTTTTACTGCAACATCAGTGCCGTCTGTTAAGCGGGCGATATGCACTTGCGCCACCGATGCAGACCCCAAAGGATTGGGATCAATTGCATCAAAAAGCTCTTCTAACGGCCTATCATATTCTGCACGAAGAGTTTGAAGCACCTCTTCATACGTCATTGGATCAACGTCAGTTCTTAGACGCGTGAGTTCCTGACAAAAACTCTCTGGCAAGATCTCAGAGCGCATGGATAGAATTTGGCCAGCCTTTACAAAAGTAGGTCCAAGTTCTTCAAGCATCATGCGCATACTCTGTGGCGTGAGACCATGCACCACATCGTAGCGGCTAATGATTACCAGAATTTCTTTTAGACGCTGATAGCGCTCAAGACGCGTAAAACGTCGGGACGAGCCTGAGGAACGCCGTCCACCAAAAAGACCGATGGTCTCTTCAGTGGACGCCGATTGATGCGTAGTTGTCTGTTGCTCCTTGCAGGCACGTTCGCGTTCTGTATCCATACGGAAGAATCGTTTCTACGCTTCGTCGTTATCTTCGTCTTTATCAGCAGAATCGTCTGGAGTGACGTTGCCTTCATCCAGATCGAAAGCAAGCTTTGCTACACGCTCGGCGTATGCCGCACGCTCTGCGGGTGTCATCATAGACATACGAGCACGCAACAGATCGTCCTCGCCATGCTCTAACGCTTGACCTGCCTTAATCGTGAGTTCTTCATTGAGTTCTTTGCCCTGTTTTACGGTAAGCTCACCCTTCTCGACAAGCTCATTCACAATTTCACGGGATTTCTCAGCACCTGTAGCAACCGCTCCAACACCCATAAGGAAAAACTTGCGGACGCCCTCACCCAGATCAAACTCTGCCATCGTGTCCTCCTTGGTCGGTAAGCACAGTGCCAACACCTCTGCGGGCACCTTTAGTCTCACTCTACCCCGAACTGAATATTCTTTTACCCAAGAAGCACGCGGACGAGCTCGTCGCAGCTCTCAACGATAGCTGCAGCCCCTGCTTCTTCAAGTTCTTCGCGAGTTGCGGTTCCGAAGAGCACTCCAACACACGGCATTCCCACCTGTAAAGCGCCTTCCACATCGTAAAAACGATCACCAACCATAACAGCCTGATCGCAAGAAATGCCAAGAGCTTGTAAGGTGTCTGATATTACGATTTTCTTTGCACCGAGCCCATCGCGCACTTTACCTACAATGGCATCAAACTTGTTGGCAATCCCCTCATCGGCAACCATACGCTGGGCTAATGCATTGTTCTTGGAAGTTGCTATTGCAAGATGCTTGCCATCTGCTCGTAAGGTATCAAGCATCTCTGGAATACCTTCAAATGTGGGGTATGTCTCTGGACCCAAGTTGTTATAAATCGCACGGTATTGACGAGTTATCTCAGCAGCGTCTTCTTCAGAAAAGCCGTAGACCTGAGAAAATGCAGCTGGAAAAGGAGGGCCTACAAGTCTACGAGCATCCCCTATTTCCTCATCGGAAAGTCCCCACTCGCGTAAAACATGTCTCGCAGTATCTACAATTGCAGGCATGGTATTAGCGATGGTGCCGTCAAAATCAAACAACACATACGCTCTTTCAGATACAGATGGACTCCACTGGCGCATTCCCATGAAACTCCTTGCTTCTTTTTCTGTACAACTACGTTAACTACAACTTATGAACGACCTTATCACGGTACGGTTAACCATTGTGCGCGAAGCGTATAAGGTGTGTATCCTTAGGCACAACCAATCTTCATACGAGATTTATAAACTAAAACCAAGGAGGAGTTATGCAGGTTAAACCCATAAGCTGCTATCGTCCAACACCGGAGGCTGCAGCAGAGTTCGCCTCACTTCCTTACGATGTATATGATCGTGCCGAAGCACGCGCTTATGTAGCAGAACATCCCCGTTCATTCCTTGCAATTGATAGACCAGAAACGCAGTTTGATCCTGACTACGATATGTATGCCCCCGAGGTTTACAAACGTGGGGCCAAACTCTTAGATAAGCGAATTACCGACAGGACACTTTTGCCTGATGCGGGTCCTTGCTACTTTATTTGGAGCATGACACACGATGGACATACGCAGACAGGCATAGTGGCAGCTTGTTCGGTTGATGAATATCTTGATGGCACTATTCGTCGCCATGAGAACACTCGTCCAGAAAAGGAACAAGACCGTGTTCGTCATATTGAGGCACTTTCGGCACAAACGGGCCCAATCTTTCTTGCATATCGTGATCAACCAGTGCTTGATACGCTTGTTGAAGCAGCTTGTGCCGGTACTCCCATTTATCACTTTATAGATGAGCAAGGCGTCGAACAGAAAGTTTGGCGTGTTGCACGTCCAGAGGCAACAGCGGCCTTTGAAGCTATGTTTGAACACATCCCTTGTGCTTATATTGCCGATGGACATCATCGCGCAGCGTCCGCTGTTCGTGTTTGTAAGGAACGCCGCGAGCAAGGCAAGCCAGAAGGTGGGTCCAACGAGTTTTTAGCCGTTCTTTTTCCTGCCAATCAACTGACTATTCTTCCTTATAACCGTGTGGTTTCAGACAGGGCGGGACTGAGTCCTGAAGAGCTCTTATCAGCAATTCGTTCGGCAGGATTTACCACTGAACCTTCCTCAGAACCCGTAGTGCCAACTCACCATGGAGAAACGGGTATGTATGTAGATGGTAGCTGGTGGCGTCTCGTTATCGACCCATCCCTCGTACCAGAGGATGCGGTTGCCTCTCTCGATGCTTCCATTATTCAAGACCGAATTCTTGGTCCTATTTTGGGAATAACTGACCCTACCCGCGACCAACGCATTTCCTTTGTCGGAGGTGTACGCGGCACCGATGAGCTTGAACGGCGTGCTGGCGCAGAAGGTGTTGCATTTTCGATGCATGCAACATCTGTTGATGAGCTTCTCGCTGTCGCCGATAACGGGCAGCTTATGCCGCCCAAATCAACATGGTTTGAGCCAAAGCTGCTAAGCGGATTATTCGTTAGGCAGATTTAATACAAGAAGGATAGTTTAGGGTGAGCCAACAGAAGAAACAATCGATAAAGACACCAAGGATCAGCATGATGAGCATCGTGCTTATCATCTGCATAACTGTGCTTATAGCTGGTCTTCTTTTCATGCTGCAGAGTGGTATACAACTTGAGCTTATTGTGTTTGTGGGCGTTGTGACCATTGAGACCATTGCGCTTATTCTTACGCTTGCCCGCAGAAAAGCCTCTCCTGACACAGATCAAGCGACAGTGCCTGTATCTGACGATGCAACCCTTGCTCAGAGCGCTCAAAAAAGTAGAACCACCGATATAAGCGAAGGGCTTATACATGAGAATCCCAACGACACAGAGCCAGTAGAACATGATACCGAAGAAGCAGGTGCTCCCTCGGATTCCACTCTTCTTCCAGCAACGGACGAAACAGCATCCTCGGAAGAAATGTATCCAGAGGAAGATTCTCAGGCACCCGCACAAAGCAATCCGCTTGCTCACCCTTCAGCCTTAGTCGATTCTCTCACACAGGCAGTCAATCCACTTGCCACGTTAGCTGAGCTCGTTGAAGACACCTTTGATCAGGTTCGAAAAGTGCCTGAGCCCACCTATGGTGCTGCAGAAACCTTTGCCCGTTGGCTCTCTGAAGCCGGATTAGGAGAAGACTCAGACTCAGAAGAAGCAGAGATGCCGCGAACAAGACTTGTTCGTCTCTATCGAAATTCACTTGCCTATATCCGTATTGAACAGCCAGAAACAACGTATGTGGCGCGCAGAAAAGTGCTTGCAGTAGAAGCGGTGCTTAACCGAATGCTCATCGTTGAGTCGCTTGCAGGAGAAGGTCTTAGTGAGGATGGCGAAGGTGAGCTCTATCGACTCGCACAGAGCGCACAAGACAGTATTTGTGCTCAAGCCGCACAGTTTGAATGGGCAATTGGTCGCCGGGGAGGCAAGGATGGCGAGTGGGCCGCTCGATCCATTATTGCAACCCAGTTTGAAAGTTGGACTCTCCCCTATCGCCTTGAAGCAACATTTAGATGCAGCACACTCAATAGCGAAGCTGCAGTTGAAATTCGCCTTCCCGACCCAGAGGTATTTCCTCGTTCTCGTTGGTCGCGTGAATTAGGCAGAGTTATTCCAACAACAGGATTTATGCGCAAACGTACTGCCTCAGCCTATGCACTGCGTCTTGGCATTCTAGTAGCTGCTGGAATGTTTGAAGCATCAGGACATTTACGCCATGTGCATGTTGCTGGCGTATTTGATACAGCTCGTCGCCATTGTTGCCTTTTTTCTGTGCGATTTGATGCCGACAGATTCCGCATGTTGGTTGATTTAGAGGCTGTGTCTGATCCTGCTTCAATCTACCGTTCATGCAATGCACGGCTCCACCTCACCCATGGTGTGCTTGACCCAGTCGATCAGCATTTTTCGCTTGATGAAGAACGCTTCTGCCCAAGGAGACGCTATGCTACGCCGGAACTTTCAAAGCGCGTCTTACCTACTGCTGAAGGAAAAATGCTCGGAGCAACACGCGTAGCTGATTTGGGGTGTGACGGCGAGGCAAAGCTGCGCTCACTTGGTGACAAGCTCTCACGATCTTTAACTGATTCTTGTGAGAATAATGTCCGAGCCCTTCTTAATCTCGCTTATCGAGAGAATGATGCCGCTGTTACTGAAGCAGCTCAACGCACGTCTGAGCGGCTTATTACAGGTGAGGTTGGTCTTACACCCGATGAGGTTGTCGATGACTTTGTCACAGGCGACAACTTAACACGCAGTGTCAATAAAGCACTTGTCGATATAACGCATGGCCGTACACAGGAAGCAATCAATAACCTTGCTGATGTATTGGCGCCCCTCGAAATAGAAGGAGCTTACGAAGATCAAGCCAACATCACGTGGCGCTCTTTCCGTTCGTATGCTGAGCGTGCTTTGTACAATCGCCTCGAGGCTGTCGAGGGGGAGTTCTGCAACATTGTTCCAACCGCCTATTATGATGCCCACCTCTTGCTTGCAAGTGCACTTTTAGAACGAGGACACACCGATGCAGCCCTCGGAGAAGCCCGACTTGTTTCTCATCTCGATCCACTTGATGAGCGCGCACGGTTACGTGCAGTACGAGCCCTGGAAGTAAAGGGCGATATAGACGGCGCTATGCGCGAACTTGAGGAATTGCTTGAACTTGCTTATACACCAGAAGGTGTAGCTGTTGGCTATTATCGCCTCGCCTTCATGTGTTGGCAGTCGGGTGATATTGAAGGAGCAGATGCCTGCTATCGTCGTGCCCTGCGTTTTCCTTCGGAACTTTCACTTGCAGCAGCAACAGAGCTTACAGCACTCAATGCGACAAACCCCTCCCTGCTCGTGAATGGCGCTCCGGATGATGAAGAGGTTAATCAGCGCCTTGTTGAGCGCGGTATCCCTCTTGCGCCGATAACACCTGTTACCGATGCTTTGATGGAATGTACTGCTGCAGCAATTGATGTTGAGGTATTCCCTGTTGCTCGCAGTCTTGCAAGAGCGCTTGCACGCCTCTCCGGCGATGATGCGGCCTTTACCATTGCTGATTCACTCGAAAATGAGCCTGACGACTAGAAGAGCTGTATGGCGTGTGCCATACAGCTCTTAAACGTATCTTGCGGCCTTTGTTTTTCTTTGAGGGACTTATAAATCAAGTTCCATAAGGCGGATCAGAGAGACGATGTATATCTTCAGTGCAAGCTTCAGCTGCTCTTCTGGCATACCCTCATCTGCGCCATGTTCATAACCCAACCAAGCAGGACGTGGCGCTCCTTCAACATCAGGTCCAAAGGCAACTGCGCGAGCAAAATGACGTGCATAGGTGCCACCACCGATGGTGAAAGCCTTGCCATTATCGCCAGAAAGCTCATTATAGGTACGTACAAGGGTCTGAACTTCGGGTGTCTCTGGATCGGTAAGGAACGGCACCATATTGCTCTGAATCTTTACCGATGCACCATAGGGAGCTGTGAGCTGCGTGAGCTTTTCCTCGATTTCTTCCGCTGTTATTGACGTGGGATAGCGGGAGTCAATCGTTTGGATTAGCGTGCCATCCGTCAGATGAGCGGTTCCACCAATACAGGTAAGCGGACCAAAGTGTTTATCGCTCGAAGCAATACCCAGCGTAGAACCATCGGTAGAACTAAGAATAGCGTGCTCCAACTCAAGAGCCTGACGCTCTGTTTCGGAGCACAGATCATGTTCCAAGAGATAGTCAACAAGCAGCCCAATGGCGTTGACCGTTCCTTCCGGTAAAGAGGCGTGACCGCCTTTGCCATGTGCAACAATGCGCGTAAGACCTTCGCCTTCGGGCACGATTTCGATGTTTTCCTCTGCAGATAATGAAGAAGCATCGGCGCGAACAACAGCCTCAGCAAGGCCTGGAACCGCATTTGCAACAGTTCCACCATCAAGGGAGACAATTACACCGTTATCGCCTAAATCTGCCGAGGAAATAGCTGCCTGGATTCGGCCCTTCTCGCCAAAGATAAGCGGGAAATTTGCATCGGGCGTAAAGAGGAATGCAGGCTGATCGTAATGCTTGAGATACCACTCCACGTCCTCCATGCCCGTCTCTTCATTGACGCCCACAAGGCAACGAAGAGTATACGGGAAAGGCTTGCCTGCCTCATCGGCCAGACGCTTCAGGAAGTGAGCCGCATAAAGCGAAAGAACCAGTGGGGATTTATCATCAGCGACGCCGCGGCCAATTAAACAACCGTCTTTACGCGTTACATGAAGCGGATCAAAGGTCCAACCAGTACCAACAGGAACAATATCGGCATGGGCAATAGTGGCAATCTGTGTGGCAGACTCACCAGGAAGATCGGCATAGCCAATGTAGCCTTCGCAATCGTGCGCCTCAAGGCCCAGCCGCTTGGCAATAGCCAGCGCGCGGACAAGTGCCTCTTTCGGGTTGGGGCCGAATGGCATGCCTGGAGCAGCGTGATCTTTATCCTCTACGCTCTCCACCTGTATCAGTAGGTCCATGTCAGAAACGACATCTTCCCACACTTCATCAACATAAGCATCAACTTGTGATTTAAGTTCCTCGTCTGTCATATGATTCCCCTTTCGGGTATGTACGGGCTAACAATTGTTGTGCCCATTGTAGCGCCCGACGTATTATTTGCACCTCGATGCTACACTTCTCATCACTGTCACGTTGTTTGAAGTTTGGTCTATCCCTATTCCTCACACGCGGTGAAGTGTTTGATATTAAGCACTGGGATGCAAATTGGAAGGAGAAGCTGTGCTCAAAGCTCCACAAGGCTTAATGCCGTTTGCATTCAAAGCTGCCATTTTTGACTTTGATGGTACCCTTGCTCTCTCGGGTGACGTGTGGAATGAGGTTGACCATATTTTTTTATCTCGCCGCGAGATTCCGTGGACACCAGATTTAGCAGCAGAGCTCTCGTCACGTGGATTTATCGATGGAGCAGCTTACGTTATTGAACGCTATGGCCTCCATGAAACACCAGAAGCTATCGTCGAGGAATGGAATGGCCTTGCTGCGGAGCTCTACAAGAAGAACGTGCGTGTTCGTCCTGGAGCTACAGAGTATATACGAGCTTTACGTAGGCAGGGCTTTCCCGTTGCGCTTGCCACCACCAATGGACTCGAAATATTAGGCTCACTTGCTCCGCAATTTGTGCCCGAAGACCTCTTTGATGTAGTGGTGTATGGCCAGGAAGTTGCCCGCAATAAAAACTATCCTGACATCTACCTAGAAACCGCACGACGCCTCGAAATTGAGCCATGGGGCTGCATTGTATTTGAAGATATTCTGCCAGGCATTGTTTCTGCTCAACGCGCCGGAATGAGCGCCTGTGCTGTTCGCACGGGTGACCCCACACAACCACTTGAAGAGCTTATTGCTACAGCCGATCTGTATCTGGAAAGCTGGGAAGCTATACAGCTGCCAGGGTGAAGCAGGAGCACCTTTAATACGAGCGGATTCTTACCACAACAAAAGAGGGTAACCCATGTCTGACACCATTCGTATTGATATCGAGCGCTTACGCAAAGCACTTATAGATGAGACAGGATCTGCGGTATTTGTGGGTTCCCCATGGGCCATTGTTGACGTTGCTGCACTAGAGAGTGCCACACCAGAAGAACTTATCCGTGAGGCACAAAAACGTGGCTATGATCTTCGGCGTTTTAGTTACTAGAGAAGAGGAAAAACCTGTAGGGTTTTCTTAGCATGATAAGCGCGTGAGAGGTTCTCAGTCATGTTTTCGGTAAAGATGGCAGAATCGTAACGCTCATTTAGACGGTTATAGCTGATGTGATTCACAATCATCGTTGCCTTCTCGCCCACAATGAGATCGGAAACTTTAACGATAAACTCCTCGGGATTGTCTTGGAACAAACGGAACTTATAACAAAATCCGGCTTTTGAGCGATGTCAATAAAACATACTTCAACACATCAATTGGAACTAATACTACTCACCCAGCTCGCCTAGTGAAAAGAGCGTACGGTTTGCCCCGGCAGCGCGCCATGCAGCAAGGGTAGCAAACCGTTCACGCGTTGAAGCAGAGAGCGGTTCCGGCAGATCATCTGATGAGAACCATCCCACGGCTAGACTCTCATCGTCAGCTACGTACGGTTCAGAGCATCCGCCCTCAGCAAGCCGACATGCGAACATTAGATCTAAATACTGAGTCTGATCACCATTGGCATAGATGGTTAGCTCACGCTGCGCCCGCACACGCACAAGATCGGTGGGCACCACATCCACACCTGTCTCTTCCGACACCTCGCGTATTACTGTAACTGCTGGTTCCTCACCAGGCTCGTTGATACCATAGACAAGCGCCCACTCGCCTGTATCGGCACGTTGACCCAACAGTATCTTGCCTTCATCGTTCTCAACGTAGGCAGTTATACCGATAAGCCATAATGGATCGTGGCCAATCTTCTCGCGAAGCCGCAGGATAAACTCTGGAGTTGCCATAGCGCTTCTCTCCCATTAGGTTTAATTGCCCTTGCTTCAACCTGGATATCCCAAAGATTGTTTAGCGTTGTTTCACGATATAAAAACAGGCCAGAGATAATGTACTCTGACCTGGAAAGTTCTGGTGGGCCGTCAGGGGTTCGAACCCTGGACCTTGGGATTAAGAGTCCCCTGCTCTACCAACTGAGCTAACGACCCATATTCAACTTTAGATGGGGTGGGTACAGGGGCTCGAACCCTGGACCTACGGAGCCACAGTCCGTCGCTCTGCCAACTGAGCTACACCCACCATTTGCTACCTCAGAAGCAGCTCGAATATTATTGCGCACACCGCCTCAGAATGCAAGCAGAAAATTAAAATTTTGCTCACAAAATGAAAAGTACCTGGCACATACGGCAAAACCAGTGTTTAGCAACCGTTAGACAAGATACTCTGCAATCTGGACAGCATTGGTAGCAGCGCCCTTACGGATTTGATCTCCGCAGCACCAGAACGTGAGCGCGCTCACGCCCTCAGGAGCAGAGAGATCCCGACGAATACGTCCAACATAAATCAGATCCTGGTCTGAAGTATCCAGCGGCATAGGATACCCAAGGTTTGCTGGATCATCGACAACGCGAACTCCTGGAGCCTCTGACAAAATTTCGCGTGCTTCGTCCGGCGACAAAGGTTGCTCAAACTCCACCGTAATTGATTCGGAATGAGAACGCATAACTGGTACGCGTACACAGGTGCAGCTCACCCTCATATCAGGGAGGTGCATAATCTTGCGACCCTCGTTCTGCATCTTAAGCTCTTCAGAGGTATAGCTCTCCTCACCAAAGCCACCAATCTGTGGAATGAGGTTATATGCAAGCTGGTATGCAAAAGGATCGGTCGAACCTATTTCCTTACCCTCTGCCAAAACACGGCTCTCACGCTCAAGCTCGTTGAGACCGGCTAAACCTGCCCCTGAAGCAGCTTGATACGTTGAAACAATCATGCGCCTAAGACCAGCGGCCTTATGAAGCGGCCAAACCGGAACCAATCCAATAATCGTGGCGCAATTAGGATTGGCAATAATATTACGAGGATGATTTGCAATATCTTGGGCGTTTATCTCAGGAATAACCAGTGGAACATCTTTTTCAAGACGGAATGCATGGCTATTATCAACACACACCGCACCACGGGCAGCAGCCTGTGGCAGCAGCTCGCGGGCCTGTGCATCGCCTGCAGCACCTAACACAATATCTACGCCCTCAAAGGCCTCAGGAGTTGCCTCCCGTACAGAAATTGCTTCTCCGCGGAATTGTATGGTTTTTCCTGCAGAACGCGCACTAGCAAGTGGCAAAAGCTCTTTGACAGGAAAATCGCGCTCTTCAAGACATTGCAGCATTTGGGCGCCAACAACACCCGTAGCTCCCAGGATGGCAACAACTTTATCGGACATACGTCCCTCCTTGACCGGTGCGTTCAGCACGCAGAGCAGAGCATCTCATCGATGCTACTTATTCAATAGTACTTACCATCTCATCAGCAAATTTGTCATAAATGACGCGGATTGCCCGTTCAAAATCTTTATTATCCACACCGAGAATAATTGAGATTTCCTGAGGCGACTGCGTGATCATACGAATGTTTACACCAGCCTCACCAAGGGCGCCGAAGATGCGACCAGAAGTACCGGCGCGGCGGCTCATATTTCTGCCGACCACTGAAATGAGTGCCAAGCCTTCAACCACATTAATAGAGTCTGGCTTGATCTCTTGCTGCAGCTCACCAACGATCGAATAAACCGTGTCGCGTACATCGGCACCATTAACCACCACCGCAAGAGCGTCAACTCCACTTGGTACGTGTTCAACCGATACACCGTAGCGCTCAAACACTGCCAGAACGCGACGAACATAACCAACTTCAGCAGAGGTATGCGCCTTGCGAATATGAATGGCCAGAAAATCTCGCTTGCCAGCAATTCCTGTAATCAGGTGCTCTAGCTCACGATCTGCAGCCTTTTCACGAATAAACGTACCTTGCTTGTCCGGACGATTCGTATTCTTAATCTGAATTGGAATATTTGCCTCGCGCACAGGGAAGATAGCCTCTTCCTGGAGCACCGAAGCGCCCATATACGAGAGCTCGCGCATCTCATCGAAGGTAATACGATGAATTGAACGAGGGTTCTCTACAATGTGCGGATCTGCTGCCAAAAAGCCAGAAACATCGGTCCAGTTCTCATAGACTCCCGCCTCAAGGCACCTGGCAAGAATAGCTCCGGTAATATCGCCACCGCCGCGCTGGAAAAGCTTTATGGTGCCATCCACCGTCGCACCATAAAACCCTGGGAGTACAAACGAACCCAAACGTGCCACTGCATCATTTACACGCGTAGCGGTACGCGCCATATCAATGGTTCCATCATGATGGAACACCATGACATCAGCGGCATCTAAGAAAGGAAGGCCGAGATACTCAGCCATAAGTTGGCCGGTGAACCATTCTCCTCGCGAAACAATATATTCAGGAGAGAGACTCTTAATAACGCTCGAGAACTCTTCGAACTTTGCTGCAATGGGATACTTTAAGTTCAACTCTTCTGCAATATCCACAAAACGCTGTTCGATATCACTCAGCAGAGCAGAGCAATCCACGTGATACGCAATATGTGCATTAACCAGCAGCAACAGATCGGTAATTTTATTATCACCGGAAAAGCGCTTACCAGAAGCCGAAACCACCACAAAACGACGGTCACGATCAGCTTGAACTATTTCTTTTACCTTGCGGAACTGCCCAGCATCCGCAACGCTGGAACCACCGAATTTTGCAACTTTTACCATGTATTAGTCCTCTGCCCCTTCAGCAATGGCAGCCATAAACGAAGTGGGATCGTCCTTGCAGATACGCTCAAAAAGTTCACGTGCCTCCGTGGCGGTGAGCTTATGCATACGCCAGACACCTTCATCAAATGCCTCGGCCTCTGCAGGAACTTCTGCAGTTGTACGCAGCAAATAATCAGAGACAAGCAGCGTTGGGTCATACGACAGCTCGGCACTCATATCGTAGGTGGGACGCACGCCATTTTGGCAATCAAGCAAGTCCTGAACCATTGCGTTGCCCGTCGGAAGACTTCCTGCACCCTGACCATAAAACTTAAGCTCACCGATGGTGGCACCTGTAACTGAGGCAATATTGTTGTTTGCTGGCACACAGGCTTCCAAAGAGCGCTCAGGCAATGCCACGGGCTCTACGGCAACAGCATAGCGCTGATCTTTACATACACCCCTACCGAGCACCTTTACCGACATGCCGTGCGCATGCAGCATATCCATATCGGCCTTAGTAAGCGTGCGCATACCAGTTACCGGGAACTCAGTTGTGCATGCAACGCCAAAGGCTACAGCAGCAGTAATGATGGTCTTATTACGGACGTCAATGCCGTCGATGTCAGCAGAAGGATCTGCCTCGGCATAGCCCAGCTCCTGAGCTCGAGCTAATACGACGTCAAAGTCGAGGCCCTTGCGCGCCATCTCATCGATAATGTAGTTCGTTGTGCCGTTGAGAATGCCCGAGAAAGATGACACCTCGTCAATACGACGAACTTTTTCGATGCTTGCAATCCAGGGAATACCGCCGCCACATGTTGCTTCAACAAACAGACCAACACCGGCAGCAGCTGCCTCATGTGCAAACTCTGTTAAATACTCTGCTACAACAGCCTTATTTGAGGTAATAACATGCTTACCAGCACGCAGTGCAGCAACAATATACGTGTGAGCTGGCTCTATACCGCCCATGCACTCAACGACAGCTTCAATGGAGGGATCCTGAGCAATATCATCAAAATCAGAAGTCATACGCTCGTCAGTACAGCGATCCGGAAGCTCAAGGATACGTGCAACCTCAAGGGAGGGGATGCAATCGGCGATTATTTCATCGACGCCACGTCCAACTGTTCCGTGGCCGAGGATGGCAATCTTCATGAATCTGTCCAATCGTTAGAAATGGCAGGGCGAGCCGCCTCTCGTCTCGTGCACCTGTATCATGTCATCATAAATAACAACAATCAGTCACGTCGGAGGGACGGCGAAGTTGAATACTTTCTACCACAGCACTCGCTCAAATGAGCAACTTGTTACAAGTAAGCAAGCAATTCTTACCGGTATTGCCCCCGATGGTGGCCTTTATGTTTGTGACGACATAACCTCACACCAGCTTGACCTCAATACTATATGCAATCAAACATTTATGGAAACTTCTCGCCTCGTATTGAGCACCCTCCTTGACGACTACACGTCTGAAGAAATTGCCGCTTGTGTTGAAGAGGCTTACGGATCCAGTTTTGATACACCCGCCATTACGCCCGTAACACCGTTGGGCAACGATTGGTTACTTGAGCTCTATCATGGTCCAACATGTGCTTTCAAAGATGTCGCACTGCAAATGCTGCCCCGCCTTATGTCAAAAGCGCATGCACAAAGCGATCAAAACATCATGATTGTGACAGCCACGAGCGGCGATACTGGTAAGGCAGCGTTGGCAGGCTTTGCAGGTGTTCCCGGTACTGGAATTTGCGTCTTCTATCCAGAAGGCAAGGTATCGGATGTTCAGCGTCTGCAGATGGTGACACAGACAGGCAGCAACGTTGAGGTATGTGCCGTATCAGGCAATTTTGATGACGTGCAAACCGAAGTCAAACATATCTTCGCCGACAAAAATCTTGCTGGACGCTTGCATACATCCAACATTGCACTTTCAAGTGCAAACTCAATCAACATCGGCCGCCTCGTTCCCCAGGTGGTTTATTACTTCGATGCCTATGCACAGTTGGTGCGCTCAGGAACTCTAAAGAAGGGCGAGAGCGTTGAGTTCTGCGTACCAACAGGAAACTTTGGCGATGTTCTTGCTGGCTATTATGCAAAGCTCATGGGACTTCCTGTTGCCCGACTCGTTGTAGCATCCAATTCAAACGATGTTCTTTGCGACTTTATTGAAAGCGGCGTGTATGACAGGCGTCGTCCTTTCTACACTACCATCTCTCCGTCGATGGACATTCTTGTATCTTCAAACCTCGAACGTCTCCTCTATTTGCTCTCCGATGGAGATTGTGAGCTCATTGCATCTCTCATGAAGCAACTCTCTGAAGAGGGCCACTACACCGTTCCTCGTGCTCTGCATGAGCGCATTCGTGAGACGTTCTCCTATGGTCACGCAACCGATGAAGAGACGAGCAAAGCAATTCATACAACATGGGAACAAAATCATGTGCTTATCGATACGCACACAGCTGTCGCAAAGCATGTTCTGGCTCAGCAACAGCCTTCCGATGCGGCAGCGCGCGTTTGTCTCTCAACTGCCAGTCCTTTTAAGTTCCCTGCTGACGTACTTGCTGCACTGGGAGAAGATATTACTGGCCTTGATGGTTTTACCTGCATGGACCGTCTGAGCGAACTTACGGGCGCCCAAGCTCCTCGACAGCTCTCTGAGCTGAGGGATGCAGAGGTTATTCGCAATGCCTCCTGTGACGTCTCTGGTATGTCAGAGATTGTTGAGAATGCTTGCATGAGGTGCCTCGCATGAGTAGCCGTCGATACACCGTTGTTTCGGTACCAGCAACATCTGCAAACCTAGGTGTTGGCTACGACTGCTTAGGTATGGCGCTTGATCTTCGGGCAACCTTTGGTCTTATCCGTTCAGATGAGCTCGAAATTCATGGATGCGAAGAGCGCTTTCGCAATCCAGACAATCTGGTATGGCGCAGTTTTCTTACCACGTTGGCAGCACTTGGTGTTGAACCCTTCCCCGTCCGGATTGATATTGAATCTCCTATACCGCTTTCGGGCGGACTTGGTTCGAGCTCAACCTGCGTAGTTGCTGGTATTGTTGCAGCTCAGTCGCTCGTTAATGATGAGGTTGACCAAGCGCTCACCTTAAAGATTGCCACGCAAATCGAAGGCCATCCAGACAATGTAGCGCCAGCAATTCTTGGTGGCATTGTAAGTTCCTTTGTTGCTGATGGGGAGACAATTTCAACGCGTGCAGACGTAGCGGAAAATCTCCGCTTTGTTACCGTTGCCCCTCCCTATGAAGTGCGTACCGCCGATGCACGCCGTGTTATGCCTCGCGAAGTTCCCCTCTCCACCGCCGTGTGGCAAATGGGACGTTGTGCTGCAACTGTTCAGGCACTTTGTTCTGGCGATGCAAACCTTTTTGGCAAGGCATGTCACGATAAACTTCACGAGCCGTATCGAAAGCTTCTCATAGCCGATTATGAGCCTCTACGCAAAGTAGCGCTTTCCTCCGGAGCCTCAGCATTCTTTATCTCCGGATCAGGTTCAACCATGATTGCCGTTGCCGATGGTCAACAGAAGGCCAACACCGTTGCGCAAGCATTTTCAAGCGTACGTAAAGACCTCTGGATTCGGGTACTATCTGCAAGTTCTATTGGCGCACGTTTAGAGCAGCACTAGTTCTTCTGAGCAGTGCTGCTCACTCTTTAAGCTACTTTTATGCCTGCTGGGCAACGGCAGCCATATGACGAGGCTGATAAGAACCCCGGCGGCCGCGTGCCCGTCGTGCGGATCCAAACAGGCTTTGTGTGAGTGTACCGCCTTCAATAACGTGCAGGTATTCCCGGGCATTCCGACGAGCAGAGCTCGATTCGTTACGCGAAAACTCATCATTGATGAGATAGTCAACGTACGTTTCGGTATCCACCACTTCAGGATGACCTGCAGGGGTTCTGAAGGGAATAAAGCTGGTCGGAGCTTCCAAACCATCCGGCTCATCAAGCGTGTCAGTACCGCCAACAATATCTTCAAATGCAAAAGGTGATTGGGCACGCGCCTGCTCATCGAGAGCGTCTAATGCTACCTGCCACAAATCTGCATTGGTATCGAGATCTTCTGCTGCACGATGCTCGGGAAACATTCCAAAATCTATATCTGCGAGCCGCTCTGAAACCTTCTTTTGTGATGTCGAGGCCCCCTGAGTTGATGCCGAGGCCTGGGCGGCTTTCGTAGAGGGCTGTGTGCTCTGAGAAACAGCCTTATGTGGGGCACTGTTCTGCACTGCAGCGTCCCACCAGGTCGTACCTACATCTCCAACGCTACCGTCCGCACGCTCAATAACAGGAACCCCGTCCATCATGTTTGCTTCGAGACGATCGCTTAACACCGAAGCTACGCCACGAGCGCGGGTTGCCATGCGCTCTACTATGCCAGCGCGACGTACATAGTTCTCTGCAATTTCGCCATAGTCTTTAGCCGAATGAGCCGCAACATGCTGCTTGCTCGTTTCCTGTTGGACTGTAGCAGCTTGAGAGGAAGAGGCATGTGTTGGAGCAGAGACATGCTTTTGGCGTACATGCTGTGGATTTTCAGATTTGCTGGGTCGTGCAAAATGACCACCCTGAGCAGACGTGCGCTGACCTCGATCTATTACAAAGTCATTATGCTCGCGACGCGAACGCAGATAGAGATAAAAACTGCTTGCAGCAACACCCATCGCTGCACCTGTCACGCATCCCATCATGAATGGAACAAGCGGGTCTGCATTTACAAATGAACTCGATAACGAAAGCGGTGCCGCAGAAACTGAAACGGGAACGGCAAGCGTCATCCCACCGGCAAGACCAGCAAAAACAGCTGGACATGGACGACTCATTGTCATCTCCTGGCACCCCCTTCGCCGCACATATGTGCGAGCGCTATGACATATGAAGATGAAGGAGGTGTATACGCAAACTCATCCCAACGATAAGCGGGATGGCTCAATAACGGCGTGGCTCGTTTCATCTTCATATGCCGTCAATGTATATTGGCGCGACAAACGTCACTAATCTGACTATACCGCGAGAATACGTAAATGCAAGTAAGGAAAAAGCCCGGCACGCATAAAAGCATGTCGGGCTTTTACAGTAATAAGTGAATCAGCTTTAAAGCGTATCAACAAATTCCGATTGTTGGGCCTTTTTAGCTGAACGAATAAGGAACTCTTCGTTAGAAGCCGTTGCTTTCAGACTCTTCACCAGCATCGTTTCTGCACGTTCCACATTGTTCATATTGGCCAGAATGCGACGGACTCCCCAAACAAATGGTTGAAGCTCTGCTGAGATGAGCAGTTCCTCGTTGCGCGTGCCAGAAGCAACCGGATCAATAGCTGGGAAGATGCGCTTATCAGCAAGGTCTCGGTCAAGCTTGAGCTCCATATTGCCAGTGCCCTTGAACTCCTCAAAGATAACCTCGTCCATCTTTGAGCCTGTATCGATAAGCGCCGAGGCAATAATGGTAAGTGAACCGCCATTTTCAATGTTACGGGCTGCACCAAGGAAGCGTTTGGGCGGATACAACGCAGCAGAATCAACACCGCCAGAAAGTATGCGACCACTTGCAGGCTGCGCGAGGTTGTATGCGCGAGCAAGACGAGTAATGGAATCGAGTACTACAACAACGTCTTCGCCCTGCTCAACAAGGCGTTTGGCATGCTCGATGACAAGCTCGGAAACAGCCGTATGATTTTCCGCTGGCATGTCGAAGGTAGAAGCAACCACTTCACCCCGAATAGAGCGCTGCATATCGGTAACTTCTTCAGGACGTTCGTCCACAAGCAGGCAGATGAGGTGAACCTCGGGATTATTGGCCGATATTGCCTGACAAATATTCTTAAGAACGGTTGTCTTACCAGCCTTAGGCGGGCTTACGATAAGACCACGCTGACCCTTGCCGATAGGCGATACCAAGTCAATAGCACGACCAGTTATGGAATCGCGACCATGCTCAAGCCTCAGGGGTTCATTCGGGAAAATAGGTGTGAGATCACGGAAATGAGGACGCTCACGAGCCTGCTCAACCGTCAATCCATTTACCAAATCAACCTTAGCTAAAGGCGGAAACTTATTATTCGACCTCCCAGGCACAACCGTACCCTCAATAAGATCGCCGGGTCGAAGAGCTAGTGAACGAATGGTCTGTTGGAAAACGAAGGCATCGCTTGGACCCTGCATGTAATTCTCAGTACGCAGGAACCCATATCCTTCAGAATGAATTTCAAGAATGCCGCGCACATGACGGAAGCCCTCTGCCAAAGCAGCAGCCTCATATACCGCATCCACAAGCTCGGCTTTTTTACGGCCGGCATAATCTATTCCAAGCTCAGCAGCCTTAGCGCGCAGCTCAGCAACCTTCATGGCGTGCAGCTCATCTAACGAAAGTGAAGGCTCAGCTGCCAGATCAGGGCCATTTTGCCTACGATTTCGACGGTTCTTATTTTGTCCATTGAAATTGTTGCGAGACTCATGAGAAGAACGCTGAGAATTTTGGCGATCTTGACGCTGCGTATGACGACGTCTGTGAGAAGAGCGTTGTGCACGTTCATCAGGGGCCTGAGAAGCCTCTTCCCCATCTTGTTGCACATCTGAAGAGGTTGGTGTTTCGTTTTTGCTTTCTGAAACACCCTGAGAGTTGCTCTCTGTATCAGACGGTTCCTGATGTTGTGTGCTTTGGTCATCAACTATTTGTTCAGAAGAGGTGTTTTGAGCTTCTTGTTCATCTGCAGTATTTACATCAGGTTCAGCAGATTCAACCTTCTTTTTTACGCGTGTACGCGTAGATGGTTTTTTTACCTTTGCAATTGCTTTGACTTTTTCTGGAACAGCAAGTGTAAGCTGCTCTTCTGTAGAAGTCTCCGTTTTAGAAGTTTCCGTTTTACGAGGACGACCACGGCGGCGTTTTGGTGCTGGTGCTTCAGATTCATCTGAAGTCTTGGACGGCGCCGATTCTGCAGCAGGTTCCTCGGCTGTAGCCTGCTTTTCCGACTTACGCGGACGCCCACGACGACGTTTAGTCACCACAGGCTCTTGAGTCGGAGTAGAAGCTTCCAGCCCTCCTTCCTCGCCGTTCGCTATCCGGCTGGATTCGGCTGTCTCTTCTGCCACACAAACTCCTTGTCTCTAGTCTCACCCCAGAGGGTCAAATTCTGAAATAGATGCAATATCCTTTTGATAATGATGCACAGCCTGAGAAAGAAAGCTGCACAGTTCAAACGATTGATTAAAAAGTTTGGGGAGGGTTTCTGACACAATACGTCGTTAACCTGCGACACTATACCACGTAAAAGGGAGGCGGCGCTAGGCCGCCTCCAAGCAATATTTTTTACATCTTTTCAGGAGCAGAAACTCCGATAAGGCGCAAATTGAGTGCAAGCACCTTACGAACAGCATCACATGCTGCTAAACGTGCACGAGAAAGCTCGGGTACTACAGGCCTTCCCTCACTGGGAAGTACCTGGCAAGCAGAGTAAAAACCATGGAAATCTGCTGCAAGCTCTTCAAGATAATGAGTCAGTCTAAACGGGGCACGATCACGAGCAGCTGAGGCAATTAAATCGCTCATTGAAGAAATCTTTCGAGCCAAAGTAAGCTCGGTGGGATCAACCAAAAGTGAAAGATCGTAATTCTCACCAATTGCCTGTTCTGCAACAGCATCCATACCCATTGCTTCTGCCTGAGCATTATCTACGCCTGCGGCACGACGAAGAATGGAGCAGATGCGAGCATGTGCGTACTGCACGTAATACACAGGATTGGC
Source organism: Olsenella sp. Marseille-QA0557 (assembly GCF_965119725.1). Taxonomy (NCBI): domain Bacteria; kingdom Bacillati; phylum Actinomycetota; class Coriobacteriia; order Coriobacteriales; family Atopobiaceae; genus Olsenella; species Olsenella sp. Marseille-QA0557. The sequence goes on along the minus strand of NZ_CBCPMI010000001.1, from coordinate 1,376,574 downwards.
GTTTGAGCGCTCTTTTACTGCTTCAATATCAAAATCAATTGTTTGATTTGAAGATTTAGACAGCAATGTGTAGCGCGTTGCATCTACACCAACCTCATCGACAAGCTCCTGGAATGCAACCATGGTGCCCTTACGCTTGGACATGCGGACAGGAGCCCCGTTGCGCAAAAGGTTGACAAACTGACCAAGGTCTACCTCAAACTTACCCGGATAACCCAAGGCGTCGCATACGTTTGTAACGCGCGCGATATAGCCGTGGTGATCGGCACCCCATAAATCAATTGCATACTCGCAGCGCTGGAACTTGTTCCAGTGATACGCAACGTCGGAGGCAAAGTAGGTATATTCACCGTTTGACTTGATAAGCACGCGATCCTTATCGTCGCCCAAAGCTGTCGAACGGAACCACAGTGCTCCGTCATCGGTGGTATAGAGATAACCCATCTCATCAAGGCGCTTAAAAGCACGATCGACCTGAGATGTTCCGTCAGCATCCTTCTTGTAGAGAGAGCGCTCGGAGAACCATGTATCAAAATCGCAGCGCACCTCATGGCAAGTTGCCTTAATGCGATCAAGCATTGCTTTATAAGAGCGCTCGCGGAACTCGAGAGCACGCTTTTCTGGATCGGCATCTACCCACACATCACCGTCGGAGCAATACAGGTCACGAGCAATCTCGATAACATAATCGCCGCCGTAGGAATTGCCACCCAACATCTCATTAAAGGCATCCATGTAGGGATGGCTGTCGGGATGTTTGTCTTCCTCATCCTCTACATAGGCCTCTCGATCTGCCAAAAGTACGTCGCAAGCCTCTTGCGGATCGAGCGAGCGCTCGCGAATAAGTTGGGCTATTTGCAGATAGCGTGTTGCTACCGAGCTGCCAAACACATCCATCTGGCTGCCGTGATCGTTGATGTAATACTCACGATCCACCACATACCCAGCGTGCTCAAAAATGTTGCACATCGAATCGCCCAGAGCACACCAACGGCCATGGCCAACATGCAGAGGACCAGTTGGGTTTGCAGAGACAAACTCGTAATTGATATGCAGGCCATGGCCTACATCTACACGCGCAAAGTCGTTGCCCTCTTCACGCACCTTACGGAAAACATCAGTCACTGCTGCAACCGACAAGTAGAAGTTAATAAAACCAGGACCGGCAACCTCTACATGGTCAATTGCTTCATGCGATGGCATATGAGCAACAATGGCGGCAGCTATTTTTGCCGGAGCCATTTTTGCGAGACGTGCGGAGCGCAAAGCCACAGTGGAAGTCCACTCGCCATGATCGGTATCGGCTGGACGCTCAATACCACAATCCTCCACTTCAAACGCAGGCAACTCGCCTACTTCTTGAGCAGCTGCGATAGCTTGCTTTACAAGCTCCTCGATGGTCTCGGGCATCTCTTTTCTTTCTCCTCCCCTCACAGCAACCAAGCAGGAAGCTGAGAGCTTATATCTCTACAAGAGACGGTATTACACGAATATGCAGTGTAGCAGAACGCTTGGCGCTACTTACGCCCTGATGAGTTGCGTTCTGCCGCAGTAAGACGCTCGCGCAGATGCGCCAAACCAGACTCCAATCCCACAGGATATGTCTGTGGGTTTAAGAAGCGCTTAGTCGCAGGATCGAGACGCATCAGTGCATCACGACAACGACGCTTTGCAATCTCGATTGATTCAGGCTCACCCGTACGATTTCCATCTTCTACCAGCTGATACAGAAGCTCACGTGGGGTCCAAGCAGAAAAATCGTAGGTAGTATAAGGATCGAGGACATCGACGGCAGTGCTCATATCTCCTGTTGCATACGAATCGTCAACGATAAGATCTCCCATCGGGCAACCAGTTTCGTCCTGAAAACGTAGAACGTGCTGAATGCCTGGAATAGTTCGCTTGTAAGCCTGTTCAGAAAGCTTGATAACCGGACTCCATGTATTCTCGCCTGGTGCTTTGGTAGCAGAAAGTTTATAAACACCACCGAGCGAAGGCTGAGGGTCGCAGGTGGCAAGCTTCGTTCCCACACCAAATGAATCGATGGGAGCCCCTTGCGCAAGCAATGACTGAATGGTGTATTCGTCTAGGTCATTCGATACAGAAATCTTAACGTACGGCAAGTCGGCATCGTCAAAAGCGCGACGGGCACGCTTGGACAGGCGCGCAAGATCGCCCGAGTCTATACGGATTGCTGACAAACGCTCGCCAACGGCTTCCATCTCTTTTGCGACGGTAATGGCATTGGCAATACCGTGATCTACATCGTAGGTATCCACCAGAAGCGTGCAGTTCTTAGGACTTGATTTCGCAAAAGCACGAAACGCATCGAGCTCTGTGGGGAACGCCATAACCCATGAATGAGCATGGGTTCCAAAGACAGGAATGCCATAGATGCGGCCCGCAAGGCAATTCGAAGTAGAGCCCGCACCGCCAACATAAGAGGCGCGTGCAACCGCAAGCCCACCATCAGGACCCTGTGCACGACGCAAACCGAAGTCAGAGACGGCATGACCTTCTGCCGCCTGAACAACACGAGCTGTTTTTGTAGCTACAAGGGTTTGGAAATTCACAAGATTGAGAAGAGCGGTCTCAATAAGCTGACAATCTATAACAGGACCTTCGACTCTCAAGAGAGGCTCTCGCGGAAATACCACTTCTCCTTCCGGTACACCCCAAACCGAAATGTGCATACGGAACGTGCGCAAATACTCCAAGAAGACTGGTTTGAATAGAGGGCCACCACCAGGAGCTTCGAGAGACGAGAGATACTTGATTGACTCTTCATCGAAACGGAAATTCTCAACAAGCTCTGCAACCTGACCTGTTCCGCAAGCAACCGCATAGCCGCCATCAAAGGGGCATTCCCTAAAGAAAACGTTAAAGCATGCCTTTGTTTCAGTTAATCCCGATTCAAAAAAGCCCTGAGCCATTGTAAGTTCATATAAGTCGGTATTAAGGGCAACATCAGTCGGTTTTGTTCTATCGGTCAGAGACATAACAGGGCTTCCTTTCCATCTCTTTAGGAATCTTACGTCCTAAAGATTTCCTGTTACTAAATACACCACAAAGGCAAGGACGATAAAGGCCAGAACACCGAGCACAACGCGCTGGGCAACGGGCATGGATAAATCCTCGTCATCCGGTTCCATGAGCTTACGGTTACGTTCTCTGAGCTCTTGGATATGCTTGTCCTGCTCCTGTTGGATGCGTACACGTTCACGCTCAGCGCGTAATTTTTTAAGTTCTGCACGTTCTGCTGCTTCGGCGCGAGCGGCGCGCTCTGCTCGCAGTTGCTCCAATTCCGCTCGTTCAGAATCGGTGAGCGGACCGGAGTCGCGAGCGGTATCGTCTTCGGCCATCTAAATCCCCTTTCTATGGGATGAAAAACTAATTATTCTCAGCACGAGGAAGCACCCCTGTGGTATCGAATGCTGGCACAAAACTCTCATCTACCGTGCCACCTTCTTGCCAGTATACCGTGGGAAAACCAAGCTCATCTGCATAGGAAAGCACTTGTTCGTATTCTGTATCATTTATCCCTCGTGCAAGCTGACCACCATGAGCGCGTATCTCAGCATTTGGCGTGTATTGATTCATAATCGAAAGATCGATTTCATCAAGTGCGTCTCCCGCAATATCGTGCACAAGATCCAATACTCGACAGGAATCATCTGCATGGCCTGGAAGTACCAGGTGGCGCACAATAATGCCGCGCGTAAGGATGCCCTCGGAAGACTCCTGTCTTCCACCCGCACGCTGCAAGCACCGAATCATTTCTTGTAATGCAGCACCAGCAACAAGAGGATAGTCATCCACATGGGAAAGCTTTTTTCCAAGCGCGGCATTGCCATATTTAAAATCTGTAAGCCAAATATCTACCGTTGAAGCACCCAGTTCGCGAACTGCCTCTACACGTTCATAGCCGCTCGTGTTGTAAACGATAGGAACTCTAAGCCCTTGTTTGCGCGCCTCAGCAACGGCATTGGGCAACAGATACGCATAGTGTGTTGCGGTTACCAAATTGATATTAAGGGCGCCTTGCTCCTGTAGCTCGAGCATGATTTCAACCAAGCGCTCGGGCGAAACATCTATGCCGAAGTTGCCTGTTGATATTTCATGGTTCTGACAGTAGATACACTTAAGCGAACAACCGCTGAAAAAGATTGTGCCTGAGCCGGCTTCACCAGATATGGGAGGTTCTTCCCACATATGAAGCGCCGCACGGGCAAGACGAAGGGTATCGGTCGCTCCACAAATACCCATCGCACCCGAGCTGCGATTGACACCACATCGACGAGGACAAAGTTCACAAGCACGAGGAAGATTGCCAGTCAGAAGCTGTAAGTCGCTCTTATCGACCGCTGATGCCGTTGTATCCCAGGCGCCAGACATGTCGATCATCCCTTCAAGTAAGGGCCCTCCAAATGGAAGGCCCTATCGCGACAAATGCCGCTCACATCTGGAACACGTCCAGAATCTTTCCGTAGGTGGAGACGAAGGGATTTGAACCCTCGGCCTCTGCCGTGCGAAGGCAGCGCTCTCCCAGCTGAGCTACGTCCCCAGGCAATAAATGCAGTCGACATTATCTCACACTCTTTAGCGCTGTCAAATTACCCTCACAAACCTCGCGAAACTCAAGATAACCTTGTATGATTCCAAACAGAAACGTGCAAGTTCTTTTGATTTTATGCATGCGAAACAAAAGGGCGACTCGTAACCCTTACCGTGTCAGAGTACACACGTGGCAGAGATGTCACCGAATCGAGAGAAAGCGAGCGGGTAATGCCTAAAAGTAAGGTTACGGAGGAGTTTGGCAGCAAGGTGTTTAACGACACCGTCATGCAAGAACGTCTCCCAAAACCAACCTACAAAGAGCTTTCACGCGTCATTCATGAAGGCAAACCACTAGACCTCGACATTGCAAATGAGGTTGCCCATGCCATGAAGGAGTGGGCTCTCGAGCTTGGTGCAACACACTTTACGCACTGGTTCCAGCCGCTCACAGGAATTACTTCAGAGAAGCATGACAGCTTTATTACTCCAAAAAGCGATGGCACCGTATTGATGTCATTCTCTGGTAAGGAGCTCGTACAGGGCGAGCCCGATGCATCCAGCTTCCCTTCTGGCGGCCTGCGTGCCACCTTTGAGGCTCGTGGCTACACTGCCTGGGATCCCACCAGCCCCGCTTTTGTCAAAGATGAAGTCCTCTGCATCCCCACCGCTTTTATCTCCTACACCGGAGAGGCACTGGATAAGAAAACCCCTCTTCTGCGCTCAATGGTTGCCCTGGACACTCAGGCAAAGCGTGTCCTCAACTTATTTGGCAAATCGCCCAAGCATGTGTCGACCACGATTGGCCCGGAGCAAGAATACTTCCTTATTAAGGAAGAGGACTATGCTGCCCGTCCTGACCTCATTCACTGTGGTAGAACCCTGTTTGGCTGCGAACCTGTTAAGGGTCAGGAACTTGAAGAGCACTATTTTGGTGCCATTCGCCCAACAGTAAACGAATACATGAAGGAACTCGACGACGAGCTTTGGAAGCTTGGCGTACCTGCCAAGACCAAGCACAACGAAGTTGCTCCTTGCCAGCACGAGCTTGCACCTATTTTTGAAGAGGGCGCTGTTGCCATTGACAACAACCTCATCACGATGGAAATGATGAAGCTCGTTGCAAGCCGCCATGGTCTGGTCTGCCTGCAGCATGAAAAGCCCTTCGAGTATGTAAATGGTTCTGGCAAGCACAACAACTGGTCAATCGTTGCTGACGGCAAAAACCTGCTCGATCCTTCCGATGCCCCCGAAGAGAACTTGCAGTTCCTCGTATTCCTTACCTGCGTTATTGCAGCCGTAGATACCCACGCCGATCTTCTCCGCGCATCTGTTGCAAGTGCCGGCAACGATCATCGCCTTGGTGCCAACGAGGCACCTCCTGCAATTATCTCTATCTTCCTGGGCGACGATTTGAATCAGGTCGTAGAGTCACTTATTGAGAAGACTGCCTATTCTTCACAAGAGCGTGAAATTATGGACTTGGGCGTGCCGCAGCTCGCAGACATTACGCGCGACACCACCGACCGCAACCGCACAAGCCCCTTCGCTTTTACCGGCAATAAGTTTGAATTCCGTATGTGCGGATCTCAGCAAAATCTTGCCGATCCTAACCTCGTTCTCAATACGGCAGTAGCAGAGCAACTCGAAGAGTTTGCCAACACTATGAGCCCAATTGATGAAAGCGACTTTGTACCCGCTGCTATGCGCTGGGTGCGTCATACTCTCCGCGACCATCAGCGCATTATTTTTAACGGCGATGGATACTCCGATGAATGGCCTCTTGAAGCTGAGCGCCGCGGACTGCCCAATCTGCATGACACGCCAACGGCCATTAAAACCATGCTCGATCCGGCAAACATTGAGTTTTATGCCAAGTATGGTGTCCTGTCTGAGGCAGAGCTGCATGCCCGTTATATTTCCAAGGCGGAGCAGTACGCCAAGCTAATTCATATTGAAGCAAATACAATGAGCTACATGACGCGCCATATGTATATCCCTGCACTGGTGGATTACTCAGGCGAAATTGCAGCCGGTGTTTCTGCAAAGGCAGATCTGGGCTTGACCGCTCGCGCTGAGCGCAATCTTCTCGTCAAGCTGACCGATGGCATTGACGAAATTTCAGATGCCGTAGAGGAGCTCGAGAAGCTCAACACTGAGGCGCATGATCTTGAGGATCCCACCGATCAGGATGATGCCTACGCAACGAAGGTGCTTCCAGCAATGGCACATCTGCGCAGCGCCGTTGACAGGATGGAGCTTATCTGCAGCCATGATTTCTGGCCAGTACCAAGCTACAACAAGATTCTGTTCTACGTCTAAAGAGACGAGCATAGAGCCACTCGCTGCCCTTCTCCATGATTAGGAGATTAGAGCCCCTTCTACATCACGTAGGAGGGGCTCAATCGTTTGGCAATGAAGCTAAAAGAAGAATGCTCGAAGACCAATAAGCACTAAGACAACTCCGCCAACAACTTCAGCACGATCCCCGAGAAGCAGCCCAAAACGACGACCAATCGCCAATGCTATGCACACGCAAACAAAGGTCGTACAAGTAATAAGTAATGCTGTGGGGATAATAGCCACCGCCTGTGCACGCAAGCTCACACCAACAGCAAACGCATCGATAGCTGTTGCAATAGCCTGAATAACAATAATGCCGAGCGTGAGGTGGTTACATACCTCTTCCTCTTCATGGTTATTTGCCCGAAGAGCGCTTATTCCTTCTCGGATCATATTGCCGCCAATAATTCCCAAGATAAGCAAGGTAACCACACCGGCATACGTTTCGATGATCTCCGCAAAGAGACTACCAAGGAAGTAGCCAAGTGTAGGCATGAGCCCTTGGAATAAACCAAACGCAATGGGTAGAAGCATCATGCGGGCGCGCGATTCATCCTTATAAGCGCATGCGTCCGAAATAGTGACCGCAAACGCATCTGCCGACAGCGCTATGCCGATGATAAGAACTTCTAAAACACCCACGCTTCTCCTCTCCTTCCCAGGCTTTTCATGAAGGTTTATTCTACCTGAACACTTATTCGCTCTAAATGGGTAAAAACCTAAGCTGATACCAGCTTTACAGACTATGCCAGCCCTGTGAATACCGCTGTAGTTAGGTGTCACTTGTAACAATTGCTTCTATACTTCAGTGTCTGCGAAAGGAGGAACGCTACATGGCGAAGCCAGATGAAGAAAATTCCTTTTCAACGACTACTCATAATCAATCCGATCAGACTGCCCTCCAGCCACAAACAAGTCAAAAGCATCGTGTCTTTGAAGATTTTTCAATGGTTCAGGTTATTGCATCGGCACTTTCTGCAGTTACGTCAATGCTTCTTTCCTCACAAATTGGCATTATCGGCGGTGTGGTAGGTGTAGCAGCAGGCGCTGCTGTAGCAGCCATTGCAACGCAAATATACAAGGGGCTGCTCAACGTCTCGGCAGATAAAATCAAACACGTAGCGGCTGAAGGTGGCGTTTATAAGCCTTTCACATCAAGCCAAACCACCTTTGTCGGACAGTCTTCTCAAGATCTGTCTAACGACAAAACTGTCATCCGCACCATTCCACAAGAAGCCTCTTCTCAGCAGCAGGATACACGGGTAGCGCCTCAATATCTGCGCGAACGCAATGCACAAGAGCGTCGGGCAAAAAGAAATGCATCGATCGTCATTGTTGTTGGCGCATTAGTGGCAGTGGCAATTGTGGCGGTACTTATCAACTCCTTTACAGCAGGAGAAGGGCTCGGAACGAAAACAAACTTTTTACCTCCAAGCCAACATACATCGGAGTCGACTACCTCCGAAGAGGCCACGCAAGAGTCGTCAACAAACAATACGACTTCCGATAACAAGTCTTCAAAAGAGAGCGAAAAGAATAACGAGGCAGATAAGAATACTCAGAAGGATTCTCAGTCCACTGATAACACCTCAACCGATTCCAACACCTCAACCAACGATCAAAGCTCAAACACCTCTCAAGACACGGATACTTCGTCTGACACTACTTCCTCAAATACCCAGACGCCGGACGATAGTTCATCTGCAGATGAGGATGCTGCAGACAATCCCTCACAAGGGAATTCCAACTCCACAACTGGCACATCAAACAACACGACAACAGGGGCTTAGAGTTCATGAAAAAGGCAGGAGATTTTACCATCTCCTGCCTTTATTTTTTATCCGTCTGGCAGCAATATCTGCAGCTCTGTCTAAAACACGTCACCCGAGAAGATCAAGCGTTTGTCGCTTGCACGTAAGGTATTCAACCGTTAAATCAAATCGCTCACTATTCTGACTTGGACGAGGTACCGCTATTTCTCCTACGAGTTTTGAGGGCTCTCCAGCAGTAGGATTTCCCCTCATCACATAGATACGTTGCGCCATAGAAACTGCTTCATCCACATCATGGGTAACAACCAAAGCAGAAAGGCCAAGGTCCTTAACAATCCCGCAGAACCATCCGCGCATATCGGTACGAGTAAGTGCGTCCAAAGCCGAGAAAGGCTCGTCGAGAAGAATCACGTCGTTGTTCATCAGATACGTTCTGAGAAGGGCCGCACGCTGACGCATACCACCGGACAACTGAGAAGGCCATGCTTGTTCGGTACCGGCTAACCCAAACTGCTCAAACAGCGGTTTCGCACGACGATGGGCTTCACGCTTAGACACCCCTTGCACCAAGAGAGGAAGACACACGTTATCTATGATTGTTCGGCTCGGCAGCAAAAGATCTTTTTGAAGCATGTAGCTCACATGCCCGGCTTGTCCGGTTATATTCTCCCCATGCAGCAATATCTCTCCAGCAGGAGGAACAGTAAGGCCTGCCAAGGCATGGAATAAGGTCGTTTTGCCGCAGCCGGATCGTCCAACTAAACAGACGATTTCACCCTGCTCAACATGAAGCGAAATGTCAGAGGCAATAAGCTCATCACCCCAAGCAAGCTGGACATTTCGTGCTTCAAGGGCAGGAACTTGAGCATCGACTCCGCCAGTATCGCCATTGTTGGTATTCATACAACGATCCTCATCTTGGACACCGGACACCTTTATGCCTCCAGATAGTCCATCGACCATCCCGCATTAACATCAAGCTGGTTCTCAACGAGATTATTATCGTTAAGCCATTGATAGAAACGGCTCCAGCGCTCAGCATCGATAACACCCCACGATGCAGCATCGGCCTGATACTGACCGGTCAGATACTGCTGGCTCTGGCGAACAAGTGCTTCATCAAGTTCGGGCACCGCATCGAGAAGCTGTTGAGCTGCATCATCGGGATTGGAGATTGCAAACTCATAGCCCTTCTTAACAGCGCGCAAAAATGCCTTTACCACCTCGGGGTTCTCAGCACAGAAATCATTATTTGCTGCAATAACGGGCGTGTAATAATCAAAGACATCATCAATAGAGATGAACGAGAAGTAATTGCACGGGTAGTCTTGCACGACCGCGTTCTGAACACCCCATGCTTCATATGCCCATACCGTATCAAACATATCTGCCCGAAGGCCAGAAACCTCATCCTGCGCAGTAGAAGGTACAAGCTGGACGCGAGAATAATCGCCGCCGTCCTTTTCTACAACATATTTGATTGTGGCCTGCTCAACGGGCATATCCCATGTAGCGTAGCGGAAACCCTCCATATCGCGCGGACGGGTAATTCCGTCTTCTGCCCTACTCATAATGCCTGAGGTGTTGTGCTGAATAACAGCAGCAACTGCCTGTATCGGCAAGGGATTATCACTTGCGAGAGAGTTAGCAATGTAGTCCTGATAAGAAACGCCCATCTGCGCCTGACCAGATCCGATCATAGCTTCAGCAGTATCTTCGGCAGGCTGAACTATTTCTACCTCAAGACCCTCGTCAGTAAAATATCCACTCTGTTGTGCAACGTAAATTCCCGTATGGTTGGTGTTAGGAGTGTAGTCCAAACAAAACGTAATATGAGTAGCATCACCTGCAGCGGCGTCTGAGCATCCCGCAAGTGCAGCAGTGCCTGCTAATGCCGCAGCACCTGCAGCACCAGCAACAAATTTCCTACGCGAAAGAGATCTTGAGAGCATTCCTTTATTGCTCATGTTATTTCCTTTCCACCTTTTTCCAAGGCATACATACGCGCTCAAGCAGATCTACACCCTTCATGAGGGCAAGTGAGAGCGCCGAAATGAGAATGATTGACGCAAACATACGGTCGTATGCAAACGACTTTCTAACACGCGTCATATACACACCGAGACCCAAAAAACCACCAAGCCATTCGGCGATAACAGCACCTACGATGGCATAGGTAGCACTGATACGCAGGCCCGAAAAGAACTGCTCTGCCGCAGCAGGCAACTTTGCATAGAAAAAGATTTGCCAACGAGTTGCGGTCATGGTGCGCATTAGGTCTACAACATCTGGATCAACCGAACGAAAGCCTCTCACCAACGCAACAGTTATTGGGAAAAACGTGGTGAGAATAACAAGGACTACTTTCGGAAGAATGCCATAGCCAAACCAAAGTACTAACAAAGGAGCTATCGCAACAGTTGGAATGGTTTGAGAGATGGTAATAAGTGGATCAAACGCTTGGTATATCACCTCAAACCTATCCATCACAACAGCCATAACAAACCCGAGTGCAACACCCGCAAGCAGACCAATTGCCGCCTCGGTGAGTGTTGTTACTGCGTGGGATGCTAAAAGCTGTGAGTCCTCAATAAAGGCAGATACAACATCCATGGGGCTCGGTAGTAGATAAGTTGGTACTAAGCCAAGCGAGCACACCGCTTGCCACAGGGCAATAAAACCTACCACCGCAATGAGGGCTGGAAGCCAGTTGGGATAGCGAAAACTATGTGCACCCTTATGCTGCATCGAAAGCCTCTACAACATCATCGGCATCATGATATTTACCGATCTTATGCTCGGTCGACATTACCTCACCGTTGGGACGATAGTTAATCTTGGCGTAGACCATGCTGTGTTCACAGCCCGAACGAGCTCCAACGAGCTGGCATTCATATAGCACCTTCATGCACGCATCAAAAGAGCCCTCAATGGTTGTTTCGAAAGGACCAACGGAATAAGGCAAACCTGAAGCATCAATACAGGCGATAACTTCATCAACAATGCGGCATGTCTCTTCATCAGAGGCAGCATTCATAGGTAAATATTGAATGGCCACAGAACAATTCATTAAAACCTCGCTCTCTGCGGCGGGAGACGAGAAGGGGTCCCGCACGACAATTCGGGACCCCATTGCGAGCTTCTCTGGTCCCTACGCTGGCATTACCCAGATCAGGTTGCGGGTCAGGATCGCTTTGGATCCAATCTCAGCCGACGTGCGTCAGCCCCCCCGTTGTCATAACACTTTGTGCAGTGTAACACGAAAAAGAGATTTGAGTCTCTACTGCTCTTTAACCTCTCCATGCATGAGACGATCGTACATAATCTGATTTGCAGCAAGCTCAACCGTATCATCAAGCGCTTCAAGTTGTCCTTTGCCGTATTTACGCTCAAGAGCACGAGCTATAGCCCAATCTGCAACACCAGGATTCTTAGGCAAAAGAGGTCCATGTACATACGTTCCTAATACATTTTTGTACAAAACGCCTTCTTCGCCAGACACTCCATCGTTCCCATGTCCATACAAAACTTTGCCAAGAGCAGTGGCACTCGGACCCAAATGAGTTCTGCCTGCATGGTTTTCATATCCCACGATAGGCTGTTCTGAAACCGAACTCTGAACAATAACGTTACCGATGAGACGTGGATCGCCATGATCTGTATAGAGATCTACCAAACTAAGGCCTTGGACTTTCTCGTTGCCCATGAGGTAACTCTCACCTAAAAGCTGATACCCGCCACATACCGCAAGAAGCACGCCATAATCTTCCACAAAAGAGCGAACTTCACTTCCAACCGCAAGCAATTTATCGCATACAATTTTTTGCTCACGATCCGAACCACCACCAATAAAGGCAAGGTCAACACCAGAGAAACTCGGCGTATCGCCCGGATGAACCTCACGGATCTCACAGGTAATACCTCGCCACTCCATGCGTTTTCTTAAGCACAGGATGTTGCCTGAATCTCCATAGAGATTGAGAAGTTCGGGGAAGAGATGCGCTATTACAAGCTTGCGCTCAGTCATGACGCTCCCCCATCCGTTCGAGTTCAGCCTTTGCAGGCCAGAGTGCAGAATAGTTGGTGAGAACATACAGTGGATATTCTTGAGGAAGCGCTGCAATATGCTTGAGTGCCGCTTCAACAGAATCAACAATATCCGCCTGGATATCAGCGTATTTCATACGCACCTGTAAGTCATTAGCGCGCGTTCCACCAACTACAACGCAGACACTGCTATCGGTTGCCAAGCGTTCGAAATCTACGTCCCAAATCCAAGAGATATCTTTACCATCATTAAAATCATCGTTAACCACGAGATACGCCGCCTTGGGACGATCATCCTGGATAAGCAAAGATATATTTTGGTTAAAGCCGGTAGGGTTCTTTGCCAGATTAAGTATCACTTCACGTCCTCCAACATCAAAATGTTGGAGACGACCATTCTCAGGATGATACTCATCAAGGGTATGTTGGAAAGTTTGATTTGATACACCTGCAAGATGCGCAGCAGCATAGGCAGCTAAAAGGTTATACACCATATATACGCCACCAAAACCCGCTGATATTTGACAGGTTTCACCATCGGGAGTGGTAACCTCAAAAGCCACGCCCGAGCGATTAACCCTTACATTCGTAGCAACAAAATCAAGGTCCGGCCGAGAAAAATCACCTTGAGGGCAGCGAAACGCACCTAGTTGTGCATAGGCGCGATAGTCATAAATAAGCTCTGATCCACACACTTGGCAGAAGCGGGCTTCTGGAACCCTATCAGGAGCTAGACCAAGATCCTCACCAATACCGAATGTAATAACGGGCGTTCCTGACTGTGCAGCACATCGTGCAATCCCCATTGACAGAGGATCATCGCCACATACTAGAAGGGTTGTTTCAGGCGATGAAGCTAAGGCTTCAACGATAACTTCCTGCACGTGATCTATCTCACCAGCGCGATCAAGCTGATCTCGAAACAGATTAAGCAGCACGAGATAGCGAGGACGCAGCGCCGGTAAAATAATTCTTGTAGACAGTTCGTCTGCTTCCATGACCGCCCACGTAGCTCTCCGTGTGCTCATCATAGCCGCAGCGACACCGGGAGCCATGTTTGCCCCTGCACGATTGCATGCAACTTTATTGCCCGACGCTTCGATTGCTGAGGCAATAATATTGTTCGTTGTTGTCTTACCGTTGGTACCGCAAACAACTATGGAGCCCTCACCCAGCTGACGAGCGAGCTCAGAAATAATAGTGGGATCGATCGCTAATGCCACACGACCTGGCAGCTGAGATGCATTGCGACGAGCCACATTCTTAAGGCCCCATCTTACGAAGGAGCCTGAAGTTGTTGCGAGAAGAGATCGTAAACCCATAGCTTATTTATCTTGACCGGAAGGTTTAACAGCAGACTCTTTAGACTCACCATTTTCATTGTGAGAAGCATGATGATTTGCTTCGCCATGATGACGTGCATCGTACTCATCCGGCGTAAGAACATCTTCAATGCGCAAATTAACACCAGCCACTTCAAGGCCAGTCATACCAGAGACCTGCTTTACTACGGCCTTTTTCACATCCTCAAATATTTGTGGAGCATATGTACCGTACTCAATAAGCACTGAGACATTAACGCGTACAGCGTTATCAGGGGTTACTTCTACCGTGACTCCCTTAGTTGGGCTGGCAGCTCCAAAAGTCTCCTGTACGCGATTAACCCAGCCACCCTTCATGCCAAGTACACCAGGAACATCTCGCACAGCAAGTGCAACGATCTTCTCAATAACGCCATTTGAAAAAGTAAGTGAGTCCTCGCTATCAAGATCATCGTCATCATCAAAAGCTTCGATGTCAGTTGAGCTGTCATCTACTTCTGCAAGCTCTTTTGAGGGCGTCGGATCCTCAATGGCATCCGGTTCAGCAGAATCAATGGTAGGAGTGATATCTCCTCGCTCATTACTAGCGTTCTTAGCCATGGTGTCTCCTCCCACCTGAACAAGGTAACTTGCTCAGATATTACCTGTCGGCTCTCATGAATGCGAACATGCGATTGAAAAAACTTCCTATCGGTGATTCCTATCCGAAAAGAGTGTTGTAAAGAAACGAACAATCTTGGGATCGCCATCGAGATACTGACCAAAAGCGACACCCAAAACAACTAATACGACAAGAACTAGCGTTCTCCACAGTCCAATCATAAAGAGCAGTAATGCCACTATCAAACCGAGTACTGCAAAGACAACAGCATTGACATTGCCTGGGAATGTATCCTCCAGCCATACCCGCAAATCTCGCACCACCGAAGAAGCGTGCTTCTTGGCAGCCCCATCTGTAGAAGAGGAACCGTCTTTTGAAGCAGTCTGCGTTTTATCCTCTTCGTGCACTTCCTCCTGGCCGGAAGCTGAGTAACCATGCTCTATAGTTGGTTCTGGCGAGGTGGACGGCGCAGCGTCAATACGTGCTTTAGGAGTCTTACTGCCTGAAACATTTTCTTCACGCTCAGCCATAGTTACTCATCTCCCTCTGTATGGTTAGAAACGTCGGTCTCAGATGCAGATTCATTCTCTGAAGAAGATGCATCAGATGATGAAGGACGCGGAATATAGGTAATTTCTGAACCTTTTCGTGGTTCAGAAACAGAAATATCATCCTCAATATCCGCAGCCACTGAAGAAGGCTGTTGTGCTTCTAAAAACTCAATCGATACCGAACCGAGGCTATCTCCACAAAGCGCTTCAAGCTCACGCACAAGCTTGTCATGCATAGAAGGGCCTTTTTTACGGATATCAACACTTGAACGAGGAGATACTTTCACATCGACATCCACCACACCGTGACGACCTACCGTTACAAAAACATCTTCTGCAATACAAATACCGTCATTGGCAACAATGTGAGAAGCCTGAGAAGCAATGGCATCACGGGTGACGCTTACTTTATCTCCATCAATCTCACAGACGACAATAGCGCGGTCACGACGCGAAAAAAGTGCACGAAGCAGTGAAATAAGCAGGCCGAACGCAAGAATACCTGCAAGCACTAACACCGTATAGAAATACCATTCATATGAAAAAAGCTGAGAAGCTCTCTTTGTCCAAGGGCCCACTACGGTAAGTCCCAATGCAGCTAACGCTGCAAATCCAGCTAAGCTGTAAATAGCAAGACACAGCCGCTTGAATCCGCCCATTGCAAACCTCCCGATGCCTCACGGCTTCTCTCATGTCGTCCGACAATGAGAGCATACCCCTTAAATGGCTTGTTATATGACGAGATGTCTATTCAAGTTTATTGAGATAAAAGAACAGCTGCTTTTTGAGCTTATGAAAAAAGGAGCGCGTCAAAAAACGCGCCCCTTCCAAGCGATGATTATCTCTCGACCATTACTCGTCAGCAGCGAGTGCCTCAGCGATCTCATCAGTCATGTTCATTGTGGAGTAGACGTTCTGAACATCCTCTAGCTCATCAAGACGATCGATCAGGCGCTGAACCTTCTTGGCATCTGCCACTGAAACATCAGTTGGCGTGGTAGGAACCATGGTAAGTTCAGAACCCTTTACCTCAATGCCCTGATCCTCGAGAGCCTTCTGAACCTCTTGCATCTTGTCGTAAGCAGTCCAAACAATCCACTGCTCACCAGCGTCCTCATAATCGTCGCCGCCGGCCTCAGCAACAGCCATCATGAATTCATCTTCGTCAACAGCGTTCTCTTTGTCGGCAACCTTTTTATCATCAGACTTGATGATCTTCTCGACTGCGATGGAGCCTTTGCGCTCAAACTGGAAAGCAACTGAACCGGAAGTACCAAGCGAGCCGCCAGAATGAGAGAAGGCAGAGCGAACATCTGCTGCGGTGCGATTCTTGTTATCAGTCAAGCAGTCAACATAGACTGCGATGCCTGCGGGACCATAACCCTCGTAAACAATCTCCTCATAATTGGCAGCATCTGCACCTGAACCAAAAGCCTTGTCAATTGCTGCCTTAATTTTGGCATTCGGCATAGATACCATGCGCGCACGTGCAACAGCAGCCGCAAGAGAAGCGTTGTTGTCCGGGTTGGGATCGCCGCCAAGCTTTGCTGCAACGGTAATGTTGCGCGAAAGCTTAGAGAACAGCGACGAACGCTTAGCATCGATGGCTGCTTTCTTATGCTTGGTGGTTGCCCACTTGGAGTGTCCGGACATGCATGTCTCCTTTACTGCTATATCTGATAGCCCTTGAATCGATCTTGTTGGATCATCTGCATCCTACATACAAGGACCTATGAGCCTTACATATATTACTCTTCAATGTTACCAGGACAAAAGATTTTTGCAGAATCATTGAAGCATCGTCATACCAAATCATAGGTGCGCACAACACGACGGATTCGAATTGTCCACGGTTTCCATATCAATGCAAGAAATACTACGGTTGCTACCGCATGAACTAAATCAAGTGAAAATCCAGCTAATAAAGCCGCCAAAGCACCTGTGAGTGTAAGTGGATATACATATCCTACGATGTACCACCCGTTTAAGATTACGCCATAGAGCAGGCAAGATAAGAATCCAAACACACTGACAGAGCGACCAGAAGAAATTATGCCCTTTTGAGCAAGCACGCCACTTAGATACCCGATGAGACCCCACGCGTACATCTGCCAAGGAGTCCAGGGGCCTTGCCCGAAGAACATGTTGGAAACAAGCGCCGCAAGTGCGCCAACCATAAAACCATTTCTTCTTCCCAGACAAGCTCCAGCAACGATTGTTATAGCTGAAACCGGCTTTATGTCGGGTACCACTGCAAAAAGTACCCTGCCGGCTGCTGCTACTGCTCCCAATACGACAGTAGGCATAAGCTGACGCAGTGCTGGTCGTGAAGCTTCATAATTTGCCATCATCCCCATAACACCAACAACAGCAATAAAAAGTGTCAAACCTGCCGCTGCCTCAATTCGTAGGGCAGCACATACAAAAAGTGCTGTAGGAACGGCGAGAAGCAAAATGATTTCTAGAACCTGTGTCACATGCGTTCTCAAAGGTTGTTGCATTTGATTTATCTGCTGCGCGTTGTTATCCATACCAGCTCGCCTATGTATTATCCGCCTATCTGGTTACACAATGCCATCCGGCCTGGCATAGAGGTATCTTGGCTCAGAATTGGGTACAAGCAGCACACGACTTCCCAGTTGTGACATAAAAATTCATGCCGTCGCGAGAAGGGGTACGTATGCTTTACGTAGGAAATTTTAGCTATAACGACGAAAATGATTCTGTAGATAATTACTGTCTCTTATCCTGTCTCGTTACGGCCGACAATGCTGATGAAGCGCTTGATAAGTTCAGCGATCTTCTCTGGCATTACCATCGCGATACCAGTACCTTAGATGGTGCTCGCGATATTTATCTCGACTCACTTGTCGAACTTGAAAACGTTCCCTCCGAAGCAGTGTGCTGCCAATGGCAAAAAATTCAGCCAACACCTGATGGATTGTTTTCAATAACCAATGCCTTGCCCGATGTAGAACTCCCCAACGCAAACGCCTACACCTTCTATGATGATTCTGAGCAAGACATTGAAATTGATTTTGAGGATCTTGATATAGATTTTGATGACCTGGAAGAGACGGATGAAAGTCCTTTCCTTTCGTTTAAAGACGAATAAGCAACCTTCCTTATTTAAAAAAGATATTTCGTGAAAAAAACATCTCCGGCGGCATCGAACACGCTAAGTTGCCGTCAAACATGAGTGAAATATTGTCGGCAAGTGTTCGAGCAAACATGAGATCATGCGTCGCAATAATGGTGGTACACCCATTGTTGCGACGCTCAGCAATACCTGAAGCAACACGCTTTTTTCCTGCCATATCTAATCCGGATGTTGGTTCGTCAAGAATCAACAAATCCGGATTAGATATGAATGCTTTACCAATGGCCACTAACTGGCGTTGTCCCCGTGACAATTCAAACGGATCTCGAGAAAGCAAGTGCTCAATCCCTAAACGTTCTGACCAAAGCATCACCAGCTGTGACGCATAATCATTGTTCTCACACTTCGGTAGCCAAGCACCAAGCTCTTCAGAAACGAGAGCGCAAGAAAATGTTGCCTCAGGATCTTGTGGGACAAACAAAGCCGACGGCTGCATACGTTTGTTATGTCGCAAAATGTGCTTATCATCCGCTGTATTGAGATGCTTTACACGCCCACGAGAAACCGTACGTATTCCTGCTAAAGCGGCAAGCAACGTCGATTTACCCGAACCATTCCCCCCAACAATCACACCAACTGATCCTGAAGGAACTTCATAGGAAAGATTTCTCAATACCCAAGGAGCTGTTCGTTCATAGCGCAACCAGATCTCAAGGGCACAAATTCCGCCACAGGGGCTCTTTCTTACTGTTTGCGCATCAATCCTGGTAACACCATCCAAAAGCTCATCTACTGAGGGCATAGCAGGTTCAGAAGCCACTTCATCAAGTGTCTTGGAACTAACCCGTGCCTCCTGTACACCAAGACATTCCGTTGCATACGGCGCTAATGTCCAAGGTTCATGCGTAGAAGCCAAAATGGTAATACCCAGCTCTCGATTAAGTCGAAAGAGTGCGTGGGCAAAATCTGTACGTGCCAGTGGGTCAAGTGAAGCTGTCGGCTCATCAAGTACAAGAAGTTTGGGCTCCATCACAAGCACCGATGCAAGTTCAACAAGCTGACGCTCACCACCGGAAAGCTCAGCACAATGCTTATGGAGCAATTTTTCTATCCCGAGAAAATAGCACGTTTCTGCTACGCGCCTATGCATTTCTTCTGATGGAACACCGAGGTTTTCTAAGCCAAAGGCGAGCTCCCGAAGCACTGTATCGCAAACGCAGCGAGCCTCCCCTGCCTGACCAACAAACCCAATCAACGAAGCTGATTGAGCAACAGAAAGCTCTCTTACATCTTTGCCAAAAACATGTATTTGGCCTGTACAAAGACCAGCTGGTGTAAGCTCAGGTTTTATCAAACGAAGCAGTGTTGTTTTGCCTGCACCAGTTGCGCCTGTAAGCAAACAAAACGCACCGGCAGATACAGAAAAAGAAACATCGTTAATTACTGTTTGCGGCGCCACTTCATCTGAAGAAGGATAAGAAAAACTCACCTTTTCAAAAGAAATTGCAGGAAAGGAAGAAGTTATTTCGACCATGTGATCCTCTCCAAGCAGGCAAGAACTGTAGGTATAAACATGTACATGCCATAAGGAAAATAGCCCCACCACACAATAAGGGTAGAAACCCGTGGATAGAACGAGAATTGCGAACAGGCAACCCACGCAAGGAAACTGCAAAGCAAGAGAAATCCAGCAATCACAAAACTTGTCAAACCATCTTTTATGCCAAATGGCTGATCTTTCCAACAGCTTCGAGCGATGCCTGATCCCCATCCACGAGCTCGCATTGAGTCGGCTGTTTCAATTGAGTCTGCAAGAGACCATCCCACAAGTGTTCCAACCTGCTCAGCCGCATACGATATGCGAGCTTTTAATCCTTCGTTCTTATCAATACCAGCGACTTTACGAACATCGGCAACTTCTTTGCCTCGCCTCACCAACATCGGGACAAGCCGAATTGTCATAGAGATAGCCAGGACTACCGTAGGAGCCTTGCCATTAAACAGCGTAAGAATACGATCAGAGCTGATTACCACTGCCACATTTTCAAACCACACAATAGTTGCTGCCAGCGTAAGCCCCGCACAAAAGCCGTAGAGCAGAGCTTCGCTATAAATCATAATTGGCCCAATGTTCATAAGATAGGTAGATCCAGCCGCACTGAGTAATGGGTTTACAAGCGTAAGCAACAATATTGTTGGAACTTGCCAAACAAGCCCACGTAGGGTCTTTTCGGCCCCACGCGCAAGAAAAGAAAATGCAAGTGCACCAAAAAATGAAAGAGCAATAAGCACCGGCTGCATAGCCATCATGGTAAGAGCAATTATGCCGATAAAATACAGCGCTGGTACAAAAGTATGAGACGTATCAAACGCAGTATGTTGCTCGTTGTCAGTGCTCATAATAGCCCTCTTTGCTGCCTAACCTGTATAAGGTCTATGACACATTGACATACGTCCAAACCATCGTATCTCCGTCGGAAAGCACATAGTTTGAACAAGTCGTATTGGGTTCAACACAGTTGATGGCATACACCCAACCAGATCCAGCATTCTCTGCGATGCCATCAATTGCCGCCACATACGTTCCGTAGCCTGTTGGCCGCGCATTAATGCTAACACCTGTCGCAAGAAGAGCATCATAAGCGGTAGTACCCGACTGAAGAGAGAGCATATAAGACTGTACAGAGCCGCCACCAAGCGAGCCATCTATGGTTACTTGTACACTTATTTCATTGCTTTTTGCAGCAGATGTCTCTACTGAGTTTTCTTTAGAAGAAGCAGCAGGGGCATCAGCTGAAGATGCAGCATCACTTTGTGCATCTTCGTTCTGCGCGATTTCGTTGGCTTCAGATTCCTGTTCTTGAGTTTGCTGTTCTTCTGGCACAGTATCTGCTTCAAGGGTGGTTTGTAAAGCGGGTACCTTCAGTACATCTTCTATATGCCCCGGGCTCAAAGTGAACCAACACACCGCAGCAAGACAAACCACAAAAATACAGCTCAGAAGAGCAATTATCACGACGCGCCTTCGCGAGAAATGACTATTGGACACCTTATGCATGGTCCATCTCCTCGTTTTCATGCTCATGCTTACGACGGGGTAAGAGAAGCGCAATGATCAATCCTGTACCAGATCCCACAAGACCAATAAGTGCCCACAAAGGGATAGGAAGCGATGCTTTGTGCACAACATTATGAGTTGACGACGTCAGCCTGACCTGGGGGATAGCCGCCTCAGAAGCCTCCGCTAAACTTGTTTGCTCAGTATCTGCTTGTGCTGTATTGGTTTGCGCCAAAAGTTTATTTGGATTCCGGTTCCGAATGGGCGAAGTGATTATTGGCTGTTCGGCTTTTGTATCGTCTTTCTCATGGGTTTCGATAATCGGTTTTGAACTTGACCCAACCAGCTTGACAAGAACACCTGAGTCATTGAGGTAATAGAGATTACCCTCCTCATCACAAACGATTTGCGAATCGCAGTAATTTGCATTATTCAATCCTGGAGCATACAGCAGCTTTGCTTCGCTATCCCCTATGCGATAGACATAGACGTTGCCACCACGCGCATAATGAGACCAGGTTGCATCGGGCTCCTCTGCCCAATTGACCGTAAAGTAAATATAGGTACCTTGGGGCTGTATGGAGACAAGCGCCGAAGCCGCGCTTCCCCCCTGAGGTAATGCAATGCCATCTGCCTGAGTAATGGTTTGTTCAACCTTAAACGTCTCAAGATTAACAAGTACGAGCGCCGTTGCATTTGAACTGCCAACAGCTGTACCACAGAGAACTGCCGTAGATCCAACAACAGTAGGAGCCGCCATACAGCTTCCTAAAACCTGTTGCTGCGCAACTGAAACAAGTTCACCGTCGGCATCTACGCGTATCTTATGAAGAACTCCGTCACGAGTAACTATAAGAATTGTGTTGTTGTAGACCACCGCATCAGCGCTTATCGAGGATCCCAGCGCAAGGCAGTCTTGCTCCTCACCCGTTGTTATGTCAAAGGCATGCAGTCTTCCAGCAGTATCGCCTACAACCACAAAGCCATTGAGCTGTACTGCTCCTGTCCAGTAATAGCCTGCATCGTCAAGCGAGGCAATCCAGACGCGCTTTCCCGTTTGCGCATCAAGGGCAACGCAGGAGCCAGAAGAATAACCTGCAGACCCAAAAGCAGCTGTGCCATATACCACAATCGACATACCATCTTTTTCCATGATGGTTAACGAACATGAAGATTGATCTGCGCAAGCCGTTGGCTCACTTGTCCAAAGTCGCGTGAGCGTTGGAAGCGAGTAAGCTTCAACTACCCCACTCGAAAGCGGAACGTAGAGTACCCCTTGGGACACGCTGGGTCGACAGGTGTAATCAATCGAGAATGACAAAGACACACTGGCTTCAACTGATCGATCATCTGCAGATAAGCTCATTAAGCGATTGCCTACCGCTATAAATATTTTTCCCCCAGCAACGACTGGTTCACTAACAGGTAAAAAGTTTGAAGGATCCATAAGCTCTATAGACCAAGCTTCCTCAACCTTCCCCGTTGGTGTGGGCGCCTTGGTTACATTTGACGAAGCGGCTGAACCTATCTCCGTCCAGTCTTGCTCATCATCTTCTCCTGGCTGATCTGGACTTTCAGGAAGACCAGACTCGCCATCTGCTGCATAGCGCCATTCAACCCTATCGCCCTCGTTGAGATAGAGCTGCGAGGCTCCTACTTGTGCATAAGAACCGTTAACCCAAAGCTGCCAATAGGCATTTGTTTCTGCATTCCACCCCAAGGCTTCACCGGTATAAGGGGACGTAATCGAAGAGAGATAGCCTGCAGAATAGTCGTATGTGAGCCCCGCGCTCGTAAGTGCTTGTAAGGTTGCATCTGCGGCTGTAGCACCTGCATCGCATGAAACGGGAAGTGCTTGGGCCCAATATGTCTGTGTTCCACTTGCATCAGGCCCAACAATGGAAACAGTAACAAGCAAGGGCTTTTGAGCATTTGGATCATCCAGACCGCTCGATCCACGAACTACTACCGAAGCGGATGCCTCTTGGTTTGCCAAGGCCTGAAAACGCATGTCATCAGGATATTCCTCAGCATACCGTGCATAATTTTTGCTCGATAAACACGAGGTGATGGTAACTTCTGTGTTATACAACGGGCGCTCACCAAGCACCAAGTTTTCATGGGCAATGAGATCGGGCCTACTCGAACGGAACAGTCGATATCCAGAAGTTTCTCCCGCACCTGGCAGATCCACGGCTACAATCCCACCGGGATAGGCATCTGCCTCTGAATAAGCCCAAGCAAGCTTGCCATTCTCATCTCGATATGCCTTTTGGAAGGGATGGAGGCTCGTATCGAGGGCAGAGAGATTCGCCCCATCTGCCAGCGCATCTGCATACTCCTGCTTTGCTTCAGCCATGAGGTCAAGCTCAGCCTGAATTTCGTCATCGTTCAATGGCTCAATGGTTATATCAATAGATTTAGTTGCTGTAATAGCAGGATTATCTTTACTTGTTACGGTAAGGGTAAGAGAAACCTTGCGCGCTGATTCACCAGGTAACGGCCGGTAAATATAGGCCGCATAACCATTAACCCTGAGCGCTTCATCGCTCGTCGTGTAGCTCACGTTATAAGATTTGCCATCAATTCCGAGGGTTCGTGTCGTAGGCAGCTGAAGATCACAATCAAGAGCGTCTGTATTTACTGTCTCTTCAGTGCCAAGCGTGCGTAACGTCTCTTCGGAGAAGCCTTCATCCAGTTTTTCTGCAAGCTCTTGCTGCTCTTCTGCCACTGCCTCAGGATCGGTTTTAATCACAATTTCATATGATTGCGTGTAAGCATCATTTTCTGTACCAGTTAGTGAAATTGTTGCAGTAAGGGTAACGGTCTGATCGGTTGCCTGGCGCGTTGGAGTAGCAGTGAGCTCGTCGTCCCAGGAATACCCTGTTATTTTCAGAGCATCAGAATTTGAGCTCCATGAAACACTCGCCCAGCTTGCACCTGGGACTTTGGTAGGCAGAGAAAAGCTCGACGTAACTGCCTCGGCACTCTCTCCCTCTGAAAAAGTAAGAGTGATCTTTTGCGCTTGCTCTTCCAAAAGAGCAGTCACACGTGACTTATCCCATGGAATAGTAGTAGTGCGTGCTGGAGTCCAGGTACGTGAAGCATCTCCTTTGCTCAGAGTAAAGGTAATTTTTGCTTGTTGTAGCGTTGAGTATGACCATGCATAGGCAAGGTCACTGGGGTTAACAAAGAAATAGGTGATAGCGCCATTATTTGGATCGGAAGTATCTATGCCTACCGTAGCAGCATCATTAGTTGCTGAAAATTCAACCGCATGTGTGCGAACTTCAATACCCGATACATCAACACCAAGTTTTGTAAGTTCTTGTATCACCATCTCGTTAATGTTGCTGTCCACGCCATAGGTTGGATTAGGGCGCCAGTTGGCGTCTTCAAGCGCTTGGATGGCTTCATCCAGCGCCGTTTCATCTGATGTTGTTGTTACAGCTGGTGGCTGGCCTTGATCCTGTATCTCTTGAGCAAATACCTCAGAAGGGACAAGACTCATCAATAAAGAACATGTAAGTATGACGATAAGCACCCGCTGCGCAAATCGACCGACCTGCAGAAGAGATGAATGGTTCTGTGAATGCATGTGTCTCCCCATTACGCTTCCATCGTGCTCAGACGATTTGGATGAAGAAACACGCAAAGAGCAGCAGGCAAATGACCATGCCCGCCGTTTCGTCTCCACTACGTGAGCCCCACCTTACACGCCCAAGGCAAATGCTTTCATGGAGGGCAGGCAGGTCTCCTGACTCATGATTAAGAGACTCGCAGAGACTCACGCGAAAATACCTTCTCAAACGGGTTGAGCTGTGCCTTCCCGTTCAATGGCATCTATTCTCGCTATCCTCAAACACAGTAGTGGCGGCTGTCCCGGATTCAAACCGGGTTCCCTTTTGATCTACTAAGTATGCAACCGTTCGAACCGTGCCCTCGGTAGTGCAATCTATTGTTACGACGAAGTGTACCTATAAAAGGTTTTATCCTGCAAGAGAACTGAAAAAGAGCAATGTTAATTCTCGTATGGTTCGCGGCCAGGTACATATCCTGACTGAGGCCATTGACGCTTGAGCGCCAAAGCAATCTCAATGAGTCCCGCCAGAATAAGTGGAATGCTCAGCAGTTGTCCCATAGTGAGAAACCCCACAAGATATCCAAGCTGAATATCAGGCACTCGGACAAACTCTATCAGGATGCGAAAAACGCCATACAGTACCAAGAATGTGCCTGTTATAAGACCTTGTGGAGGGGCAGGTCGCCTACGAGAAAGAAGCTGTAGGACGATAAAGATTACGACACCCTCTAGAAGAGCTTCATAGAGCTGCGAAGGATGACGCGCAATGCCGCCGCCTGTCTCAAAGGTTACGCCCCAGGGCAAATCTGTGGGCTTACCCCAAAGTTCGCCATTAACGAAGTTAGCGCAGCGGCCAAAAAACAATCCTAAGGGTGCTGCCATAAGGCCGAGATCGAGCATCGTACGAGGGGAAAGGCCAGTTAATTTACACGAGACCCATCCTCCCAGGATGCCTCCAATGAGCCCTCCATGGAAGCTCATGCCACCCTCAAAAGTCATAAAAATGTGGAGCGGGTGCGCAAGATAATAGCCATCCCCATAGAACAGACAATAACCTAAACGTCCACCGATGATGACACCCAGCGCAATACCAATCATGAGGGTAAGCAAATCATCAAGCGTTAGGTTCAAATGCCAACGGCGCTGCGTTCTCCAAACAACAACAGCGCCAAGCACAAATCCCAAAACATAAGCTATGCCATACCATCGCACCGAAAACGGACCGACAGAAAAAGCTATCGGATCAAGTGCGTGATAGATTGCATCGAGCGACACGAGCGATCAGCCTTAAAGAACGGAACGAACCGAAGTAACACCAGGAACATGCTCTTTAAGGATGCGCTCAATACCCATTGAAAGCGTAAGAGAGCTCAGCGGACAACCAGAGCAAGCACCGGTAAGCTTAACTGAAACAACGCCGTCTTCATCTACACCGCGGTATTCCAGATCGCCGCCATCTGCTACAAGACTGGGGCGAATAGCCTCAATTGTTTCCATAAGAAGCTCTTCATCAACAGGAGAAGCAGCGGCTGCATTTTCGTCAAACTGATCGGTGGTCTCCACAGGATTAGTGATATTTTCCTCAGACATTGTTTCCTCCCCATCACCACAAAGAGTGGTGCCGTTATCTTGTATCGCTGGCATTTTACCCGATTCAAGCATTCTCACACAGCTGCTACGCAAGCGGAGCAAAGAGATGCCCTGAATTCGCCCCTTTTTCACGCTGCGGAGCTTTTTTACCATGTGTAATAGCTCTTATGGCCGCAATAAGACGAGAAACCTCGTGGGCCGTCTGCTTCTCATCGAGCAAGGTAGCATCCACCGCAAAGCGAGATACTCCCGCATTGAGAAGCTCAGCAATATTCGGGACAAGGTCAAGCGGCTGAGCAGCGTATATTCTGGAGCGTGATGCCATATCAGTTCTGACTGGAAGGATGTCTCCCCTAACGCCACGAATAGCTAGATCTTTATTCCTGAGTTCACAGCGACCGCAATCATGGATGCATTTCCCCGCCACCTGCAAAACACAATGTTCGCTCGTCATTACCCGAGCTCGACCATACACAACAATCCCCATAGGAATAGTTGCCTGCGCTCCAAGCTGTTCGATTTCTGAAAGCGAAAGTTCGGGAGAAAGCCAGATACCCTTGGCTCCTTCTCGCTCAAACATACGAAGACATGATGTGTTGTGCACTGGAATACAGCTTCGCAGTTCAGGCTTTGCGCCACCCGCCAGAGAAGCCGCAAATTCAGATACATTTCCAACAGCTATAGGAGCATTTGCCTTTACAAAGCGCTTCACAACCTCTTGATAGTCGTCGCGACACACTTCATCAAGAATTGGTATACAGCCGGAAGGAAAGTCGGTTTGTACAAGCTCTAGAGCGGGCACGTAAATACGCTCCGCGCCTGCTTGCAGTGCAGCTTCGGCAATACTCGGTGTCTCGGCAAGGACACAAATCTCTTGACTCAGGCTTTCATCACCTGAGCTACTCGTCAGAGCGGCAGGTGAATCCGATGGCAACGAGGTTGATACGTCCAAGGGCTCACGTACCGCCCAGGGTGCAAGAATCTCTTCGATCAGGCGTTGTGCCGCTTGAGCACGAACTTTATGAAGAACAGAGAAGCCCAGACCAACTCCTGCATCCACCTCTACAGACGTGGAACTTGCGACAAAAGGTGTTGCTCCCAGACGATTTGCATGCTCGGCAAGTTCTGAAGCAGTAACCTCTTTTGTGCGCGCTGGCTCAACAAGAGGACCAATGGCAGTAGCGGAAGCCGAACCATCTTCACAGGAAAGCGTAACTGTAAGGGGTTCGCCCAGCTTTGCTTGGACAAAAACTGTCACGGGCCGTCTGCGCGGCACCTCAACATCTTCAAGACGAGCCGCCGCATCAAGCGCAGCTTGGCTGCGTATGAGACGTACCGGACATCCTTGAGGCATGGGTCGTGCAGCAATGCACGTTATACGTGAGCCGCGGGGAGCATCTTCATTTACGGGTGCTGTAAGAAAACTGTCTGGATCGTCCAGGGGACGAAACTCCAACAGATCGCCCTTGCCTACAGGCTCATCCAAACTGACATATATTTCTGCTCGGGTTAAGGTGCGATTGCGCTCACGCCCACCTTGAGAGCCTCGCGAACGCTTCTTCACATCGGGCAATTTTCGAGAACCTATTACGGTTCCAACCAATTGTCCACGATTATTAGAGCGCCCATAGCTCATGAGTTCATTGCCGGACCTGCCCCATAAATAGGCATCGGTAAAGTCACGATTAAACGAACGTGCAAGCTTGCGATGGCGGATCTCATGCGCGTTTTTATCAGTAACCTGATTGGCAAAGTCATCAAACGCATCTCGATATGCCGAAACAACTGAGAGGACATAATCAGGCGATTTCATACGTCCCTCAATTTTGAGAGAGCCAACTCGTGCCTCTACAAGTTCTTTGATGTCATCAATTGTGCAAGCATCTTTGGGGCACAGTGCTCGACCATTACCGGCAGGAGACAACACCTCGCCAGTAGAGCAATCGATAAGCTCATAAGGCAAACGACATGGTTGAGCACAAAGACCTCTGTTGGCCGAACGACCACCATTCAAACTGGAGAACAAGCAAAGGCCCGAATAGCAAAAGCAAAGCGCTCCATGACCAAAAACTTCAACCTCAATACCAGTTGCAGCAATTGCTTTGATCTCGGGAAGAGAAAGCTCGCGCGATAACGTTACGCGCTTAACACCCATTTTTTCCGAGCACCACAGAGAACCGCGCACATCATGCACGTTTGCTTGTGTCGATACGTGCACCTCAACTTCTGGCCACCGGTGATGCAGCTCGGCCATAAGGCCCCAGTCTTGGACGATTATTGCGTCGGCTCCAAGCGCCCACACATCACGAACGAGACGGAGCGCCTGCTCCATCTCGTCTTCGCGAATAACAACATTAAGCGTAAGGTACACGCGAGTGCCCGCAAGATGCGCTATCCGACAAGCTTCGGCAAAGGTGTCTTTATCGAAGTTCTCAGCACTTCTACGTGCGTTAAAGCTATCCCCAAGAGCGCAATAGATAGCATCTGCCCCGCCTGCAATTGCTGCACGAAATGCTGCAGGGGATCCTGCGGGTGCTAACAGCTCGGGCAGCACTGCTGCCATAGCATTGCTCTGCAACGTGACAGAGTTCGACAAGTGCTTCACAAATAACTCCTACATCAAGTTCAGCGGTACGCGCCTTAAGTACGTTCCCACTGGGCTAATCACCGAATTCCTCAAACTCGCCATTGAGCACAAATGAACGGATTGCCTGATCAAGTCGAGCACTCACGCGAAACGCCGGGACTGATGCACCTTCCTGCTGCTCAAAAAATGCCCGCGCCTGTTCCTTGTCAGCAGAGGCCTTAAGTGCATCAAGTCTTCCAAATTCGTTGATGTTTGCCTCGGTCACCCGTTGTGCAAGCATCTCGCGCAACAAATCAACATCAAGCCCAAATGCAGCGGCAAACTTACTTACCCGATCACTTCGTGTGCGCTCGCGATACTCCTCAATATATTCTCTAAACGTCCGTCCAGACTCTACGGAAACCTCACCCGATTGCACATCAGTGAGGAACATTTCTGCATAGCGCTGATCCTCCTGAGAAAGCATAGCAAACGAGCGATGTAGCTCTTCTAGTGCGCGCTGAGCATCCTCGCCTTCATCGATAGCTTTAAGCCATTTTTCAAACCGAGAATTCATGTAATCAGTATCAATACGTCCTGTATCAACCTCGGTAAGATACGGATCAATATCGTAGGGAATGTCTTCTCCTGACACGCCCGAGCCGCCATGACTCAAATCGTCATAGCGCTGAGCAAGGATGGCGTATATTCGCTGATCAAAAGGTAAAGTTATCTGTGTATCAAGCCCATATGCGCCATAGTCGAGCTGTTCCCAGGTAAAGCCCTGAATCTTGGCAGCTTTGAGATGAACGCTCAGTTCGCGATAAAGCTTGGCAAATTGAGCCCGTGCCGCCAGGCTTTTCGGCAATACGACAAATCCCTCAATACCTTCAGCCTCAAATACGTCGACAATTCGTGAAAACGCAAACGCCATAGCATCGAGGTTCTCTTTGAGCTTGTTTGCAAATAACCCTTGTGGTTTATCGCCAGAATACAAGTTGAACGCATTCTCAACATTGCGACGCATGGTATGCGGATACCGATAGTAGCGCACCGTACCTGTCGTTTTATCACCGCTGTTGTTAAACACGCGATTCGTACGTGAAAATGCTTGGATCAGACCTTCATATCGAAGCACCTTGTCAAGATAGAGCGTATTCACCCATTTTGAATCGAATCCCGTAAGCATTTGGTCGACAACAATTAACAGGTCGATGCGCTCCTCCGGTTTATTGGGGATACCGCCATATCCATCCTTATGGGCGAGTCTCGATGCAATATCGCGTTTGAGAAGGCTGTATGTTGCCATGGTAAAAGTCTGGTTGTAGCGCACATTGTAATCGTTAAGAATTTCTACGAGGCCCTCTTCTTTAAAGGCTGTACCCTCTGTGTTATCGATATTGGGATCTACCTGTGCCGTTACATGTAGGTGTGGAGCAAGCTCCTTAAACAGCCGATAGTATTCGATAGCCTCTGCAATACTACTTGTGGCAAGCATGGCATGGAACCGCCCGCCAACACTACGAGCCGTCCATCCATCAACGATATCTTGCACAACGGCTTTGCGGTGTTTATCGCTGTTGTACTGAGTACGTGACACGTAATCTTCTATGCCTCGTACATACTTCCCATCGGAATCAACATACCCTGCCATGGGAACTTCTTTGAGATACCGCAGATACACTGCCTTCTTGGCAGGATCAGCAAATGCTTCTTCCTCGCTTTTGGCCTTTGCCTGTTCGAGGCCTACCATACGGCGTAGGTCAGCGTCCTTAAATGTTGAAACCATATACGGGTCAAAACCCAATACGTTGCCGTCACGAATGCCATCGGCGATGCTATAGCGATGGAGTTCATCACCAAACACCATAGCTGTAGTTGAGAGACTCTTCTTGTTCTCTTCATAGATAGGCGTTCCTGTAAAACCAAAGAACATCGCTTCTGGAAATGTTTGCTTAATCTCTGTAAGCATGTCTCCAAATGTAGAGCGATGACACTCATCAATGATGAACACAATGCGCTTGTGTTGCATAGCAGCAAGGTCTTTCTCAGACAGAATGCTGTCCTCGTTTACCCTACTCATCTTTTGAATAGATGTGACTATGAGCGTGTCTGCAGGATTATCGCTCTTAAGTTTCTTCCTGAGAACTGCTGTGTTTTCAGTATCCTGAACCGCCTGCTTACGCTGTTCATCGGTCAGACCAGCACCGGCAAAGCCACGGTATTCACGCACAGATTGTGTTCCCAGCTCAATACGGTCCATAAGGAACACGACTTTATCGGCATTACCAGAGTCGGCAATGAGTTGAGCAGACTTGAAGCTCGTCATAGTCTTACCTGAGCCGGTGGTATGCCAAATATAGCCACCCAACTGTTCACGCTTCGACCAGTCATGCTGTGCAACCCGATTAGAGATGGCACTTGCTGCATAGTATTGGTAGCTGCGCATGACTTTAAGAGCACCGTCTCCGGCATCGGCAACCGTGTAGAAACCAATGAGCTGGTGCGCCATGGGAATCGAGAGCAGGTCATGCACAACATCGCGATAATCGTTCTTTGGTTCGTTGTTAAAATCGGCCCAGTGGAATCGGAATGCCCGATTGAACTCACCACTAGGACCGGGATTAGCAAAGTAGTACGACTCCTCAGGGTTCATGGCGACAAACACCTGCACGAGCGAGAACAGGCCTGTAAACACACCCTCACGCGCATACTTCTCGATCTGGTTGTAGGCTTCACTTGCCGGAACACCGCTCTTCTTGAGTTCGATATGAATAACCGGCATGCCATTGATAAGCAGCATTAAGTCGCCACGACGCTTAGGCAACACCTCGGAACGCACACTGAATTTCGGCTGCTGCACAATCTGGTAACGACTTCTGCCGCCAGCAATCTCGCGACGATCGTAAATACGCATGCTCACTGTTTTACCCAAGTGCAGCAAGTCGGCTGGATTATCACGTTTAATAGAAACGGCATAACCATTGATAAACGCATTGAGACGATAAGGAGTACGAAGATCGGCGATCTGCTCCATAATCTGGCGCATCTCGCCCGAGGTTAGCGGACAGTCGTTTAGACGGTCACGTTCGCGGTTGTTGTTGAAGAGAATACGCGCCCAGTTATCGATGAGATCTTGCTCCGTGGGGTACTTGATAACACCCTCGGCATCGTCCCAACCGCAGCGCTTGAGGTTTTCGATAACCGATTCCTCGAAAGCTGCTTCACTTGTAAATGTCACTGGTTCCATTGCCGTCTCCTAATGTGCTTTCCATGTCCAGTGTGATGGGCAGCTATGTGACCTAAACCAACATGCTCTTGAAAAGTGAATTCCTAATATTCCTAAGCAAATCCAGCTTACGCTGGTGAAGTGCGATGAGGTTGTCGAGTCGGGATAAGAGGGCGCCGATTTTATGTTGCTCGGGGAGGGAGGGAACCGGAATACTCTGCTCTAAGAAATCGCTGGAGACGAGATCGTGCATCATAGTGGAGGCTTTAGTCGAGCGAACAAGAATGTCGCGCATCATACCCTCATTGTTGATGGCGTATTTCCAGTACAAAAGGTCGTACTCAGTTTTTTGGCGAAACACATTGAAAATATGCGAAACAATGCCGTCGCCAATAGTGTTTTCTACAAACCTGCCATAGGTGAACTCATTGTTTGAGTGTCCTTCGAACGCAATATCTCCAACTCTCATAACGTTATAAGTGGCCAGATAGCCATCTCCGAGCTTCGGTATTTCGGATAGGTAGGTCATCCCAGCAACAGAGATGATTTTGTCTTCGCGAAACTCCCCGCTGTTCTTCTCGTCATGTTTTTCGTAAATTTCCCCCAGCCTACGCTGTTCCCAAGCGAATGGAATTGCTCGCAGAAGGAATGAGCAAAGTAAATCAACTATCCTCACTCCTTCACCTCCCAATATCCACGCGTTCCACCAATGCGTTCTATACGGCCAGACTCACGAAGTTGCTTAAGATAGCGCTGTACCTGTCGTGGCGATATACCCAAGTTCTTTGCTAGGGTTGCCGCACTAATCGATGGCGTTTTCCGAATGTACTGCAGGATATCTTCGGATATCGCTAGATGTTCTGAGTTGGAATTTACGTCATTTATAACATTCTTTTTTGTTCGATTTACGACATTATTGCTGACATTATCTGCGCCATTTACGACATTTTTATCTACATTACCGACATTATTTACGTCATTCTTTTTGTTTAATGAAGATCCAAACTTGTTAACTTCAGCAAGCTTTGTTCCGTCCATCTCAATGTTCAACGTCAGCTTTGCCCTATCAGGATCAAGAAACTCTTCAAATGTTGGCTGTGCAGTGCCAGCATACTGTGCCGCCCGCTTCAAAAGATCGAATCCACTGCCTGCCTTGTCGCACATGCCAATAAGATTGAACATGGTCATGAGTGTCTTGTTACGCGGGTCAGAAACACCTCCGCCTATTATCACCTCGGCAGGAATGCGCAGACGGCCAGGGTTTGAAAACTCCACTGTCGAGCGCCGCTGAATAACAACAATGCCTGTACGCCCGTAGTAGTCAGCGTGTACAAGTGCATTAGTCAGCCCTTCACGAATTGCCTCATGTTGCGGAGTATCCCCGATACGTCGCATATCTGAATCAAGTTCGAACGGCACCGGTAACCCCTCACACAGCATGCGACTTGCTCGCTTCCAGAAGTCATATACGTTACCAGTCCAGTCGCCAGAATCCGACGTAATACGGTTGTCCCACCTACGTCCTTCACTCACCTGTCTGCAATCAAGAAAGTAGTTAGGAAACTCCTCAGTGATGCGCCATGCCTCGCCAAACATGAGCAGACCAGCCTTCGTCGGATGTAGCTTTCCGTCATCTTCCGAGCGACCGATAGCGCCTAAACGAAGCAGAAATTCTGTATTGGACAATTCGGACCAAGGATGATTAGGCCGAATGAGATCGAACTCATTCCGATACGCACGTATGGAATCACTGTTTAACGCATCGAGATCGATTCTCTCAACAACCTCTTTATCAAGAGCGCCGTCATAACTATCACGAACCATGGCACGAATAACTTCCATAGTGCAGCGATAATCACCTTCGCCTTTGCGGCGATAGGTACCTGCATTCATAGAATTGTTGATGTAAACGGGACGCTGAAAGCGATCAGCACAAGGCACTTTGATAATAACAATCTCGGCACCATCAACATTTTTAATGAGTACATCAGAATCGACCAACAGGTTTGTGCTGACCAGCTGTGGGTTATTTAGACCATTCCATAAGTCTCGAACCAGGGCCGCAGCATCTGGCACTCCAACCACCCTAGGTCCCTCCACCGTTTCCTCAACACCAAGAACAATGAGACCTCCTGCGGTATTGGCAAAAGCAGAATATGTTTCCCACAAACTCTTCGGGAAGCCGCCCTGAGCACGCTTGAATTCAAGACGATTGTTCTCTTGCCATCCGGATAGCTGGTCGATAAACGCCACAGGATCACCTCTCACACGAACATGCCCTCGAGGAGCGACTTCTTGACGTTTTTGAGCAAATCCAGCTTACGCTGGTGAAGTGCGATGAGGTTGTCGAGCTGGGAGAAGAGGACGCCGATGACTTGCTGCTCGGGAAACTGTGGAAGCGATACTTCTATGGTGGCAAGTTGCTTGCCAGAGACTTCCAAGAAGGTAGAGCCAGACGCTCTTTCCTCTGCACACCGCTTAAGTTTTCCGCTCATTGTATAAAGGAAGTAGACATCTGAGCCATCCTTTACAACAAGGGACTGGAATCCCTGATTCGTACAGGCTGACCTGCGAAGAATTGCCGTATTACCAATGCCAGCACGACTTGTAAAGAGAATCGTTTTATTAGCAGGAAGCATCTTTGCTGAACAGCTCGTATATCCCTTCTCTGTGATGCGACGAACACTTCCGTCAGCATAGACATGCTCACCAAGTTCGGCGGGCGAATACCAGTCAATCTCGCCATCCCAGAAGTCTGGATTGCCCGTATTAGGAGTCCCTCCTCCGACAATCTCAGCAATATCTCCCAACCTACGCTGTTCCCAAGCGTCAGTGAAACCGGAGAAACGGAGTTCGGGTGTAGTTTCACCCTCGCGAGGAAACATTTTTTCTAGAAGTGACTTTTTGACCGTTTTCAGTCCGTCACACTTACGCTGGTGAAGTGCGATGAGGTTGTCGAGTCGGTCGAACAACGACCCCAGCGCCGCCTGCTCTGAAACGGATGACATGGCGATTTCGCTCTTTAAGAGCTTGTCAAAAAAGAAGTAGAGTCTTACCCCGCCTTCCTGGAGCATTTCGATTTGCTTGGCGAATAGAGGGGACTTGAGCCAGTGCCACAGAAAGCGGTCGTCGCAACTTTCATCAGTCCTGAATACCTCATAGAGCGAACTCACTATGACGTTATCGCTGGTAGACAGGTATCCGATGGAGCCAACGTTGATTCGAGCTGGGTTGTAGGCAAACGAGCCTGGTTCAACGATCCAATAGGCGGTCTTATCTGCCTCCCGCATTGTTCCGCCGTTTTCAAATTGCTCTTCCTGAGGCACGAAGCCGCGATCGTTCGAGACGGAGAAGCTCTCGAGAGGAAGGTTGTCTTTGTTGCGGACACCTGCCGCAACGACAAAATCTCCCAGCCTACGCTGTTCCCAAGCGTCAGTGAAACCGGAGAAACGGATGCGCGGAGTAAGTATCTTTTCCTCAGGGTTATGCATCGAAATCACCCATCAAAAGCCTCTGCAGCTCATGGATGCCAGCCATATCGTTCTCGTTGCCCGTAAGATCCCCCAGCATGTCACAGAGTTCACGCTCGGTATCGCGAATCTGACGATCCAGATCAGGCAATGTGCTGGCGTATTTATCACACAAGGCTTGAATACGTTTTACAAACCCATCAACAACTTCACTCGGAAGTTGTTGCAAGCGCTCAACCAGCGGTGTCACCCATTTACGATGGAGCAACTCAAGCGCTTGCTCGTCTGTCACACCCTCAATCGCCGCCTTGGTATGCTCAATCAGCTCCATTCGAGCAGTCTTCTCTGCTTTTTTTATCTTTGTTTCCTCAGTATTGAGAGAAAGTGCTTTTCCAAGCGTTGATGCAAGCGAATCCTCCGGCACAGTTATACGTGTTTGCACTTCTGTGATACGGGCGGCAACCGCCCGCTTTGGATAACTTCCATCGCGTGCAGGCTTCATGGCATCCCAAGCAACCTCAGGATGTTTAGCAATAAAGTTGAGCTGTTCCTGTAGTGAGCACTTTTCATCTACCAACTTCCGGTAACCAAGAAGAGCATTAAGCTCAGCATCAAATGATGCTAGCTCTTCTTCCAACGCTGCTGGAAGTTTCTTAAAGTCGAATTCTTCACCACCATCTTTCATAAACGACGCATTCTCGAGGCTTTCATCGCTTATCTCAGAAATAAGATCGCTATACGAACTAGCAATCTGGTTCAGACGATCGCTCATCGCATTAACCGCCGCGAGCTCGTCAGTAAGCAAATACTCCTGCACGAGACCAAATGGCAGCACATGTCCCTTCCATGGGTTGTTCTTATCTTGCTCTTCGACCTCAGTATCTCCCTTTTTCTTAGAGATCATGTTTTGGTCAACTTGACGCACAGCATCAAAACCCTCGGTCTGGATAGTCTCCAGATCTGCGGCGATACCCTCCCACTGGTCGTCAAGCGCTTGGTATGCAACGTACTTATCAACGAGCGGCACACTGGAGAGGCGCTCGAACACGTCATCAGCAATATGCTCTTCCTCGCTGGCAATATGCACAAGCGAGGGCTCCTCAATCAGCTCCTCATAGAGATAGGAGTCAAAGCTCTCAAAAGCCTTGGTGCATTGGTGTTGATATGTCTGAATCGACTCATGCGACGCAACTGCCTCCGCCACATCGTCCACCACAAGTTCCGCAGTACGACCATCCTCACTGAACAAATGCTTACGCAGGCCCGGGAAAACCTTCCAGTAATCGTTGAGCTTATCAAGCTCGCTTGTGGGAACACCACCAAACATTGTTGCGTAGATATCCCACGTTTCCGGATCTTCCGATGAATCAACATAGCGAGGAATATTCAAGTTGTAATCGTTTGCCCGCACCTCGTCGATAGGCACAACGCGTGCAAACTTCTCGATGTCCTTACGTGTCCGTACAACATCCACAATGCGCTTAATATCCGAAGAACGCAGCTTATTATTCTTACCGTCCTTCTCAAAACCCTTCGATGCATCGACGATGAGAATACTGCCGTCGTCCCCCGTTTGCGGCTTGTGTAGGACCATGATGATAGTAGGAATGCCTGTCCCGTAGAAAATGTTTGCTGGCAGGCCAATAATTGCCTCGATATTGTGATGTTCTACGAGGTTGCGCCTGATAACGCCCTCTTGGTCACCGCGGAAAAGTACACCATGTGGCAAAACAATCGTCATAACACCATCTGGTTTGAGGTGAAACAGACAGTGAAGCAAGAAGGCGTAGTCCGCTTTGGACTTAGGAGCGATGCCATAGCTTGAAAAGCGCGGATCAGTTTCCTTACCGTCTGGATCCCAGTTTTGCGAATACGGCGGGTTTGAGACCACTGCATCAACAAAAAGCGGTTCGTAGGTGCCGTCTGGATCCTTTTCGTCAAACCAAGGCCAGTCGCGCGCCAGCGTATCGTCGTTGCGCGTCTCGATATTGTCGACGCGAATACCGCGCATGATGAGGTTCATACGCGTGAGGTTGTAGGTCGCCTGCACAAGTTCCTGTGCGTAGTATTTGATCGACTCTGCCGGCACACCGTGCTTTGCGGCCGTCTTGCCAATGTTGATGAGTAGCGAGCCAGAGCCGCTGGTAGGGTCGTAAATCTCGATATGATTGCGGCGGGACAGGTGCTCGGCAATGATTTCCGACATGAGTAATGAGACCTCGTGAGGCGTATAGAACTCCCCCGCTTTCTTGCCAGCATTGGAAGCAAATTGGCTGATAAGATACTCATAGATATAACCGAGGACGTCGTAATCCTGCTTATCATCCATAGGGATTTCATCAATGAGATGAATGAGGTCACTCACTGCCTTGGTTTGCGAAGCAGTGCTATTACCGAGTTTTGAGATACCTGTCTGTAGCGTATTGAAGATGCCGTCGAATACTTTGCTATGGCTATCGTCCACAAGACGATCGAATGCCGAGAGCGCCGTTAGCACATTATCAACACTGAAGTCATGTCCAAGATTAAGCCATGTGGAAAATAGATCCTTATAGCCTATGAAGTAACCGAGGTTATTGCGCATCATGCCGAGAATTTCCGCATCTTCCTCAGTGAGAGCAGGAAGATCTTCCTTGGTGGCACCTTGCGAATAGAAATACTTCTCTTCCTGTTCAGAGAGGTATTTGTAAAAAATGAAGCCAAGAATGTAATCCTTGTATTCGTTAGGCTCAATCTTTGAACGCATCTTGTTTGCTGATGCCCAAATTTTAGCTGCGAGCTGCTGTTTGTTCATTTGTCCTCCAGGGTTATACGCATTTGATATTGTATCAACCCGCTTGGACAGAAACACATTCGCTTGGGAACAGCGTAGGTTGGGGGATGTTACTGAAGTTTTTGACGGGACGCACCAGACTCCCACTTATACAGACGGTGGAGTAATGTTCGTTTCAGTGGAAGATATCGCAACACTAAGATCCGATAAATATATCTCACGTGATGCCTTTGAGAAAGATTTCAAGGTTCATCCGGAAAAGGGTGACACTCTCATGACTCGAATCGGCGACATTGGAACTGCGAATGTCGTAAATTCGGACGATGACCTTGCCTTTTATGTAAGTTTAGCGCTGCTTAAACCAAGAGAAATTGATTCGATCTATCTTGTCTATTGTTTATCATCGCCGTTTGCTCGCAATGAGCTATACAAGCGAACTCTTCATATTGCCTTTCCAAAAAAGATCAACAAAAACGAGATTGAAAAATCGCTCATTCCATATCCAATTAGCAATGCAGAGCAGCGCAAGATCGGCGCCCTTTTCTCCCGCCTCGACAACCTCATCGCACTTCACCAGCGTAAGGATCAGAGAAACAAAGACCTGTTATTCAGATAAATGTTTTCCACCAACCACCATGCCGGCATTAATAGGAACTGAGGAATCACAAGGACAAGTAATCTTTTCAAACATTTTTATTAGGCCGGTATAGTCCTGCTCCTCGGCCGCAAGTCGACTTGCCTCGTCATTCTCTTCCCCAGAAGCAAGACGCCAATCAAGGTCATATCCTGCCTGATGACATATCATCGACCACATAAGTCGTTGCGTTCGGCCGTTACCCTCACGAAACGGATGAACGAAGTTGTAGTTATCGTAGTGATAGGCAATACGATTAATGAAATTGTTAGGAGATAGTCCAACAAGAAAGTGATCTCGTCTGAGTTCTCCTTGCGACCATTCGATCCCTGTAGCAATGTTGACCGAAGGAAGAAAAAACTCGGATCCCTCTGTACGCTTTCGAATTTCAACGGTTCGAATCTTGCCAGCCCAGTCAAAAATATCTTGGAATAACCAATGATGTATGAAACAGAGGTCATCCAAACTGCCGATTGGTTGAATGGGTAGACACTCTATGAACTGACTCATTCTTATGGCAACGAGCTCTCCTTCGGCGTTATTAAGCTCATCATAAGTAGTGGCACCTACAAGATTTCGCAGAATACCACTCTGAGGATCTATGTAAGGATCAACGAACTTCTGCGACATTCTTGTCATCCGAGATATGGATATTCCAGCGACGTTTGGTACGACGCATTAAGTCTTCTATAGAAATATCGCCCCGGACATACTGAACGGAGTCTTCTCTAAACTCAGCAGAAACGTAAGCTCCCTCCATTTCGCCGGAGTGAATTGCTTCCTCCATTGCACGCTTTCGATCCATAAATCCCTCCTATCTGTTATATAAGCATACCCAAAATACATGGATGCTAAGAAAGAAGAAGGCTTTCACTTGGACAGAAACACATTCGCTTGGGAACAGCGTAGGTTGGGGGATGTTACTGAAGTTTTTGACGGGACGCACCAGACTCCCACTTATACAGACGGTGGAGTAATGTTCGTTTCAGTGGAAGATATCGCAACACTAAGATCCGATAAATATATCTCACGTGATGCCTTTGAGAAAGATTTCAAGGTTCATCCGGAAAAGGGTGACACTCTCATGACTCGAATCGGCGACATTGGAACTGCGAATGTCGTAAATTCGGACGATGACCTTGCCTTTTATGTAAGTTTAGCGCTGCTTAAACCAAGAGAAATTGATTCGATCTATCTTGTCTATTGTTTATCATCGCCGTTTGCTCGCAATGAGCTATACAAGCGAACTCTTCATATTGCCTTTCCAAAAAAGATCAACAAAAACGAGATTGAAAAATCGCTCATTCCATATCCAATTAGCAATGCAGAGCAGCGCAAGATCGGCGCCCTTTTCTCCCGCCTCGACAACCTCATCGCACTTCACCAGCGTAAGCTGGATAGAAATTGCAGCGTAAGCCCATCCTAAGAGAGGAGGGCGAGGATGGCCGTTCAAGTAACATCAGCAACTCGCTTTTGCGATTATTATCATGACTGGATTACAACGTATAAAGAAGGCGCTATACGCAAAGTAACCATGGACAAGTACCTTCTTACGGCGTCATGACTAGAAAAGCTAGCTCCAAATCTACTAATTCAAGATCTCAATCGCACTGCCTATCAGCAGTTATTGAACGAATATGCAAAATGTCATGAACGTCAAACAACGATGGATTTTCATCATCATCTGAAATGCGCCATTCTCGATGCAGTTGATGAGGGCCTTATTATGCGCGATCCAACACGTAAGGCAGTAATAAAAGGGATGCCGCCGCGCGCGAAAAAGCCGAAGTATCTCAACCAATTTGAGCTCCATAAACTGCTTGATGTGCTTCATCTTGAGCAGCACGTAAACTGGGATTGGCTCATTCTACTTATTGCTAAAACCGGGCTGAGATTTTCAGAAGCTCTTGCAGTCACACCGA
Organism: Olsenella sp. Marseille-QA0557; assembly: GCF_965119725.1. Lineage (NCBI taxonomy): Bacteria > Bacillati > Actinomycetota > Coriobacteriia > Coriobacteriales > Atopobiaceae > Olsenella > Olsenella sp. Marseille-QA0557. The sequence continues at coordinate 1,335,459 of NZ_CBCPMI010000001.1, read as the reverse complement.
ATGACTTTAACTTTTCACGGCAAATCTTATCCATTGATAAAACTTGGGACTATAAAGATGACGGAGGGTTCCTTCCAACCAAAAATTACTCTTCTGTCAGAAAGGTCCAACTTGACTGGCAGTTAATTATTCAATTCGCAGAACTTATTAAAGGATTACCTCCAAACCAGCCCATCTTTGTTAATGGGAAAGTGTACAACTCAACAGTAAATGCCGTTCTTTCAAGAAGGTGTCTCGAAGCCGGTGTGCCAGAGATAAGCGTTCATGGTCTCAGACATACGCATGCATCTTTACTGTTGTTTGCTGGAGTATCCACTGCAAGTGTTGCTAAACGACTAGGACATTCGAGTACGACTACAACACAAAAAGTCTATCTACATGTAATTCAGGAATTGGAGAACCAGGACGTTGACCTGGTTATGCGTTCTTTATCAGGCCTAAGTTAATCATAAGGTGTAATGGGCTTACGCTGATAAATCTCGATAGCACTAGTAATAAAATTGTCCAGCCTCACACCGATGACACAGCCAATCAAAACACGCTGACTTTAAGTCATCCATTGCAGAGGCTGGACAATGGCAATTACTCTAAATCTTGTTTACACCAACCGTGCCCAACGACGCTTACCAGACTGAATAGTGGTACCCGCAGAGAAAAGCGAGGGATCTACGTTGTAGGCTTTAGCGGCAACAGCCTCGCCGTTTATCTTCACGCCACCACCATCAACTAAACGGCGTGCCTCACCAGCAGACTTTGCAATACCTACCTCAACAAGCAAACGCCCCAGGTAAACTTTTCCTTCGTCGTTGACCTCAACGACAGAAAGCGGAAACTCAGGAATATCTTCAGGAACTTCAGAACGCTTGAACTGAGCATCGAAGGCAGCCATAGCAGCTTCGCCGGCACCAGCGCCGTGGTAGAGGTCCACAATATTCACGCCCAGCTCACGCTTAAGCTGATAGGGATCGGCGGTTCCATCGGCAAAAGCAGCATCGATGGCGTCGATCTTCTCAATCGGAGCGGTGGAGCACAGACGCCAATACAGCGGCACCAGTTCGTCGGTAATAGACATAACCTTGCCAAACATATCTGCCGGCTCGTCTGTAAGACCAATATAGTTACCGTAGCTCTTAGACATCTTCTTATGGCCATCGGTACCCACCAACAGCGGCATGGTAAGTGCTACCTGAGGCTCCATGTCCATCGCGCGCATAAGATCACGACCGGCAAGCAAGTTAAAGATCTGATCGTTGCCACCCATCTCAAGGTCAGCCTTCACAACCACCGAGTCATACGCCTGCAGTACCGGGTAGATAAATTCGTGCAAGGCGATGGATTTACCCTCGGTGTAGCGGTTGTGGAAGTCCTCGCGCTCAAGAATGCGAGCCACGTTGAACTGGCTCATGAGTTTGAGCATCTCAGCAAGATTGAGGCCCTTCAGCCAATCGCCATTGTGAACAATCGTGGTGCGCTCTGGATCGAGCACTTTCATGGCCTGCTCAACATAGGTCTTGGCGTTAGCCTCCACCTGCTCTTCAGTAAGCGGCGGACGAGTAGAGTCACGCCCTGACGGATCGCCAATGAGCGCCGTGCCGTTACCAATGATGAGGGTGACGTTATGTCCCAAATCTTGGAATTGACGCATCTTACGCAAGGGAACGGCATGACCAAGATGCAAATCGGGTGAGGTCGGATCTACGCCAAGCTTGATATTAAGCGGCGTACCTTTTTCGAGCTTCTTTTTAAGCTCATCAAGCGGCACAATCTGCATCGTACCCGACGTAATAACCTTGAGCTGTTCCTCAACTGGCAGCAATGCTCTGTCCTCCGTGTATTCAGTGTCATTGTGAAAGTGTGAGGATTGGTACTCCTCACATGCAAGCCTATAGAATAGCGCAGAATAGCTCTTCTTCGCAGTGGCTACTCCTCTTATAGCACGCTATTTTTCACTTTTTGTGCCATATTTTGTTCGGTATTGCTCTTCAATATATTGTGCACTTGAGGGTACCGTCGCCTTATCGTCCACTCGTACTGAAGAAATTTCTACGTACCGTTTGTTCTGCACATCAAGCCAAGGATCAAGTAAAAGTCCTGCCAAAGCACACAAGGCGCCATTTTCAAGCACATGCGGTGCAATAGAAGCAAAACTCCCCTCAACCTCTTCCAACACAGAGAAGAGCCATGAGCAATAGGCATCCGCCAGATCGCGCCGCATCAAAAAGAGGTTGGTATGATGCCCATGCGTGATGCGAAGACTTCTGACAAAAGGCTCTTCATATTCTGGACAGATTTCTGACAAAACATCACGAATAACGGTAATGAGCAACTCGTCATATTCACGTGCAAATTGTGTTGCTGTTGTCACGACAAAATAGTTAGTCTCCGATGGCACCACAATTCCATACGTTGCAACGCGATGCATCAAGAAATCTTTGTGTGCAACACGCTTTTTCCTATTAAGGCGATAGTTTGAAGCAAGGTAGCGTCCATTGCAGGCAAACCCCAAAACATCAGCATTAAGATTTTTCCATGCCCAATATAGTGCACAAAGATCTCCATAAGCCGAAAAACGCTCAGAGATGTTAGCTCCACTATCATCGCGTTTCCAATTTGAAGGTACGGCTTCGTCAGACTGGCATAAAGCAGCACCAGAAAGTACCGGTACAAATTCCTCGCCATCTGGCACCCATGCTGGTTCGTGCGCGGCGACAACCACTTTAAGGTTTTCTTTTGTGTCCACCTTGCCTCCTCAGCGCATCAACTTTAGTGTTAAACCCTATTACACACATTCAGACAAATGAATGCGTTTTAGAATATACGTGACTTTTGCCAATAATTCTTTCCTACGTCTGGTTAACCCCCATAATGATGGGCGACCAAAAAAGGAGGAACAATGGGTGTTCGCACCAGACGCGCGCGTAAGCACTCCAAGACTCACTTTATAGGCTTTGGCGCCGCCGGTATTTTGGGATTTTTAGCTCTTCTCGGCATCGCCTTGGCAGTGTCGCTTGGAACGCTTGTAGATTCTTGGCTTGAAGACCTTCCGGACTATACTTCGGCAGACGCATATCTCGTAGCCGAACCAACTCAGGTCTACGATGCCGATGGCAATCTTATTGCTGAGTTCTATCTACAAAATCGCCGCAGCGTTACAGAAGATGAAGTATCTCCCTATGTTCTTGAGGGAACCGTCGCTGTTGAGGACGAGCGTTTCTATCAACACAACGGTGTAGACCCTCAAGGCGTTATTCGCGCTGCCGTTGGCCAGCTTTTTGGTGGCTCTGAAGGCGCATCTACCATTACTCAGCAGCTTGTAAGAAACACAGTTCTTTCTGACGAACAGTTCGAGATCTCTCTCAAACGTAAAGTTCGTGAGGCTTACATTGCTATTCAAATGGAGAAGATGTACACCAAAGATCAAATCTTGATGATGTATCTCAACACCATTTACTACGGCTATGGTGCCTATGGCATTGAAGCAGCATCTATCACCTACTTCAATAAGCACGCCAGCGAGCTCACCCTTAATGAAGCTGCCACACTTATTGGTATTCCAAACTCACCAAGCTATTACGATCCTACCGTCAATATGGATGCTTGTAAGAGCCGTCGTGATCTTGTTTTGCGGCGCATGCTGAGCAACGGCGTTATCACGCAGGAAGAGTACGACCAAACGGTCGGAACAGATATCACGCTCAATCTTGGCAACTCGGTTATGGATGAGAATGGCACCTATCCATACTTCACTGCCTATATCAAAGAGCTGCTTCAGCAAGACTTTGACTCTGACACTATCTTCCAGGGTGGTTTGCAGGTATACACCACGCTTGACCCTGCAAGTCAACAAGCCGCAGAGGAAGCAGTACAGGAAACGCTTAACGATATTGGCGATGATTCACTCGAGGCTGCCCTTGTTGCCATCGACCCTGATACGGGTTACGTAAAGGCCATGATCGGTGGACGTGACTTCAATGCCAACCAGTTCAACCTTGCAACACAAGCTCGTAGGCAGGCTGGTTCAAGCTTTAAAGCCTTCACGCTTGCTGCGGCCATAGGTGATGGCATGAACCCGCAGATTTATCTCAACTGCAACTCACCTATTCAGGCCTCTTCAACATGGCGCGTACAAAACTATGCGAATACAAGTTATGGCACCATCACACTCGCACGCGCGACTGAGTACTCTTCTAACACAGGCTATGCTCAAGTAGCCCAAGCGATTGGCGCACAAAAGATCGTTGATACCGCTAAAGCTATGGGTATTGATGAGGACTTACCCGCCTACGAGTCACTCACTCTCGGCGTTATTGGTATTCCTCCCATTCAGATGGCAGAAGCCTATGCCACCCTTGCTTCCGGTGGTGTGCACCACGATGCGGTAGCCATTACAAAGATTGAAGACCGCAATGGCAATACCGTATACGAGCATCAAGATAATCCAACTCAAGCACTAACAGCTGAGGTTGCGCATGCAACCACCGAGGTGCTTTCTGGTGTTGTCAACCACTCAGGTGGTACCGCAACGGCTGTACTTAACTACACCAATGGAGTCGACCAGCCCATTGCAGGCAAAACAGGAACGACTGAAAATGCCCGTGACCTTTGGTTCTGCGGCTATACACCACAAATCTCTGTAGCTGTATGGGTTGGTTACCGCGAAGAAGCACCTATCTATGTCTACGGCTCTGAAGGCCATCCTTCCAACACAGCCTGCCCCATTTTCGGTCGATACCTTGCAAAGACGCTTGCAGGTACACCTCGTGAGGAATTCCCCGAGGCAGCTGATCCTGAATACAAGCCGAATAGCTCTTGGACCTTCTCTGCTACAAAGAGCCAGAGTGAAATAGAAGAGGATCGTAAGGCAGAAGAAGAGAAGGATAAGAAAGAAGAAGAAAAGAAAGAGGAAACAAAGAAAGATCAAAACTCCTCTTCTTCAGATAACTCTCAGAGCACCGAGACGTCTGAGACTCCTTCTACAGGCGATGGTGGATCCACTGGAGAGACTCCTTCAAATCCTGGACAAGGCGGTGATACTTCAGACGGAGGCGAAACTGGAAGCACTACTCCTCCTGCGCAATCCGGTACTGGTATAGCTGCGTTTTTGGGACTCTGGTATAACTCGCCACTCACACTTCCGTGGCTTCTTTGATTGAGAGCTACTCAAACCGAACGCATAAAAGGGTTGGAACAAACAAGTTCCAACCCTTTTTCATGAAGGTTCTTATTGCCACAACTGCTAGCTTAGCTATGAAGTGTTGCGCTTATTCCTGTATGCACATCAAGCGTTGCGTAAATTGTTTATGAGAGACGCAAATACGTGGGCTTTCTCTGCTGAATCGGTAACAACGAGAACAGTATCGTTCCCTGCAATAGTTCCCACTACTTCAGACAAATCTGCCGCATCAATTGCAGCGGCAATACCAGGAGCTGTACCAGGCTGAGCTTTCACAAGCACCAAGTTGTCAGCACAATTCACATGCTGCACAAGCTCCGAAACCATACGCTGCATATGTAAGTCCTCAGCGAGCACATATACGCCCTCTGGAAGCTTTCTCAAACCCATATCTGCAATATCACGAGAAACCGTTGCTTGTGTACAAGCAAATCCTTCTGCCTCAAGTTCTTCTACTAATGCATGCTGAGTCTTAATCGACTTTCCACGCACAATCTCACGAATTGCATCCTGGCGACTATTCCGCCTTTTAACCATTGGTACCGCCCCCGTTCGGACGACGTTTCTGTAATACGTATGCCGGGTTCGGCGATACATACTAATAGTTGCATAATTGGTCCTGAATTTAATGATTAAATCGGCCCAATAGGTTTCCATTTCATTTCAACGAATAAACTATAGGTAAATTCCCAATTTTTAGCTATACAAATACCCATTGATACGGGACAACGCCATATTGTCCACCAAGGCCAACCCGTATAAAAGTAACTAAAAGCCAACAAGCAACCATACCTAAAGCATATGCCTGACGGAGATCTTTATTTTCAATTCGAGTAAGCGCCCAGGGAAGTTGCAAGATTAACAAGGGAAGAAAATACCGAGCAACGCGATCGACAATTGCAGGAAGAAAGAAGCCTGACAATAACAGCGAAACACCTAGTGCCTGACAAACCCCTAAACAACATGTCCAGAAATCCCATGTTTTATCATGCCATCTCGCCCAGCATACAAAGAGAAGCATGACAAGCGCTGTAAGTATTGAATCGATATGAGGGTCCGCAGATGCATAACCACCTGCTCCAGCTACGAGATAGCGACCAAAGCGCTCACCAGCCACTGTCGGCAGCAACCACGCTCCACACACCGAAAGACCTACCGTACTTATCAGCGTTACTGCCACCATACGTTTGCTGTTGAGTGGCAGATAGAAAAGTGGATAAACCGCCAGCCACAGCAATGCGCTTGCATGGAAGCTTGCGCCAACCACTACCCACAGTGCATATCGAATAAAGCACTGGATCTTATCCATACCTCTGTCGTTTTTGATCCATATAAACGCGTTAAGAACACAGGCAATTGCCATCCATTGTCTTACGATATTTAACGACTCAAGATACAAGCCTGCTACTAAAAAAAGCGCCACTGACAGCGTGGGGTCTGGAGATAGCTTTTGGCATGCCCGTAGAACAAGGCCAATAATAAAAGCAGACGTTACCACAAAGAGCCACTGAGCATTTTGCGTGAAGAGTCCCAATACCCTAATAAGAAGGACAAAACCTATATCCATCCCTTCAGAGATGGATCCGCCTGAAGTATAGATATCAAAGAGCTCCTCATAGCCTTGATAACGTGAGTAATCCACTCCTATGTCATGGCGTAAGGCCGCAGGAATAAAGAGCACGAGAAAAGCAAGGAGCCATAAGCAGCGCCGCACAGACAGCTTGTCGGTTGTAGTTGCACCCTTTGTGAGAAGCACTGCACTCAAGCCAAGGGCAAGATATACCATCAAAGTCGCTTATCCTCCCCTGCGCACATTCGCCGAATATGCCAAACAGCCAACCCACCTAAGAACCCAATACCTGTACCAACAAGAATCGTTGAAGCAAGTCTGTCCATAAGCACACCAGTTGCCCTATGCTCCAATTCATTGCTTGGAACCACATCGCAAAGCGCGTAAGACTCCAAGTTGGTATTGTGATCTTCAACTGCTTGAGCAAGGTCGCCTTTTGCTGCTTCTATACGAGCTTCCGCATCCGTTTGTTCTTGCGCAGAAGCAATGAGTACTAGGTCTGAATCTCCCAGCCATACGACATTCCATATGGATGGCGTCGTGCCTGTAGATACAAGAGCTGGAATCATGGCAGATGTCGCCACATCTCGCGCAACTTCACGAGCAGAAACCAAGTGAGCATCTGATTTTTGCTCAACCTCTACATAACACACCTCAATGACGGATCCAGGCATAAGAGGCAGTCCCAAGCTCTTCAGGCCGATAATCAACCCGATTATTAGCCCGAGTAAGCCACCGATTACCGCTGGAAGAAGGCGCAGATATTTTGAAAACCAAGCCATGGCTTCTCTGCCCAGCGTTATTTCTCGCTACTTGCATCGAGCCACTTTTTACGGCTCGCAAAATTCCAGATCATAACAATACAGGTTGCAAACACTTTTACCGCTACATAGTAAGGTCCGCCATCATAGTTGACGCCCATATCCTCAAGCACCAGCTCGCCGCCCCACATGACAAACTCATTCAGAGCAAAGCCAACAATTGAAAGTACGAGAAAGATGGCAAACTCACGAGCTTTTGAAAGATCCTCTCGATGCGTAAATACAAAACGCATTGACGCGAGGTAGTTGAAAATCAGCGACACAATAAATGAGATGGCCGCAGCTATGATTGGATCAATACCAAAACATTCATGAAGAAAAACAAGTACACCAAAATCGATAATGGTTGCTATGACTCCAACAACCCCAAATTTAAGAAACTGTTCGATAAGCTTGCCCATACACACCTCTCCTGCACACCGCATAGGTGCCATTTGAAAGTTCTTAGCTACGTAATTATGTCTTTATCGATAACACGATAACCTGTTATTGCTCCGCATGCCGACCTGCAGCACGCCCACATGGAAAGAACGCTATTCTTTTCTTTATATAAGCATTCGTATATATAACCGTTGTCTTGCATGAGGTATCGAGACAGCATCGATCGAAGGGGTCAAACTATGCCACAATCCGAAAGACCACGCCAAGAGCGCAGGCCACGTCAGGCACGCTCTTCTCGGCAGGGCTCAGGACAAGGACGTCGACCCTCACGCCAGGGATCAGGCCGTCAACATCAGCAACAAGGCAGAAGGCTCAGAGGACGGCACGACACTGGGTATTCGCTGCAATCACATAACATCAACTTTCGCGACGGTCGGTCTTTGCCCGACAGGCGTTTGCTGCTTCTAGGCGGAATAGCGATTGTTATTGTCATCCTTCTGCTTGTGCTCGTTTCTAGCTGCATACGCGGTTGCACCAGTAATAAAGACGAGACCGTCGATGTTGATCAATCAAACGCACGTGTGGCCTCCGGCATTTCCGATACGCTTACAAACGAGCTTGACTCCGCTCTTTCCGATGCTGATAAACTCGAGGAAATTGCTAAGAATGCCGATAAGTACTCGAATGAATCCATTGTTCAGCTAGCCCTGAGAGAGCCTGAGGCTATCGATTTTGTTTCGAAGGTACCAACAGCCGAAAAGACCTCTCAGTCCTACACCGATACGGTTACTCAAGGCACAGTCCCAGAGCTTTACGACTGGGATGAGCGTTGGGGATTTGTTGACTATGCAGGGCTCCCTCTCGGAGTATCAGGCTCGGGTCCAACCTGTATGTCTATGGCATATATGGGACTCACAGGATCTAACGACCGCTCACCAGCAGACATGGCCTCCCTTGCCGCTGATGGAGGTTATGCCTCTGGAGATGCCTACACAACGGCAGAGTTCTTCAGCTCAGAAGCTGCTGGCATAGGTCTGTATTGTGAAACGCCAGAGGTTAGTGCTGGAGAAATTGTTGCATCACTCCAGAATGCTCACCCCGTCATTTGCCTTGTTCGCGCAGACACACTTACGGAAGATTCGCACTATGTCATTTGTGTCAGCCTCAATGAGGATCAGGCGGTAAATGTCTATGACCCCACCTCAAGCGAGGTTGCAAAACGCCCTTGGTCGGCAGCAACTATCTCTTCGTATAGCGAGCAGATTTTTGTCCTTCATCTTGCAGACAACACTAATACAGATCAAAACACAGATGATGAAAACACAACCAATAACTCCTCAAGTTCAAATACGGGAGATTCTTCCAGCTCAAATTCTGGAACTTCTTCCAACTCAAATTCTGGAGAAACAAACACTGAGGAATAAGTAGACTCTGTGGGACTTTGTATGAATTTGACAGAGTCAGCTGAGAGCAAGCGTCTGCTGCTTACGTAAACATTTCCTCAACTTATTGAGCTCACAAAGAATGCCCCTGACTCCGAGTTAGTCAGGGGCATTAACGTAACGAATGTATGTCGTTAAAACTACATTCGCTTACTGCTCGACAGCATCCTTAGGAAAGAATAGCCTCGGAAGCCTCGCGAAGCTTATCGCGAACCGCCTCAGACTCTTCGCGTGTGGCACCCTTTGAGAAGAGATATGCCTTCACCTTGGGCTCCGTACCAGAGGGACGGAAGATAACTTTATTATCATCCTCCAAACGGAATTCGATAACGTTAGCGGAAGGAAGTGTCTGTGGAGCTTCCTTTTGCAAACCAGAAACACGTGGCATCTCGGCGCCAGCAGCATAATCGGTCATACCAACAACCTTATATCCTGCAATTTCTGCCGGAGGATTTTGACGCAGATCGGTCATAATCTGGGCCATCTTCTCTGCACCTGCGGCACCAGGGAAGGAAGCATTGACGGTGCCATTAAGGTAGTAGCCATATTTCTTGTAAAGAGCATCCATTGCCTCATAAAGGTCCATGCCAAGCTCTGCATAATGTGAAGCCATCTCTACGCAAAGCATTGTGGCAACAATGGCGTCTTTATCGCGTGCATGCGTACCAACCAGGTAACCATAGGACTCTTCGAAGCCCATGAGGAAACGATCCTCTTCGCCCTCATCTTTGAGCTGATCAATCTGGTCGCCAATATATTTAAAGCCTGTAAGCACACGACGCATCTCGAAGCCATGATCACGGGCAAGGGCATCCGGCATAGCGGAGGAAACAATTGTGGATACTGCAACTTTACGAGAAACATCTTCACCACGGTCAGCCGCCATAGAGGCAAGCCAATCCATGAGCAGCACGCCCATCTCGTTGCCCGAGAGCAATACATAGTCGCCATCGTGAGGAATAGCGGTACCCATACGGTCGGCATCCGGATCGGTGGCAACTACCAAATTAGGCTTAACCTTCTCTGCAAGCTGCAGTGCCAGATCGAGCGCCTCACGAAACTCAGGATTGGGATAGGTGCACGTGGGGAAATCGCCATTCGGCTCGGCCTGCTCTGGGACAACCGTTACATTCTCAACGCCAATCTCTTTCAGGATACGGGTTACAAGCTCCATACCTGTTCCGTTGAGCGGCGTATAAACGACAGAGTAGTCATCAGAAGCTTTAAAACCAGGAACCGAAACCTTTTTGATGTTCTCAATAAAGCTATCGAGAACTTCCTCGGGCGTCCACTCGATAAGCCCCTTTTCGATTCCCTCGTCAAAATCCATGCAAGCAACTGCAAACGGATCGGCCTGAGCAATGTTGGCAGAAATCTCAGCTGCCGCCTCATCTGTAATTTGACCACCGTTGTCGTTGTAGACCTTATAGCCATTGTAGATGGCAGGATTGTGCGATGCAGTAAGAACAATGCCCGCAGACGTATGCAGATAGCGCACGGCAAAAGACAGCGTAGGAACCGGCTCAATACGTGGATAAACATATACATGAATGCCATTGGCCGCTAAAACACCGGCTGCTACACGCTGGAAATCTTCACCCTTGTTTCTTGAGTCACGCGCCAGAGCAATCGTAGGATTCTCATAATGTGCATTGAGATAGTCTGCAACACCCTGAGTTGCCTGCGCCACCACATACACATTCATGCGGTTTGTACCAACGCCAAGCGTACCACGAAGACCTGCTGTACCAAATGCAAGGTCACGATAAAAAGCGTCGACAAGACCATCCTCATCCTGAGCAGCTACGAGCGCCTCAAGCTCCTCTTTAAGATCAGGGTCTGTCACATTAGCACGCCACAGTTCTACTCTTTCTTCAATAGTCTTGTCCATTTGACATCCTCTTTGTCGTATCCTTCGACTTTGGTGCACGATGTCACAGGCGTGCTTCATAGAACCAACCTGAACACCAAGCACAATCCCAACTAGACCACATGGTATCGCTCACGTGCCATTTATGCGTCGGGCATGGGTAAACGCGCTCTGTTTTCGGCGAGAAGAAGGGTGTGAGCACATGTGCAGACACTTTATGAAGATATAATCATTACATTTATTATTTATCTCTCTAACAACAACCTTTTTTATCGATAAGAGCGGCGCAAAACCCCTCATGAAGAAAGGCAGACGATGGAGTTTGTAGCTACCTGCCCCAAGGGCCTTGAGAGACTGCTTTCTGCAGAACTTGCATCTCTTGGTCTTACCCAAGTACGCGCTCTCACCGGACAGGTAACCTTTTCAGGCAGCATCAAAGATGGATACCGCGCCTGTCTTTGGTCAAGAATTGCCTCACGCATTATCTGCATTTTTGAGCGCATTGATGCTACTGATTCCGATGCACTTTATGAAGGTGTTGCTCACATCGCATGGGAGCATCACATTCCGCGCGGCAAAAGCATTGCCGTAGATGCTCATGGCACAAACGAGAATCTGAGAAATACACAGTTCATAGCTTTACGCACCAAAGACGGTATCGCAGATCGTATGCTCTCGCGTGCAGGCATTCGCATCGCCACAGATCCCACTCATCCAGATCTGCGTATTGCTTGTCGTATTCACGAGCAGCGTGCTGCTATTGGTATCGACCTTTCAGGAGACGCGCTGTTCCGTCGTGGATGGGAGCTTTCCCACAAAAACAATGCTCGTCTTCCCCAGCTCAGAGCCGACTATGCCGCTGCCCTCCTGGCTTATGGGCAGTGGTTTCGAAACTGTAGGCATGAAGATCCTTCACTTATTGTTGGCTGTGCCGGAGCTGGCTCCCTTGTCATCGAAGGTATTTCTCAGGCACTCGATCGTGCTCCTGGGCTTCTCCGCCCCCATTGGGGATTTGATGCCTGGGCAAATCACGATGCAAGCACTTGGGATGCACTTTATGAAGAAGCGCAAAGCCGATCTGAGCAACAAGCAGCACGCAATGTACATGTCATAGCATGTGATTCTCGTCGTGGATGGGAGTCTACCATCAGAAGCGCTCTGAGAAGTGCAGGAATTGCTGTCGAGCCCATCTTACTGTCTACAAATGACACGTCTTCGTTACAAGATGCAATTGCTCAGCTTCCCTCTACCCCGCTGGCACTTATCGATGCCACGCTTGCTGAACCCGATAATCTCCCACTACAAGCCTCCATATTGAGCAGCGCATCTACCATAGGTAAAACGCTGCCAGCTTCTACCCCTCTTGTAGCTCTATCTCCAGATAGCACACTCGATGCAGCCCTTCGTTGCCAAGCTTACGAATCGAGTGAGATTCTGTATGCACGCAGCAAGGCAACGTTGCGTTCTTACCATCTCTCAGAGCGTGAAGGAAATCCTGTACAGGTGATCGTTGGGGACAACCATATAGTCCCAGTCCTGATTCCTACCTCTAATCAATTTGCCGCTCGACTTACAAAAAAGTATCGCCGTCTGAGGAAATGGGCTCAGCGAGAAGATATTCACTGCTATCGCGTGTATGACGCTGATCTTCCCGATTACGCCGTCTCTATCGATTTGTTTGAAGGAATTGCTCGACCGAGCAAAGCAGCAGGAGGTGAGCTTATTCCTTCGGGCCGCTGGTGTCTTATCTCAGAGTACGCTGCGCCATCGGAAATTGATTCAGATCTCGCTCGCAAACGGCTGCTCGATATTCTTGCCATTACACCAGAAGTGCTGAACGTGCATACGAATGATATGTACATCCGTATTCGTACGCATTCAAAGGGTGGGTCCCAATACGCACAGACCTCAATCTCGAGCCGTCATAAACAACAAGCTCGCCACAAACGCCCCAAACTCATTGAAGAAGGCGGTCTCACTTTTGAAGTCAACTTCGATGACTATCTTGACTGTGGTATTTTTCTCGACCATCGCGAAACACGATCAATGATTCGTGAACTTGCGAAGCGCGTCCCAGCTACTGGCAGATTCTGCAATCTTTTTGCTTATACAGGAACAGCAACCTGCTATGCAGCTGATGGAGGGGTAAACAACACCGTTACCGTTGATCTTTCAAAAACATATCTGGATTGGGCGCAGAGAAATATGCGCCACAATGGCTTTACCGCAGAAACCCATCGCTTCATTCAGACAGACGTTCTTTCTTGGGTAAGCGACCAGCGACACGAGCATGAACGCTATGATCTCATCTTCTGTGATCCACCAACTTTTTCCAACTCTTCGCGCATGCGTAAACGCTCTTTTGATGTTCAGCGCGATCATGCTGAGCTTCTTATCAATATTTCCCGCATCCTCAATAAAGACGGGGTTTGCGTGTTTTCCTGTAACTTGCGCTCTTTTAAACCGGACATTGAAAAGCTCACACGAGCTGGCGTTGTTCTTGAAGATATTACCAAGCAGACCATTCCGGAAGATTTTGCGCGCAATCCCAAAATCCACCACTGCTATCTGGTAAAACGCGCCCCCAAAGCATCACAGCCGAAACAGCTATCGCAAACAGAAAAGCCTGGAGCAAGAAATAAGCCTCGTCCTACCAATGCAAATTATCGGCGCAATTCCCAGATAAAACATAACAAGAAAGATCAAAAACGTCCGATGTATCTGCGGCACTCATAAACTGATTAAAGACTCTGCCTCTAATACGTGTATATATTCCGTGTCGCTGCTACAATGTGCGACGATGTTATGGATGTGTTGTGCTTTTAAGCATAACCGTCGATGCGACTGGAACCACATAAGCCGTATCGGTACGTACACAAGGAGCCATAGAAATGGAAACAGTTTCTACGCCCGCTCGCCCGTCAGGCGTAAAATCGCGTCGACCCAAGTCGGCGGGCATACCGCTTAGTGCGGGCATGTTGCTTGTTACACTCGGTGTCGTATATGGAGATATCGGCACGAGCCCCATGTACACACTTAAGGCTATTACTTCAGGCAACGGCGGTTTGGCCACCATGACTACCGACGTGGTCTTGGGAGCCCTTTCACTCATTATTTGGACGCTCACGCTTATCACCACCGTTAAATACGTTCTCATTGCCATGAAGGCAGATAACCACAATGAGGGCGGTATTTTCGCTCTTTATAGCCTGGTACGGCGCTGTGGCAAGTGGCTCATTATCCCAGCCATGATTGGTGGCGCTGCGCTTCTTGCAGATGGCATTCTTACTCCAGCTGTTACCGTTACGACAGCGATTGAGGGCCTCAGAACTATTGATTTCTTCTACAGTTTTATCGGCGATGGCCAGCAAGTAGTAATTATTGTTGTTATCTGCATCCTCTGCATACTTTTCTTCTTGCAAAAAGCCGGCACATCAAAAATTGGCAAAGCCTTTGGTCCTATCATGACCCTTTGGTTTTTGTTTTTAGCAATTGCCGGTATTCCTTATATCTTTGCTAATCTTGGTATCCTGCGCGCTCTTAACCCTCTGCGCGGCATTATGTTCCTGTTTAATGGCAACCTTAATGCTGCAGGAATCATGGTATTGGGCAATGTCTTTCTCTGCACCACAGGTGCTGAGGCGCTTTATTCTGACATGGGACATGTTGGTAAAAGCAATATCTATGCAAGCTGGCCGTTTGTAAAAGTCTGCCTCATCCTCAATTATCTTGGACAGGGCAGCTGGCTCATTGCCAACCGTGGTAGCGAACAGCTTGCAGCTATTAACGATCTCAATCCATTTTTCCAAATGCTGCCTGAGCAGACGCGCGTGTTTGCTGTTGTTCTTTCAACGTTTGCAGCAATTATTGCTTCTCAGGCGCTCATCACTGGTTCGTTTTCGATTGTTTCGGAGGCAGTGCGCTTGGACCTCATGCCTCACATGCGCATTAACTATCCTTCAGAAACAAAGGGTCAGATTTATATCCCCATGGTCAATAACATCATGTGGGTTGCCTGTATCGGTGTTGTTCTTCTCTTCCAGAGTTCGGCTCATATGGAAGCAGCTTACGGCCTGGCAATTACGGTCACTATGCTCATGACCACCATCCTGCTCTTCAGCTACCTATCCAAAATTCGTCATAAGAAATTTTTGGCCATACCATTTGCGATCTTCTTTGGTGCTATTGAGTTCATGTTCTTCTTCTCAAGTCTCACCAAGTTCTTCCATGGTGGCTATGTCACGCTTCTTATGGCGTCTGCCATCTTTGCCATTATGTATGTCTGGCGTCGTGGCACAGCCGTAGAGCGCACTCAAACGGTCTTTCTGCCTGTTGATAAGTATCTCGATCAGCTCTTTGATCTCAGCCACGACGAATCGTATCCGCTGCTTGCTGATAACCTCGTCTTTCTGACAAACGACTCTTCTCTCGATAAACTCGATCGTGACATCCTGTACTCAATTTTGGATAAGCGTCCGAAGCGTGCCAAGGCCTACTACTTCCTAAACGTACAGGTAACTGATGAGCCGTTTACGCACGAGTTTGTCGTCAATAGCTTTGATACCGACTTCTTATTTAAGATCCAGCTACGCCTGGGCTTTAAGGTTAACCAGCGCGTTAACACCTATCTCTATCAAATTGTTGGCGATCTCATTCAGTCCGGCCAGCTGACCCCACAAGATCACAAGTATTCGATCTACCGCGAACACAGTGCCGTTGGAGACTTCCGCTTCTGCTTAATTCGTAAGGTCCTATCCCCTGAAACAGCTATTTCCGGATTTGATAGGCGCTGCATGGAAGTGAAGTACTTCATCCGCGGCCTCTGTGGTTCACCTGCTCGCTGGTATGGCCTCGAGAACTCCAGCATTGTGCTTGAGTTTGTTCCACTTTTTGCCAAGACAAAGCGTCAACATAAGCTGATCCGCATTCCTCTCTCTGAGACTGCTTTTGCTCATCAAAACAAGATGACGCACACTGCATCGAACGATGATGACGATGAGGATATTTTCTCCGTCACCATGCGCTCAGAGCGCGTAAAGAATGTTGAGGAAGCAGAAGAGCGTCTTGTCGGTGGTGATACTGCAAGCTTTAAGCCGCTTCGTCTTGACCAGGAAGAAGACGACGAAGGAGAGTTTGAAGAGACCCCAGAAGACACTGAAAGCACTCAAGAGTAGCTTTTCATTCCTTCTTACAACGAGAAAGGGTGCTTGCAATTTGCAAGCACCCTTTTTTACAAGACAAGCTCTTACTCAAAACAAGCTCTTACCTAAATCTGGAATAGCGTTTCGAGATACTGAGCAACACCACATTCATCATTTGATGCCGCGATATGGTCTGCTGCAGCTTGCGCCTCAGGCGTTGCGTTTGCCATTGCCACACCATCGCCTGCTGACAAGAGCATAGGTACATCATTTGCCGAATCACCAAATGCCACTGTTTGCTCTGGACTTACACCAATAAGCGAGCTTATCCATTCCAAAGCAGCGCCTTTTGTTGCACGGGAATCCGATATTTCAAAGTTGCAGGACATAGAACTCACACAAGAGAGATGCGAGGTCTGCTGAGTTATGGCCCGTATCGCCTCAGCGTCTGCCGGATTGTGCCAAAAGACTGTTAAGCGTTCAATACAGCCACTCCACTTTTGAATGATCTCTTTGAAAGGCATGTCCACGGGCGTCCTCGTAGCTGTAACAAGTTTAAGCACATGAGGATCGTCCACAAACTCTGGCAAGCGAGCGTAGTCACCTGAACTCGTCATAACCCCCTCGTCGGTAAAAATGTCGAGAAGAACATCACGCCCTTCTAAAGCGTTGACAACAGACAAAATTCTATCTGCGTCCAAACGAACAACACGTAATGTCTCGCCTATCCTTCCAACTCCAGTTTGAGGATCATGTACAACTGAACAGATAACGGCTCCATTGGTGTGCGCTACAAAACGCGTAGCTGGATGGTTGAGAATCTCAGATGGAATGGTGCGAACAAATCTCCCTGTACATGGGACAAACACCCCTCCATGCTCAGCCAGCACATCAAGAGCCTTGAGGTTAAGCTGAGGCACGCTTTTATCGGTATATAAAAATGTTCCATCCAAGTCAGAGAAAACTAAAGGAAGTGTTTGAGACATCCTCTTTACTCCAGAACTGTCGTATGAACTCAACTATGAACGTTCGGCTATTGGACGGTAGGTACGGTTACCACGCAGTGCATTGTTATATGCCGGGCGGATAATGCGTGCAGCACCATAGAGCTCTTCCATACGATGAGCTGCCCAGCCAGCCATGCGGGCAATCGCAAAAATGGGAGTATAAAGGTCCTGCGGGATTTTGAGCATCGAATAAACAAACCCGGTATAAAGGTCAATGTTTGCACTCACAACTTTGTTGGTACCCTTCACGTCATGCATGACTTCGGGAGCTAAACGCTCTATACGTTCGATAAGATCAAACTTGGCTGCTTGCTCTTCTCCCTTTTGTTGTGCGAGCTTTCGCGCATAGCCTTTAACAATCTGTGCGCGCGGATCGCTCTTGGTATAAACCGCATGACCAATACCATAGATCAGGCCTGCGCCATCAAAGGCTTCTCCTTTAAGGATTTTGGCAAGATAGCTTGCAACCTCATCATCATTTGACCAATCAGACACATGATGAGCAATGTCATCAGCCATTTCACCGGCTTTCGCATTTGCTCCACCATGCTTGGGTCCTTTGAGCGATCCCAATGCAGCAGCATACGCAGAATATGCATCAGTTCCCGAGGAAGAGAGCACGCGGCAACTAAACGTAGAATTATTGCCACCACCATGCTCGGCATGAAGCATCAACATGACGTCGAGCAACATAGCTTCATCATGGCTAAAGCCTTCTTCACCGCGAAGGACATCGAGAACCGTCTCTGCCATCGAATAGTGTTCGCGTGCAGGCGGTACGAGCAGCCGCGCGCCACTTGCTTGTGCCATATTTGCTTGATGTGCAACAGCTGCAACACGAGGCCAACGACCGAGCATCGAAAGCGCAACGTCAATCTCATGCGTAGGAGACGTATCATCTGGCGTGCGATCAAAGGCGTAGAGCATAAGCGTCGCACGCTGCAGAACATTCATGATTGAATGACTGTGGTTTGGCCGCGGGAAGATATTGAGATAACCCTCAGGAAGCTGACGACGCGATGCCACACGTGCAGAAAAATCCTCGAGCTGCTCTTGCGTGGGCAGAGACCCCGTCATGAGAAGATAGGCAACTTCTTCATAGCCAAAACGATCTTCACTTTGTGCAGCTGAAACTAAGTCTGCAACATGATAGCCGCGGTACATCAGATCGCCCTCATCGGGCACAACCTTACCGTCAACCTTGTTGTAGCCATGCACCGTTGAAACAGTAGTGAGACCCACTAAGACGCCAGAGCCATCAGAATTACGAAGTCCACGTTTAACGTCGAGCTCCTTATATACTTCAGCAGGAACCTTATCGACCTTAAACATGCCTTCATAGAGCTGGTCTGACACTGGCGGTCGACCAAGACCAACAGATGGCATGGGGTAGGTATCGGCTACATGCTTAAGTGCAGTAGTCTCACTTGCTGGAATAAATCTGAACGTTTGTTTTTTCGGCATGCACAACCTCCTTCGCTCCGCAGGCGGGCTCAGGAGGCGCCCACCAGCTTGTGAGCGCTTAGAGCCGGTACATAAACCGGAATACCTCTTCACGCTGCATAGTTATCTGAACGTCAAGCTGCTCGCAAAGACCATCAAGTTTGCCTTGAATTTGCGAAAACGCATCCGCCACATCAGGGAGCTCTACGAGCATCGTCATCGTAAAAATGCCCTGTAAAATGGTCTGAGAAATATCGAGGATGTTCGCTTCATACTCGGCTAAAACACCTGTAACTGCTGCCACGATACCTGATCTATCGCTGCCCAGAACAGTAATGATCACCCTATTACGCGGGGACTCCCCGGTCTCGGCCATAGTTCCTCCTCGCTCCACGTGCGACTGAATAATTGTACCCTATTAACTCCGATTAAAAAATCTGCGGGCACTATTATGCGTCTTCATGCTCCTCTGCAACATACTCAGAGTCATGTTCACGCAAAAGCTCCCCTACTTTTTCGGGAGTGGAATGCAGTGCACAAGCAAGCTCAGAAAGCGAGCGGGTCTGCGCTTCTTTTAAAATCCGTTCATACGCCACGGGCGGCTTTTTATTTTGCGCACGAACCATAGCAATGCGATGGCGGAATGTTTTTACGACACACATAGAGTCACGGCAGGAACCGTGCTTCATTATGTCTTTAAAATGCTCTTCTTCAAGAGCGGTGCTTCGACCCTTATAGTCGTCTGTTGCAAGATTATCGTAATTATCGATAAGGCCTTTTGCATCATCAGCACTCACAACGGGACGAAGGCGAGATTCTCCAGACACAGGAAAACTGATTTCAAGCGCATGACGACGGCCTACCGGCAACAGCTTATACGCTGCAGAAGGGCCGTCTCCTACTTCGACAACCTGGCAGACGCCCTGACCGGGATGAACAATGTACTCTCCAACCTTAAACATCCCCACCCCTTTCATAGTGTTCTTTTCATACTATCACCAATAAGTAGTTTTTCTTAGCCGTTAATTGATTTGTCATTGAATTTTGACGAATGAGTGTCTATTGTTTTATCTTTTTTATCTTTCGTTCACTGAAAGTTCTTAACGACATAATTGCCCTGCGACATTAAGACAGATGAGTTCATTCCTCTTGCATCGCTACAATTATTCCAAGCACGCTATTCAATGACATATATCGGAGTTGAAACGTTATGGATCGAGACGAGCTCAAAAAATTATTAGATCACGTCGCCGATGGCTCCATCTCTCCTGAAACAGCACTTAATGATATTTCACTTACACCAATTCAAAATATTGGATATGCCCAACTCGATCTCGCCAGAGGAATTCGACAAGGCACTGGTGAAGTTATATATGGTGCAGGTAAAACAGCTGACCAAATAACCGGTATTGTTACTGCGCTGCATGCTTCAGGACAGAAACGAATTCTGATTACGCGCTTAGACAAACAGAAAGCTCTTGCTGTAACGTCTTCGCTATCACAGCATTCTCTTAAGCTGAACTGGGATGAAACATCACATCTCGGCATTATTGGCGAAAATGCCAAGCCAGATGGAACTGGCACTATTCTGGTTGCCTGTGCTGGAACAAGTGATTTACCCGTTGCCGAAGAAGCAGCACAAACAGCTGAGTTTTTAGGTAACAGCGTTGAGCGACTCATTGACGTGGGTGTAGCGGGTATTCATCGCCTTTTATCACATGCTTCACAAATCGCAGATGCACAGGTTATTATCGCTGTCGCAGGTATGGAAGGTGCTCTTGCAAGCGTCATTGGGGGCTTGAGCAGCGCTCCAGTAATTGCAGTGCCTACAAGTGTGGGCTATGGTGCAGGCGCCCAGGGCATTGCTGCTCTTCTTGCTATGCTCAATTCTTGCTCATCCGGAGTCTCCGTTGTAAACATTGATAATGGTTTCGGCGCAGGATTTCAGGCTCACCTCATCAACCATGTTGGATGCAATCACTGAGGAGATGAAGCAATCTACCATGAATAACATCCTTTACCTTGACTGTTCTTCTGGCATTGCAGGCGACATGCTTGTTGCAGCGCTTTTAGATCTTGGCGCACACGAACAGGTTGTTCGACAGGTAATTGATAGTCTGCCAGTTGAAGGGATTGCCGATATTCGAATCAGTCACGTTGAGAAACACGCGCTTCATGCATGTGACTTCGATGTTGTGCTCACCCATGAATTTGAGAATCATGACCACGACATGGCATGGCTTCACGGCACTCCATCGCATGAGGATGCATCCGGTCACCACCATGGTCACCTACATGCCGATCATCATCATGAACACCCACATACTGAACATCACCATGACCACGCGCATACTGAGCATCATCACACGCACACACATGCCGAGCATCATCATGTACATCGCGGGCTTGCCGATGTGCTGGCAATTATTCAAGCCGCAAACATGACTGACCATGCACGCGAACTTGCACAGAAGGCCTTTACTATTCTTGCTGATGCCGAAGCTAAAGCTCATGGGACCACGCCAGATAAGGTGCATTTTCATGAGGTTGGTGCGGTAGATTCAATCGTCGATATTATTGCTGCCTCGGTATGCTTGGATGATTTGGGCATTGAGCGAGTAGCAATAAGTCCACTTACCGAGGGCAGGGGCACCATCCGCTGTGCTCATGGCATCATGCCGATTCCAGTGCCAGCTGTTGTTAATGTCGTACAAGCAACTGGCCTTGAGATGCATCTAAGCAAGATAGAAGGAGAGCTTGTAACTCCAACCGGAGCAGCACTTGCAGCAGCATTCCAGACTGAGCATCAGATACCTCAGCACTTTGCAATCAAGGCATGCGGTATCGGAGCCGGAGAGCGCGATTATGCATGCGCAGGTGTGTTACGTGCCATGCTTCTTGAGCCACGGAACGTGCCTGAATCTTGCCCTTCCACCAATACTGATACTGAATGTGTAACAAAACTCGAATGCGAGATAGATGATGCCACCGGTGAAGCCTTAGGCAATGCAATGGAAAGGCTCTACGAGGCTGGGGCACGAGAGGTACATTATCTGCCTCTCGTTGCAAAGAAAAATCGACCTGCTTGGCAACTTCAAGTCATCTGTCTTGAAAAAGATAGAGTCTCGTTAGAGCGCTGCATCTTTGAAACAACAACAACCATAGGCATCCGTCGAACAACTATGGAGAGAAGCGTACTTAACCGCAGCATAGAAGAAGTGGCCACGCCGTTTGGCCCCATAAAAGCAAAGATCGTAACCTTGCCAGATGGCTCTCAACGCGCTTATCCAGAGTTTGATGATGTGAGTAACCTTGCCCATGCATCTCATCTTCCCCTGCAAGATGCATGGCAACTTGCACAGGGCTGTTGTGCGACACGCTCTTCTCACTGAGTCGTTTATTGAGTCACTTTACAAATAAGGGATTAGAGCGCTTCTGCTCTAATCCCTTATCATTTCTCAGAATCTAAATGAACTATTGTGCCTCTTCAGAGCTTTTCTCCGTGTTGGCTGCTACTGTTGCAGGATCTATACCGCAGCATTGTTCAACCCAGGCTATGAAATTATCTTCTGGTGTACCTGAGCGCTCAGCCAATGAACGGCCTGCACCCCAAACAGGCGTAAATGCAACATCGTTAACACCATCGTAGGCCTTGAGAGCCGCAACGAGATTGGCTTCTGTAGTCAGCGGAACTGTAGTTTGCATAAGACCCGTGTTGATACGCCAATGCGGCGCAACACTTGCCTTGCCATATGCTTCGCTTGATCCACACAGATAATAAAGTGGGTCATACATCTGAACACGTGCAGCAACAGAGACATCCAGAGAATCCTTTTGAGAAAGATCGTTTTCCCAATCGGTCAGATATTCCTCTTTCCACCCCTGAAGCTGGGCATAGGTATCCACATTTTGCGTAAGCAACGAGAGAATGGTGCCATCAAAATGCAACGCATCATTATCATCGTTGCCAAAGAGCTGATTCGCTGGCTGGTTGCAATCGATAGAGTCAAACGCCGCAACAGAAGCATTTGCTGGACGACAATGACTCACATAGCTGCCAAGATCGGTAATGGACGCAGAGGCACGTCGCGCATTATATGAAATCCAGAAATTATTGCCGTTAAGTGCATCAATATAAGCATCGACGTTGGCATAGGTTACCGGCTGAGAAGCCTGACCACCCGCATCAGACTCATCGCTTCCCGAGGCGCGTGCAATTGCTTCTTCCTCAGCCGCTTTAAGGTTACCATCGCCGGGGAAATTACCATTTGCCTGCACTGTCGTATCGGGGGTATAAGGGAACTGCACGTGCTCAAAGAAGGCGTTTGCACCTTCTTCAACGATACTTACGAGATAATCATAGTAGGTACCCGCGACAAAGATGCCACCTGACGTCTCGTCAAGTGTAAGCGCAGTACCGTCTTCTGAGGTTAAACCGAGATTTGCAACAGTTCCCGCATAATTGGATGCGAGATCATCTGAAAGACGCTTTGTCCATGTTCCGTCTGCGCGAGCCCCTTCAACAGAATATTGGCCTGCAAACCATTCATAACCCGCATCAGAAACTTCAAAAGAGGTCGATGGGCACCAACACATTGAGCCAAAAAGGGCATCAGACAGCTTATTCGCATCTGCATCGTATGTGATTGCTCCAAGAGCATTTAAGTAAGGCTCATACTCTGGCGCGTCGCCAGAAGTGCCAAGAACTGCAGAGAGACCGCCACCACCAGAATGTCCAAAAGTAATAATGCGCGAAGTGTCGCACGGCAAGAAGCTTGCATTGTAACGAAGGAAGCGCACAGCTGCCTTAACATCGGCGGCTCCCCAGGGAGCTCCCCCGGAGAAAAACTCATTCGTTACACTATCGTATCCGCTATTCCTACCGCGAAAACCAGCGTAGACATAGACAAGGCCTTTCTCAAGATAGGTGCCAAGCCCATCATAGGAATAGGCAGTAGATGCAGCCTGTCCCGCATAATCACCAGGATTTAAAGGCATGACAATCGGCGCAGTTCGTGGAGTAAACCCTGCAATCTCAGCGTTTTCATTGATCGTGCAAGTCCACGTCTGACCCTTTTGCTCTCCTGTGAAGTATGGTCCCGGAACATAAATGGCAAGCTGCTCATAGGTTTCAGACGCAGGCTCCAAACAATAGGTAAGCCTGTTCTGCCACCAGACATCATTATCATCGTCGTAATTCCAGGCGCTGTTATCAATTTTAAGAGCTTCAAACTTCTTTACGTCTACCTGCTCTTTTTCAGATCCTTCTTGATCGGTCTCGGAAGGTTGAGTGGTATTCTCCGAGGCACAGCCAGCAAGCGCCGCCAGCGCGCCCGTAGATGCGAGAGTTAAAAACTCCCTCCTGCTGCACTTCATCTCAGCGTCCTCCTAACGCAAGTTTTGCGTTCACCATTTTCGCGCTCTCTTGACGTTTTGCTCTACCTTCTCGGCGAATGTTACACATCAGTCACGAATTCTTCAGAGCTACTCTGTTGATTCAAGGGTTCGTCATCACCTAAAGGCACGATGTCTCGATATAGTGCCCTGTGGTCAGGAATAATAACCATATCTCGATGATGATGACCAAAATACCAATGTTTGAATAAAAGGCGATGCTCAAGCATGTCAAACCAGTCGGTGAGTTCGTCGGGCCCCTGCCAGATATCTCCATCATAGAGGGTATCCAACAGCTGTGTTGCACAACAATGTGTTACGACATAATCGACGGACCAGTTATGCGCTGCAAGATTTGCTTCTGCTTCCGCATATTCAGCTGCAGATGGCATCTCCTGCGGCCACCAACTTTCACCTTCCACACGCATTGCTCGATCGACCGATGTAGCCCCACCCATGGTAAAAACCGTGCTGCCACAGATATCAAACACTTGTCCACGCATAAGGTGCAAAACCGAAGGACGGATGCGGTGGACGTTACCTCCATGCCACTGCTCTGCTGGCAAAGCAGATAACGCCTCATGATTTTCATGATTGCCGTCAACAAAAAGCGTGGTCCATGGTCGATCTTCGAGCCAATCGAGCCAGCCTAGTTCCTCCATACCGAAGTTCCAAACGAGGCCAAAATCACCTGCGACAATAAGGTAATCATCTTTTGTGAGCACACGGCCTTCAGGAAATGCTGAGGGAAAGAACCTGTGGATATCAATCCCTCCGTGAAGGTCTCCTGTTACGAGAGCAGCCATCGGGCTCCCTACGACTTGCGCACGCTTGCAGCAATCCGATCGGAGATGGACATTCCCTCCCGACGATCATTTCCCCAGAAGCAGCAAGCAATCATGCCAGGACCCACGTGGCAGCCAATAGTTGGGCCAATAGTTGAAACCATCGTAATGGTTGAATCATCCTCTTTATTTATGAGCTCAATAAGACGCTCTGCATCTTTAGGGCAATCAGCATTACCAATAGAAACAATGTTGGAAAACTCATCATGGTTATGGTTGTTGCTAAAATTGGCGGCAAGTTTACGAATGCCCTTTCTCCTGCCACGAGTAATGCCGATTACGGAAAGTGCTCCCTCAACATCAATGGTAAGGAGCGGCTTTACATCAAGCGCACCGCCAACAACGGCAACTCCTTTGGGCAGACGTCCACCACGATGCAAGCAATCGAGATCTTCTACCATAAACATTGCATGCAAATAGTAGCGAGCCTCTTCAGCCCAACTCACCATTTCCTCTGCAGTCAGACCACGATCGCGCTGGTGGATGGCCTCAACAATGAAAAGATACTGAGCGGTAGACGCAAGTTTGGTATCCACGATATAGATTGGAAGCTTCTTTCCAGCTTCTTCCTCCATACGAGCTAGTGCAAGACAAGCTCCTTCGTAAGCGCCAGAGAGTGCAGAGTCAAAGCAAAGATAGACTGTTGGAATATCGAGCTCTAAACAGCGACGAAAGTGCTCTTCAAATTCCATCTGCGAAGGTTGTGAAGTGAGAGGATGAGCGCCTTTACGAATGGCCTCATAAAACTCATGAGCAGAACGACTTTCAAACAAATCGTCTGTTCCACAAAGCCCTCCATCTGTTTTATCCGCCTCAGCATAGGAGAAGCGAATGAGGCCAATTCCTGCATCATCCACCATTTTTTGAGAAAAATCGCAGGGAGAATCCGTCATGAGAAAAAATTTAGGCTCCATAGCCTTCCCTCCTGAAAACCATCAGAGGCATACGTGGTAATCCAAATAATCCTGCTCATTGTAGGTGATTACCGTCACTTCCTTATCTGAGACAGGATGAGGTTACAAGGACACCAAAAATGTTTACGATACATAGAAGTGACGTCAAAAATAGGAGTACCTATGTCTATGGATACATATGATATCTCTGACGAAACAATTCGTCGAGTTGCTCTTCGATTTGAAGGTACTGTCCAAGCAGTAGGGTTTCGCTGGACTTGTTGTATGATTGCCAACCGCGTTGGATGCACCGGTTGGGTACGCAACGAACTTGATGGAAGCGTTTCAATGGAGTTACAAGGCACCAATGATGCCATCGCTTCCTTCTTTAGCATGCTGCAGGCCGACTACAATCGTCGCCATCTTACTTTCGTTGTAACCGAATCCGATGATATTGCGCCTGTAGAAGGAGAAAGTGAGCTATCTGTCCGCTGGAAATAGACGTTTAGATACCCCTACATCCAGCGGACATACATTTAATTGTTGCCTGATGGCTTATCTATTATGAATTGATCATTCAAGCCTTCTATTTTTCCGTCACGATCCACTTGAAAGTGATATGAAATCCTATCGGCTCGAATTATCGATTTTGAATAATGAAGTGGCGAGCCATCGGACTGAGTAATAGTTTTTCTCAAAACAAAAAGAGGTGCACCAACAGAACACTTTAGAAGCCTTGCTTCATCATTTCTTGTAGTAGAAGCATCTAAAGAAACATCCTCAGAACCAAAAGAATACTTATAGGTGCCTTGTACAAGATCATAAAAAGGAGTTTTATCATCAAGTTGTTCCAAAAGTCCTGGAAACTTTGCTGATGAAACATAGAGATCATCTATAGCAAATGGCACATCTCCTTCAAGAATAAGACGGCGTACATAGTAAGCGGTCTCATCTTTATTGAGCTGCAAGCGCTCACGCACAGAGCCAGAAGCCGAAATCTCTTTTGCTTCTAATATTTCATAGCCTGCTTCCATGCCGCCCTGCATTTTTAATTCATGGAAACCATGGGTGATATCGGTACCGACACCTACAATATACTTAGGAACTGCCACAAAAGTGCCACGTCCTCGCACCTTTTTTAATAATCCCTCATCAACAAGATCTTGTACGGCACGCCGCACCGTAATTCTGCTAACCCCATACTCTTCGCAAAGTTCGGGCTCAGTGGGGATACGTTCCCCCACTGCATATTCACCAACAAGCATCTTCTGCTTCAGCTCAGTTTCGAGTTGTAAATACAGAAGCCCATTAGTATATGAATCGAGTACTAGGTCCTTACGCTGCGTCATCACGATATCAGAGTCCTCCGTCGGGACACCCCAACCGCGCTTAGCGCTGCCAGGCATAAAACTGCTCATCGGTCGCGAGGACGGAGTGGGTGTCAGATATGGCATGGTAACTGCCTTCATCATAACGGATACCAAATTCTTCAGCGTCATATACCAACGGATGACGGCTGCGCTCAATCTGCGGATTAAATCGTGGGATTGCAGAAATGAGTGATTTTGTATATGGATGAACGGGATTTGCAAATATCTCGTCTGTTCGTCCTGACTCCACAATATGCCCCAGGTGCATAACGGCAATGTGATCAGAGATATAGCGCACCATGGAAAGATCATGCGCAATAAACAAGTATGCTGTTCCTGTTTCTTCCTGAATATCCTTCATAAGGTTTACAACCTGGGCCTGGATGGACACATCCAAAGCGGAAATAGCCTCATCAGCAATTAAGAGTTTGGGGTTCATAATGAGTGCACGAGCAAGCCCTGCACGCTGTCGTTGTCCACCAGAAAACTGACTTGGATAGCGATTGGCTTGTGAGCGAGAAAGACCCACACGATCCATCATATGGTAGACAATTGCTTCTCGTTCCTTTTTATCCATATGAGGATGATGGGCATCGAGACCGGTTGCAATAGTATCTATCACCTTGTGATATGGATTGAGCGATGCCATCGGGTCTTGGAACACCATAGACATATTGGAGCGCAGGCGTTTCTCCACCTCTTTTGAAAATGCACCCGAAATATCATCTCCATCAAACTCAATAGTTCCTGAGGTTATTTCGTCAAGACGTATGACAGCACGGCCCGTCGTTGATTTACCGGAACCGGACTCACCTACTAAACCAAAGGTTTCACCAGGCATAATGTCAAAAGAAATATCATCTACTGCCTTGACAACATTTCCTCCAGGGATTTTGAAATACTGTTTTAAATGCTTCACGCTGAGCAAAGGTTTTGTCGGATCAACATCAACGCGAGGCACCGAATCGGTCGTAGGAGTTTGAGACATTATGCATCGCCTCCCTCTTGCTTCATGGCTGCAATGCGAGCACGCAATTGCTCCGGTAATTCCACTTTGGGAGCACGCGGATCAAGTAACCATGTGGCTGCCCAGTGATGTTCGTTAATAGAGAATTTGGGTGGTTCTTTGACAAAATCGATTTCCAAAGCATATGGATTGCGCGGTGCAAAAGCATCGCCCTGAATAATGTTAAGCATGTTGGGAGGATTACCTTTAATCGTATAGAGCCGCTCTTCTCGGTTGGCAGATACCGATGGCATAGACGAAAGCAATCCCCATGTATAGGGATGACGAGGATCGAAAAAGACATCCTCGGTGGTGCCTGCTTCCACAACCTTTCCGGCGTACATTACATTGACGTAATCGGCTACCTTTGCAACAACACCCAAGTTATGCGTAATAAAGATCACGGAGATATTTAATTTTCGTTGAAGCTCTAGTATGAGTTCAAGAATACGAGCTTGAATGGTGACATCAAGAGCGGTAGTAGGCTCATCACAAATGAGCAAATCAGGATTGCAGGATAGCGCAATAGCAATAACTACGCGCTGCCTCATACCGCCAGAGAGTTGATGAGGATAACTCTTAAGACGTTCCTCAGGACTTGTAATACCTACAAGCTCCAGCAGCTCAACGCAACGTGCATGGAGTGCATCGCCTTGAAGATCGGTATGCTCAGTTAAACTCTCCGCCAACTGACGCTCTATTTTCATAGTTGGATCAAGTGAGGTAAGCGGGTCTTGAAATACCATAGCAATATGGTTTCCTTTAAGACCCACCATCTCCTTATCAGAGAGCTGCATAAGATCAACAGTTTTTTCTGTCCCTGTCGCATCGGTATAAGTAAATTCAGCACTTCCTGCTTCTACTACTTGGTTATGCGTGTGAATGCCCATGATCTGTTTGGCTGTGACCGATTTACCCGAACCGGATTCGCCTACAATAGCCACCGTTTCACCGCGATATACATCGAGGTCAACTCCGCGAACTGCATGGACAAGACCATTTGCTGTCTTAAATGAAATTTTAAGATCACGCACTTTTAGAATTTGTTTGCGTTTGTCTGTCATTGCGATCACCTATGACCTCTCGGGGTCGAGCGCATCGCGCAAACCATCACCAAACAAGTTAAAGCCAAGCATGAGAATGGCAAGTACGCATACAGGAGCTAACACCTGATACGGATACGTCATCGCCGCGTTGTAACCATCGTTAATCATCGTGCCCAAAGACGCAGTTGGCGCAGGGATGCCCAACCCGATAAAAGCTAAAAACGCTTCAAGGAAGATTGCGTTTGGAATTGAGAACATAAAGGTCACGACAACCTGAGGCATGGTATTGGGAAGTATTTCCTTAAAAATAATGTCTTTGGCACTGACGCCAAGGGTACGTGCTGCAAGGGTGAACTCTTGCGTTTTGTACTTGAGTACCTGTGCTCGAACAATACGGCTCATATCTATCCAGCCCGTCAAAAACAGCACTATAACGATGTTCATCAGGCCAGGCTTAAGCACCACAATTAAAAGTGTTGTAATAACAAGTTGCGGAATTGAATTCAGAATCTCAGTAAAACGTTGCATCACAATGTCAACTTTTCCGCCAAAGTAACCTGAGATTAAGCCATACACAATACCGATAAGCACACCCACGATCACTGCAATAAATGCAATCATGAGTGAAATACGTGTTCCTTCCCACACACGAGTCCAAATATCACGGCCTAAGCCATCCGTACCAAAGAAGTGGTACTCCCCTGGTACACCATCCTGCGCATAGACGTTCACACCATTTTGCATGCCATCGCAAATTCCTATAGATTCAAGAACAGGGATACGCGGAGGCAAATTGGTAATAGAGGGATTCGTGTCGTAGTAGGTATATGGGCTTACCATTGGTGCAAATATTGCCATGAGAACAATAAGGGCAATAACAACAAGACTTACAACCGCTCCTTTATTTGCTAAAAAGCGATTGAGTGTCTCACGAACATACGAATAATTGGCATATTCTCGCTCATCAATATCGAGATGATCCTCAGGATGCGCAAATTGAAAAAGCTTATCTTCTTCAGAGATCTCGGGGGTAAGTGTATTTGTCGTCATCATACTTAATCCTTCCCCCCAGCAAGCCTTATTCGAGGATCAATGAGCCCGTAAGCAATATCCACCAGAAGCATTGCGATAATGAACATGAGGCTATAAATAAAACTTATCGTGAGGACAACGTTGTAATCATTTTGCTGAATAGCCTGAATGTACAAACTGCCCAAACCAGGAATGGAGAAGATCTTCTCCATTACAAGCGAGCCGCTCATAAGGCTCACAAGCAACGGCACTAATACCGTAATTACGCTAATAAGTGTATTGCGCAGTGCATGACGAAGTACGAGTTTTGCTTTAGGTACGCCTTTTGATGCTGCTAGCAACATGTAGTCTGAGTTCATAATGCTTATCATCTCAGAGCGGGTATAACGCTCCACACTTGCCATTGGAAACATTGCCAAAGCCAGTACAGGCAGAATTGTTGAGATCTCCGGATTTGTCGAACTGTAGAGCAGTGGCAATACCTTTAATTGGAATCCCAAGAAAAACGAGAGAAACAGAGCCACTACAAAGGATGGCAGACTCACACCAATAACCGCCAAAACAGTTGCAAAGGTATCCCATCCAGAGCGCTCCTTAAGAGCAGCCAACACACCTAATATCACGCCAACAATGGCACCGAGAATACCTGCTTCCAAACCAATACGCAGCGTAAGAGCAATCCTTGGCCCCACCATTTGTGCAATAGGCATATTTGTCATGATGTTATAAGAAACACCAAAATCTCCGTGCAGCATATTCCAAATGTAGAGAAAGAAGCGCTCTATTACTGGTTTATCGAGTCCATAGTGAGCTCGCATAGCAGCAATTTGTTCGGCACTGAGTTTTTCTTCGTTATTAAACGGAGAACCAGGCATGAAAGAGAGGAGCATAAAGAGCACGAACAGGATTATAAAAAGTGTAACCGCCGCTATTGCTATGCGCTTAAGCACATAGCGCGCCATCGGACTCAATCCTCTCCTTTTATTTTTCTCCACGGTCGCCTCAGCCATTGCGACCTCCGATCCGATATATAACGACGCAAGACTGCGTCCCATTCCTTCTAAAAAAGCCCCGCACCAGTCATTTCTCCGATGCGGGGCACACAATTACCGCACAGGCGTTTTAGTTCTTATCCATGTACTTGCAGTAATACTGGATTCCTGTGATGTGATATGTCATACCGCTCACACTGGGTTTAGTCAGTGAGCACAAACCCGTCTGGAAAATAGGAATACTCACTGCACGAGTTGAGCAAATCTCGTTGCAGCGCATAAGCTCATTCCAACGTGCGTCCGCATTGCCAGCGTCAGTTGTGTTGGCCTGTTCATAGAGCTTGTCAAACTCTTCATCGTTCCAACGGGAATAGTTAGAAGGATGATCAGACACATACATGGCAAGAATAGCTGTTGGATCAGCATAGTCTGGACCCCAGCCCCAGAGGCAAACATCGAAATCGCCTGAATCAGCACGCTCAGTACGACTCTTCTTTGGCGTAGCCTCGAGATTAATCGTGAGGCCTGGCAGCGCTTTCTGTACCGTGTCCTGAATATAGGCACATACATCCTGCGTGAAGTCTTTATCCTGGTCGAAGAGGATAGTAAATTCACGAACATCAGTCTCGGCCTGAGCAGCTTCCCAATACTTAGTTGCTTCATCAAGGTTGTAGCCATTCGGCTGAGGGCTGGACTCTGCGAAGTCATCGCCTGCCTCATTGGCATACAAACCAACCATGATCATCTGCTGAACAGGTGTTGATCCATCTTTGAGAATAGAATTGCAAATCTCCTCACGATTGAGCGCGCAGGCAATAGCACGGCGGAAGTTTTCGTTATCCATGCCCGGCTTTGTTGTATTCATCATGAGGTAATAGTTGAAAGATCCGTTATGTGATGCAAAACCCTCGTCATCTTTATACTGCTCAACCAAATCGCCAGTAAGTTCAACGTAGTCTACATCGCCATTCTCCTACGACATAACGGCTTGCTGTGTCTCGCCGATAACCTGGAACGTCACTGAGTCGAGCTTGACATTGTCCACATCCCAGTAATCTGGATTCTTTGAGATCACAAATGTATTGGCTGCCGGGTCATACTGTGTAACCGTGAAGGCACCGTTGTAGATTTGGTTGTCCTTTGAAATGCCGAACGAATCACCCTGCTCCTCACGGAAAGCACGATTAACCGGTGCCCATGGCGCAAAGGAGAGCAGATCAAGCATAAAGGGTACCGGATGCTCAATCTCAATTACGATAGTCTTATCGTCTGGAGCAGAAATACCGAGCTCAGAAACGTCAGCTGAACCATCCAACACAGCAGCGTAATTCTTAATCGCTGCCATCTCAATCTGATACTGGAAGTCAGCAACACCAGAGTCAGCCTGAGCATTTCTCTGCCATGAGCAGATAAAATCGTCTGCAGTTACAGCATCGCCGTTAGACCATTTAGCATCGCGAAGATGGAACGTCCACGTAAGCTGATCTTCGCTTACCTCATAGGATTCACAAGCTGCAGGCTGCAGAACACCCTCGGGATCCTTAACGAATAAGCACTCAAGAGCTTGAGACACAATTGTCATAGAAATCGTATCAAGTGCCGCAAGAGGATCAAGCGTAACCGGTGCAGTTGCTACAGTAAGTCCTATGCTTTTGCCAGATGCTGCACTATCTGTGGAACCACCACATCCAGCCAGAGCTGTTGTACCAACAAAAGCAATGCCTGTAGCACCAGTCGCTTTCAGAAAATCGCGACGGGACACGTTCGGAATGCCGTACTTGAAGTTCATGGTTACCTCCTTTTGAGGGTTTATTACCGTATCTTTCCGGGGTGCCCAAAAGCACCGTTGAACGTGCAGGTATGAGCTGCGCGATCAGCTGCAAAAGTCATTGCGCAGGGGATATCACGTGTCTCGAAGTAACGCACTAAAAATGCAGCGGCAAACGAATCCCCTGCGCCCATAGCATCTACTGCATGAACGGGAACAATTCCCTGCTCATAGCGTTTACCATGGTCTGAACACACACTGCCTTGACTTCCTTTAGTCACAACAACAATGCCGGTGCCCAACTCATGCGCACGCGCTATAAGCCTGTCAACACCCTCGGCATCAAGCTCCGCATCTGAGAAAAATGCAATATCGATATTGGGGCATATTTGTTGCAGATAAGCGTCATCGTGACCTGTTGAAAAATCATATGAGAGAGGCACTACTGCATGGATCTCGGCAAGCTCGGTGTCTACTCCTGCGTCATTTGTGGTATGGCACACATCAAACTTTGAAAGGAGTTCCAGATCTTCACGGACGATTCGCATGCGGAATAAATGCGCAACTGAATCACGCTTACCACCCGTAAAAACTCGATCGCCTTGAACTATACGTACTCCTGCACTGGGTGTTCTTCCATGTGCTATACGACACCGCTCACAGGTTATGTCCTCCTGTGCAAGAGCTGCCTGAATATGTTCAGCCATGTAATCGTCGCCAAAAATGCCGAGAAATGCAGAAACCTCTGCTCCATCACGTTTGGCGTTTACAGCAACATTTACAGCCTGGCCTCCTGGATAAAACAAACCATCATCCACATAACGATCTCCGCAACAATCTCCGAGTGCAATAAGACGCATATGACACCTCCCTCAAATGAAACTTAGAGCTGTGTATTCACGCAGCACGAAAGCTATATCTGTGGATTTAGTACTCCATCTGCCACATATAGCGACGGACCGAAAGAGCATGACCACGGTCGTGCGCAAGAGCATCAACCATGACGCGAACAACAGATCCAAGAACCTCGGGGGCAAGATACTCAGCAACTTTGGCATCAAGATCGCCAAAATCAAAATCGTTCTCATCGATCACAAACAGGTGATCAGAAAACTTCTTTGCGAAAGCGAGTGCGCGCTCATCAAGATAACGAGTGGCGCCATTGCCCACGGTAATTACGAACGGCACATCAAAGTCGGTAACCTCAAATGGACCATGGAAATATTCGCCGGAATGAATGCAATTAGAATGGATCCACTGCATTTCCATGAATAAGCAGATAGCAAGCGAATACATCTCGCCGTAGTTAGCACCGGAACCCATGGTGTAGATAACCTCAGCACGCTTGTTATCGCTTGCCCACTTAGTGGCTACGTCACGATATTTGTCAGAAGCTTTCTTTTTGATATCGCCAAGGTGATCCACTGCATCAACACCAGATTGCCACAGAGAAATGTGCTCTGCGTCAAGAACTTTCAGCAGCTCAAACCAGGTGCGCATCATAACAGCGCCGCCCTTATCGGACTCATTGGCTTCCGCACCGTGATCATAATGGATGCCCATGCCGGCAGCCTGCCAAAGCGGCGAATCCTCCACGTTAGAAAACGCAATCGAAAGTGCACCCGCATCAGTTGCTTTCTGAGCAGCCGCAACTGTTTCAGGAGTTGTGCCAGAGTGAGAGCAGGTAATAACCACAGATTGAGGACCAAAGCCCTTAGGGGTGCCATAGTTGAACTCGTTGGAGGTATAAATTGCAGATGGAATATCGAGTTCACGATCAAACATGTACTGAGCGGGCATCATGGACGCCTGCGAACCGCCACATGCAACAAAGTACACGTTCTTGATCTCACCCTTTGCAAGGCGATCAGCAACCGCCGCAGCGGCAGCCGAAATTTGGTCAATATGCTCCTGCTTCATGGTGCTTCTCCTTTTTCTCCAGCATTACCAAATGTTTCTAACGTTATATAACGTCATATATTGAAAATAATCACTTATGATGTCTGGTCAAGGAGTAAGCCTCAAATGGAAACATAACTTTCGGCAAACGGAAACAAGGCTGGCCAATTGACCAGCCTCGTTTTATTAAATTAAAAATGCTTTCCTAAAAGCGATTTTAGATTGTGTCCCATGAGATGCTCAAAACAAGAAACGTTAAAGCCTCAAATCGCGCAGCGGACCACAGAACAAAGGTGTTGAGAAGTATCTTTCTCCGGTATCCGGTAATAAGGTCACAACTGTCTTACCTGGGCCTAACTCACGAGCAAGCCTTACAGCAGCGCAGACGTTTGTTCCACTCGAAATGCCACATACAAGGCCCTCTTCCGAAGCCAGTCGACGCGACATTGTTAAAGCCTCTTCATCAGTAACGGTAATTACCTTGTTATAGACATCCTGATCGAGGTTCTCAGGAATAACACCGTCACCAATACCCATTTGCAGGTGAGTTCCTATTTCCCCGCCAGAAAGAATCGCAGCATTTTCTGGCTCTACTGCCCAGATCGTGATATCCGGGTTTGCCTTACGCAAAGCATGTCCAACACCGGAAAGCGTACCGCCTGTTCCAATACCACTTACAAAGCCATCAATTACACAGTTGGCATCTTCCAAAATTTCTCGTCCAGTTTCACGCTCATGAACGAGTGGGTTATCTGGATTGATAAATTGCTGCGGTACGAATACATGCTCAGGGTCGGCGTCGCGCATTTCAAGTGCGCAGCGCAGGCACTCATCAATGCATGCTCCAATATCGCCGGCATCATGTTTGAGAATAACATGTGCACCGTAGATTTCGCAGAGCTTACGCCGTTCCTCGCTCACTGAATCAGGCATGATAATACGAACTTCATAGCCCAACACTGCACCAACAAGTGCAAGACCAATTCCCTGATTGCCTGATGTCGGCTCTACAATAATGCCTCCAGGCCGTAAATCTCCTCGCTTCTCCGCTTCGCGAATCATCGCTAAAGAAATACGTGTCTTTACCGAGCCGCCCACATTGAGAGCTTCATCTTTTACGAGAATACGAGCACACTCTGGTCCCGGTATGCGATTGAGACGCACAAGCGGCGTTCCCCCAACAGCCTCCAGGATATTCTCGTAATACATATAAACTCCCTCCAAGTTAGTAGGATTTTAGAAGAGCCTATCACAAGGCACATCGTATAAGCACGGTCATTTTTATCGCTTCGAAATCTGTAACAGAACGGTTATACAAGAGTCATCGGTCTTAATCAGAAAGCACTCAATAAAAACGGGTACCCGTACAGAACGGGCACCCGTCTTGTAAACACCTCAAAAATGAAGCTGGCTAAAAGAGCGGTGTTGTCTCGAGATCGTATCCAAGCAATGCTTGGAATCCGCGCTGAACTGCCTTATCCCAATAGGGCCACTCATGATCTCCTGGAGCTTCACAGAAGATGTGATCATAGCCAAGCTCTGAAAGATGGTCGGAGAAATGCTTATTCATTGGAAGCAGCATATCATCGGACCCGCAGAACAGAGCTAATTGTGGCTTCTCAGAACAAGAGGCAATCTTTGTAGAAAGCGCAAACAAGTCGTTCTCATTCCCCACATCACAGCCCTTTCCAAAAATTGCATCCATTTCGGAAGGAGCCATATCGGGAAATTCGCCCGTCTCCACCATCTCGCGGAACATACGTACATCAGCCACTGCAGAGAAGGCAGCGGCACCAGCATAGAGCTCAGGACGAGATAGCGCAGCTTTTATCGCCCCATAGCCTCCCATGCTTTCTCCCGCTATAAAGGTATGTTCGCGGTCGTTTGGTACATTAAACCAACGCTTAACAAGTGTTGGTAAGTCATCGACAAGATAATCGAAATAGTGCGCACCAAACGAAGTGTTTGTATAGAAGAAGCGTTGCGTCTCGGGCATGACAACAAAGAGATTGTATTTCTTAGCGTAATACTCAATCTTTGAGAACCGCGGCCATTCACCAGCATTGGCTGCCAGTCCATGCAAAAGATACATGACGTTTACTTCTTCATCCTGAAACGGCGTAACATCGCACGAAGGCTCAGGCGTAATAATCTTTACCTGTGTGGTCATCCTGAGACTTGGTGAGA
Source organism: Olsenella sp. Marseille-QA0557 (assembly GCF_965119725.1). Taxonomy (NCBI): domain Bacteria; kingdom Bacillati; phylum Actinomycetota; class Coriobacteriia; order Coriobacteriales; family Atopobiaceae; genus Olsenella; species Olsenella sp. Marseille-QA0557. The sequence goes on along the minus strand of NZ_CBCPMI010000001.1, from coordinate 1,298,179 downwards.
AAAAATCACCGCTAAACATACCCATAGGGACTCCTCAATCTGGCGAAAAATCCTAGAGCTGATGAACGATATCGCGCGTTGCAGGATAGAGCTCATCAAAGAGTTTCTGATACTTCTTATAGGCTTCGTGATTCTCCGGATTGGGCTCATAGGTACTTGCAATCTTTACCTTACTTGCAAGTTCATCGAAGTCCTTCCAGTACCCTGCTGCCACAGCTGCCATCATAGCGTCGCCATAAGAAGCACCAATTGTTACCTCAGGTACCAACAGCGTCTTGCCGCACACGTCAGCAACAATCTGCATCCATGCATGATTCTTCGTGCCACCGCCGGCAACGAGTACACGATGAATGGGTACACCATCTTCCTCAAAGATACGGAAGTGCTGATTGATGGAATATGCAACGCCTTCAAGACCAGCACGGAGCATATCTTCGCGGGTGTGCCCAATTGTCAAACCGAAGAATGCACCGCGGGCATTGGGGTCATCGATAGGCGTACGCTCGCCTGCAAAGTAGGGCAGGCAAATCAAACCGTGCGAGCCTACTGGCACCTGCTCTGCCAACTGCGCCATGACGGTATACGCATTTTCACCGCCGGCTTCCTCAGCTGCCTTGAGATCCTGGAACATGGTGTCGCGCAGCCATTTTGTCATCGATCCTGCTGTATTTGTTGCGCCTGACACGTCGCACGTTCCCGGAATGATGAACTCCTCATGCCAGACACGCGGATCCATAACAAGATGATCGGTAAGAAGGAACATGTAAATCGTCGAGCCAAACTGCACGATCAAGTCGCCCTGCTTACCAATACCACATGAAATTGCTTCACAGGCCGAATCGTCTCCACCAGGAGTTACAGGCGTGCCCTCGGCAAGACCGGTTGCTGCAGCGGCCTCAGCAGTTACATGACCGATAATATCGGTTTCTTCTGCAATAGTTGCCAGCTGATCGGGACGGCAAATGCCCTTGCAAGTTTCCTCAGTTGGATGACCATCTTCGCCATAAAGCGGTTTGAAACCGCCTGCCATACCCAAGAAAGTATCGATGTAATACTCGCCTGTCAGCTTGGCAGTAATGTAGGTCGAGCTATTGATAAATTTGGCGGTACGCTCATAAGCGTCAGGATCATTTTCCTGAATCCAGCGGATTTTTGGCGGTACGTCGGAGGAGCATAAAGGCCGCCCAAACACGCGGTCAATAAACTCCTGGCCCCACTCCTGCTCCAGATCGCGCATTTGCTTCTCTGCACGGCCGTCAATGCCATAAGAAATAGCCGGACGGGTTGGGACGCAATTCTCATCAACAGCAACACAACACAAACCAAGAGCACTTGTGGTAACGCACTTAATGTCAGTTGGATCTACACCGGACTTCTCAATAAGATCGCGGGAAACCTTACAAAAATCTCCCCACCAATCTTTTTCAGCATCATGATCGTAAGCATTTGGACCCACTTGCTTTATATCGTGAGCTGCAGAACTGGAAGCAACAATATTGGCGTCAACATCGATAAGAACGCCTTTTGTTTCAGACGTGCCGGTATCAATACCCATGAAGTACGCTGCGCTCATATGCGCTCCCTTCTGTTATGGCGAATCCTTCGCCGTTTCGCGCCCGTGCTTACATCATCTAATTCCATTCGCCATTGCGAACAGTAAAACTGCATTTATCGCCGCGGGTATAAGAGCGTGTAAACTCCACCACCTCGTCTGCGGCATCATAGCTTGTGCAGGTAAAGAGCATGACAGTATGTCCGGGCTCAATGCCTAACATGCGTGCATCACGCGCTTCCAAACGAACGAGATCGAGCGTTTGCCATGCACGTACAGGGCTTACGCCATAAAACCCATACACCTCATAAAGGGTAAAGACACCAAGATCGATACCATTTAATTTGGGAACTTTGCGACATGGTATATAGGTGTGCTCAATGGCAATAGGCTCACCATCTGCAGTGTTAAGACGCTTGATATAAAAGATTTGTTCATCAGGTGAGATATTAAAAATCTTGGCATATTTTGCACCCGCCTGACGAACGCTTTTCGAGAGCACGCGTGTTGCAGGCTCTACGTGACGTTCGCGAATAGTCTGACGAAAACCTTGCAGACTATCGAGATCACGCTCGATAAGATCGCCCACAACAAAGGCGCCCTTGCCTTGAACACGCCGCAGGAGACCTTCTTCTACCAGCGCATCAATAGCATTTCGAACAGTCAGACGATTAACACCGTATGTCTTTGCAAGTTCATTTTCCGACGGAATAGCGGTTCCCGGCGGATAATCTCCATCCTCAATTGTTGTACGAACCACTTCACGCAATTGAAGATATATAGAGGACCGGTAGTCAATCTCGACCATAGCTATTCTTCCACCTCGCTTCTCAACTCACTCGCAAAGCGAATGTGGTCTGAAAGCACAATATTCTTGAAGTATTCAACCGGCTCATTTTTCTCGTCATAGATAACGCCCGACTGGAAAAACACCGGCGTTCCTTCTGGATAATCCAGAAGATGTGCCTCACGTTCATCGAGCGTTGTAATGCTAATGCGCTCTTGTCCACTACAGACCTGTATATGATATTCATCGCGAATAACATCAAAGAGTGATACACGCGAAAAATCGAAACGCTCAATATCTGGGAAAAGATGCTCATTCAGACAGGTTGTTTCCATTGCTACGGGAACACCGTCTATTGTGCGAATGCGACAAAGTTCAACAACAGGTGAACCAAGTGACACATGCAACCGCTTTGTAGTTGCTTTGTCTGCTTCACATTGCCGACAGTACACCAATCGCGCTCCCGGTGTACGACCTGTCTCTCTTACAGCCTCACTAAAACCCTTCACGTCTTGTAGATTGCGTATAAGCTTCGGCTGAGCCACATAGGTTCCCGAACCCATACGACAATACAAAACACCATCTGAAACGAGACGCTGGATAGCGTTTCGTAATGTAGTTCTATTGAGGTCCCACATGCGACACATGTCGCGTTCCGAGGGCAGGCGGTCCCCTGGTCTGAGACCCATGTCGAGGATATAGCTCTCAACAAGTTCTGTGGCATGGTCGCGTGAACTCATGGGATGTCTTCTCTTCATCTCTGCCTCTATAATAATTGCTGATAAACCGTTAGACCAATTTAGTCTTCTCAATTTTGGCCTCGTTTATGCGGGCAATTATTTGAGTGGCATTAAATTATCGAAACTCGGTAGACCAATATGGTCTCCTCAAAACTGAGGAGACCATACAATTCCAGTTACTACTCCCCCATTACCTGAACAAGGATCGTTCTCTCGGAGGGGCCGTCAAACTCACAGAAGTAGACTTCTTGTGCACCACCACGGACAACTTTTCCATCATGTACTGGAAAATGCGTGTGATTTCCCGTAAGAAGTGCCTTGAGATGTCCTGTTGGGTTGCCAGCTGTTGAGCCGTAATCCTTAAGCATGCGAGCATGTGCATACGGCCAATCCTCTGGAACAAGGCGACCAAGGAAGACACTGATGTCACTCTCGAGACATTCGAGCGCCTCATTGGTTGTAATGCCGGCAGTCGTGTGCTTAGAGATAGCAGTTACCATACCGTCCTTAATACCGCTCTCAGCTACGATCTGCTCAAGCTTATCGGTAATGAGAATGTACTGGTTATACTCGCTCGTCAGAAGCGTGAACGTTGTTGTATAGACCATGGTCTAGCCCTCCTCAAGTCCGCCGAGGAAGTCAATTGCGTTCTGCCCCTTGATGAGCTCGACGGTGCTCTCACGAAGGCCAAGATTATCCAGAGCGTGTGCCATACGAATCTGCTCGAAACGCGGCTGTCCACTACCAAACATAACCTGATGACGAAGGCTGCGATCGATCCATGTCATAGGAATTTCTTGAGTGAACAAACGGGTAAAGAACTCCTGCGCGCAATCGAAGTACAGAAGACCTGTATCGGCATACACATTGGAATGCTTAACCATTACCATGGCGGCTTCTTCTACCCAAGGCCAGCCAAAGCGGCCAATGCAGAAGCGAAGATTCGGTCTTGTCTCTGCAAGCTCTTCAAACTCAACCGGACGCCCGTATTTTGCAAGCGTATGCGGTTCCCATGACATACCAGCGCTGAAATACACCGGACGGTTGTAGCGCTCGCAAATGTCATAAAGTGGTTGCACAGCATCATCCATAGGATAGAAACGCTGGCGCGGCGGATACAGAGCAAGGGCTTTCATGCCAAGATCAGTAAATGCACGCTCAAGCTTTTCAGGCGCTGCAGGATCCGCTGGATCAACACTTGCAAAACCGATAAAACGATCAGGTGCTGCGTCGACAATTGTACGAATCTCTTCATTTGATACAGGGACACAACCGGCACATACTGAATAGTCGCGCGCAAGCAAGCACATCTTATCCAGGCCAGCAAGTCTCATCTGGTTGAAGATATGCTCGAGCTTTGCGGTGCCATTTTTGTGAACATTTAGCACCTCATGTCGCATATCTTCAAGCGACTCATCAGCATTTATGAGCTCATAAAATGCCGGATTTACATGTACATCAATGAACATATGAAACTCCCCGGTGCGGTACTACTCCGCGAGCATAGCACGCACGTTGTTAATGGCACGCTTGGCATAGAGACGCGGCTCGTTAATGTAGCCAAGAACCAGCTCGATAGTTGCAGTACGGTTGTAGCCGGAATCACGAATCTCCTGAAGGAGCTCAGGCATAGGCAGTACGCCCTCGCCCGGCATGACATGGGAAGCATCCGTGCCGTTGGAATCAATGATGTGCAGGTGATAGAGCTTATCGCCAAGCTTCGAGAAGTAGCTCATGATCTGCTCTTGCTGCAGGAACGGCGGAACGATATCGAGCATGCCAAGCAGGTAATCGGAATCGACATGCTCAAACAGGTCGATAAGATCGTTAGCGCTCTTGAAGGCGTTGGACTCCTCGGGGGTAAGCGGCTCAACTACAATGTGCACGCCTACGTTCTCAGCATGCTTAGCAAGCTCTTCGCAGGTGCGATACAGACGGTCATGAATCTCGGCATAGGTTGCCTCATAGCCGGCATGTGCAGGTGAGATGAGCATGTAGTCGGAGCCGAGAGCCTTGGCCTGATCGAGGCAGAGCTTCAGATAACGGACTGCATCTTCGCGCTGACGCTCAGAGCCAATCATGAAGTTGTAGGGATAGCCGTTGTGCTCTGGGCAATAACCCGTGATGGGGACACCATACTTATCGCGCAGACGAAGAACCTCGTCGATCTCACCAGCAGCCAAATCGGGAGCATATGCGTGAGGACGGCCACCCCAAAGCTCAATGTAGTCATAGCCAAAGCGCTTGGCGTCGCAGAAGATATCCTCTAGCGGGTTGCGCTGATAACCAGAAGTGAACATACCAATTTTGAACATACGATCAACCCTTTCTTTCTCTTCGTGCATCTTTTTTACCGTACATTTGACGAACAAAGCTCTCTTTGTTCGGTCTTGCTATAGTGCCCCACTCCGTATGAGAAAGCATACGGAGTGGGGTGAGGGGGTGGCTATTCCTCGACTACCCAAGGCTCAAACACACCAATTACCTCTGAAGAAATCTTGGCACCACGGTCAAGGCACTTATCAATTGAATCGCCAGCAAGAACACCTACAAGGAAGCCAGCAATGAAAGAGTCGCCTGCGCCAACGGTATTAACGAGCTTCTCGCAAGGATAGATGCCGCCATCCCAGAAACGCTCGCCATCCCAGGACAGGCTGCCCTTCTCACCAAATGTTGCAGTGGCAACCTTCATGCCACGAGCAACCTTATCCTGCAAAAACTCACGAATGAAGGGATCGTCCTTCTCGCCGTGATAGGAGAAGAAGCCGTAATCGACGCAGCCGATGGTCTCTTCAATGAGAGGATGATCCAAACGGTCGCAATAATCAAAGCTTACGAGCGTGCCGGAATCATGAATTGCCGGAAGAACTTTCTCGGCATTTCCCCACAGAGCGGTGTGAACAATATCATGCTCGCAAGCAAAACGAACATCTTCCTCATCGAAGACAATGTTCTCGAGAACACCCTCTTCATACTCACCATGCACACGATCAAGGCCATCGAGATCCATATAGGTGATGGCTGTCTGGCCCTCCGCTACCTTAAGGTGCGAAATATCAAGACCCTCCTTCTTGAGGGAATCAATCATCCACTTACCGTTGTCATCTGAACCTGTAGTAGAAATAATCGCAGTTGGAACACCAAGTTTATGCATATTAACGGCAGTATCTACAGCGTTTCCAGTCGGATACTGACGGTCGAGATTACGATAATAATCAATGCAGTTATCACCGATGCAGGCTGCCTTTTTGGCCATAGCGTTTCCTCTCTATCCCAGATTTCAATGCGGCCCCAGTTGTATAACTGGTATGGGAAACTGCTTAACTCATATACTCATCTTATTGTGTTCTCACGCCTTCAGGGACCACATTTGTTATTTGACCCCTCACGGCTAAAACTCATCCGTTCACCCGAAAACTGGTATGAAAGTGATGAGCATCTCTGTTCCTATTCCCACATTTTCGCAGTTGTTTGGGGATAATTAACGGTATGCAAAAGAGATTGGCAACCCGGCATTCAAGAGATTTTTTAAGCGGTACTCTTCCCTTGGCGAAAATGACCGATTACGCGAAAAAAGCTACCGTTCATCTCTCGAATGGCTCATCTTTACTATTTTCTGAAAAAAATTCAGTAATTGGCCTAGGATGATAACTAACTTATACATATAAGAATAGTTCGTAAACCTGCTGGTGAACGAACGGCGACTCAGCGAGGGGAGTGCTCATGAAGGTTGCAGCTGTTGGCGATAACTGCTTGGACGTCTATGAGAAGGAGGGCAAGCAATACCCTGGCGGCAACCCTGTAAACGTTGGTGTTTATCTTCGTCGCATGGGCGTAGATGCTTCCTACACCGGCGCCGTGGGTACCGATTCCTATGGTAGCTTCATGGTGGATGCTCTTAATGGCAAAGGCATCGATACAAGCCATGTTCATGTTGACGAGGGTTCTACCGCTATCACCAAGGTAGAGATTGTCAATGGCAACCGCGTTTTCGGTGACTACATCGAAGGTGTCATGGAAGATTTTGCTCCTACAGATGACGACGTCAAGTTCTTCTGCGAGCATGACCTTGTCGTAAGCGGCATTTGGGGTCATGCAGATAAGGCTATGCCTGCTGTTCACGCTGCTGGCGTACCTGTCGTATTCGACTTCTCCGATCAGCCGCAAGACCCCATGGTGCTTGAGACGGTCCCCTATGTTGATTACGCCTTCTTCGGCCTTGAGAGCGACGATAACGAGCAGGTTCGCACCTATATGCGCGATATTCAATCCAAGGGCCCCAAGGTAGTTGTCGTTACGCTTGGTGAAAATGGCAGCCTCGCTTTTGATGGTACCGACTTCTACAAGGGCGATATTGTCGAGTGTGAAGTAGTTGACACCATGGGCGCAGGCGACTCCTTCATTGCCGGCTTTATCAAGGGCATTCTTGAAGAGCAGGATATCCCGACTTGCATGAAGATGGGTGCTGAAAGCTCCGCAGTAACCCTTGGTTATTCGGGTGCTTGGTAATCGCTCCTGCGAACAGGTAATTTGTTCGGGCCAGAAGCATATGCTTCTGGCCTTTTTCTTACTGCTTATTTCTTATCTACGCGCTCTTGTTTTTGCGCAAATCTTTTTCATGGGGAGAAATATATTCTTGGGATGGACGCTGCACGGGCTGACAAGGGCGACGGCAGACTCCATTGCTTGTTCTCCGGACAAGCTCATCCACGGGAATTTCCAGCGCCTCGGCATACCAATACACTTCATATAGCTTGAGCGCCCGCTCTCCAGATTCAATCTTGCTTACAAAAGATTGTGGGGTATGAAGCCGACGCGCTAGCTCGACCTGAGTTACACCCTGTCCTATACGGATAGTGCGTAAATTTTCGCCCATGATCCTGTTAAGCTCGATATCCATGCAGGAAGTCTCGCCTGTCTCTAGGGCTTATCCCAAAATGGGATAAGCATGGGATTCCTGACACGTACCGAGGAGTGCATTATCAAAGCACAATGTCATATACGCAGCAGTTGCAATTGAGAGCTTCCTTGTTTTAGATATGCGGTATAGAGTGAGGAGATTAGTTTGAATGATTCGCTAGAAAAACTCACGTCATGTATTCAAAAGCTCGGCAAAGTTGCAGTTGCTTTTTCTGGTGGTGTTGATTCGGCATTGCTTCTCGAAATTGCCCATCGCACACTCGGCGATAAGGCTCTTGCGATAAGTGCTCGCCTGCACTCAACGCCCTCACGCGATGCGTCCTACCAAGAAACCTTTTGCTCTGAACGCAACATTAAACATATTGTCGTAGAGATAAACGAATTTGATATTCCAGGTTTTGCAGATAATCCGCCTGAACGTTGTTATCTCTGCAAAAAAGCGCTTATGGGCAAGCTTGTTTCTATTGCTCGTGAACATGATGCTTGCCTTATAGAAGGATCGAATGCAGACGATTTGAATTGCTGGCGTCCCGGACTTCGCGCCGTACAAGAGCTCACTATTGCAAGTCCTCTCGCTGAAGCGGGGCTCCATAAGGCTGACGTGCGACAACTTGCACATGACCTCAACATCTCATGTTGGAATAAGCCATCCTCAGCTTGTCTTTCTTCACGTTTTGCCTTTGGAGAGCATATCGACAGAGAAGGCCTTGAGCGTGTCGACAAAGCAGAGACTTTCCTTCATAACGTAGGATTTTCTCAGGTACGTGTAAGAGTCCATCAGCTTGGGCATGGACAGACACTGGCGCGTATAGAACTGCTTCCGGAAGAAACGGCTCGCCTGTTTGAAAATGAGCTCTATTCGACTGTTGCTCAGCATCTCTCTCAGCTTGGGTTTACGTTTGTAACGTGTGATCTTAAGGGCTTTCGTTCTGGAAGTATGGAGGCCACCCTTCCTGGCAAGACACACGTAAGCCATGTTTGATACGCTAGAGATTCTGATCCACTTATCTACACCTTGCTCAGTGAACCAACGGAGGCAACGGGAGCATGAATCTCACCGAAGCAATAGAACATGCAAGTTCCATGGCTTTACCAGGGTTTCTCTCTGATGATAGTTCACTCAATGCAGAGCGTTCTACCAATGAGGGTGCCTTGGCACTCCTTATGGATGCTTGGAAGACAGCTCCTGCTGATTCAGAGCCCTTTTCATACGATTTAATACGCGATCTTGCCGATAGAAACCGCGTAACGTGTGATACCTATGACATTGAGCGGCTTAACAATATTCCTGGTCAAAGCCTCTCTCGTCGCCTTTCTGATAAAGACCTCATCCGCAGTGTCGCGGCCCTTCAGCAAAGAGATCCAACAGAGGTTGCAAAAGTTGCAGGACCTGACCTGCAAGATCTGGGTATTGCCTATCTCGATGCCCCAATCAAAGGTATGGTAGTAGGCGTTGATATTGAGACCACTGCTCGTGAACCAAGCCGTGGTTATATCGTAAATGTTGGTCTTGAATTCATGAAACTTACCCCCAAAGCCAAACCCGAGCATCCTTTCACTACGTATTGTGGCCTGCCTTCCCTCTACGAGGAAAAAGGGGTGCCTCTGGCAGAAATCCACCATATCAGTTGGAACGACATCGCTGGAGCTATCCCATTTCGAAAGAACAAGGCGCTTCAAAAGGCACTGTTAGCAACTTTTGAGCGTTTTCCGTATATGGCACATAATGCAGCATTTGAAGACTCTTGGTTTATGCTGCACCTTGATGGCTATGCTGAGGCACGTAAAGCGGGGCGTATTGTTCCCATTGATACTCGTGATATTTGCCGGCGTGTTGACCCGGAATACCGGACACTCCCCCATGAATCACGTCCCGCAGCACTGGAGAATTGGGCACGGAGACGTGGCGTTCTTGCAGCAGGAGACTCCGAGCGTCATTTGGGTCTCGAAGATGTTGACCTTATGTTCAAGACAGTACAGGCAGAATTTACTGCCCGCAACATGTTTTAAACACCTTGCGGGCAGTTCTCTGCGCTACGTTTTTTGTTATGACACTACATAAAGATTAAAGATCTTCCTGCTTAAGCAGCTTAAATCCAGCTCCTTCAAGTTTAAAGCCAGCCTCGGCAGCTTTGGCATCGCCACGGATCTTTAGTACATCGACCGCTACGCCACCCTTGCTGGAAAAACAGTAGCCATATTCGATATTGAGATTCATTTCCTCGAGTACCTCAAGCAAATCTGCAAGACCACCAGGACGGTTGGGAACCTCAATTGCTGTTACATGTGTTCTGGTAGCACGGAAACCATGCTCATCAAGGGCCTTCAACGCAGCATCGGTGTTGTCTGCAATGATGCGGACCAAACCATAATCAGATGTTTCCGCAATAGTAAGGGCATGCATATCGACATCCGCATCTCCCAAACAACGCGTAAGCGCTAGCAGGCGACCCTTACTGTTTTCGAGAAAGACAGTGATTTGAGAAATCATATCTAGTCCTCCCTTAAATCAACCACACGCTTTGCCTTGCCTTCACTTCGAGGAATGGAATGTGGCTCAACAAGATGGACGCGAACACCCACGGACAGAGCAGATTTAAGTGCCGCCTCAATATTGCGCTGCAGCTGCTCAATAGAGCTTATCTCATCAAAATCAAACCCAGGAGCAACCTCTGCCTTAAGCGTTACAACGTCAAGGTGATTCTTACGGGTAAGCTCAATTTGATACCAAGAGGACACCTGACTAAAGGTCTTCATGACATTTTCGATCTGACTCGGGAAGACATTGACGCCGCGGATAATAAGCATGTCGTCGGTACGACCATGCAGGCGGTCGATGCGACGATGCGTACGGCCGCAGGGACACTCACCCGGCAAAATCCTCGTGATGTCACGGGTACGATACCTCACTACAGGAGTTGCCTCGCGGTCAACCGTGGTGAGAACAAGCTCACCCCACTCGCCATCGGGAAGCAGCTCGCCAGTGTTGGGGTCGATAATTTCGGCGTAGAAGTGATCTTCTGCGAGGTGAAGACCCTGCTGCTCCCAGCACTCAATAGCAACGCCCGGGCCCATAGTCTCGGTAAGGCCATAGACATCGAGCACGTGGTAGTTGAGCTTGCGCTCAAGCTCTGCGCGGAAGTTATCCGAGAATGCCTCTGCACCATGGATACCAGCACGAAGATGGAAGTCACGAGCAGGATCGATGCCCATTGCAAGAGCAGTATCGGCAATATGCATAGCGTAGCTTGGCGTGCAGCAAATGATGGTGGAGCCCATCTCCTTAAGCACGCGAATCTGACGCTCGGTGTTGCCAGCACTCATAGGAATAACTGTAGAGCCAGCTGCAAGACCGCCGTAGTGAGCACCCAGACCACCGGTGAACAGACCATAGCCGTAGCAGACATGCACGATGTCATCTACACCGCCGTTGGCATATTCAATGCCACGCGCAAAGCAATCGCCCCAAATCTTCAGGTCGTGCTCGGTATAACCACCCACCGTTGCCACGCCTGTAGTGCCGGACGACATGTGAATCTCACGAACCTCAGAAAGAGGTGTTGCAAACATCTTGTAGGGATAATTCTCACGCAAATCCTGCTTGGTAACGAACGGAGCACGCGAAAGATCATCGAGGCTTTTCACTGAATAGGGATCAAAACCGGCTGCATCGAAAGACTCTTTATAAAACGGAACATTTTCATAGCATGCAACGACTGTCTTTTTGATGCCCTCAAGTTGGATTGCCTCAATCTGATCATGAGGCAAGGTGAGAATCTCCTTCTGACTCATTATGCAGGTCTCCCCTCGCCGCCCAATGCGGAGTGCCCGCACGGACTATCTTGTTTGCAGATGTTTCTGATAATGCCACACTGCGCGACACTTCTAGACAAGGCGACGGGGAGCGGATACGTATACAAGACAAGACGTGCTATATGGAGCTCTTTAGCCAAAGTGCTGCGTTATCGCTCCGGTAAACTCATACGAGCCATCGGTTGCTACTACCAGGTAATTATCGTCATCCGATAGCTCGTTATCGGTACAAGGAATCACACTTACCTGTGCAAATTCACGCGAGAGATTCTCTACCGTTGCCTGAAGGACAGACAGTTCTCCTTCAGGAGTCACCACATTGGCAATGTAGAGGCCACCGGCATTGAGTAAATTGTGAGCAGCCTGAGCCCCATCCTCGCAAACCAGCGCTAAATCAGGTGTTCCGGCAGCAAAAACATCGTCAACTATGACATCGTAGGTAGAGGTTGTATAACGCATAAAAGAGAGCGCATCCGCACGAATAAGATGCAAACGTCCCGTTTGCTCCGTTTTAAACTCTCTCATAAGGTCATCGAGATAGAACCAGCGGCGAGCAATTCTTGTCACAATGGAATCTATCTCAACTACATCTACCGAAGCTGCATCGGTATGAGCAATAACATGCTTTGGATAAGCATAGCCACCGCCACCCAACACCAAAAGATGGCCCGAAGCAAGATTTGCTTCATGCACTACCCGATCAATTGCTCGATAGTATTCAAACGGCAAGTCATACCGGCGCGCACCTTTATAGGTGCCACTTTGAACAGTGCCATTTACCACAAAGAGACGAACCGGCTCACCCACTGCATCATATGCGTTAAATGCAAGTGCCCAACCAAAAGCTGTCCGCGGAAACAAGCGCGGCTCATACTTTCGCAGTGCATATACGACGCCCGCTGAAACAGTGGCAGCTGCTGCAACTGCACCAGCCACCACACCAGCAATGCGCAACGACCTCTTCTCCATGGCACCTCCCATATCTGTATAACGCTACAAATATGAGTCTCTCATACCCACATCAAACCAGGTTGCTCATCTGTGTGATCGTCGTTTTTCACACCTTGGCCGGATGTTTCATCCTCATCAGGTGTCTCCTCAGACAATGAACGATCCTTGCGGGCAGGTAACCAAGAATGACCATGTACTGGTATGAAAGGTTCTTCTTTTCCATCGACGAGCCACACGAGACTCTTTGCTATATCTTCGTGTTCCATCCCTGCCCCCTTTCGAGCAAGCCCTGGATCGTCGATCCTGTTGTGTAACGGTTAGACGCTTGTTAGATTGCAGATAGTGTTGTCGCAACCTCCTGGGCGCAAGCAAGACCATCTGAAATGGCGTTCACCACCAGAGAAGAACCAGTGCGCGCATCTCCCGTGGCAAATACCCTTACTTTCTTAGGCGTGCCCTTAACTTCATGGCAGCCAGCTTCTACAAGCACCGGGCGAACCCCATCGCGCACCTGCTCAACCTCGCAGCCAAGCGCCTGGTACACGTCTGCCTCAGGTCCAGAAAAGCCCATGGCGATAAGAACGAGCTGCGCATCAAGCACTTCTTCTGAGCCTTCCATGCGCCTCGGAGTGCCATCTGACCAATCGAGGTGCGCCACACGCAGACCAACCACGCCGCCCTTATCGACAAGAACCTCGCGCGTATCTGCTCCCCATGTGCGCGGGTCAGCTCCCACCAAAGCTTCCGCCTCCTGCTGGCCATAGTCACGCTTGAGTGTGTTGGGCCATTCTGGCCAAGGGTTTATTTGTGCTCGATTCTCTGGTGGCGCGGGCATGAACTCAAGCTGGCGCACGCTCCGCGCACCCTGCCTGAGCGCGGTTGCAACACAGTCGGTACCGGTATCGCCTCCGCCAATAACAACAACATCTTTGTCCTTTGCAGAAATGGCGGGCGTATCATTGTTCAGCACTGCTTTTGTAGCTGCAGTGAGATACGTTACAGCAGCTACAACACCCTCTGCATCTGCCCCAGGAACCGAAAGCAGACGTGCCTTGCTAGCGCCAACTGCCACTATCACTGCGTCGTAGTTGCCCAGCACTTCCTCGGCAGCATCTTTTTGTGCTGCATCAAAGTTGTAGACAAACTTCACACCGCTTTTCTCCATAAGCGCCACGCGACGCTCAACCACATCTTTGGGCAGCTTCATATTGGGAATGCCATACATAAGCAGGCCACCAGCACGATCAGAACGCTCAAACACCGTGACCGCAAATCCCAAACGCGCAAGTTCCCACGCGGCGGCCAACCCAGAAGGACCTGAACCGATAACCGCTACCGATGCCTTATCTGCCTTGGCAGGACTCAGCGGCTTCACAGATCCGGCATTCCAAGCATGGTCAGATATGGCGCGCTCGTTATCGCGAATAGTGGTCGGACTATCGTGCAGACCCAAGTTGCATGCAGCCTCACACGGTGCTGGACAAACACGGCCAGTAAACTCGGGAAACGGGTTAGTAAGCGAGAGACGTGCGGCAGCTTCATCCCACAAATTACGGTAGACAAGATCGTTCCACTCGGGAATGAGGTTGTGCAAAGGACAGCCAGAAACACGCGCCGGTCCAAAGGAAATGCCTGCCTGACAATGAGCAACACCACAATCCATGCAGCGTGAAGCCTGGATGCACTGATCGTGCTCTGTAAGGGGCTCCGCTATCTCACCAAAATCTTGCAGACGTTCTTTGATGGCCCGTTCGCCGTGGGCCTTGCGCTCATGCTCGAGAAACGCACCGCTTTTACCCATGGCTACATCTCCCCTTTCAGGGCCTCAAATGCCCGTTCCACTGCCTCTTCGGGCGTAGCGCCCGCTTCTTGCTCCTTCTTAGCCTGCTCAACAATGCGGCGATACTCCCGTGGAATTACCTTCACAAAGCGACGGCGTATGGCGCTGAATTGGAACAGCAGCTTGATACCGCGAGGACTTTGCGTGCGCTCCACATGCTCCTCGAGCAACTCATGAATGAGCTTGAAGTCTTCCTCATCAGGCGTAAGCAGCTCTACAAGCTCGGTATTGCAGCGCGACGAGAGCGTACGGAAGCGGTCGTAAACATAGGCAACGCCACCCGACATACCGGCGGCAAAGTTTTGACCAACCTCGCCCAAGATGAGCGCAACGCCGCCTGTCATATATTCACAGCCGTGGTTGCCCACACCCTCGCACACAATGGTGGCACCGGAGTTGCGCACGCCAAATCGCTGACCAGCCAGTCCATTTACAAAGCCTCGGCCAGCCGTAGCACCATAAAATGCAACGTTTCCTACGCAAACGTTTTCGTCAAACTTAAACGACGCACCCGACGGCGGTGCAACAGACAAGATGCCACCGGAAAGACCTTTGCCAAAATAATCGTTAGCATCGCCGGACACATTAAGCGTAATACCTGCAGGAAGGAACGCGCCAAAACTCTGGCCTGCAGAACCGGCACAGTCAATCGTAATTGAGCCTTCTGGCAACCCCTCAGGATGTGCCTTCGTTACGCGCGAGCCCAACATAGTGCCAACACACCTGTTGACATTGGAAATATCGGCGCGCAGGCGAATGGGCCGCATATGGGAACGCGCATCCTCGGTATAAGGAATAAGCATCGTAGCGTCGAGCGTCTCGTCCAGACCCTCATCAAATGCCATCTCAGGCAGATAGCGCTGCTCAGATGCACCAGCAAGTCCTGCCGAGAAGAGCGTCTTGGCCGAAGCCAAAACTGCCAAAAGGTCACAGCTGTTTGCTTTGGGATGGTTGGGTATCTCCACCTGGCGTAAGCACTCAGGATGTCCAATCATCTCATCAACCGTACGGAAGCCCAGCTTTGCCATAATCTCACGGAGGCTCTGGGCAACAAACAGCATGTAATTCACCACATGCTCAGGCTTGCCCATAAAGCGTGCACGCAGGCATTCATTCTGGGTGCAAATGCCCACCGGACAGGTATCGGCGTGACAATCGCGCTGCATGAGACAGCCCATTGCCACCAAAGGACCAGTGGCAAAGCCAAACTCTTCTGCGCCGAGCAAAGCAGCAACCGCAACGTCACGCCCGTCTAAGAGCTTGCCGTCTGCCTCAAGCACCACGCGCGAGCGCAAACCATTTCTCAAAAGGGTTTGCTGTGTTTCAGCAAGGCCAAGCTCAAGCGGCAAACCTGCGTGATACACCGAATCACGCGGAGCTGCTCCGGTACCACCATTAGAGCCAGAAATGAGAATCTTTCCAGCACCGCCCTTAGCTACACCGGTAGCAATGGTACCTACGCCTGCCTCAGAAACAAGCTTGACGGAGATACGTGCCTGCGGATTGGCATTCTTAAGGTCAAAGATAAGCTCCGCCAAATCCTCAATGGAATAGATGTCATGATGCGGCGGAGGCGAAATAAGACCAACGCCTGGGGTGGAGCGGCGCACGGTTGCTACCCACGGCCAGACCTTACGGCCAGGCAGATGTCCGCCCTCACCGGGCTTTGCGCCCTGCGCCATCTTGATTTGAATCTCAATAGCACTGGAAAGATAGCGCGAAGTAACGCCAAACCTACCAGAAGCAACCTGTTTAATTGCAGAGTTAGCAGAATCGCCGTTGGGCAGCGCATCCTCACGATTTGGATCTTCTCCGCCCTCGCCTGTATTGGAACGCCCGCCCAAGCGGTTCATTGCAATGGCAAGACACTCATGTGCCTCACGGGAAATCGAGCCAAAACTCATAGCTCCCGTATTAAAGCGACGCACAATCTGCTCTGCTGGCTCCACTTCCTCAAGAGGCACCGCACCTGTCGGTAGCGGTACAAAATCGAGAAGATCGCGGAGGTTGACCGTCCTACCCGGACGATGGAGATGTACAGAAAACTCGTGGAACAACTCGTAATTGTCTTCACGACAAGCGCGCTGTAACAGATAAATTGCCTCAGGATCGATAAGGTGATCTTCTCCCCCAAGTGGACGCCACTTGGTGAGACCAGAGCTCGTAAGCTGATTGGGTGCAGGACTCTGCGCCAACGAAAGCGCCTCATCGTAGCGCACATTGCATTCGCGCTCCACGCCAAGCTCGTCCAAGCCACCAATACGGCTCGTAGTACCAGTAAAGTTACGGGCCACTAGCGATTCAGACAGACCAACGATTTCAAAAATCTGGGCTGAGTGATATCCCTGGACGGTTGAAATACCCATCTTGCTCATAATGGCAACAATGCCTGAGGTGAGCGCATGGTCATAGTTTGCCATTGCCTCATCTGCAGAGAGGGTAAGCTCACCTGTCTCGACCATATGCTTAATGCAGTCATGGGCCATATACGGATAAATACCCGAAGCGGAGTAGCCGACAAGTGCTGCAAAATCGTGCGGTGTCTTAGCATCGCCCGTCTCGACCACAATATCTGCGTGCATACGCACACCAGCACGCAGCAGATGATTGTGCACACTGCCCAAAGAAAGCAGCGATGGAATAGGAACCTCACCTGAAGCAGCTCTGTCAGACAGGACAACGATATTGGCGCCATCACGCACAGCCTGCTCAACAGCATGATTGAGCTCATCAAGAGCACGCTCCAGCGCCCCCGGTTTATCTGTGCGCTTATATGTGGCGCGGAAATATGCCGCATGGAAGCTTGTGCGTGAAACCGAGGCAATGCGCTTGAAGTCCTCATCGGAAAGAATAGGGCCCTCAAGACGAATAAGCCTGCAAGAATCGCGGGAGTCCTCCAACAGATTGCCGTGATTGCCCAGATACAGGCGCGTAGAGGTTACAAGGCTTTCGCGCAGAGCATCAATAGGAGGATTGGTAACCTGCGCAAAGAGCTGGTTGAAGTAATCAAAGAACGAACGTGCATGGCGGGAAAGAACCGCTGGCGGCACATCTGCACCCATTGAGGTAAGCGGTGCCGAGGCCGTTTGCGCCATAGGACGAATGGCCTCTTCAACATCGTCGTAGTGATATCCCAGGCGAGCCATTCTCTGTGTAAGGTCCACACCCTCATCGGCAGGTGCAGGCGTCTCTTTTGGCAGCGCCAAATCATCTACGTCTAACGTTTCCGCCTCAAGCCAGTCATGATACGGCTTTTCTCGTGCAAACGAATCGCGCAGCTCATCATTCCACAGCACGCGTCCTTGCAAGGGATCCACAAGCAGCATCTCACCAGGGCCCAAGCACCCTGCCTGCAAAAGGTTCTCCGGGGCCACGTCAAGGGCACCAACCTCGCTTGAAAGCACGAGCCTATCGTCACGCGTGAGATAATAACGGGCAGGTCGCAGGCCATTTCTATCCAGTGCGGCGCCCACTACCTTTCCATCGGTAAACACAATTGCTGCAGGACCATCCCAGGGCTCCATAAGCATGGATTGATAGGCGTCATAAGCGCGACGCCTCTCACTCAACTGAGATATATGATCCCACGGCTCGGGCATAACCAGCGTGACAGCGCGCGCCAGGTTCCTGCCGTTCATCGTGAGAAATTCCAAGACATTATCGAGAACCGCTGAGTCGGATCCCTCTCGGTTGATGATAGGCATAACCTTCTCAAGATCGGCACCGAGCAGCGGCGAGTAAAGGTTCGCCTCACGAGCGCGAATCCAGTTGATGTTGCCGCGCAAGGTATTGATCTCACCGTTGTGGATGATAAAGCGGTTGGGGTGAGCGCGTTCCCAGCTCGGCGTTGTGTTGGTCGAGTAGCGAGAGTGCACCAAGGCCAAAGAGCTTTCTACCGCCGCATCATTAAGATCAAGGAAGAAACGGCGCATCTGGGTTGCAACGAGCATGCCCTTATAAACGACCGTACGACTGGACATACTGCAGATGTAAAAGATCTTATCGAGAAGTGCGTGCTCAGCAGCAGCGCGGCGCTCAATAATACGACGGCACACATAGAGCTTGCGTTCAAAATCATCGCCACGAGACACATTGTCAGGGCGGCCGACAAACGCCTGCAAAATGGTGGGCATGCAGGCACGAGCCGTCTCACCCAAATCCCGTGGATCTACCGGCACTTCTCGCCAGAAAAGCAGAGGAACTCCCTCAGCTGCACAGCCCTCTTCAAACACACGACGTGCTGCAACAACACCCGCCTCATCGCGAGGCATAAAAATCATGGCAACACCGTAGTCGCCCTCATCGGGCAGCAAATGTCCGTAACGCTGGGCCTCTTTGCGGAAGAAACGATGAGGGACTTGAAAAAGAATACCTGCACCATCACCCGTATTGCGCTCAAGACCCTTACCACCGCGATGCTCAAGGTTTACCAAAACGGAGAGAGCGTCATCAACAATTGCATGTGAACGCGCACCCTTAAGACTTGCAATAGCACCGATGCCGCATGCATCGTGTTCAAACTCTGGACGATATAGCCCACGGGTTTCCGTCTGGGCGCCTCTCTCCTTCTCCATATAGTCCCCCTCTAACCATCTCACCATCATGTGCGTAAGACATTCAAATCAACGTAAAAACGAAAAGCTTACTGATTTGCCAGTCTATCCGCGACACCTAGGTCAGACCCAGAACGTTAGGGGAGTTTTCGCATCGTTGTTCAAGTTTGGAAACGTGTTCGCAAAGGTGTGTGCATCAGACGCTTACACGCGATGTGCGCTTGGACAGATATCTTCAAGCATGCACCCTTCACAAGCAGGGGCTTTGGCAGAACAGGTCTCACGACCAAAGCTAATCCATTGGTGATTGACACTTCCCCACAGCTCACGAGGGATAATCTTGAGCAAATCCTGCTCGGTTTTGAGCGGTTCTTTTGCGTGTGTTTTAGGGGAAAGAGCCAGCCGGTGAGCAATGCGATTCACATGGGTATCCACCGCAATGCCCTCTACAATGCCAAATCCAACATTGAGCACAATGTTGGCAGTTTTGCGTCCTACACCTGGAAGTGTTACCAGCTCTTCCATGGTGTGCGGCACCTCTCCACCAAAATTGGAAACGATTGCCTGAGCACATGCCACGGCGTGATTTGCCTTTGATTTATAAAAACCGAGCGAATGGATGACCTCGGCCACATCAGATACTGAGGCTGCTGCAAGTGCCTCTGGCGTGGGCCATTTGGAGAAAAGCTCAGGGGTAACTTTGTTTACCTGCGCATCGGTAGTTTGAGCAGAGAGCAGCACCGATATAACAAGGCGAAATGGCGAGGTGTGGTCGAGGAAACATTCCACCGGACCATAATGCTCCTCCATACGGCGGCATACCTCTATGGCACGTTCACGCTTAACTTTGAGGCTCTCAACCGGCATCAAATACTCCTCTCCCCATACCCTCTGAACGATTTAATCAAGACGCATCTCAAATGGCACAGTCCAACCTGTAAGCGGCAGCCCCTCATAGGGAAGCCAAACGGGAGCCAAAGTTTGGAACCCACAGCTGTGATACAGACACGTAGCTGCAACATTTTCTGGCGAGGTATTAAGACGAATTGCTTTTGCTCCACGAATCCGCGCTTGACTTATAAGATCTGCCACAAGAGCACGGCCAATCCCTTTTCTTCCTGCAGCAGGATTAACCGCAAGTAAATGTGCAACGAGAATAGCTTGGTCAGGCAACTTTTCCCAACAAGGAGCGGCACCTCCCCTATCCTGATCTTCTCCGGCAAAGCCATAGCCCATATCATGGTCGAGCGCCTGTACGCCTAAGAGCTGCGCCGATGCAAACGGCTTACCGTCACTACCAATATCTTCCGCCGCAAAAAGACCACGATACTGTCCGGCTGCAAGACGCTCTTCAACATCGCCAGGAAGCGGCCAACATCCCTCAATCCAGCCGCAGCTATCACCAGAAGAACGAGGATGCTCAGCATCAAAGGAAGTGTTTTCCCTAGAAGCATCTTGGTGGGCCTTCTCATGTGCAAGAAGTGCTTCATAGAGCGCTAAGACTTGTTTGAGTTGTGAAAGCTCAAGCGGCAGAGCAACCACATTGTCGGGCAGATAAGGTTGGCGTGGAGATGCAAGTAACACAGCTTGAGGGGCATGCTGTCCGTCACACACAACATCATCCGAGCTATGCTCGACACGTGCAATTGTTTGGTCGAGTGCACAATTGAGCTCATCGGACGCCTCGAGGGGAACCATATGGCCGCACGACGGAATAATAACCATCTGCGCCTGAGGGATTGCCTGAGCTATCCGGCGCGTTTCTTCCGGCAAAACTAGGTCATGTTCTCCCGCAACAAGCGTCGAAGGACAAGCTATCCGAGAGAGTGATGAGCCGGCGATGTGCGGCTCGTGCAACATCAAGCGGGACAGCTCACAGGCTCGCTCCATCTTTCTGCTTACAACCCTGCCAAAGGCCAGGGCAATAGAGCGTATGCGTTCATGCTCCAAAAAGCGCTTATCAAGGCCGGACGGTGCGCAGTTTGCACCCACTGCTGTAAGCGAAACAATGCGGCGAGGAGCATCGCGCGCCATGAGGAGCGCCTCTATGCCGCCATCGGAAAAGCCCAGCACATGCGCACGAGAAATACCAATGGCATTTAGCACTTCAAAAGCATCTTGCGCGAGCAGTTCGTAGGTTAACGGAGCGCGCCCGCGTGTAGAGACGCCCTGGGCACGGCAGTCTATTGCAACAACGCTACGCACAGCTGCCTGGTGTGCAATTTGAGCAGCTAAAGAGCGATGATCTTCTCCATTGCCATGCAGGACTAGAAGAGGAATTGAAGCGCAATCAATACCATAAGGACCGACAAGAACGGGCACCCTGGGTCCATATATCCAAGCATCAACAAGAGCACCATCGGACATAGAAACAACCAGATGATGTCGAAGAATGGGCACTTCAGGGTTATCCAAATAATGAGGGAATCTGGGAAGCAGTGTTTCAAGTGCGTCCGCAGAATCAGCAGCTAAGCCCCGAAACAGCCGCCTGTACTTGCCGGAAATCTCCTGCTCAAAGTACAGCTGATAGACCAGGCGTTTATCACTACGATCACCATCGATACAAACAACTCCTGCACAGGCAAAGCCCAGCCCTTCTACCAGCCGGCGCATTCTGTGGTTGTTAGGGTGCGTGTCTACGCGCATCTCATTAAAGCCCTGGCGCTGTGCTTCCAAAAAGAGCGCCTGGAAGAAACGTTTTGAAACAGCTGCGCCGCGATATGTAGGAGCAACTACAAAACGATGAACGGTTATATAAGTTTGTAGCGTCATTTGGCTTGGAGCAGGTATCCACGCACCAGCAAGCAAAAGTGTGTAATTGGGATCTTCACCTGCAACCAATGCTGCAACGGCAGCAATGGTGCCGGCTGCGTCCTCAAAGACCCAGAGTCTCTGTGAGCGGATATCTCGAGCAAAATCCTCATTTGAAGGCTTGCCGTTTTGCCATTGGTCAACACCGTCGGCAGCCAGAGAGTTGCGTCCGCTTTCCACAATGGCAAGAACAGCCTCAAGGTCTTCTTCACGAGCACGCCGCAGGTAGAACGAATCGCAATCTGTCGGCTCATACCCTTCGAAGAAACCGCTCTTGCCTGTTGCGCTCATACAATCTCCTGTCATTCAGGCACTCTGCAATCAAAGTATTTTGCTCATCGTAACAAAGCACCCCCGCAAATACGGAGGTGCTTTGTTTTACAACGTTTCTATCTACGGTACTAGAAACTTATTAACTGCGCTTGCGAAGCCTTATGACCATCGAAGTTGCAACACCAACAAGTCCTGCCAGTCCCAAATACAGCGCTATGGTCACAAAACCAGGATCAGATGTTGCCGGAATAGCCGTAGCACCTTGAGCAATATCACTCTGCTGGTCAGAGTCATTTTGCTGCGTGTTGGAGCTGTCCTGAGGAGGACGCTGATTGCCGGCATCGTTGCCAGAATCTTCGCCCGTATCTCCTGTTGGACCAGACTCCTCATCTTGAACAGCTACCGCCACGGAGACTTCTGCAGAAAGCGGGGTGGAGTTCGCAGCAAGTGCTGGATCATCCGGAGTAAACACCGCCTCATATGTTCCCGAGGCATTCAGAACAGTATCGGGGCTGGCCCATGCCCAAGAGCCACTTACAACTGTTCCGTTATCCATTACTACGGTACTTCCGATAAGCGCTACGTCTGAAAGCTTTGTTCCAGCCTCAACCTCAGAGGGCTCAGCAATCAATCCTGTCTGGGTAAGCTGCGCGGGAGTGATAATCACCTGATCTTGCAGCTCTACTTGGAAGCCTTGGTAATTCTCGGTTCCCTCATACGTCAGACGGACACGATACGAACCTGCCGCCACGGGGACATCTGTTGTCCACGTAGCCTGCTCATCTGTTGCAGAACAGTACTCCACAACGAGCTTATCTCTCTCCTCAGTTGGGAAAGCGTCGGTGAAGGATACATTCGCCGCATGACCACTGCCATCGTATGGAACCGTTACCGGTGTTATAGAAACATCTTCCGAAAGTGTCTCAACCCATTTTGCATAGAGCGTTGTGTCTGTTGAGAACGTTGTAGGACTGTCAGATTCACCAACGAACTGAACGCGCGTATCGGCAGCAAAGTCTGAGTTCATATACCAGCCCTCTACTGCATATCCCTCTCGAGTGGGAACAGGCAGATCTCCCCACGAAAGCGCTTGTCCGCTCGCAACATCCTTCGTAATTGCCTCACCGAGTGCATGATCAGCAAACATGCCTTCTGCACCTGGGTTGAGCGTCAGAGATACTGTTTGAGTGTCATCCAGGAGCTTCCACTGTGCGTAATACGTGGTGTTAGTGGTGAAGTCGATGACAGTCTCACTAGATACCTGCGTGCCTCCAGAAGACTCGGTAAACCAACCAACAAACTCAAATCCCTGCCGTGTGGGCTCTGGAAGTTCTCCGAGCTTGCTGCCATAGGTCATGGTTTGAGAAACTGTTGCAGTGGAACCCTGAATGGTTCCGCCCTGGGGGTTAAAGGAGATAACTACCGTCTGCGGGGTCGGCTCATCCTTATCCCACGAAAGCACCATGGGGCAGAACTCGCTCGGAGCAACATGGAAGCTCACGTAACCGTTATGCACTTGAGTGTTTTCGACAGGCTTTACCGTACTTTCTGAAACTACCTGCTCCAGGTTGGTGTCGTCATAGGTACGATGCAGACCATCAAAACGAAGTACCTGCACGTTATCAGTTTCATCAACACCTTCAGGCAAGCGCCAGTAAACATCTACGCCCTTATCGGAAGAAACCCAAATGTTTGACTGTGCGCCATCAACAAGATCGAGATACCTAAAGTCTGTTTCTTTCCCTTCGAGGCTGTATCCCTGGCTGGCAGCATGATCTGCGAGAAGCTTTTCTCGAGCTCCGTCACTTCCCAACAGCTCATCGGAAAGCAGCTTTACTCCATCGGTTGAGGTGAGCACAGCTTCTGAGTTGCCATTGTAAGTAAGCGTTGCACCATCCGGCAACGAAGCAACAACGCCACCAGAAGTTGCCGCAATCGCACCTGTTATTTCATCTTCACTTGCATTTGGAGCAATCAGTGCGACGTCTAGTTTTCCCTGCTCAGCATCGGCTGAGTCGGACACACTTCTAACCGTAAGGGTGCCGTCTACCAGCGTAAAGGTATACGTCTCACCATTTATTTCAATGTCAAGCGTCTGACTCTGCGCGTTTGTACGAGCAGAAGCATTGCCGTCTACCACAATTCGTGCGATATAGCTGCCAGGCTGTGTATCGTCATCAATCTCGGTTCCATCTTCATTGAAGTATGCAATGCGTGCTGTCTGTCCATTGCTCAAAAGCTCATTGAGCTCGTCGATTGTGTATGTCTGACCAAACTCATCCTCAATGTATGGATCTGGGAAATGGCTTGTGCTCGTCTCACCATCTCCAACATATTTCTCTACTGAAATAGGCTGGAGCGACAGGCAAGCAATCTCAAAGGTGTACGCAGCAGGCGTGTTCTCATCTACCGACCAAGTCTTGCTCGCATCGTCATACACGAGCGTAAAGGTACGCTGCCCTGTCTCATCAGCGCTGGCATAGTAGTGAGAACCATACGTTTCTGCATAAGCATCAAGATAGGCATCTGCGCTCAGTGTTACCTCTGCAACCCAAACCCCTTCGGTGTTCTGATGCGGCTCTCCTATGGTAAAGGAAGTCTCAATCAAGCTCGTAGCTTGTGGCTGAGCGACAAAAGCTGCGTCCTGGTGAGTGCCTCCGTGAGCAGCGCCGTTGAGCTCGCTCTTATCGACAAGCGTTACTGATATACCCGCAAGGTTTGCAACGTCGCTTTGTGAAGGAGCTGCAGGTGCCTCTGGAGCACACTCCACCTTGAAGGTAATGACGTTGTTTGCATCTTCGCCAGCTACCTTCCAAGAAGCCGAAGCGTAATCCCACTCAAGCGTGACAGTTTGCTCTGCAGAAGTGTCTTTGGTAAGCGCATGGGTGCCTTCCGTAAGACTAGCTGAGCTGTCATATGCCGAGACATACGGATTTGCCTTTATTGTTACATCTACCTGCCATACGTAATCGGCCTGGGTAATGCCCAAGAAATCTGTTGCAACGGCAAGGCCTTCAGAGGGAAGCGAGACTTTGCGAATATCGCCTACCGTATAAGAATCTGCAAGCAGATCGCTAAACGTCTTGTCTTCATGGACGTCGGTTGTATCGTCAACCTTTATATCAAGAGCAAGGTTGATGTCACTCTCTGTTATCTCCGGCTTGGCGCGGCAAACAACATCCTTGCTTACCGTTACCTCAGTTGGTTTTCCGTCCACACAAAGCGTGGCGGTTACCTTGACGTTGCCCGAACCCCTCATAGTAAGAACGCCCTGGTCATCTACCGTGGCAATTCCCTCATTATCGGTAGACCACGTAAAGCTCACACTGTGTTTGGTGTAATTGGCAACTACAAATCCGGGTGCAGCAAAGAATGTTCTGTCTGTCTCAGAGGTGCTGTCGTCCACTACATCCACACCAGTTAGTGTGGGCTGAACAGCAATTACATCAACTGAGTCAGAAGCATTTTGATTGGATGTTGCACGAGCGGTAACAGTAACGCCTCCTGCATGGGTAAAGTTCACAACGCCTTGGCCAGCAGAAGACTCTGCGCTTGCCACAGACTCGTCGGATGTAGACCACTGCAAGCTGTTATCAAATGCATTGTCTGGCGTGGTATAGCCATTCAAACGCAGCGGATTAGATCCTTCTTGGCGCAGGTCAACTACGCGTAGGTCCTCACCGTCAATGGTTACCCCGGTTACCGGATTATTTTGAATAGTGCGCACAGGACCATAGACAATGACTTGTCCTCCACCGGTAATACCAGAACCGCTTGGTGCACCTTTGCCATTGCCATAGAGCCAATACTTACCAAATACCGTACTTGTCCCATTGGGCACAGTGGCATCCATATAGTTGCCGTTTTGATTGTGTTGTGTATTGGAAAGCTGGCTTGCATTAAGTGCGGCGATGTCCTCTACCGAGCTAGCAGCCACTGATCCGTCAACACGGTAAACACCGTCTGATGACCCCCAACCATTGGAGGCAACATATCCAATCGTTACGTCCTTATAGTTAGTTGTAGCAACCGAACCAACATAAGGAGTGCTATTTCCAATTTTTACGTTGCCGTTATTGCTGGCGAGAATATGCACCTTTGAGTTGCTGCCAAGATCCATTGACGTGCCGTTGTACGGAACAATGGTGCCACCTGTAATGTAGGCATTTGCACCGTCAAACTTCACAGGAACCTTAGTGCTGGATGCCGAATCCTGGTGCTCAAAGGTACCGCCATTAATGCGTAGGGTTCCCTGCGTCCACAAGCTCGAAATGGTACCGCCGTTCACCGTTACATCACCATACGTATCAATGATGAAGCGTGTGTTATTTTTCGCACTAAAGGTACCGTCATTAATGATGATGTTGGTACCACTAGCCGGAGAGTACACAGCACCTTCTGATGCCCAATAGGTTCCTGAGCTACCAAGAATTGCTGTAGCACCTGAGCCAAGAAGCTTGACGCAAATACCCTCGGTTGCGCCTCCTCTTCCATACTCCGTGCGAAGAGAAACACTACCTGTGGTAATGAACGTTGAATTTGCCTCAACTTCAACTGGATTCAACGCATCGTACATAGACCCTTGGCTACGGGTATCGTTAACGTAGAGTGAATCCTTAAACACCAGCGTGGCACCATTGCGCACATGGAAACGACAGAACTTTAACTCACCCGTTCCACCCACAATGAGGTCTCGGTCAACATAAATCTCACGGTTTCCGTCATCAAACAAACCGCCCTCATCAAACTCGAAAGAGCCAGTTGTAATAATGGTGCCAACGGAAGAGTCATTCACGGCTGCAACAAAATCATCAGCGTTAGATACGGTAACGGTACGCTTTCCGGCAGCACTCTTAATGACACTGAGCATTTTCTCTGCAGCCACGAGCCTGTCGTAATTAGAAACGTTTTCTTTATCTTCTTGCGAAAGATTGTTGTACGCAGCGCGAGCCTCAACAATTGCCTCTTCATCGGCTTTTGTTACATCAGACTGCTCAGGCAGAGCTGCAATGAGCTCCTCCACCTGTTTCCAAGCTGGCGCCTTATCCTCCTCTGCCTTAGAAATAGCAAAGCTGTCGATAAGCGTTGAGCTGCCACTTTCAACCTTATAGGCCTGGTAATACAGATGATCACCATCAATAGAAACACCTGAATATACTGGCACAGAAAGGTCAAGAGCAATGGCGCTGGGGATGGCAGAAGAAGTTGTCTGAACATAGTTCTTTACGCCTGCAGTTCCAGCAATAACGAAGGTTGTGCCCGACGGATTGAGCATCGTTTCGTAGTTTGTACCATTGTGAGTTTGTGTCTCTGTTGCCACTTCCTGAGCTGCACCACGCACAAGATTGGGTGTGCGGTTATACACATGGTCATGTCCAGAAAGGACAAGATCAACATCGCAAGATGCCGCCAGGACATTCATCTGTGCACGAATAGCAACGACATCCTCATCATCTTGATGCGGGCCGTTAGAGTACGGCGACTTGTGCATAAGCACAATCTTCCACTGGGCATCAGAATGAGAAAGTGTGTCATATGCCCAGCTGTACTGAGTATCAGAAAGAGATCCATCCGCTGTAGTGTCATTCGTATTTAACACTACAAACAGTGCGTTCTTATAGGTGTAGGAATAGTACACACCCGAAGAGAAATCTTGTCCTTCAGGCACATTTGCCAAGTCAAAATGAGAAACGATTGGGTTGGCATCGGTGATGCCTTCAACATCACTGCGCTCCTCATGGTTGCCTGCTGCCGGAGTCATAGCCATACCCTGAGCAACATTATTCGTATCATCAAGCGCCCATGTCCAGTAATCTTCATTTGCGCCGTCATCTACAAAATCGCCGGCATGCAACGTAAACGCTGCATCAGGGAATGACATATGGGCTTGACCGAGCGTTGCAAGATACACATCGTAATCGCTCTTAACCATGCCCTGAGAGTCATTGACGTTAATGAAGCTGAAGGTATCGCTGTCATCAGCCTGAGCGCCCGTAGTAAATGGGATAGGATCGCTCCACCAACCATGGTCCTTATCGCCAACGCGATAGTAATAGTCGGTATTTTCTGCAAGTCCACTTACAACGCCAGAGTGCTTTGTAGCCTTTTGCGTTCCGTAGGTGCTTATCAAGCCCAGATTCAAATGAGTTTTTGGCTTGGTTATCACCTCAGAGGTGGCTGAAACTTCCTGTACAACATTTTGGAAATCGGCATCTGTGGCAACTTGAATGGTGCCATCTGTTACCTCTGGTGCGGTGTACCAACGAATTGCGCGGCTTGTTTTTGCATCCGGCCCTAAACTCATTGTCACCTGCGTTGGTAGCTGCCCACTCTCAATAGAAGGATCTGGCACAGATACCGAACCATCAAATGTTATGGTGCGACCTTCACCATCAATGACGTCATCTTGACCATTTGTGTCATAGAGCATGGCATTACAAATGGTGCCAAGCAGACTTCCCATACCCGTAAGAAAGCTAGGACTCATATATTCGCCGATAAGTCCTTCAATCATCGAGCGAATCTTTGCGTCATCAAAACCAAAGAGGTTAAGCGCACTTTTTAGATTGCCATCATCGGTTGCTGCATCAATGGCAGTCTTCCACAAACCGCTAAAGGCAATGCCTGTATCTATGGATGTGTTGGACAGCACGTTATCAATAACAGGCATGAGATCATCTACGAGCAACTGAATAAGTCCAGAAATTGGCTCGCCAGTCTCAATATAGCTCACGGCATCTATTGCCCATTGAGGCGGATTTTCTGAGCCAGCATAGTGTCCTGTAAGAATGATGAGTACCAGTTCATAGAGTACGCGCTGCTCGCTGTTGAGTGAGCTCACGCCATAGTTTGATACCTGCGTAACTATCGAATCAATTTGCTCTAAGAGATACTCGGGATTATCAATATACTGTGTCTCTACTTGAGCAAGAACACCGTCGATAATACGCAGCAGTTGTGCATCGGTTATGGACACTTCATCTAAGGCCCACCCTGCAGTACCAGAAGGTGTAAGCACAATTCCGCCGTTGCGATACTGTACAGAAATGCGGCCAATGCCAGAACCGAGCTCTATCTCCATACCACCAGAAAGAGCATCACGGATTGCCTGAAGTGCCATAGCGTCAATGTCTACCCCAGGTAGGTTTTCCGCTAGCCAATTCTTGAGGCCCTGTTCCGACATTTCTTGTAGAACTGGGCGGAGCATTCCTGACGCCATATTGTTGATAAGTTCTTTGGGGTACAGCTTTTGCTGCGTATAGGTTTTGAAATCATCAATATGGGTCGCATTTCCCGTATGATCCACAAAGTCAATCGACTTGATTGACTCGCTCGTCACGTTAAAGGTTTCATGCGTGCGATTTGTTCCATCGTTAAGCGGATTGCCCTTGGTAAGCGTAACCGTACGAACTGGGCTCATCCATGAGGAAAGTGAGCCTGTCTCAAGATCGGTTATATGATTGCCACTGTTGCTCGTAAACTCAGCAATGTCATTTGCATGCATATGACCGGTAAAGATATAGCGCATTCCGGCATCTGCAAAAGCGCTCGCAGTAGAGCGCCAATCTTCAACCACATATTCAGAGAGGATACTTTCTTCGCCCTCAAAATGAGGAACAAGACCGTGGTGCATCAGGCCAATAACGGTATCGCCCTCAGCTTCTGCATCTTGAATTTGCTGAACGGCCCACGGACGCAAGTCTTCATCTACACGACCTGCCGTAATATGCTCGTTCGAATCATAACCTGTACCGGCGTCAGGGCTATACATGCAAGAATCAATAGCCACAATGGTAAATTTACCCAGGTCAACAGAGTAGGAAAGCTCTCCTGCAATCTCACCAGCATCATGATTGGGATTTGTAAAATACTGCGCCTCGTATGAGCCGTCATAGCCAAAATTGGCATAGATGGTTTTGAAGTCATCCGGAGAGACAGTCTCTGTAGATTCTTTCTTGCCATTCTCAAAGGTGCAGGCATCCAGGTAGTTATAGACATCATGGTTACCGTTAATGACAAATACCTCGGAGCCCGCTTCGTCTTCTATTCTTTGAAGCTTCTGAGCCAGTTGCTCATGTCCGAGCCTCTCGCCATCCTTTGTAAGATCTCCCGAGACAAGAACAATGTCAGGCTTATCTTCAATAATCATGTTTACAGCGGCGTCGGCAATAGAGCCCGATTCCTCAAGCATCTTGGGGTCGCCGCCCACATAGGTATCGTAATCTTCGCAGTCACTTACATAATTTACAGGGTAATAGTGCATGTCTGATAAAACAGCGATTTTGAGCTCCGACTTATTAGTGAGCTCTTCGTTAATAGGCTCAACAGGGGGATTCTGAACGTTTTGCTGAAGAGAAGATATTTCATCCGCCACTGCCAGTGCTATAGGAGCAAAGGGTGACGGCAATGTTAGGAGTGCTGCAAGTAAAATAATGAGTGCTTTGCGTGCAATACCACCAGCACTTCTTAGTACATATCGTTTTTTCATCCTGTTGTATTCCTCTCCAAAATCGCATTTATCAGAGAAAAGGTCATGTGCGAGACAGAGGTGCTCATAATCAAAAAGCACCTTAAAAGAGGAATGTCAGGCGAGAATAATGTTAATAAACAGATTCTATAAGAGTTCTGAAAACTACCAGGTAAAAGGGTGTTTTTGAAATGTATTAGAACTCTCTTTTATGTATGAAACTTCGCTTTTGAAAGCAAATTACAAAAACGCTGACGCAGCTTTATCCACTGCGTCAGCGCCTCAATAGCAAGAGTATTGCGCTCTCTTACTTATATGTGTAAGAGCTCTTTCAGAGCAGGACTCTTCTCTCAGACGGCCTTAATCGTCATATCCTGCATAGGTACGACCAAGAGCGTCAGCACCAAGGATTGCCTCGCACACCATCTCAGGTGTTACGTCAAACGGCATGTTGCCCATCGTGTCGGACGGATCGCATGCAGCCTCGGCAACCTTCATGACCTTCTCACGGGTTACCTCAGTCACACCAATGTCCTCAAGGCAGACTGGCAGGCCAATCTCGAGTGCAAATGCGAGAACCTCTTCAAGCTGGTCACGGCTTGCATCGGCAAGAACGAGCTGAACCAGGGTACCAAAAGCAACCTTCTCGCCGTGATAGTACTCGTGTGTCTCGGGAAGCTGCGTCAGGCCATTGTGGATAGCATGGGCCGCTGCCAAACCAGAGCTCTCAAAACCAATGCCAGAAAGAAGGGTATTGGCCTCAATGATCTTCTCGACAGCCTTGGTGCAGGCACCGTGATCAAGAGCAATCTTTGCCTTAAAGCCATCCTCAACGAGCGTCTCATAGCAAAGCTTTGCCATAGCAAGGCCCGCCTGAGTAGCATGACCACCGGCACAGGTAGATCCATCAGCATCCACCGTGGCCTTGGCCTCAAACCATGTGGCCAAAGCGTCGCCCATACCAGAAACCGTCAGGCGCACCGGCGAAGCAGCAATGACGGTGGTGTCCATAAGCACCAGGTTGGGGTTCTGGCGCAGGAACAGATAGCTCTCAAATGCATGATCATCGGTATAGATAACCGAGAGCGCCGAACAAGGAGCATCGGAACTTGCAATGGTTGGGCAGATTACTACCGGAAGCTCGCGGTGATAGGCAACTGCCTTAGCGGTATCAAGAGCCTTGCCGCCGCCAACGCCAATTACAACGTTGTAGCCGCCGCTCTCAACGATGCCACAGAGACGATCAATCTCGGTGTTGGAGCATTCGCCACCAAATTCCTCAAAGTCTGCCGTTGCATCTACCTCAGCAAAACCAGCCTGAATTTTGTCGCCCACGCGACGGATACCAGAGGCAGTAATAATAACAAGAGCCTTCGATCCAAGTGCAGCAACATACTGTCCGAGCTCAGAAAGAGCGTTGGGACCCTGTACATACTTGGAAGGACTGTTAAAAACTTGCGCCATACCTCTCCCCTTTCTTAGGACAATGGATTTACAACAAATCCATTGCAACTAAAACACCCTGAGCGTGTCGTACAAGAAACAGTCTAATTCATACCAGTTCAAAAGAATGCCTTGTATCAGCTCATGACGCACTCGTTACATCCCTGAATGTACCCAGCGCGCCCATCTACAATGCGTCTTGTTGGGCAAGCACCCGCGAGCGCTTTTCCAAAAACGTTGTAAGGGCAGCTAAGGCGCATGCCACTACCGAGAAAAGAGCGCCCACCAAGCCCACGCTTGCCAAACCTGGACCGGCAACCACCGAGCCACCCACCGCTGTTCCAAACGCAATGCCAACATTAAACGCCATGGGCTCAAGCGAACTTGCCAACGTAAGCGCTTTGGGATGGCGCTGAGCCGCAGTCCCCATAAACATGGTGACGCAAGGAACCGAAACCAAATACATACTCAAACCTATAAGAAGCACAATGACAAGCGCAGGCAACGTTGAGCCACCCAGCATCCACAGTGAAAAAAGCAGCAAAGCCTGCACCGGGAAGGTGAATATCAAAGCTTTAAGCCCAAAGCGAGAGGCAATCCAACCTGACGTAAGGTTAGAAATAAGACAAGCTATTCCATAGCCCATGAGCACTGCACTCGAAATGGTAGGGCTCACCCCTAAAATCTGCTCGAGATACGGCGTAACGTAACCATAGAAGACATATACCGAACCCACGCCAAAGATAAAGATGCTCATACCGCCAAGCACGCAGGGCTCCTTAAGCAAACCAACCTGCTCATGGAAGGTAGCCGGCTCATCGGTAGCGCCGTGGCGCGGCAAAAAGGCAACAAGCGCAATGCAGGTAACAAGCGCCAATACTAAGGTGCCGATAAGAGCAATGTCCCAGTTAAGGCGATCGGCAATGAGACGACCGGCAGAGGTCGCGAGCACCATAGCAACAGAAAACGCTGCATACACGATAGCAATTGTCTGAGAAACACGCTCCTTGCTCACCAGCTCAGGAATGTAGGTAACACCAACTGCAAGCAAAGCACCCGATACCGATCCAAGCAACACACGTGCCAAGAGAAGTGATGTGAAATTCGCAGCAATAACTGCCGCGCTATTGCCAATGCAGAAGACGACCGAATAGGCAACGAGCAGCTGAAACCTGCGCAGACGTCCCGTAGTGAGCGCCAAGATTGGCGTGATTATTGCATACGTAGCTGAGTAGACACTGATGAGCTCTCCCACGCGAGAAAGTGGAACCCCAAAAGATGCAGCAAGCTCTGGCTCAATACCGATAACAACAAACTCGGATACTCCTAAGGAAAGTCCCAGGACTACCAGCAAAAACACGCATAAATACCTACGAAACGTAGTGAGGTTCTCCCCCACGCTCGCTCCTCTCTTCGCCCAAAAACGGACTGAGTGTACCGTAAAAGTACAGTCTCAGTAATGACTCTGGATTGTTGCTACAACTTGGCAACGTCTCGGTAATGACGTCTACATCTCCGACGAACTCTGGGGCACTTCGCCTGTTGCAAGCACTTGTTCAAGCGCTGCTTCATCGAGAACTGGAACGCCTAAGCTCCGAGCTTTGTCCAGCTTTGAGCCGGCCGCCTCACCAGCAACCACAAAACTTGTGCGTCGCGAGACAGAGCCAGTTACTTTTGCGCCCAAAGCAACGAGAGCTGCTTTTGCTTCATCGCGCGTCCACCGTTCAAGCGAGCCAGTGAGAACAAAGGTAAGACCGTCGAGCGAATGGCTTTGCTCAGAGGCTGTACGCTCCTCCTCCAAAACCACACCCGCACTGCGAAGGCGCTCAATAACCACGCGGTTCTCGTTAACCTTAAGAAACGCATGGACGTTCTGCGCAATCTTTGGGCCAACGCCTTCCACAGCGGCAATGCGCTCTTCATCGGCAAGCATGAGGTCAACAATGTTGCCAAACGATTCTGCAAGCGCACGCGCTACCGACTCGCCAACGTAGCGAATACCCAAACCAAAAAGCACTCGCGCAAGACCACGGCTCTTGGATGCTTCAATTTGGGCCATCACCTTAGCGGCAATAGTGGTGCCCACCGTGATGGAATCGCCTGCAGCATGGTCGCGGGTTGTTGTTTCGTATGTTCTACCTGTATCGAGGGCGGCCAGAGAAGCCTCGTCCAGCTTGGTGTAAAAATCCGCCACATCTGAGACGAGTCCAGCAGATATAAGCCTTGCGATAAGCTCGTCACCAACGCCGTCGATATCCATTGCCTTTCGGCTTACCCAATGCGCCAGACGCTCCTGTGCCTGAGCGGGGCAATCGAGAGAGACGCAGCGGAACGCTACTTCGCCCTCCTCGTGTACAACAGGCCCCCCACAGCTGGGGCACTTCTCGGGCATTTGGAACTCAGGAGCGTCTTCCGGACGAAGCTCCAACACAGGTCCAACAACCTCAGGAATAACGTCACCAGCTTTATGAACCACGATGGTGTCGCCCACGCGAACATTCTTACGGCGCACTTCATCAAGGTTGTGCAGTGTTGCTCGAGCAATAGTTGAGCCCGCAACGCGAACCGGATCAAACTCGGCAACCGGTGTAAGGACTCCGGTACGACCAACCTGAATACGAATCTCGCGCAGAACCGTGCGCTTCTCCTCAGGCGGGAACTTAAAGGCTATAGCCCAGCGAGGCGCGCGAGCAGTAAAACCA
Source organism: Olsenella sp. Marseille-QA0557 (assembly GCF_965119725.1). Taxonomy (NCBI): domain Bacteria; kingdom Bacillati; phylum Actinomycetota; class Coriobacteriia; order Coriobacteriales; family Atopobiaceae; genus Olsenella; species Olsenella sp. Marseille-QA0557. The sequence goes on along the minus strand of NZ_CBCPMI010000001.1, from coordinate 1,263,327 downwards.
AGCGCAGCTTGTTGGGCAAATGAATCCACTTTTACAACAACGCCATCGATGTCATAGCCCAGCTCATCGCGACCAGCGAGCGCCTCCTCGCAAAACGCATGCACCTCAGAGGCAGAAGCACAACGCCGAGCATGCGGGTTAACAGAAAAGCCGCAGTCCGAAAGCCAAGCGAGAAACTCATGCTGGCAGGTAACGTCTATGGGCGTTTCGTCTGCAACGGCATAGAGGAAGGTCTCAAGATCGCGAGATGCGGTGACCGCAGGATCCTTTTGGCGAAGGGAGCCTGCCGCTGCATTGCGAGGGTTGGCAAATGGAGGTCTACCCGCCTCATCGTTCTGCTCGTTTAGACGAACGAAACTGCTTTTTGGCATATAGACTTCGCCGCGAACCTCAATGCTTTGATGCAGTCCGAGATTGGTGACATGCTCAAGACCTGCTCGTGCAAGTGTTCGTGGAATGTCAGAAATGGTAAGGACGTTGGCAGTTACATCTTCGCCCGTAGTACCATCGCCGCGAGTTGCCGCGCGCACAAATCTACCATCACGATAGGTAAGAGCAACACCCAAACCGTCAATCTTTAGCTCACAGGTATAGGATGGCTTTCCTTCTGCGCGGCTATCGCCTGAAGCAGCAAGCTGCGCCAGCGTCTCTTCCGTACGATTGAGCCACGCATCAAGCTCTCCAAGATCCATGGCATCATCCATGGAATACATACGGCTGGCGTGCGTAACAGAGGCAAACTGCTCAGAGACATATCCTCCTACACGCTGCGTATAAGAGTCAGGAGTTACGAGCTCAGGATGAAGCGCCTCAATGTCTTGAAGTTCAACCAGCAAACGGTCAAACTCAGCATCCGTCATCTCGGGATCGTCAAGTGCATAATAGCGCCAAGCAGCGTGCTCAAGGCGTTGATTCAACCATTGAGCACGCTCTGCTGGAGTTGAAGGTTCAGTCTCCTCGGGAGACTGCATATCAAAAAGAGACGTCTGCTGAACGTTGGTATCCAGCTTTTGAGCATTCTCGCGGGCGTTTGCCATAGTGCCACGTTCCTCTCACATGCATCCAGCTGTTCTCAGAATGGTATTTCATAACAGCTTCGAAAGCATATCCCACCGAGAAGCAAAACGGGCACACCAAACCAAGACGCAGTAAAAACCTACGACTCTTTTGGCTGACCGTAATAGCCGCGTTCTTCTGCCTCATCTGCAATCTGCTCTGGCGTGAGATGTGCCAAGGGAAGCCCTGTTGCAAGTGCTGCAAGATAGCAGCGGCACCCCTCCTCAAGATTCACCGCAGAAGAAAGTGCCTCATCAACATCGCGGCCAAAGGCAATGACACCGTGATGCTTCAGGATAACTGCAAGCGCATCGCCAGCGTACGTGACCGTTTGGATACCCATACCCTCATCGGAGCTGCGGGTAAACGGCGCCACCTGTACCGCCGCGTTGAGCTCATCAATGACGGTCACAAAATCTGCCGGAAGCTCATCGCATACCAGGGAAAGAGCAGTTGCATACGGCTGATGCGTATGAATGATGGCCCCAATCTCGGGACGGTGATTAAAGATATACAGGATTGCAGTGATGTCGGAGGTAGGACGGCGCTTGCCTTCCACAACCTCGCCTTCAGCATTTACCACGCAAATATCTTCGGGCTTCATGGTTTCATATGCCATAGCTGAAGGAGTAACCAAGAACAGGTTCTTATCGACGCGCAAACTCACGTTGCCGCCGCTGCCTTTGATGAGTTGCTCGACCTTCATCTGAAGGGCGCAATCTATAAGAGATTGCTTCTCTGCCTCGTACACGCTTTAAGCCTCCTTGTTATGTGCAATACGGCATGATTCGCCTAAAGCGCAAATACGCTCCGCCGCAGCAATCGGATCTTTTGCTCCAAAAACAGCCCTGCCAACCACAACGCCATCGGCACCTGCTGCTACCACATCGGGCAGGTTTTGCTCGTTGACTCCACCGTCAACCCAAAGCTCAATGTTGTTGCATGCACCGGCGTGCTGTTGAAGAACTTCAGAGCGCAACGCCTCGTAAACACGACGGACCTTCCAGAGCGTCATAGGCCTGAACGGCAGACCCTCCGAATCCGCCTCAACGCTCACGAAAAGGAAATAATCGGCTTGATCGGCGTATGCCAGAAGCTCATCTATGGGCGTCTTGAGGTTGCAAGCCAAACCCACCTTAGGAATGCCTGCTTTACGTGCAGCACTGAGAAACTCACTCGGAAATGCCAGCGCCTCAACGTGCGCACAAACAGCCGCAATACCTGCACGAGAAAGCGGCTCTACATAATCAAGCGGATTGAGCACCTCAAGGTGCACATCCACCGGAACCTCGGTAGATGTGCACACGGTGCGTACCGTATCAACGCCAAAGGTAATCTCGTGAACAAAATTACCGTCGTCGACATCCAAATGAATATGTTTGAGTCCTCGTGTTGCAGCCAGGGTTTCGGCAAGGTTGAGATCGGACCCTGCCGATAATGACGGGCTCAGCTGAAACACGGATTACTCCTTCCCAAAGACGGCAAGTGCCTCGAGCGCACGCTCATAGCGGGCAAACTTGCGACGATAGGTTTCCACGCGCTCCGGACGCGGATTGACCGTCTCGCCCAAGCGCACCGCCTGTGCAATTGCATCATCAAAATCGCTATACACGCCAGCCGCCACACCAGCCGACATTGCTGCGCCCTGAGCTGAAAGTTCTGTGTTGGCAAGCGTTTCAACCGGAACGCCCAAAACGTCAGCCATGATTTGAGTCCACTCGTGGCTCTTTGCAACACCTCCAGAAAGCCTGACATGCCTTCCGGTGAGATCTTTGCCTACAAGCTGGTGGACATTCCAGAGGGTCGAGAAGCACACGCCCTCGTAGACCGCAAGAAGCATGTGCTCACGAGTGGTGTAGCTCGTAAGTCCCATAAAGCAGGCATCGGCACCCGAGGGATATGAGGCTCCATACAGATAGGGAACAAAGACAACGTCTGACTCGTTAGGATCAAGCGCTGCCACAGCCGCATTGCACTTTGCGTACAGATCCGAGCGAGAAACACTTTCTTCACCAGGAGCAAGCAGGTTCGAGACAAACCAGTCGAAGTTGGAGGCACTTGTCGGCCACGACTCTTCAACATTGAAGAAGCCCGGACGATACCCCAGGGTTACCGTGTTCTTGTTTTTGTCGTAATCGGTATTGGCCTCAAGAGCCAAACGCTCGTTAATGGACCAGGTGCCGGCAATGAGACAAAGTGTCTCGGTATCGGCAACACCACTGGCAAATTCTGCAGCATCAATGTCAAAGTAACCTGCCGCTACGGGCGTGCCCTCTACCAGTCCGGTTTCTTTGGCACCCTCAGCACTTATCGTCCCCGCAGCGCTGCAGCTCTCACACACCGGCGGCATAATACGATGCAGCTCAGGAATGCCAAGGGCTTCAAAAATAGCCGGATCAAACGAACGGGTATGAAGGTTGAGCAGACACGTTGATGAGGCCTCGGTCATCTCGGTGGTAAAAGTTCCCGTAAGGCGGAAGCGAATGTAATCTTTAATGCCCAGGCACCACCGCGTACGCTCAAGCACCTCAGGCATATTGCGCTTAAACCACACGAGCATAGCGGCCGGCTGAGCTGCCCACGTTGACTGACATGTCATGGGATAAATTGCACGCTCTACCCCCGTCTCGGCAAACTCTGAGCAAATATCATCAGCGCGCTCGTCGGTAGAGACAACTGCTTTATACGTTGGCTCTCCGTTCTCATCAACAAGGCAAACACCATTACCGTAGCCAGTTAAACCAACACCAGCCACCTGCTCACCCGTTACTTTTGCAGAAGACAATGCCTCGCGAATCGCTTCGACATTCATCTCCCACACGCGCTTTGCATCCCGCTCTGACCAGCCTGGATGTGGAACCTCAATAGGTAAACGACGACTCGCAACAGCAAGCTCACGACCATCTAATGAGAAGACCGCGCACTTTGTTTCCGAACCGCCATTATCAATACCGATAAGAACCCGGTCCGCCATGCTCGCTCCTTAATCTTCAGTTGTTATGTTTCGTGTTTACAAGCTCTTACGAACCTCATAAACAACGTCCATAAATTCCTTCACACGGTTAACGTCTACACGTACGTTATGCAGGTTCTCGTCCTCCAGACGACCGCCCTCTTTGAAGTAGGTGCCCACTACAGCAGCATCGCAAACAGCAAGCTTGCTCTCAATGGTGTCGGGACGGCAGCCGGTATTAACAAGAACGGCGACCTCAGGATTCTTCTTCTTTACTGAAGCGATAAGGCCGGTATCTACATCGGCACCAGCAGCTGTTGCAGAAACGCACAGACCATCAGGATGTACCTTGAAAATAGTTGAAGCAGCAATGTCTGCCAGGTCACGCGTATCAAGATTGCGATCTGATTCCGGATTGATGAAGTAAAGCATCCGCAGATCATCCAAATGGAGCTCTGCCTTACGGCGCATAAGCATCGAGAAGTCATTGTTGTACAGGCCACCATCGCCTACATACACGCCTGAGAAGGTGCCGCGCACAAACTTAGCCTCGCAGGCAGCAGCAAGTTCAATACAAGCAAGACCGTCGGAAATAGCATCGACGCCATACGGAACAGAAAGCTCACTCTTGAGCTGACCGACAACATAAGCCATTGTTGCAGGTGTGACATAGCTCATATGACGCTGATAGGGCAGGCTGAACTCGTTTGACACAATAATGCCGTCAACGCCACCTTCTTGCAAAGCCTCGAGATCACGCTTGGCATACTCAACAACGCGGGACACCGATCCATCAAAGCCATATCGCGGATCGCCTGGCAAGGGATCGAGATGCAGCATAGAAATGATGGGCTTCTTAACACCAAACAGTTCCTCAGTCCAAAGCATGTATTCCCCTTTCTTTCTGTAGCAAAAGCCACATTAGTTTGGGAGCAGTCAAGCCATTGATTCGTGGCTCCTGCACCCGCCAATCCCTTTTGGTATGAAAAGCACTACTTGCTTATATAGTTTGTCCTTTATAGACAGCTCTGTCCATAAAGCTTTGTTCCTCTCCCACTTGCCGTAAAAAAAAGACCGGACGCCCGAAATGGGACGAACGGTCTTTACAATTTCAATCCATTTTATGCGCGCATCTTCTCTTACAGATAGCTGTGCAATAAAGCAAAATCAATGTCACTTTAGAGTAAGGGTTGCGTCCGTGTCTAAGAATGAACCCCCTGCAAATGTCCCAACATACACATCGCGTCCGTCAGACGTTGTCCCATAATAGGTGCAATAGCTAGGAGCAGGTACACCTACGTATACATAGGTGTTTCCCGAAGACCCTGCATAGTCGCTTTGATGGAGCAGATAGGTACCATCCCCATTGTCAGTAACATTCCAATTTATCTGTCCTTCTTCATTAACAGATTCATCACTCATAACCCAGTAATCAGGCACATCTACATAGAAAGCGTCACACTCATAATCATGAACTACAGCAGGCGGTGCGACCTCTTCTGCAGCAGCCGCAGATCCATTATCTACCGTCTCGTCAGTTGATGTTTCTTTATCGGTTTGCGTCTCAGCATTGCCACTGTCCTGCTCAGCCTCAGTATTGTCGCTTTCTTGTTTATCCTCAGCACCCTCTGACTCAGAACTATCGACTACCGACTCTTCTTGTACGGGCGGATTGGGATTAAGAACTTGCGTGTAAACCAGGTATGCAGCACTTGCAAGAGTTGCCAGACCAAGAATAACGAGAGCAACAACAAGAGCCACCGGTATACGACGTCTACTTTGATAGCGAGCACTTGTCACCTGAGAATGAATTTCACCGTGGATTTCTGTAGATGGATGTTCTTTTCCACTTAATGAAGTATTTACTTTGTTATCTGTAGCTGCTGAAGAAGCCCCGCAAACACCACAGAACTTTGCGCCAGGATAGAGTTCAGCACCGCATTTTTTACAAAACATAATTACTTTCCTCCTTGACGCATTAATCATAGAACCCAAAATTACGCTATAAAAGTAATTATGAACGTTTAAAAAATCGCCCCTGAATTACCAGGGGCGATTTCTTTGCAGGTTTGGTTGATATCTTACAGCGTTGAGATAGGACCTCACCAATGCCATAGTTTTATAGCGTTAGGCAATCTGTGCCTCATAACCAGCATCTACGACAGCTGCCACAAGCGCATCATCGGAAACACCATCTGCAACTTCACAGGTGGCAGTACCAGATTCAAGGTCAACGTTTACATCTGAGACCCCTTCGATACCTTCGAGTGCCTTGGTAACATGCTTTACGCAGTTCTGGCACATCATTCCGGTTACCTGTAGTTTCTTAGCCATTGTTCTTTCCTTTCTTTCACAAGCGCATTCGACGTTATCCACGGTAACTGCAAGTTCTGCAGCTGGAACATCAGAAGGTGTCGTTTGCACCGGCTTCCACGTGCGTAAACGAAGTGCATTACTCACAACAAACACCGAGGAGAAGCCCATTGCAGCCGCACCTAACATAGGACTTAACATTATTCCTAATGGGGCTAATACACCCGCAGCAACAGGGATGCAAATTGCGTTATAGAAAAGCGCCCAAAAGAGGTTTTGCTTAATCGTACGCATGGTCGCATGACTCAACTCCATTGCGGTAGCAATATCTGCAGGATCTGAGTGCATTAACACTACATCAGCAGAAGAAATAGCAATGTCGGTGCCTGCGCCAATTGCAATACCCACATCTGCACGAGCAAGCGCCGGAGCATCATTGATTCCATCGCCCACCATTGCGATGGTATGCCCCTGCTCCTGTAGTGCACGAATCTTAGCTTCTTTTTGCGCCGGCAATACTCCTGCAATTACCTCATCCACACCAACCTGCTTAGCAACGGCCACTGCAGTGGTTTGTTGATCGCCTGTAAGCAACACAGTACGAGCGCCCATAGCGCGGAGACGTCCTATTGCCTCAGGACTTGTAGACTTGATAGGATCTGCCACTGCAATCAGACCCAACACGTTGCCATTGGCAGAGAAAAACAGAGCTGTTTTGCCATCGTGAGCAAGGAAATCTGCCCGCTCAGCAAGCGATCCAAGATCAACATTATTCGATGCCATCAGGCGAGCATTTCCTGCCAAAACAGATGTATTATCGATTGTTGCAGATAACCCACCCCCAGGAATTTGCGTAAACGCAGTAACGGTTAATCCTGCATCAGCCTCAGGCATGACTTCATCGCTATAGGTACAGATTGCAGATGCCAAGGGATGTTCACTTTTACGCTCCAAAGCGCATGCATACTTAAGGAGTGTTGACTCTGTCACTTCAGGAGCCAGGAACACATCGGTAACCTTTGGAGCACCCGCAGTAACCGTTCCTGTCTTATCAAGCACGACAACATCAACGTTACAGGCAGTTTCAAGAGCATCCGCACTCTTAATAAGAATTCCGTTTGCTGCACCACGACCGGTGCCCACCATAATGGCTGTTGGTGTCGCCAAGCCAAGCGCGCACGGACAGCTAATAACGAGCACTGATATTGCATGCGTGAGTGCAACGGCAATATCGCCTGTAAGTATCATCCATACAAGAAATGCACCGAGCGCAATAACGATAACGATGGGCACGAATACGCCCGCGATCTTATCGGCAAGACGCTCGATAGGAGCCTTAGAGCTTGTCGCTTCATCAACAAGGCGAATAATTCCAGCAAGCGTGGTATCGTCACCAACCGCACGGGCTTCCATTTCAAACCAACCGCCGGTACTGACTGTTGCACCTGTAACACGATCGCCTGACTTTTTCTCTACTGGTACCGACTCACCGGTAATGGCAGACTCATCTATCGCAGCCGAACCCTCTACAACAACGCCATCCACAGGCACGGTTTGTCCTGCGCGAACAACAAGACGCTCTCCCACAACAACGTCTTCAGCAGGCACTTCAAGCTCTTGTCCATCTCGTACAACTGTTGCGGTTTTTGGCGCAAGATCCATAAGCTTCGTAATTGCATCGGTGGTCTTGCCCTTAGCCCTTGCCTCAAAGTATTTCCCCAGAGTAATGAGGGTGAGAATAACGCCTGCGGAGTCAAAATACAGGTTATGAGCAGCGCTCATAAGTGCTGCTGAATCTCCAGAACCAGCAGCCCATGCCATGATATAGACCTGAGCAATACTCCAAACAGCGGAAGCCGCAGAGCCCAGTGCGATAAGAGAATCCATGTTTGGAGCACGATGCCATAGTGTCTTAAAACCCGTAATAAAGTAATGGCGATTCACGAACAGAATGGGCACACACAGCAGAAGCTGAGTAAGTGCCAAAACCATAAGATTCTTTGAGCCGCTGAGAAAAGGCGGCAATGGCCACCCAAACATAGGCCCCATAGCCACATAAAACAGGGGTATGGAGAAGATGATTGAGATAATAAGCTGGTGTTGTTTCTCAGCAACAGCACGTACCGCGACTTCGCTTGGACGCTCAGCATTTTGCTCAGAGCCCTTTGTTTTGTTGCGGCGTGATGCGCCATACCCAGCCTTATCGATTGCATCTATAACTGCGGCAGCCGTTGCTTGGGTACCGTCATAATCAAGCTCCATTGAGTTTTTGAGCAGATTCACATTGGCAGATGTCACACCTGCTACATCAGATGCAGCTTTCTGGACATGCGACGCACATGCAGCACATGTCATACCGGTAATGTCAAATGTTTCTCTCATACTATTTCCTTCTCGCAAAAGCGACGTAAAGGCAGGACGTTTTTACAAATGCCACTGAGCGGACTACATAAACTTCTTAAATAAACCCATTACTTCTTCGATTACCTCTGTATCACCAGCTTGCACACGCTCTACCACGCATGTTTCCAGGTGATCACGCATAACTACGCGTGAAATAGCCTTCACTGCCGATTCGACCGCAGCGAGCTGCGTAAGAACATCGCCACAATATCTATCGTTTTCAATCATGGTCTTAATACCGTTAAGCTGACCAATTGCACGATTGATGCGTTTCGTTACATCTGTCTTAAGCTCTGACGATCGAGGCGTATGTTTCAACTCGCCACACTGTGAGCAGGCAAGCACAGACATCTGATCTTCATTTTCTGCTGTTACATCAGTTGCCATGGTATCCCCCTTTATAAATACCCCTTAGGGGTATTCTTATTTCTCTATTCTATACCCTATGGGGGTATGCTGTAAACAAAAGAGACTGACCTGGACGAGCTGTTTCTTTACCTCATAGACATTTGTTCTTACAGAAAAACCCGCCAGCAAAACTGGCGGGTTTTAGCGACAAGCACCTTGTCCTGTAATGAGCTTTAGATTGTCACTACTGCATCAGGATCAAGCTCCTGGATAGTTGCAGTGAGAGAAGCCTGATCATCTGTTTGCTCAGAACTGCTGGATTCATAGGAACTTGGGTTGGTATTGAAGTTTCCAAAGGACAATGCATCAGATTCGTCCTGCTGCTCCTGTTGGAGTGCTTCGTCGGTACCAAGCTCTACGTCAAAGGTCTTCTCTTCATCGCCGCGTACAACTGTAACCTTGACGGTATCTCCCGGTTCATAAGAGCGAACGGCGAGAATAAGGCCATCGGCAGAAACGATATCCTGATCGTCTATCTTAACGATGACATCGCCTTCTTTAATACCCGCCTTAGCTGCTGGGCCACCATCGGTTACGCTGGCAACATAAGCACCTTGCGTTACTGACAGACCAGCACGGCTTGCATTTTGAGGGGTTACCGATTGTGCAGACAGGCCAATATAGGCGTGCAGGACAGGCTCACCAGCGATAATTTCGTTAGCAACCTCAATTGCATAGTTACCAGGAATTGCAAAGCCAATACCAGCGCTGGATCCAGATTCACTTTGAATAATTGAGTTTATGCCAACAAGATTGCCCTCATCGTCTACAAGAGCGCCACCAGAATTACCTGGGTTAATAGCAGCATCAGTCTGAATGAGGTTGGTATAGATAGTGTTACCTGAGGCACCTGGGAGCATTGTCGAGCGATACAGGGAGGATACAATACCTGTCGAAACTGACTGATCGAGACCATACGGGCTACCAATAGCCATTACCCAATCGCCAACAACGAGCTCGTCAGAGTTACCCACTTCGATTGGAGTAACCGAGTCTCCTTCAAGATCAGCCTTCACTACCGCAAGGTCGCTTGAAGGATCGCTGCCAACAAGCTCACCAACATAGCTGTTCTCACCAATAGTTACTGAGATGTTTACTGCATTCTCAACAACGTGATAGTTTGTGAGGATATTGCCATCTTCATCAAGGATGACACCGGAACCCACGCCATAGCCATCTTCCGTCTCAACATAAATCGAAACAACGGAAGGCAACGCCTTTTTAGCTACTGCTTGAGCAATCGTAGCGTCTTCATTTGTTGCATTGATCTCTATCGTTTGCCCAGCAGCACTCTCCCCATCATCGACGATAATTGGAGTCAGCATGCCCGTAAACTTCAAGACAACAAACATGATTGCAGCACCAAGCACTGCAGCAACAAGTGAAAGCACTACTGTTAATGGCCCAGACCCATTCTTTTTTTTGTGGGAGGGATTCGTATTTGCTGTATGCAGCGGAGGAGCAGCTGAATGGGTTTGTTGTTCCTGTTCAGGGGGAACAGGAGGACGATTGTTGTTGTCCATTGCCACACACCTCTCTCTTAGCCAAACGGCCAAATTTGGATACAAAAGACAAATATGCCTTATGGAATCTGTGTACCCAATATAAAGAGATAGACGCACGAGATTGGCTGTCAAGACTCCAAATTAAATGAAATCATAACTAAGAGGCACATAAGTGGAATTCTTAAAGTTTAAAGAGGTACCCTACGCCACGCACGGTAATGATATGAGAGGCAATCTGTGGACCCACCTTAGAACGCACACGTCTGATATGTACGTCAACGGTACGGGTACCGCCGCAATACTCAAAGCCCCAAACACGATGCAAAAGCGTATCGCGCGAATAAGCACGAGACGGATGTGTGACCAAAAACGATAAGAGCGAGTACTCCATAAGCGTAAGATCAACAGGATGATCATCGATATAGACCTGGTACGTCGCCAAATTTATTGTCATATTTTCAACTGTAACAATATCTGACGGAACGCTTTCCTCGCCAGGCCATAGAAGCTGAGAAACACGGATTTCAAACTCTGCTTCAGAAGCATTAGAGAGGATAAAGTCGCTTCGAAACTGCACGGGCAAACGAAGTTGTCCAAGCTTATCCTCGTCGGTAACAAGCAAAATTGGAATAAGGCCATTATCTGTAAGATAATCATCCACCGACTCAATAAAGGAATCGTCTACCCCATTAAGATCGAGAATGACTAAATCAAAGTCATGGCCACTGGTGATTGCCTGCTCAAAAGTATCTGGAGTTGCAAGCAGCGTTGAAACATCTAGAACATGTGAGAGCTCACGCATACGATCATGATGGCGGTTCGTGCGCGAGATATGCAGGATATTCCTGTGATGCAATGAACTCTCCCTTCCCAGGCCCCGTCAAGATGTGACTGTATTGCCACATTCCTAAAGGCAGGGGATAAACGACACTCAGGATACCACAGGTCAACGGCTTACATAATGCCATCGGCCTGTGGAATTAACCTGAAAGTCCATTCTTAACAGAATATGTAAATAACTAAACAGATAAGAATTATTCGATATTTCCCAGGAACGAAGCGGTACGCTCACTCTTTGGATGGTCAAATACTTCCTCTGGAAGGCCTTGTTCGACAACAACGCCACCCTCCATAAAAACCACTCGATCGGCAACATCACGAGCAAAACCCATCTCATGAGTTACGACCACCATAGTCATGCCACCATTTTCCGCAAGATCACGAATAGCATCCAAAACACCACGAACAAGTTCGGGGTCAAGAGCACTTGTCGGCTCATCAAAGAGCAGCACTTTTGGATGCATTGCAACAGCACGAGCAATAGCAACACGCTGCTGCTGACCACCGGAAAGCTGAGAAGGCTTGTAGTCAGCACGATCAGCAAGTCCAACCGCTTCAAGCTGGCGCAGAGCTTCTTTTTCCGCCTCCTCTTTACTCTTCTTGAGCACCTTTGTTTGGCCAATCATGACATTCTGTTTGGCCGTAAGATGCGGAAAGAGGTTGAAGCTCTGAAATACCATTCCGAGCTCACGACGAAGGTGATTAATGTCCGTTTTTGGAGAGCCCGTAATTTCTTTATCTTCGATAAGGATATGGCCCGCTGTGGGGGTTTCAAGCAAGTTAATGCAACGCAGCATGGTCGACTTACCAGAACCCGAAGGACCTAACACAACCACTACTTCGCCAGGCCAAACATCAAGATTAACATCAGTGAGAACCTCATTATCATCAAACGACTTATTGAGATGCTCAATGCGAATCATTGGATGCTCGCCCTCGACAAAGTGATGGCGTGAGAGCTCTTTATCTCGATCAAATGCTATGCGCGCAGCTTCATCAGCCGGCAAAGCATCGGGAACTTTCGGTGCGCGACGTGTTGAACCGGGATGCAATTTCTTACCGAACATCGTTCATGCCTCCCATTGTCGTTTGTGGACGGAATGGTGCCATTGCCATCTCCCAAGCACTGCGTTCTTTTGGTTGTGTCGTTTCGCAATGAACGCTGGTACCAAGTGATTGAAGCTCCTCAGAAGCTTCCTCCGTAACAACTTTAGTGCCCTTGCCAGGACGTGGACCAGCGCCTGATTCAGAGCGTGCAAGTCTGCGTTCAACAATAGAAACAACTTTAATAAGCGGCAAAGTAACGATGAGATAGAAGATAGCAGCTGCCATGTATGGAGTAATGTTGCCCGAAACCGTTGTCAGGTTCTTTGAGAACATCATAAGCTCCATGACGCCTACCGATGAAAGCAAGGAAGTGTCTTTATATGCAGTAATGAAGTCACTTGTTACCGTAGGCAGTACGCGACGTACCGTTTGCGGCAAAATAATCGAAAGCATGGTCTGCGCACGATTCATGCCCAACGAGGATGCAGCCTCATATTGACCCACTGGAATTGACTCAATGCCTGCACGGAAGATTTCGGCAAGATACGCTGAAGAGTTCACTGCCATAACAATGACACCCAAGACGTTGTTATCAATATTGATATTCATCATTGGGAGACCAAAGAACATGATGTAGATCTGCAAAAACAGCGGTGTACCACGCAGGATATTGATATACACGCTCGCAATTGCTCTCAAAATTCGTATCTTGGAGATCTTCATGAATGAGAATGCAAGGCCCAAGACAATTGCAAATGGATAGGCAATAAAAACAATCGCCAAGCAAACCAGCCAGCCGCCAAACAAAGAAACCATTGACGTAACAAGCAGCTGAGGACGAAGGAACATGCCCAGGAACTGGTTTGAATTCCAAGCCGCTACCCAAGGCTGCTCGTTAAGCCAATTCACGATCGACTGCAAAGGCGTATTGGCCATGATCTCTATCGGACTTGAATCTTCAAGACTTATTGTCTGGCCCGAAGTAGTTGTATAGGAACCAGAAACGGCATACTCTCCACCTGCTGCAGGGAACCGCATACCGGTAATCTCTAAACGGAGCAGAGAATTGGCGGGAATAGGCTCAGAAAAAGTTATTACGATGCTATTTCCAGCTGGCTCTGCAGTACCTTCAATGCTAATGCGATTCAAGCCATCCAACACCGTAATACGAGTCGAAGAGTCATCAAAATTTGCATCGTCAGGCAGGGTGAGCGTTATTGAAGTAACTTCCTCATCCGAACCTACAGTACCCTCCCAGGTAAGACGTGTATCAATACCACCAATAACTCCACTGCCGCCATCCTCATTCGGACGAGCAGTTGCCTTTTCAGTAGTCATTGCTTGGGCACTTGCCACAGGCCCAAAAGTAGTACCGATAAGAACAAGGGCAAAGGCAATAACAAAAGCGCTCAATAGTCGCTTTAGAGCCGATCCTGTCCTTCTGGCTAATCGTAGATTCATAATTGCTCCAAAGTACTGGTCCAATACTGTATGGCAATTCCTTGCAATGACGAAGTGCCACATCCCGTCTCTTGCGGTTAGGCTTATATGCTATCCGTTTTTATGCACAAATGGGAAAAAAGTTACGTTTCTGAATCTAAAATATTTGTATTGCTCTTTTATTCAAACGGCATCAGCTACTGCAGGCCGCCTCAAAGTGTTGCTGGTTTAGATAGTTTCACCGAGCCACTTCTCCATGAGTTCATCTACCGTTCCCTCTTCAATTAAGGCAGCTAAGGCAGTATTTACTGCTGCGGTAAGGCCTGTATTGTCTTTATTGATAGCCCAACCGTATTGCTCGCCTGTTGGAACCTCAATGCCAACAGCAAGGTCTGTATATGAGGTATTGATGAGATAGACCATTGCGGGTAAGTCAGCAACTGCTGCTTGATAGAGTCCCGTCTGCAAGCCAGTAAGACAGCTAATAGCATCGTCTAGGGGAACTACCGTAGCATTTGGAAGATTTTCTTTAGCCCATGCATCGCCTGTGGTTCCAGATTGTACGGCGACTTGCGTTCCGGCTACATTAAGTGAGTCGACTGTGACAGAATCAGCATCGCTCGCTGGAACTACAACCGCCTGGTTGGAATCCATATAAGGATCTGAAAAATCAACTCTTTCAGCACGCTCGTCGGTAATCGTTATTGAGGCAGATGCCATATCGGCCCTTCCGCCCTGTTCAATAGTAGGAATAATGGTGTCAAACTTCTGCATAGGGAGCCAATTTGGTTCTAATCCCAAACGATCACAGACTGCACCAACCAGATCAATTTCGAATCCTTCTGGCTGTCCATCTACGATGCTTGCTAACGCTGGATATCCATAGTCGGAAAGCAGTGTGAGCTTACCTTCCTCTACCAATGTGTATGATTCGTCACCAGATGCAGAGGATTGATTGTTGGAACAACCTGCAAGCGCAGAGCCTGTTGCACATACAGCGAGCATTCCTAACATAACAGAGCGTCGACTCATGATAGGCGTTGAAGTCATATGATCTCCCCCTTAAGCAATGGAGTTCATTTGATTGGATGCGACAGCCCGGCTAAAGCAAATACATGACATCAAAAGCGATGTAATGCATGGGGGAAATCATCAACTATCTTGGCTAACGAAACGCATCTCACGATGGTCGTTATTACTCATTGGCAACAAAACGTAACGCTCTCGTCATGCCATGTGCCTGCAGAAACGCTTCAGAAAAATAAGAGCTATTTAAAAGAAATCAAACTGACACATCTCAATTTTGCTGTGTACTCAAAACAGAGAATACAAAAAACTCGCGGGCTTACAGATAAGGTCCTATCCGCAAGCCCGCGAGAAAGATTTGGTTTAAGTCTCAAAGGATTTTCTCTACCTAGCAGCAGACTGATTAAAACCCTCCGTAGTAGTGATCGCGCTCCCAGTTTGTGACATGCATACGGTACTCTTCCCATTCACGCCGCTTCGCCTCAACGAGGTAGCTATGGATGTGCGAACCGAGAGTGGTACGCATGAGTTCGCTTTTCTCAAAAGCATCTATTGCTTCACCGAGATCGCGTGGAAGAGGTGAGATTCCCTTTGCTGCAAGCTCCGAAGGAGACAAAGTAGCATCTTCAAGCGTTGCTTCAGCTGGAAGCTCCATGCCATCCTCAATACCTTTAAGGCCTGCAGCAAGTGTTACTGCTAATACAAGGTATGGGTTGCAGGTAGGATCGGGACTGCGCAGCTCAATTCGAGTGGAAAGATGTTTTCCAGGTTTATGCGCTGGAATACGTACCAAAGCCGAACGGTTACGCCTGCCCCATGTTGCATAACAAGGAACTTCGCCCGTTGGAATTAAGCGCTTATAAGAGTTAACCGTCGGATTAGTAATGAGAGTAAATTCTCGAGCGTATGCAAGAATACCGGCAATATAAGATTTCGCCAATTTTGAGAGATGCGTACCACCTGGAGCATCTTCAGCCCAGAAAAGATTTTCACCGTCATGGCTGAGCAAAGACTGATTGAGGAAGAGAGCAGAGCCAGGAGAGCTATCAAATGGCTTAGGCATAAATGAAGCATACATGCCTTCATCAAAAGCAACCTGTTTTATGACATGACGCGCAGTCATAATATTGTCCGCACAAGTACGCGCCTCGGCATAACGAAGTTGAATACTGTTTTGAGAAGGCGCAATCGCATGACGAGAGTACTCCACAGGAATGGACATCTTCTCCAGCATCAGTGTTGTATTGCGGCGAAGGTCGCACGATGAATCATAAGGTGTGAGGTCAAAATAACCTGCATTATCTATAGGAATCGGATCCTTATCGCTACGGAAATAGAAAAACTCTAGTTCAGGGCCAACGTTAAGAAGATATCCTAGACGATCAGCCTCACGGAAAATACGCTCAAGGCAAGAGCGCGGATCCCCTGCAAAGGGCAAACGAGCTGGCGTTTTAATATCACAAAATACGCGCGCAGCGCCGCTCTTCGCAGGACGCCAAGGAAGCATTTGGAAAGTTTCCGGATCTGGAAAAGCGAGCATATCAGATTCTTCGAGCGGAGCAGCAAATCCATCTACCGCAGATCCATCAAATCCGATTCCCTCTTCAAATGCCTCTTCAAGATCCTCAGGAGAAATAGCAAACGATTTAAGGTTACCGAGAACATCGGTAAACCACAGCCGAATAAAACGAATGTCGCGATCTTCAACTGTTCTTAAGACAAAGTCGATACTTTGCTGCTCGTAAGGCATCAGGCGCCTCCAGACAAATGTGAGACGTACTCAATCTTATACATGTTTCACAATGGCATAGTTGTGTTACACCCTTGTTTCACTCTGCCAAGACTTTGCCTTATTCGGATGAAAGCCATGATCTCTGTATATTGGGATTGTGCTTATACATCTGGCTTTTGATCATCATGAGTTAATCGAGCTTGAGCGTTAGAAATTGTTGCAGATGCCACCGGACAAGATCCTCCCTTATGAGCGGCTGAACAAGTACCCGCATTTGCACAGCTGCCACAAGAACCTTTCGAGCGCATTATCGAACGAATGGCAATGATCACCAAAACAAGAACGATACTAAGAACCACAACGTCTATAGGTGGGACAGACATTTTGCACCCCCTGAAATTTCTAAAGTTTCCTGCACATATAATAGTATTTGTTAACTTTAGTTAACTATACACCAAAACTATGAGCTTCCTATGAGCCATATTTGGTTTTGAAGAGTTAATTCTCTTTCTTATTTAATGATCACTTTCAGCTGTATTCCACATATATCGATACTATCCCCCGATGCAACGTGCATAGAATCCAATATGGGCACACCTTTATATGAAGCAGGATTGGTCGCTCCTTGATTGAGAGCCATAATCCCCGATTTGTCGGGAATGATTCGTAAATGATGACGAGATACAGTTCTATCGTGCAGTATCACGTCATTGTCGTTTTCTCTTCCAATTGTGATCCCTTCATCAGGGACCCCGCACCTTACCTCCATAGCAGCTGAAATAACTCTGACTTCGGTATTTCCAACTCTATGAACTTCAGACAGATCGATAGTGTCATCTGCGCTCTCAGAAAGTGAGCAATCAATAGATTTCTCAACAATCTCTTGTCTTGCTCTATCCCCTGTTTGGATGGCCTTATTCTTTTCGAATGTATGATCCTGTGTGCCAATTTGCCCGCTTGTCGCTAGAAACGACTTATTCTGGGTCGTATCAAAATCATAGAGACAGCCATAGCATACCTGCATGTCTTTAAAGAGAATCGCTCCACACCGCGGACAAACCTTAGTATTTGTAGATTGAGATCCAGCCTCATAGGAAGCTGCATAGGTCTGAGAAGTGTACATCTCATCCGTCAACATTTTTCCTCCTGACAATTACTGAAGGGTTTGTCGAACGATCTGTTCTCCCGGAACCACCCATCCACTTTTAGACGCAGGACGCTCGAGAACTGCGATAGCACCTTCGCATCTTATGCGTGCCCCGCAATGTAGTGATAAGCACACACTCATCACCTCACCTTCGGAATTAATAAAGGCAATATCTATTGGAAATGCCATGAGATGAGTGTGAATATCACTGCACTCCAATAAGAGAACAGGTAATGCACTCCGCGAAGCGCCGATAAGGCCTTTCGTCCGTTCAAAGAAACTGACGAGAATCCGGGCTGAAAGAACTTTTTCTTTGAACACAAGGTTTATCAGTTTGCCTTTCAGCGCTGATTGCCGTTTTGACCTCATACCACTACTCCCGGTCTATATCGGTCGACCACAAGACTCCGCTCATGAATAAGCACCCCTGGAGGAGAGAAGTTAATCCCTGCAATTGAAAAATGCGATGGCCAAGGTTTGACACGGAGCATACAGGTAAAGCGAGTAAGACAAGGAATGACAGACATATTGCCCGATCCTCCAAACCGGCCAACTGTCTCAGCGTGTACCTCAACTTCATACGCATCTGCATTTCCCATTGCATTTTCAATGCATGTTTTAACCTCACGTTGCGCGTGTTCCATTGTTTGTTCGCCCGGAGGTGATACACCTTGAGAAACAATGGCATCAAGAGCAACTTGATCAAACTGAGCACACAGCTCCACGTATCTCATGAGGCTATACGCCATAAACACCATCACAATCAATATGGGAAGAAGGGCAGCAAGCTCCACTGACATCTGAGCTTTGCGTTCAAATATCAGGGCTTTCATGAGGCACCAACCAAACTGCCAATATCTATTGAAAGTGGTATTGAGATGTTGGTGCCAGGTATAGGAAGTTCTGCAACGACAAAGGCTCCCGTACCCAATTCATTTCTCACTTCAACACCAAGGGCAGCCGCAAGCTCAGCAGGACTTCCGCTCGATGGCAAACGTTCAATTAATCTTCGAGCTTCTCCCATACCAGAAAGTCCAGCTTTATCAAATACGTTTTGTGAATTGGTTAATACTGGTTTTCTCATACGAAGATCCGTGGGAGCAAACATTGTTGATCCTGCTAAGTCCGTAAGCATTTCTCGGAGATCAGCAGCAACACTACCTCCCAAAACTCCATCAAGAAGTCCAAGAAAATCTCCTACAGCAGAACCTATGCTCTCGTAAGCAGATCCATAGGCATGTAATGCAGTACCCCAAAGCTCACATATCATGGCTGGAAGTCCAACAAGACCTTCGCCCGAAGACAAACCATCGAAGAATCGAGATATAACATTGTTTTCTGCCGTAGCTTCATCAGGTGCAAGAACAGCCGCAGAAATCGCCGCTCCCTGTGGAAGCTCAGATCCAGAAAGAAATGAAGCGGTAAGCTCATTTGGAGTGATTATTGATTCCCCTCGATAAACTACCGACACACAACCCCAAGCTCCAGGCGGACACAGTTCAGGTCGCTCACCAGCAAGTTCATCCATTGCTTTATCGAACTCATCCGCCCCATCCTCTGCAATTTCTTTCATCTCCGCTTCAAAACGAACGAGTTCATTTTTGTGAGCTTCATAGTTTTCAGAGGCTTCGCAGATGGCTTTCCAATGGTATTCAAATCCATTTTCTATTGACGTAGAGGCAGCAGGCACACGGCCTAAATCCGTAATATCCATGTCACAAGTCGCACAACGACTTGCACTACCAGCGTCAATATCACTTAGTGAAGATGTCCCTGATGATGGACCTGTTGCTCCTGGACAGTCTGTACTAGCATGCAATACACGCACTCCACCTTCCATCGTGCATGGCCAGCGCCGGTCAGTATAAAGCGATGTTTTACGAACTTCTGAAGTGTTTCTTGGTAAGGTTGGCAGTGAAATATCAACAGTACCATCTGCTTGTTCGATATAGTGACCGTTGTTCACTTGAGAAAGTGCATAATCATAGAATGCTTTTCTGGCACACGAATTTGTCAGCTCACCCGCCGTTGAATTCTGAGGAGCTTCTGCGGCGGAACGCGCCGCATAATATGCACGTGCCCTCATAAGAGGGATACCAAAATTCCATCCATCAGTCGTAGGATACCAAGGGTTTTGCGAGGGCGTGAGTCCCGCAAGTGTTTCCGCGCGCTGCCAAAGGCAATAAGGTTTATCCCCACAGTCCGCTCTCCACCCAGCATCCCGAGCTTCATTTGCGGCTTCTGCTTCTTTGTCAGCACGATCAGAAACTTCACTCATTTTCTCAGTTTGCTCACTTAGCAGTTCAGGAGCTATCTCAGCATCATCCAAGGCAAAGTTTGTCTGAGAGCTCACGGGAAATGGCAGGGCACACCCTACATATTCAATATTGCTCTCTTCAGAATTTGCAGCTATACAAGAAGCTGAATTAGTCGCAACTAAGAGCGGTAACGTTGTTTCAAATTTTGAAAGCCCTTCGGCTGATTTTTGAGCAAAGCGCTGTCGTGCTTCAAGTATTTTCGTACCAACTTGACCCACTTCAAGACCGGCTGGCCCAAGTCCTGGAACAGCAGCGAGTACGAGTCCTGCAGCAGAAACAACAACACCAGTTATCCCCATGCTCAATACACACGCGTCTAATACCTGCGCCACACTCACATATGCTGTAACCGCATTACTACCTGCAAGGGCAGCAGCGTCTGCAACTCGTTGTACTTCCGAAGAACGGCTATTAAGCCAACTTATCGAAGCGATACCAAAAACAAGACAGAGGCTTACGAGAATAGCTGAGGCCACTGTCAGAGAGGTATAGCCTCCTTCTTCATGTATGAAAAGATTCAATCCAAAGGTTGCTTTATTCTTAAAAGGATTCTTATGAATCCCACGCGCCAACCCAATCTTCATAGTTGCCCTCCAGCCATTCGGGCCTTACTTGTTCTGTTACTTCAACATGAAGTTGAATCGTCCCGTGGTCAGAAGCACCAAGAGCTGCTGTGAGTCCTCCTATTACTGGCAATGGCTTAACAGACCCACTGATTTCTATACAAACTTCTGCCTCACCTAAGCCGCTGATCTGAATATCCCAATCTCTCGGTCCTCCTTCATGAAAGATGGAGACATTAGGAATAGCTTGAAGACGTCGAAGTGCATACTCTTTGCACTCCCGTTCATTTTCAGAAGAAGCTGTCGCAACAACACGTGCTGTTTGGGCGGCGGCTGACCTCATCACTGATCGTGTATAGAGTAAACATGCAGGTTGTAGGAGCATGAGAATAACGATCATGATTGTTGGCAATAACGCCGCCGCCTCAACACTAGCTTGTCCAGATACCTCAAAACAAAAGAATGTCTTTCCAAGCATCCAAATCTGGCGACATTTCAAAACCATGGGAGCAGGATTCTTGGGCAAGTTCAAGGAGCTTTCCGGTTGACGATGCGCGCCATATTGCCGCCAGCCCCACCACAACCGTAAAGAATGCCACCAGTAAAACAGCATACTCAACTGTTGCTTGACCACTTCTATCCCGTGCCAAGCAATGCTTGACCACCATCGTAAACCTCCTCCCATTGTGATTCCTCCATCCTGAGAATTCTCACTTCACACTCCTGGCTATCCTGTTCTTCCACGACGAAACAAACTTCAACTGCATTACCAAAGCTCACAGTGCAGCTCCATGTGTTGCCAAACAAATCCAAATAGCCGGAACGTATGAGTAGACAGTTCTTGGATTCTCGATATCTCTGTAGGAGCGCATACGCAGTATCTTGAAGTCCCTTATGAGATGAATACGTTGAAACGGTCCCCTGTTCAGTTTTTTCAATTGCAACAGGAGTTTCTAAAAATGAATTACTGTCATCTGTTAACTCAACAGATGCTTGCTCTTCATCAGAATCATGAATAAGGAACGTATCCCTCAGACAATAGATCGCCAGAAGAACAAGAAGACAACTACAAATACCTCCGATAATCCAAACAAGAGGCGTATGCGTTCGTTTTATACGATGCCTGCTCACTAGAGGGAATTAATGCCATCTGCAATGGCTTGCCAGAGTTCTGATATTCGATCTCTAAAAGAAATAACGGCAACGATAGCGATAACAACTAGAACTCCTACAAGAATCGCATACTCCGTTGTTCCCTGTCCTAATTTTTCTTTACGAACAACTCCCATTAGTTCTGCCATTTGTAAAAATGCCGCTTGAATACTTGCCATACGAACAACCCCTTTCTTCCTACATCCCGACTGCTGAGCTCATAAGAGGACCAAGAATCGCTAGTAGCATTGCCGGAACAATAAGAGTCCCTAAAGGGAGAAGCATTTTTACCGGTGCTTTTTCAATGCGTTCCTCGATTTGAGAACGCTGTTCAGATCTAATTGCTCGGCTTTGTCGCTCTAAAACGGCAGCCAAGGGCGTCCCGAAAGATAATGACTCCATTACCGCATCGGCAAATCGCTTTAATGGAGCGCTATCAAGATCTTCGGCAAGATTCGATAAGGCATCAGATCTTGAAGATATTCCACAGCGCCAACGCAGCATGGCACTTTTAAGAGCCTGGGAAAGATCATTATTAAAGCGTGAGCAGTACAAATCTAAAGAAGCATCAAAAGATAAGCCGGCGGACAACCCTAAACCCATAATGTCAAGAAGCGCTGGCATTTGACTGAGGCAGCGTTCTTGTTTTGTTCGTTTCTTACTGCGCTGTATAAAAGATGCAACAATTGGTGCTTGTTCGATATTAATTTGAGACAACGTTTGAAAACGTATAGCTGATTCTTTGTTTTCTTGAGCAGTAAGAAAGAAAGGCAAGGTAAATCCTACAATAGCTATAAGTGCTGTCCATCCTATATCCACACTACTCATATCATTACTCCTTTCATGAGATGTCGAACGACAAAAAGAGCAACGGTGTCGAGTAATAATGAAAAAGCAAGACAGGTCATTCCTGGTATTGTTGAAATCCCTGCTCTGAACTCCTGAGATAGTGTTGATAAGACAAGCACCATAAGAATTGGCATGATGCATACAATTCGTACAGATAAACGCGCCTGAGCAGTCTTGGTTCTCAATGAACGCTCAAGTTCTACGTTACCTTCTGCAAGTTCCGCTGATGAAAGTAAGAGATCTCTTAAGGGACTGCCGGTCCTTTGCGAGATTGAAAGCGTAGTTGTAAGAAGTTCAATACCTGGTACGTTCAATTCGGTTTCCAGCTGATGTAATGCATGACTGGTAGATGCTCCGCAGTGTAGAGAGAGGGCTGCCTTTGCAAATTCCGAACCAATTCTTCCCTGCTCATGAGTCCCCACATATTCAATAGCCTGTGAAAGTGTTCGTCCCGATCCAAGTGCAACTGCTAATGAACGAAAGACATCGGGTATCTCACGAGTAAGATCTTGTGCTTTTCGCCGTTCAACCATACGGACAAGAACAAGGCAACTGGCAATTGCCACCACGAGTCCAATACCAATTCCTATAACCGATGAACAAATCAGGGCGAACAGAACGGGGATGCTCATCAATCCAAAGAGAATCATTCCGACAATCTCGTCATCTGAAAATGAATTTCTTTGTATCCAAGAAAAACGCCTGAGTTCATCACGCAAGAGTGCCACACTCGGAAGATGTGCAATTCTGCAGATACCAGGACATTCTGCTAACCGTCTACATGCATAACGCAGCACCATTATGGTTGATTGATTTGAACCAAGCGCTCCACGTCGATGGGTCTTCCCAAGGAGGATATATACAGCAAGCCAAGCAAGACTTCCTACCCCTAAGGCAGCGAGCACCTCCATTTTCCCACCTCCTTTTTATCAATGAGGCCCTCTGATATGCCAAGCTCAATAAAAGATGGTTCACGAATGAGACGCCACGTTCTATGAACACTGTCAAAGGAAACTATTTCCTCTAAACCAACCCCACCGGATTTATCGCGAATAACAAATGAAGTGGTGGATATAACTCGACTACCACCTGGCATACGACGCGACATAACAATAAGATCAAGTGCAGTAGCCACCTGTTCTTCGATAATATCTGTGGGCAAATCCATCCCAAAACGGGCCATAAGAACAAGGCGAAGAATAGCCTCTCGTTCATCTCCTGCATGGAGAGTCGTAAGTGAACCGTCATGCCCCGTATTCATAGCTTGAAGCATATCTATGCATTCTTCGCCACGTACTTCTCCTACAACAATTCTGTCTGGACGCATACGCAGGGCATTTTTAACAAGATCGCGAATAGTAACTTCCCCAGAACCTTCGATTGAAGCATCGCGAGACTCAAGACGAATAACATGAGGATGAGAGTCAAATTTCAGCTCAGCGGAATCCTCAATGGTTATAATTCGCTCTCCATGTGGAATTTCACAAGATAGCGCATTAAGAAGGGTCGTTTTACCCGATCCAGTACCCCCTGCAACCGCAATATCCTGTCGCATTTTAACTGCCCAAGCAAGAAGCTGTGCATACCATGCTGGTAGAGACCCAAGTTCTACTAGTTTGCTCAGAGAAGAAATGCGGTTTGAAAAACGTCTAATTGTTACTGCAGGACCACCTAAAGCAATCGGTGTGCTAACAACATTGACACGATCACCATTAGACAAGCGAGCATTAACTATTGGGCTGCTTTCATCCAGACGACGGCCAAGAGGAGCAAGGATACGATCTACAACCATAAGAATTTGTTCTGTGGTTTTGAATACTCTTGCCGTGCGTTGCATAACGCCATCGCGCTCATAAAACAGTGAATCGCAGCCATTAATCATTACTTCTGTGATACTCGGATCATCCAGCAATGGCTGTAAAGGACCTAGACCAACCACTTCATCGACTACTTCTCGGATGAGAGAAGCATGCTCTCGCTCGTTAACTTCGGAGTAGTCATTCGAGTGTAGGATGGTCTGACAAGCAACACTCAATTCTGTACGAGCGCGTGCTTTATCTGAATTTGCAGCCATTTGAGCAACGACAGGAAGTCCAAGACGCCCCATTAAATCCCGCTTTAGTTTATTGCGTATTTCGTCCTGAAAATCCTCATCAACTTCTATAGTCTCTTCACCCTGCTGCATGCGAACACGTTCTAGAAGCGTCATATCAAACCGCCTCTCTCATTCGCGCAAACCAACTTCGGGCTTTTCGAGGAACGGATGCATGAAGCGCAGTTTGTGCCTCGCTACAATCGGGAAGTCTTCCTAACTCTTCAAGAATCTTTGCCAGTGCCGTAGAAAGAGAGTCGGGGAAATCTTGTTCATACGAAACTAAATCAGCCAAATGGCCAGATGCAGCTAACTCACCTACCTCATCACCCCCTTCAAGCACACGCAGCTCGCGCGCCGTTTCTAATCCAATATCTGCCCTATGTAACAAGGCATTTGCCTGAGATCGCGAGTCGCAACGATTAGAAATGCGCATGATGCGTGTACGAGCAACGCCCAACCTTACTGCAAGCGATGCCATACGAGCCAACGAAGCGGGAGAAAGTCTTATGTCATCAGATACAAGAAGAAGCCTGTCACAACTCTGTGCAGCTTGAGCAACAGCATCTGTCCATGTAGTAGAAGTATCGACAACAACCAACTCAAATTCATTTGCTAAAACGGTAATTAAGCTCGAAACGATCGGAGAAATTCGTTCCGCCATCTCAGGGCGATCGCAGGGACCTAAAACACATAGATGCTCATCAATTTGTACAGAAACAGTCTTGAGTTGTTCTGCAGTTGGAACCGAAGATCTTGAAAGTGCAGAGAGGTCAGACGGATGTCCAACACCCAATACATGAGCCAGATCGCCCGCGCTTAAATCGAGATCAAGCGCTGCTACATGAAGCCCCCATGAAGCTGCACATACTGCACTCATAGCAGCGAGAGATGTTTTGCCAACACCTCCTCTTCCAGATGCAAAAACCAATACCGGCGCTGAATGTTCTTTTCTTCCAGGCGGGATTGAAGGTACCGCAAGAATTGCATCATGCGATAAGCGCGACGCAGGAGTCTTGTCCGATTGATCCGTACGAGAGGAATCAACATAGACATCACAGCTCGGCTCCTCAAGATCTGTCACTTCACTCCGAGTGGTCGTTCGTGGAACAGGAGCTTCTAATGACCTCTCTGGCTCAGTTTGTTTTGAATAGATATGAGAACCACCCGTCCCACGAGCAACCAACTCATTAATATCCTCATAATTCATCACTCTTGTTATGCCAGCGCGTAGAGCGCGTGACCGTAATGAACCCGAAGGATTATGTTCCACGAGGATGACCTCATCAGCATGGCCATCCGCTACGACCGCCGCTGCCAAATTTATTGATGACACTCCTATACAATCCGGTCCCACTGCGAGCGAAGCATGATGTGGCTGTTGGGCGAGCATTATCGCTCGAGCCTCATCTGGAGAATTCGTTTTTCTTACTGCTGCTACCGGATACAGGATCTCAAGAGCCTTAAGCAACACTGGCATTGTTTCTTGTGAAGAACATGCGAACCATTTTTCAGCCATTAGTTTCCCCTTCCTCAACTGCAGGGACAGACGGATCAGCCTGAACTGCACCGGCAGTGTTATCAACATCATCAGCGGGGACAACGATCCGAAGTGTGCCTTCTGCACTTGCAGTAAGCACAACGGGCACAGCATCTGGTGAAACGGCAAGGGTAAGCGTTGCAGCAGCACCTATAGATGAAGATTCCGGCATGCTGAGCACTACTACATCCTCAGTGACAAGTGTGGTGCCCTCATCACTTGTCGTGTAGGCAATAACATTTGAACCTGCGGCTACTTCTACTGGGACGCCTGTACGATCGGTAAGAGGTACGCTAACTGCAACCATTCCCTGTGGCACTTCAAGCTGCTCATCATTGGTCCGAAAATTTAAGTCACAGACAGGCGCACCTTTTGCGATAGGAACTGTTACACCTTTACCAATCACTTCATCCAAATTGGTAAATGCGCCTTCTGGCACCAGATCGGCAACCCAATCACGCTGTGTAACATCTGCAGCAGAGATGGTTTCTCCAGCTTCAAGTGTTCTATTTGAGACAACGATGCTAACTATTTCTCCTCCATAACGAGCTATGGCTTCCGATCTGACTTGTTCAGCATCTGCACGAATATGGTCGCCATAAGAAAGGAAGATGAGAGCTGCCAATACTGCACAGGCAAGAGAAAGAGCAATTCTAAATTTGAACGACATCTCCCCTCCTCAATCCGAAGCTTTGCATGGGGAGATTGTTTCTCTCAAAAGAAATGATCGAAAGGGTCAAAAAGAGTAATTCAGATTTGAACCGTCAAATATCAGTCATCTATCTAACAAGAAGGTACCCTTAAGCCTGATTACAGCGCTAAAGAGCTATCCATAATGTCGCTGAAATATGCCTAAAATCCTGCGCAAAAATTAGAAGTGCAACGCTATGACTGCCTTGTAGCGTGCATCATGAACACCTACATCCACGTGGCGGTCGTCAAGAACAAATCGAAGCAGAAGGGCGTGCGCCAGTTGTCAGTCGCCCCCGTGCTCACTCCTCAATCCAGCGAATGCTGGGAATCGCCCAGGAAACGGCTGCAAGAAGGACCATTGCAACGCCCGCGCCAACAAACCACACCGGTGCGCCAACCGCGTCCGCGAATACGGATGAGAACGCCAGCCCGAGCGGCAGCGCCCAGGACATGATCGCCCCATAGAGACCGAAGACGCGGCCCAGGTACTCAGGCGGGATCCTCTCCTGCATGAGGGCTGTCTGCGGACCAGAGTAGAAGGGCGAGCTCAGGCCCATGACAAAACTCATGGCGAGAAACGCGACGAACCCGCCCACGCCGAGCAGACCCGCCGCGAGCGTGGCCACGCCGTAGAGTGCCGTGGCAGCCACCACCGTGAGCGCACGGTTCTTGAAGCCGCCCGTCGCCGCAAGTAACGCCGAACCCGCGATCATGCCAACCGAGAACACGATCTCTGCCGTGGCTGCGTCGCCGGTAGAGCCGTCAAAGTGATCAATGGTCATGATGGGAAAGAGCGCCGAGATAGGCGAGAAGATTAGCGTGAATACAAAGCCGCACCACAGGAGTGCAAAAAGCCCGCGGTAGCTGCGCAGTACGCGATAGCCCGCCGCCGTCTCTGCACCAAGCGCGCGCAGTTGAGTTACGATGCCGGGGGTGCCTGCAACAGCAATGTTCTTCTCAGCAGCGCAACCACCTACATCAAGGCGCGCTGCGAGCACGGCCCCACTCGCCACGAGCGCGCCGGCCACGTCAAGTGCAACCATGGTCGTAAGCCCCCAGACGGGATAGATTGCCGCAGCAATAGCCGTCCCCAAAATGTAGCCGCCTGACTGCACAGCCTGCGTTACGCCTGCGAGGCGCGTGAGATGTTCAACTGGGGCCATGAGCGGTGTGAGCGCCTGAAAAGCCGGTGTGTGGAAGGCACTGCCAATCGCCCGCAAGAAAAGAGCGGCCATAACAACCCATACAGGCAGCGAGCCTGTCGCAGAAACGACCGCCACCGCCGCGCTCACCGTGGCAATAAAGAGGTCGGCACCTATGAGCACACGCCTAAGCGGCAACCGATCCACGAGAGCCCCTGCAAACGTGCCAAAGAGCGCGAGTGGTAGAAATCCCGCGAGCGACGCCAACGATAGCATGCTCGCTGACTCCGTCGCATACGTGATGTGCCAGACGAAGCCCATCTGCAGGACGGAGCTCGTGAGCACCGAAATTAGCTCGCCTCCCCATACGCACGCCAACTTGAGCTTCCAGGTGCTCTGCAAAATAACCCCCTTGTGTAACAATTGAACCAGTTGGCATTATCGCATGAAAGGACTCGCATGGACGGGTTTGAAGAGGTTGAGAAGAACGCTACACCCAGCTCACAGGCGATACTCTACAGCCCCGCCCCCACCGTCGAGGAGCGCCTCGGCGCTGGCGTTGCTGCACGCAAAACGTGTCCCATCGCCTCACTCGGCTCCTGGGAGCTCCGCTCGTCCAGCACTCCCGCGATTGACCTTATAGAACAGCAGTCTGCCACGCGCGATCCCAGCCTCCTGCCGCTGCGCTACAAGCGCATGGGCGTCTCGCCGTTCACGTTCTATCGCGGCAGCGCCGTCATCATGGCGGCGGACCTCGCGACCATGCCCGTCACCGGCTTTGAGGTCCAGTGTATCGGCGATGCACACATCGGCAACTTCGGCGTCTTCATGAGCCGCACGCGTCACCTCGTCTTTGACATCAACGACTTCGATGAGACAGCTCCCGGCCCTTGGGAGTGGGATCTTATGCGCCTTGTGACCAGTGTCGAAATCTGCGGGCGCGACCGCAGCTTTTCCAAGGGTGAACGCAAAGATGCCGTGCGCGCCTGCGCCAAACAGTACCGCCGCGCCATGGCCTCCTTTGCCGAGATGGGTGAGATGGACGTCTGGCTCACACACCTCGACGTCGAGAAGACCCTCGACGAAATTGAGCTCGACGGAAAGAAAGGACGAGGTGTCCGTCGTGCCCTTAGGCAGGCTTACGAGAAGGATAGCGTGCGCGCAGCAAACAAGCTGGCCTTGCGCGACGGCGGGCGTCTCCGGTTTGACTCTCGTCCGCCGGAACTGGTTCCGCTCGCAGAGCTTTCCGCTGAACAGGGTTACGACGCGGCGCAGCTCTCCTGTATGCTGCACGATTTGCTCGATGCTTACTTCGAGAGCCTCCCTCGCGACTGCCGCTCCCTTCTCGGCCGCTACCGCCTACGAGATGTGGCACGCAAGGTCGTGGGCGTGGGCTCGGTGGGCAGACGTGCCTGGATCGCCCTGCTCACCGGACGCGACGATGACGATCCACTGATCCTGCAGATCAAAGAGGCTGAGGAGTCCGTCGTGGAGCGCTATTGGCGTCCGAGCGGCTTTGCATCGCACAGCGAGCGCGTGGTGGAGGGCCAGCGCCTCGTGCAGTCCACGAGCGACTTCCTGCTGGGATGGACCTCGACCGCGGCGGTCAACGGCACGGCGCGCGACTACTACGTGCGCCAGCTCTGGAACGGCAAGGGATCGATCGACCTTGCCGCGCTCGACCCAGAGAGCCTCGAGAACACCGCACGCCTCTGTGCGTGGTCTCTCGCGCACGCGCACGCCCGTACCGGAGATGAGATAGCTATTGCCAGTTATCTCGATGATGGACATACCCTCGAAGACGCCATGTGGGACTTTGCCCGCTCTTATGCCGATCAGAATGAGGCCGACTACCAGGCGTTTTGTAAGCGCTTCCTCCCTGGGGAGACCACCTAGACAACCAGGAGTCTTGAGGTGCATCTCCGTGAGACCCTCTGTCACCAAGGCGAGAAATCACGGCATAACGTTGTAGAAACGAGCATGCTTAAAAGCTAAACCTAAAAAATACCTAGAGCACAATATCCGGATCGAGAGAATCTGCTGATGCACGCATCTCGTGGGCAAGTGCCAAGTACACCTCAAGACGAGATTGTGGTAACACACCCTCATCAACAAGTTTTCTAACCACACAGCCCGGCTCATGCGTATGAGTACAATCGCGAAAACGGCAATTCGATGCCGCCTCGGCAATCTCCGGAAAGACCAGTTCAAGTCCCCGCTCATGGCCTACGAGAGGAAGACTTCTCAAACCGGGTTCATCAACAATAATTCCTGCATGAGGCAGAGAAACCATACGTCGAGCCACAGTAGTATGACGGCCTGAGTCATCGGAAGTGCGCACTGTCCCGGTTGCAAGTGTCTCTCTACCCAAAAGCCGATTGAGCAGCGATGATTTCCCCGCACCAGACTCCCCCAGAACAATTCCTACTGTCCCAGCCGGTACAAGAGCACGAACCTCTTCCAATCCCCACGGCAAACCAAGCTTGCTGGCTGCTTTTTGCGCCTGCTCGGCGTTTGGCTTTTGCGGATCAGCCGTCAGAACAAGAGGGCAGGTATCTTCTAATACTTCACGTATACACGAAATGTCTCGACTAAGACTTTGGCTCGTAGCTCGATCCACTTTTGTCAATATAAGAGCAAAGCGCGCTCCACAATCTGCAGCAACTACAGCAGAACGAGCAATCCTATTACACGAAACTGGACGATCGCTCAATTGCTGCACAACCAAAACGATATCTATGTTGGCAGCAAGCGTCTGTCGCTCTCCTCTTGATGACCCTCTCCAACGAGCAATATCGTTTTCACGAGGCAGAATGCCCTCGATAAGACCCATATCATGCCCATGCGGAAGACGTGCGCACACCCAATCTCCCACCGCAGCACGCGCCGGTATACCAGCATCTAGGCCAGCCTTTGTAAGACGGGTGGCAAATTCGGCTCGAAAAAGACTTGTTTTGCTGAGTACTGCCGGGAACCCTCTATCAAGTCGCACCACACAGCCGATGACTAACTCTTCACGAGGTGTTCCCAACGCTTCACCTTGTTCACATATTTTTTCAAATGCTTCTGCTTGTCGTGCACTATATGAAAGCTCTGAAAACGAGGGAACTTCATCAAGTGAAGAAAGTTCAGGCAACTCAGCTGTCCCACGCTGCTCAGAAGTATCGTGAACATGTTGTCGCTTTTTACGCGCTCGTCTTAGATCTCTTTTTTGTGCGGCTCGCTTGCCCACATGATTCCCTTCGGCAGCATTTCGAACTCATGCTTTTAGACTATCAAAAAGAGGTGTTTATCAGCAGATTATTCGCTATGAACCCAACAGACCTGGATAGCCCAGAATGGTTGTCGCTGGTGATCCATCATCGGTACAATCTGCCGAAGCTACGACAACACCATCCTTATAAAACGTGATGGGAGTAACTGTTATTCCTGCGCCTTCCCAATAGTATGGAGAGCCTATTTCATAGGTAATAGACGGATCATCAGGAACTCCAAGCTCTGCTCGAGCAGTTTGCACAAAGCTCGACTCGGTGGATTCCGGAGTTGTATCTGTTGAAGTTTCTTCTCCCGAAGCTGATTCAGAATCAGTAGAGGGCGCTGGCTCTTCAACAGCGCTTTCATACGCCTGAGAAGTAGCGTCCGAAAGAGAGGTTATAGTCTCTTCCTCTACACCTAAATCACCAGCCGCGGTTGTTGCTTCATCAAGAAGTGCATCGAAATCCTCGGATGAAAGATCTGCGAGATTTATAGGATTAAGTGTGATTGCCACTTCATAAGATTCTTCATCCGGATGAACTTCTAAAGAGTAGGACTCTTGTTCTGCCTGATAAAGCACTCCCGACTGCGTAAGTGGGGATGCCTCTATTGCTAGTTCATATGAACCAGGCGCAAGGTCAATCTCATCAGAGAGCCCAACCCCCACTGTTTCTGAAACATCTTCACCATCGCTAGTTGTTCCGCTAATGGAGAGTGGGATAGGGGTACCCGTATCATGATCATAACCATCAGCAGTAATTTCAACGGAAACTACTCTTTCTTCCAACTCGCTTGTATCGGTAGCACTATCGCCTGAGTGAGAAACACACCAAGTTATGGCAATGCCAGAAACGACCACGATAAGACAGAGAATTACAACTAAGGCAATTCTTACCTTGCCATGAGCTGATTTCTGAGAGTCTTCGTTCTGAGAAAGCTCCTGGTTTAAAGGAGTTCCGTCATAAGGGCAGAAGTTCCTTTGCCCTTGTATTTCTCTGCCACATTTCGGACACTTCATCTTTCAGACTCCTCACAAGCGATTAAACGCCATTGTATGACTGATAGTCGCTTTTTTGAAATGCAAAAACGGGATCCGGCGTCATGCCAGATCCCGTTTTTTTGACTCACAGACCTTTATGGTCTTTTGAAATCGTTAGGCTAGCTAACCTTAAGCCTTGTTTTTCTCCACGGCACGCATGATGGCCTTGTAGACCTCCATGATAGGAATGATAAGGAAGGCCAGCAGCAAAGCTACGCCAAGAGCCTCAATCTTAAGCACCTGGTGGTCGCCAACCATAAAGCCAAATGCTTGGGCCAGCGGGTCAACCTCAACAACTACTACCGTAAGAATGAGTGCCAGAAGAGCTGCACCCCAGAGCCATTTGTTCTGCTTCTTCATTGAGAAGAGCGAAGCACGGCGACTACGCATATTGAAGGAATGGAAGATTTCGACCATGGAAAGCGTAATGAAGGCCATCGTTACGCCTTCTGTATCGGGCACACCGTCAACCAGCTGAGCAATATTGATGCCGCCATTGTGGAACCACATACCTGCAAAGAACGAAGCGAGAACCAGAAGCGTAATAACAACACCCTGGAAAACAATATCAATGCCCATGCCACCAGCAAAAACACCATCTGAAGAGGCGCGAGGCTTACGCTTCATGACATCGCCTTCGGCATCTTCCATGCCAAGCGCCAATGCCGGGAAGCAGTCGGTGATGAGGTTAATCCAAAGCAGCTGAACTGGCTGGAAAATAGTAAAGCCAATCAAAGTTGCTATGAAGACCGACAGCACCTCAGCAATGTTTGCAGAAAGAAGGAACTGGATAACCTTGCGGATATTGTCGTAGATACGACGGCCTTCTTCGACAGCACCAATAATGGTGGCAAAGTTGTCGTCAGCCAAAACCATGTCGGCAACATTCTTTGTTACATCGGTACCGGTAATACCCATGCCAATACCAATATCAGCACGCTTAATGGAAGGTGCGTCATTTACACCGTCGCCGGTCATGGCAACAACCATGCCGCGTGCTTTCCAAGCATCAACGATGCGAGCTTTGTGCTCTGGCTGAACACGTGCATACACGCTGTACTGCGTAACTTGCTCAGCAAAGTCCTCATCAGAGATCTTATCAAGTTGAGCACCTGTAATAGCATGCCCAGCTTCTTTGACAATGCCGAGTTCCTTAGCAATAGCAACGGCGGTATCAATATGGTCGCCCGTAATCATAATCGGACGAATACCAGCTTGCTTTGCCTCGACAATAGCTTGGGTAACTTCAGGACGAACCGGATCGATCATGCCTGAGAGGCCACAGAAAACAAGATCATGCTCGAGAGCTTCAGGGCGGCAGTCATCAGGAATTGCCGTATGGGTACGACTTGCAAGCGCAAGAACACGCAGAGCATTGTCGGCCATTGCCTTGTTAGCGCTAAGAATTGCTTGACGCTTCTCATCAGTCATAGGAACGATCTGATCGCCGTCATAACAATGTGTGCATAAGGCAATTACAACATCGGGAGCGCCCTTGGTGTATTGCTCGAATGTACCATCTGCCTCTTCAACGATAACCGACATCATCTTACGGCCAGAATCGAAGGGGGCTTCACCAACTCGTGGATGTTCAACCTCGAGACCTGTCATTCCGGCCTTGGCAGCATCATTGACAAGTGCGCACTCAGTAGGCTCGCCGATAGCTTCTCCTGCCTCTGCATCCCACTTGGCGTCAGAGCACAAAGCCATACCTGCGAGGAACTTCTCCTCGGGAGCCGCAAGCTCATGACGAACAACTGTCATCTTATTCTGAGTGAGCGTACCGGTCTTATCGGAGCAAATAATCTGCGTGCAACCAAGAGTCTCTACTGCCGTAAGCTTACGAATAATGGCCTGACGGCGAGACATCTTTGTAACACCCATCGAAAGCACGATGGTAACAACAGCAACCAAACCCTCTGGAATAGCAGCTACTGCCAGCGATACCGCAACCATAAAGGTGTCGAGGATAAGACTTGGGTTGCTTGTCATCTCGTTACCGTGGCGGAGGAAGTCAACTGCAAAAATAACAACGCAGATTACCAACACCATGACGGTAAGAATACGCGAAAGCTGCGCAAGCTTAATCTGAAGTGGCGTAAGTTCTTTTTTGGCAGTAGAAAGGGCGTCGGCAATCTTGCCCATCTCAGTTTTCATACCAGTGGCAACAACAACCGCTCGACCACGACCGTACACCACCGTCGAACCCATGTAGCACATATTCTTACGATCGCCGAGAGGCACATCGTCTGCATCAGAAGCGAGTTTAATCGGATCTGAGTTCTTCTCTACGGGCACAGACTCACCTGTAAGAGCAGCCTCCTCGATCTTCATGCTGGCGCTCTCAAGAACACGACAGTCTGCAGGCACTGAATCTCCTGCTTCAAGCAAGATGATGTCACCTGGGACCAAATCTGCAGAAGGCAAGTGAATAAGCTTGCCATCGCGGATAACCTTGGACTGGGCCGCACTCATCTCTTGAAGCGCTTCAAGAGCCTGCTCACTCTTAGCTTCCTGTACTACGCCAAGAACAGCATTAATGATAACTACGACCATAATGATGATGACATCGGCCCACTCAGGTTCACCCTGAATCATGCCTGTCACAGCAGAGATAATGGCCGCAACAATAAGCATGATGACCATAGGGTCAAGCATCTGTTCAAAGAAACGAATCCACAGCGGTGTTTTCTTTTCTTCGTCAAGCTTATTGGGACCGAATTTCTCCAACTCTTGCTGAGCCTGGTGAGCCGACAAGCCAGATTCTTCATCTGTGCCAAGCTCATTTAGCACCGATTTACTAGTTGCTAAATACTCTTTCACCTAATCTCCTCCTGGGTTGTATCTGTTCAGCAGATTGACGCCCGATAGTAATTCCCCCCAGGAGGGGCAAGGGCTCGCCAAGGCTGCCATGCTGAACAGCCTACCGTGTAAGGCGAATTTTACCCGAAACTGGTACTTCTAACATATCCTTGCATTGGGAATACATCTATATATGGGTTTTTAGTAATCAGCTCTACCCTAGAAGTTAACTTTCTTTAAGTTCTAAGTAGCTACAATGTAAGTTGGAAACGTACTGGATTATTAACTTCACCAGGTTATATACCGCATATGCGGAGCGTTAATGCAAAGGAGCGCATCATGAAGATTCTATTTTACGGTACTAAAAGTTATGACCAAATTTCTTTTGACCGAGCTCTTGCAGATTATCCCACTATCAAGATCGACTACATTGATACCGAACTGACACCCATGACAGCATCTCTTGCTCGTGGTTACGATGCAGTATGTGCATTTGTTAACTCTGATATTTCCGCATTGACGCTCGAAATCCTCCGTGGCTTTGGCATTGGCCTTATTCTCATGCGTTGTGCTGGCTTTGATGCGGTAAACGTTGATTTTGCAAAGACACTTGGCATGAGGGTTGTACGCGTACCTGCCTATTCTCCAGAAGCCATCGCCGAGCATGCTATGGGCCTCGCTCTGTGCGCCAACCGCCGAATCCATAAGGGATATATTCGTGTGCGTGAAAACGATTTTGATCTCTCCGGCCTGGTCGGAGAAACACTCTATGGCAAGACAGCCGGCATTATCGGTACCGGCCGCATTGGTGCAGCACTTTGCCGTATCTGCAAAGGTTTTGGTATGACCGTTTTGGGAAGCGATCTGTATCCCAACCAAAAACTTATTGATGAAGAGCATGTAATTGATGAATATGTCGACTACGACGAACTCTATCGTCGTAGTGACCTCATCTCACTCCATGCCTTTTTAAATGAAGAAAGTCATCACATGATCAACGATGAGTCCATTGCAAAGATGAAAGATGGCGTCATCTTCATTAACACTGGACGCGGTGGACTGGTTGATACTGAGGCTCTTATCCGCGGCATTATTTCGGGAAAGATTGGTGCCGCCGGTCTCGATGTTTACGACGAGGAAGGCCCCAACGTTTATCAGAACCGTTCCGACCAGGTAATCGATTCTATTACGGCACGTCTGTGCTCATTCCCCAATGTTGTTATGACCAGCCATCAGGCATTCTTTACTCATGAGGCTCTTCATGAGATTGCTCAAGTTACCCTTGAAAATGCTCGTGCATATGAACTTGGAGAAGATTTCGTCGAGAAGAGCGTTGTTTGCTAGCGGCTTTGTAAAAACGTCTTTCTAAAGAACCTGGGCGCACCATATGATGCGCCCAGTATTTTTTAGCGCTCACAAAGCCAATAGCAAGCCGTAAAGGGAGCTACTTCTGATCCCCCACCAAAGTCATGCTCTTTACCAGTAATGAGTTCTTGCGCTTTACCACAACCAGCATCGAAGTGGAAAACCTGTGCCGTATCGCTGGCATTAATGGCAACAATCAGGCGCTCGTGCTCACTTGTGCGCTGGAAAATAAGATGTTGGGGACCAACTGCAATCTGACGATAATCCCCCCAAGCCAAAGCTTCTTGACCCGCATGGCCTTCATGTCTTATTGCGGCCAGCTGAGCAATGTAATCTGTCAGATCATTCCATTCTGGATGCTCAAAAGCAGGACGTATTTCGTGATCGCCGAAGTTTTGCTCTCCCTCTACACCCCATTCGCTGCCGTAATACACGCATGGAACGCCACACATTGCAAAGAGAAGACCATACAGCGCACGAAGTTGACGCTTATCATTGAGGCGTGTTGCTATTCTCGGCACATCGTGGTTATCAACAAAGTTAAGCAGGTGAGCACCTGTATAGAGATCCCACGGCTCACTTCCCGATTGCCTATTAAGCGCATAGGCGATCTCATGCATGTTGGCCTCATTCATGCTTGACCATAGACCCTTATACGCTTCGTAATTTGTAACCGAATGGCAAGCGCGATCACCCATCCACTGGTTATAATCTCCGAACATTGTTTCTCCTACGAGGACAAACGGGTCTTGGCGCTCTTCACTGATGCTATTTGCAACATCGCGCAAATAAGAGAGAAAACCTCTATCAAGACAATAGGCAACGTCGAGCCTGAGGCCATCTATCCCCAATTCATGTTCCCAATAGCGTATGGTTTCGGCCAGATAGTTATTGAGCGACATGCTTGAATGGTTGAGTTTAATGAGATACGGCACACCTTCCCAGGTAGTGTAAGAAAATCCGTCATGCCACTCAGTATCGCCATCCCACCAAATCTCAAACCAATCGACATACGGAGATTCCTGCCGATGTTCTTTCACATCAAGAAACGCCCAAAAGTTGCGTCCCACATGATTAAAAACACCATCCAACAGCACGCGAATACCCTGCGCATGACACGCTTCCACAACGCGCCGTAAATCATCCATAGTGCCCAAGCGCCTATCTACCATGCGATAGTCCGCTGTATCATAGCCATGTGTAGAACTTTCAAACACTGGGTTAAGAATGAGGCAAGTCACACCGAGCTTTGCCATATGCTCAATCCACCCATGATCAATAAGTTGAAGCAACCGTGGATTTGGTTCAGAGACAAAATCGTTTTCATAAGGTGCCCCTGTCAGTCCTAATGGATAAATCTGATAAATTACCGAATTTTCGTACCAACTCATCCTTATTTCTCCTTTGTAGAGCTAATCTGTGGCACGCAAGCACCAATCTAGTTCATACCACTATGAGGTGTTTTATTACGTTTCCGATAGGAACTTGCAAAATCGCATGCGAAGCAACCGTCGGCGGTTAAAATAGCGCCAATAGCAGAACTTGAGAAGCTATTACATGGTTCTCCTAAGAGAGTCAATCAAGTAAAGAGGACCAGTCAAGCGTAGAAAGGACGATTCGTGACTTTCAAGAAGACAAAAATCGTATGCACCATGGGTCCAGCAACTGAAGATGAGAATGTCCTGAGGGAGCTCATTAAGGCGGGCATGAATGTCGCTCGTTTTAACTTCTCTCATGGAAGCCATGAGTATCATCGTGCTGGCGTCGAGCGAGTTCGTCGTATTTCTGAGGAGCTTGGTATTCCAGTAGCAATTCTTTTGGATACCAAGGGTCCTGAGATCCGTACAGGCGAGCTTGAAGACCACCAGAAGGTTACGCTTACAACTGGTGATGAGGTTGTCATTACCACCGATGATTGCATCGGTACTGCTAAGCGTTTCTCTCTTGATTACAAGGCTCTTCCTTCTGAGGTTGAGAAGGGCTCTGTCATCCTTATCGATGACGGCCTTATCGGTCTTGAGGTTCAGAGTGTTGATGGTAACGATATGCACTGCCTTGTTACCAATGGTGGCGAGCTCGGCGAGAAGAAGGGCGTGAACGTCCCCAACGTTAATGTTGGTCTTCCTGCTGTCACCGCTCAGGACCGCGCTGACATTATGTTTGGTTGCGAGCTTGGCATTGACGCTATCGCCGCTTCCTTCATTCGCGATGCTGCTGGCGTTCAAGAGATTCGTGCTATCTGCGCCGAGATGGGTGCTGAGCGCGTCTCCGTCTACTCTAAGATTGAGTGCGCCCAGGGCGTAAACAACTTCGATGAGATCCTTGAGGCTTCTTCAGGCATTATGGTTGCTCGTGGCGACCTTGGCGTAGAAGTTCCTGCAGCTGAGGTTCCTCACATTCAGAAGCAGATTATTCGCAAGTGCAACAGAGCTTACAAGCCAGTTATTACTGCTACGCAGATGCTTGACTCTATGATTCGTAATCCTCGTCCGACGCGCGCTGAGGTTAACGACGTTGCTAACGCCATCTATGACGGTACTGACTGTGTCATGCTTTCTGGCGAGACCGCTGCTGGTAAGTACCCTGTTGAGGCCGTTAAGACTATGGCTGCCATCTGCCTTGAAAGTGAGAAGTATCTTGAGGAGCGCACCGAGTACTTCGATCGTGGCGGCGTGAAAAATGTAAATGGCGCTATTGGTTTTGCCGCCGTTACCACAGCCGAGCGTGTTGGCGCAAAGTGCATCCTTGCTCCGACCACCTCTGGCCGTACTGCACGCTTGATCTCTGACTTCCGTCCGCGCCTTCCTCTGGTTGCGTTCTCTCCTATGGAGAAGTCCATTCGCAAGTGCTGCTTCTACTGGGGCGTCCAGTGCTACGAGTCCACAATGATGCCTTCGCTTAATGCCACCATTAAAGATGCCCTGCGTCTGGCCAAAGAGCATGGCGTTGTTGAACCTGGCGACTTAGTTGTTGTAACTGCTGGTGATCCTGGTACTTCCCCCACTCAGGGTGACTACACCACTTCTACCAACATGATTATGGTTTGCCAGATCCAGTAAGCATTAACCTACTTTAAGTGGTAACCGCGTTATCTCTTTGAGATGGCGCGGTTATTTTTTTATAAAGCTGAATAAGCCAATTGTCCCAATTATGGTATTCTTGCTCGTTAGTAGCATTATGTTGTTCCTCTTTAGGAGGTAGTGTGACCGACCAAAACCATTCTCTGATGTTTAGCAAAGGTCGCGGAGTAACATCACTTGGCAATCGAGTTTTAAAGATAGTTCCCAGCAAGCAGACGGGTCCTACCTCTAATCCTAAAATTACAACTGGTGTCAATCGCAAGAATCTTTCTGAGTCATCAATTCGCATCATTGCAACACCGACACCAACTGCCATTAATACCTTTTTCTACATTCAAAGGATTGGCTATTACGAGACTGTTCCTCCTTTTTCTCGTAATGCTCCAGGCCTTGACGCCTACAACATCTTCTTTACGGTAGCCGGTACTGGCACCTTTAAGTACATGGGCGAAGAATATGTCCAGCGCAAAGGTGATATTGTTTGGTTCGACTGTAAAAAGAAGTATTCTATCGCCGCACTTGATAAAGGCTGGAGCTACTACTGGCTCCAATTCAACGGTAATTCTGCACGCGGCTATTACAAGGAATACACCAAACGCGGTGATAATTTCACCAATGTCTCGAGCGAGCTCAATACGTATCGCTCAATTTTTGAGAGACTCATTGAGCTCTCTCAGGCAACTTCCATACGAAGAGAGATCCTTGTAAACGATGCTCTTGTCCACATGATGACTATTCTGCTCGAGAACCGCGTTGATTCGAGCCTCACACTCAATTCTGTTCCAGAATACATTCGTGAGACTGTAGATTACTTAAACTGGCATTACACGGATAAGACACCTCTTACAGAGTTGGCCTCTAATGTTGGTGTAAGCAAGTTTCATCTATCCCGCAGTTTTAAGCGGTATGTTGGCGTAACTATTGGACAATACGTTATGGCAAATCGCCTTCGTTATGCTCGCGACCTTCTGAAATATACCGACAAACCTATAAGACAAGTCGCACAAATGTGCGGTATACCACAACCCTCACACTTTACCGCCATGTTTAAAGAGGCTGAAGGCGTTACTCCTCTGTCATATCGTAAGCATTGGGAAGAGACGGGCTATTACGAAACCGAGGAGCCCACACCCTAAAGCCCTCATTAGCAATACACAATCTTTATCACAAATCAGATTATTACTTCATAGCAAAAAGGAGGTATCGACCAAGTCGACACCTCCTTTTAATTACAAGCTTATAGTTGTAAAACTTAGCCGCGCTTGTCCTGATGCATCTTAGCGAGAACCTCAAGCTCCTCTGCAGGAAGATCGCACTGAGCATTCGGGAACAGGGTCTTACGAATGTAGTAAACCTGAAGCAGCATCTCAACGGACATGATACGGCTGTAAGCCTCAAGAGGAGTAGAGCCAACAGCGAGAACACCATGGTTCTGCAGGAAGACTACATCATAGTCCTGGATGTACTTCGGGAGTTCAGCAATGATGTCAGGAGAGCCAGGAGTACCATACTTGAGGCAAGGAACCTTACCAAAGAGAATCTGGAACTCAGGAGATGCAGGGTCATCATAGGCCATGTTAGCCTGAGCAAAAGCGGTGCAGTATGGAGCGTGGCAGTGTACAACGGACTCAACGTCGTCACGCAGGGTGTAGCAAATGGTGTGCATAGGAGTCTCAGAAGTCGGAGCAAGCTCGCCCTCGAGAACCTTGCCGTCCATATCAACACAAATGATCTTGCCCTCGGTCAGAAGCTCCTTGGAGTTGCCAGAAGGAGTCTCATAAACCTTGTTGCCCTTCCTTACGGAAATGTTGCCCTCGTAAGTACCAACAAGGCTCTTACGGTTCATCATCTGAGCAACCTCGACGATTTGACGCTTAATCTCATAATCGGGGACGTTGTCGTAACCTGCCATCTTGCTTCCTCTCTCGCTTCTAGCGACTACGAACGTGACTTCACTATAACGTTTCAGACGTGTTTCAAATGTTCTCGATATTGCTATAAATAATCAAATATTGCCCTCCTACTATTCTAGGACAGTATCTATCACGAATTGCCAAATCTCTACTCTTAACTGGTTGTTTATAGAGATAACAATCGCTTTATAGAAGCAAACAGATTTATATGTATCCATCTCATGTTGCTCGTTGTTTATCTATAAACAAGGACCCGCCTCCAAATGGAGACGGGTCCCGCTTGATGGATGAGAGAGTATTGCGAGCAAGCCAAACCGCAAGCAGATGCTTTAGCGGCCGAGCTCCTTCTTGATCTCGACATTGCGCTTTGCCATGTGCTTGTAGAGAAGCACGAAGAGCGCAAGCCAGACAATGAGCAGCACAATCGCGACAACGTGACCAGAGAGGCCGTTGACGAGAACCCAACGGAAGTCGGGGCACTCCATGGTGGACCAAGTAATGGAGGGGTTCTCGCCCATGCCAGCGAGCGAGTCGGGCGACCAAGTCTGGGCCAGACGTGTGCAGTAGCCAGCGAAGGAAGAACCAACCATCAGGTACACCGGGGTGGCGATGATACCAAGAATGAGCATCTTGATGAGGTTGCCACCGGTGAGGAGCAGTGCAGGTACGGCGCAGCAGGTGTTGATGATACCAGCGAACGGAAGGACCGTGTTGCCGATAGGAGCAAGAACAACTGCGAAGATAAGCTCGACAGGAATGAGCAGGATGGTGAGAACCCAGAGCTCGTTCGAGCCAGCAACGATAGGCCAGTCAAGGCCGATGTAAAGCTCACGGCCGTCCTGGAACTTAGCCTTCATCCAGTCACCCACAGCGTCGGAGATCGGCGAAAGGGCCTGCATGAAGAGCTTGGAGACCATCGGGAAGAGGACCATTGCGGTAGCGGCCTGGATACCGAGGGTCAGAGCAGCCTGGAGCTCGCCATAAGCGATAGCGCCAAGGACGATACCAATGATGAGGCCCATTACGGAGTTCTCACCAAAGATACCAAAGTGATCGCGGAGCCACTTAGCGTCAACATTGTTGTTCTGAATGGCAGGGATCTTCTCGAGGATGAGCTCAAACGGGAACATAAGAACGGCGGTGAAGGTCATGGAGTGTGGAACCGTTACGCCAGGGATGCCCGTGATCTTCTCAATTGAAGGAGCCCACATATCGCCGATCTTGATACCAAGAGCGGCCATAAGGCCAGCACCAACAAATGCAAGAACCATTGCAACGGTGGTGCCCATGCCAGCCTCTTCGCAAGCATAGTTGATAAGAACGGCGGTGAACAGAAGGTTCCAGACGTTCCAAAGGTCAACATTAAGAGTGTTGGTCTTGTTGGTCACCAACAGGATGATGTTGATGACGATAAGAAGCGGGAAGCACAGAACGCCGAAAGGCCAAGCCCAAGCAATAGCGGACATTGCAGGCCAACCAGTGTCGACGGTGGTGAGGGCAAGGCCGGTCTTGTCAGCAAGGCCCTCAGCGGCAGGCTGAATTGCGCCTGTCATGAAGCTTGTAATGGTGTTCATGCCCGTGAAGGCAATGCCGAGAGTCAGAGCTGCGATAAACGCATCGCCCGGCTTCATCTTCACGCACAGACCCAGGACAAACATGATCAGCGGTACGAATACTGCTGCACCAAATCCCAGGATATAGTTAACGACATTTAACAGAATATCCATCAAGTTCTCCCTTCTCCAGTTCGCGGTGCTTTGTTGACTTGCTCTCTCCCTTAACAATTACGCACCAAAATATTCAAATGGTGCTCCATAAGTCTAACACAAAGTTCTTACGAAGATTCTATTTTGAGCTTCAATTTCTTGGTTTTCCTGAGACAACGCTCTGATATGGGGTTTTGTTTTTCAGATATTAATTAGTTTCTCTTTTTAGTTTATTTGTTTCTCTTATCCTTTTCTGACTCTATATTTGTAATGTTCTGTTTTATAACTTTATTGCTTTTGATATTCATAAAAAAGAAGGCACACCATGTGGTGTGCCTTCCTGGGTGCCACAAAGAACTATGTAGGAAATCTTACATGCCCTCAATGTAGCCAGCGCGCGGGGTAAGACCAAAGTGCTCGCACAGATCGCGGAGACCCTGATCATCGATGCCCTGCTTATCGCAGCCGCAACGCTTCATCTCGAGATAGACGCCAGCAACCTTGTCGACAGTCTCGAGCAGGCCAAAGGCATCGTGCAGAGAATGACCAGCGCTGAAGACGCCGTGATACTGCCAGACGACGAAACGACGATCCTTCATCTTCTCGAGGGTTGCGTCTGCAATGTCCTGGGTTCCGCAAACCATGAACGGAACAAGACCAATGCCCTCGGGGAACAGAACGATTGCCTCAGGAATGATGCGCCAAAGAGCAAGGGTGAATTCCTTCTCGTCGGTAGGAC
Source organism: Olsenella sp. Marseille-QA0557 (assembly GCF_965119725.1). Lineage (NCBI taxonomy): Bacteria > Bacillati > Actinomycetota > Coriobacteriia > Coriobacteriales > Atopobiaceae > Olsenella > Olsenella sp. Marseille-QA0557. Next base: position 1,219,209 of record NZ_CBCPMI010000001.1, on the reverse strand, counting down.
CAACATGCGTCATAGCGAGCACGTTGGTTGCATGGTTGTGCATAACAACACGCTGCTCAGGATCAACAGCAAGACGTGCAGCATGTGTAGCGAGGTGTGCAGGGAACTCAGAAGTCGGACGGTTGTCCTCAAGACCATAGGCGATCTCGTAGTAATCGCCTTCCTCAGGAATGTAGCAAATGCCAAGCAGGTGGTCGGGATCGTCACGGAGCTCACGGAAATAGGAGCCGGTAGCAGTAACGAGAACATACTTGCCACGAACACCATCAGGAACCTTGAGATCTACCTTGCGGCCAGCACCTGGAGTATAGCCAAGCTCAGCTACCTCCTCATCTGTCAGCAGATACGTAATGTTGCCACCATTGGCCTCGTCCCAGTTCTTGTCCCACATGAGATAGGCAAGCTCCTGGACCTCCTTGACGGCGCCGATCTGCTTCCAATCAGCCATATCTCTCCCCTTTCCTTTTTAGTGAATGCAGTACTTGCATACCTATAGCTTACGACTCAAAACATAACAGGTTGTGTCATAAATTGGCAAAATCTTGCAGTAGATTTGAATATTTTTTCAATCTGCAGAACCTGCTACGCTTTTTCATCCTCTTCATTATCTGAAGCAGCTTCCAATGCTGGCAGCTCTTCATTGTTGTCAGAATCATCCGTCTCGGTATTCTGTGATCCGTATTTTGCCTGTACATAGTCATCGTATGAAATACCAAGTTTCTCGGCTTTCTTGCGATCACGCTTTTCACGACGAAGACGCAGACGCTCTTGGGTAAGTGCTTGCATGAGATTCTTTCGCTCATCGTCAGAAAGATCCTCTGCCATACCCATCGCAATTTTGCGCTTCTCCAACATGTCGTTATAGTCCTGGAGAATGTAATCCTTGCCATAACGATCTACAAACAAAATGATGAGTAGTGCTGGCAAAGCATAATAAATGCTACTTGTGAGCAAACCCAAAACAAGAAATGCCGCAGAGAGAAAAACGAGGGCAAACCATCCCGCCTTAGGAATATTAAATTTATTCTCAGGCGCCTGGTGCTCCTCTTCATACTTGCGCAATGAGGCGTTGCCCGGCGCAATATATTTTTTCTTCTTGCTCTTAGACACGTTATTCCTCTCGTTACAAAAGATGGTCCACATCCTTGTGATGTGGACCATCCATGTTAGCCGAGAATACACATTCCGTCGAATTGGATGTGCGGAAAATATCTCGAATTACTTATGCCTTAGGACGGGAGTTAACCTCGTCGATAGCAGCAAGAAGCTTCTTGTACTCGGCGTCCTGGCCAATGCCAGTGAGGAATGCAACACCGTTGAATACAGGAATGCCCCAGTCGGTGTCTTCCTTAACAATGGAGATATAAATGTCGGCCTGCTTAATGGTGTGCTTGATGGACTTGATGTCAACAGCCTCGATGGTGGCGTCAACATTGTCGGCCTTGAGCAGACGCTCGACCTTGGAAGCGACGGTCTGGGAGGTGGCTACACCGGAGCCACAAGCAACGATAATACGAGCGGTCATACTAGTCCTCCTTGAAGAGAATGTCTTTCCCAGCGAGACGCTTTGTCTCGCCGTAGTACCAACTATAGCCTCGTTTTACTCGAAACGAGAGGTGATGGACTCAATAAGGCCCTCAGCTGTGGTCTGAGCCATAATGTCTTCCACAGCCTCATTGTTCATGAAGATGTTCATGAGGTTCTGAAGCACGGCAACCTGGCCACCATCACGCTGAACACCAAGATTAATAATAAGCTGAGCGTCTACATCCTCGCCAGCGCCAGCCATGTGCTCAAAACGAATGGGAGTCTTGGGCTTAACAATAGCGATATAAGGCTTCTCAAGGTGCTGAGGATCCGTGTGAGGAATTGCAATCTCAGCGGCCTCGCAACGAAGACCGGTGGGGTAATTTTTCTCACGAGTTGTAATACCTTCCAGCCAGGTATCCTTGATGTAGCCCATGGCATCCAGCTTGTCGTGAAGCTGCTGGAAAAAGTCCTCGCGATCCTTGCACTCCATATCAAAGAAAACGAGTTCCGGCTTAAAGAGTGCGGTATCGGCGTTAGCCATGTATTGACCCCTTTCGTGTTATGTGTCGTATCTCCCTTGATACGGACACGTTATACCCAAATTATCTCTTAATCTCGCCATAATGACCAGAAATTGTCAACAGGCGGACGCCCTCAATTCGTAAATGAATAAAGGGCGCCTTCGATATTTACTCAGTAGGAAGAACCGTGCGAATGCAAAGAGCCATAGAAATTGCTCCTGCATCAGGCGTACCAAGACTACGCTCAGCAGCCGGACGAGCACGACCAACCTTAGGAACCATATTAGCGGTATCTTCAGCAGCCTTCTGAGCAATTTCTGCGGCAGTAGCCCAGGCATCCTCAAGAGACTTGCCTTCGCCAGCGGCAGCCTCAAGAGCCTCACCAAATGGAATCAGTGCATCGAGCATGGTCTTATCGCCACGGTGAGCGCCACCAAGAGAAAGCATCTTCTCATAAGCAGCCTTTACTGCATCTGCAGCAACCTGAGCATCATAGGCATCGGCCTGATCGCCCACAACGGCACCAGCAGCCTCAAGCGCTGATCCCCACAGAACACCAGAGGTGCCACCAGCCTTAGCAGCCCAAGCACGACCGGCTTCCTTAAGAACAGAACCAGCTGCTGCGCCCTTCTCGCGCGCATCTTTTGCAGCCTCAGCAGCAAAGGTTGAACCCTTTACCATGCCACGACCATGGTCGCCGTCTCCAGCAACACCGTCAATCTTTGCAAGCTCTTCCTCAGCGTCAGCAATGGCAGTCTGCATACGCGCAAAGGCATCAACGATGTAGTCAGCGGCCTTTTCAGAAGCTTCGGAACCCTTTTCAAAAGTATCCGCTTGCTCAGTGAGCTCTGCGTAGACCTTGCGCTCACCAGAAGCCATCGAGCTAGCGCCCTTGCGGAAAGAAGCAGTATCGCAGGGAGCGCTCCAATAGGTCTCGAGCTCATCGTCAAGATACTCAACTGCCAGAGCAATGCCTTCCATATCGAGGGAGGTGACAAACTCACCCACGAGCGGCTCAACAAGGGTGTATCCCTTATCCTCGAGCAGCTGGCGCACTGTGCCCCATACAACGAAGAGCTCTTCGTACTTGGTGGAGCCCAGACCATCAAGAATAACTGCAATGCGCTTTGAATTGTCAGCAGGTGCCTCAGTAAGTACGCGATCCACGAGCAATTCTGCAACCTCAGCAGCGCTTGCCAAATCGCCTTCGCCTACACCAGGCTCACCATGGATGCCCTGGCCAATCTCCATCTTGCCATGAGGAACATGGAAGAGAGGCTCATCAGCACCAGGAAGGGTGCAGCCACGGAATCCGACCGACATGGTGCGGGTACGATCATTTGCCTTGGTGGTAATACGGACAAGATCGTCGAAAGAAACGCCAGCTGCTGCAGCTGCGCCCGCAGCCTTAAATACCATGAAGGTACCGACGTTACCGCGACGCTTCTCAATCTCATCAGTAGTAGCAGAAGCCACATCATCAGTAATGAAGAAAGAACGAGCGTCAATACCATCTTCAATAAGGCGGTCACGCGCCATGTTGAAGTTCATCTTGTCGCCAGCATAGTTGCCACCCACAATGAAGACGCCAGTGCCCTGCTCAACAGAGCGAGCTACACCGAGCACATCTTCAGTTGAAGGAGACGTAAATACGTTACCAACAACCGTTGCATCCATAAAGCCGTCGCCGATGATGCCACAGAATGCTGGATAGTGACCTGAGCCACCACCATTGATAACGGCAATTTTTCCTTCGGGCATCTTAGTGGCACGAGCAACGCCGCCAGGAACCTCTACAACATAATCAGGATATGCAGCAACATATCCCTTAAGCATGTCCTCACGGAATGTCTTAGGATCGTTAAAGAGCATGTAGCAAGTCCTTTCTCACAGATTAACCCGAGGCAGTACAAAACAGCGTACTGCCTCGGGTGCCATAGCTCTTACAGCATCAATGCCAACGTACTATTCCTCAAAGTAGTTCTGCAGACCAACGAGCATGTAGTAACCAGCAAGCGCACCCTGGTCTACAACACCCTTTGCCTTGGCAGCGTGGACAGCAGCCTTACCATACTTGGGCAGCATATCCTTTGTTGCCTCAACGCCCTCATGAGCGCCTTCAACAGCTGCGGAAATAACATCGCGGAAACTTGCATCAGGATTGGCATCAACGAGTGCCTGTGCCTTCTCTGCTCCAGCATGCACGGAATCGAGAATGGTGCGATCGCCCAACTCACACTTACCGCGCTTCTTAATGCCAGCTGCAAAGGCAGTAACATACGCAGCGATATCGGCAGGAACAAGCTCAACCTTGCCCTTAAAAGCCTTGCCGGCCTCCATAATGCCAGAGCTCATGAGGGTTCCCATGGTTGAAGGAACCTCATTCTGCATCTTCATACCGCTCTTCATGAGCTGCTTGCCAATATCGCCTTCGGCAGCATTATCACGAAGGAAGCCAGGAAGTGCGCCATAGCCCTTGCTCATAGTGAGACCAAGGTCGCCATCGCCCATAGCGGCATCCATTTCGCAGAGCTCATCTTTCTTATCTGCGAAAACAATAGCAACCTGATCAAACATCTCAGGAATCTCGTTAACGGTGATCTTTTCCATCACAAATGCCTCCAGACGATATGTGCTCTAGCGCTGGCAAATAAACGGAGTATCGACTGGGTAGTCGAAGTAGCCCTTGAGCTCATCGTCAACCTTGCAGATGGAGATAGAGGCACCCATCATCTCCATGGAAGTGGCGTACTCGCCGGTCCAAGAGCGATAAACCTTGATTCCCTTGGCCTCAAGCTGCTTGCGAACAGAATTATTCAGAATGTAGAGCTCCTCAATGGAGGTGGCGCCCAGACCATTGATAAGTACTGCTACCTCATCGCCCTCAGCAAGCGGCATGTCATCAAGGATCTCGCGAACCGACTCTTCAGCAAGCTCATCGGCGGTCTTGATGGGGCCATTCCAAACGCCCGGCTCACCATGGATGCCCATACCAAAGGCCATCTCATTCTCGCCAAGCTCGAAGTTTGCATGACCAACTTCAGGGACAATGCAGGGAGTAAGAGCGAAACCGACGGTACGAACGTTGTCGCCAGCCTTCTTAGCAGCAGCAAGTACCTCGTCCAAGGTGCCCATCTGGTCGGCCTTAGCACCGGCAGCCTTATACATAAAGAAAATGCCAGCTACGCCACGACGGGCCTCGGGGTTCTTGTTGGACAGAACGTCATCTGCGCCTGTAATTGAACGAGTCTCGATATCGTCCATATCGAGCATCTCAGCAGCCATGTCAAAGTTCATAACATCGCCGGTGTAGTTGCCATACAGGAACAGAACACCAGCGCCAGCCTCAACCTCTTTGGCGATGTTGTAAATCTGCTCTGCAGAAGGCGACTGGAAAACGCCACCAACACCGCAGCCGTCGATAAGGCCTTCGCCAACATAGCCAAGGAACAGCGGCAGGTGACCAGTACCACCGCCAGTAATGATGGCTACTTTGCCCGGCTTCTTGTTTGCGATGCAAAAGCAACGCAAATCGTCAGCCGTGCACTTCACCTTATCGGGATGTGCGGCATAGATGCCTTGCAACATCTCATCGGTGTAGTTCTCAGGTGCGTTGATAATCTTCTTCATGACTCCCTGTTCCTTCCTTCCTTCATAAAGAACGAACCTGGTATTGGACTGATTATCTCATACGGAGTTCTGCCAAACATAAGCATCGGTCGAAGGTCGTGGTAAGTCTGCCATTTGGTAGCAAAATTTTTGTATTTTTCTCCAAATGGCACACAAATCAGACCAAATGAGGGATAGAACACCCCTCAAATTCGAGAATTTCAGACCTCACGACGCGTCTCAGAACTAATAACACAACGATTGGCAGGCAGCCAAACACTGCCCCATTCCACCGGCGTCCCATCATCCAAACGGACAAGCTGAGCACATTCCAAAATGGGAGTGTGTTCATCGCATTCCAAGTATTTTGCACGCATACGTCCTGCGGTGCGCGCCCTATACGTCACTTCAGAAGAACCAACACCGCGGCCACTGAGACGTTCAACAGCAGCAAACAATCCTTCTTGAGAAAAATCAACCATCTCGAGACCGGGAGCTACACGGATATTGAGATGGCTTTCGATGAACATAACAGGCTTATTATCAACGGAGCGCACTCTTGAAAGATACAAGCACTTCTCACCTTGATTGAGCTGCAAGAATTGGGCACACGCCTTTCCCGCTGTCTCGCGCCTAAGCTCCACTACCCGCGTGACAAAATCAATCCCTTGTGCATGCATTGACTCTGCATACGAAAGTAACCGATTGGAGGATGGACGCGCCATAACGGGTTGGGTTACGTAGGTACCTCTGCCCCGTTGCTGAACAAGCAACCCCTCATCCACAAGAGCGCGAATACCCTTCTGAACTGTTCCACGAGAAAGACCCAGCATGGCCATCAACTCATGCTCTGAAGGAATTCGTTCTTCTACTCCCCACTCGCGAGAATAGATTTTCTCACGTACAAAGTCAGATACCTGTACATGAAGTGGCACGTTTCCATTTTTATCTAGCGTTTCCAACGCCCCTCCCATGTAGTTTGAGGTTGTATCGCTTAATAGCATACACTCCTCATACACACCAAAAAGCACTTCATGCAGTTGAGAGGTAGCTCCATGGAAGAACAGCGTGCCTTATTTATGCTTTGGCAGGATGCGTATAGCCTTAAGCATCTTCTTGAGCGTCCACATCTCAATGAAGTGGCCTTTAAGAACACACCGCTCGATCGAAGTGCCGTGTGTACACAGCTTGCAAGTCTTGTAGCTCATGCTCAGGCAGTAAGTCCAAAAACACGTGCTACGCTTCCGGCCATCCCATGGCACCTTCTCAAGGATCTTCCAGACCTCACCGATCCCGCAGCGCCTTTTCATATGGATGAGTCAGACCTTTCAACCACTTGGGATATTGCCAATACTCTTGCTAACACCTGTACGCGTGAGTTGACTAATGACATTCGTGTTATTAAAGCTCGCACGTATATGGATAACGTCATGTCACGGAGCGCATCGCAATGGCCACAACCAGACATGTCAAAGAAGGCTCCGGAAAAAGACACTGCTCTTGTAAAGGCTCTTTCGCAGGCAATAGCGAGCCTTCATATCGAGTCGCAAGAACATCCGCCCTACGAAGCGCTCTGGCTTCTCACGGGAGAGAAGACCTGTGTTGTAGTAGTGGAAGATACGCCTCAGATGAACAGATCGGAAGCTCAAAAGCTTGCAGAAGCACTTAAAAATGCATCCGGTAAAGAAATTACCTTGATACCGCAAACTCGAATTCACCCCATTCTTTGGGATGACATTATTTCTCGAGAGGTTCTACTTTGGGAGTACCCCAACAGAACACGGAAGCACCTGGCACCCAGCTCCATTGATCATCACCACGGATAATTATAAAAGCCCCTGAGCTCGCTTTTGCAGCTGAGTAGCAATAGCCTGATGAGTCTCCTCAAACGTCTGAGCAAAAAAGGCCGCATCAAGGAGATTCCAATCGGGCTCCTCAGCAAGGTGTTCCTCACGATTTTTATCAACAATTGTTTTTGCAGCATCGAGAGCAGCCAATACATCACTTTGAGCTAAAGGATATTGGGGGAATGCTTGCGCCTGACGCAAGAGTTCATCAGTCTCATGAGGCACTGAAGTGATAGTGAGCATACGACCAAATGCATCAAAGTCAGCCTGCTTACGAATGCGAAGCTCATCACCATGGGGCAAATCTTTATTCGCTATCACGCGACGCACCGCGCCGTTGTAACACCTATCTGCCACAAGATGTGCCCACGCTCCAAGTGTAAGATCGGTCGCTTCTTGTAGACCTGGGCGGGACACAACATATGAATCCCAAAAAAGATCTGCATCGGGCAGAGGCATAAACGTAGGATCTGTAAGATGCGTTGCTCCATATGGAATAGTCCTTGTAGTATGGGCGACCATATACCCTACGTAAATATCAGGAACAAGATTGCCAAATAGGAAGCAATTAACATCATGAATGCCGAGCTCCTCCTGGTCATATTCTGCTAAAAGTCGCTCAACATGGGCGGTATGTATATTCCAACTCGGCATATAAACGCTCCAAATACCTATTGAATTTCAGAAAGACCTGCTTCGAATCTTAGTCGAAGCAGGTCCAATGAAACGTTCGGGAACAGAGAACAATAAGCTTTTCCAGAGCTTTAACTACGAACTTCAGCTCCTAAACCACGGGTGAGCTTAGTGACCAGCTTATTGTGTACCTTCTCAACCTCTTCCGAGGTAAGCGTATGATCTGCTGCTCGATAGGTAAGCGAAAATGCCATCGATTTCTTACCCGCACCAACGCGCTTTTCATCACGATAAACATCAAATAGATGTGCCTCAGCAAGCAACTTGCCACCAGCAGAAGATATACGCTGCATAAGCTGCTCGTAGGTAACCGACTCGTCAACAACAAGCGCAAGGTCAACCTCAACACCGGGCAGTGTTGGCACATCCTCATAAGGCAGCTCATCATGTGCCAGGCGGAGCAGTGCTGCAAGCGAAAGCTCAAAAGCTACGACAGGCACATCAATATCGACAGCGCGAAGAGCGCGAGGATGGATATTGCCAACCCAGCCAATAAGCTCGCCTCCGGCAAGCACCTCTGCCGCTCGGCCAGGCTGCAGAAAAGCGTATTCCTCTGCATCTACTGGCTTAAAGCGCACTTTAGTAATACGCAACGAATCAAGCAGTTCCTCTACAACACCCTTTGCATCGTAGAAGTCGTAATCTGCAAACCGTTGATTCCAGGCATCATCTGCACGCTTGCCAGCCAAGACGCCACATACGTAGCTCGGCTCATCAGGCAAACTACGATGCTCATGTCCATAGAACACGCGGCCAATCTCATAAAGTGCAACATTCGACACACCATGGTCGAGGTTATATGCCACAGAAGCAAGCAAGCCGGGAAGCATATCTCGACGCATCTCAGACTGCTCAGCAACAAGCGGGCGAATAATTTTTACGGGTACACCACGACCCTTTTCAGAAATGCCAAGACGCCCAAGATCGTTGGGTGCAGCAAAACAATATGTTGAGGTTTCAGAAAGGCCACACGCACGCAACGTGGCACCAATAGTACGTGTACGACGCTGTTCTGTCGTTAAACCACCAGCATGGTTGCGGGCTGCAGGAAGTGTTGGCTCAATGTCACCCTCACCCCACAGACGCACGACCTCCTCAATAAGGTCAACCTCTCGCAGCAAATCCGGACGATTGGTGGGAGCAACTACACAGAGATTATCCTCACCGGTCTTCTCAACCGCACAACCCAGACGTTGCAAACGCGTCACCATGAAGTCCTCGGGAATCTGTGCTCCGGCAAGCAGGCACACACGGGAAGGACGCAGCGTAATCTGAACGGGCGCATCAGCCTCTTTACCAGGATATACGTCCACAACACCAGGGCATACTTCCGCTGAGCAGCACTCTTCAAACAATGCTGCTGCGATCTGAGAAACCTCATCACAGCTTGTACCGTCAACCTGGCGCTCGTAGCGAATAGAAGCTTCGCTCATAAGATCAAGATTACGGCTGGTACGCGAGATATGACCGGAGGAGAAGTTTGCTACTTCGAGAAGAACGTCGGTTGTAGTGTCGGTAATCTCTGAATCGAGTCCACCCATGACGCCAGCCAAACCAACTGCTACGCCACCATCATCAGAAATAACCGCCATATCTGGTGTGAGGGTGCGCTCCTGACCATCAAGCGTCGTGAGTTTCTCACCTTCATGAGCAGCACGAACCACAATGTGGCGCTTACCATCACGCTCAGAAAGGGTGCCAAGATCAAAGGCGTGCATGGGAAGGCCCGTAAGGTACATCACGTAGTTGGTAACATCTACAACGTTGTTGATAGAACGTCCGCCCGCAGCAGACACGCGCTGGGCAAGCCACTCTGGCGAAGGCCCAATTTTCACATTGCGCACGACACGGGCAGTATAACGACTGCAAAGTTCAGGATCATCGATAGTGACATCTACAAGCTCAGACGCATCCGGGCCGGAAGTGTTTGAAAGCTGAGGAAGCTCAAAGTGAGTGTCCTTATCAAAGATAGCTGAGACCTCTGTCGCAAATCCTGTCATAGAAAGACAGTCGGGACGGTTTGGGGTGATCTCACAATCAATAACCGTATCAGAGGAACCCAGATAATCGGCAAGATCCATACCTACTGGCGCATCTTCAGGGAGGATCATAATGCCATCATGATCTGATCCGATACCAAGCTCGCGAGCAGAGCAGTTCATACCACAGCTCTCGATACCGCGCAGCTTACTCTTTTTAATCTTGATATCCCCTGGCAAAACAGCGCCGATCATGGCGCAGACAATATGGTCGCCCTCGTTAAAGTTCTGAGCACCACAGACAATCTGTAGAGGCTCAGGATTTCCTGAAGCGTCAACATTCTTGTCGCCCACATCAACTTTGCAAAGCCACATATGGTCGGAATTGGGATGACGCTCTTTGCTCACAATTTGAGCAGTTACCACATGATCAAAGTTAGCACCTGTACGTTCAACTGCTTCTACCTCTGTACCAGTGCGAATAAGCTCCTGAACAAGCTCAGCAGGGTCTGCTGGCACATCCACCATGCTCTTGAGCCATTCGTATGAGACACGCATGTTCTTCTCCTTCTTAGAACTGTTTAAGGAAACGCATGTCACCAGTCATGAGCATGCGGAGGTCGGGTAAGTCATAACGAAGCGCAGCCACGCGCTCAACACCAATGCCAAAGGCAAACCCGGTGTACTTCTCGGGGTCAATCCCGCAGTACTCAAATACGTTGGGGTCTACCATTCCGGCACCCAAAATCTCAAGCCAGCCAGTGTTTTTGCAGAAGCGGCAACCCTTACCACCGCAAACACCACAAGAAACATCGACCTCACAAGAGGGCTCAGTAAATGGGAAGAAGTGAGGACGATAACGTGTCGCACGGTCACGTCCAAAAATCTCACGGCAGAAATAATCGAGCGTACCCTTGAGATCGCCGAACGTAATGCCCTCATCTACAACAAGACCTTCGACTTGTGTGAATTGTGGCAGATGGTTGGCATCCGCGGTATCGGGACGAAATACCGTGCCCGGACAAATCATATAAATAGGAGGTTTCTTCTGCTCCATAACATGCACTTGCACGCCTGACGTTTGTGTGCGCAGCAAAATATCTGACTCGCCCTGGACGTTGGTCTCTTCTGCGTGTGCCACGCTACCAGGTGCATTGTCAACAACATAGAACGTATCTTTAGCAGAACGGCTCGGGTGATCCTCAGGAGCATTCAGTGCGGTGAAGTTGTACCACGTAGTCTCTACATACGGTCCGTCTTCAACGGTATATCCCAAACCGCAGAAGATATCTTCGATTTCCTCACGAATCTGGTTAATAAGATGCTGTGTACCAGGTGAGAAACGCCTGCCTGGAAGTGTAACGTCGCAAGCATCAGCTGCCATGCGTTTTTCCATAAGCTCTGCTGCAAGCTCTTCACGGCGAGCATTGATGCTCGCTTCCACGCGAGTACGAACTTCATTGGCAAGCTTGCCCATAGCCGGACGCTCCTCCGGAGTCAGCTTACCCATGGAGTGCATAATTGCGGTCAGCTTGCCCTTCCTGCCAAGCACGGAAACACGAAGAGCCTCAAGCGCATCCAGATCAGTAGCGGCAGCAAGCCCTTCTGTCACTTGGGCCTCAATGGTCCTGAGGTCGTCGGACATCGACATTGTGTCATCCCTTCTCGATAAAAAAACCGTCCTTGCACAGCCATGCTGCTGTCCAAGGACGGATTGATCCGCGGTACCACCTCGGTTGATGTAACGCATTATGAGTTGCGCACATCCACTCTTTATCTCCGTTTCGTGGAGCGACGGCTTCCCTACTGAGACACACCCGCTATAGAGGTATCTGTTCAAGTCGCAGCTGATAGAGTGAACTCAAGACATCTACCTTGGAGGGAGCTCTCAGCCGGTGACTCCCATCTCTGTCCGCTGGTAACGCGACGTCTCAACCTCTCCGTCATTGCCTTCGGGCAAGGATAGCACATACCCTTCGTTGGTGAAACAGGTATTGAACTCCTTATTGCTCTGTCACAAGACGACCCGCAAGATACGTTGAACGCACACTAAGGTCGGGCGCCAAAATATTAAAATCTGCTGGCATCCCTGTACGCAAGCTGCCGCAGCTTTTTTCTATTCCAGCAGCACGAGCAGGCACCTCAGATGCCATGCGGATAGCTTGCTCTGGTGATGCCACCCCCCAAGCAACAACATTCTGTACAGCACGGGCAAGAGTAAGCGTAGAGCCAGCTATATTTCCAAGAGTTCCATCTTCTTGGATAAGACGTGCGACTCCCTCAGTAACACGAATGGGAAAATCACCCAACATATAGTCGCCCTCAGGCATACCACCACAGCGCAAACAGTCGGAAACAAGTGCCACATGTTCCCAGCCCTTTGCTGCAACAAGCGCAGCTACGGCACCTGGTGCCACATGCAAGCCATCACAAATAAGCTCTGCTGTAGTGGTGGGCGTAGCCATAGCACACCCCACTAAACCTGGAGAACGATGCAGCAGTCCGCTCATTGCATTGTAGGTGTGTACAAAAACACGTGCCCCTGCCGCCACAGCAGCCAATCCTTGCTCATAGGTCGCATTAGAGTGACCCAAAGAGCAGACAACACCCATTTCTGTTGCCTGGGCACAGAATGTTTCGGAACCAGAACGCTCTGGAGCTAAAGAGCATCTCGTAATAAGGCCATCGGATACCTGCTGCCAACGATTGATTAAAGCTATATTGGGGTCGAGCATATTTCGTGGATTCTGCGCACCCGCTCGATCGGCAACGAAGAAGGGTCCCTCAAGAAAAATGCCCTGTATGCGTGAGCTATATCCCGATTCGGCTTGCTTCTTTTTTGCCTGAGCAACACACTTACATGCCTGCTCTATCTCATCTTGAGGCTGCGTAAGTGTTGTGGGCGTCCAGGAGGTGGTACCTGCTTGCAGTAACTTCTGTGCTGCAATAAGCACTCCCTCAGCATCGCAGTCCATCACATCATGGCCCGAAAACCCATGTATATGAATATCTACATACCCAGGAGCAACCCATGCATCAAGCTGTTCTACGATTTCAAAACCTTGAGGAGGGGTGGGAGACCAACTACCAATAGTGCCATCTACTACGCTTAAATACCCTGGGCCAGCTAACGATCCAGGCAGTACAAACGTATGGGCATGAACAGCAAAAGAGTTCATATGCTTACGACCTCGCCAACATAAGTGCTTGATAAGCACTTCCATACATTCCAGCTTTATTTCCCAGGCTTGCACGTTCAAAACGTGTTTCCGTTACAGGACTTAAGCATTGCTCACGATAACGGGCAATAAGCTCTTCCGAAAAAATATCGAATGCCTCGCCCATGCCACCTCCTATGACAAAGGCGCCCGGATTCACGGTAGCAGCAACACAGGAAAGAGCGAAAGCGAGACTGGAACACATGATACGAATTGCTTCGGCAGCAGCTTTATCGCCAGCTTCAAAAGCCTCAAACACCGATCGAGAATCACTGAGGCCCGTTAAAGAGCAGGGATTTATGCCTAAACGAGCACATGCCGCTTTATAGGAATACACCACACCGGTTGCCGAAGCGTATTGCTCCAAACATCCTTTTCGCCCGCATCCACACACGCGACTTTCATGAGGATTGACCGTAAGATGGCCTATCTCTCCCGCACATCCATTCTTGCCAGCAACCAACTTGCCATCACATACGATGCCTCCGCCAACACCAGTGCCAAGTGTTACAAACACAACACTCCGCTCGCCCTGCGCAGCGCCCCGCCAGAGCTCTCCCAGAGCAGCGGCATTTGCATCGTTCAGCGCGGCTAATATGGCATGTGGATACGAGCGCATGATTGCTGCTTCAAGACCAAGCAGATCAATCTGAGCATTTGGAATAAATCCCGGAAGTCCGTCCTCGCCAATGGGACCTGGAATATCAAGTCCGATACCTATGACGTTATTTCCATCGCCATGTTGTTGGACAAGTTCATCCAAACAGGTAGTTACCACCGCATATGCTTCTTCAGTGATAAGCGCTGGCGTCGGAACCGACGCCTCTCCTAAAAGTTTTCCCTCCGTTGTGAAAAGACCCGCTTTAACGGACGTGCCTCCCACATCAATACCCAACAAAAGTTCATGACCTGAATCTATTGCAGTCGGCTGATTATCCATACATCCTCCTTGCGCATGAACTATTTTTCGTCAGTATCTCGCAAGATAATTACCATGCCACGAGCAGTACCACAAACGAGCGGATACACTCTTTTATCGTTATCAACTTTCACAGAGGAGCGCCTATGCGAGCTGTCATACAACGGGTTAAAGAAGCGCAGGTTTCTGTAGATCAGCAAGTTATAGGTTCGTGTCAGCACGGTTTACTCATCTTACTTGGCATAGGACCTCATGACACCGATGAGGTCGTACAACGTTTCTGGCACAAAATTCGTAACCTGCGCATTTTTGAGGATGATCAAGGCAAAACGAATTTATCACTCGCAAATGTTGAGGGTGAACTGCTCGTTGTAAGCCAATTCACCCTCTATGCAAATTGTAGGAAGGGAAATCGTCCCTCTTTTATCGATGCTGCCCAACCAGAACTAGCCAACATGCTTTACGAGCATTTTTGTGAAGCAGCCGAACAAGACGGCTTTACCGTAGGCCGCGGTTCATTTGGAGCAAACATGAGCGTTTCCCTCATAAATGATGGGCCGTTCACGATTTGGCTCGATAGCGCTGAGTTAGGCATGTAAGTTCGTTAGTTTGAGCTGTTGCCACGCGAAGAAGCATTGCCTTCGCTATGTCCACGGCCACGCCCACCGCGGTGGTGACGCCTGCGACGCGGCGTTGTTTCTCCCGCCTCGTTGTTGCGCGATCGCAGAGAACGACGCTCCTGATTATCTTGGCGTGCCTGACGTTTGGTATTTGCCTGAGGCTGACGAGCCTGTGCACCGCCCTTATCACCAGGACGACGCGTGTGGCGCGTTCTTGTACCTGCCGAAGGACTTGCAGATTGCTGCTTTTCAGAAGCCGCTACCCGATGGTGACGTCTGCGACGCGTTGGTGCAGATGCAGCCTGAGCGGCAGCATTTTCTGAAGAACGGCGTTCTTGTTGCTGCTGTGCAGGTTGAGCCTGGGAGCTCTTGCGCACACGCCGTCTGCGCGTTGGCTTAGCCTTTCCCTGCTCTTCTTGTGAGGCGTTAGTTTTAGCAGAAGTTTTATTGGAAGACTTGGTCTTTTTCTCAGTTGTTGCAGCAGATCGGGACGGCTCTTCCACCACTTGCTGCCTGCATACTGGATTGACAAAGAGGTCGTCCACATCAAATACCTCAGCCGGAGTAAGACCGTTTTTCCTATCGAGCTCTGCTAAGGCCATCTGAATTTGTGGCGAGTTAATCTTTTCTAATGTGGAGCGAAGTACGGTATCGGGACGACAAGGACATCCAAGTTCTTCCGACTTCTTATGCGCAGCCTCAGAAGCTTCCATTTCTGCAAGAGGAACGCGTACTTGCTTTCCACTTTCTAAACGCAGACAAAGCTGTTCTTTCGGCGTGTCGTATTCAACAATCTTTGCTTTGCCAAGCGGCGTATCGATAACCGCATTCTTTTTGGGTGCACGACTCTTAAAGTCTCGATATGCCTCAAATTCATAGCGCAAGCAACACATCAGGCGACCACATGCACCCGATATTTTATTGGAGTTGAGCGGTAAATCCTGCTCTTTTGCCATACGGATAGAAACCGGTTCAAATTGACGACCAAAACGTGCGCAGCAGAGCTCTTGTCCACAATGAGCATAGCCACCCACAATGGCCGCCTCTTCGCGAACACCAATCTGCCGCATATCAATACGCTCATGCAGCTCATGTGAAAGGTCGCGCACGAGCTGACGGAAATCAATCCTATCTTCAGCAGCAAAATAGCAAACTACCTTTTCGCCACCAAAAAGATACTCGACCCCCACGGGCTTCATATCGAGTTCAAGATTTTCAACCGCGCGACGGAAAACTGGAAGTGCCTCCGTTCCCTTCTCAGCAAGCACTTCGGCATAAGCAAGATCGTCGGCTGTAGCCACGCGCAAAACTGGTTGGAGTGTAGCGTCCTCTATCGTATCGCCCAGCTCTTCAGGTGTTACCTCAAAGGCATCGCGAGTAACTAAACCTATTTCGGTTCCACGCTCTGTGGAAACAATAACGTGATCGGCAGCCTGAGCACCGGTTTCACCTGGATCGAACCAGAGCTCATGTACTGCATAGGCAAACTTTACGGGGATAACGGAGATCATCCAAGGGCCTCCTTGAGAGAAAAGAGCATGGCTTCGAGAGCCAGCTGAGGTGAAACATTGTGAGCCACATCATCAGCGGCGCGCCTGATAACATCAAGCGCATGAATAAGTCCAACGGGACCGGGTTTGACTGAGAGACGAGCAACGAGCTCAGCCACGTCTGCATTAACAGGGCCATTTTCTGTTCCTGCGTTTTCCGCATAAACCAACGCATCACGCAAAAGACTCTCTGCTGCTGCCAGAAGTTCCATCATACCTGAACGTTCACGCGCCGAAAGCTCACGCTTTTGAGCATCTTCCATACGCTTCATGGCTTTTGGAGAGAGAAAGTCGCTGTCCTGCTCAGCCATAGCTGAAAGCGCTTCGCGCGTCTCGGAGACGGGCACACGTACAGCGGCAATGAGCTCCTGTGCCGACGATAGAACGTCCCAACCATCATCACGCGGCAATTCAGAAATTGTCCGCAGCATAAGACGACGTGCTTCTCGCCTGCCAGGTGAAGCAAGAAATTCTGCAGCATGCTCAGGTGTTCCTGCAACAGCAAGGGCAATGCGTGCTTCCATACCACTCGCCCCTGTTGTTTGTTCAAGGTTGGCTGCGGCGGATGCGGGAGGAACAACTCGAAATGGCACTAATTGACAACGGGATGCAATGGTCGGTAAAACAGCATCTACTGAACGAGCAATGAGAATAAACACCACACCTTGAGGTGGCTCTTCGATCGTTTTGAGCAAAGCGTTTGCCGGTGCCCCACGCAGCAGTTCTGCACGTTCCAGAATATAAACCTTAGCTGTTGAGCGCACAGGAGCCAGCTGAACATCATCAATGAGATTGCGCACTTGCTCTACGAGATAGCTGCTTATACCTTCAGGAGCTATAAGATGCACATCAGGGTGTGTTCCATGCGCCACGCGGATACATTCATCGCACGTGCCATCTCCACCTTGAGGACATACGATGCACTGAGCTAAAGCTCGTGCAGTCTCAAGTTGTCCCGAGCCGGGTGCTCCCGTAAAGAGATATGCATGTGAAAGATGGTTTTCACGAACTGCCGCAAGAAGAAACTCGCGCACACGAGGTTGCCCCGAAAGGCGTTCGAGAGCAGCTCCTATCGTAGTTGCCACCTACGACACCCCCGTCGCAAAAGGAAGGTTGAGGTCACCGAGAGCCTCAATAATACGATCATGCACCATCTCAGGACTTCCTGAAGCATCAACCACGCAAATGCGTTCAGGCTCGCGTTGAGCAAGCTCCAGATAAGCCGCACGCACACGCTCCTGAAAGCACAGGCCTTCTGCTTCGAGCCTGTCGGGTGTCCCCTCTTTAGCAGCACGTCTGAATGCAATTGAGGGTTCGAGATCAAGCAAAATAGTCCTGATGGGAACACATCCGCACGATCCAAGCGTATTAGCCCACGCAACCATACCTTTATCCAAGCCACGGGCGCCTGCCTGATAGGCATACGTCGAATCATAAAAACGATCGCATATCACAATGGCATTACGAGCACAGGCCGGTTTTATTACCTGATTAACGAGCTGCGCTCGTGAGGCTTCGTAGAGCAAAAGCTCGCATTCCGCGCTCATACTGTTATTGGCGGGATCAAGCAGGAGCTTACGGATACGCTCAGATATGTCTGTACCACCTGGCTCACGAATACTAAGTACCTCAGTAGAGTCCTTAGAAAGCGCCTCAGCTAACATTCGAGCCTGTGTCGACTTACCACAACCATCTGGCCCCTCGAGCGTTATGAATGCGCCTTGCTGCACTCCTTGTGCCCGCATGAGACCTTCTGTCATACAACCCTCCGACATACATCAATCCAACTGCTCGCTATTTAGCTTGCTTCTTCGTTGAACGCTTTTTCCCGCGTCCTCGTCCTGTACTTGCACGTTTTTCCTTACTTGGACACTCATAATTAGGACAAAGTTTCCAAGGACCGCGAGCCGTTTCTACCTCGACGAGAGGTGCTCCGCAATCGGGGCACACTTCACCTGTAGCGTGAAGTTCTCCTCGTGCAGGCAACGGATAACTCGTCCCACACTCTTCAAAGTTAGTGCAGCGAATAAAGCGTTTACCTGTACGCTCACTCTTATGTGCAATAAGCGTGCCTTCGCGTCCCGCCTCTTGGCATGCCTTGCACGTGCCAACAACAACATCAGGCTCGCGATTTGTGGGACAAGCTGGATTGATGCACATCTCATACGCCTTGCTGCGGAATGGCTGCGCCTTAATCCTCGGAGCTCCACACTCAGGACATACCCCTTCATCGCCTTCAAGAGGCTCAATCTTACAATTGGAAGGAAGCGGATAGGTCACATCACAATCGGGCCATCCCATGCAGCCTACAAAGCTTGAACGTGTCTTAGCAGAGTTCTTAACAACAAGGTCACGACCACACTTGGGACACACACCCACTTTTGCATCGGCTGTTACCGCATCTGAAATAGCTTCGCCTAAATCCTCGGTATGCTCAACCAAGCCATCCATCATAGCTGCAAGCAATGCTCGAGAATGATATACAACCTCATCGCGCGTATCATCGCCCTCGGACACTTTTGTCATGTCCTCTTCGAGCTCACTCGTCATTTCTGGCGTCGTAATTCGCGGTGCCCACGTATGCAGAGCATCAATAATTGCCATTCCGAGTTGACTCGGCTCCACGGGATCGTTTTTGAGATACTTCACTTCATACAAACGCTCGATGGTGGAAGCACGCGTAGATTTTGTTCCCAGACCAAGCCGCTCCATCTCCTGAATAAGCTTGCCCTGACTATAACGAGCAGGCGGCTCTGTTTGCTTCTTCAAAAGCTCTAAATCATGTACACCAACGGTATCGTTTTCCGCAAGAGCAGGGAGTTGTTCGTCGCGCTTGAGACCAAAGGGATAAATCGCACGGTATCCGCGCTCAACCAAAACATCGCCTGAGGCCTGGAAAAGCTCACCACCGACATCCAAGCGAACCTTTGTACCTTCTATAACTGCTGGGTTCATAAGAGTTGCCAAAAACCTACGAGCCACAAGGTTGTAAAGCTTCCACTCTGCAGGCTTCAAGCGATCAGGACTGGCGACACCCGTTGGATAAATGGGTGGGTGGTCGGTTGTTTGCTGCTTACCTCGCGTTGGATGGAAGGAACCTTCCGAAAGAATAGCAGCACATGCATCGGCATACTGAGGTACACCTGAAAGCATGCGAACAGCGCCGCCAAGGTCCAATGACGAAGGATAGACAGTATTGTCTACACGCGGATACGAAATGAGGCCCTCCATGTAGAGCGACTCCGCAATACGCATAGTTCGAGCCGGCGATAAACCCTCAGCTGCAGCAGCTGCCTGCAGCGATGTGGTATTAAAGGGTGTGGGCGGCTTAGACTGCCGACGGCGCTTGGTTACTTCAACTACTGTTGCTGTGTTGGCAAGGGACGCCTTTTCAAATGCAGCCTGTGCTTCTTGTTCATCAGAGAAGCGATTTTTGATATGGCTCATCTTAAATTCTTCGTCTTCAAACGAACCCATACCAACAATTTGCCAATAGTCCTCTGGAACAAACGCCTCGCGTTCACGCTCTCGAGCTACAACGAGTGCAAGCGTGGGAGTCTGCACACGACCAGCCGACCGGGTATTCCCAAATCCACCACGTTTTGCCACGGTAAGGTAGCGTGTCAGAACTGCACCCCAAATGAGGTCGATATATCGACGGGAATCACCTGCATCAGCAAGATCTTGATCAAGATCAACGAGGTGTGAGAAGGCATGATCTATCTCGCGCTTTGTGAATGCAGAATAACGCGCACGTGAAACAGGGACATCGGGAGCAACTTGACGAATTTGTATGAGTGCATCCGAGCCAATAAGCTCACCCTCACGGTCGAAGTCGGTGCCAATAACGACCGAATCAGCCTTCTTGGCAAGGTTCTTCAATGCACGAATGATCTCTTTTTCAGCGGGAAGCTTCTCGATGGGCGCCCACACGAGATAGGGCAAGCTCGGTATATTCCACGACTTGATTGAAATACCGTCTTTTAGATATGGACGACGCTTAGACTCATATGGAGGACGCGCTAAACCATCGGGAACATTGGCTGGCAGATGCTCTCCATCTTCCGTTAAACCATACCAGCCCTCTTGAGCATCAAAATGCAGCTCAGGAGGAAAGCTTGGTTCGAGAATATGTCCGCGCAAGCCTATGCTTACCCAATCTTCGCCTTCATGACGAAAACGATAAATCGGCGTGTTATAGACCTTATCAGCTGAAGGTTTACCTTCATCTGATAAGAGGCGCGCTATCTGTTGTGCGGCATCGTTCTTCTCTGCAACAACGAGCTTCACGTGGCGGCTCCTTATATTTGGAGACGAGATCTTTTAGCATCCGAATGCAAGCTGGATGTAGTCGGCACTATAGTGCCTGAAAGACCGTCTTCTCTAAAACTTCAATAACAAGCCCGACCAACGGAACCACTCTCACGGATGTACGTTAGTTTCACACGACTCATTCTTTTGTCAGACTAGTCATCCATGCTGTGTGCAGCGTACTGCTCGCGGTCCCATTTAAGAGCCTGCTTACCTTCACGAATAGATATAACCTGGCGGGCAATAGCCAGCGAAATCTCATAAAGGCTGACAAGTGCCGCAAACATGAGAATCATGGTTACAGGCGAGGCGTCCGGCGTTGTAATGCCGGAAATCACCATAAGCGCTACGTAGACATAGCGCCAAGAACGCCTGAGTGTGTAATAAGGCACAATGTGAAAGATTGTGAGATAAAACACGACTAGCGGCAGCTGGAAAGCTATACCAAAACCGATCTCCAGCAGCATAATAATGCTGATATAGTCCTCAGCCTGAGGAACTACTGTGGCGAATTCTACCGTTTGAGAATAAAGCCAACCAAATGCTGCATTAAGAATAACGAGATAACAAAAGATCATTCCAAGGAGAAAAAGAATGATGAAAGCAGCAAAAGTTGGGACGACCCATCGTCTCTCATTTGGTTTGAGCGCTGGGAGAAAGAACGCCATAATCTGCCAGATAACAATGGGGGAAGCAACAATAAGGCCCACAAAGAGCGAGACCTTAAAACGGACGGTAAAACCACCTAAGGCCGTAAGAACACTCAGCTTGCCATCTGGAATGTAGGCTCGAATTGGATCGAGCAGCATATCAATGATGGTCGGTGTTGCCGCATAAACTACAACAGCCGTGATAAGAACGGCAACAACGATAATGGTAAGACGACGCCTAAGCTCCCCAAGGTGGTCGAGAAGCGGCATGCGCGCTGGTCCAATAGGCATAAAACAACGGGAGGACAAGGCGTTTTAACGCGTGCTCCCTGCCTCCTCTCCAGAGTTGTCGGCCTTCTCAGAAACTGAAGTTGCCTCAGCGCTCGCATGAGAAGCACTGTCTTCTGTATCAACTTCACCTGCCTGGACAGCGGTTACCTTACGAACACGACGAGTAGAACGTCCGTACAGCGCTGCCAGATCGGGTTCTTGAGAAGCTGTCTCTTCATGTGCTGTTGCTGTAGAAGTAGAGCTATCAACATCGCCATCTGAGTCGGCAGGAAGCACAACTGCACTGCCAACCGCGTCTATATCTTCATCAGAATCTGGGTTCCCATATGAAACGGCAGGAACCGCCTGAGGCGTCGATGCATCCTGTGTAGCTGCATCTTGAGAAGCTTCTGCTGCCGCTTTCCGCTCGGCCTCAAGACGAGCTTTGCGCTCTGCAAAGGTTTCTGTAGGACGACGAGATGCCTCATCAGTAGTATCTGCATCAGCGTCAGCATCGTCTTCGTCACCTAAAAATGAAGAACCCTTTGCACTGACTGGATCAACGATCTCAGTGCGAACTACCTCAGTAAGGCCTTCTTGTGCCTGACGGAACTGGCGCAGAGCTCGGCCAATTGTTCTACCCATACCAGGAAGCTTATCGGGCCCAAAAATGAGGAAGGCAAAGAGCAGGATGAGGGCAAACTCAGTTCCTCCAATACCAAACACTACTTACTCCTCCTCTGGTGCATTTGTAGAATCAAGATTGAGCTCGGCATCCACACCAAGAAGCCCCAGCACACGCATGACGTTCCGCTGAGGATGCAGCACTGACACATGAATCCCTGCATCATGAGCTCTGTGGACAACACCAACTAAAACACCAATTCCCGTTGAATCGATGTAGGGAACCTCGGCGATGTCTATTGCCACATCATGAGTACCAGATGCTAACGCCTTATCCAATGCATCGCGTAAAACATCGGCATTAGAAACGTCAACTTCTCCCGAAACCAATACGATTTCGCGGTCGTTCTCATGACGTGTAGTAATTGTAAGTTCCATTGCTCCCTCATCTCAGTTGCCGGAAGTAGCGGCGTTGTTGAGCATATTTTCCAGACTGTCCTGTGTGTCAGTTGTATCAGTTTGGCTTCCAGATTCAGCAGCCTGCAGATTAGCAAGTTGCTGTGTAGCATATGATTTTGCACCATAACTGTCATCGGCGTCAGCTCTCGTTGCCTCGGTATAGGCACGTTTAGCCGCTTCTGTATCACCATTTTGCTGATACATCATTCCAAGATAAGCCCATGCTGGGCCATAGTTATTGCCGGTATCTGTTGCAACAAAGGACTCAAGAGCATTGATAGCCCCATCAACATCCCCTGCATAGAACTGACAAAGGGCAACACGAGTTCGAATATCGCTCGATTCGTGAAGTGCAAGATACTCTTCATAGGTACTCTGTGCGAGCCCATAGAGTTCCTGTACGTGCTGCTGGCCTGTCTCATCTGTCGCATAAGGACTTGCAGCCGAAGCCCATTCAAGATAGGTATCGCCCAGATTCAACAGGGGTGCGAGGCGCTCATTATCGTTTGACGCATTATCCAAACGTGTTTGCAAATCAGACACTTCGGAACCATAGGTCGCATCAACAGTTTCCATGCTTTCAGTCGATGCTTCTGATGTATCCGATGCAGCTGAAGTATCTGTAGTTCCTGTTCCAAAGATACTTGATAGCGAGGGCAACAACACTGAAAGCACCATAAGAACCGCAAGGATGATAATAACAACCGCCATCCAACGACTCTTAACCGGCGCTCCAGAAGAAGTCTTGCTCTTTTGCTTTGCAGCAGGATCGCTTGGGGTGCGCGACGAAACCGTGCTCACCTTACTGGCAGAGCGAGATGACTTACTCTCTGCGTTTTGATGAACACGACGTGCGTGTTTGTTCTGTTTACTGCGTCCCCGCTTCTTGTTATTCGCCATAGGCGAACACACCTCTCTCGTGCTAGCAAAGCGTTCAGCGCCCAACGATTGGCTCTATCTATAACGCATGCAATTGTCCATTTTACAAAAAGAGACAAGTTTCAAGCCACTCACCGAAAAAGATGAGGTGCTTTGCACCGTTATGTCATGAAGCTCATACGGCGAAACCCGAAATCTGTCCGAATTTCGCCGGATAAAGCGCCTATTCAATCTTGTCCATTATGCCGTTTGAGCAGAAAGTGCCAATCGCGCTGAAACAATCCTTGCGCAAACAACAAATACATCGAGAGCTTTAGACAGCTCTTCAAGCGAAGGATATGTCGGAGCAATTCGAATGTTGGTGTCGTAAGGATCATTGCCACCAGGCCATGTGGCACCAGCGGACGTAAGCTTAACGCCCAGCTCTGCTGCCATCTTCACGATTGCTTTCGCAGAACCTTGAGGACCATCAAACGAAACAAAATAGCCGCCATTAGGATGCGTCCAGGTAGCAATATCCAACTCACCCAGACCCTCAGTGAGCTTACGTTCAACCAAAGCAAATCGAGGCTGCAAAATCTGAGCATGCAGCGCCATGTGGGAGCGAACATTGGTAAGATCGCCCAGGTAATCTACGTGCATAAGCTGAACAAGTTTATTGGGGCACACGCGCATGACAGAAAAAGCGCGACGAAGCTCTTCGATATCAGCATCAGATGCAGCAACCCATGCCATGCCCGAACCAGCAAACGTTACTTTCGAAGTAGAGGCAAACTCATAGACAAGATCTTTGCCACCAGCATCCTCTACAGCAGAGAAGATCTCACGCAGAGAATCGCCGGGCTGGACAAGATCATGTACGACATATGCATTGTCCCAATAGATACGGAAATCAGAAGCAGCTGGCTTAAGTGAAGCAAATGCCTCAACTACAGCATCCGAGAAGGTAATGCCGGTGGGATTTTGGTATTTTGGCACGCACCAAATGCCTTTAACCTGTGGATCCAGCTCCACTAAACTGCGGACCATCTCCATATCGGGTCCATCTTCGCGCATAGGAATGGGAATGTTTTCTATTCCGAAAGATTCAGTCAGAGCGAAATGGCGGTCATAACCTGGGCTCGGGCAGAGAAACTTTACTTTTTCCTGACGGCACCAAGGCTCATTTCCTCCTATGCCGTGTACAAAAGCATTGGTTATTACGGAATGCATAATTTCTAGGCTGGAAGAACCAACAACCAACACATTGTCCGGATTGACACCAAGAATTTCTGCTGCAAGTGCACGCGCTGAGGGCAAACCATCTGGACACCCGTAATTTGCAGCATCCACGCCCTTATCGGTGAGATCCGACACATTTGTAAGGGTGTTGAGCATGGGACGTGAAAGGTCAATCTGCTCTGGATTTGGCTTACCACGAGACATGTCCAGCGACAGATTAAGACCACGCAGACGCTCCACCTCATCCTCGAGCCACGAAATCTCCTGATTGAGCTGATCGACACTCATATTTGCATAGGTGTTTGGCATACTGCCTCCTCTAACTGCATCCGTTTGGAGCAAGTATAGACACTTAGGGCTTGAGTGGAACTATGTATTGAGTACCATAAGCAAACTACGAAATGAAACGGTAAAGGAATTTTATGGAGGAGCGTTATGCACGCTGAAGAATATGGCGAACTGCAGCGTCTTGTAGACGCACTCTATGCAACCGAAGAAACTGTTAGCAGCGTTGACGTGGTCGTTCGTGCAGAAATGGACGATCTTGCCCCGGACCTTATTGAGGTTGTTGAGCTGCTTCCCGCCGGAAATTACAAAAGAGGGCGTCTGTGCGATCAATTAAATTCCATCATTACCGCACATGGCTGGGGGTATATATACGGTACGGTTGAATAGCTCTTCACCTATTTGGAAAGGACTATATTTTAATCGCAGTATTCAGGTTCAATCCAACATCTCAAAGGGGAACCATGAACGAGCAGCGCATCGCCATCATTACCGATTCCGGAACAGACACTCCAGCAGACTTTATTGCTCAGCATGATATTCGCGTCATTCCGCTTCGTATTAACTATTCCGACGGAACCGCCTATGAAAGTGGCGTAGATATCTCTGTTGAAGAAGTCGTTCGACGTTTTGATACAGAAATCCCTACGACCTCTCTTCCCTCACCCATGAAAATTCATGACACTTTTGAGAAGGCGCGCAAAGATGGCTATCGTGCCGCTGTCGTAGTAACTATTTCTTCAGGTCTTTCTGCAACCTATGAAACCGTCCGCATGGTTGCCCGCCACATTGAAGATTTTCCTATTGTGGTAATTGATACAAAAAGCATTGGCGCAGCCGCAGGTCTGATTGTTATGGAAGCTGCACGGCAAATCGAAGCCGGCATGCCTTTGGAGAGTATCTCTAGTGTTCTTTCAGCCGCATGCGAACGAACACGTGTGTACTTCTCGGTACAGAAACTTGATTTCTTGCGCAAAGGCGGACGTATTAGCGAAGCGGTCTATCGCATTGGCTCGATGCTCAATATCAAACCAATTCTTACCTGCAATGAGCAGGGAACCTATGTGATTGAGAAAAAGGCGCGCGGGTGGAAACGCGCAATTGAGACACAGATCGACCTTATTGCAGAACAAGCCGCCCGTTGGCAGCGTACTCGCGTTGTGATTTGTACCTATGATCCGAATCTCCGCAAGGAGCTTGAGACAGCCATTCGTGCCCGTATTGGCAATATGGTGGAGCTCATTCTTTCTGGCATCTCAGCAGACCTGTTGGTACACACTGGCCCAACATTGGTTGGCATGGCGATAGAAGGTCTTTAAGAAGCGCTCTTCATATGTGCTGCCAGCTCGCAAATGATGTCAGCGCAACGTTCTGCTGAGCGCTTCTCAAAGATGGGATAGAGCACCTTTTTAGAGCCGTCTGCCTTGTCTGAAATCACTCGCACCACAACAAAAGGAACATTGTTAAGCCAGCACACCTGGGCTATAGAGGCGCCTTCCATCTCACAGCACATCGCGTCAAAATGCTCACGGATATTCTGCTTACGTGCGTAATCAGAGACAAACTGATCGCCTGATGCCACGCGACCCTCAAAGACAGAAATACCTGGTACAACTACACCGCACGCTTTAATAGCAGCCTGTCTCAGGGTCTCATCAGCCTCAAACGTATCAACGTTCAGCTGCGGAATCTCCCCCAAGGCATATCCCAGGCCTGTGGCATCCATATCGTGATGCACGACATCGGTTGATACCACAACATCGCCAATTTCAATCCGATTATCAAGCGAGCCTGCCACACCTGTATTGATCACATGGCTCACTTCGTAACAATCGACAAGAATCTGTGCACATGCAGCAGCATTAACCTTGCCCACGCCACAGCGCACCACTACTGCAGGAAGACCATGTAAGACGCCCTCACAAAATTGCATATGTGCTCGCTCAAATGTATGAGCCTCTTCCATACGGTCACGTATGGTTGCAACCTCTACATCCATCGCACCAATGATTCCGAGCTTCATGGTCTATCCTCTCACAGCAGCATTTTGCAAATTTACCTATGCATCCACACGCACTAGAGGCGCAAAGCCTTTCATCAGTTTCTTCTTTTTGCCGGTCCGGCTAAACAATACTTCAATGGTATCGCCTTTAACCCCTGTTACCACTCCCGGTCCAAAAGTCTTGTGAGAGACATGATCTCCTTCGGCAAACGTCTCGGCAGCACGACGAGCGTCGGGCCGAATAGGTGTCGGTGCACTTTCGCGTCGAGAAGAGAGACTTGACGAACGAGTGGCGGAACCAAAGACGCGACCGCCATACATTTCGGAACCTCGACCACTGCCAAAGGTGCCATGTCGATCGCCCCGCTTTTCCCAGCCGAGCCCAGAAAAACCAGCTGAACCAACGCCTACTGTTCTTATATGCTCCTCAGGAATTTCATTCAGAAAGCGACTGCGAGGATTTGCCTGAGTGGAACCAAATGCACGGCGGGTTACCGCATAGGTGAGATAGAGCTTGCGCTCTGCACGCGTAATAGCAACATACGCAAGACGTCGCTCTTCTTCCAAAGATGCTGGATCAGCTTCGTGTGCGGCATGCGGAAAGATTCCTTCCTCCATACCTGCGACAAATACAACCGGAAACTCAAGTCCCTTTGCCGAGTGAACTGTCATGAGGGTAACAGCACTGGTAGATCCGGCTAAGGTATCAAGATCGCTTCTTAAGGCAAGCCACTCCATCAAAGCGGGCAGCTTTGCTGCTGCTACTGCAGGAAGAGTCGGCTGAGCCTCAGAAACTTGCGAAGACTTCTCAGGGTTGCTCTCTGGAGCTCCTTCAAGCGCTCCTGCAGCACGCAATTGCTCTAAGCTTTCAAGCGTTTCGGTTGCATCGACATGTTCCTCATCAAACTCAGCAGCAACGCCAAAGAACTCTCGGATATTTTCTACTCGCCCTTCAGCTTCCGGTGTACCCTCCGCACTGAGCGCAGCTATCAACCCGCTTTTTTCAACAATTGCTTCCACAACATGAACAAGATCGCCTGTTATGTGGCGCCCAGCTTCAATCGCGGTACAAAACTGAGTAAGCGCATTTCGTACCTTGGCACTGAGAAGTCCGGCTTCTGTAGCACATGCTTCTGCCGCCGAGAAAAACGAGAGATTGTGTTCCGCTGCATAAGCAGAAATTTTTGCAACTGAGGTGGTACCAATACCACGGCGCGGCGTATTGATAACGCGCATGGCACTGACATCATCTGCAGGATTTACAACAAGCTTGAGATACGCCATTACATCGCGAATCTCTGCTCGATCAAAAAAGCGTGTGCCACCAACAATCTTATACGGCACTCCAGCACGCAAAAACATGTCTTCGATGGTTCTCGATTGGGCATTGGTTCGATAGAAAACTGCCATGTCATCAAAACTCATGCCCTTATCGTGGAGCTTATCTATTTCAGAAGCGATCCAACGTCCTTCGTCGCGTTCGTCGGAGGCCTGATACACACAGACTTTGTCTCCGTCCCCACGCGAGGTAAACAGCCGTTTTGGAGTTCTACGAGAATTGTTAGCAACTACTGCGTTTGCCGCGCCAAGAATATGACCTGTCGAACGATAGTTTTCTTCGAGCTTGACCACCTGTGCATCAGGATAATCACGCTGAAAATCCAAGATGTTACGAATATCGGCACCACGCCATGAATAAATCGACTGATCGTCATCACCAACAACCATAAGATTGCGATGTGCCGAAGCCAGAAGATTCGTTATGAGGTACTGCACGTGGTTTGTATCCTGATACTCGTCAACAGAAATGCGCAGAAAACGCTGCTGATAACGCATAAGCACATCGGGGTTCTTGCTGAGTAGCTCATAAGCATTAACCAAAAGATCATCGAAGTCCATCGCATTGGAACGCCCAAGCCTGCGCTGCAATTCACGATAGACCTGCGCTGTCTTGGCAATAATGGGTGCATCAGCACTGTCTGCCATCTCTTCAGGCCCTATCAAAGCGTTCTTCGCGGACGATATACGTGATCGTATGGCCGGTAAAGGATATTGCTTTTGATCAATGTTTAAATCAGCCATGATGGAACGGACAAGCCGTTTTGAATCATCGTCATCGTAAATAGCAAAGTTCGGTTCATACCCCAGCAAATCGGCATCTTCGCGCAAGATACGGACACACATTGCATGGAAGGTACACACCCACATTCCACGCGTTCCACCAGGCAACAAGGCAGCCAAACGTTCACGCATTTCGGCGGCAGCCTTATTTGTAAACGTGATTGCCAGTACCTGCCAAGGACAAATACCTTCATCAGAAATCATATGAGCAATACGATAGGTAAGCACGCGCGTCTTACCTGAGCCCGCACCCGCAAGCACCAGCAAAGGACCACGTGTGCACTCCACAGCAGTTCGCTGAGCTGGATTGAGGCCAGACAGATCCACTGACTGCGACCCATAATCAGAAGTTGATACTGTTTCTTCTGAAAACAGCCGTGAACCAGTGTTTAAATCGTTGCTCATATACATGCTCCCGAGTAATAAACCGTCACAAAAACCGCTTGGGTTTTCTTACTTTCACACGAATCTTTAAGTTTAGCGGCATTACGACACTTTATGGCTAATAAGCTTTTATAGGCACTAAACATACAAGCGTTTTTTATACCTATTGCGCTATAGTCGTTCCCTAAACCCAATATCAACAACAGAAATCTCTTTATCTCGGTTTGTTGTTCTTTAAACGCAATGAAAGGTTCACGATGGCTCAGTGGATTCTTAAACATTTTGTCTCTGGCGATAGTGAAAATGTTTCACCAAAAGATCGTAGCCGCGTTGGAACCGCTGCAAGTATTGTCGGAATAATCGCCAACATTGCCCTGTGCCTTATGAAAGGTCTTGTTGGCCTTATGGTGGGCTCTGTTTCTATCGTGGCAGATGCTGTTAACAACCTTTCCGATGCCTCCAGCAACATTATTTCGTTCTTAGGCTTTAAGCTCGCAAGTCGACCAGCAGATGATAAACATCCCTATGGACATGGGCGCTATGAGTACCTCAGTGGTCTTGTAGTAGCAACGCTTGTGAGCGCTATTGGCATCGAGTTAGTGCTTACTTCAGTTGATAAGATCGTTCATCCACAGCCTACAGACTTTGGCATTCCTGTCATTGTGGTCCTCGTACTTTCCATCTTCATAAAGCTCTGGCTAGCACACTTCAATCGAGCCTTGGGACGCGCAATCTCATCCACCACACTGGAAGCAACTGCCGTAGATGCTCGCAATGACGTCATAAGCACCGCAGGCGTTTTAGTAGCTGCCGCACTCTCCGATGCCACCGGCTTTGATCTGGATGGTTGGGCAGGTGTTGTTATTGGCGCTTTTGTCATCTTCAGTGGCCTCAGCCTCATACGAGATACGCTCAATCCCCTGCTTGGACAAGCACCTGACCCAGCATTAGTGAAGCATATTCATGACACCATCATGAGCTATCCCGGAGTCTTGGGAACTCACGATCTGATGGTGCATGATTACGGTCCAGGACGTCTTGTAGCAAGCGCTCATGTAGAGATGGCTGCTGAAGAAAACCCAATGGAAAGCCATGACACCATAGACAATATTGAAGAGCATTTTCGTCAGGAAGGTTTGATCGTCATTCTTCACTACGACCCAATTGTCACGAATGATGAATCGGTTAAAACCATGCGTGGCTGGATCGCAGAAGCGATTTTATCCATAGATTCACGCCTGACAATTCATGATCTACGAACTGTTCCGGGACCAACTCACACCAACGTTATTTTTGATGTGGTGCGCCCCCATGATTTACCTCTGGACGATGATGAGCTCCGTGACGCAATTTCTAAGATTGTGACAACACGCTATCCAAACGCTATTTGCAAAATCACCGTTGACTCGAGTTACGTGAGCGCTGTCTAAGCAACATTTCACTTTCAAAGACACCTCATACCGAGCGTGTTAAATCAACTCCGCTCTAACATCCATAAGACTGAAAGAGCACTAGTCTCCCTGTTGTACAACTTCGCTACGCAGGGAGCACCGTATGCACCAAATACTTTTCTTTTCTGATAAAGAGTTTCATGAACGCGCAGAACATATGCTTGAGAAGCTCGGGCTTGCCAATGAGGTGTCCCTTAAAATCGTCGCGAGTAAACAATATGCAGCGCCCACGCCCGAAGATCTTAATGGATGTGAAGCCTTTATAAGCGAAAGTGCTCTTATTACGGCAGAGGTAGCTGAAAACCTTCGTCAAGCTGGAATAAGATGCTGCTCGGTCATGTCTATTGGCATGAACCATGTAGATGTAGATGCTTGCACTAAGAATGGCATTATTGTTACCAATTGCCCTGGTTACTGTGCTGAAGAAGTGGCTCTTCATACCGTGGCACTCATGCTGGATCTTATGCGCAATATCTCAATGGGCTATCAATCCGTGCTAGAAGGCAACTGGAATCCACGTGTAGGTATTCCCACACACAGGCCCGCCGGACAAACACTTGGCCTTGTCTTCTTTGGCAGAATTGCTCAACAGGTAGCTCCTCTCGCTCAGGCACTCGGAATGAACGTTGTTGTATGGGCACCAACAAAAAGTAAAGAAGAGCTTGCAGCTGCAGGATGTAAACAGGCAGAGACACTTGAGGAGCTCCTCATCCAGTCAGATGTTGTAAGCCTTCACTGCCCTCTCATACCTGAGACAAAAAATCTTATGGGCGAAAAAGAGTTTGAACTCATGAAGCCACATGCGCTGTTTATCAATACCGCACGGGGAGAATGTGTTGATGAAGACGCCCTTCTCAACGCGCTGAATACAAGCATTGCTAGCAATGGTGAGAAGGGCATTCTTGCCTGTGGACTCGACACGGTATGCGGTGAATCCAACCACTCATTTAACCGAAAGCTTATTGAACATCCACGGAGCCTTGTAACGCCGCACTTGGCCTATAACTCAGAAGAAGCGGTTGATGCTCTCGTGCGCATGACCATCGAAGCTGCCGCCCAATTCGTCGTAGAGCACCGCATACCCGACAATGCCTACAACGCCGAAGATCTTATAAAAGCTGGCACGTTACCACTCTAGTTGCAGCATCACAGAGCTTGTAGGAGTGCTTGGCAACCTTCAAGAATATCATCAAAGGTTGTATCAAAATCACCTGAGTACCAGGGATCAGAGATATCGCGAGGATTATCTGACCAGTCGAGTAGCAAATGAATTTTGCCATCTGGATCTGATCCAAGCATGCGACGCATATTACGCAGATTCAAAGCATCCATTCCAACGATAAGATCATAGGTATCGTAATCTTTGCGCGTGAGCTGTCGTGAGTAGTGTTTCCCGCAAGCTATGCCCTGATCTGCAAGCTTACGGCGCGTGCGAGGATCAACAGGATTTCCCAATTCTTCAGTGCTTGTGGCAGCTGAATCACATTGAATCTCATCACTTTTGCCAGCCTTGGCAACCAGATCTTTCATAACAAACTCCGCCATTGGTGAGCGGCAGATGTTGCCGTGGCAAACGAACAGTATCTTTGTCATCTTCTATAACCTCTCAGATAGTTAGAAACATTGTCTAGCGCACTACAGTGAAGAAAATGATTACGACAATACCTAAAGCAATGCGATACCAACCAAAAGGCTTGAAGTCATGCTTGCGGACAAACCCCATCAGAAAACGGATAGCGGCAAGCGAAACAAGAAATGCTACAAGGCTGCCTACCAGTAACACCATAAGCTCGTTTGATGTAAATACATTCCCTTCGAGCAGGTACTTTCCAAGACGAAGAGCACTCGCTCCAAACATAACAGGGATGGCCAGATAAAAGGTGAACTCAGCAGCCACAGACCGTGAGCAGCCTAAAAGCAGGCCACCGATAATGGTCGAACCAGAACGAGAGGTACCCGGCACAAGTGAAAGCACCTGAAATGCTCCAATTCCAATTGCTGTTTTCCATGGCATGGATGCCAAGTTCGTAACACGCGCATCGGCATCGGCCAGCACGGCTAAAGAGGTTGGCTCCTCAGCTGTTGAATGGGCAAAATGTGCGCCACGGTAACCGGCGGTTTCCGCTTCGGCAAGCTGACGTGCTCGCATTTCTCGACGCTGTTCAATCACGATAAAAGCAATGCCATAAACAATGAGAGCCGCAGCAATAATAAAAGGGCTACCCAAATAGAGCGTCATAACATCATCGAGTGGAATACCGATAATTGCAGCGGGTAGGCAGGCAACGATGATTTTTGCCCAAAGACGCCAGGTATTTCGCCGTCCCTCAACACCTTTAGACGGGGCAAAGGGATTGAGCGGTTTAAAGAAGAGTATGCAAACGGCAAGGATAGCTCCAAGCTGAATTACTACGAGAAACATATCCCAAAACTGTGGCGATACATCAAGAGGTAAAACCTCTTCAAGAAGCAACATATGACCCGTTGAAGAGATGGGCAACCACTCGGTAATACCTTCAACAATGCCAAATAGAATAGCTTTGAGCAGCTCGATTATATCCACGGATATTCAGCCTTCCACCAACTACCGATTCTTTTACGCGCTTCATTATGAACCAGCTCATCGCAAGACGGAACCCTCCTCGCAGAATACCCATCTCAGATTTACGAGCAATAGTCCAAACAGAAGGGTTGCTGTCATGCTACTTGCCGCCGACCAATGTTTCCACCGGCAGTTTTTTTGCTATAGCTACTAATACGACGGGGTACGTTATCGGTAATGGTTCGTTCTACGACGTATATGCGTCAACTCGTCGCGAGGAGGTTCTCATGGCAGACCACAACGAGCTTGGATACAAAAAGATATTCGTTGCCCTCGACGGAACAGAACAACAGGATGAAGTCTTTGCACGTGCCACAAGAATTGCCGCCGCTAATGAGGCAAAACTTTATGTCGGCCATGTTATAGACTCAACTGTCCTTGAAACAGCAGGCACATTTCCACCAGACCTTATTGCCGAACTGGAACGCTCTTTTCGCGGTTCAATTGCCGACGGCGTTACAGTGGCAGAAGCAGAACAAGCCATTCCAGAGGTTAAGGTTTGCGTAAAGTGCGGACGAATTCGCGAGACTCTTATGGACGATATGCTCGATATCATTAAGCCAGATCTCGTAGTTTGCGGCGCCCGTGGATTATCCAATATAAAGTATGCGCTCTTGGGCTCTATTTCGGCATTCCTTGTGCGCAATGCTCCCTGTGATGTGCTTGTCGTTAAGTAACAAATCTGCTCGTACATCTGTAAAACACATGGCGATCTTTTCCTGCATCTTTGGATGCTGAGGGTATCTGCGTGTGAGAGGGGTACCATCTCTATCAGCATTTTGGTAAACATACAGTCTGACACGTCATAACACTGTTGTGTAATAGGGAGAACTCTATGCACCTCTCAGAAACTTCTACACATACCTCAGCAGACGCTGAACACGAAACAAAAAACTTCCTGGAGCCAATGGCGGCATTTGCTCCAGGAACTACCCATGCTGGTTTTGTTGTAGAGCAAACAGAACCCATTGCCGAACTCTCTGGCTACGCTTATATCATGCGTCACCAAGCGACAGGCGCACGCCTCATGTGGCTTGCATGTCCTGATGAGAACCGCGCTTTTTCTATTGCTTTTAAAACACCGCCTGCGGATGATACGGGAGTCTTCCACATTCTGGAACACTCTGTTCTCTGCAGCTCGGAACACTTCCCCGTTAAAGAACCGTTTGTAAACTTGCTCAAGACCAGCATGCAAACGTTTCTCAACGCACTCACATTTCCAGATAAAACAATGTATCCAGTTGCATCCACCAATGAACGTGACCTCATGAATCTGACGGATGTATACCTCGATGCTGTACTACATCCAAATATCCTTACGCGCCCTCGTATTTTTGAACAAGAGGGCTGGCATTACGAGCTTGAAGATGCCGGTAATAATGAGAAACACCTTGTGTACAACGGTGTTGTATTCAATGAGATGAAGGGTGCACTCTCAGACCCAGATGAAGTTCTCTTTGAACAGCTCAATCGCAAGCTCTTCCCTGATACTTGTTATCAATATGAAAGTGGCGGCGATCCAAAGGCCATTCCGTCACTGAGTTATGAGAACTTTATTGACACATGGCGTCGCCACTACCAACTTCCAAACAGCTACACCATTCTTTATGGCGATCTTGATATCGAACAGATGCTTGCATTTATCAGTAAGCGTTTTGATGAGGCTGATAATAATTGTTCTGAAGGCCCAAACCCACTGGATATGCAGGCACCTCTTACACCCGCTCCTTCTCAGGTGACTATGCAAACTGCTCCAGAGAATGCCTGTGTTGGTTTGGGTTATGTCGTAGGCACTTCTCAAGATCGCAACCGTATTCTCGCCGTGGATGTCTTACTCGATGCCATCATGGGATCGAACGAAGCTCCTCTCAAGCGTGCTCTTCTCGATGCAAACCTTGGCGATGATATTGCAAGCTATTTGATGGATGGTCTCGCTCAACCGCTCATTTTGATTCAGCTTAAAGGAGCACATGAGGGAGTTGCAAATGCCTTCCGTGAGTTATTCGAAAAAGAATGTGCCCGTCTCGTAAAAGAAGGTATTGGTCGCGAGCGTTTGGAAGCGTCACTTGCGCAGGCAGAGTTTAATCTTCGAGAGGGTGATTTTGGCTACTACCCAGATGGCGTCGCCCTTGCCATGCAAGCGCTTTCAAGCTGGCTCTACGACGATACAAATGCGACAGCATACCTGCACTACGAAGAAGCTATCGCACAGATGCGCGAGCATCTAGACGATGGATGGTTCGAAGCACTTCTGCAGGATATTATCTGTGAAAGCAATCATCATGCCGCAGTCGAGCTCATTCCTTCAGAAATTGATAACGAGCAAAACGAGAGCCATAA
Organism: Olsenella sp. Marseille-QA0557; assembly: GCF_965119725.1. Classification (NCBI taxonomy): domain Bacteria; kingdom Bacillati; phylum Actinomycetota; class Coriobacteriia; order Coriobacteriales; family Atopobiaceae; genus Olsenella; species Olsenella sp. Marseille-QA0557. Next base: position 1,183,124 of record NZ_CBCPMI010000001.1, on the reverse strand, counting down.
GCTTGCTGTTATTGCCGAGGAAATGGGACCAGAGGGGCTCGCTGCTGTAGCAGATGAAGTGGCAGCACTCAGAGCAGAACAAGAGGCACCTGATGCTCCCGAGGCATTAGCCCTTCTCCCCCAACTTGGAATTGAAGACATTGGCAAAGCTCCCGCCGATCCTCCACAGCATGAGCAAACCGGTTATGCTGCACCATGTTTCGTGCACGATGTACCCTGTCGTCACGTTGATTACATCCACGCGTACTTCGGTCTGAACTGTGTAACTTGGGAAGATCTTCCTTATGTTTCGGTGCTCTGCGACCTGCTTGGCAGACTCGACACAACATCTCATAGTGCCTCTGAACTCGATACGCTTGTTGAAACCAACTTGGGATCCCTCTCATTTTTTGTAGAGACGTATGCGTATGAGGATGGCACTCGCCAAGCTCGGCCAACACTTGTAGTTGCAACAAGTGCGCTCGCTGAACGCGTTGAAGCTGCAGCAACAATTCCTGCTGAGGTGTGGTCGCAAACAGTCTTTACCGACAAAGGCCGTATTCGCGATATTTTGCAACAGCGTCGAGTTGCAATGGAGCAAGCCTTCACAGGATCGGGACACGCCGCAGCACTGTCACGAGTAAGCTCATATTTCTCTCGCGCTGCTCTCGTTTCCGAACAAGTTGCAGGTGTTGATCAATACCTCTTCCTCAAAGATCTACTTGCTCATTTTGACGAACGATTCGAAAGCCTTACGAATAAGCTCACACAGCTTGCTCAGACTATTTTCTCTCAAGATAATGTCGAGATTAGTTTTGCAGGCACCTCTGAAGAACTCGACCGCTTCTGGAATGCAGCGGGAACATTACGTCTCTCTGCAGAGGCTCATGTAGATCGTCTCGTTATTCCTGAGCCACAAATCCGCAACGAAGCTTTTTGCGTGCCATCCGGTGTGGTATTTGTCGGTGAAGGCATGGACGGCTATACCTCAGGTTGCAAACCCGATGGTGCTTGGCAGCTTGCTGGACGTACCCTTTCATATGACTACTTATGGAACGAAGTGCGCGTAAAGGGTGGAGCCTATGGCTGTGGGTTTGGCGTTACCAATCAAGGCATTGCACGGTTCTATTCATTCCGCGATCCGGCGGTCGATGCAACAGTTGAACGTTTTGAGCACGCAGCAGATTGGCTCTCTTCTTGGAATCCATCTAAGACAGAATTCGTTGGCTACGTTGTTTCAACGGTCGCTGGCATGGATGCACCGGCTAAACCACGTGCAATTGCTCGTCGCCAAGATATGGAACGCTTGAGCAAGCGTCCTGCCGGTTGGCGTGAACAAATACGTTCTGAGGTACTTTCAGCCACACCAACCGATGTACAGGCTCACGCAGAAGCGCTTCGAAGCCTTCCTGCAAAACGCGGCGTTTGTGTCTTTGGAGAACGCTCGCTCATTGAGGCATCAAACATACCGCTTACCGTTTGTGATCTCATGAAAGCTGAATAGGGCAAACGAGATATTACAAACAAGCTATCTAAACGTTAGGCAGCCACGTAGTTTTTCACGTGGCTGCCTTTTTGACAATTAAAGATTATTTACATAGGGGGTCTTATCTGGATTTCCGCTCGGATTATCGGGATTTCCATTTGAACGAATTGCTTGCCAGTACGCCAATCCTTGCATGATCAAAATCGCATATAAAGCTACGACCTCAGGCTTCGTTGCATACCCTAATGAAAAGGAAAGATCTGCTCCCTTTAATTCCTGCTTGTCAGAGATTACCAATACCTTAGCTTTTGTTCGATGTAACTCAGCTATAGCATGTTCTTCTAACTCAAGATTGTGTCCTAAGCTTGTGACACAGAATAAGGTGTCATCAGTATTGGTCAGGAAGGGACCGTGTCGATATTCAAGGGTGGAGAAATAGGAGCTCTGCATTTTTCCAATCTCCTGCTGAACATAAGCTCCTTCTATTGCAACTCCGTACTGGCAACCCGATCCCAGTGATACAAGCCTTCTGTACTCTGGAAAAACCTCATATCGAATATCTTTAGTTCTTTGTGCCACATCACCGGATATTTGTGGAAGCCTATCGAGATACTGCTGAATTTCATTGAGAAGCTCGGTGTTGTCTGAAACAAATGCTGCTAAAACAATAAGTGATAGATAGAGGTTCACGAACGATTGAGTTTGCATCACCGATCCCTCATGTGCCCAAGGCATGCATGCAAACATACCAGCACGCTGAGCCATTGGCGTTCCCTCAGCCTCGGAGATAACCAAAAGCGGAGCATGATAGGTTGAAATTAACCTCTCAGATGCAATGTTGGTTTCTGCAGTCATACCGGATCGTGAGGCGCAAATAATGAGCGGACGATTGAAACAATGCTCAAAACAGACAGGATCCATTACCACATCGCAACTTTTAATTGCACTACATCTCATTCCTGTTTCTCTTTGCCATGAGAGTGCAGCTGCCATCGAGAGCCAATAGCTCGAACCGCTTCCAAGAAAGACTATCTCATCAGGTTCTGCGTCGCGAATAAAAGAAACGAGCTCTTCTCTACGTGAAGAGAGATAGTCATAGCTTTTCTTTAAATTCTCAGAAGAATTAAAGATTTCGTTATATGCCATATACTCCATGTTATTCACCCCATCTGTGCAATTGAAAGAGCACCGAGCACTCCCACATAATCGGACCCAAGTTCAGAAAGAGATAGCTCTTGCAATGCGGCTGCCGATGTAGCTATCGCACGCCGCGGAACAAGATCTTGAAGCCGAGTAAGGAGCCATCCATCGCTCATTACACCGCCACCAAAAATTATCGCCTCAGGATTGAAAATATTAACCGCATCCACACAGGCAATTACCAGTGCTCTTGTAACTCTATCTGCAATCGATTGAGCCAGCTCATCACCCATATCTGCCGCAGAGAAAACATCAGTTGAACGAATAAATCCATGTGCCTTGAGTGTCTGCTGTAACAGAGAATCTTGATTGTTGCTTAAAGCCTTCTGAGTAATCTCATTGATGCCCTGACCACTTGCTATATTCTCTAGGCAGCCAGGTAAGCCACAAAATGTGCAGGTTTCACCCTCAGTCTCAACAGAAATATGACCTATTTCACCTGCATAATTTGAGGCACCTCTCATCAATTTGCCTTCTATTACAGCTCCAACAGCAATACCTGTGCCAACATTTAGATAGAGAAAATCTTTATAACGTTGGCCCGCTCCATATTGCAGCTCAGCCAATGTAGCAGCATGTACGTCGTTATCAAGAAAAGCAGGGACCCCATATCGTTCATAGACAAGCTCTGCCAGCGGCAAAGGAGAAAAGCCTTCTGATGAAGGACATTTCAGCCATATACCCTTTCTGTTATCAACCGCATCCTTCAATCCAAAACCAATAGCACGAGGTAATTTACCAGCACATTTATTTTCAATATATGTGTCAATCGAGGAGAATAGCGTGTCCACCAGCTCTTCTTGAGATCCAGTGATATGAGAGGGGAAACGCATAACACGCTCAGACACATCATCAATTTTTTCAAAATCAGATGAACAAACTGCTACTTTCGTACCTCCCAAATCAACGCCAAGATCGAATGTTTTGTTGTCTTCTCCCGCTGCCATAACCCTCCTCCTTTAGCTCTCCTCTAACTTCGAAATAGAAATTGACCATCATCCGGTTAATACTTTTTGAGAGAGATTCATAAGCAAGAGACTTGAATTGCTCTCTTCATGTTTTTCAGTTTTTCTATCTGGATATGACCGGTCTTTAAATCCATAGCGTTAAGAGTTCCGCAAGCAACAGAGGTTCTGAGGATAGAAACATCGTCTTTTGAATGAGCCAAACCATCAGCAAAACCAGCAAGCATTGCATCCCCACTTCCCGTAGCATTTACAGCTTCTACCACGGGAGGAACAGCACAATAGGCCATGTCGTTATGAGTTGCTACGCAACCATACGACCCAAGAGAGACAACAACCCAAGGAACATCGTGTAATTTCTCATTAGTTCGAAGGACTTTGATTATTTCCTTTGTCTCGGTTGGTTCTAGCTGTGTTCTTAATAAAGCATTCGCTTCAGAAAGATTTATTTTTACTAAATACGGATGGACCTCAGCCTTAAGGATTTCTTCAAGTGCCAGCCCAGAGCTATCTACAAGCACTTGTTTGCAACCTACACAAGCTGATCTTCTGAGCAATTCTGCATATGTTGAGTTCGGAACTCCTTGAGGAAGACTTCCAGAAATCGTTATTACATCTGCTTGTTCAGCAAGCAGATCAAAGTGTAGGAAGAATTTTTGAAGCTCAGCCTCAGTTACTTCAGGACCACGCTCCAGTATTTCGGTTTGCTTATTCTCATGCAGGATACTAAGACAGGTTCGAGTCTCGCCGCTAATTTCACTAAATTGGTGAGCGATACCTTCTTCGTCTAAACATTGAGCCAGATACGATCCAAAATATCCGCCCAATAATCCAGTTGCTAGAACAGTATCTCCAAGCTGTGAAAGCACCCTTGCGACATTAAGCCCTTTTCCGCCTGGAGTTCGCTGAGCAATAGCGCGATTAACATCGTCGATTATGAGCGATTCAAGCTTGTATCGTGTATCTATTGAAGGGTTCATGGTTACCGTAAGGATCACAATACCCTCCTAAAATGCCTTGCCCGCGCAGCCAAGTTCTTCCATATGAGCTGAAACTACTGACGAAATAGTTTCGATACCACATGCTGCTGGCTTCTTTGGATCGATGCAGCTTGGATGTAGGTTCATATAGTCCAAAAATGCTGAGAGATACGCTTGGCGAAGTTCAGTAGCAAAATTCACTTTGCATATTCCATTTTTGATAGCTTTTTTAATTTGACTGCTTGGCACTCCTGAAGCACCGTGTAAAACGAGTGGGATATCAACGGCTTCTCTTACAGAACAGACAATGTCTTGAGCAATATGGGGCTCTTCAACATAGACGCCATGGGCTGTACCTACTCCAATAGCTAATGATGAACACTTTGTTTGCAAAACAAACTCATATGCCTCGTTTGTATCGGTATAAGGATTTATTTCTTCTGAGGCAGTATCTGTTGCTTTCCCGCCTACGCGCCCTAGCTCAGCCTCAACAGGAACGCCAGCAGCTTGAGCAGCGGTGCAAACTTCTTTAGTAAGAGAAATGTTTTCATTAAGAGGAAGACGAGATCCATCAATCATGACAGATGAAAATCCAGCACGAACTGCCCGCATGCACAATTTGAAACTATCACCATGGTCGAGATGAAGAGCAACGGGAACATGCGACTTGCTAGCTGCAACAGAAACAATTGCATGTAGATAGTCAAGTCCAACTGATTGCAATGTACGAGGTGTAGCCTGAATTATTACCGGAGAGTTTGTCATTTCTGCTGCGTTTATGACAGCTTGAACAAACTCAAGATTCTCTACATTAAATGCACCCACAGCATAAGAACCCTCATATGCTTTTTGGAGCATCTCATCAGTGGTAACTAACGGCATTCCAGCTCACCTCATCTTGATGTATCAATCTCGCAAAACAAGCTAAAAAACTTCAAGCAGGTCGTCTGACCACACTCTAAAGACAATGAATTTAAAAAGTTTTTCTCAACTTCTTCTTGGGGATACAAAAGTGCCCCTATTTGGAAAGAAAAAGAAAGTATCTAGCCTACTATCGGCTCCTATGTCGGAATAAAAATCTAGAAATGGACAGGTTGAATCTGTCCATCTCTAATTTCTTCGTTTCTCAAAATTATTTTTATTTTGTTTTGAAACAAAAACATTTACATTTTGCTTTCTTAAAAAGAAAATAAAAGAAAACAAAATCTTCACATGGAGCTTCAAATGACCGGTTCTGATCGCCATTTTTTCTCGGATGAACGCCGTGCAGCAATACTCGATATGCTTGAACGCAATGCGTCTATCCAAGTATCTGATATTGCAAAGACGTTTGGCGTGTCGGTTGTTACTGCTCGATCTGATCTTGACGCCCTTGCCGATGCTGGCAAATTAAGACGAACTCATGGCGGAGCTGTTTCACTCAAAAAGCGCCTTGTCGTTTCAACTCAGGATCGCCGAGTAAATATTAATGTTGAAGCTAAGCGCCTCATTGCTAAGACAGCAACTAACTATATTCATGATGGTGACACTGTACTTCTTGATTCTGGAACAACAGCACTGGAATTTGTTCGTACGCTAGGAGCTTTTACCTCATTAACTATTGTTACTCCCGATATAACTATTGCAAATGTTATTGATGAAACACTGCCTCGGGTTGATGTTGTTATGTTGGGAGGAACACTTCGAAAAGGACATCGCTATGTGTATGGTCCGCTTGCGCTCAGCGGTCTTGCACACATTCACGCAGATATAGCTGTAATTTGTCCAGGCTCTTTTGTGGCATCGCGTGGCTTTATGACGGAATTCCCTCAAATGGCTGAATTAAAATCTGCCCTTATGAAATCTGCTTCCACTTCGATTGCATTGCTGGATTCAAGTAAAGCAAATAATCGCGGTACGTACTGTTTTGCAAATCTCTCAGATTTTCAATACGTGATCATGAATAGTGGATCTGGCACTCAGATGGTTTCAGACGCTATTGAAACCATATCTGAGTGCGAATTCCGCCCTACGCTCGTTTCTGCAGACTTTATACCAGCACATCCGCAAGAGGAAGTTTAGGTACATGGTGGATATCCTGCTCATCTCGCCAATAAGCAACATCAGTAGGTGAGCTGGACTGTTCCAGAATTATCTCTTCGTCAGGATAGCCAAAAGCCATTACAAGAATGGCTTCAAGACCATCATCCTGCAAGACAAGATCTTCCGTAAGCGAAGCAGGAAAACTCTTCAGCATGCACGAGCCTAATCCAAGTTCACATGCACCTAATTGCATTGTTTGGGCTGCAATTCCCGCATCAATAAGACGTATGGGAGCAATGGGTGAAGGCGCAAGAATCACTATGTAGCCGCCTGGACGTTCTGCTTCTTCAGGACCTTTCCAATCTTTGAGACGAGCAGCCCATCCAAGCTTCTCAAAGATACGACCACATTCATGCACATCAGTCGTGACGTGATAGCGCAAAACTTGAGCATTGTTGCCATTTGGAGCTAGGTGTGCCAGATTAACCAGTGTAAGCAGCATTTCTTTATCCACAGGCTTACTGGCATCAAAACGGCGAATACTTCTCGCTTTGCAGACCAGACTCTCCATCTCACCCATAGTTGCTCCTCAGATCCAGCTTACGAATCGCTTTATGTTGAGATTCACTGACGGATCAAATTTCATGCGCTGTCTGAGCTAGTTCAGCAATGAGTGATGCAACAGGCTCTGCTGCATGATCACCATATTCGGTGAGCAAAGCATCTACGGCAGCGGGAACCACAACACCATCGGCCATCTGAACAATTTCAGCAACCCCAGCAGAAGTAGATACACCTGCTTCAACAACGATGGGCAGACTGCTTTCACTACGAGTCATGGTAATCGCTGCTTCAAGCGCCTCGTTATCGGGTGCTCCTCCCAACTCAGCTGCACACCAGATAAACCCATTCGCATTTGAAACCACCATTGGAATACGACTTAAGGCAGCAGGAGAAACCTGTCGGATAAGCTCAATTCCAGCATTTTCTAGAATGGGAGCAAACTCATCACGCTCTTCAAATGGAACATCCTGCAGAACAACGCCATCCGCCCCAGCTGCAGCAGCATCTTGAGCAAATTGTTCAATACCATAGGAAAGCACTACATTGGCATAGCTGCCCAGTATCAGAGGAATATCGCATTGTTGGCGAATGCGGTCCACAATAGCAAGAGCACCTGCAGTAGTAGCTCCCTGTTCCAACGCGCGCACGCTAGAAGCGCGTACGACGGGTCCTTCCACCGTAGGATCAGAAAATGGAATTCCCAGAACAACTGCATCGGCACCGGCCTGTGCAGCCGCTACAGCAACTGCCACCGTTGTATCCGCATTGGGGTCCCCACAGGTAATGAACGGTACCAAAAGCTTATGAGAGTTCATAAAAGAAGAGCTCAGCCTACTCATGGAGGTCCTCCCCCCTGTAGCGAGCAATAGCCGCCACGTCCTTATCACCACGTCCAGAAAGTGTAACGAGAATAATCTGATCAGAACTCATTGTTGGCGCTAGTTTCATTGCATACGCAACCGCATGAGAGCTCTCAATGGCAGGAATAATACCTTCCGTGCGGCTGAGATACTCAAAGGCATCCACGGCCTCATCATCGGTTACTGCAACATACTCTGCACGTCCGGTGTCATACAGCCAAGCGTGCTCAGGACCAACTCCTGGATAATCCAAGCCGGCAGAAATGGAATAAACAGGAGCAATTTGACCCTGATCATCCTGGCAGAAATAGCTTTTCATACCGTGGAAAATACCTACATGGCCCGTTGAAATAGTAGCAGCTGTTTCCCACGTATCTATACCGCGACCAGCGGCTTCACATCCAATAAGACGTACACCATCGTCTTCAATAAAGTGATAAAAGCTTCCAATGGCATTTGAGCCGCCACCAACACAGGCAAGTACCGCATCCGGCAGACGTCCTTCTGCAGCGAGTATCTGCTCACGAGATTCCGCCGAAATAACCGCTTGGAAATCCCTCACCATTGTTGGGAATGGATGAGGACCCATAACCGAACCAATGCAGTAGTGCGTATCGTCCAACGACTCAGCCCAAGCACGGAAAGCTTCCGAAACAGCATCTTTTAACGTACCTGTTCCACTGGAAACGCCCGTAACTTCAGCGCCCAGCAAGCGCATACGATAAACATTAAGGGCTTGACGCTCCATATCTTTAACGCCCATATAAATGCGGCATTTCATTCCAAAAAGAGCAGCGGCGGTAGCAGTGGCAACACCATGCTGACCAGCACCTGTCTCTGCAATAAGGCGCGTCTTTCCCATGCGCTTTGCAAGCAAAGCTTGGCCCAGTACGTTGTTGACCTTATGTGCACCTGTATGATTCAGATCCTCTCGCTTGAGATAGATCTTTGCGCCCCCCAGATCTGCCGTCATGTTGCGCGCATAGTAAAGCAGAGAAGGACGATTTGCATACGTATCAAATAGATGAGCAAGCTCTGCAGTAAAAGCCGGATCTGCTTGAGCCTTTTCGTATGCATCTTCAAGCTCTGCAAGAGCCTGCATTAGACCTTCGGGAACATATTGCCCGCCATGGACGCCAAAGCGTCCTCTCGACAGGGGTGAGTTGCCCATGAACTTCTCCTCTCGAGGAACGAAAGAAAGCCCTCATACCGAGCGCAACCTTACGTACCCAAACTCAATAATGTATGCGATCGAGGGGACCGCGGGCTTACTGTAACGCAGAGCAAGAAGCTAGAGCAAGGGCATGACAAAAGAGCGTGACAAGCTTCTGCTCATCACGCTCGTTGACTGCTCAGCAAGCAATTGAAACTAAGCAAGTTTGCTATAGGTTTCATCATCTACCGGCTCAAGCCATTCTGCGCTTGCGCCCTCAGCAGGTACCGCCAATGCAATATGCTGGAACCAAGAGTCTGCAGCAGCACCATGCCAATGCTTCACCTCCGGCTGAATACTCACAACATCGCCCGGATGAAGCTCTTGAGGATCCTTTCCCCATTCCTGATACCAACCACGGCCGGCAACACAAATAAGAACTTGGCCACCTTTGTGGTGAATATGCCAGTTATTACGACACCCCGGCTCAAAGGTTACATTGCTCGCACCAAGCTGAGAATCACCGAGTGGTGCCAGATAGCTCTGACCAATAAAGAACTGAGCATAGGCATCATTGGGATCGCCCTTTGGAAAAAGCTTGCTCAAACCTTCTTCGGTTGCGACGGTATCGTTTGTCATCGCTGCTTCCCTTCTTTTCGGAAAAGATCTCTGATGCATGCCTGCGCCGACTTATGTGCGTATACCTACTATGTGAGGCCTTTGAGTGCATGCACTTCGAGATGAGCTTCAACGGCCTTCTCTAAAAGCAGCGTATTATCTTATTTTCTTATCAGCAATTCCATTTTTGCTGGTTTTAATAAGTAAAACTAATCTGTATGATCGGAGCTCGCCGGACTGTTAGATTGTGAGAAGAGCTCCTGCAAAATGGTGCCAAATTCCTCGATATAAGGATTGGTGCGCTCGCGCAACCAAAATGCATAATACTCATGGCGAAGCTGATCGCCATTTACATCATTCAAAGGGATGCGTCGAATGATAAAGCCCGAACGCTTCTCCTGACTGCGTGTCTCAATAGGCAGAAAATTTCTGCCGCCAGCGACCATCATACGAGCCTCTTCGATGGTGCGTGCAAACACCACATCACAATGAAAACCCATCGTATCTTGGAAAAAAGTACGCTCAACATCCTCTTGATCTGGAGCGGCAATAAGAATGCCTGTCTGACCATTCAAATCAGCAACAGTTACCGTCTCATGCCGTGCAAGAGGACTTGCTTCAGAAACTTCAATATAGTCATACCCCATAAATAGGGGTAAATTGACCGCTTCCGCATGAAGCGTCCGTCGCCTGTCAGAAAAAGTAAGATCGACCTGACCAGATGTGAGGAGCTCACGCAAGGTATCGTGACTTCCTGCAAAGCTTTCCACGGTCATATGTGGATGTCTCCGCACGAACGCGGCAACTGCGCCAGCAACTTCCCATCCGTCATATCTATTGAGATAACCAAAACGCAAGACGCTCGTCTCGCCATGTGCAAGATCAATCGTTTCCCTTTGCAGGGCATCTACCTCGTCAAGGATTCTTGATGCCCTGCGGTAAAAATGTTCACCCGCTGCGGTAAGCGTAAACGAGCGTCCTTTTCTATTGAGAAGTTGAACGCCAAGCTCTTTTTCAAGAGCTCCCACCTGTTGCGAGATGGCAGATTGAGAAACATAGATCTCGTCGGCAGCACGTGTAAAGCCACCGGCATCCACCACCGCACAGAAGTAGCGCATTTGTTTGAGAAGCATAGATGCCTCCCGCACTTCTCACTGAGTCCACATGCAGCGTTAATCGAGCGCTGCTACAACAGCATCGCCCATAGCCGAGCAACCCAGAATATGATCTGCTGGAGTTGCTTCATCAGCAATGTCACGTGTACGCCAACCTTCATCAAGAACACGCGTAACGGCACGACGAATGCTATCGGCAGCCTCAGCCATATCAAAGCTATAGCGAAGCATCATCTCAACCGAGAGAATTTGAGCGAGCGGATTGGCAATACCTTGTCCTGCAATATCCGGTGCAGAGCCATGGCTTGGCTCGTAAAGAGCCGTATCATCGCCCAGACTTGCACTTGCAAGCATGCCCAAGGATCCCGTAATTTGAGCAGCTTCATCGGAGAGAATGTCGCCAAACATGTTCTCGGTTACCACCACATCAAAGGTGGCAGGACGGTTGATAAGCTGCATGGCTGCGTTGTCTACCAACACGTCTTCAAGCTCAATATCGGCATAGTCTTCGTCGTGAATGCGATGGACAATCTCGCGCCACATACGGCTTGTTTCCAGCACATTAGCCTTATCAACACTGGAAACCTTACCGCGGCGACGGCGTGCTGCCTCAAATGCCTGACGTGCAATACGCTCAACTTCAAACTCACGATATTCCAGGGTGTCATAGGCACGCTGTCCTGGTGCACCATTCACACCAGCACCTGGTTCATCATAAAAGCGCTCACGGCGACCAAAGTACAAACCGCCGGTAAGTTCGCGGACAATCATAACGTCCACGCCTTCAATAACCTCAGGGCGAAGCGTAGATGCACCGGCAAGTGCTGAGAAAATCTGGACTGGTCGAAGGTTGGTATAAAGACCAAGTTCTTTTCGGATTCTCAACAATCCCTGCTCTGGGCGAGGTGCTGCAGGATCGGTGGAATCCCACTTTGGACCACCCACTGAAGCCAACAGCACTGCATCAGAAGCATGCGCACACGACAATGTCTCGTCGGGCAGCGGGTTGCCACAGGCATCTATAGCAGCACCGCCGATAAGAGCATCGGTGCATGAAAAAGATGTATCAAAACGCTCTCCAACAGCGTGCAGAACCTTTTTTCCCTCAGCAATAATCTCAGGGCCAATGCCATCTCCAGGCAGTGTGCAAATCTGATACGTAGCGGATGCCATATCTTACTCACCAGCCTTCTCAGCCATCACACGCTTCGTGCGCGCAACAAGGCCACCATCGTTGATAATCTCCTGGATGAAGGGTGGGAAGGGCTGTGCATGAAATGTTGCCCCAGTGGTTTCGTCGGTAATAGTTCCCGTGTCTGCATCCACAGACACAACGTCACCTTCTGAGATAGCCTCTACTGCCTCGGGGCACTCAAGAATGGGCAGACCCATATTGATTGAGTTGCGATAGAAGATACGCGCAAAGCTCTTGGCAATAACGCAGGAAACACCCGCCGCCTTAATGGCCACAGGTGCATGTTCGCGTGAAGAGCCGCACCCAAAGTTCTCTTCTGCAACAACAATATCGCCTGGATGCACGCGACTAATGAAGGTGGTATCAAGATCCTCAAAGCAGTGCTTTGCAAGCTCCGCTGGATCTGACGTGTTCAGATAACGCGCAGGGATAATAACGTCGGTATCAATGTCTCGCCCGTAGCGGAAAACATTCCCTCTAAATTGCATGATCATCTGCTCCTTATTGGATCATCGTCTTACAAATTGGTGAAAGAGCTGGATAAAGGTCGCGCCAGAGTTTATAGCGCTCGTTGTAGCGTTCATACAGCTCTTGCTTTGGCTGAAAACTCGTTTGTTCACCGGTGACCATTGCTTGTGCACACGCTTCCGGAGAAGTGAAGACACCTGCCGCGATGGCACCAAGCATCGCTCCGCCCATGCCAGGTCCTTGTTCGGTGGCTGGTCGTACGAGCGAGACATCCAAAATATCTGCAAGCATTTCAAGCCAGATGTCGCTCCGTGCTCCTCCACCACACACCATCGAAGTGCTTGGGTTAACTCCCATAGAGCGTGCGATCTCTACTGAATCACGCACGGCAAAAGCAACGCCTTCAAGCACCGCTCGCGTCATATCACTGCGAGATGTTGACATGGACAAACCCATAAATGCACCGCGTGCAGACGTGTCATTGTGTGGGGTACGCTCGCCCATAAGGTAGGGCAAAAAGAAAGGCTGGTCTTTCTGAACATTTTCGCGACAAATCGATACCTGCTCCGCAGCGATATCTTTTGTATGCAAAATATCCTGCGCCCACCAGGCATTACAGCTTGCAGCTGAAAGAATGCAACCCATCAGATGCCACTTACCGTCGGCATGACAGAATGAATGGATTTTATCTCCAACACCAGATACAAACGTATCGGTAGGAATAAAAACGGTGCCTGAAGTGCCCAAGCTTACATTCATAGTTCCCGGACCTATAACGCCACAACCAAGCGCTGCTGCAGCGTTATCACCTGCTCCTGCTGCAACTACCGTATGAGTGGGCAATCCGAGTTCTTGTGCTACTTCTGCACGCAGCGTTCCTACCGGCTGATAGCTCTCATATACCTGTGGCAACCAAGATTTTTGCAGGCCACAGATCTCGAGCATTTCTTCGCTCCAGGTGCGATGCGCCACATCAAAGAGCAGCGTACCCGAGGCATCTGAGGGATCGGAAACATACGCTCCAGTAAGCCAAAAGTTGACATAGTCTTTTGGCAACATTACATGAGCAATGCGTTTAAAGTTCTCGGGTTCATGCTTGCGAACCCACAGCAGCTTAGGGGCAGTAAATCCTGCAAAGGCAATGTTGCCCGTATACGAAAGGATGTTCTCAGCTCCTATAGTCTCATTTAAATATGAGACCTCAGCAGAGGTACGTCCGTCATTCCAAAGAATTGCCGGACGAATAACGTCGTTGTGAGCATCAAGCGCAACAAGTCCATGCATTTGTCCACCACAGCCAATTGCACAGACTTCAGAGGCATCTTGTCCGTCCAACAGACGTGGAATGCCCCGCCGCACCGCATCAAGCCATGCGGCAGGGTTCTGCTGACTCCAACCGGGCTGTGGGTATTCAACCTCATAGGCCTCACTCACCACCGATTTAACGGTTCCCTGCTCATCTACAAGCAGAAATTTACAGGCGGAGGTCCCCAGGTCTATACCAATGAACAGCACTTTTACCCCTTTCGCTGCTTCAGAGACAGGAAGCCTTAGTCAAGATCTTCCGGAAGGGCAATATGACCCGCAACTGCTGAAGCTGCAGCAACAGCAGGACTTGCCAAATATACCTCAGAGGTTGGGTCACCCATGCGTCCTACAAAGTTGCGATTGGTTGTGGATATGCAGCGCTCGCCAGCAGCCAGAATACCCATGTAACCACCCAGGCACGGACCGCAGGTGGGCGTGGAAACAACGCAGTGAGCATTCACGAAGATGTCCATAAGTCCCTCATGGACACACTGCAGCCAAACGCGCTGTGTAGCAGGAATAACAATGCAGCGTACATTTTCTGCAACAGTGCGGTTGCGCAGCACCTTGGCAGCGGCGCGCATATCTTCGATACGACCATTGGTGCATGAACCAATAACCACCTGGTCAATAGTAATATCGCGGCTCTCTGCCACCGGATGAGTGTTAGAGGGCAGATGCGGCCAGGATACGGTAGGAACAATATCGGCAGCATCGATATGAATAACCTGCTTGTAGGTAGCATCCTCGTCAGGATGATATTCCACAAACGAACGGTTACTGTGCTCTTTTACATAGGCACGGCACGTATCGTCAACCTCAAACAGACCAGCTTTGCCACCAGCTTCGATAGCCATATTCGCAATGGTGAGGCGACCTTCTACCGAAAGTGCTTCGATGGTTGAACCGGCAAACTCCATAGCACAATACAGCGCACCATCCACGCCAATCTGGCCAATGATATACAGAATAATGTCTTTTGCGCTGGCACCCTGAGGAAGCTCACCGTCCACAACAATACGAATCGTTTCTGGCACCTTAAACCAGGCGCGACCAGTTGCCATACCAACACCTGCATCGGTGGAACCAACGCCGGTGGAGAAAGCACCAATACCGCCATATGTGCAGGTATGCGAATCGGCACCAATGACTAAGTCACCAGGAACCACAATACCAAGTTCGGGCAGGAGGGCATGCTCAATACCCATGCAACCCTGCTCGTAGTAGTGCGTAATACCCATCTCATGGGCAAAGTCACGCGTAATCTTGGTCTGCTCAGCACTCTTAATGTCCTTGTTGGGCGAATAGTGGTCGGGCACTAAGAAGATGCGGTCCTTATCAAAAACGCCGGCGCCTATCTCACGAACCGTTTTAATAGCGATAGGAGCGGTGATGTCGTTTGCGAGCACACCATCGAGGTCGCACTCAACGAGCTGACCGGGAACAACCTCTTCGAGTCCAGCATGAGCCGCGAGGATCTTCTCGGCCATGGTCATAGAGCGAGGCATTACTTGCCCTCCTTTGAACGCGTTGTCTGAATCATGCGGTTAATGGCGTTCACGTATGCCTTGGCGCTGGAGACGATAATATCGGTGTCAGCACCGCGGCCGGTATAGACCTTGCCGTCTTCTGCCGTAATGCGAACCGTTACCTCGCCAATTGCGTCAATGCCACGCGTAATAGCCTTAATTGCGAATTCTGCAAGATCACCGTGAACTGCCACGACCTTATCAACTGCCTGATACGCAGCATCAACTGGGCCGGTGCCGGTAGCTGCAACTACATGCTTTACACCCAGCTCGTCGGTAATCGTAGCGGTTGCTGTAGGAATAAGGGGATCGCCACAGGAAACTTGAAGTGCGTCGAGCGTATAAACTGCAGCTACATCGCGCTGACGTTCCTGAACCATTGACTCGAGGTCCTCGTCGTAGACCTCTTTCTTCTGATCAGCAATTTCAAGGAAGCGCTGATAAATCTCATCGAACTCAGCATCTTCAAAGGTGTAGCCAAGCTCAGAGAGGCGGTGACGCAGTGCTGCGTGACCAGAACGAGCAGAAAGAATAATCTCGGAGCCAGCAGCGCCCACATCAGCAGGATCGATAATCTCGTAGGTATCACGTGCTTTAAGGACGCCGTCCTGGTGAATACCTGAGGAGTGTGCGAAAGCGTTGGCACCAACGATTGCCTTGTTTGCCTGCACGTTCATGCCGGTAATGCGGCTGACAAGGTGGCTGGCGCGCGTAAGCTCGGTGGTCACGATGTCAGTGTGAGCATCAAGCTCGTCACCGTGCATCTTAATGGCCATGACCACTTCTTCGAGAGCGGTGTTGCCCGCACGCTCGCCAAGACCATTGATGGTGCACTCCACCTGACGAGCGCCATTCTTGACACCTTGCAGGGCAAGCGCTGTAGCCATACCAAGATCGTTATGCGTATGAACAGAGATAATGACGTTCTCAATGCCAATAACATTATCGGCAAGGCTCTTAATACGAGCACCAAAGTCCTCAGGCAATTGATAACCCGTGGTATCGGGAATATTTACAACAGTTGCGCCAGCATCTATGGCAGCCTGAATTACGCGAATCAGGAAGTCCTGATCGGCACGACCTGCATCTTCTGCATAAAACTCAACGTCTTCGACGTACTTCTTAGCATATGAAACGCAATGCCTTGCACGCTCAATGCACTCATCTTCGGTAATGCGAAGCTTCTCTTTGAGGTGGCTGGGAGATACACCCAGACCAGTGTGAATACGTGGACGCTTGGCTGTTTTCAGAGCCTCTGCAGCGCGGTCGATGTCCTTATCAACAGCGCGAGTAAGGCCACAAACGACGCAGTCGTCTCCAGCGAGACGGCCAATTTCTTGTACAGAACGAAAATCACCTGGAGAGGAAATAGGAAAACCAGCTTCGATAACATCGACGCCCATGCGGATAAGCTCTTGCGCAATAACCAGCTTTTCCTCGGTATTCATGGAGGCGCCCGGCGACTGCTCGCCGTCACGCAGGGTTGTATCGAAGATGTGGATCTTTCTGGTCATGACTGCCTCCTGGTTCCAATAGTGCTTGCGGTCCAGGGGCGACATGGCATGCCGAGAAGCTCGAGCGGCTGCCGCCCCTTCTGGGGTCGCGCTGCGCGCGGTGAGCTTCGTATCTTGCCGAGACGAGTGGAGAAGCCCTAGCGCGCAACAGCGGCTAGTAGCGCTAGACCGAGAAGCTCGTGTGTGGCTGCACATGACGTACCAACAGCTAACGCTGTTGCACTACGCAGAATGTTATGTGCTGATACACGCATGCTCTTGTGCCTCTCGTCGTCTGAGGGTAAAACACCCGTGCAAACGAGTGTACACGAATAGACGGGTAACTGACAAAGAAATGTACTAGATTATTTTTCAAGACGATTTTTCTGAATGTTCTTCTTGAGCAAAACAGTAACTAACGCTTGTACCAACATAATTGGCAAAGCTACAACAAGCAGAAAAAGTGGAACCACAATTACAAACCCTATGATGAGTAATAGCCCTCCATAGAGCGTTCCATAATACTCAATCGAGAATGGTATCGGATTATCAAACACAAGAATAAAGAGTAAAAAGAGAGCTGCAGGAATTAGATAGAAAGCAGCAGAGCTTGATAAAACCTCACCAAATGTAGCCTTAGTTTTATTGTTTCTCGTAACTTTTATCCCAATAGCTGTTCCACAAATAAGAAAGAGTGCGCCACATAATGCAGAAACTGGATTGCTAAACACACTCATGTTTGACATCCAGGCAATTTCTATCATGATGGGGAAACTTAAAATCGCTATAAGAAGAATGGCCGCAACGGTCATTGATAAAACAGGGGTTTCGCCAGTCCCACCTACTTCACTTTTCTGTTTTAAAGGGCTCCCACCTGATATTTCACCAACTTTTCGATCACTTGCATCGCGGATTGTTCCATCCTCATCGATTGAACCAACGAGGGTTCCGTAGGTAAACCACCCTTTATCCGCTACCGAATAAATGCGATTACCCTCGATTTGAGCCACACGCGTCAAGCTCATAAAGCCTGGTCCACTAATATAAATACCGTCATCCCGAAGATAGGCAACAACTTCTTCAGAGAACCACGTAGATGGAACGAGTATTCTTCCACTGTCATCTATTCTGGCTACCTGCCCACCTGAAAGAATGCCCTTCTTACTATCGAGATAAACCTTATGTTCTCCCATAGCGGCCGCCGCCATTCTTTTCTTTCGAGAATTAGATAAGTCCTAAGCGCACACAGGCGTTGTAAATACCATCATGATCTACATCGTCCGTAATCATAGTAGCCTGCTCAAGCACTTCAGGATTGGCGTTACCCATGGCAACCGAAGTACCAACTACTTCAAACAGCTCTAAGTCGTTGCCACCATCACCAAAGGCAATGGTTTTCTCTGGACTAATACCCAGTTGCTTAAGCACTTCCAGTGCACCGGACGCTTTGCCGCCGTCACGCGACATGACGTCGGAGAAATTGTCTGTCCAACCGGCAAACTTTGTGTTGTGAGTAGCATCACGAATGATATGCAGATCCTCGGGCGGTAAATACACGTTGAGCTGGAAAATATCATGCTCTAAAGCACGCGCTGGATCATCCACCGGATAGTTCACACCAATAAGCTTTTCCTGACGTTGCTCACGCTCACCTTTACCTGAAACGTAGAAGCGGTCTCTTTCCATAAAGAGACAGTCATAGAGCCCGTGTTGCACCTGATCAACTACAACTGCAATATCTTCTTTATCAAGCGGACGCTCTACAAGAGTGCGTTCTGGCGTATAGCAAAGCTGGCCGTTAATGGTAACGAATGCTTGAAATCCCTCAAGATCGAGCCCCGTCAGCTGATAAGACGGCCGACCAGTAGCAAGAATAGGAACAATGCCTGCAGCACTCAGCCGACGAATAGCTTCTTTTGTTGAGGCTGGCTCTTCGTGCGTTGTAAATGAGAGAAGCGTGCCGTCAACATCGAAAAAGGCAGCACGAATATCCAGGTTGGCAGTCTCCATAGTTCCATCCATTAATATGAGTCCGGATTTCTGTTAAGTTTAATCAGACTATCTCCTGCGCTTATTAAGCTTACGCAAAACTCTTGTCAAACTTGAGATTTCTGCATGCAGATCTATAAAACTGCTTCATGCAGCCCAAAGAGCATGCGTATTGATATACCTGCGAAGTTGAAATGTTAAGACGCTCTTGTAAGCTTTGAAGAAGAGACGTATAGGTTGCAGAGACTAAATATTTTTTGGTAGCCAGAAGCAACTATTACTCAGAATCAAAGATTTTACATCACGTAAAAAAGAAGGAATATATCAGGTTCTAGGCACCCCATGGTGCTAGTCCTTCAGTGCAGCTTCAAGCATTTCATGGGCTGTTTTGAAGCCATGCCCGCCAGAGGAAAGAATATCCTCAGCATCCTGAATACTCTTTAGGCTTTCTTCATTAGGTTCTGGACAAGAGAGTGTGATGGAAATACGCCGCCCTCGCACAATTAGGCGATAAAAAGCTCTGGTAACCGAAGACAAGTAACTGCCCCTCTTTAGTCTAACATCCGTCTAACAAAGTCCGTCTAGGTAAGCTTGTACGTTCTACATCCCTGCTTGCTCAATAGCAGCAACCGCCTCGCGCAAACGATCAGGCTCCATAACTAGCGCCATGCGCACGTATCCTTCACCCGAAGGACCAAAGCTTGCTCCCGGCGTCACAATTACGCCAGAGCGCTCCATCAGCTCACCAACAAAAGCAACAGAATCCATGCGTCCATGCGGAATGCGAGCCCATACAAACATCGAACCGTGGGCATTAGGACGCTCCCAGCCAATCGCCTCAAGGCCATCGCAAAGCGCATCACGACGTTCCTGATACATCAGCCGCTGACGCTCAACAGAATCACGAGGACCAGTAAGCGCAGCAATAGCCGCGTCCTGCTCGGGATAGAACATGCCAAAGTCGACCTGACCACGCAGACGACGTGTTGCGGCCACGATATCGGAGCGGCCGACCAAAAACGATAAACGCGCTCCTGTTACGTTAAACGACTTTGAGAGCGACAAGAACTCCACACCGACATCAAGTGCTCCCGGATAGGACAAGAACGATCCTCCCGCAGGACCATCAAACACAATGTCTGAATAGGCATTGTCGTGAATGATCACAATGTCATGATCCTGAGCAAAAGCGATTATTTCCTGATATACCTCAGGTGTTCCCACAGAACCCACCGGGTTTGCTGGTAAAGAAACCACCATATAACGTGCTCTATCAGCCACTTCATCAGGAATTTCAGCAACGTTAGGAAGAAAGTTGTGCTCCGCCGTCAGGTGATAGTAATACGGCTCTGCCCCTGCTAGAAGCGTGCCTGCTGCAAAAACGGGATAACACGGGTCGGGAATGAGGGCAATATCGCCAGGATCGGCAAGGGCGGCACAAACATGACCCATGCCTTCCTGGGTACCACGACAGCTCATAACCATCTCAGGTGTTATGTCAGACACGCCAAAACGATCTTGATAATAGTTGCACACTGCATCAAGTAGCTCATCTTTATCATGCAGCGAGTAGCGCCAGTTCTCCGGATGTTGAGCGCTGATAATAAGCGCATTCACCACATGAGCAGGCGGCTCAAAGTCAGGTGTTCCAACTGAGAGGTCATACACTGTGCGGCCTGCCGCTTCAAGCTTACGACGACGTGCATTAAGCGAGGCAAAAACCTCATCGCCAAATAAATCCAACCGCTTTGAGAAGTGCATAACAAGAAACTCCCTTTTGGAGGCCTTTGTAGCCACCTGCTTTTTTATGAAATTAACGAAGCATTGCGTAACGACCGGCAGGCTCAAAACCAATGCGCTGATAAATCCTACCTGCAGAAGGATTCTCATAGAACAGCGTGAGGAACTTCATGCCAGAGTCAAAGGCATCCTTGCACAGCTGCGCTACAACTGCCGTTGCGAAACCATAACCACGCATATCGTTGCGAGTACCCACACCAACAACCATGGCACTTTCAGAACTTACAGCACTTGTCGCTGCGGTAGAAACAAGCACTCCATCGGAAAATGCTCCATAGGTAAGGCATCCATGGGCTTCATCGGCAGACTTTTGCAGCTTGGCGAGAGAAATAGCACGCTTATCGGAGTACAGGCCACGATACTCATCCATTGCACCCAGCAGTGCGAAAAGCTCGTCATAGTTTTCAGGAGTGAGCTTGCGAATTGCAGTGCCATCTGGTGGCGGAGCTACCTTATCAAGCTTGAGATGCGTGCACTTAGCCAGATTGAGTGAGCGCATATCAAGCTCATCAAGATAACCTGCCAAAGAGGCAATTACCTGATATTTACCGTTGATACTGCCGAAGAACGAATTGCCCGTAGAGTCACGAATAAATTCCGCAACTGAAGCAGCATCAAACCAATCGTTAGGGCTATAGCAAACGTAGTTAGCATAGAAGCGCAGAACGATTGAATCCCATGAGCCGTCGGGATTTTCAAAAGCATAGACACTTACCGGATCTTTCATGCCAAACTGCTCAATATCGCCGGTAATAAAAACAGCCATTTCTGGCTCGTCAGAAACGTACTCAAGCACCTTTTCGCGATCCTGCTCAGTTAAAAGACGAGGCTTGATCATGGACTGCTCCCTGTTGACGGTAACCTTGCGTGTACACCACTATGGCGCTCTGCGTACAGTAACGGCTACAACCTCTAGATATAGCAATTTAATTGTACTCTCCATCGTGCGTGATAAATAAACGCAACACGATGGTCTAATAATACATTGTTGCTCGTATACCCATTTGGCAAAGAGTTAACGTCGCGCTTTGAGCGTAGCAAACATCTTTGTGTTGTGCCGCTTTACAAACGAAATAAAACGTCCTTCTTCATATGCAAGTAAAGCGTTGCATGAGCGAATAGGCTCAAGCATCATGCGCATCATAC
Source organism: Olsenella sp. Marseille-QA0557 (assembly GCF_965119725.1). Taxonomy (NCBI): domain Bacteria; kingdom Bacillati; phylum Actinomycetota; class Coriobacteriia; order Coriobacteriales; family Atopobiaceae; genus Olsenella; species Olsenella sp. Marseille-QA0557. Next base: position 1,161,254 of record NZ_CBCPMI010000001.1, on the reverse strand, counting down.
GTGAATGCGGATGTGCAACTGACACTGCCACACGAGCACGCTCAGTGCTGATCATACGAGAAATCTCTTCAAGCTTTTCGTTACGAGAGAGAGTGCATCGAGGATTGCAGACGTTTTCTATACAGCCTATGAGACGCTCGGCATAACGGCGTTGCACCATTTCCATGCTTGCTGCATCACCCTGCAAACCCCAATGCTGATACAGATCAAGCATCCATCCATGCTCTTCTTCGCGCTTTTTATACATGTCAGGGCGCCAGCGCGCTGTTTCTGACTCCGAACGCTGACGAATAAAGTGGTAATAGCATTGCTCGGTATTCGAAACGCGCTCTACATCGGTGATGTAATCCAATACAAAGGGGAAATCATCCCAAAAAGTGGGACGAAAACGCAGGTTCAGATCTTCTATACGACTGCGCAAAAAGAGCTTATTCCAGGGGGTGTACAGCAAGTTCTCGTCGAACAGTTTCCAAGCACCGCAACGAAAATCCTCTTGCGTATCATACGTTTTTGTCGGCTGGTACTTCTTCTCAGATAGATGGCGACCATCATCGCCGTAGTACGTATCGATATAGAAGCCAGAAATAACAAGCTCTGCATTATCGCGCTCAGCAATTGCAACCAAATCAGCAAGCATTGTGGGTTCGGCCCAGTCGTCTGCATCAAAGAACTGCACATAGGTACCTTGTGCGCGATCTAAAGCATAATTGCGTGCTGCCGGAGCTCCACTGTTTGGTGTATGAAAAACATCAATACGGATGTCGCGCTCAGCAAAACGATCTGCAATATCGCCCGATCGGTCGGTCGAGCCATCGTCAACAATAAGCAGCTCAAAATCTCGCATAGTCTGATTTTGCAGACTCTCGATAGCACGACCCACGTAGCGGTCAACGTTATAGACCGGCATTATCACTGAGACCTTAGGGTTTCTGCGGGCCACGTATGCTCCTTGATTGACGCGATGAATAGAACAAGATTGACGGCAGTGGTTATATCACAGCTATCCTTAGGTTATCAGGAGGATGCACTTTTAGTGCGCGCTAGAGCCGCAGGCGGAAATCCAACACAAACCCGACACGGATACACTAAAAGAATCCTATGATTGCTCCTCCACTAATGTCCCCACTTCTAAACCAAGCTCTGTTGCATCGACCACAGTCCAAGAATCTTGCTGCGTTACCGGTGCATCAATTCGCTGAGCATTGGAAAGATCAATCGAATGAACTGTTTCTGCCAATTCAAGCAAGTCTGAACTGTCCATATCAGTTTTCATATAGCCCAGAAGGTCGGAAACCTTAGAAACGAGATCATTTCCTCCAGCGTTAGATAGTTCTTCCAGCTGAGACCAGCCTTGATTATCAATCACCACAACGTGCTCAAACGACATGTTTGTAGCCTGTGAAGTAAGTCCAATGCAGTCACTGGCACCTTGTGCTGAAAATGCATCAGCAAGGGTTTTATCATCCTCAACCTGCATAGAAAGAGGAAGTGAAACCAACGTTGCAGAGTTTTGCGAACGGTTCAGACACATAAGCGTTGCACCAGTTAACGTAGGATGTTCAGATGACACATCATCAACGAGAAAAACAAGAATGTTTGTAAAGGTGTCCTCTGAGGCAGTGGTTCCTGATATTGGCTCTACGTTAGACGTCGAAGCGAGCGATGAGGCAAGTTCACGATCGCCGAGAACACTGTCATCATTTGCACGCTGCCATAAAAACCAAACGATCCCACCAAGCAAAGCGACTATACCAACCAGCACAAATACCGCAATGACACTGCGCTTCTTACTTGCTACCGGCACATCCGATCGCGAATAACGCTCTCTTTTCCGCACCATAACACACCCCTCTGAGCTGTAAGTTTTAGGCGCTTTACCGTCACATAAGGTACACGACCTCCATGAGGGAGCTGATCAGCCCCATCTAAGGAGCAAACCCTATAACTGTTGCCACGATTCCTGCCACAACGGCAATCACGTACATCAGGATTGTTATTGCAAGATTTTCTCGCAAGCTGCGATTTGTTCTAAAAAGAACTGCAAGACCAACTCCTCCGCCAGCAAGCAAACCCGCCAAGAGGGCTCCGGCGCCAAGCGATCCAGCAAGATACAGCTGACAGATAACAACACTTGCAGCGCAATTAGGGATAAGACCAACTAAAGCTGCCACAAATACTGCACGCACAGGATGACCATGAGCAAGGGATGCAATAACATCGGTCCCTACACCCTCAATAACCAAACCCATTACAAAGGTGATCACCAAGATAAAAGCAGCAACTTGTAGGGTATGGGCAAGTGCAGCACGCACTATTGACCAGAGCATTGCACGGTGAGAATCGTGATGGTCATGGGAATGACCACTGTGTGTATGCTCCTCTTCATCACAATGACAATGAGCACGTTCACACAACTCATGGATGTGAAGAGACCCATCCCCCGCGTGCCCCAAAGCGCGCAAAAGAGCATCGATACTGAGGCCTGCAATAATGGCAACGACTATTTTGACACCCACAATGGTTGCCATCGTGCCTAAGGATTCCCCCTGGGCTACAAATACGGGAATCATTTCGTCGCTTGTGGACAAAAAGACTGCTATGAGCGTGCCTATCGTCACAACGCGTCCGGCATAAAGCGTCGCTGCCATCGCAGAAAAGCCGCATTGTGGAATTGCACCCGCCAAGGCACCAACTATCGAACCAGCGGCACCTGCGTGTGCAATACCACGCTCAAGCTTTCCCGCCATCCCATGTTCCAACGCTTCCATAATGAGATAGGTAATAAATAAAAATGGAAGTAGACGCACGGTATCTTCGAGACTATGCACTGCCTCATGAATGAGTAACTCGTCTATGCTAAACACCTTCCTTCAACCATGGTGTAAGCGCTTCTGGTGGATATGCCACCCCTGTAAAGGTAAGTCCTTTGGCAGGTGAACACTGGCCAGCCGCTCGCCTATCGCATGCAGCAAGCACCTCTTCGACCCATTGAGGTTCTTTTCGTCCTCGCCCTACCTCAACTAGCGTTCCCACAATTGTGCGAACCATTGAATGCAAGAAGGCATTTCCACAAATATCCACAGCTACAAGCGGCTCGCCCGCTTCTTCAATCTGCGAAATAGTCAGCGAGATAACGTTTCTTGAAGTTGGCTTTCCTACCGCTGATGCTGCCTTACAAAAACTCTTGAAATCATGTTCTCCTATGAGACAACGCGATGCCTCATACATACGCTCAACATCGAGATTGGAGCGAAGCCACCAAGCGTGATCCCACGCCATAACAGGACGGGTCCATCCAGCGGAAATGCGATATCGATAAGAGCGAGAAAGTGCATCAAAACGTGCCGAAAACCCTTTTTTAGCTTGATACAACGCTCCAACAGAGATGTCATCCGGCAACAATGCGGTAAGGGCGCGCTTTAGGGTAGCTCCATTTAGCTGAGATTCTTCAGCAGTGATTGGAATACTTACATGCTGAGCAATAGCATGCACTCCTGCATCGGTTCTACCAGCACAGGTAAGCTCTACTGGCCTGCGTAAATACGTCTCAAGAGCACGGATTATCTCTCCTGCAACAGTACGCTGATCAGGCTGATATGCAAAGCCCGCAAACGCCGATCCACGATATCCCACACGCATTACGAGCGTGCCATCCAAATCTTGCGTATCGCCAAAATCAGAAAAGGAGTTCTCGCCTGGGGAGACAGATTCCTTCACAAGAGTTCTCCTTACACCCATCATGTACCGCTCTACCACGCAGTACTAAGTCTTCTTATCACCCCTATTCTTACCGAAAAGACACGCCAGAACACAGCCCCTTCAGAACAAAGCTCATAAAAAAGCCCACAGCAGATTGCTGTGGGCTTCCGGGAAGCATATGAATGATTAACCTACTCGCACTGGTCCATCTTTAATTGCTGCCCAAACGGTTGGCTCATTTTCAAATACATTTGCCATCCAATAGTACGAAGTATCTGGTTCAACTCCATGTGAGGCGGAGTGCCACACGCTTCTGTGCAGGACAAACACGTATCCCGGACGGATCGTAATTGCCGTTAAATCTTTTTGAGAAGGTGGCTCATCACTCGGAGGTGCCACCAATAAACAAATTGGCTTGCCAGCAGGAATTTGTGCTTCCTGGGTATGCTGATGACGTTCAACTTCACTGCAATCAAACGGCATGCCAGAACTTGTTGTCATGCCGATATAAGAAAGTGTATCAAGAAGCGGTCGGTCCGTATCAACGTCACTCCAACCCTCCCCTGATGAGGCATTGGTATTGCCAGTAGTCCCAGCGCCCGTAAGGTCATACAGAATGCCATAGCGTTGCCACTCAATCTGAGTTACATCGACAGGTGTAAGCATGTTATGAGTCATGGTTGCATCCTATTCATTGCGAAGAAATACCTGGAAAGGTGTTATATCAACACCCCTTTGGCTCATGAAATCCAATACCGAGGCTGCTCCAACAGCACCAGAACGCGGGCCCATGCCACACACTGCTCGAGCAGCAGCTGCATTGGCAAACCTTGCGCAAAGCTCTATGTCATCACTACAGAGGTTTGCATAAAGAAAAGATGAACAGAACGTATCGCCCGCGCCGGTAACATCAACAACCTCAACTGGCCAACCTTCAACCTCCAGTGGCACATGGTTAGCCATATATACGCTTGCCCCCTGCTCTGCGCGCGTCACCACTACCATACGCACACCAAGCTCATGAAGGGCAGTGATAGGATCGCCACCAAGATGGTTTGCAAGGTTTTTCTCACCCACTTCGTTAACAAATACAACGTCGAGGGCGCTCAGAAGCCGCTGATGTCCAGGACCCAACTCGGCAACATCTAAATCGCACCAGATCTTTGTTCCATGAGCCTTGAGGTCGAGCAACAGATCGAGTCCACTCAAATCTCCCGCAGCCAAAGGTGCAATTTCCCAGAAATTTGAATACACGTAGTCAGCATCGCGTAAAGCTTCCAAAGTTTCTGCAGGTATATCTATTCGTGTAATACCCATCGTTGGAATAAATACCGTGTGTTCATCTTCGGCGAGAATAACAATGGTTTTGGACTCTGGGAGAGATTCGTCCCAAACCATATGAGTGGTGTCCAGTCCTGCACGCTCAAGACCGGCACACAGATTGCGAGAGTTTTCACTCGGTTTGAGCGCTGTCATAAACTGTGCTGGCACCCCATAGGAAGCAAAAACACAGGCTGCGTTTGCAATCATGCCACCCATCTGAGGTTTAAGAGCATGAACAATTATTTTCTCCTTGATGGAGGGAAAATACGGCGCCTGATAGTATTCATCAGTTGCCACGTCCCCAACGAAGAAGACGCGCTCATGAGAGACAGTTTTCATACGTGCCTCCTAGAGCTCTGCACGAAACGCACGAACTGCATCCATGAGTTTGTCAACATGCTCTGGAGATACATCTCCGCTATCGGTATAGGTATCTTTGAGGTAGCTTCCTACCACCGCTCCATCGCACACTGAAAGTTGTGTGGCCGCATGCTCTGCAGTTACACCGGCGGTAACAAAGAGAGGAAAATCGCCGAGTGCCCCTCGGAACCGCTCGATCTTCTCCATTGAAGTTTCTTGTCCCGTTGCATTCTGAGTAACAGCAACAGCATCGCAACGACCCATAGCAATATGAAGGTCTTCTTCTTCGGTATTCTCGGAGAGAACTGGCTGGTATTTAAAACGCACACCACCCATAACGGCCGCATTGCAGCTTTTACGTTCCATCTCAAGAAAGGCTGCCAGCGATTCTTCATCGCGTGGTTTTACATGTCCTACAACCGAGTCAAGCTGTACAAAAGCGCAGTCATAACGCCTGGCCATTTCAAAACCCATAGCGTCAACATTGAGCACGTTAACACCGTAGACGAGGGGTAGATGGGCTTCTTTAAGGTAGGACAGCACATCAACAACATTTGAAAGCGTGCCAAAATAGGTCTCCACAATGCAGCCATCCAGCCCACCTTGGACGTATATATCAATCTCACGCTTAGCACGAGCAAGGGTATCTTCACGATCTGTACCCTTGCAGTGAATCATGCCAATGATTGGCTTGCGTTCATCGAACATGCCGAGAAAATCCCGCATCATGTTCTCCTCTCACAAGTATATGGGAAGCTAGTTCCCCATTGCGTATTTGTAGATATCACTTCGCACCAGCTGTTCGTTGTAATACAGCGGTGCATCCTGCTCGTCATAAACCGTCATATTCACACCGAGCAATGCACTGCGCTCGGGAACTGACAAAAGCCTTGATGCTGTTGGCCCCGAAAATCGAACCTCAAACGTATCGAAATGGCGATGACCCATCCTTCCGGTGCCCTCGAAAATAACCTCGAGGATAGGATCGTCTACAAGATTGGCTTCCATAAGAAATGCCATTTCCTGTGGAAAATAATCAGTCTCAATAATTGCGGGAACATCATTAATAAGACGCAGACGCTCCGCGCAGATAACCGATTCACCTTCTTTGAGGTTAAGCTGTGTGGCAACCGACCTTGATGCCCATACCACTTTTCGTGACACAAGTTTTGTATCTGGTCTCACGCCACGCTCTTTGCATGAGAGCGTGAAACTACCATTTGCTCGTGGGCTTTCCACAAACGCTGGTGAAGCCACGAAGGTGCCTCTTCCCTTTCTTCTGATCAGCGCTCCATCCTGGACCATCAACGCAAGAGCTTTTCTCACCGTTACACGGCTGACGTGATAGGTTTCTACAAGTTCACTCTCCGAGGGAAATGCATCCCCAGGATTAAAGGCTCCCCTGCGAATAGAATCCGTAAGTGTGTCATAGAGCTGCAGATAGAGCGCTTTTGGGCTCGAATGATCGAGGGTCATAAGAGGCTCCTGTCCAACGGTAATACAGCAAGATACAGCTTAGCATCTTGTCTGGGCACAACAGCAGGCTTGTTGTGCCCAGACAGCTCTTCACTACGACTCTGCCTGGGAAGATTCATCCGACAGGCCATTATGTTTGGTCCAGAAGTAGTATGCAGGCATGCCAGTAACTACCGCCACAACACCCGCAGCGAGACCTTCAAAAGGAGCCCACATAAAGGTTGAAACCACCAAGATCATTGATGAAGCAATGGCAAGGATTGTCATGAGTTTCCAAGCGGGGCACTTCCACATAGGCTTGTAATCATCATGACGATGATGGGCAAACATCGTTGCAAAGGTAAGGGTGTTCTTCAGCAGAAGAACCAGTGTGAAATAACCGAGCAGGGTGGTAATATCGCTCAAGAAAAGAAAGATGCATGCAAGCAAGCACTGCGCTGTAATAGAGAACCATGGTGTTCCGTACTTAGAAATCTTGCCAAATGGCTTGAAGAACATCCCGTCGCGTGCCATCTGAAACTCAAGTCTCGGCTGGAACATAACGGTACCGTTCACTGCGGCAAACGTAACAAATGCACCCGCAATTGCAGTAAACACACCAGCTGCAGCGCCTATTACTGGAAGGTTAGCTGCTGCATCGGCGAGCGGAGCCGTTGAAGTAGATATCTGTTCAAAGGGCAGCAATCCTGTAACTACAAACGAAAGCAGCGTATAGAGCACAATGATGAAGAGAATAGAGCCAATAAGTGCACGCGGCATCGTGCGTTTTGGATCCTTTATTTCGCCGGTCATATAGGTGACGGCACCCATGCCATCATACGACCAGCTAGTTGCAGAGATACCCGCAAGAAGTGCTGCAATACCAACGGGAGCTCCTGCAGCAGGAGCAGCAGTAACAAACTCACCCTTGAGGTAGAACAGTCCCACACCGATGAGCAAAACAAATGGCAGCATTTTAATTGCAGTAATGACCGCCTGAAACTTGCTGGTTCCTTCAACAGAAACCAAGTTGATAATCATGCAAACGACAACAATTGCAATGGCAACAAACTTAATCGTGAGATCAGACATTGGTACAAGAAACGCAATGTACTGGGCACTTGCCAGGGCTACTACAGCTACCGAGGTAATATCGTTACCCCAAAATGACGCCCACCCGCAAAGGAATGCCAGCTTGCGCCAACCAGCTCGCTTGATAAAGAGATAATGACCGCCGTCTTCATCGGTAAAAGCAGTTGCCATCTCTGCAAGAACCAAGTTCTGCGGAATCATAATTGCGCCGCCTATGAGGAACGCCAATACGGTCATAAGGGCACAACCTGCTGCTGCAGATATTTCACTGATAGAAGTGAAGATACCTGCGCCAATAGTCGTGCCAACCGAAAGCGCTATAGCACCTCCCAAGCCAACTTTTTTGCCCAATGACTCCTGATTGCTCATGTCTTACCCCACTTTCATCTAGCTGTCAGTTTTTATATTTCTGCCTGTTTCCTCCGTTCAATTTAGATATAGGGTAATACAACTTTTTTACACTCTTCTTTGCGCTAGCTCTGTTATAGTTTGCTTAATGCCTGATAAATAGGTTGTTTTTATTTCAACCTATGTTTCCTCTTGTATTAGTTATTTGTAATTTGAATACATTTAGATACAAGTAATTCAAGTTTGGAGAACAACGTTCGTACCTCATCAGAGAGGAGAGCTACATGAAATACATTGTCTGTGGACCATCTATCGTTAACGAAGTTGTCTGCGCTGACGGCACTGAACGCGGACCTTTACTGGGTGGTTCTGTCTTCTGTGTAGCAGGAATTAGAATATGGACATCTAGCTGCGGTTATGTAAGCAACGTTGGAGATGACTTCGAATCGTTCTACGGTAGCTGGTTCACCGCGAACGGTATTTCTACCGACAAACTGAGCCGTATCCTTCCCCATACTTGGCACACCAAACTGATCTACGGTGATGAGGGCATCCACAGTGAAACCTCAATATATGGTGAAGAAGACGAAGCGAAACTCGATGCTCTCGATGTCATTACTGCAGAACAAGTAGCAAGAGCATGTGATCCTGATACCTTAGGGATCTATATTGAGAGCCGTGAGCAAAGTGAGTTTTGGCAAGAGGTTGCTCTTGTTCGCAAGGCTTCACACGCAAAAATAATGTGGGAGATTCCAACTTCAGCCACAATGGATCCCACACGTCACGAAGGTGTTTTTGAAACAATTGGCCTCACAGATTATTACTCAATTAACCTTCCTGAAGCCAAAGCTCTGTTTGGAGTATCTGACGAACAAGCAGCCATCAAAGCTATTCAGGCATTGGAAAAGCCTTGTTTCTTAAGGGTTGGGTCTAAAGGCTCCTATATGATCACCAAAGATGACGCTGCTTTTGCTCCCAGTCTTACGGTAGGCCCAATTGTTGATCCCACCGGCTGTGGTAACGCCTCTACTGCAGCAGCACTGTATGGCCTCTGCGAAGGATTCGACTTATATGCCGTGGCACGAGCCGCCAACATTTCTGCAGCTTTCAATCTTTTGCAATATGGACCATATCCTGCAGTTACTGATAAAGACACCGACTATGCCCAAACCTTACTCAGCGAGTAATGCCCTCAGATAGAGATAAAGAATTACAGCTATAGAAAGGATTGTGCTATGACCATACAGCAAATTCCGCAGTACGCAATGATTTGTGGCGATCTTCTCAACCAGCCTGAAGCCGTGGCTCAGTCACTCGATACCTGTCATTTAAAAGGAACTGAAGTCTTCATGGACGAAGTGCATGCTCGCACGCTCTCACTTTTCAATTCCCCAGAGGAGTTGGAAGCCCTAGCAGAGAGATTAGCGGCACTTAAGGTTAAGCGCTTACATTGCTCCTACTGGGCATGGCCAACAGCACTTCTCACCCAGAATAGATTTGCTTTTGCTGTAGAAGCAATGGGAGGTGAAGAGGCAGTTCGCGATTATTATGGCGATCTCACGGGAGCGCATCTTTACGATCGGTGGTGCCAAGAGTACGAACTCGCTTGTAAACTTGATGCTCAGGCTTATACATTCCATCTCATTGACTATGCCCCTATTGACGGTAGATGGGATTTTAAGATCCCTGTCTCAGATATCCGCCAAGCCATGGTGTATATGATCCAGCGCCTTCTCAATGAGCTTGATGCGCGTAACCTGCTCACTGAAAATTCTCCGCGTATTGAGCTCGAAAACGCAGGTTATGGTCTTGAATATGGCATGCAAGATGCACCTGATGCCGCATTCGTTCTTGATCAACTCTACGATCCACACAATAAAGTATGTCTAGCCTGGGAGATTAACCATCTGCTTCACGCCACAGGCGTTGATAAACAAACAGGTTTAGGCATGTTTATGCTTCCTGAAGATGAAAAGACCGACGCTATGCGCCGTATTGAGGCACGTAACCTTGATGCTCAGGGCCTTTGTACTGCATGGGTTATAGAGAACCTTCTCGATCCGCGCACTATACATCATGTTGGAGCCGTACATCTTTCAGATTGTGTGGCAAAAGAAACTGCCTATTTCGTGCGGGGACGTCTCGTTGAGCCATGGGGCTCTGAACTCGATGCTCTTCCTTCATGGGAAGATATGGAAGAGTATGGCGTTAACATCGTACTCAGAGATTATGACTCCCATGTTCCTATGGGAACAAATGGCGCTCTCGACAGTGAGCTGATAAAAGACGCTCTCAATACTCTTGCCACACAAAACGATGACTTCGTGATTCTTCATGAACTGAAAAATGAAGCAGATATTCTTGATGCAGTAGCCAAACAACAAGCGGTTATGAACCTCTAATACAACTTGCTCCGCCTCAATACGAGCTTCAACCTTTTCTTGGGTTAATCCGGATTTGTTCACATCAGATCTGGGTTAACCCTCTTTTTAAGCTAAAGGACGGCTACAACAGCACAAAGAGCTATTCCGCACAGAAGAGTAACAATATCTCGAGGCTTAAGTTTTGTTTCATAGCTCGTGCGGGTACCTGCACCCCAACATCTGTCTCGCATAGCACTCGCAAGTTCATCCGATCTGCGAAAAAGCGAAACGATGAGCGGCACAAACACGGTTGTCCATGCACGAAGACGCTCAATAATACTGGCATCAGACAGCTTAGCTCCTCGTGCACGTTGTGCAGTTGCAATACGATCGAGCTCTTCAGCAACGAGCGGTATAAAACGCAGAGCAACCATAAGAATCATTGATAAATCGTCAACAGGAACTCCCAGCAGCTTCAATGGTTTAAGGAGTGACGATACCGCTTCCGCAAGAGCTGTTGATGTTGTTGTAGAACATATTACTAACGAATAACCGACCAAAATAATGATGCGCATAACAGCGGTGAGTCCGCGAGTAAGGCCAGAGAAACTCAATCCCGCCATGCCTGCGAATGCGATATCTGCCTGGGAGAGCACAAAAGCATTGCCGAGCAAACTTAATACCAAGACCACAGCTGCCGGACGGAGAGCACGCACCACACTTTGAGCACTTACACCAGATATTGCTATCAAGCAGATCAAAACTGCCCCGGCACAGCCCAAGCCGTACCACGTATGGCAGATAAAAAGAGCAATGGTTACACCGAGTAGCAAAATGAGCTTTATGCGTGCATCCAATGAATGCAAGGGAGTCTGTCGTGATATGTAGGAACCCAGAGGAAGCGCTTTCATTTTTCACACTCCCTCAGCTTTTCTGTTAGGGCAATCCAGGCTGGCAGTGCAAGAGAAGCTTGCAGAAATGCATCTGGATTATCTATAGCTGCATGGGTTGTTCCCGACCATACAATACAACCCTCTTTGAGGAGATACACCTTCTGAGCAAGAGCGAGCCATTCTCCTAAATCGTGACTCACCACCACAATACTCTTCCCTGATTGAGCAAGTTTGCACACAAGATCATGGAGATGCGCAGACGATACTGCATCTAAGCCAGCTGTCGGCTCATCCAACACATAAGCCTCGGTATCGAGAGCTACTAGTCCTGCCAGTGCAACCAAACGTCGCTGACCGCCCGAAAGCGCGAGCGGATGCCGCCCAAACAATGACTCAGGAATGTCCAATTGCGCACAGGCTTTGCGTGCACAACAAAGTGCTTCTTCCTCACTTTTTCCCAGTGATTTTGGTCCAAATGCAATGTCGTCAAGAACGGTGTCTGAGAAGAGCTGATATTCTGGGCGCTGAAACGCAAGTCCAACAGAGGCCGGATACACCGCTTTCCCACCCAAACGCGCCTCACCACTATCAGGCTGAGCAACACCTGCAAGGATACGAGCAAGTGTTGACTTTCCCGATCCGGAAGCCCCACCAATTACGGTTATCGTTCCGGGCTCAAAGCACGCCGAGAAATCATTCAGGGCAACAGTTTTGCCGTAGGATGCACAAATGTGCTCGGCTTCTAACAAACCTTGCTTCTTATCTCCCAATGCATATGGCATTGTGGGAGGATGTGGAAGACGTTCAAGCACCTCATTAGCAAGCTTTTGATGATCAACCCATGAGGCTACCTCAGCAATATCCCAAAGATTGTCTTTGTTTGAAAGTGCCTCACTCATAAATGGCAGCGCCTCATCAAGGCCATCACAGGTAACACCAGCTAGCTTCCATTGTTGAGAGTTTGAAAGAAGTGTTTGAGGGACACCTTCCCAAACCAATTCTCCATGGCTGAGAACGAGCACTCTATCCACACCTTGCAACTCTTCAAAGCGATGAGTAATTGAGATAATCCCAACACCTTGTTTGACTAAAGAAGCAATGATTTTCGAAAGGTCCTGACGCGACTGACTATCAAGCTGCGAGAGCGCCTCATCAAGAACGAGATAGGATGGGTGCATGGCAAGCACACCGGCAAGCGCTAAGCGTTGTTGCTGACCACCACTTAATTCAGTTGTCCCATGGTCAACTAAACCTTCAAGCTCACAGAGCTCGAGAGCCTCTGCAACACGTTGCTGTATTTCCTTCTGGCTAAGACCCAGATTCCTTGGTCCAAAAGCCACCTCTTCTGTGAGTGAAGCTGAAACAATCTGACTTCGCGGATCTTGACGAACCAAGCCAACAGCTTGCGCAAGCTCAAAAGAAGAAACCGACTCACCATCGAGGAACACATGGCCTTGTGTGGGAGCAAGAGATCCATTCAGCATGCGTACTAACGTCGATTTACCAGCTCCGTTTGCACCTAAAATCGCTACATGCTCGCCTTCTTGTATCTGAAAAGACACGTCAGATAAAACTGGCCGAGCATCGTGCCGATAGCTATACGAAATATTGCGAACTTCAAGCATGCTTCTCCCCCTCTCGCTCATATCGATAAGACGCTTGCTCCCTTAAGTGCTTTGTATACAAAAAAGGGGTCCGGGAATACTCCCCGTGACCCCTTAGCAGTTCTCGTAAAACAACGTTTACTCGGCCTGCTCCTCAGCAGTCTCTTCCTCAGAGACTTCCTCGGTAGCCTCTTCGGCCTTCTCCTCTGCAGGAGCAGCAACCTTTTTAACCTCGGTCTTACCAGCAGGCTTCTTAGCAGCAACGGGCTCATTCACAATCTCGATGATTGAAATCTCAGCACCATCGCCCTTACGGTTGCCAAGCTTGAAAATACGGGTATAACCGCCATCACGGCCATCCCAAAGACCCTGCTCAGCCTTGGAGAAAATCTCGCTTACGAGCTGTGCATCGCCAACCTTTGCAATAGCGAGGCGACGAGAATGAAGATCGCCACGCTTAGCCCAGGTAATAACACGATCAACATCAGTGCGAATTGCCTTGGCGCGAGGGGTTGTTGTCTTAATGCGGTCGTTAGCAAGCAAGGACGCTACAAGGCTCTTCTTCATAGCCTTGGTATGGCTCGCGTCGGTGCCAAGCTTCATGCCGCGCTTCTTATTGTGTCTCATAGTCTTGCTCCTATGCGGTTACGTGGCGTGGCCCTAAGCCTTGAGGCCCAGACCCATCGACTCGAGCTTGTCCTTAACTTCCTCGATGGACTTAACGCCGAAGTTGCGGATGTTGAGAAGATCGTTCTCAGAGAACTCAACAAGCTGACGTACTGAGTGAATGCCTGCACGCTTTAAGCAGTTATAAGAGCGGACAGACAAATCAAGATCCTCGATCTGCTTATCAAGCTCGGTGTTGTCATCAGTTTCGACAGCAGCAAAAATCGACTGCTCCTCGGGCTCTTCGGACTCATCAGCCAGAGTCATGAATGCATTCATGTGCTGGTTAATGATATTGGCAGCCTCGACTACTGTCTCACGAGGGGTTACAGAACCATCGGTCTCAACCTCAAGAACGAGACGGTCGTAGTCGGTGTGCTGACCAACGCGGCAAGGCTCAACAGCCTTTGCGCAACGACGAACCGGCGAGAAACGAGAATCGATGTGAATGATGCCAATAGGATCATCATCGCGCTTGTTGTCATCACCGGAAACATAGCCACGACCAGTACCAATACGCAGAGACATGGTGAGGTGATGACCCTCCCCAAGCGTGCAAACAACCTGATCGGGGTTAATAAGGACAAACTCAGCAGGAACATCGAAATCTCCACCGCAAACGGTGCAAGGACCATCGATGTTAACGCTTGCTACAGCCTCATCGCCGGTGCCCATAGCCTTAAAAACAAGCTCTTTAACGTTAAGCACAATATCGGTAACGTCCTCGTAGACGCCATCGACAGTTGAGAACTCGTGCTGCACTCCGTCGATCCTAATAGCTTCAACAGCGGCACCTTCGAGCGAGGAAAGAAGCACACGACGCAGAGAGTTACCCAGCGTATCGCCATAGCCCCTCTCAAGCGGCTCGACGGTAACGCGGGAAACGTTATCGCGTACATCCTCGACCGAGACGGTGGGTCGAATGAATTCGGACATTGAGTACCTCCAACTGGGCTTACTACTTGGAGTAAAGCTCGACGATCAGCTGTGCGTCGATATCAAGATCGATCTGGTCACGAGATGGGACCTGAAGGACCTTGCCCTGAAGCTTCTCAATATCGATCTCGAGCCATGCAGGAACAGTCATGTGCTCAGAAGAAATGAGAGCCTCCTTGATGGGAAGCAGATCCTTGGCCTTAGGAGCCACAGCAATAACATCTCCGGCCTTCACGCGATAAGAAGGAATGTCTACGCGCTGACCATTAACCGTGATGTGACCATGACGGACGGTCTGGCGAGCCTCTTTACGCGTACGAGCAAAGCCGAGACGGAAGACGACGTTGTCGAGACGAGTCTCGAGAAGAGCCATCAGGTTATCACCAGTAATGCCCTCGAGCTTAAGAGCCTTCTGATAATAGCCGCGGAATTGCTTCTCAAGAACGCCGTAGATGAACTTAGCCTTCTGCTTCTCACGAAGCTGACGACCATATTCACTCTCGTTACGACGCTGACGCTTCGGCTGACGGTTGGATTTCTTATTGATGCCCATAACAATGGGATCGATATCAAGGGACCTGCACCGCTTGAGGACAGGCGTCCTATCCACTGCCATATTTCAGTTCCTTCCTAGCTACACGCGACGACGCTTGCACGGACGGCAACCGTTGTGCGGAATCGGGGTCTTGTCCTGGATGCTCGAAACCTCAAGGCCAGCAGCCTGAAGTGAGCGAATTGCGGTCTCACGGCCGGAGCCGGGGCCTTTTACGAATACGGCAACCTTGTGCAGACCGTGTTCCATTGCAGCCTTTGCGCAGGCCTCAGCAGCCATCTGCGCAGCGAAAGGCGTGGACTTACGCGAGCCCTTGAAGCCCACCGTACCAGCCGACTGCCAAGCAATTACATTGCCCTGGGGGTCGGTGATAGAAATGATCGTGTTATTGAACGTGCTCTTAATGTGGGCCTGACCCACAGCAATGTTCTTGCGCTCGGAGCGCCTGACGCGCTGGCGCGTGTTGTTTTTCTTAGCGGTAGCCATTGCTCAGTCTCCCCTACTTCTTCTTTCCGCCGATCTGACGCTTCGGGCCCTTGCGGGTACGAGCGTTGGTGTGAGTGCGCTGACCGCGCACGGGGAGGCCCTTGCGATGACGAAGGCCACGATAGCAGCCAATCTCCATCAGGCGAGCAATGTTCTGCCTACGCTCACGCCTGAGGTCGCCCTCGACGAGATAGCCATCGTTATCAATGCAATCACGAAGACGGGTTACTTCGTCCTCAGTAAGATCGCGAACGCGGGTGTCAGGATTGACACCAGCCTTTTCACAAATTTTGCTGGCGCTGGTGCGACCAATGCCGTAAATGTAGGTAAGACCAATCTCAACGCGCTTCTCACGCGGAAGGTCTACGCCGTTGATACGGGCCAACTTATTGCTCCCTTCCTAGCCCTGGCGCTGCTTATGGCGCGGGTTCTCGCAGATCACATAGATCTTGCCGTGGCGACGGATGATCTTGCATTTGTCGCACATCTTCTTGACAGAAGGACGTACCTTCATCGTCATTCCTCTCGGTAGATCGAATACGTACTTACTTGGTGGCGAACCAGGTGGAGCTAGTCCGCACTATATAATCGCCCAGCCGCAGGCGTGAATAACCGTCTTACGTACCAAGTATTGGGACAGCAGCATTCCTACTTATAACGATAGGTAATGCGTCCGCGGGTTAAATCGTAGGGAGAAATCTCTACGACCACACGGTCACCTGGGAGAATACGAATGTAATTCATTCGAATCTTCCCGGAGATAGTGCACAGGATCGTCTTCCCGTTCTCCAACTCCACATTAAACATAGCATTTGGAAGTGGCTCAACGACCTTGCCCTCGAGTTCGATGGCGTCCTGTTTACTCACTGGTTGTACCCTCTCTTCGCACAATGACAGCAGTGGAATATTCTATCCGTTACGCAAGCATTAGTCCATGGTCGCACGAATTGACCACATCATTCTGCTTGACCATGTACGCCGCCTTCAAGTTCACACCAAGGCCCGATTGCATCAGTTGTAAGAATACGCGGGCCATCCGATGTAATTGCAACGGTATTTTCGAAATGGCAGGCTAAAGAACCGTCTCGCGTAACAACCGTCCAACCGTTACGCTCTACAGATACTTTGTGTGTTCCCGCAGTGATCATCGGCTCGATAGCAATTACCATGCCAACCTGCAGTTTAACGCCCCTGCCACGCTTTCCAAAGTTTGGCACGTTTGGTTCTTCATGCATATCGCGGCCTACACCATGTCCAACAAAGTCGCGAACAACACTAAAGCCATGGCGCTCAGCCATACGCTGTACCGCATAACCAATATCGCCCATATGGTTACCTGGAAGAGCCTGCGCAATACCGGCTTTCAAACAATCCCTGCCAATTTCGCAGAGAGTGCGAGCTTCACGCGAAGGCTCTCCACAAAAGAACGTCCACGCGTTGTCTCCAACCCATCCGCCTAAAACGGCGCCAGTATCTATGGAGACAATATCTCCATCTTCAAGATGTACATCGGGAGAAGGAATACCGTGGACAACTTGATCGTTGATGCTGGAACAAATACTTGCGGGAAAACCCTCATAACCCTTAAATGCTGGTTTTGCACCATGAGCACGAATAAGGCCTTCTGCAGCATGATCAAGTTCTAAGGTACTTATCCCTGGCCGAATGAGCTCACCTACGCGCCTTAGAGCCATCTTGGAAAGAGCTCCAGCTTTGCTCATTTCTTCTATATCAGCTGGGGTTTTAATTTTTATCATAGACCGAGCATTTCCTTCACATCGGCATACACTTCATCAACCGGACGGTCCCCGTCAACGGCTTTCAGAATTCCGTGCCCACGGTAATACTCCACGAGTGGTGCAGTTTGATTTTCGTATACATCAAGGCGATGCTGAATTGTCTCTGGTTTATCATCATCGCGCTGATACATCTCTCCGTTGCAGCGCGGGCACTTCTCATCGTCTTTTGTGCCGGTGTAGCCGCAACTACGGCATGTACGACGAGCACTCAAGCGGTCAACAATAACACTTGGCTCAACATCAACAAGGAGAGCAGCGTCAAGTGACATATCCATTGCAGCGAGTGCAGAATCCAAAGAAACAGCCTGAGACGTATTGCGAGGGAAGCCATCAAGAATAAATCCACGTTGTGCATCATCGGACTCAAGACGTTCTTTTACGAGGGCAATAACAAGTTCATCTGGAACTAAAGAACCAGAATCCATATACGATTTTGCCTGCTTGCCTAATTCACTCTGGGCCTTAACAGCAGCTCGCAAAAGATCGCCAGTAGAAATGTGAGCTACTCCATATTCTGCAACGAGTTTTTGCGCCTGCGTCCCCTTACCAGCGCCTGGAGCGCCAAGCAGCACGATGTTCATTTGTTGCCTCCCCTATAGATGTAATATGCAGCCTTTTAAAAGTACCGCAATTTCTATTCTAAGAAAAAACCCGGTCGGCAACCGATTTAATCAGCTACTCGACCGGGTACATTTGCCTAGTTCGACCCTCTATTTAAAGAAGCCATCGTAGTTGTGCATCTTCAACTGGCTTTCAAGTTGAGAGATGGTGTCCATTGCGACGCTCACCATAATGAGTACCGAGGTACCACCGAGAGCTCTCATCAGATCGTTTGCTGTGAAAGCAAAGATAATTGAAGGCACAATGGCAATAACTGCCATAAAGATTGCACCAGGCAGTGTGATGTGATTGAGCACACCCTTGATATAGGCTGCAGTTGCAGATCCAGGACGGACACCTGGAATAAAGCCACCCTGCTTACGAAGATTGTCAGCGGTCTCATCGGGATTAAAGACCATAGCGGTGTAGAAATACGCAAAGAAGACAATCAGCAGAATAGAAAGAAGCCAGTTAACCCAACCAGTAGACATTGCGGTTGCAATTGCATTTATCCAACCAACACTCGGGAAAAACACGGCGAGCTGTGCAGGCAAATACAGGATTGCGGATGCAAAGATAATTGGAACAACACCGGCGGTGTTAACTTTGATGGGCAAATAAGTAGACTGTCCACCCATCATCTTGCGTCCTACAACACGCTTAGCATACTGAACGGGGATCCTACGCTGGCCACGCTCAATATAAACAATGAACGGGATGACGAGGCAGATTACCAAGATGGTAACAAGCGCCATGACCCAGCCCATGTCGGAAGATGCAATGGTGGTATGCAAAGCTGAGGGAAGACCACTCAGAATGTTAGCAAAAATGATGAGAGACATGCCATTGCCTACACCACGCTGAGTAATAACCTCTCCGAGCCACATGATAAGAACTGCACCGGTAACCATAGTTACAACGATAACAATATCCATGAGGATCTCGGGAACACCGCAATTGGCAAAGCTAATGCCAAACGTAGGGCTCGTAAAGAGGAAGAGATAACCAATTGCGCTGATGGTAGCCAGCACAATAGTAAGGTAGCGCGTGTACTGCGTAAGGCGACGCTGGCCAGCCTCCCCTTCTTGGGCAAGGTCTGCCAGTGATGGAATAACTGCCTGCATCATTTGCATAATGATCTGCGAAGTGATGTAGGGCATTATTCCCAAACAAAATACCGAGACACGCGACAAAGCGCCACCAGAAAACAGGTCAAGCACCGAGATAAACCCTGCATTTGCTGAGGCGCTCTGATATGCCGCGAGCATCCCCTCAAAGGGGATGCCCGAAACTGGCACATGTGCACCAAGACGGTACAACAATAGAATGCCTAGTGTCAGCAGGATCTTGTCGCGCAGCTCCTTAATACGGAATGCGTTGACAATACCCTTTAGCACGGAAGCTCGACCTTTCCTCCGGCCGCCTCGATCTTAGCCTGTGCCGAAGCGGAAACCTTATCGACACGAACAGTAAGCTTCTTTGTGATTTCACCGTCACCAAGAACCTTAACGGGTGTCAGAGCTGACTTAATAACGCCCTTGGCAACAAGAGTCTCGGCATCGACGACATCGTCATCAGCGAAAAGACCATCGAGTCGAGAAACATTTACAGGGGCATACTCTACACGGTTGATGTTACGGAAACCGGGGAGCTTAGGAAGGCGCATAGCCAGCGGCTGCTGACCACCCTCGAAACCAGCGCCCTTTCCGCCGCCGGAACGAGAAAGCTGACCATTCTGGCCACGACCAGCTGTCGTACCATAACCAGAAGAGTTGCCGCGTCCGATACGCTTACGCGACTTCTTAGAGCCGGGAGCAGGACGGAGATCATTGAGCTGCATTAGATGACTCCTAGTTCTCTTCTACCGCCACGAGGTGCTTGACCTTGAAGATCATGCCTCGGACGCTCGGGTTGTCGGGAAGTTCGACACAGTCGCCAATCTTGCGAAGGCCCATGGCTCGGCAAGTTGCCGTCTGATCCTTCTTGACGGAGCACACGGCGCTGCGAACCAGCTTAACCTTGAGCTTCTTGTCTGCCATTTCTAGTTCTCCTTCTTCCCAACGAACATCTCGGCAACGTTCATGCCGCGACGCTCAGCAACCTGCTCAGGGCTCTCGAGTTGCTTGAGACCCTCGGCGGCAGCCTTAATCATGTTCAGAGCGTTATCGGTGCCAAGCGAGTTCGCGAGAACATTGGTAATACCAGCGAGCTCGAACAGAGGACGAACCGGGCCACCGGCGATAACGCCAGTACCTTCAATAGCCGGCTTAATAAGAACACGGCCGGCACCATAGTGACCCTCAACAGCGTGAGGCACCGAACCAGACTCTGTTACGGGAACCTTAAACATATTCTTCTTAGCGTCATCGACGGCTTTCTGAATTGCCAGAGGCACTTCAGCAGAGCGACCGGAACCAAGTCCGACATTACCCTTACCATCGCCAACAACTACGAGGGCGACGAGAGACATACGACGTCCGCCCTTAACTGTCTTAGAGACGCGACGGATAAAAACGACACGCTCCTGGAGATCGGATTCTTGCTGGCGCTTGCGATCACGAGCCATTGTTTGAAACCTCCTAGAACTTCAGGCCCGCGTTGCGGGCGCCATCAGCGAGAGCCTTAACGCGGCCATGATACAGACGACCGCTACGGTCGAATACAACCGTATCAATGCCCTTCTCGAGTGCACGGCGAGCAACAAGCTCACCTACGAACTCTGCAGCCTCTTTGTTGGAACCAAGCTTGCCGGTTGCACGGAACTCGGGATCCAAGGTAGAAGCAGAGCAAATCGTTGCGGCATCTACATCGTTGATCACCTGTGCGTAAATGTGTGCATTTGTACGGTGCACGCTGAGGCGGGGACGCTCGGGGGTACCACTCACCTTCGCGCGAACGCGACGCTTGCGGCGCTCGAGACCAAGCTTCTTTGCCTTCTGCTTGTCCATTGCCACTCCTTCTCACGCCGCCACCTGACGGGGTGACGGACTTTACCTAATGCGTGTCTGATTACTTAGCAGCCTTGCCGAGCTTCCTACGAATGTGCTCGCCTTCGTAGTGAATACCCTTACCCTTGTAAGGCTCAGGCGGACGCTTCGCACGAATCTCAGCTGCTACCTGACCAACACGTTCCTTAGAAATACCCTTGACAGTAATGTGGGTATTGTCGGGCACCTCAAAAGTAATGCCCTCAGATGCAGCGTAAGGAACTGGATGAGAATAACCAAGAGAAAGCTCGAGGTCCTTGCCCTTCAGGGCAGCACGATAGCCAACGCCTGCAAGCTCAAGCTTCTTCTCAAAGCCCTCAGATACGCCGATAACCATGTTATGAATGAGGGTGCGGGTAAGTCCCTGCTGTGCATTGGATTCCTTAGAATCGTCAACACGCTTAACGAGGATCTCCTCGCCCTCTACAACAATCTCAAGAAGCTCAGAGAACGAACGCTCAAGCTCGCCCTTGGAACCCTTGACGTGAACATTAGTGCCATTAACCGTCACAGTGACCCCAGCGGGAATCTGGACAGGCTTTTTGCCGATACGAGACACGGTGTCTCCTTTCAATTCCTGCCGAGAATTACCAGATATAGGCGATGACTTCGCCGCCGACACCAAGCTGACGGGCGTCGCGGTCGCACATCATGCCCTTAGAGGTTGAAATAACAGCGGTACCAAGGCCACCGTGAACACGCGGAAGATCCTTAGCCGCAGAATAAATACGAAGACCCGGCTTAGAAACGCGACGAATACCGCGAATCGTCTTGGAACGACGAGGGCCATACTTCAGAGTAATTACGAGGGTCTTCTGGGGCTTTGTGTCCTCAACGACGTAGCCCTCGATGTAACCCTCCTCAAAGATCACGCGAGCGATCTCGACAAGCACCTTGCTTGACGGCATCGAGACCGTTGGCTTATTCGCGGAATTAGCATTGCGAATGCGCGTCAGCATATCCGCGATTGGGTCGGTGACGTTCATGTGGTTTTCTCCTTCGTTAGAGATGAATATTCGCGCCGGTTCGCCGCCACCCTTAGCAGCGTCGCCTGGTCGCGATTGCTTCCAGTTTTACCAGCTTGCCTTACGGACGCCAGGAAGCTCGCCTTTGCTTGCCAGCTCGCGGAAGCATACACGGCAGAGACCGAACTTGCGATACACGGAGTGGGGACGACCACAACGCTGGCAACGGTTCTGCTTACGCGTAGAGAACTTCGGCTCGCGCAAAGCCTTGACGATCATCGATGTCTTAGCCACGAATCCTCCTTCTAAATACGCTTCGAAGCCTCGTTTCGAAGCGCTTAAAACCAACTTTAGTTCTGCTTAAACGGGAAGTGGAAGGCATCGAGAAGTGCCTTGCCCTCTTCGTCGGTAGTAGCGGTAGTAACAATGGTGATATCCATACCGCGAGTACGGTCGACCTTATCGTAGTCAATCTCAGGGAAGATAATCTGCTCAGTTACACCCATTGAGAAGTTGCCACGACCATCGAAGCTCTTAGCAGAGATACCACGGAAGTCGCGAATACGTGGGATAGCAATTGCAATAAGGCGATCAAGGAACTCCCACATACGATCGCCACGAAGAGTAACCTTAGCGCCAATAGGCATACCAGCACGAAGGTGGAAAGTAGCAATAGACTTACGGGCGTGCGTAATCATTGGCTGCTGGCCAGTGATAGCACGAAGATCGGCAACAGCGCCATCGATAGCTTTAGAATCGGTAGCAGCCTCACCAACACCCATGTTCACAACGATCTTCTCGATCTTAGGAATCTGGTGAACGTTGGCGTAGTTGAACTGCTTCTGGAGTGCATCGCGCACGGTGGCGTAATACTGCTCCTTCAGACGGGGAATGTACTTCTCCTCTGACATGCAAACTCCTCACTCTTGGGGTTCTCAGCACGGGGTTCCAACCTCGTACCTCCTGGATATCCAGGAGCCATCATCTCTATCCGAGACATAAATATCCTGTCTACGGACACAAATGAACATATTATGCCTTTTGTTCTAAAAAGGAAACCATTAGTTTATGCGCACCATTTATGCACATTTAAAGAAAGCCCGGCTCTGATATCAGAACCGGGCTTTAAGACATGCTATTCGAAGCTGTAATTAGAAGCGCTCGCCGCACTTCTTGCAGACACGAATAAGCCTGCGGTTGCCGTCAAGCTCACCCTGCTCACGGGAAACGCGAACAGGAGCATCACACTTGGGGCAAACAAGCATGACGTTAGAAACGTCAATGGCGGCTTCCTGAGAAACAATGCCGCCGGACTGGTTGTTGGGGTTCGGGCGAACAGCCTTCTTCACGATGGCGACACCCTCCACGACAACCTTGCCTTCGAAAGGAAGAGCACGCAGAACCTTGCCGCGCTTGCCCTTATCCTTGCCGGAGATAACCTCTACGAGGTCGTCCTTCCTAATGTTCATCTTGGGCATGCGATCCGCTCCTTGCCTACAGCGTCTCGGGTGCGAGCGAGACGATCTTCATGTACTTGCGGTCGCGCAGCTCACGGGCAACAGGCCCGAAGATACGCGTACCCACAGGCGAGCCGTCCTTGTTGATCAGGACGCATGCGTTCTGGTCGAAGCGGATGTAGCTGCCATCGGTGCGACGAGTCTCTTTGACGGTACGCACGATAACGCAACGGCAGATGTCGCCCTTTTTAACGTTGCCACCAGGGGTGGCTTCCTGTACGGCACCAATGATAACGTCGCCAATGTGGGCATAACGACGCTTCGAGCCGCCCAGGACCTTAATGCACTTCACACGTCGCGCGCCAGAGTTGTCGGCGACGTTGAGCATAGTCTCCTGCTGAATCATCGAATCCTCCGAACTCATCCTGCCAGAGGTGCGTCCATCGTGCGACGCACATGGCATGGAGCTTTAGCTTACGATCGCGCTACTTGGCCTTCTCGACGATCTCCGTGACGCGCCAACGCTTTGTCTTGGAGAGGGGACGAGTCTCCATAACACGGACAGTGTCACCAAGACCAGCCACAGACTCCTCGTCGTGGCAGTGGAGCTTCT
This sequence comes from Olsenella sp. Marseille-QA0557, assembly GCF_965119725.1. NCBI lineage: Bacteria > Bacillati > Actinomycetota > Coriobacteriia > Coriobacteriales > Atopobiaceae > Olsenella > Olsenella sp. Marseille-QA0557. The sequence goes on along the minus strand of NZ_CBCPMI010000001.1, from coordinate 1,137,055 downwards.
TTGTGGTCGTCATCATCTTGCCGTACTTGGGATGTGACTTGCGCTCGGAGACGGTGACGGTAACGGTCTTCTCGCCGGAGATGGCCGTAACGATTCCGGTACGGACCTTACGCCTATTCCTAATTTCGGTATCGCTCATTGCAATCTCCTGCGTTCTAGTTCTCGGTAGCGGTCTTCTCGGCCGCAATCTGACGGGCGCGAATCTCAGTCAGAATCCGTGCAATCTCATGCTTGACGGTAGAGACGCGCGCAGTGTTATCCAGCTGGCTGGTAGCCATCTGGAAGCGCAGGTTAAAGAGCTCTGCACGACCGTCCTCGAGCTTTTGAGCGAGGTCGGCGTCAGAAAGCTCGCGAATCTCAGATGCCTTCATCGTTCTCTAGTCCTCCCCGTCCTGGTCGGCGCGGGTAATGATCTTGGTCTTGATAGGAAGCTTGTGCGATGCAAGACGCAGAGCCTCACGTGCAACTTCCTCAGACACACCAGCAATCTCAAACATAACGCGGCCAGGCTTTACAACGGCCACCCACTCTTCGGGATTGCCCTTACCGGAACCCATGCGGGTCTCTGCCGGCTTCTTGGTGATGGGCTTATCGGGGAAGATGGTGATCCAGACCTTACCGCCACGCTTCATATAGCGGGTCATGGCAATACGAGCAGCCTCGATCTGGCGGTTAGTGATCCAGTGAGCCTCGAGAGCCTGAATACCATATTCACCAAAATGCAGGGTGGTGCCACCCTTTGCATGACCCTTCATGGAGCCACGCTGAACCTTACGGTGAAGAACGCGCTTAGGAGCCAGCATTAGTTGCCCCTCCTCTCGCTGCGACGGCGGGGACGGCTGGAGCCCTCAAGCGCCGGATTCGACGCAGGCTGGCCGGGAAGCTGCTCGCCGTAATAAATCCAAGTCTTAATACCACAGGCGCCCATGGTGGTGTGAGCAGTTGCCTCACCGTAATCAATACGAGCACGGAGGGTGTGCAGAGGCACACGACCCTCGCGATACCACTCACGGCGACCCATTTCGGCGCCACCAAGACGACCAGAGCACTGAATACGAATGCCCTTAGCGCCAGCCTTGCGTGCAGACTGAACTGCCCTACGCATAGCACGACGGAAGGCAATACGCTGCTCAAGCTGCTCAGCAACGCTCTTTGCAACCAGGTTAGCATCGAGCTCAGGACGCTTAACCTCGATAACATCGACGGTTACCTGACCCTTGCCAACCTGAGCGATCTTCTCAAGATCGCGACGAAGGGCGTCGATCTCGGAACCCTTCTTACCAATAACAATGCCGGGGCGAGCGGTGTAGATAGAAACCTTCACCTTTTCGCCGGCACGCTCAATCTCCACATGGGAGAGCGCGGCGCGCTCAAGACGCTTAGCAAGGAACTTACGGATCGCAAGATCGTTGCCGACAGTCTTAGCGTAGTCCTTCTCGGCGTACCAACGGGAACGCCAGTTCTCGGTGATTCCGAGACGGAAGCCGGTAGGCTGAACTTTCTGGCCCATGCTTTCCCTACGCCTCCTTTCGCGGAGCGACAATGACGGTGATGTGACTCATACGCTTGTTGATACGTGAAGCAGAGCCCTTGGCGCGCGGACGAATGCGCTTAAGGGTTGGGCCCTCATCTACGTAGGCATACTTAACGTAGAGATCGTCGCGACGCAGACCGCTGTTGTTTACAGCGTTTGCGACAGCAGAACGAAGAACTTTCTCAATGTCAACAGCGACAGCACGCTGCGTAAACTGCAGTGTTTCAAATGCGCGGTCAACACTCTTGTTACGGATAGTATCGATGACCAGGCGAGCCTTACGAGGGGCAACCCGGACATACTTTGCGGTAGCGCGGACCTCGTTGGAGGCGGCGTTGGTACGAGCCATTGCTGACCTCCCTTACTGCTTATGTCCGCGGAACGTGCGGGTGGGCGCAAATTCGCCCAGCTTGTGGCCGACCATGGACTCGGTAATGTACACAGGAACGTGCTTGCGACCATCGTGAACAGCGATGGTGTGTCCAACCATCTCGGGGAAGATGGTAGAAGCACGTGACCAAGTCTTGATAACTTCTTTCTTGCCAGACTCGTTCTGAGCGGTGACACGCGCGAGAAGGCGAGTCTCCACGAACGGTCCCTTTTTGAGACTTCTGCTCATGCTTGCAATCTCCTACTGATCGTGTCTTAACGCTACTTAGACTTACGGCGACGGATAATAAGACGGTTCGAAGCCTTCTTCGGATCACGCGTCTTAGCACCCTTAGAGGGCTTGCCCCACGGAGAAACCGAAGGACGACCGGAGGTGTGGTTCTTGCCCTCGCCACCACCATGTGGGTGGTCGACAGGGTTCATGACCGTACCACGGACCGTCGGACGAATGCCCTGCCAGCGGCTGCGGCCAGCTTTACCAATGGTGATGTTGGAATGATCGGCATTGCCGACCTCACCAACGGTTGCACGGCAGGTGAGCTGAACACGACGGAGCTCGGAGGACGGCATACGCAGAACTGCGTAACCATTGTCCTTACCCATCAGCTGAACAGATGTACCAGCGGAGCGGGCGATTGCGGCACCGCGACCAGGCTGGAACTCAATAGCGTGAACAAGCGTACCAACAGGAATGTTGGCAAGCGGCAAGCAGTTGCCCGGCTTGATGTCTGCATCGGGGCCGGACTCAACAACATCGCCGACCTTCAGGCCCTTAGGAGCCAGAATGTAGGCCTTGGCACCATCTACATAGTGAAGCAGAGCGATGCGTGCAGAGCGGTTCGGATCGTACTCGATGGTTGCAACCTTTGCAGGTACACCATCCTTACGACGCTTGAAGTCGATCACACGATACATGCGCTTGTGACCGCCGCCCTGGTGGCGAGTTGTTACGCGACCGTTGTTATTACGGCCAGCCTTCTTGGGCAGAGGCTCGAGAAGCGACTTCTCGGGCTTAGTCGTCGTAATCTCAGAGAAGTCTGAGATGGTCTGAAAGCGACGGCCTGCACTCGTAGGCTTAAGGTGCTTAACTCCCATTACAAAATTCCCTTCTTGTCCGTTGGCCACTTCGTTCAGGGATGGAGACGTTTGTCTCGGCGAAGTGACACCGGATTACCACGGTTCCGCGCGTATCTATTTATGCGCGAAAGTGTTCCCGCGTCTTATAACGCGGGATATTACTTAGGCCTCAGCGCTCTGCTGGTTCCCGAAGATCTCAATTGAGTCGCCAGGAGCAAGCGTAACGACAGCCTTCTTCCATGTGCGAGTCTTGCCCATTGCATAGCGAACACGCTTGTTCTTGGGCTTAACCCACATGGTGTTTACCTTAAGAACGCGGACATTAAAGAGCTTCTCCACCGCGTCGGCAATCTCCTCCTTGGGAGCCTCACGGGCAACCTCGAAGGTGTACTTGTTCTGACCCATAAGGTCGAACGAACGCTCGGTAACAACCGGGCGAATAATGACGTTGTAGACGGAGTTCATTACTGGAGCGCCTCCTCAAGCTGCTTAGCTACCTCAACGCTCATAACAAGGGCAGCGTTATCGATGAGGGTGCCGGCTGTGGCTTCAGACGCGGTGATGACGGAAACCTTCTCCAGATTGCGAAGAGAGAGATAGGCCACAACATCATCGTCGCCAATCACAACGGTGACGCGCTTACCTGCAACGCCGAGAGCCTCAAGCATGGCCTTGGCCTGCTTGGTTGAAGGATCCTCAAAATCATAGGCATCGACAACAACGAGCTCGGAGTCACGGAGCTTGCCAGACAGCACCGAACGCATAGCAAGCTTAACTTCCTTGCTGTTGGTACGCTTAAGGTGCAGGTGCGGATTAGGTCCAAAGACCACGCCACCGCCAGTCCACTGCGGAGCGCGGATGGTGCCCTGACGAGCACGACCAGTGCCCTTCTGGCGCCACGGCTTCTTGCCGCCACCAGAGACAGCAGAGCGGTTCTTAGTTGAGTGTGTACCCTGACGCATATTGGATGCCTGGCAGACAATAACCTGATGCGTTACAGGGATGTTCGGCTCAATGCCGAAAACGTCGGACGAGAACTCAACAGCGTCGAGCTGCTCCCCCTTCGTGTTCCTGATTTCGATCTTGGACATCATGTTCTCCTTGTTAGCCTAAAAGCTTGATCGAGTGGATTGATCTGGGCCCTTAGGCCATGCGGATCGAGACGATGCCGTTCTTGCCACCGGGAACCGCACCCTTGATAAGCATGAGGTTCTGCTCGGCATCGACCTGAATGAGCTTGAGGTTTTTCACCGTTACGCGCTCGTTGCCCATATGACCAGCCATGTGCAGGCCCTTACGGACGCGTGCAGGATATGCACACTGGCCAATGGAACCCGGCTTGCGCTGGTTACGAGAACCGTGGGTCATGGGGCCGCGTGAGAAGTTCCAACGCTTAATGGTGCCCTGGAAGCCCTTACCCTTAGAAGTGCCGGTGACGTCAACGCTCTTCACGTCGGCAAAATCCGCCACGGTTACAACATCGCCACAGTTGTGCTCTTCACCGTTCTCGACACGAACCTCGCGCAGATAGCGCATGGGCTCAACGCCGGCACGAGAAAAGTGACCAGCCATTGGCTTGTTGACATGCTTGGCGGAAACACTGCCGAAGCCGATCTGTACGGCGTCATAGCCGTCAGTCGCCTTCGTCTTTACCTGCGAAACAACGCAGGGGCCTGCCTGGATGACGGTGACTGGAACGACGTTGTCGTCCTCATCCCACACCTGTGTCATCCCGATCTTGCGGCCAAGAATCGTGCTGACCATTCCTATTCCTTACCCTCGGTGGTCATGGGACTCTCAGACACACCCTGTGCCTTCCCCAGCGGACCACGTCTTGTCTTTGCTGCTTGTGAGAAATGCTCTTCAAACGAAGCGTTTGACCTTGTGAAATAGCCAGCCTGACCGAGATTCCGACCGATATTTCTTGGCCAATCACTCTGCTGAGACACACTTGTCCCACAAAAGCGCAGCCGTATCAGTGTACACGTCCTGAGCGGCTTTCACAATGTCTTCGCAAATTATTTTGTAGCTCTGAACTGCACATCCATATTCCACCGGGCCGGGCGTTTCGGTAGTTACTTATCAGTTTGGCAATTCACGTATTTCGACACCGCCTGTAGTGCTATGCCACAGAAAACACATACCGATCGAGTCTTCCAAACGCCTCTTGCACGCGAGCATGCGGCAAAGCAAGGTTTACGCGAATATGACATGGGCCATGGAATGGCCTGCCGTCTTGCCATGCAACACCCACATCCCATCCAGCGCGAAGCAGATCATCTAGCGTTGTATTGTTTTGTGCGCACCACTCAGAACAATCCAGGAAGAGCATGTAGGTACCTTCTGGCTTATCTACATGGATGCCCTTGTAGTTCTCGGTTATGTGTTTGTATGCCCAGTCCACATTGTCACCGAGAACCTCTATCAACTCGTCTACCCACTGCATGCCCTCTGAGGTATATGCTCCCATCAATGCATGCATAGAGAGGACATTCATTTCGTTATAGTGAGCCTTCGATGAAGCGCTGAGTACACGTTCACGCAGATAGTCATCGTAAATAATGTGGTAGCTACCCACGAGTCCAGCTAAATTGAATGTTTTTGATGGAGCGTAGAGCGCTACTGTACGGCGACGTGCATCTTCTGAGACCGACTGTGTAGGAACATGTTTGTGACCTGGAAGAATGATGTCACTCCAAATCTCATCGGAGATGACAACACAATCGTGTGCTGCATACACCTCCATAGCCTTCTCAATTTCTTCGCGCTGCCATACGCGTCCAAGCGGATTGTGTGGCGAACAAAAGACGGCGACATGAATGTGATGTTCACGCAGACGTCGAGCCATATCTTCATAATCCATACGCCACACTCCCTGCTCATCGCGGATGAGTGGGGAAAGTTCAATACGATACCCAGCATTCTCAATACTGCTGGTAAAGCCAATATACGTTGGACTATGTACTAAAACCGTATCTCCTGGTCGAGCGAATGCTTGAAGAGTTGATACAAGCCCACCAAGTACACCGTTTTCGTAACCAATATGCTTTCGCTCGAGTCCTGATACACCATTGCGCTTTTCATGCCAGGAGATAATGGCATCAAAATACTCAGGTCGATCGTAGAAATAGCCAAAATGCGGCTGAGCAAGTCGCGCTGAGATTGCCTCAATAATTGAAGGACATACAGGGAAATTCATGTCTGCAACCCACATCGGGATTGCATCAAACCCTTCTTTGGGTGCACCGGGGACCCCGGGTGTTCCTAGGGCATCAACAGCCATGGCATCCTGTCCATGGCGATCCATAATGGTTGTGAAATCGTATTTCATAGCAATCTCTTTTCGCTTGCTCAAACGCATTCGTAGTTACTCGCAATTCACTTTACCGTATGGATCACCCAGACAATCGTCTTCAAACAAAATAACCCCCAACCCACTGCAAGAATCGTAATCCTTGTGGGTTGGGGGTTGTTACGTTAAAGCTACGTAAGACTAGAGCTTGATCTCAATATCCACGCCGGCAGGCAAATCAAGACGCATCAGCGAATCGACCGTGCTTGAAGTGGGATCAAGAATGTCGATAAGACGCTTGTGAGTGCGCATCTCGAACTGCTCACGGGAATCCTTATCCTTGTGCGGAGAGCGGATAACCGTGTAAAGATTACGCTCAGTCGGCAGAGGAATGGGGCCGGAAACACGGGCGCCCGTCTTCTGAGCAGTATCAACAATGAGCTTCGAGGACTGATCAACGATCTCGTGATCGTAGCCCTTGAGGCGAATCCTGATCTTCTGGCTTGACACTTTATACCTCCAAATGAGCTTGGGCTCGTGATCGTTGACTTAGGAAGCGCTTCCCTCGTTCTTTGCGACAATTTCATCGCGGATGTTCTTTGGAACAGCCTCGTAGGAGTCGAACTGCATGGTGTAGCTAGCACGACCCTGAGTCTGGGAGCGAAGATCGGTTGCATAACCGAACATCTCGCCCAGTGGCACCTTGGCACGAATAACCTTGGTGTCACGGCGATCCTCCATGCCCTCGATCTTGCCGCGACGGCTGGAGAGGTTGCCCATAACATCGCCCATGTACTGCTCAGGCGTTTCAACCTCAACCTCTTCGATCGGCTCGAGGAGAACTGGATCGGACTTCTTCAGGGCGTCCTTGATTGCCATAGAGCCAGCAATCTTGAAGGCAGCCTCAGAGGAGTCAACCTCGTGATAAGAGCCATCGATGAGCTTAACCTTGATGTCTACGACTGGGTAACCAGCAATGACACCGCTCTCGAGGGCTTCCTGGATGCCCTTATCAATTGAGGGGATGTACTCTTTCGGAATGACACCGCCGACGATGGCATTCTCGAACTCGTAACCCTTGCCCTCCTCGTTGGGCTCCATGTCGATAACAGCATGGCCATACTGACCGCGACCACCGGACTGACGAACAAACTTGCCCTCGGCATGCAAGACGGGCTTACCAGCAGTCTCACGATAAGCAACCTGAGGCTTACCGACGTTGCAGTCAACCTTGAACTCACGACGCAGACGGTCAACGATGATCTCGAGGTGCAGCTCGCCCATACCAGAAATAATGGTCTGACCAGTCTCGTGATCAGTGTGAACCTGGAAGGTCGGATCCTCTTCAGCAAGCTTTGCAAGACCAACGCTCATCTTGTCCTGCTCAGCCTTCGTCTTGGGCTCAACAGCAACAGAGATAACGGGGTCAGAGAACTCGATGGACTCGAGAATAATGGGGTGCTTCTCATCGCAGAGGGTCTCACCGGTGGTGGTGTTCTTGAGACCAACGCAAGCAACAATGTCGCCAGCGGAGCACTCATCACGGTCAACACGCTCATTGGCGTTCATCTCGAGGATGCGGCCAAGACGCTCACGGTGATCCTTAACCGAGTTGTAGACATAAGAGCCTGCCTCGGCCTGACCAGAGTAAACACGGATATAGGTAAGCTTACCGACGTAGGGGTCAGTCATGATCTTGAAGGCAAGAGCAGCGAAAGGCTCTTTGGGATCTGCATGACGAACCTCGGGCTCACCCTTGAGGTTGGTGCCATCAATCTCAGCAACATCAAGCGGGCTCGGCAGGTAATCGATAACTGCGTCGAGCAGCTCCTGAATACCCTTGTTCTTATAAGCAGAACCAACAAGAACAGGATTGAGCTCGTTGGCGAGAACACCAGCACGGATCGCGCTCTTGAGAAGCTCGGGGGTAACCTCGCCGTCCTCAAGAATGGTCTCCATGAGCTCATCAGAGTAGTTTGAAGCAGCGTCAAGAAGCTCTTCGCGCTTCTCAGCAACAATGTCTGCAAACTCATCAGGAATGGCGTCCATAGCCTCGGGATAAATCATGCCCTTGGCATCTTCCTTGAAGTCCCATGCAGTCATGGTGACAAGGTCGATAAGACCCCAGAAGTGATCCTCTTCGCCCATAGGAACCTGGATTGCCACTGCATTAGAACCGAGACGATCCTTCATGGTCTCAATGGCATTCCAGAAGTCAGAACCTACGCGGTCAAACTTGTTGATGAAGGCAATACGAGGGACACCATAGGTGGTAGCCTGACGCCAAACGGTTTCGGACTGGGGCTGAACGCCAGCAACGGCGTCAAAAACAGCTACAGCACCGTCGAGAACACGAAGGCAGCGCTCGACCTCTGAGGTGAAGTCTACGTGACCCGGGGTGTCGATAATCTGGATGACGTGGTCTTTCCAGAAGCATGTAGTAGCAGCGGAAGTAATGGTTACGCCGCGCTCCTGCTCCTGAGCCATCCAGTCCATGGTAGCTGCGCCATCATGGACCTCACCGATCTTGTGAGTCTTACCAGTATAGTAAAGGATACGCTCGGTCGTTGTCGTCTTACCAGCATCGATGTGAGCCATAATGCCGATATTACGAAGGTCTTCGAGCTTGTATTTCATCTTAGGCATGGCGATATTCTCCAGATCCCCTGATTAGAAGCGGTAGTGGGAGAAGGCGCGGTTGGCCTCAGCCATCTTGAATACATCCTCGCGGCGCTTAACAGAAGCACCAACACCATTGGATGCATCAATAATCTCGTTGGCGAGACGCTCAGCCATGGTCTTCTCTTTACGAGCACGGGAGAAGTTAACAATCCAACGGATTGCAAGTGTGGTAGCACGGCGGGAGTTGACCTCCATAGGAACCTGATAGGTTGCGCCACCAACACGCTTGGGCTTTACCTCGAGGGTCGGACGAACATTGTCCATAGCCTTCTTGAATACAGAAAGTGCATCCTGCTCGGTCTTCTCATGAACGAGATCAAAAGCGTTGTAAACAATACGCTCAGCAACGGACTTCTTGCCGTCGAGCAGAACCTTGTTGATAAGCTGGGTTACGAGCCTGTTGTTGTAGACGGCATCAGGCTGAACCTCACGACGGACTACCTTAGTACGACGCGGCATGATTATGTCTCCTCAGATCTTGGGTAACGTTCGAGTGTGTGGTTGGGCTCTTAGCCGCGCTTAGCGCCGTAACGAGAACGGCCCTGCTTACGGTTCTGTACTGCAGCGCAGTCGTAAGCACCACGAATAATCTTGTAACGAACGCCTGGCAGGTCACGAACACGGCCACCACGAATAAGAACAATCGAGTGCTCCTGAAGGTTGTGACCCTCACCGGGGATATATGCGGTAACTTCGATGCCGTTTACAAGACGAACACGAGCAACCTTACGAAGGGCTGAGTTCGGCTTTTTGGGGGTGGTGGTGAAAACGCGAGTGCAAACGCCACGTTTCTGTGGGTTGTGCTGAAGGGCAGCGTTCTTGGACTTGGCCTTGACGCTCATACGTCCCTGGCGAACGAGCTGGTTAATGGTAGGCAAAGCTTCTCTCCTTCATACCTATCCGAATGAATTAATTGCAACGTAAGGCGGCGCAGCACCGTCACCCAGAATTGTCGCAAGGAAGGACTTTACGCCGCTCGTTGGCACATGTCAAAACGCCACGCACCCGGGCGTATCCTTCTCCACATTTTATTCGTTATTTTCATCAAGAAGCCCGGCCTGCTAAGCAAACCGGGCTTATACACAATCTCTGAGCAAATCTAAGAGATGTTCTTAGTGCTCCTCGGACTCCCCTTCACTTTCTTGGCGCATAACCTGAGAAAGCAAGTCATCCAGAGAATCGAGATCCTCGTTGATAATGCTGCTATTCGAAGATGTGCTGCTTGAAGCACCGATAAGCTCATCTGAAGCATGGTGTGTAGCAGGAGCAGCAGAACCAAGCATGATGTCACCATCTGCATCAGGCGAGAACACCATGTTCAGAAGCTGAGAGAGATCCTCATCGTCTGCGGTATCGTCCTCCGGCTCGAGAATGTAGAGCAGACCCCGAGCCTCAAGACCATCGCGGAGCTCCTCGATAGCCTTAGCACCAATGCCATCAATGCGCAGCAGATCGTCTTCTGTCTTGCCGATCAGATCCCCTACTGTCTCAATGCCTACCTCGCTGAATTTATTCGTCCAACGCTGTGAGACACCAAGGTCGTCAAACAGATAGAGCTTTGCATCCTCGCTGGAAAGCGTGCGGCCATTCTTGGAATAGACGCCACCGTATGCAAACTCATCGCCGACCCAATCGAGCTGCTGAGGAAGCTGCTCTTCGAGATCCTTGAGGGCATCAGGCGCCCACTCAGGAAGCGACTTAGCCATCGGATTGGTGGGCTCAGCAATGGTTTGACCATGATAGGTGAGCTTGACATCCGCATAGGCAGAAAGACCAGTACCAGCAGGAATCTTCTTACCAACAATGACGTTGGACTTGAGGTCGAGCAGGTGGTCAACTTCACCCTCAATAGCAGCCTCAGTGAGAACACCGGCAGTACGGATGAATGATGCACTCGACAGCCAGGAGTCAACCGAGCTTGCAACTCGAAGCGTACCCAGAATGGTGGGCTCAGCCTCAGGAGGTGTGCCGCCAGCAAGGGTAATCTCGTTGACGGTATCGGCAAACTCGTAGCGGTCAACATACTGACCGAGCAGGTAGCGCGAGTCACCCGGGTTGGTTACCTGAACACGACGCAGCATCTGACGGGCAATAACTTCGATGTGCTTGTCGTCGAGATCTACACCCTGGCTTGTATAAACATCCTTTACCGACTCGACAAAGGTGTGCATTGTCGATTCGATGTCCGTCAGACGACGGAGATTACGGAAGTTTACGAAGCCCTTGGTAATCTGGTCACCAGCACGAACGGTGCAGCCATCCTCAATACCCGGCATGAAGCGTACGGATACCGGAACGCGCTTCTCAGAAAGAATGCGTGTTGGATCCTCGGGATCAAGAATGCGCAGCAGGTACTCGGTCTGCTCAGGCGTAATGGTGAGAACACCGGAGACAGAAGCAAGATCAGCTTCGCGACCAAGGATCTTCTCGTTAACGTTGCCAACTACGTCAAACATACGAGCAACGGTCGGGAGACCCTGCGTAATATCGTCTGCGCCAGCAACGCCGCCGGAGTGAATCGTACGCATCGTCAGCTGTGTACCCGGCTCACCAATGGACTGAGCAGCGATAATACCAACCGAGGTACCAATGTTAACCGGACGACGGGTGGAAAGATCCCAGCCATAGCACTTCTGGCATACGCCGTACTTAGAGCGGCAGGTAAGCAGCGCGCGAAGCTCGACTTTCTTCAGGCCAGCGTCAACAAGGCGCTGAATATCATCGAGCGACTCAATGTAAGCGTCCTTGGCGATAAGAACCTCGCCCGTCTCAGGGCTCACGATGTCGTTCAATGCGCAGCGACCAACAAGATCGCGGTTAAGGTCGGTGGTACCCGGCTTAATGAGATTATAGGTAACACCCTCATTGGTGCCACAGTCCTCTTCGCGGACAATGACGTCCTGCGCAACGTCGACGAGTCGACGGGTAAGGTAACCGGAGTCAGACGTGTGGCTTGCCGTATCGACCAGGCCCTTACGAGCACCATACGTAGAAATGAAGTACTCGAGCGGCTCCAGACCCTCACGGAAGTTAGCCTTAATAGGAAGGTCGATGGTATCGCCGGACATGTCGGCCATCAGGCCACGCATACCAGCAAGCTGACGAAGCTGCGTCTTAGAACCACGGGCACCGGAGTCAGCCATCATGTAGATGGGGTTATCCTCGGCAAAGCCCTCAAGCATCTTAGAACCAAGCTCTTCGGTGCACTCAGTCCAAGCGCTAACAACCTCAGCGTGGCGTTCACGCTCGGAGAGAAGACCATCGGCGTAGTTCTCGTTAATCTCGTTAACTGCGTTCTGAGCCTCTTCAAGCATGGACTCTTTCTCAGCTGGGATAGCTGCATCCCATACAGAAATGGTCAGACCAGCACGCGTTGCATAGTGGAAGCCAGCGTACTTAATGGCGTCGAGAATTGGCTCAACCTCAGCAAGCGGATAACGATCGCAGCAGTCATTCACAAGACGGCTCATATCGCTCTTCACCATCTTGTAGTTGATGAAGGGATAGTCCACCGGCAGGCACTGACGGTTAAAGATGATGCGACCAACGGTAGTCTCAAAACGAGCAGGATGCTCAGTTACATCGAGATCAACATGCTCACCGCGTCCGTTAAGAATACGGAAGAGTTTGCGGCCTCCCTCGAAAATATTTGCATCCTGTGTGCTTACTCGGACAGAAATACGTGCCTGAATGTCCAGAGAAGCACGGGACTCGTACGCATCGATTGCATCTTCAAAGCTTGAGAAGATACGACCCTCACCGTCGACACCAGGCTTCTCGGTTGTGAGGAAGTACACACCGAAAACCATGTCCTGTGAAGGAACAGTCAGAACCTTACCTGAAGCCGGGCTGCGCACATTGTTCGATGAGAGCATGAGAACGCGAGCCTCGGTTTGAGCCTGAGTGGAGAGCGGTACATGTACCGACATCTGGTCGCCGTCGAAGTCGGCGTTGAAGGGGGCACACACCAGAGGATGCAGGTGAATAGCCTTGCCCTCAACCAGAACCGGCTCAAAGGCCTGAATGGAAAGACGGTGCAGCGTAGGAGCACGGTTAAGCAGGACCAGACGATCCTGAATAACCTCTTCCAAAACATCCCAAACAGCTGCGAGACCACGATCAATAGCGCGCTTAGCACCCTTGATGTTCTCAACTTTGCCAAGCTCAACAAGACGACGCATGACGAACGGCTTAAAGAGCTCGAGTGCCATCTGGGAAGGAAGGCCGCACTGATGGAGCTTAAGCTGTGGGTCAACAACGATGACGGAACGGCCAGAGTAGTCAACACGCTTACCGAGCAAGTTCTGACGGAAACGACCCTGCTTACCCTTAAGGGACTCAGCAAGAGACTTCAAAGGCCTGCCACCACGGCCCGTAACAGGACGACCACGACGACCATTATCAAAGAGGGCGTCAACAGCCTCCTGAAGCATGCGCTTCTCGTTGTTAACAATAATGGCAGGTGCATCAAGATCGAGCAGGCGCTTCAGGCGGTTATTACGGTTGATAACGCGCCTATACAGATCGTTAAGGTCAGAGGCTGCAAAACGGCCACCATCGAGCTGAACCATAGGACGCAGATCGGGCGGAATGACCGGAATAACGTCGAGGATCATGTCGGCGGGGTCGTTGTTGCCCTCGAGGAATGCGTCGACAACCTCAAGGCGCTTAACGGCCTTTTCACGCTTCTGCTTCTGGCTCTTCTCATCGACAATGATGGCGCGAAGTCGCTTAGACTCCTCGTGAAGATCGATGGAACGCAGAAGGTCACGGACGGCCTCTGCACCCATATCGCCATCAAAGTAGATGGAGTAGTAGCGCTTCATCTCGCGGAACAGAGACTCATCAGAGATAAGCTCACGCTCTTCGAGCTGCATGAACTTCTCATAAGCCTCGCGGCGAAGCGTCTTTTCCTCTTCATACTCTTCTTCGAGATCGGCAATACCGGCACGAATCTCATCTTCAGTGAGCGGCTCTTCGTCGCTGAACTCATCATCCTCGGAAGGCTGACCCTGCTCGCGAAGACGAGCAATCTGCTCGTCGCGCTCGGCATCGAGCTCTTCGATGTCGGCGGCAAGCTCTTCGCGAAGATCGTCCTTATCGGCCTCACGAGCCTCGGTATCAACACGCGTGATGATATAGCTCGCGAAGTACAGCACCTTCTCGAGATCTTTACCCTTAATATCGAGCAGTCGAGCCAGCGGGAAGCTGTTGGGGCTCTTGAAGTACCAAATATGGCTCACCGGAGCTGCAAGCTCAATATGGCCCATGCGCTCACGACGAACCTTAGCGGTGGTTACTTCTACACCACAGCGCTCGCAGACAATCCCCTTAAAGCGAATGCCCTTGTACTTACCGCAGGAGCACTCCCAATCTTTGGTGGGGCCAAAGATTTTCTCGCAGAACAAGCCGTCTTTTTCCGGCTTTAAGGTGCGATAGTTGATCGTCTCGGGCTTCTTAACCTCACCGTGGGACCAGCTACGAATTTGGTCAGCTGAGGCCAGAGAGATTTTAATGGCGTCGAAGTCAGTGGTATCAAAGTCTGCCACGATTCGTTACTCCTTCTCACTCTGAACGTTGCCAACGAGGGCCTCTGAAGAGGCAGTGTCGTTTGAAGCGTCCAGGTTTCCGATAAGGTCTGCTGCAGCATCAACAGCTGAGAGCACATCGGTGGATGCAGCGCTGCTTTCGGAAGGTTCAGGCGCATTCTCGCTACGCTTGTAAGAAATTGGCTCAATTGAAAGGGCCAGCGAACGCATTTCCTTGACAAGAACCTTGAAGGACTCAGGGATACCTGCCTCAGGTACGTTCTCACCCTTAACGATTGCCTCGTAAGTCTTAACACGACCAACGGTATCGTCGGACTTAACGGTGAGGATCTCCTGCAGAACATTTGCGGCACCGTATGCATACAGGGCCCAAACTTCCATCTCACCGAAGCGCTGACCACCAAACTGAGCCTTACCACCAAGCGGCTGCTGGGTAACAAGACTGTATGGCCCCGTTGAACGAGCGTGGATCTTATCGTCAACCATGTGACCCAGCTTCAGGATATAGCTGGTACCAACGGTAATAGGATCGCGGAATGGCTCACCAGTACGACCGTCATAAAGCGTGGTCTTACCCATGCTGTTGAGCTGCGGGACAAACTCTTCGAGCATGTTGTCGCCATACTCAGCACGAGCCTTGTTCATAAGGTTGATGTTGGTGCGGCGAATGACCTCAGCAACCTCTTTGTCGGTGGCGCCGTCAAAGACGGGTGTAGAGACATACATGGGGCCTGGGACATAGCGATCGGAGTCAGCAGACTCAGTATCCCAGCCATTTGCTGCACCCCAACCAAGGTGGCACTCGAGCAACTGGCCAACATTCATACGGGAAGGAACGCCCAGCGGGTCGAGAAGAACGTCGATAGGCGTACCGTCGGCCATGTACGGCATGTCCTCAACAGGAAGGACACGGCACACAACACCCTTGTTACCGTGGCGGCCAGAGATCTTGTCGCCCTGCTGAATCTTACGGCGCTGTGCAACATATACACGGACCTGCTCGTTAACACCAGGTGCCAAATCGTCGCCAGCCTCACGGCTGAAGCGTACAACCTCAACAACACGGCCATAGGCACCGTGCGGCATCTTGAGTGACGTATCACGAACATCGTGTGCTTTTGCACCGAAGATAGCGCGGAGCAGACGCTCTTCTGCCGTAAGAGCCGTCTCACCCTTGGGGGTAACTTTTCCGACCAGAATATCGCCAGGGCCAACCTCAGCACCTACGCGAATGATGCCGTCCTCATCGAGGTTTGCAAGCATGTCTTCGGACAGGTTAGGAATCTCGCGTGTGATTTCCTCAGGACCGAGCTTGGTATCACGAGCATCGATCTCATGACGCGAAATAGAAATTGAAGTCAGCAAGTCGTCCTGAACAACGCGCTCGGAGACAATAATGCCGTCCTCGTAGTTGTAGCCTTCCCATGGCATATAGGCTACGAGGAGGTTCTTACCAAGTGCAAGCTCGCCCTTCTCAATAGAGGTGCCATCGGCAAGCGGCTGACCAGCCACAACCTCATCGCCCACGTGCACAATCGGACGATGATTAATGCAGGTAGACTGATTGGAACGCTCGAACTTGGGGAACTCATAGCGCACGAGTGTGCCGTCCTGATCGACAACAGCGTGCTTTGCATCTACTGCAACAACACGACCATCGCCAGAGGCGCAAACCATTTCGCCAGAGTCATATGCTGCACGCGATTCCATACCAGTGCCAACATAAGGAGCACTTGCACGAATCAGGGGCACTGCCTGACGCTGCATGTTTGCACCCATGAGGGTACGCTTAGCGTCGTCGTGCTCGAGGAACGGAATGAGCGTGGCTGCAACAGAAAGCAGCTGACGCGGGGAGACGTCCATGTAGTCTACGTCTTCTACGGGCACCTGAGCAGGAGCACCGAAGGAGCCGTCGAAGTCGCGGGTACGAGCAACTACCAGTTCGGGACGACGCAACTCACCGGTAACCGGATCGATCTCTACAAACTCGTTTGTCTTAGGATCGACTGGGGTATTTGCCGGCGCGATGTTGTGGGACTCTTCCTCATCAGCCGTCATCCAGTCGATTTGGTCGGTAACTTTACCGTCTACCACGCGACGATAAGGAGCCTCGATAAAGCCGTACTCATTGACATGTGCATAGAGTGCAAGCGAACCAATAAGACCAATGTTGGGGCCTTCTGGTGTCTCAATCGGGCACATGCGTGAATAATGCGAGTTGTGAACGTCACGAACAGCTGTTGGGACGTTCGTACGACGGCTGGAGCCAGACTTATGACCAGCGAGACCACCAGGACCAAGAGCCGAAAGACGACGCTTGTTGGTAAGTCCTGAAAGCGGGTTAGCCTGGTCCATAAACTGCGACAGCTGACTGGAACCGTAGAATTCCTTAATGGCTGCCACAATCGGGCGAATATTAATAAGCGACTGTGGCGTGATATCGTCAACATCCTGAGATGCCATACGCTCACGAACCACGCGCTCCATACGGCTCATACCAATACGGAACTGGTTAGCAACAAGCTCGCCAACAGTACGAACGCGACGATTGCCGAAGTGGTCAATATCGTCGGTCTTCGTATTGGGATCGCCGGCATGAAGAGCCAAGAGATAACGAAGAGCCAAGACAATGTCTGTCTCGGTAAGTACCGTCTCAGTTGGATCAATATCGCAACCAAGCTTCTTGTTGATCTTATAGCGACCAACACGAGCAAGGTCGTAGCGCTGAGGATTGAAGAAGAGACCCTCGAGCAGCGTACGAGCGGAGTCTACAGTTGGAGGCTCACCAGGACGCTGGCGACGATAAATCTCGATAAGTGCATCTTCGCGGGTTTGAGCAGCATCACGCTCAAGGGTGGAGCGAACGATCTCAGAATCGCCGAGAAGAGCAATGATTTCGTCATCAGATTCTGCAATGCCAAGTGCACGAAGCAGCAGCGTGGCAGACTGACGACGCTTACGATCGATCGAAACAACAAGCTGGCCGCGTTTATCGATCTCAAATTCAAGCCATGCACCACGTGACGGAATGAATTGGACACGATGAACCTCGACGCCATTGTCGATCTCACGGGCGAAATACACGCCCGGGGAACGGACGAGCTGTGAAACAACGACACGCTCAGATCCGTTGATAATGAATGTGCCTCGATCTGTCATGAGCGGGAAGTCGCCCATAAAGACGAGCTGCTCTTTAATTTCTCCGGTCTCTTTGTTCACAAAGCGAACATCAACAAGCAAGGGCACCTGATAAGAGATGTCCTTTGCCTGGCACTCAGCAATGGAGTGCACCGGGTCGCCAAACTGGTGCTCGCCGAACGTTACCTCCATGGTTCCGGCGGCATTCTCAATAGGAGATGCCTCGGCAAAAGCCTCATCAAGGCCTTTGGTCATGAAGCGATGGAACGACTCTTTCTGCACCTCAATAAGATTTGGCGGCTCTAAGGCAGTTGGAATCTTGCTGAAGCTTACACGCTCGCGCTTGTTTGCGGCGGACGGAGTGGAAAACGTTGCGATAGGCACCAGGCTTTTCCTCCTTCAGATGGCAATTGCGGCAGTTGTCGCAAACTAGTAATCTACCGAAGTGAAGCAAATGGGTCAATCGCTAGTCTTGACATTTTTACAATTTTAAAGTAGCTATTTTTTGCTACCTAATCTACCTGCGGAAATGGAAATAATCCATTCACCGAATATGAATTTCGCGTGTATATCAATAAAATTCTACTCGTGACTTTTCTGAAAAACTTTTCAAATTCATATGTGATAAGGGCCAGACACCATCTGATGCCTGACCCTTATCTTTTATACAAATCACTTTGTCAGTAAGACAGGATGATTTGCAAAGGCTCTTTCGTAAGAGATTTCTTACTTGAGGGTGACAGCAGCGCCAGCAGCCTCGAGCTTCTCCTTGGCAGCCTCAGCCTCGTCCTTCTTGACGCCCTCGAGAACGGCCTTAGGAGCGCTCTCGACAACCTCCTTGGCCTCCTTGAGACCAAGCTTGGTGAGCTCACGGACAACCTTGATGACGGCAATCTTGTTCTCGCCAAAGCCCTCGAGAACAACGTCAAAGTCAGTCTTCTCCTCAGCTGCGCCAGCGTCGGCTGCAGGAGCAGCAGCTACTGCAACAGGAGCAGCGGCGGAAACGCCGAAGACATCCTCGAGCTCGTGAACGAGCTCAGAAAGCTCGAGAGCGGGCATCTCCTTGAGGGCCTCAATGATCTCATCTTTGGTGACAGCCATGTCAATTCTCCTTTGTTAGGGGCACGCATGTGCCCTTCAAATGCTTTTCTGCTTGTGTGGCTAGACACACACATATGCGAAACGCTTATGCAGCGTTGCGCTGGTCCTCCAGACCGTGAAGTGCGGTAACGAGACCCTGTGCAGGACCGTTGCAAACGCGAACGATACCGGAAAGCGGGTTCGAAATGCAGCCCACGAACTTGGCGATAAGCTCCTCGCGAGTAGGAAGATCGGCGATTGCCGTTGCCTGCTCTGCGGAAACAACAGCACCATCAACGATGCCGCCGCGGAACTCAATCTTGTTGAACTTCTTGCTTGCCTCTTTGACAACCTTAGCTGCGTCAACAGGATCGTTCTGATAGAAGACGCAAGCGCAGGTGCCAACGAGAACATCATCGATAGCGGGCAGGCCGGCCTTGCTAAGAGCAAGCTTAACAATGTTGTTCTTAAAAACCTTCATCTCAGAGCTTGCCTCACGAAGGTTGCGACGAAGCTCCTGAGCCTCCTTAACAGAAAGGCCACGATAATCGATGACAAACATGCCCTTATTGGCCTCAAGCTCTGCTGAAACCTTTTCGAGCATCTCTACATTGGACTGTGCTGGCATGAATTACACCTCCCTCAGTATTCCCGTGCACGTGCTCGGCACACCAAGAGGAGCTATAAATAAACCCCACTCGGCGCATGCCAGGCGGGGTCTCGAGAAGACTGAGTTCATAAGACCACCTCGGCAGGCGGGAGATTTCCCTTTACGCTCAAAACTTTGAGCACCGGCTGTCTCTGGCAGCGAACGTGCAATATACAACTATTTGAGGTAACAACCTCGAAAGAAGTTTGCCATCACATGGAATGAACGTCAATATCCATTCCATGTGATGATGAGAAATTCAAAACTATTCGTCCATCAAAGAGCGAACCATGGACGGGTCTACGCGGACACCAGGTCCCATGGTCGAAGAAAAGGCTACGCTCTTCACATAGCGGCCCTTAGCAGAAGCGGGCTTAACGCGAAGGATCTCAGTAATGAGCGTCTGATAGTTCTCGACGATCTTCTGAACATCAAAAGAAACCTTGCCCAGAGGAACATGGCAGATGCCGTAGCGATCGGCACGATACTCAACACGGCCAGCCTTGAGCTCTGCAACCATCTTGGCAACATCCATCGTAACGGTGCCGAGCTTGGGGTTCGGCATCAGGCCACGGGGGCCAAGCAGCTTACCAAGACGACCAACCTTGGCCATCATGTTAGGGGTAGCAATAGCGGCATCAAAATCAAAGTTGCCAGCCTGAATGGATGCAACAAGGTCGTCAGAACCGACGATATCGGCGCCGGCAGCTTCAGCCTCGCGAGCCTTCTCACCCTCAGCAAAAACAGCAACACGAACAGTCTTGCCGGTGCCATGAGGCAGAGAAATGGAACCACGGACGTTCTGATCTGCCTTACGAGTATCTACGCCAAGGCGAATAGAGCACTCAACAGTCTCGTCGAACTTGGCGCAAGCAAGCTCCTTAACAAGCTCTGCAGCCTGCTTCGGGGTATACAGCTTGCCAGACTCGACCTTGGCTTCTGCGTTGCGATAGTTCTTTCCGTGCTTAGGCATTACATCCTCCTTTGTGGTTATGACGGGCTTAAGCCCTCCCACACATCTATTTGATAGGCGCCTAAATCGACGCCTTAAACAACATAATTACTCAGCGATGGTGACACCCATGGAGCGAGCGGTGCCTGCAACGATCTTCTTAGCAGCCTCAATGTCGTTGGCGTTAAGATCCGGCATCTTAATCTCAGCGATCTTGGTGAGCTGCTCCTGGGAAAGCTGACCAACCTTATCGCGCTGAGGAACAGCAGAGCCGCTCTTGAGGCCAAGCTCCTTCTTGATGAGGTGAGCTGCAGGAGGAGTCTTGCAGACAAAATCAAAGCTGCGATCCTCATAAACAGTAATCTCAACAGGAATGATATCGCCAGACTGCTCCTTGGTCTGAGCATTGAATGCCTGGCAGAACTGCATAATGTTAACCTGTGCAGCACCAAGAGCAGGGCCGACTGGAGGTGCAGGATTAGCGGCACCAGCAGGAATCTGAAGCTTAATAACGGTAGCTACGTTCTTCTTTGCAGCCATTGTTGAGCCTTTCTAATTCAGGACGAATTGAACTCTCATATAGTCTGTCTATCTCTCAGAAGCTGTTCCTCACCGAACGAGAGATAAACGTGATTGCTAACTGATAATGTTCACCTGGTCAACGGTGAGCTCAACAGGAGTCTCACGACCAAAAATGGTGAGCATAACTTTGATCTTTCCGGACTCGGCCAAAACCTCAGAAACTTGACCATCGAAATCAGCCAAAGGCCCAGAAACAACACGTACAGCCTGTCCAACTTCAATTGAAGTAGAAGTGCGTTTAGGAGCAACAGAACGCTTGGACGTGCGACGCATAATCTTATTGAACTCTTCACGAGAAAGCGGCGTAGGCTTTCCGTCAAGACCAACAAAACCAGTTACACCGGGAGTATTACGAACAACTGCCCAGGAGTTATCATCAACTTCCATACGGACAAGCACATAGCCAGGAAATACTTTACTTTCCTTGGTTTCGCGCTTGCCGCCTTCCTTGAGCTCTGCAACCTCTTCGGTAGGGATCTGAATATCTACAACCGAGTTCTCAAGACCAAAGGTCTCAATGCGGTGTTCAAGATCTGCCTTCACCTTGTTCTCATAACCGGAATAGGTGTGGATAACGTACCAATGCTTGGACATTCCTACCCCCTCATCCCAGCAAATACTGAGAGCAGACTGACAAGACCAAGATCGACGAGCCAAATTGCTACACCAAAGACAATGAGCATAACAACAACGCCAAAGGTGAAGTTCTTAAGCTCTGCACGAGAGGGCCAAACGACACGATGCATCTCGGTGCGAACATCAGCAAAATAGCCACGGATACGCTTAAAAGGTCCGCGGCGCTCCCCTTTGTCTTTCTTTGTAGCAACAGCTTTAGACTGCTGAGCAGATTTTTTGCTCTTAGAGCCGTTGGCAGACGTGGAGGCGAGCTGAGCAGCCTCACGTTCAGCACGCGCCTCAGCGCGAGCCTTGCGGGCACTCCTCTTATTGCGCTCCTTATTGGCCATTCGTCTCAATCCCTTCGGGAAAACCTTGCTTCAAAAAAACCGGCCGCCCCGCTAGGGACGGGCCGGTGCTGTTAACTGGCAGGCCAGGAAGGACTCGAACCCTCAACAAACGGTTTTGGAGACCGCCGCTCTACCATTGGAGCTACTGGCCTGTAAAAAAGGAAAGCTTAGCGCGTTTCCTTGTGAACGGTGTGCTTACGGCACCAAGGGCAATACTTCTTGAGCTCCATACGCTCAGGATTATTGGACTTGTTTTTGTTTGTAGTATAGTTCCTGCGCTTGCACTCTGTGCAGGCGAGGGTAACCAATGTGCGCATGAAACCTCCTGTGAACCTAGCGCAACCAGACTTGAGGTTGCGTGCGGTGGAAAACGATACCAGGATTAAGCAGTATTTGTCAATGACTACTTAATCGAATTTTAATTCCTCGACAAAACCCTCAAATATTACTCAACGTCTCGGAACAGACGATATGAGCTGAACATTGGGCCCTCCCCCTGTCGCAGTTCCGTGGGTCGGGCGACAATGGTCGTACCACCAACCGTGGCCGCGCGCCACATGCGACGGAGGAGGGCACCATGTCCAATTATGTCACAGCTATCGGCCTCGACGTTCACGCCCGCAGCATCAAGGCCTTCGCCCTAAATCCCATGAGCGGCGAGTGCGAGCGCGCGTCGTTCGGCTACGACCCGGCAGCGATCGCCGAGTGGGCACTCAGCTTCGAGGAGCCCAGGGCGGTCTACGAGTCTGGGGTTACCGGCTTCCACCTGTGCCGGACGCTGCGCGCGCTCGGGCTGGACTGCGTCGTCGGCGCTGTCTCAAAGATGCAGCGGCCTGCCGCGGACCGCGGCAGGAAGACCGACCGACGCGACGCCGAGTTCCTGGCCCGCCTGCTCGCCACTCGTAACGTCGTGGAGGTCTGGGTACCCGACGAGAGCACCGAGGCCGCCCGCGACCTTTCGCGTGCCCTTGCCGACGCCCGCGACGACCTCCAGCGCGCCAAGCAGCGGATGTCCAAGTTCCTGCTGCGCCACGGGCACGTCTTCGACGAGACCACGCCGACCGGCGCGCGCAAGGGGAACTGGACGCGCGCCTACTGGAGGTGGGCCGACGCGATCGAGTTCGCCGAGGCAGACGACGCCGCAGCCTACGAGCACTACCGCGACTGCGTGAGGCGCTGCCAGGAGGCGCGAGATGCGCTGGCGAGGAGGGTCGCCGAGTCCGCGGGACGCCCGGGGTGGAAGCCAGCCGTCGACGCCCTCAGGTGCGTGAAGGGCGTCGACGTCGCCACCGCCTTCCTGCTCGCCTGCGAGGCCGGCGACTTCTCGAGGTTCCGCACGGCGCCCGAGTTCGCGTCGTGGTGCGGCCTCACGCCCTCGGAGCACTCGAGCGGCGAGACGTTGTCGAGGGGAGGGATCACGCGCGCGGGCAACGCCCACGTGCGCTCGGCGCTCGTCGAGGCGGCCTGGCACGTACCGATGTCGTCGCGGGAGGCTAAGCCGCTCGCATCCGACCAGGAGGTCGCGCCGGCGGTGAGGCGCCACGCGGCGAAGTGCAACAGGAGGCTCCAAGACCGCCGGGAGGCGATGTCCGCGGCCGGGAAGAAGCCCGTCGTCGCCAACTGCGCCACGGCGCGGGAGATGGCGTGCTGGGTGTGGGCTATAGCGAGGATGGCCGTGGCGTAGCACCCCGCCGGGAAAGACAGGTTCCGACCCCGAGGACCGCTGCCGTTCGAGGCCGTTGGGAGGCCACTCGAGTCTTTTTTTATGGGCAGCGGGGCACCGCCACGCCCGCCAACAGACTTCGGTCGAGGCCCCCAGCCGTAGCAACGAAATGCGCAGCCGAGGAGGCCATGCGCGGATATTAGAATGCCAGACGTGCGTCGAACAGACACGCCCTCAGGTAGCGCCGGTCCCGGGCGAAGATAGGTAGGCCCGCCGCCTCCGATAGCTCCGGAGGGGGCGGGCCGGTTTTGCCTCTTGACAATGTTCAGCTCATATTAAAAAAGAAGACCCGACATCACATGATGCCGGGTCTAGAAATGCTAGCTAGTGTTTACTACTCAATGATGGTAGCAACACGGCCGTCGCCTACGGTGTGGCCGCCCTCGCGGATAGCGAAGCGGAGGCCCTCCTCCATAGCGATCGGGTGAATGAGGTCAGCCTCGATGGTGACGTGGTCGCCAGGCATGGCCATCTCTACGCCCTCAGGAAGCTTAATGGTGCCAGTAACATCCGTGGTGCGGAAGTAGAACTGAGGACGATAGTTGGAGAAGAACGGGGTGTGACGGCCGCCCTCGTCCTTGGTGAGAACATAAATCTCAGCGGTGAACTTGGAGTGCGGGGTAACGGAGCCGGGCTTGCAGATGACCTGGCCACGCTCGATGTCCTCGCGCTTGATGCCGCGGAGAAGAAGACCAACGTTGTCGCCAGCCTCGCAGAAGTCCATGGTCTTACGGAACATCTCGATGCCGGTGCAGACGGAGGACTGAGTCTCCTTGATGCCGACGATCTCGACGGGCTCGTTGAGCTTGAGCTCACCGCGCTCGACACGGCCGGTAGCAACAGTACCACGGCCGGAGATGGTCATAACGTCCTCGATAGCCATCAGGAACGGCTTCTCGTTGTCACGAGCAGGAGTCGGGATGTACTCATCGACAGCGTTCATGAGCTCGCGGACAGACTCAACCCACTTCTCCTCGCCATTGAGGGCGCCGAGAGCGGAACCACGGATGATTGGGAGATCATCGCCGGGGAAGTCGTACTCGGAGAGAAGGTCACGGGTCTCCATCTCGACGAGGTCGATAAGCTCCTCATCGTCGACCATGTCGCACTTGTTCAGGAAGACAACGATGTAAGGAACGCCGACCTGACGAGCGAGGAGGATGTGCTCGCGAGTCTGAGCCATGGGGCCGTCGGTGGCGGCAATAACGAGGATGGCGCCGTCCATCTGAGCAGCACCGGAAATCATGTTCTTTACGTAGTCAGCGTGGCCGGGGCAGTCAACGTGAGCATAGTGACGATTAGCGGTCTCGTACTCAACGTGAGCAACAGAAATGGTAATACCACGCTCGCGCTCCTCGGGAGCCTTATCGATATCCTCGAACGCAGTAAAGTCAGCCTTGCAGCCCTCGGTCTCAGAGAGAACCTTGGTAATAGCGGCAGTCAGTGTGGTCTTGCCGTGGTCAACGTGACCGATGGTGCCGATGTTTACATGCGGCTTAGTGCGCTCAAACTTCTCCTTGGCCATTGCCGTCCTCCTTCTGGAAACAACCCGTGGGTTATTCCTCAGCTTCGTGCATAACGCTATCTACATATGTCTAGTGGCCCCGTAGGGCCACGAGAACGCTGGTACCGGTGACTGGATTCGAACCAGTGACATCGCGGGTATGAGCCGCGTGCTCTAACCAGCTGAGCTACACCGGCGAATAAACGCTTGAAATGGAGCCCGCGACCGGACTTGAACCGGTGACCTCTTCGTTACCAACGAAGTGCTCTACCGACTGAGCTACACGGGCGGGTGGTGGGGATGCTTGGACTCGAACCAAGGAACCCAGAGGGAGCGGATTTACAGTCCGCCGCAGTTGCCGCTGTGCCACATCCCCATTTGTGCCGTTTTCAAGCTTCTTGCAAAACCTGAGGTCCTTGCAAGCGAGTGGAATATTACGACGCTTGATTACGGTTGTCAACGTAATCCACCCATCCGGGCGTTACTCCCCTACATCTTTTACATAAATGCAGGTAGTTACTGCGTCTTCAGATCATAAATTTTATATCTAAACGGGATCTTCAAAAAATGTTTCTTGATGATCTTAAAAGTTTCTTGACGACGTTCAAAAAAAGACCCCAGGCGAACCTGGGGTCTCACAAAATCCTGGAGCCGGCAGAGGGAGTCGAACCCACAACCCACGGTTTACAAAACCGTTGCTCTGCCATTGAGCCATGCCGGCGAACTTGTACATAATAGCGGTTACGCGCTTAAGATGCTAGGCTCTAATTTCTCAACATTCGCCAAAGTTTTTCTCGCACCTTCGGATCAATACGATCTTCTACGGTCATATGCTGGTATTGTCGCTCATCATTGGCATTTTCATACTCTGTCGTAAGCGTTGTTATATCCGCAATAAGTACATCACTCGATATACGCGTTACAGGTATTCCGCCAACCGTTGCTCGAATAGTGTTATCAGACGTTACAACCGTCACATCTCGCATCTGCTCTCGCGCCTCTGTCACAAGACGCTCAATTACCGCATCCGCTGATTCACCTGGACGAGAAAACATGAGGCGTACGCCACCCGTTGAAAAAGGCGGACGCTCTGGGTTGATGTTTCCTGCCCCATCAAACACGATTACCGGGTCATAGCGACGCTGTGAATAGGCAGCAACATCGGCTATGAGCAATTCTCGAGCGCGCACAAACGGATCGTTTCCAAGCCTTGTTGTGGATCCGGAAGAAATGTCGGTATCTACCAAATCGGTATAGCGAGCTGTTTTATGAATTACGTTGTATCCGTCAACCACCAAGAGTGCCAGCGCTGACTTTGCCATGTTCACTGCCTCATCTCTTAAAGAGCTGCCGATGAGGAACTGTATGTCGTGCGCAACCACTCATAACACATAACAGTTGCAGCTTGAGCCACATTGAGCGATTCAACACGGCCGCGCTGTGGAAGACGAAATGTCATATCACAACTCTCGAGCACAAGACGCGAAATACCTTCCCCTTCTGAACCCATAACGAGGGCACAGCGATCAGGAAACGGCCTTTCCCAGACGGTTGTCGTAGCATGCTCTGTTGATCCCACGGCCCAAAAACCTGCTTGTTTAAGCTGCTCGAGAGCGTTCGTTAGATTTGGCACTTGAGCGATGGGCATATGCAAAACTGCGCCAGCCGAAGTCTTATACGCAGCTGTTCCAACTCGAACTGACCGTGCCTTTGGGATAACTACACCCGCAGCTCCTACTACCTCTGCGCTTCGAACAATTGCACCGAAATTTCCCTCATCGGTTACATGGTCAAGCACCACTACCAGAGCGTTCTTACTATCCGCTCTGTCAATTATTTCCGAAAGCTCCGCATAGTGATAAGGCTGTGCAAGCACAACTATCCCCTGATGAGCCCCATGGCTAGAAAGCCCATCCAAACGTTCGCGCGGCACAAACTCAATCGGCACATGAGTCTTTTTTAAAAGCCCAATAATTTCGGCGAGATTTTTATCTCGCTCACGAGAGGTACTTTCTGCCACATAGGCCTGTTTAAGAGGAAGGCCAAGAGAGAGTGCCTCGGCAACGGCTCGGCGCCCTTCAATGAGGTCTTTATTACCTGAGCGTTTACCTTTTCTGCTGCGTTGCTTGCTCGAAGATAATTTGCCACGCTGCTTTACCACGCGCCTCACCTAATCTTTCTTGATAAGGCGAGCACCAGCAGGAGTGTCCTCTACAGAAAGCCCGAGCCCGGCTATAGCATCGCGAATGTTGTCGGCAAGCGTCCAGTTCTTCTCAGACCGTGCTGCTTGACGCGCTGCAAGCAACGCTTGTGCTGCCTCTGACGCTGAAGTTCCTTTATATCCAGCGTACTCAACAGCAAGATCAACCAGCTCTTCTGGCAG
Organism: Olsenella sp. Marseille-QA0557; assembly: GCF_965119725.1. Lineage (NCBI taxonomy): Bacteria > Bacillati > Actinomycetota > Coriobacteriia > Coriobacteriales > Atopobiaceae > Olsenella > Olsenella sp. Marseille-QA0557. The sequence continues at coordinate 1,109,555 of NZ_CBCPMI010000001.1, read as the reverse complement.
CTCTTCTTTTGAATTTGTGTCAACAAGATCGATGCCGAGCACAGCGCACAGTTCGCAAAGTGTGTCAGATGCACGAATCGTAACTGATGTTGAAGTATTATCTCCCGCCTCTTTGAGATACGTATTCGCTGTGGTTACCAAACCAAAGATAGCTGCTAGGGCACCTGCGGTGTTGAAGTCATCATCCATCTGGCTCGTAAATTCTTTACGAGCCTCGTCGATAGCGGCACCGAATGCACGATCTGCATCAGTAAGTACGCCATCTTCTTGAGCATTCTTCGCTGTCCATCTCAAATTGCGAACACAGCCCTTGAGGCGCTGAACAGTACCAACGGTTCCCTCAAGACGCTCAAACGAAAAATCAAGAGGTGCACGATAGTGTGTTTGCAGCATAAGCAGGCGCACTGCATCGGCAGGATACTTATCGAGCACTTCTTTAAGGGTGTAGAAATTGCCCAGGCTCTTGGACATCTTCTCGCCATCCACGCGAAGCATACCTGCATGCATCCACACATTTGCAAGCGGAGCATTCCAGGCGCACATTGCCTGCGCTGTCTCATTTTCATGATGCGGGAAGATGAGATCTGCACCGCCACCATGAATATCAATGGGTGTTCCCAAATAGCGATGGATCATGGCACAGCACTCGGTATGCCAACCAGGACGTCCCTCTCCCCAGGGACTCGGCCAACTTGGTTCCCCTGGCTTAGCTGCCTTCCAGAGTGCAAAGTCAAAAGGATCGTGCTTCTCATCATTAACCTCTACGCGCTCACCAGCACGCAGCTGATCGAGATCACGTCCCGAAAGAACACCATAATGCGTATCAGACCGTACTGAGAAATACACGTCACCATTGGACGCAACGTAGGCAAAGCCCTTCTCGATAAGAAGAGAAATCATGTCTTGCATTGCCTCGATTTCGCGTGTTGCGCGAGGGCGAATATCGGGGTCCAAAATCCCAAAACGATGCATCTGCTCAATAAAAGCCGCTGAAAACTCCTCGGCTACCGCAGCAGCAGTCGTACCTGTTTCATTTGCGCGATTGATAATTTTGTCGTCCACGTCAGTAAGGTTTTGCGCAAAGGTGACTTGATAGCCCTTGTATTGCAAATATCGACGAATCACATCGAATGAAAGGAATGTACGGGCGTTGCCAATATGGATCTGGTCATACACGGTAGGTCCGCAGACATACATACGAACTCGACCAGCATCAATGGGCTTAAACTCTTCCTTACGATGTGTTTGACTGTTGTATATAAGCATTTGACACCCCTTGGGTTCGCGACGGCCGCGGCGGCGCGGACCGGTATTTGGCGTGCTCACGATTGTAGCTTCGCAAGCAAAAAGGACAACTGATAAAGTGCAGATAATAGCTAGGCACTACACGACGTAGTGGCATGCTGCCGCGCCGAAAGAATTGCTTCTGCAATGGTCTTATCACCTGGAAGCGTAACTTTAAGATTTTCACACCCCGGATCAACAACCGCCACGTGGCCACCCAACCGCTCAATCAAAGACGCATCGTCTGTGCCAACAAACCCATCGTCAGCTGCTTGCTTATGAGCGGAAAAGATGGTCTCAAAGCGAAAGACTTGTGGTGTCTCTGCATACCAACATGTTGAGCGATCTGGCGTAGAGACAATAACAGGCGTTGTGCTTTTCTCCGAAGCATCCTTAACTACTTTGAGCGTATCAACAGCAGGACGGGCGCAAATAGCGCCATCGAGCTCTGTGTTTGAGCGTATGCAATCTATCACACGCTCAATACCAGCCGGGGTGATAAGAGGCCGCGCTGCATCATGGATGGCAACGAATGGAAATGATTGTTCAGCTAGTTGCTGAGATATGGTCTGCAACCCTGAGAAACAAGAAGCCTGTCGAACAGAACCAGAAGGCGCAAAGAGAACAGGCATCGAAAGCTTAAGCGGGTCCACCACTTCTTTGCGCATCTCATCAATACGCTCTGGAGCACATACCACCACAAGAGCTCCTACGGAAGGAGCCTCTGCAAATGCCTTGAGCGACCAAGCTGCCATCGGAAGGTCGCAAAGAGGAACGAACTGCTTGCCTCGTGCATCTCCAAATCGCTCACCACGACCGCCCGCAACAATAATTGCGCACGTATCTGGAGTCCTTAGGGTTGTTTGGACCTTCACGCCTGACCTCCATGCATACGGGTAAGGCTATCCGCCAGAATAGAGGGGTTGTTCACACCAATATCATCAAGACGCGAAGGATTGTCCTCAATAGCGTCGAGCAGCTCGCGCAAAGAGCCATATTCATCCACGATTTTGTCTGCCATACCTTCTCGTACAACTGAAATGCGAGAAAGGGTACGCAGTCCAAGCGGCGTAATAACACTATCTTCCTTCAGATTCTCACGCCCGAGGATCTTGGCGACGTTTTTGCAATTAAGCGAGGCGTCTGCCGCAAGTTGCGAGAACTGCGACCGAATACGCACCGCTTCCTCACGAGAGGAGTTAGCTGCATAGTCACGAATCATCAGAATGTATTCGTCTTCAACATCGCCTACAAACTGTGAGCGCTGCATCTCGACAGAACGTCCCTCAGCACCCAGCTCAATCACATATCGCCGGAGATCTTTATCGATAAGAAGCAGCAGCTCAAATTGGTTGTAGAGATACGTAATATCACTGAGCGTGACATAGTTGTCCAACTCAAGTGAAGAGAGGCGCAAAAGGCCCCTGTCGAGAGACTGACGCGTGGACTGCAATGTTCCTTGCAGCTGGCTCGTAAGCGTCATGATTTCAGGAACTGTTCTGAGCTGATGTGAACGGCCCCCTATATACAGATTGACTACTTGACGACGTTCAGAGACAGAAATTACTAGCGCTTTTGTTAACAGGCTCATACGCGCCGCCGTTCGATGGCGCATGCCTGTTTCACTTGTGGGCAATGATGGGTCGGGATTGAGATGAAAATTTGCTCTCAATATTTGATTGAGGTCCCCATCTAAAACGACCGCGCCATCCATCTTTGATAGTTCAAAGAGCCTATTGGCGGTAAAAGAAATGTTGAGCGGAAAGCCGTCGTTACCCGCTGCAAGAACATGCTCAACATCGCCTACACATATTAAAGCGCCAAGATGCCCAGCAATGATCATGTCAAGCGCTCGACGCATAGCTGTACCAGGTGCTGTTGCACGTATAGCTTCGTTTATACGAGACTCGATGGAGTTCAATTGTTGTTCGTTTTGTTCTTCCATGCGTCACCCCCATGGTAGTTTCGGGCGCATCAAAGTGCACAGTCACACGCTTAAAAGTATAAAGCCCAAATACTAATAAGGGTGCCCGCCCATAGGACGAACACCCTTATTCATACAACTTAAATCTCACCTAATCTGTCGCCTGCGCCAGATCATTATCACTCACCCCATGTGTATCGGGTGTGGCAGCATCAAGCCCCCAGGATGATTGAGCATGTGGGAGCTCCATATGCTCACGCTCTGTTGGGGCGGGAATCTCGCCTTCACCTTTGCGGAAAATAATCTTTCCATCCTCGGCATCGGCAAGAACAATATCTCCCGTCTTCCAGGCAGCCTGAAGCAATTGTTCAGAAAGCGGATCCTCAATGAGCGTCTGCAGTGCACGCCGCAGGGGTCGTGCACCATAAATCGGATCGGTTCCCTCACGAGCAACCAAATCTTTGGCAGCATCGGTAAGCTCAATCGACATACCCTCAGCAATAAGACGATTGCGCAGCTCGGAGACCATAAGATCCACAATGCCGCGAATCTGCTCGGATGTGAGCGATTTGAATACCACAATCTCATCCACACGATTCAGGAACTCAGGACGGAAAAGCTTCTTCAGCTCTGACATCGCACGGCTGCGAATTTCCACATCAGAGAGGTGACCTACATCAGAACCAAAGCCCATGGCATTAGGCTTAGCAATCTCACGAGCACCCACGTTGCTCGTCATAATGATGACAGTATTTGAGAAGTCCACTTTGCGGCCCTGACCGTCAGTAAGACGACCCTCATCCAGAATCTGCAGCAAAATGTTAAAGACATCGGGGTGTGCCTTTTCAATCTCATCGAAAAGCACTACCGAATAGGGACGACGGCGTACTGCCTTGGTAAGCTCGCCACCCTCGTCATAGCCAACATATCCCGGAGGTGCACCAACAAGTTTGGATACTGCATGTTTCTCCATGAACTCTGACATGTCATAAGAGATAAGTGCATCTTCGCTACCAAAGAGAAACTCTGCCAGACTCTTTGCAAGCTCAGTTTTACCCACACCCGATGGGCCCAGGAAAATGAACGAGCCACCAGGACGACGAGGATCCTTAAGCGGAGAACGGCTTCGACGGATAGCACGTGCAACCCCTGATACCGCTTCTTCCTGACCAATAACGCGCTGGTGAAGCGCTTCCTCGCAGCGCAGCAACTTCGAAGCTTCGGCCTCGGTAAGATTGGCGACAGGAACACCGGTGATATCCGAAACAACATTGGCGATGTCATTATCGTCTACCGTAATAACCTGCTCATCCATGCGTTTATGCCAAGCTTCTTCAAGCTCTACCCTCTTGCTTGCAAGCTCTTTTTCTCTATCTCTGAGATGTGCCGCACGCTCAAATTCCTGAGCGCTTGCAGCTTCGGTTTTTTCCGCTTTTACCTGCGCCAGTTCTTCATCAACCTGCGCGAGCTCCGGAGGAAGCGCCATCTTATGAACACGTGTGCGCGCTCCTGCCTCATCAATAACGTCTATAGCTTTATCAGGCAAGAATCGATCCTGAATGTAGCGACTCGAGAGACGCACAGCAGCTTCAATAGCTGCATCGGTATAGACCACGTGATGATGCTTCTCGTAGCGCTCTTGCAGGCCACGAAGAATACTCACAGTATCGGTGAGCGAAGGCTCATTCACATATACCGGTTGGAAACGACGCTCAAAAGCTGAGTCCTTTTCGATGTGCTTACGGTACTCTTCAGCAGTAGTTGCACCGATTACCTGGATTTCTCCACGCGAAAGGGGTGGCTTAAGAATGGAAGCTGCATCGATAGAGCCCTCAGCGGAACCAGCACCAATGAGGGTATGCATCTCATCGATAAAGAGAATGTCGTTACCCGACTCTTCAACCTCTGTAATAACGCGCTTAAGACGGTCCTCAAATTCACCGCGATATTTTGAACCGGCAACAAGTGCTGCAACATCGAGTGTCCAAATCTGACGGTTTCGCAACAAATCAGGAACGTTTCCAGTAGCTATGAGCTGCGCCAAACCTTCTACGACTGCGGTTTTTCCAACGCCTGGATCGCCAAGAATCAGAGGATTGTTCTTCTGACGGCGTGCTAATACCTGCATCACACGCTCTACCTCGAGATCACGGCCAATCACAGGGTCGAGTTTCCCCTCTTCAGCAAGCTGCGTTAAATTGCGACCATACTCTTTGAGCATTGAGCCTTCAGCATCACTTACGGGTGTGCCATCTGGATTCATACGCACCGTGGCTGGGGCGGGACCCTTAGCATCAGAGCTCTTGTCGATAAGCTCATTAACTGCATTTCGGACAGCATCAGCAGAAACGCCCATGCGGGCGAGCACTGTCATTGCGCTGCCATTGCCCTCACGCACAATGCCCAAAAGCAAATGCTCAGTTGAAATATAGGTCTGACCGTGCGACATAGTCTCACGATAAGAATCTTCTAATACTCGTTTTGCACGTGGCGTAAAAGGAATATGCCCGCCAGGAACTGGCTCCGACTCACCTTTTGTAAGATCGCGAACGGTAGCAAGTGTCTCTTCATACGTTACATCCAGATTGGCAAGTGCCTGTGCAGCAATACCATCACCCTCCTTGATAAGACCAAGGAGAAGGTGCTCGGTACCTACATACATCTGGCCCAAAGAACGCGCTTCCTCTTGGGCGAGCGACATAACCTTACGTGCTTTGTCAGTAAACTTCTCGAACATGCGTTGCTCCATGCTCCAATGATTTATATCTTGCCGCCAAATAAATGGCTCCACAGGGACAAACGTTATACCACAGGTCTCTGTTCTGGCAGTGTTTACCCATATAGGATGTCAATCATACGCTCGAGGTGACGCCGCGTCACAAAAATACAATACGGGCCAGCAGGAAAACCTGTTGGCCCGCACCTTTTTAGCCAAGCAAGAACTTAGTACAGCTTTGCTCCTGCGGGGATACGGTCGTCGACCATCAGCAGGTTGAGGCCTTCATTGCCATTCTCATCATGATGGATGGCACTAATTAGCATGCCTTCCGAACTTACACCCATCATACGGCGAGGCTTGAGGTTGGTAATGGCGATGAGCGTACGACCAACCAGGTCTTCGGGACGATAGTTTGGATGGATACCCGAAAGAATTGTACGATCGCGTCCAGAACCATCATCAAGGGTAAACTGCAGCAGTTTGTCGCTGCCAGGCACCGGGAAGCATTCCCGCACCTTTACCGCACGATAGTCGGAGCGAGCAAACTCGTCGTAGTCGATAAGATCCTTAAACAGCGGCTCAACCACCACGTGAGCAAAGTCAGCGCCTGCGCCGCCCACATTTGCAGTAGTGGAAACAGGCATGGGCGTTGTGGCGGCAGGCACCGTGTGAAGCTCTTCGGCCTTATCTGCAGCCTCCGCTGCCTCCTCGGCACCCGACTCAATTGCCTGCATAGCCTCAATAACACTTGCGAAGAGCTCGTCAAGCTCCATATTGTTGATCTCCGCACCGTGGCGAATGACATCGCGGTCACAGCCGGCAGCAAAGCGCTTATCTTTGAACTTCTTCTTAAGCGACTTGACCGAGAAGTCCATGACGCTCTTGGAAGGACGCATAATTACCGCAGCACCGATCAGGCCTGAAAGCTCATCCACTGCGTAGAGCACGCACTCCATCTTGTGCTCAGGCTTTGGAAGATCTGTATTGAAATCGGAGTTGTGTGTCTGAATGGCGTGAGCCAGACGTGGATTAGCGCCACACTCCTCAAGAATCTCAGCTGTTTTTACGGTATGAACTGCTGGATCGTTCCACTTCTCCCAATCCAGATCATGCAGCAGACCAACCTGACCCCAGAATTCAATATTTTCTGGATCATACTTGCGCGCATAGTAACGCATCAGTGCTTCAACGGTCTTGCCATGATGAATATGGAATTCATCCTGGTTGTACTTCTCAAGCAGCTCGAGCGCTTGCTCGCGGCTCAGACCCGTCTCCAGACGTTCGGAGGCAGCCTTGTGCGTATGTACAACAGGCTTAGCTTCAGGCTTCATGTGTGGGAAGAGAAGCACGTCGCGAATGGAAGGTTCATCACAGAACAGCATGATCATACGGTCAATACCGTAGCCAATACCGCCAGTAGGAGGCAAGCCATACTCAAGTGCGCGCACATAGTCTGCGTCATAATCCATAGCTTCCTCGTCGCCAGCCTCTTTGGCCTCAACCTGTGCGCGGAAACGTCCCTCCTGATCTACAGGGTCGTTGAGTTCGGTAAAGGCATTAGCATACTCATGACCAGCGATAACCAGCTCAAAACGCTCAGTCAGGCGAGGATCGGAAGGAATACGCTTTGCCAGCGGGGAAACCTCAACCGGATAATCGCAAACAAACGTTGGGTTTACGATCTCAGATTCGCACAGCTCATCATAAAGCGAGAAGATAAGACGTCCAACACCCCACTCGGGCTCATAATGCACATCATTGGCATCGCAGAGCTCGCGGAGATGCTCCAGCGGGGTGTCCATATCAACATGCTCGTTCAGGTGCTCTGAGACAAGCTCACTCATGGATGCTGAGCGCCAAGGAGTGGAAAGATCGATCTCAAGACCCTGATACTGAATCTTATCTCCCTTGCCAAGCGAGTGAGCGACAGCACTAAACAGGCCCTCAGAAAGGCGCTTCATACCCTCAAGATCGGAATAGGCACAATAGGCTTCCATGGAAGTGAATTCTGGATTGTGCGTCTGATCCATACCTTCATTTCGGAACTGACGGCCAATCTCAAAAACGCGCTCCATGCCACCTACGATGCAGCGCTTCAGATGCAGCTCAGTTGCAATACGCAAATAGCATGTCTGATCAAGAGCGTTAAAGTGCGTGATAAAGGGGCGAGCATTTGCGCCGCCGAGCGTCTCTTGCAAAATCGGGGTTTCTACCTCGATATAGCCAAGCTCATCTTCCATATAGCGGCGAATTGCAGAAATGATCTTCGAGCGATTGCGGAAGGTCTCCATGACGGCAGGATTGACGATAAGGTCGGCATAGCGCTGACGATACCTGGTTTCCTTGTCAGTCAGACCGGACCACTTATCGGGCAGAGGACGGCAGGACTTGGCAAGCATTTCAAGCTTAGTAGGAGCAACGGAAAGCTCGCCGCGCTTGGTGCGAACCACAGGACCAGTTGCGCCGATAATATCGCCAACATCAAAACGACGAAGCAGATCCCAAGCATCATCGCCTAGCACATCGTGGCGACAGAACAGCTGAATGGTTCCCGTGTAATCCTGGAGAACAAGAAAAGCAATCTTGCCGTGAGAGCGAAGTGCGCGAATACGGCCAGCAACTGAGACAACATCCTCAGTATCTACGCCCGCTTCTAGATCTGCATACTTCTCAGCAAGACCAGCAGCGTGAGCTGTTACTGTGGAGCGCAAAGGATAGGGGTTAATCCCCTCATCGATAAGCGCTTGGCGCTTAGCACGACGAATAGCCCTTTCGTCGTTGATGTTCACAGGTGCAGCACTTGCTGCATTGCCCTGGTGGTTCTCAGACATGCTTCCTTCTTTCTCATATACTCAGCGCGCAAGCGCTTTATTCCTGTCTTTGCCGCCCATAGAAAAAAGCGCGTCCCTCGCGGTTCTGCCGCGGGCGGGACGCGCTCGAAAAAGTGGCAGACACCGTGTTATCGAGTGATATCGATAACTTTAAGAGAGCGTTTTTTGCCTGCAGGAGTTGCGTACTCCACCATATCACCCTTAGAGGAGCCGATAAGAGCGGCACCTAAAGGAGATTCATTAGAGATGCGATGACGAAGCGAGTTGGTTTCAGTAGTACCAACAATGGTGTAGGACTGACGCTTGCCTTTTTCGTCCTCAACCTCAACGGTACTTCCGATGGAAACAACAATATGTGCGTTGGAAGACTCAGAGATGCGAGCAGAGGAAAGAATTGCACGAATTTCTGCTACACGAGCAGCGTTCTTGGATTGCTCCTCTTTTGCAGCATCATATTCTGCATTTTCGGAAAGGTCGCCAAAGTCACGAGCTTCCTTAATGCGTGCAATAATCTCAGCGTCTTTCTCTCCTTCACGCCACTCAAGCTCTTCTACAAGCTTGGCACGACCTTCTGGAGTGAGAATAATTTCATTGTTGTCCATGTACTTAGGCTCCCGTTCGCACTACCTGTTGTAACTCTAAGCCTTATGAGAAGACGTCTTAGACTTCTTGGACTTCTTGTGCTCCACTACAGGAGACTCGTCCTCGTCGTCTTCGTCGTCCTCTTCCTCGTCATCTTCTTCGACATCCTCAACGTCTTCTTCTGGCTCGTCGTCCTCTTCCATACCCTCACGGATATTCTTTACGGTCTTGCCAAGAGAAGAGCCAAGCTGAGGCAGACGCTTAGGCCCAAAAATAATAAGTACGATTACGATGATAAGAAGCAGCTCAGGAATACCGAGTCCTGCTATCATGCTGAGTCCAGCAGTCATGATTACGTCTTCCTCTCGTTGAGCAACAAGTATTGACGAGACATCAAAAATGTCACGTCGCACGCGTCAGTATAGCGGAGCATGACCACATCTCACAAGTTCAGCTCCATAAGTGCACAGGTATTTCAGTATCTTACACTCCACCATCACAGTATTTAAAAATTTGGGTCAATGGTAGGTAACTCTCAATTAGAGTGTGTCTAACATCTAACATATTTCATCTCGATACTATCTTGGAGCGTTTCAATGCCTGTTATTGCAGTACTAGCTGCAGAAATAGTCTTTGTCGTTGTTGTTTTTATTATTGGGAGATTGCTCATTCCACGTCTTCTCGCTTGGCGTGGTGTAAAGCTCGTCCGCAAAACTATGTTTGGACCGGCTTTAATTTTTGATGCTGAAGATGCAGACGGCACTCCCGTACGCCTGCTCAATGTGAATGGCACTTTTCAATCAGTCTGTTATATAGATAAAGATCTTCGTTTTGAGCTGAGCTGCATCTGCCAGCGCATTATGGCGGATGTTATTCGCCTAGCCCATGGACCGGGCAATGCAATCATTTTGGGTGGTGGAGGTTATTCGTTGCCAAAATATTTGGTTGCACACTATCCACACGCTCATATTACTGTTGTCGAAATTGATCCTGCTATGACCAAGATTGCTCGAGAAGACTTTTTCCTCGATGATCTTATTGAGACCTACGACGCGATAGCATCAAATCGCTTAGAGCTTATCTGCGCTGACGGTTGGGACTGTTTACGAAAACATGCCGTTTCTGACGGGGAAGGACCTTATAAGCTGGTCGTAAATGATGCATTTTCTGGCAAGCATCCGCTTGGCCCTATGGCAACTGATGAAGGGGCTCACATTATTCATGAGTGCCTTGCCAAAAATGGGATTTATCTAGCAAATCTCATAGGCACTTGCGAAGGAAGAGGATCTCGCTATACCAAACAGACCCTTGCAACCTTTTCCAAGGAATTTGCCCATGTCTATTTCATTCCGGAACGGCCAAATGAGCCCCATAGAAGATCGAGCAATACGATGGTAGCGGCTGATAAGCCGCTACCAATCGTAGACAATTTTGAGGGCGCATACGAAGTGCAACACAAAGCCTTATGAGGTAAAAACTGCGCTTATCTGCCAAGAAAAGTACTTACTGCAAATCGGTAAACTGCTCCAGAGAAATCCGGCGACCATAGAGGTGCTTCTCCATATCAACGGGTTCTTCGTCGGCATAGCAATAGGCAATACATGGACTGGCTCAATCCCTTCAGGCAGCGATAGAGCCTCTCGCATAGCAACCGGATCAAAATGGCAAACCCAGCAAGTTCCCAAACCAAGATCCGTAGCCTGCATCATCATTTGATCGCACACGATAGTGGCGTCTATATCAGCATGACATTTCTGATCATAACCACGTACCCATGCATCTTCCGTTCGTACGCATACGACAAGTACAAGTGGAGCCCCAAACACAGAGCCATCGCGCTCCATGCGGCCAGTTGCCGCAGCAACACGCGACAAAACCTAAGGCGTATCACATACAGCTACGCGGGTTGGTTGATTGTTCACCGCACTGGGGGCAAGACGACCTGCCTCAAGGATGGCTTGGACCTTTTCGGGTTCCACTGGTGTTTTCTTATAACTTCTCACCGAATGACGTGTTGTAACCAGGTCGGCATAGGACATAGCTAGCCTCCTTATAAGCAGCTTCTAAGCGTTCTGATTTATCTGGGGTTCTACGATACTTAATAAATCGTCTTACCTGTCGATATATTCGGCGAACATAAGCGGAACCGTTATTTCTGCGCCTTAGGGTGAGTAGGGCAAAATATGGATACATTACAGCTCCTACGATGGGTAGAAGTTCCCCTGTAATTGAGAAAGCCCGCCCTCACGTATTACATAAGAAACTGGTGAGTACTATGAAATGTGCAGTGATTTGGGATAGTAAGACCGGCAACACTCAGACCTTAGGCGAGGCCCTTACACAGGATCTTGCAAGTGTGGATGGCATAGAGCTTGTCTATGCTGGCCCGCTACATACTGTCACTGGTTCTGATGCAATATCTAACACTGCTTTCGCTGATACCGATGCAATCCTTTTTGGATTTTGGTGTGATAAAGGAGATTGCACAACCGACGCAGCTCATTTCTTAAGCAATCTCACCCATCAGCGGCTGTTTTTATTTGGCACAGCCGGTTTTGGTGGCTCGGCAGAATATTTCAACCAAATCTTACAGCGTGTGAAATCACATGTTCCCGACACTGTTACCCTGCTTGGAGAACGCATGTGCCAGGGCAAAATGGGGTCTTCGGTGCGCACTCGTTACGAACAAATGCTCAAAGAGGACCCAGACAATTCGCGTGTACGTGCGATGCTGGATAACTTTGACAAGGCGTTGTCACATCCCGACTCACAAGATATTGCTTCGGTTATCTCAGCTGCTCATAAGGCACTGGAACTGTGTTCATCTGAGAGATCTAGCTGTCAGTAGATAATGCCGCGTTGTGCTCTTCCACTACTGAAACATATACATCTTTATAGGTAACATTTGCTTCCGATAATGATTGAGCGAGGGTATGCACGTCTGGCTCCTTATCTACACCAGCAATTTGAACATACAGCTCGTTATCATCAACAGATAGTGAAGTTACCCGATACCCCGCGTTATTCGCCCAGGAAGCCGTTATATCCTGGGCACGTCTTTCCATTTCGCCCGAACGCACAATGCCCATGCTTACATCCATGAAGAAAAGAACGAGCGCAATGGCAGCAATCGCCACCAATGCATACCATGCTGCGCGAGCATCACTTACCGGTTTTTCTTCGCTATGCGGGATAAGACCCATAAGGAGATACACCACAGCACCCATAACTTGAATTGCAATAAAGTTGGCGACAAAAAGCAACAGTGCACCAATTGCCGCTTCTGGAGCTCCCTCATAAATACTTGCTCCAACTACACAAAGCGGCGGAACGATAGAAGCCGAAATGGCAACACCTGGTAAAGCATCAGGAATATCGCTTCGCATAGAAGCAAGTGCTGCCATAAACCCAGCTGCCAACGCAATTATCAAATCAACAAGACGAGGCGAGATGCGTGCCAGCACTTGCGTATTAGCATCCATATCAACAGCAACCGGTATGATCGCAGTAACCCCTATAGAAACCAACACAACGATTCCCATGCCCAGCAAGGTAAGACCAAGGGTGCGAAGAAGATCCCGCATTCGTCCAAGCGCAGTGGCAAGTGCCACGCCCAACATCGGGGACATGAGTGGGGCAATAAGCATAGCGCCAATGATTGTGGTGGATGAATCGGCTGCTACACCCGCAGTTGCGACAACTGTTGCAGCAAGAAGACGCAGAAAGAACATGGAATACTGACGTAAAGGATCGTCCACTTCAACAAATGTTGCCTGTTTAGCTCCCTCAAGAACCTGAGCATCCAGCTCACCGCCCAGGAGCATTTTAGAAAGTTTTGTCATAGCGCCGCCCTTCGTTCATGCGACCACTCGATCAATCTTTCTGCCTTGTTGAACTATCCCTTATAACAGTCAGAAAAACTGTCCCTACAGGAACAGTTCATTCTCTCTGCGACCAGCACAAGCTTTCTTGAGTACAGTGCTCACCGTCGCAAGCATGACAGCGCTCACTGCGCGTGCATTGTGTGGGCACACCGAAACACAGCGCATACACGAGATGCAGCGTTCACTGTCGACCTTGTGACAATTCTCAGCATCAATTGCTTGCACAGGACACGCTTTGGCGCATATCCCGCAGTTAACACACGCTTTGCCTGCCTTGGGCACCATTCCGGAACCGCCAGCCTCCTTATAAGGACGGTTACCTGGGATTGCAGGCGACTCAACTGCTTCTCCTGTTGCACACATTTGTAGGCGCTCAGCAATACGGTCTGCAAAGGATGTAAGCTCTTCAAAATCAGCAGCATCAGGTCGTCCAGCAGCAACAGAGCGAACAATGGAATGCTCAGCGATCGCCGCTACAGCCGCCACAACGACAAACCCAGCTCCGCGCACCACATCTTCAAGTTCAACAAGCGTATCTTCAAATGCACGGTTACCGTACACACATACGAGAATTGCGGTCGCGCCATGGCCGTTTATCTGAGAAAGCCGCTCCGTCGCTGTAGATGGCATGCGACCACCAAACGACGGCACGGCAATAGCCACCACATCATCAGAGGAAATCTCAACCAAATGAGCATTGAAAGCAGGATTTACCAAATCAACAACTTGCCGATCTGCTATATCACAACATTCTGCTAAACGAGCGGTAAGCTTATCTGCGACTTTTTCTGTTCCACCCGTCGGACTAAATACAATTTCAACCATACTCATGACGATCATCCTCTCGCCACTCGGCTTTCCTTCTGAATCTACAGACGCACCGCTCGTATCTGCTCCAAGGTTATCTCGTCAATTATTTCAACTCTTTTTGCTGATAAAGGCCATGAGTTGAAAAACCAAGTTCCTGATAGTATGCGCGCGTGCCAATAGCACTGATCACATTGATACGCTCATAGCCCGCCTCTCGTGCAATCGTGCAAGCACGATCGATAAGCTTGTGTCCAAGACCATGATGTTGAGCTGTCGTGCCCGCTTCACCAACTCGCTCAGCAGTGCCGTACACATGCACCTCACGAATCATGGCTTCCTCAGGCGCAGGCGACAAGCTCTGCTCATCGGCAAGCTGCTCAAGAGCCTTGCGATTTGGTAGAGAAAGGCGTAAGAACCCAACAATCTGGTTCTGAGGCGTCACCCACTGCAGGAAGTATTCATTCGTCACGTTTGTCTGGTAGCTCACTTCCGCCAACTTGAGTTCATGCATATCCACTTTGCTTGTAGCAATCTCACGGAAGCGAATCTCACGCACATGTTCACCTGTATGTGCACAGCGCTCAGCAACACGACGCTCTACAAGTTGGCGCAGGTTAGGCTTCTTGTTGCCAGCCACAATATCACCGGTAGAAAAGTCTCGAATCATACGTGATACGCGACAAAAGACGGGTGTTGTAAGTACGTCTGTTGTAAGCACATCTACCAGATCGTCCTCTGAGTAAGGTTTCCAGTCACCCTTGCGCCAACGACTCATGAGATGAGAGCTCTCGATAAGCGCGCAGGGATAGAGTTTGATTTCGTCTGGCAGAAATGCCTGATTGGTCACAAAGTGCTCGTAGTCGTCTTTATCAGCTTCAGGTGTTGCGCCGAGAAGATTGACCATAAAGTGAGCATGTACTTTAAAACCAAATAAGCGCAACAGGTTAAATGCTCGCTCTATCTGCTCGACACGAATGCCGCGCCCGTTTGCATTAAGAATCTCCTGCCGCGTGCTCTGAACTCCCATTTGGATTTTGGTTGCACCCATACGACGGATACGAACAAGAGCTTCGGGTGTTATAGCGTCAGGACGCGTTTCTATTACGAGCCCAACCACCCGGTGGCGTGCATGCTCGTTGCGCGTATGTTCATACTCAAGATCTGCCCAGGTGGCGGTCTGTGCTTGTGCTGCATCGCAAAAAGCTTGATTGCTCAGGTAGAGACGGTCTATCGCCTGGTTATAGGTAAGCTCACCAGCGCTTACTGCACGCTGAACCTCAGCAATTTCAGCGGCATCTACATCTGGCTCATTGGTCAATGCGGCAAACGTGTGAGCGTCCACGGATGCCTCATCGTTGAGAGCGCGAAAGAGTTCACGCATAAACCAGAGCTGATAGGTCTCCGGATAATCGCTCCATGTTCCACCGAGCACAATGAGCTCAATTTTGTCTGTTGCATGCCCCATTTGTCGGAGAGCTGTTAGTCGTGCAGCCACCTGACGATACGGATTAAAACTTGCCTTCACAGCACGAGCACAGGCAGGCTCATCGGCAAGATAACTCTTGGGACAACGAACATCGCTCGGACAAAAAACGCATGAACCAGAACAAGGCCATGGTTTCGTGATTACCGTAATCGTTGCCACACCGGAGGCAGAACGACGTGGCTTCATACGCAGAACCGCAAGGAGACTCCGTTCAAGCTCAGGTGTAATGTGCCAGCTCTGCCAGAGCTCAGGATCCTCATTTTTGACGCGATGATAGTATGGCAATAAACGGCGCTTGGCAAAGGCGCCTTTGTCCTTGCCAGTACGACGAGCCGCAGCATGCATGAGCTTGACGAGTGTATTCTCGTCCACCTCTTTACCGCATCGCAGCAGCTCCACAATCTGTTGAATAATCTCATCCATAGCCCGATTCTAACGCAGACATTGCAAGCTATGGCACACCAGCTCTGCAAGAATATGAGCTTCCAAAGAAAGCAGCACACAGCCCACGAGTAGCTCGAAATAAGGAAACACATGGACCTCCAGACCGCACACGAACTCATTGAGCTCGACAAACGCTTTTATCACGAAAATGCTCACTCGTTTTCGGCCACTCGACACCGTGCATGGCAAGGATGGGAACATGTTACAAATTTGGCAGAGCAGCTCATGCCCACCGATACCCTCAAGGGAAATAAACCCCTGGTAGTTACTGATGTTGCCTGCGGGAATGCGCGTCTTCTTAGCTTTCTCGAGCACAGATTTCCAAAAGCTTGTCTTCATTACCAAGGCATAGACAACGAGCCCACACTTGCCGAGGAAAATTTCTCAGAACAACACCCCACAAGCCAGGTAACGCTCGCCTACCTTGATATTATCGGCACGCTATTGAACAACGCTACCAACAAGAAGGAAAGCTCTTCTTTAGATAGGGCCATTAAACTTCCTGACATCAAGCCAGCCAATATCGTTTGTTGTTTTGGGTTTATGCACCATATTCCAGGAGATACGCTGCGTGTCGACCTTATGCGTGAACTCGTCAGCGCTGCGCAACCGGGAGGTATTATCGCGCTCTCATTCTGGCAGTTTATGCATGACGCTCGTCTTGCTCAACGCGCCCATAAGACAATGGAGATGGCTCGCAAACACGCGCCTTTCCCTGGATATGATCCCACTTCATTGGACCTCGGCGATTATTTGCTCGGATGGCAAGAAAGTGAATGTTTTCGCTATTGTCATAGCTTCGAAGAGGATGAAATCGATACTCTTGTAAAGAGCCTTGGAAGTTCCGCTCTGGAGTGCGATCGTTTCTCCGCAGATGGTGCCTCAGGCACACTTAACCGCTATGTAGTGCTCCAACGTTCTTAAACGTTCTTAGTAATAAAGCCCGACATCCCACAGATGCCGGGCTACAACTTCATCTCTTTACAATCTGTCTTATTCAAACATCTCTGCACACATGTGGAGATAGTCAATAACACTTAGTTGCTGCGGACAAGCACCTTCGCACTGCCCACACTGGATGCACTCAGATGCTTTACCTGCACCTGGCGCCGATACAGCCTTATCGTAGGCGGCCTGTGCTTCTTCTGCCTGGCCATTGCCTAAACGCAAATTGGCAGCTGCAAATATCTCAGGAATTGGAATGTTCTGCGGGCATCCATTGGTGCAATAGTGACATGCCGTGCAGGCAATAGTGGAGGACTCTCCCATAATGCGCTGGGCCTGCAGAATAACGTCGCGTTCAGCCTCGTTCAGCGGTTCAAAATCGCGCATGTACGAGAGATTATCTGCCATTTGTTCGACGTTTGACATGCCGGACAGTACGGTAAACACACCTGGCAAACTCGCTACAAAACGAATTGCCCATGAAGCATAGGACATCCCGGGAGTGCAGGCATCCATAAGGGCGCGCACTTCCTCCGGAGGCTCTGCAAGTCTGCCACCCTTAATGGGTTCCATAACAACAATTTCTTTATCATGCGCACGAGCAACTTCATAGTTTTCGCGACTCTGCACCTTTGCGTCATCCCAGTCGGCATAGTTGAGCTGCAGCTGCACAAAGTCAACGTCAGGATGTTTAGTGAGCACTTCGTCCAAAAGTTGAGGCCCGCCATGGAACGAGAATCCCATATTACGAATAAGGCCTTTACGCTTTTTCTCGGCGACATAATCCCACAGGCCCCACTCATCATATTGTTCATAGGTATTGTCCATGAGGGCATGAAGCAGGTAATAGTCGAAATATCCCGCTCCTGTACGCGCAAGCGAAGTTTCAAATTGCTTCTGAGCTGCTTCTCGTGTGGGAGCCATTAAATGAGCATTCAACTTAGTAGCAAGCGTGTAAGAATCGCGTGGATGGCGCTCAACCAATGCTTTGGCGGTAGCCTCTTCTGACCCTTCGTATACATATGCAGTGTCGAAGTAGGTACCACCCGCTTCAAGAAACATATCAACCATACGAGCTGTTTGTTCGATATCGATTACATCATCTTGCTTAGGCAACCGCATGAGACCAAAACCGAGTTTCATCGCTCGCTCCTCTCTACCCACTGCATGCATGAAAATGCTCTGCCACGCCTTGCTTTATATAGCTATATTACGCCCGTTGATCTGCTGCGTTATCTATACAAGTTAAGGCATTTAAACTGCGTGGATAGCCAATGTACGGCAGCATATTTGAAACAACCCGATAGAGAAAATCTTTATCGTTTCCGAGGTTCATATTGCCAGAGGCATGTGCTGTGAGCTGCGGTTCGCACCCACCTTGCGCTGCAATATAGCAAAAGGTAATCATCTCGCGGTCTTTATCGGAAAGACCGGTGCGCGTGTAATAATCGCCAAAGCAATTATCCGCAAGCCAGCGATTGATATGAGCGCGCTCCTGGGGACCTTGCTTCCAGCTCTCACGCATGCCTTCACCAAAATACGCAATTTGAACAGCGTTGCCAGCAGCTAAACGAGTCTCTGGTGTTGTTGTTGCTTGTCCAAAAAGAGGGACTTCAATGTTGTGCTGCTCAAAGACTTGATTAAGCACTGCAAAGAACGGATAAACACGTCCGAAGCCAAGATAGGCAACTGCCTGGTAGGTAACTTCCCTGAGTTCTACAGGGCTAACGCCCATCTCAAGTGCTGCTGATACCATTTCTTTATAGAGATCAACACTCTGGCAACCTAAAAGGGTGGCAATAATTACCAGCATGCGTTCACGATCAGGCAGCTGAGCAGCTTCTTCATTTATCACTTCATCAAAAGCAAAGTTTTGGAAGAACTCAGAGAACTCCGGATCGGTGGTTGTGAGCTCATATGTTGCATGAGGAAAAAGTTTCTCGCAATACTTTTGAGCGAAGGTACTTCTTGCCATAACGTA
This sequence comes from Olsenella sp. Marseille-QA0557, assembly GCF_965119725.1. Classification (NCBI taxonomy): domain Bacteria; kingdom Bacillati; phylum Actinomycetota; class Coriobacteriia; order Coriobacteriales; family Atopobiaceae; genus Olsenella; species Olsenella sp. Marseille-QA0557. The sequence goes on along the minus strand of NZ_CBCPMI010000001.1, from coordinate 1,090,665 downwards.
CACTTCCCTACCTCGAGCGTTACATATCTACAGTCGTTATTACGCACCAGTATAAAATCGTTTTTTCTTATCTTTTATACGTATTTAAGGCGTTCTGATTAGGAATACTTATCAAGTTTGTTTGCTGGTTACACATACCGCTACCATGTAACGCAATATTTTCTCAACGAGGAGGACCTCATAATGTCTAACTCTCAACCTTATTCACTTACTGAGTCAGATAAAGAAACCCTTCGCTCAGCACTGCAAACAGCTCTTGAGAATCACGATATTGATACCGGTATTGAGGCCGCTGCAGAGCTATACGAAGGCACTGGCGATGAGCAATATAAAAAGGTTGCAGAGAATCTCATAGCACTCCTTCGCGAGCGCCATGTTCAAGAGCGCATCAAAAGTACCGAGATATAAGTGTTCGGCACCTTCAAAACAAATTTATTCGCTTATTCGCGCCCAACCAATTCGAGCAAAGGCTCGCCCACTCGCACGATTCCCTGACGCAAAAGCCGGGCGCCATTCGGGGTGCACCCTTTCGTAATGGTGCCAATAACAACTGGATCACAACCAGCTTCTTCGATCTTTTGACGAGAAATATGGAGCAACGGCTCGCCTGCATGAACAAAGGTACCGCGCTCCACCAGAGGCTCAAAAGCATTTTGCAGCGAGGAAGTATTAACCCCTACATGCACTAACACCTCAATACCATCATCGGTATACAAACACAGTGCATGACGGTTTGGATTACCAATTGCACTTACTACACCATTGATTGGCGCACAAACAACATCGCCCTCTGGCAAAATGCCGCAACCAGGACCAAGCATGCCGCTGGAAAAAGCTGGATCAGACACGCTTCCCAAAGGTATTACGACACCTTCGACAAAAGCTACTATTTCATGAGCGCAGGCAGGTGGGTATTCCGCCACATTACTACGATTCAACCGAGTCGCAATGCTAGACAGTTTATCTATCACACCCATAAATCTCCCGACGCGCTTCTTACATCCATGCCCCGAATGTGTAGGCACCACATTTCCCGTCACATGGTAGCTCTTAATTTGAATCATGCCCACCGCTCTGTACAGAGAGGCTCGGTATTACCAACGTAATCAACATGACCCTAAAACTGATCCATTCGACAGCTGAAACCCTATTCAAAAGACGGCGGCACAACCACGTCATAGCGTATAGCTTTACCCCGGAGAGAATAGGACGGTTTTGTTCCAGCAAGGAAAGGGCCTTTAGCCGGACGTTTAATGACAATCTTTTTTGGATGCGCCGAACAAGCTGCTGAAAGAAGGGCTGCTTCATCGCTACACGGCCGTTCCAACTTATGAAGTAACTGAAATTTTTTCTTTACGGCAGCACTTTTTGTGCGCTCGGGAAACATGGGGTCAAGCACCACAACATCAGGAGAATCATGCAACGTGTGCAAAGCTTGAATGCTATCCCCCTCGATGCACGTCATACGATTTGCAATTATCTGCAGCTCAGCCGATTGTTTTGCGCGAAAAAGTGCATCGCGAAGGAGCTCTGCAATGACGGGATCCTGCTCATAGAGCACCACATCAAAGCCTGCCGCTGCCAGCAAAAATGAATCTTCACCAAGACCTGCAGTAGCATCAATAGCCAGGGGATGCTCACGTCCTTTTATACGTGCTGCTCGAACCAAAAGTTCTCTGGAGAGTTTATCAGCACGAATGCGCGGCAACAGCTGCAAAAAATCCACTCGCAATGTCATGCCGTCACCAGATAAAACAAGGCCATCCGGTTCCTTACGCAAATCAAGGCCAGCTTGTTGAGCTGCTTGTTGCGCACATGCAAACATAACCCCTCCACTTTTGAGCGTCCAGTTTGTTTTAGCATGACACGCGGCATCTGAGAAGTCGAGTGAGGAACTCATGGAACAATCTATCGCCCCAGCAGCATCTACACCCGTTAAAGCAAAAGTCCCGGTACGTCTTGGCCTCGCCGTTATTTGTGCCGGTGGCTTCATGGACGCCTATTCCTACCTTATGCATGGCCATGTCTTTGCTACTGGACAAACCGGCAACGTCGTGCTTTTTACTTTGCGCCTTGTTAATGGAGACTGGCTTGGAGCCTTAGGATCGTTGGCCGCTATTCTTTCATGCGCTGTTGGCATATTCTTTTCCATGCATTTGCTCTACGGCGTTCACGAAGGAAATCGCTATCGCACACAGCGACTGGTTGCCCTCATTGAGGTAATAGTATTTGCAGCGCTCGCTTTCCTCCCCAATACGGTGCCGGATTTGCCCGTAAACTGCGCTATTTCTTTCTGTGCAGCACTTGCATTTGAAAACTTTCGCTCTTTTGGCACAAAATCGGCCTACTCAAGCGTGTTCTGTACTGGCAACCTGCGTTCCTTTGCAGAAACGCTCTACGAAGGCCTTGTGCGCCACAACAAACATGAGCTCCATCGCTCCATACGCTATGGTGCATTGACCATTTTCTTCTCGGTAGGTGTGTTGCTGGGAGTAGTTACTATTAGCCTGTTGGGTAACTACTCCTGCTTGATAATTAGTGCAATCTTTCTCGGTATCTCATGCTATCTTGCGGCGTTAGATGAGGACGAAAAACGCGGTGGTGTTGCTCCCAACTCGCACTAAATATGGCATGAAAAGAGCTCGTACATCCATTTATATGCATGGACACGTCGCGTCCAGAAGATATACCTCAGTTTGCGCGCCAAAATACTTGTGCAGATATGACGCCAATTCATAACAAGCCTGGCGAACCACACCATCATTGCACCCAATAAAGCCATCCAATGGAAAGAGTATGCGAGATGCTCCAGCGTCAACCTTGCCGCACTCGCTTTGACGCCATGTCCAACGACGAGTTTGGACCTTGGTGCCAACCGCATACACCAATTCACCCGGAGCGAGCGTGGGATCGACCTCTTGCTCGCCCAGCGCAACGAAGGTGTCATCGTTGTGAGAAAAGCGCAGTTCAAGAACGTCGCTTTTATCGACGGCATGGGCGCCAAGCGGCAGCGCATAAGCAATTGAAATTGCATTACCTAGATCCACAATTGGATTGACACGCCACAGCCCTTTACCTTTGGCAATGCGTTTAAGCAACGCAAGGTTTGATGAAGGATAGCGGCTTGGGCTCATGCTGAGCGCATGAAAGGCCTCTCGATAAGGCTTGATACGCGGATCATCGCTTGCATGCATGCCCACAAGGCGTTTCTCGGCATCAGCCACCACTTCATCAAGAAGTGTATCCACGGCAGGAAGGTGTTGAATATCTGTATGAACTTCCTCTGCTACAACAAGGCCTACACACAGCGACGGCAATACTTCAAATACATCAGGTGCAATTGAGAACACCATGCGAGTCAACTCCTCGTGTAGCAGAAGGCGCTCTGTTCTTACTGAACCATCGTAAGAGAAATCCTGCCGCGATCCTTATCGACATGTTCCACCCAAACTTTCACCGTGTCTCCGACGGTCACTACGTCGCTTGGGTGTTTTACAAATTTGTGAGACAGCTTAGAGATGTGAACCAACCCATCCTGGTGTACGCCAATATCGACAAAGGCGCCAAAATCAACCACGTTACGCACGGTACCGGTGAGCTCCATGCCAGGCTCAAGATCATCGATAGAAAGCGCTGCTCGGCTAAATACAACCTCCGGAGCATCGTCACGAGGGTCGCGTCCGGGCTTTTCGAGCTCCGCAACAATATCCATGAGCGTCATAATGCCGCAGTTAAGCTCAGCTGCCAGCGAAGCGACATTACCAACACGCTGCTTAATGTCAGATACTCCGCCATTTTTAATATCGTTGGCCGTAACACCTGCTCGCTCGAGCACTTCTCGGGCCACTGCATAGCTTTCAGGGTGCACCGCTGTTGCATCAAGCGGATTTGTTCCACCTGAGATACGCAGAAAACCTGCTGCATTCAAGTATGCCTTTGGGCCTAATTTGGGCACTTCTTTAAGTTGGGTACGGGATGTAAAAGCACCATGCTCTTCTCGATAAGCAACAATATTGCGAGCAACGGTTGGAGTTATGCCCGAAACATATCCAAGCAAACTGGCACTTGCAGTATTGGCATCTACCCCTACACGATTGACTACATTCTCAACGACGTTGCCCAGAGCATGTGCAAGCTCATTTTGATCGAGGTCATGTTGATACTGACCAACACCAATTGATTGTGGCGGGATCTTTACCAACTCAGCAAGAGGATCTTGAAGACGTCTTCCCAAACTCATGGCCCCACGTGTGGTCACATCGAGATCAGGATATTCTTGGCTTGCCAGTTCAGATGCTGAGTACACAGAAGCGCCGGCTTCATTCACGATGGTATAGCGCAAATCGGGCGCTTGTTCTGCAATAAACTCAGAGACAACTTCTTCGGTTTCTCGGCTTGCAGTTCCGTTGCCTATTACGATCGTGTTGATGTTGTACTTCTGTACGAGACGCGCAAGTTCGCGTTTAGTGCCAGCCACATCATGACGCGGCTTGGTGGGATAAACCACGCCGTGATCAAGCAGCTTGCCTGTTTCATCGAGCACTGCCACTTTGCAGCCAGTTCGATACCCTGGATCCAGAGCAATAATTCTGGCGCCACGTACCGGTCGCGCAGAAAGCAGTCCTTCAAGGTTTTTTGCAAAAACTTGAATGGCATCGCTTTGAGCTCGAACAGTCAGCTTAGCTCGAACTTCACGCTCAAGTGAAGGAGCCATGAGACGTTTATATCCATCCGCGATTGCCGCATCAAATATTGGAGCAAACACGCCTTGGCGTCGCGGCCAACGCGAACCCAGCCGAGCAATTGCCGCCTCAGCATCAACACGTATATGAACGCGGAGCTTTTCTTCTCGCTCGCCGCGATCAATTGCAAGAATGCGATGGTTAGGAATTTTTGCAACTGGCTCGGCATAATCGTAGTAAGGCTCGTACGGCGTCTTCTCTTCTGCATTTACAGCAACAGACGTGATATCAGCCGTTGCTTCAGTAAACGCACGAATATCTGCGACGTTTTCCGCATCTTCTGCCACAGTTTCTGCAACGATATCCTGTGCTCCAGCAAGTATTTTTTCAGGGGTGTCGTAGCCAGCTTCTGCAGCCTCGGGCGTCATATATTCTGCCGCTGCATCAAGAGCAGTTCCTTTAACAGAGGCCTGCATGATGATCATGTTGGCAAGCGGCTCAAGCCCAGCTTCACGCGCCTTCTGTGCACGTGTTTGTCGCTTTTTGCGATAAGGCTTATAGAGATCCTCAACGCGCTGAAGTTGTGTAGCTTCACGAATTTGTTGCTCAAGTTCAGGAGTAAGTTTTCCTTGAACATCGATAAGCAGGATGACTTCTTCTTTACGATGTTCCAGATTACGCAGGTAGGTCAGGCGATCGCTGAGGGTACGCAGCACCACATCATCAAGACCTCCTGTTACCTCTTTACGATATCGAGCAATAAACGGAATCGTATTGCCTTCATCTATGAGAGCGACCGTCGCCTCAACTGCTGAAGGTTTAATTCCAAGCTCTTCTGCAAGAGTGGTAGTTATATCCATAGCTCCACTTCCTTATGATCCATAAGCATCTCTCTGTGCAGATATCCTTAAAGGTTCAAGCAACAAGTACTGCACAAGGCTCATTAGGATACTCGTAAATAAGTTTTTTCCAAATAACTATCTATCAGAAGCTTTGAAGTCGTTATTCACAGTGCGTTCATATTTGTTTGTATACTAATTGTTGCTATCCAAACTAATTGACCGCGGAGGCATACTGTGGAGGTCGATACGATCCACCATCTGCTGCTGGTGGCATTTTGCCGTTCTAACCATGCAATGACCTCACGTACTCGAACATTCGGGCTTATGCCTGGACAACCCAAAATTCTCGAGTATGTTGCGGATCATGAGGGGTGCTTACAGCGCGACATCGCTCAGGCCTGCGCAATGGATCGGGCTACTGTTACAGGAACACTTGGACGTATGGAAGAGGCAGGGCTTATAACCCGTAAGCCAAAAGCCAACGACAAGCGAGCTCTTGAGGTCTGGCTTACAGACAAGGGCTGGGTCGCTGCTGAACATGTTGCTTTATGTGGTCATGAAGTGGATGAGGTTGCCTGTGCAGGAATGACAGAAAAGGAACGCAGCGAACTGTCACACCTTCTTGCACGACTTATTGATAACTTCGAGAAAGCAGAAGGGAAGCATGCTCATGAGTGAGCTGGTCATTAACAACACATGGACCGACGACGAAAACGACACTACTCGTCATACCCGTAGAAAGCTCATTCTTCGTTACCTTTGTTTTCTTGCAGGCTTATTGATCAATTCGTTTGGAGTTGCCTTTATTACCAAAGCGGCTTTAGGAACTTCTCCTATCTCCAGTATCCCTTATGTTTTGGATCTTAAGTTTGCACCCACATTCGGTGAAATGACATTCGTGCTCAACATGGTATATATCATTGCTCAGGTGGTATTACTGCGTCACAACTTCCAACCAATTCAGCTGCTTCAGATTATTGCTAATTTTATTTTTAGTGCCTTTATCGATATAAGCATGGGTCTTCTGTGGTGGCTTAACCCTGCTTCTGTTCCTGCAATGATCCTGTCATTACTTATTGGCTGCTGCATTCTTGCTTTTGGTATTTCCGTCGAAGTTGCCCCCAATGTCATCGTTGTTCCTGGTGAAGGAATAGTGCGCGCAATTTCATCAACCCTCAAACGGCCATTTGGTACCTGCAAACTTTGCTTTGATACTACGTTGGTTGCAATTGCATGCATTCTTTCATTCTTTTTCTTCGGATCTCTTAATGGACTCGGTGTTGGAACGATTGTCTCTGCGCTCATAGTTGGCCCTATTGTCAACCTTATTAATGTGCGCATTCCACTTATTGGAGCAATTCGCAACCTTCGTGCCGTTGAGGCTGCTGAGTAATACATCTTGTTGACATTTTGCTCGAGAAGAAGGCCTAACAAAAAACGCCGGACAAGATTCGCTCTTGCCCGACGTTTTCATATATAGGTATTGCTTTGGTCCTACCAGATTCCCAATACGTGCTGCATACCCAAACTCACACATGCAATAGCAATCCAGCAAACGAAACCCATAAAGATTGGTTTGCCGCCACTCTTAACGAGCTGAACAATATTGGTATGAAAGCCAATCGCCGCCATAGCCATAATGATGAAGAACTTTGAGAGTTCTTTAATAGGAGCCGTAATATTTGCTGGCAATGCAAACACAGTAGTAATAACACTTGCAAGCACAAAGAAAATAATAAAGAGCGGGAATGCGCGCTTAAAACTGAACGTGCTTTCTGCCTCACCTCCAGCGTTGCGGGCCTTGCGCAACTCCCAGAGAGCCAAGACGAGTGTAATGGGGATAATTGCAAGGGTGCGGGTGAGCTTTACAATCGTAGCCGCATCGAGCGTATTTGCCCCCGGATGCATTCCGTCCCAAGCAGCCGCTGCAGCGGTTACAGAGGATGTATCGTTAACCGCTGTTCCAGCAAACAGGCCAAAGCCCTCATTCGAAAGGCCCAACATACCACCAAGCGTGGGAAAGATAAGGGCTGCAATCACATTAAAGAGGAAGATAACGCTAATAGCCTGAGCCACTTCTTCATCCTTTGCCTTAATAACAGGCGCGGTTGCTGCAATTGCAGATCCACCACAAATAGATGAGCCGACACCAATAAGCGTAGAAATCTTTCCAGGAATATTCAGAGCTCGGCAAAGCACAAATGACACCACGAGCGAAGTGGCTATCGTAGATACGATAATGGGCAACGAAGTGGCTCCCACCTGAGCAATTTGCGCAAGATTAAGACCAAATCCCAAAAGAATGACAGCCCATTGCAATACTTTTTTTGAAGTAAAGGTAATGCCTGCTTGCAGAGGTTTAGCTTTCTTGTCAGACACAACAAGAGCAAGAATCATGCCAAATAAAATGGCAAAAACCGGGCCTCCAATAACTTCAAATTGTTTTCCTAGAAGCCATGCCGGCACCGAAATGATGAAAGCAAACAGTATGCCTCGCCACATACTTCCAAAATTCTTAACGAGCTCCATAGATAATTCCCTTTCCTGATCATAATCTTATAAAAGGGTATATCCTGCGTTTATAATTTATTCTGTATAGTTCCTTATATATCTATAAGCAATTCTTTGGTGATGAGGGATGAGATGCTCGACTACCGGATTCATAGCTTTTTGGCTGTGTGTCATACCGGTAGCTATACGCACGCAGCAGAAATCCTCCACGTAAGCCAACCAGCAGTTTCTCAGCATATTCATCAACTTGAGAAGTATTACGGCCAGACACTCTTTATCAAAAATGGCCGTGGCGTTGAGGCTACGCCCGCAGGCCTCATACTGCAGCAAGCTTTCGAAACAATGGAAAACGATGAGGAGCGTCTCAAGGCAGAAATAAGATCCCTTCTCCCGGGAAAAACACTTCCGCCTCTTTGCTTTGGATGCACGCGTACTATCGCCGATTATGTAGCCCCGCAGCTTCTTGCTCTACATCTCCAACATTATCCCAACGAACAAATTCGTATGCATACGGGCAATACTCACGAACTCGTCGATCTTATCGACCGAGGAATTATTGATTTTGCTCTGATCGAGGGGCCATTTGATTCGAGTAAATTCGACAGTGCGACGTTTTCTCATGAAGCTTTTATTGGCATTGGCCAGGCAGGCAAAGCACCTCAAACAATTACAGACTTGCTGGATAAGCATCTCATTCTTCGCGAAGCGGGATCGGGAACAAGAGAGCTATTTGAACGACATCTCGCTGCTTACGATGTACATGTTTCTGACTTTGCAGGTGTAATCGAGCTTTCAAGTATTCCTGCAATAAAAGCTTGTGTAGCTGCAGGCACAGGCATCAGCTTTATGTATCGCGTTGCCGTTGAAAAGGAATTGTCCTTAGGCACGCTTGTCGATATAACACCTCAAAACTTTGCAATTGAACATAATTTCTCGCTCATATGGCAGCGCGGCAGCCGTTATAACAAGCGGTATCTGGCGCTTCTCACATCTTGGCGCGAACTCTACAACAATATGCGCTGATGAGCTTAACCTCTTGTTCTCGGATCATGCCGTAAAAAGAATCATGCCGCCAAGAACGATATAAACGAGGCCGCTTACAATACTTGTTACTTTTCCTGTATGAGGATTTTTTCTCAGAAGCCGTGAAAATGGCGAGGCAATTAAGACAATGATTACGGTCCAAAGAGTAGATAAGACCACGTACGTGAGGCCGAGCACCAAAAAAGGAATTGAACCATACGAGTTGGGCATTGCGACAAACTGTGGAAGCAACGCTAAGAAAAAGAGGATGATCTTAGGATTAAGCACATTAGTTAAAACGCCTTGACAATACGTACGCAAAGCCCCAGATGTGCTCTTTTCATCCATCCCTTTTTCTGCTGAGGATGCACGTGTCTCAACAGGTGATTCCTTTTGCGTTGAGAAAGACGGCCCCTGTGAAAGCAGGCTCTTAATCCCCATAACAATAAGATAGGCAGCGCCGGCGAATTTGATAATTCCAAACGCAATCGGGGATGCAGCTAAAACAAGCGAAAGACCTGCAGCAACAAGAAGTGTGTGAACGATGAGTCCTGTATTGATGCCAAATGCACTGGCGAGACCCTCACGCCGGCCGCCGGCCATAGTTCTTGTAAGGATATAAACCGTATCAATGCCGGGCGTAAGAGACAAAGCAGCGGCAGAAGCAACAAAAGCTCCGTATCCAACAATCCCCAACATTCGCCTCAACCTCCTTGGCCGTAATAAGTTCTATCAGAGGAATTGTATGGTAGGTGATTGCCGATACGATATGGTTACAAACTTATGTACTAAGGGACACTGAATTTGTTGAGCTGTCGGCCCTTCCCCCCCATTCCTCGAAATGAAAGAACCTCATAAAAGCTTTTGAATACGGTTCAACATTTTGGGTATTACCTAACACTATGAATTTCTTCTAGTGTTAGGAGGTTGTGTGGAAGAGACATCGGATTATAAAGAGCTCACACAGGAGCTTATGAGTGAAATCCGCGCCATTGGACACGCGCTAAAACCAGCAGTTTTTAATTCCATGCGGGGTGAGGCAGCGGTCCTCATGTCGCTTTATCGAGCAGGCGGTGAACTCTCCCCGAGCAAGCTTGGCAATGAGACACATGTTTCAAGTGCGCGAATAGCCAATATTCTTCACACACTCGAAGAAAAAGGTTTTATTACTCGTCATCACCTTTCAAGTGATCGTCGACAAGTTGCTGTTGCTCTTACTGATAGGGGTTTTGAGCAGACATCAAAAATTCGTGCGGAACGTAAAAAGGTTGTCGAGCAATATCTCTCTTTCTTAGGAAAAGACGATTCTCAAGATTTGCTGCGCATTGCTCGACGCACGAGAACCATGCTTGAGCAAAGCTGTGAAAAGTCCTGCAAAGGAGGTTCGCAAGCATGCGGATAGTCAAACTCTTTAAGCACCATGTCCTTGCAGTCCTAGCTGTTATCGCCCTTCTCATTATTCAGGCAAATGCCGAGCTCGCGTTACCTAATCTCATGAGCGAGATTGTTGATGTAGGTATCCAACAGGGCGGCATAGAATCGCCCATACCCACTACCATTCAAGCTGACGCTTTATCAGATCTCGAGCTTTTCATGACCAATGAGCAGAAAAGTCTTGTTGAAGCAGCGTATGGTCCAGCCAATGAATCCGGCATTCGCACCTACCAGGGCAGTCCTGCTGATTTAACCGATGACTCGAAACTCGCAAAAGCCATGAGCTTGCCAGAAGTTGCCGTGATGGCTTTGAATCAAGGCGTCGATTCCTCAGCGCTCTCCAAAGAAGGCATATCTAACTTACCCGCAGGAACAACCATTGGTATAGATGAGATACGCGCCGCCGTAAACGCAGGCATCCTTACAACCGACGAGCTGCATCAAGCTGCAGAAACTCTTGGCGAACAAATGGGTGCTATGGGTGGCAGCATTGTCACGCAGCGCGCTATTTCCTACGTAAGCCAACAGTATGAGGCACAGGGAATTAACCTTGCTGACGTCCAAAATAATTACCTCGGACGCACCGCCATGACTATGTTTGGGCTTTGCCTTATCAGTCTTGTTGCAACAGTATGCACAGGTGCTTTTGCGTCCCATACCGCAGCTACAATCGCCCGCGACCTACGTCGCGAAACCTTCGCAAAGGTCATGCAATTCTCTCCGGCAGAGGTTAATAAATTCTCACAAGCCTCCCTTATTACGCGCTGCACCAACGATATACAGCAAGTCCAGATGGCCACCACGCTCTTTATGCGTCTGGTGCTTTTTGCACCCATCATGGGAGCAGTGGCCGTTCTTCGAGTACTTGCCACATCAACAGGACTTGAGTGGACAATCGGCGTTGCTGTGATTGCAGTTTGTGTGGTGGTTGGCGTTCTTCTCGGTCTTACCATGCCCAAATTCAAACGCATGCAAAAGCTCATTGACCGAGTAAATCTTGTTGCCCGTGAGATGCTTGATGGCATCATGCCAATTCGTTCTTTTGGTCGTGAAGATCACGAGCTTAAACGCTTTGACGATGCGAGCGCTGAGCTCATGAAAACCCAGCTCTTCACCAACCGTACCATGAACTTCATGATGCCGCTTCTCATGTTCGTTATGAACTGCGTAACAGTTCTTATTGTTTGGTTTGGCTCTCATGGCGTTGCAGATGGTGTTATGCAGGTGGGCGATATGATGGCGTTTATCTCCTACACCATGCAAATTGTTATGGCATTTATGATGCTCACCATGGTTTCAGTGATTTTGCCGCGTGCTGAAGTGGCAGCCGAACGCATTGAAGATGTTATCAACTGCCCGCTTTCGATTACTGATCCCGCTCATCCTAAGCTCCCCTCCGCCAATTCCCCGCGAGGCGAGCTTACTTTCCGCAATGTCAGTTTCCAGTATCCCGATGCACGAAAAGATGTGATCCAGGGTATTTCCTTCACAACGCGCGCTGGACACATGACCGGCATTATCGGCTCAACTGGTTCGGGTAAATCCACGCTCGTGCAGCTTATTCCACGTCTCTACGATGTTACTGGCGGAGGCATCCTACTCGACGGCATTGATGTACGTGATTGGAGCCTTTCCGAACTGCGCCAGCGTATAGGCTACGTCCCACAGCAAGGCATGCTGTTTTCAGGCACCATTGAGACAAACCTCAAATTCGCAGGCGATACGGTAAGCGATGAAGACATGCGAAGAGCTGCCCAAATTGCACAAGCAACCGACTTTATTGAAGAGCGAGAAGAGGCTTGGAACTCCCCCATTAGCCAGGGCGGATCGAATGTTTCGGGTGGTCAGCGTCAGCGTCTCTCCATTGCTCGAGCACTTGCCAAACATCCTGAAGTTATCGTATTTGACGACTCATTTTCTGCGTTGGACTACAAGACTGACGCTGCTTTGCGCGATGAACTTACGCACACCGTTACCGATGCAGCTGTGATAGTCGTAGGACAACGTATTGCCACCATCATGCATGCCGATGAAATCCTCGTACTTGACGATGGGCATGTTGTAGGTCGTGGCACACATGAAGAACTGCTGCGCAGCTGTCCAACCTACCTTGAGATTGCTCAGAGTCAGCTCTCTGCAGCCGAGCTCGGACTTACACAGGACGAGATTGCTGCAGTTATGGAAGGAGGTGAGCAGTAATGCCTCCTATGGGACACAGACGCTCCACCGAAAAAGCCAAGGACTTTAAGGGCACTACGCTCAAACTTTTAGGATATGTCGGCAAACATAAAATTGCCGTCTTTGTTGCCCTTGTCTTTGCAGTGTGCTCAGTAATCTTTAATATTGTTGGACCTAAAGTTCTTGGTTCTGTTACCACAAAGCTCTACGAGGGGCTGGTAGCTACGGTTCAAGGCACCGGATCGGTTGACTTTGCTTGGATCGGCACAACCTTACTCGGTCTTCTCGGGTTGTATCTCGCAAGTTCTGGATGCAACCTGGTGCAAGGCTGGCTTATGACCGGCGTTACACAAAAGATTTGCTATCGCATGCGCAATGAAATTGCCCAGAAAATTGCTGTTGTTCCTATGAGCTACTTCTCCGGTCACAGCAAAGGCGACGTATTGAGTCGTATTACCAACGACGTGGACACACTTGGTCAATCACTCAACCAATCGATTACACAGCTCATAACATCCATTACTCAGATGGTGGGCGTTCTTGCGATGATGCTCTCCATCTCCTTGCCACTTACCGGCGTAACGGTGCTTACCTTGCCGGCGTCATTAGCAATTGTGCTGATAGTAGTGCATTTTTCGCAGCGTTACTTCCGCGAACAACAGCGCGTCCTCGGCACGGTAAATGGCATCGTTGAAGAAGATTTTGCGGGGCAAAGTGTCATTCAAGTTTTTGACCGTTCAGATCAATCCGTTGAAGAGTTTGAACGTGAGAACGACCGTCTCTTCACCAGTGCCTGGCGCAGCCAGTTCCTCTCTGGCTTGATGATGCCGCTCATGAGCCTTGTCGGCAACATGGGATACGTGGGCGTTGTTGTCGTTGGCGCACAGCTCTGCCTCACCGGTGCAGCTGGCCCTGGTGATATTCAGAGCTTTATCCAATATGTTCGCAACTTCACACAACCCGTTCAGCAGCTCGCGAATGTTTCAAACACGATGCAGTCGATGATTGCGGCTACCGAGCGAGTGTTTGAATTTCTCGCCGCACCTGAAGAGGAAGAACCTGCCAATCCTCAAATACCTGCTGTGCGTGATGGTCGTGTTGAATTTGATCACGTACGCTTTGGCTATATTCCTGGTAAGACGATTATTCATGATTTTTCATGCACTGCCGAACCTGGTCAAACCATAGCCATCGTGGGCCCCACCGGCGCTGGAAAAACGACACTTATCAAATTGCTTCAACGCTTCTGGGATGTAGACTCCGGATCACTCCGAGTGGACGGTATTGATGTGCGTGATTGGGATCGTGCTGCTCTGCGTGAAGAATTTGCCATGGTCTTACAGGACACCTGGCTTTTTAACGGCACTATTCGCGAAAATATTCGCTACGGCAGACCCGATGCAAGCGATGAAGAAGTAGAGGCTGCAGCTCGTACAGCACGCTGCGACCACTTTATTCACACCCTTGCTGGTGGCTATGACTTTGTTATTAATGAAGAAGGTACGAATTTAAGCCAGGGAGAACGCCAGCTTGTAACCATTGCGCGTGCCGTGCTCGCTAACCGACCAGCACTCATTCTCGATGAGGCCACTTCAAACGTAGATACCCGAACTGAGGAGCTTATCCAGCGTGCTATGGATGAACTCATGCGTGGACGCACCAGCTTTGTTATTGCCCACCGTCTTTCTACCATCAGAAATGCCGACGTGATTCTGGTTTTGCGTGACGGCGACATAGTCGAAAAGGGAACCCACAGCGAACTGCTCGCCAAAAATGGCTTCTACGCGGAGCTCTATAACTCTCAGTTTGACAGCACAGACTAACAACAGTAGAAGGGCAAGGAATGCAAACCTTGCCCTTCTTTTCACATCATTCTGCAAAAACAGTGGTTTCGTAATCGCTTAACTCAGCCAGATAACCGCGGTCCGCAAGGGCACGCGCCACCTCATCAAGAATCTCTTCGTTCTCTGCACTCACATGATGGAAGTGGTATCCACTTGTTACCTCAAGCAGCGGTGTAGAGGAGCCCGTCTCTATCTCATCAACAAAGCGTGCAACATCGCGCCTGCTCCCCACATCCAAGCGCGACGATATTTTTCCATAAACACGATGATTGACAAAAACATCTTCGACTCGCGCGCCCAAATCTACAATGCACGTGAGCTCATCAGCTGCTTGTTTGGCAGTATGACAACACTTAAAGAGGCGGGTGGGCCGGGCGCTCTTATCGGTGAGAAGTACATAACCGCGATTGGTAGAGACAATTTGATTACCACTGCTTCGAAGAAGTGCCACGTCGGTCACAATAACTTGACGGCTTACCCCGCATTGTTCAGCGAGAGCAGCACCCGAAAGTGGACCCGATGCACCACGCAGGGCTTCAAGGATTTTCTCGCGCCTCATCTCACCCGAGTTTGCACTCATCCTAAAACCTCCAGGTGTTTAAGAGAAAGATCGAGAATTGGCGCGGAATGTGTAAGCGCTCCACAAGAAACAAAATCCACGCCAAGGTCTGCATAAGCAGCCGCATTAGCTGCGTCAACATTACCAGAAGCTTCCGTTTGGGCACGTCCAGCAATATACGTTACCGCTTGAAGCATCTGGTCATGATTCATATTGTCGAGCATGATGATATCGGCACCAGCCTCCACGGCCTCTTGTACCATCTCTAACGTCTCGCACTCCACTTCGATCTTATCCACAAAGGGTGCCGAGGCGCGAGCCGCATCAATTGCTAAAGCAACCCCACCAGCTGCATCGATATGATTGTCTTTGAGAAGCACCCCATCAGACAAACCAAACCGATGGAGGCTTCCTCCACCCAAACGCACGGCCTCGCGCTCAAAAAGACGCATGCCAGGGGTAGTCTTCCGCGTGCAAACGAGTGTTGTAGAACTACCTGCAAGTGCGGCTACAACACCTGCGGTATACGTTGCAATGCCACTCATACGCTGCAGATAATTAAGAGCGGTACGCTCACCCTCAAGGAGCACGCGAACATCGCCTTCTACCGTTGCTAAGTGCTGCCCAGAGGCAACATGATCACCGTCTGCAACTTCTGCAATAACACTAGTAGCTGGGTCGAGGAGTGAGAATACTCTCGAAAAGACGGCAAGGCCTGCGATGACGCCATCAGCCTTAGCAATAAGCTGCACGCGCCCCACACGCTTTTCAGGCATCACCGCAGCGGTGGAAACATCACCAAAAGGCATGTCCTCTTTCAAAGCCATACGAATATGATCATCCATTTGCAACTGAATCATTGGATCAGTCATAACTTCTCCCTCCAACATGTGGAGCGTCTCAGTTCGTACTCCCACAAAAGATTATTGAGCACCAGTAAGCAAAGCAATATCGGTTACATCACGCAGACCAGCAATAAAACGAGAGTGTTCTTGTGTAGCAGCGGCAAGTTGCACCGCGCTATCCTGTGCAAATCGATCGCGCATGATTTTGTCAGCCGCGCGCTGAGCAAACACAAGAGATTCAAGCAGACTGTTAGATGCCAAACGATTCTTACCATGCACACCATTGCAGCATGTTTCTCCGCAGGCAAAAAGGTGTGGCAAGGTGGTCTCAGAGTCTGAATTGACATAAATTCCACCCATAAAATAATGCTGCGCAGGTACAACAGGTATGGGTTGGTTGCGAATGTCATACCCTTCTTGTAAGCAGTGTTCAAAAATGTGTGTGAAATGTCCCTCAATTACCTCGCGTGATACATTCTCAAAGGACAGCCACACATGTTTTTTCCCTGTGCGCTGCATCTCAGCAAATATTGCAGCTGATACCACATCGCGTGGGAGCAGCTCATCCACAAACCGCTCTCCCTCATCATTGAGCAGGATAGCGCCTTCACCACGAGTAGACTCAGAAATAAGAAAAGCTCGTCCTGGCCGCTCGGTCCACAGTGTAGTGGGATGAATCTGGACGTAGTCCATATGCTCAAGAAGCACTCCATGCTCAGCAGCAATACGGCAGCCGTCTCCCGTGAGACACGAGAAATTAGTGGAGTGAGAATAAAGACCACCTACGCCACCCGTTGCAAATACCGTCGCATCAGCACGAATCTCACAGAGTTCGCCAGCTGATCCGGTGGCAAGTACCCCGCGACACACACGCGCACCCGAAGCATCAAAACCCTCAAGAATGTCGGTCATACAGGTGTTCTCAAATATTCGAGCATTTGGAAGTGCTCGAACGTCAGCAAGCAGATGTTCCGTTATTTCCTTACCGGTAACATCTTCGTGATAGACAATACGCGGACGTGAATGTGCTCCTTCACGGGTGTAGTCCAAGTTGCCATCTTGCTGCCTCGCGAAGCGCACACCACGCTTGATAAGATCGTCAATGATTGGGCGGCTTGCCCGAATCATGAGATCGACGCTCTCTAGGCGATTTTCATAGTGGCCTGCTCTCAGGGTATCTTCAAAAAACGATTCGTAGTCACCCGGATCATGCAGGACACAGATTCCGCCTTGGGCAAGCATTGAGTCGCAATGATCTACCGACTCTTTGGAAAGTAACACAACGGAAAGTGCAGCAGGAAGATTGAGCGCACAGTAAAGACCAGCCACGCCACAGCCGACTATTACCACATCGCAGTCAATAACGCGCGGGTTCATGGAGCAATTGAGTTTTGTAACCATGACTATCTCCCAAGCTCAAGCATGCGCGTGAGCGTACAACGTGCAGCTTTTGCAATATATGCAGGAGGCAAGCCTATTTCTCCAGTTCCTTCGCGCAGGCAAGCCGCAACTTTTTCAGTAGTGATTCGGCTCATATCAGGGCAAAGCGGACGGGTGGATGGAAAGTGAAAACGTTTCCCAGACCCCGCTGTTTGTCGCTCTAATTCACCGCGCACACCTTCCACTGTAAGAATGATGTAATCATGTGCTTGAGAAGCTGCGGCCTTCTCGATTATTTGCGATGTTGACCCTGCAAAGCTGGCAAGCGCCATCACTTCAGGACCGCACTCGGGGTGCGCAAGCACCGGTGCATCAGGATACTCAGCCATAAGTGAGCGCACTTCATCAGCAGAAATGTTGTGATGAATAGGACAACACCCGTCATTCAAAATGATATTTTTCTCGGGTACTTGTTCTGCAACATACGAACCGAGATGACGATCTGGAATGAAAAGAATCGTGTGCTGAGGTAGGGCACGCACGATCTTTACTGCATTGGATGAGGTTACACATACATCCGACCACGATTTAACTTCAGCTGTTGAATTGACGTAACAAACCACCGCAAGATCTTCACCATATTGAGCGCGAGCAGCAGCAACGGTTTCTTGTTTGACCATATGTGCCATAGGACAATCCGCTGTTTGATCTGGCATAAGCACCGTCTTCTCAGGTGAAAGAAGCTTCGCGCTCTCTGCCATAAAACGGACACCCGCAAAAACAAGCGTATGACACGACAAGGTGGCAGCCAGCTTAGCCAATGCAAAGGAATCACCCACATAATCGGCTATTTGTTGCACCTCAGGCGAAACATAGTAGTGCGCCAAAATGACTGCATCACAAGCTGTCTTAAGATGTGCCACCTCATCGCACAAATCTCCTGTCGACATGTCTCTCCCCTCTTCGACAAACTCCGACAGTATGACAGTCTGCTTTACAGGTGACAAGACAGTAACGTGTGAATCGGCTTTTGCTTCATTTATTCAGCCGCGCAATACAGCTTGAACTAATCCACGCTCTTGAGCGCCTCCAACATGTCTACATGACGCAACCGATGCAATACAACAAAGTAAAGAACGATAACGATGACGGTTATAACAATTGTTGGCACAACAAATTCTATTGCTGATAAAGCAGGATCAAACATCACGTTATCGGGCGGCACCACCCACAACACATATTCGTGAAGTGCCACCCCTACCCCAAATCCGACAAGAACGCCGAGTATCGTGAGGATAATCGTCTCACGATAGATATACATGGTTGTCTCATTGGTGTGAAAACCAAGTACCTTAATTGTCGATAGCTCGCGCATTCGCTCTGAGACATTGAGATTGGTGAGGTTATACATAATGACGACACCGAGCATCGATGCCACAAGAATGAGTACACCCATGATCTTATCGAGTGAATCTACGATGGTTCTCACTTGATTTTGCAGGACAGTGTTCTGTACAACGCCCTTTACACCAGCAAGATCCATAAACTGTGCAGCAGCATTCTCCACACTCTGCGAAGAACGATCTTTGAGTGTGACTAAACTTGCATTTGACGAGTAGGGAGTTCCAAACACCGCTTCATAGGCCTCAGGTGAGAGGAACATGAAGTGTCCAATATACATTTCGGTGATATCGCTAATAACAACTGAGTGTTCGACACCATTATCGTCAGTAAATTCGAGAGTATCGCCCTTCTGCAACCCCAAAAGACTTGCAAGACGCTCAGAAATGACAGCACCATCTTTACTAAGACCTATCCTCTTTCCGGTCGTGCGATCTTCCAGTGATAGATAGTCCGAAAACGATGATGTGTCCTCAGGCACGATAAGGGTTATGTCTTGTCTCTCGCCGTTTTCACCTGCAACTTTAGAAATGCTTTCATAGTGAATAGCAGCGTGATTTTTCACCATCGGATCATCGAGCAGAGCAGTTACTTCATCAGCCTCTTTTGTAGTTGCGCTTGGAGCGTTAGCAACAATAAGGTCGTAGTGAATAATCGAACCAAACTGGCGCGTATCCATCTGCTGAATAGATGCCTGTACACCAAAACCCGTTACCAAAATAGCTACAGCACCCGCTACGCCAAGTATTGTCATAAACATGCGTTGTTTATATCGAAAGAGATTGCGAGCAGTAACTTTATGCGTAAAAGAAAGACGATTCCAAATGGGATGAATGTGTTCGAGCAAAATCTTTGATCCACTTCGTGGAGCTTTAGGAAGCAAGAGTTCCGCTGGCTGAGCACGCAGTTCTCGACGTGCCGCAATCCATGCGGGAAGCACCGAACAGGCAACCGCAAGCACAAGCGCCAAAATCGTAACCTTCGGATAAAAAGCAAGGTGAATGGGCGGTAAGGTAAACGAATGTCCGTATGCACCATAGACAATTAAAGGTAAGAGTGTATGTCCAAGCACAATGCCAATGACAGATCCTGTAATACCTGCGAGTGCACCGTACATTACAAATTTACGAGCTACGTCTGCATCGGAATAGCCAAGCGCTTTGAAGGTACCTGAAATAACGCGCTCCTCATCAACCATACGAGTCATAGTCGTAAGGGTGACAAGCGCCGCTACCAAGTAAAGAAAAACGGGGAAAACGCGCGCAAGGGAATCTATAACCTTCGATATGGTTTCATAGGTGCCATACGCATCCGAACTGGGCGTTTCGCTTCTCGAGTCAACATCATAAACAGGCAACGATAGGCCTGCTATGCGCTCACGCGCATCTGAAAGTTCAGTCTCTGCGTCGCTTATCTTTTTTTCAGCCTCGGGAAGTTCAGTTGTATAGCTATTAAGAGCATTGAGGTATTCCTCTTGCTTGGCATTCAGTTCTTCCGTTGCAGTATCTATCTGCGTTTGTGCCAACAGACTACTTTGCAAAAGCTGATCTTTTCCGGCATGCCAGGAAGCCAGGCCATCCTCGTATGCTTTTAGTCCGGCATTGTATGATGCAACACCCTTCTCATATGCGTCGCGTGCGTTTGCAAGTTCATCTTCTTTTGACTGCAACTTTTCAGTAGACGCATCAAGATAAGCTCGTTTATCAGCAAGTTCTTGCTCATGAGAAAGCAAGTCAGCCTTTCCTGATTCAAGCTGGTTGTGAGTGTCCTCTAATGCCGCACGAGTTGATTCATAGCTTGCTCCAAATGTTGCAAGCTGTTCATAGCTCTCTTTTAATGTGTCGAGTTGCTCGAGCTTTTCTTGCTGCGCGCGCAATTGGGTAAGTTCGTTTTGAACATCCTGATTGTCAGGATCTTGCTTGAGTGTTTCTTCACACTGTTGGATGCCTTGCGCTATTTCATCACGATTGCTGTCCAACACGTTCCAAGCGTCCTGTGTTTCTGAACTATTCCATTGGGCACTAACTGTCTCCCACTGCTCATCATAGAGTTGCTTTGCCGCTTGAAATTGAGTGTTTTTCTCCTCGTACTGCGCTTTTGCAGTCTCGTAAGCCTGACGGCTATCTTCAAGCTGCTGCGATGCCTGGGCATAGGCACTCTCGCCTTCTTCAAGCTGTTCTCTGGCTTCCGACGTCTGTTGCTCTCCATCTGAAATTTGGGCAGCAATATCTTTGAGCTGCTCGTCTGTTCTATCAAGTGTGCGTTTCGCAGCACTGAGTTTTTGCCAGCTCTCATCGAGTTCGTTCTGACTCATAGCTGTTTGTTGCTCAAGAGTATTGCGAGCGCTCTCTATCTGGCTCTGAGCGTTTGAAATGGTAATTGCCGCCTCACCAAGCTGGCGTTCAGCATTACTGAGTTGAGATCGAGCATCATTAACCTCTGCCTGTCCCTCATCAATAGATTGCTGTGCCTCTCCCTTTACTGCTGCAAGTCGTTCACTTGGACGAGCAGCCAAAAGTCGCTCAAGGTCGCTTTTATGTGTTTGGATGCAATCGCGGTAAGCCTTGCTATAGGGATCGAGATGAGCAGTATCGCTATACGATAAGCGCGCCATCATATATACGTCGGAATCAAAGCTTTCCGGAGTTACTACCGCATAGCCTTTGAGTGAGCCCGTACCTGCCGTAGACTGGCCCATGTTCACAATCGAGATAATCTCGGGTGAATTTACAAAACCCACTACCTCAAATTCGTTATCCACAAGCACTGTTTTGCCTGAAATTGAGTCGGGCTTTTCCTGCACTTTAATCGTATCGCCAATCGCATAGGTATCTTGTAAAGCGGCGTCGAGTGCAATTTCTTTTGTCTGAGAAGGCATACGACCATCTACAAGCTCAAATTGAGAGAGATCGCCCGTTTGCGACATCACCCTTATGCTGGTGGTTGTTCCATCAATTGCAACATCTTTGAAGTAGCCATATTCAATATCTGAAGCCCCTGGCGCAGCATCAATTGCCGCCCTATCCTCTTCGTCAAGACCGAGATCGGATATGACAGTTACATCCGCTAAACCCAAGTCATCAAAATATGCTCGTGCTGCCGCGCGCATATCAGGTCCAGCTACAAGGAGCCCCACAAGAGCAAACGACCCAAGCGCCATAAGTCCCACAATAGACAGAAACCTGCCTTTTGAATGCAAAATCGAACGAATAAAATCACGACGTAGTGCCGTTTTGCGTGGCATCTTATCTTGTTGACTACTCATTCGGCGCACCCCTACCACTCAATATCCATTATTTGAGCGGGTTCGGACTGCGTCTCAACAGCCGTAATACGAGCATCATGCATTCGGATAACCCTATTAGCAATAGGTGCAATGGCTGCGTTATGTGTCACGATAATGACGGTTGCTCCCTGCGTACGACTCATGCCTTCAAGTATGCCAAGTACCTGCTTGCCAGTTTGATAATCCAGTGCACCTGTTGGCTCATCACAGAGCAAGATTTTTGGATTTTTAGCAACTGCACGCGCTATAGCAACACGTTGTTGTTCTCCACCTGACAATTGTGCAGGGAAATTATTAAGACGATCAGCCAACCCTACATTGGCAAGTGTTGTGGCAGGATCCGCGGCATGACGAACAATCTGGGAAGCCAGTTCCACATTTTCGAGGGCTGTAAGATTTGGCACCAGGTTGTAAAACTGAAAGACGAACCCCACATCAGTACGGCGATAGTCTGTTAGCTGTCGCGTGGAATAGGTAGCAATATCTGAGCCATCCACCACTACGCTGCCTTCGCTTGCTTTATCCATCCCGCCTAAAATGTTTAACAGGGTAGATTTACCAGCACCCGAGGCACCTAAAATAACAACAAGCTCCCCTTTTTCAATCTCAAAGGACACATCGTTGTTGGCTACTATTTCCGTATCTCCACTCTGATAACGCTTATATTCGTGGCTCACTTCAATAAAGGCCATTGCTCCCCCGTGCTCATTAAATAAACAACGTGTTGATTATTATTTGTTGTAGGATTCTACCCATCACCTCGGAGCTCTTTTTCTTCATGAGCTCTGAAGTGCACAACTTTTGTCAAACTGTTGATTCATACGTGAAAAGGCCTGGACTATGCCAGAAAAGAGAGTTCGCACAACTCAAACAAGACTTCGGATTAAGCAGGCATTTACTGAGCTTGTGTCAGAAAAAGGATTCAGCGCCATTACGATAAGTGACATCTCTCGACGTGCTGGCATTAATCGCGGTACCTTTTACCTGCATTTTGTCGATAAAAATGACCTTCTTGAACAACTTGAAGAAGAAACTATTAAGGATTTGGCAAACATCCTGCTCACCCCTCTGCCAGCACCAGCCAACACTGATTCCGATGATATTTTTCCTTTCGAAGTCTTAAGGGATGCACTGAGGTATGTCGTTAATGACTTCGCATTTATCTCTGCAATTGCAGGAAAGGGAGGGGATCCTCAATTTTCTGAGAAGTTTAAGCGTCTTATCGACGGACTGATGGAACAGGGACTTTGCAGAGCGCATATTGCTATCGCCGGAAACGCTATTTATCCCGCCTCGTATGCTCGAGAGATAGCACTCAGCCATGTAATGGCAATCATAGAACTCTGGATACGGCGGGGCTGCTCAGAAGATCCTGAGCAAATTGCCCGCATGATTTGTGATACGCGACACGTTCGCTTCGATGATCTTTTAGACCGATAAGACCTTTTATTGCGCTTGAAACCGAATGATATCGGCAAGTCTTTCCGTATGAAAAACACGCTCTGTCGCGCCGGCATACTCTTTAATTGAACGAGTCTTTCTCACGGTTCGATGCACGGCACGTGGATCTGAAAACGCATATTTGGCATAGCACCACCACTCTTTCATGCGAAAGACTGCGTTTCCACCCATCTCTTCCATATACGCTTGAAAGAGTCTGTTGTGAAAATGTTCAAGTTCATCGATTGAAAGCGTGGCGCCACCATTCCATTCTCGTAGTAAAGCTGGGTTGGTGAGAATGCCACGACCAAGCATGATGTGACGAGTTCTCGGATAGGCACTCAACAAGGCAGTTATTTCATCAGAGCTGAAGATGTCTCCGTTATATGCCACAGGAAATGTTGTTTGTTCAAGCGTTTTTCCATAGAGGCGCTGCCGTGGAACACCCTTATAGCCATCCTTTTGAACACGAGGATGAACTATCAGTTCTGTAAGCGGGAATTTGCAATACAGATCGAGAATCTTTTCGTATTCTTCGTCGCTTGAAACGCCCACGCGTGTTTTTACTGATACAGGAAGACAAGACTTGGTGCAGACGTTATCCAAAAAAGTCGAAAGCTCGTCCAAGTTTTGGAGAAAACCCGAGCCCTTACCTTTGGCAACAACTGTTCCTGAAGGACACCCCAGATTGAGATTTACTTCCGTAAACCCCATTTCAGAAAGTAGCTGCGCCGCCCAGACAAACTCATCGGCATTCTTTGTAAGCAGCTGAGGGATAACGGTTAGATCTTGGCGATAAGCACTATCAAGTTCTTTCGCTGCACGCTTGCCAAATGAAGAGCCTACACGAGGCGGAGCAAGAAACGGTGTGTAGTACCGATCGAGTTTTTCAAAGCATTCCGCCTGAACTTTTCGATAGACATGTCCCGTAAGCCCCTCCATAGGAGCCAGCGAGAAAATCATTGAGTAATCCCTCTTTTTTTCAAACAAGCGAACAACAAAAAAGTACGTAAATTATAGGTCATTTCGATACGATATGAATTCGTGTTTATGCACAATGCTTCTCACCATAATTTGACTTCTCAAAAGTAATAAAAAGATAGTAATGAGACGCACGTCATAATCGTTATAGAAAACGTATCTTGGTAAATCTATTTATGTCTTATCTATCAAAGTATTGCTGATCGCACTTTCAGTCTCTTCAACCTCAATTCTGGTGTTATCGCAGGTCGAAATGACCTTATTGATAGCGATCTATCACTCTATTCACCGAGGAGATTTACCATCCACTGAATATTTATTCACATTTCGGATACAAGTAATCCAACTTTCCTCCACAAGCGCCTGTGGTCCTACCACAGACGAGAAGGGAGCGTCCCTATGTGTACGGGCATCCGCTTCACTGATAAAAACGGCGCAATGTATTTCGGAAGGAACCTGGACTGGACCCAGGGGTACGGAGAGAAGGTGGTTGTAACACCTTCGGCAGCAAAAGTTCCAACGGCCTTCGAGCGTCCTGAAGACCTTGCAAATGGCCATACCGTAATGGGCATGGGCATAATCGTGGAAGGCATTCCCCTCTACTTTGACTGCGGCAATGATGCAGGCCTAGCGGTCGCAGGTCTCAACTTTCCCCAAAGCGCACACTACGCCGCTGGCCCAGTAGATGGTACCACCAACGTTGCAGCTTATGAAATCCCCTATTGGGTGGCACGAAACTTCTCAACACTTGATGAGCTCAGAGCAGCACTCGAACATACAACCGTCGTAGCTAAGCCCGTAAACGAGCAGCTACCAGTAGCCAATCTCCATTGGCTTGTCGGCGACGCAACGGGCAGCCTGGTTATTGAGTGCATGGCAGATGGTCTGCATGTTTGGGAAGACGATGTAGATGCACTCACCAACGAGCCTGACTTTGGTTGGCATCGCCAGAACCTGCGCAACTACCTCATGATGGATGAGGGTATGCCCGCACCGGCTACATGGGATCGTGCTGAACTCAAGCCCTTTGGCTCAGGCGGCGGTGTTCAAGGTATGCCTGGCGACTATGGTGGACCAGCACGCCTTGTACGTGCAGCATATGTGAATGCGCACTACCCCGTTCAAGATGGCGAAAAAGCTAACGTAACTCGTCTTTTCCGTACACTCGGTGCATCCGCAGTACCTGTTGGTGTGGCCAAGATGGCCAATGGCGACTACGAGAAGACGCTCTATACAAGCTGCTTTTCTGCTGCTTCCATGACTTACTATCACGCTACTTATGATGACCCCACTATTCATGCATATCCACTTGCCGCTTGCGATCTGAGTGCCACCGCACCATTTATCGCTACTGCTGCTTAGTCATTCATAGGGTCCCATACACTATTTATCAAATTCCGGGATTATTACCCGGCGAAGGGAGTGCTCATGAATCGCACGACCTCTGCCTCCTCAGCTACACCCGCGGCAGCTTCTGCTGCTGCGGCTAAGTCCTCGTCTGGAGCAGGTAAAGAGAAGTTTCTTGTACTGCCTATTGTTATCCTCATTCTCGCGCAGATGGGCACCACCGGTGACAACGGCGCGCTTTCGCTTGCGGCATCGGCACTGACAAAAGATCTCGGGGCTACCACCTCGGATATTCAGCTTGCCAACATGATTTACCCACTGGTCGGCGGCTCGTTCATGATCGCCGGCGGCCTCGCCGGCACCATGATCGGCTGGCGCAAGACCTTCCGTATTGGCGCCTTGCTTGCTGCCATAGGTGAGATTGCGTTGGCGCTTTCCCCCAACATGATGTTCTTCATCTGGGTTGGCCGTGTACTTGTCGGCTTGGGCGCGAGCTTCCTTGTTCCATCCCTCCTCGGCATTATCCCCTTCATTTATCACGGTGCCAACCGTACCGTTGCCTTTGGCTGCATCGGTGCTGCCTCCGGTCTTGCTGCCGTACTACCACTCATTTTGGGTGTTGTTATGCAGCTAGCGGGCATGCGCATAACTTTCTTTGTACTCGCCCTCTACTTCATCGGTGTCGTTGTGCTCTCGCTTGGTCTACCTAAGTTTGACCAGCAACCCGAGAAATCTCACTTTGATGCCATTGGCGTAGGGCTTGCCGCTATGGGATTCTTCTGCATGCTTATCGGCCTCTCGAGCATCTCGAGCTGGGGTCTCATCAAGCCGATGCGCACCGCTCCGTTCACACTCTTTGGCATCTCGCCCGCAATCCCGCTTGTTGTACTAGGCATCCTTATTCTTATCGTGCTTGTAAAAGTAGAGGCAGGCGAGGAGAAGCGTTATGGCCTCGTAGTCCTTCCGCGTTCGTTTATTACCACAAAGCAGGTACTCGCCGGCCTGGTAGCCAACGCACTTATGTTCTTCTTCATGGGGGCTCAGTCGATCCTCATGTCCCCGTACCTGCAACTCGTTGCTGACTGGACACCAATCGATGTCGGCGTTATCTCTATCGTGACCGGCTTGCCCACCTTCGGACTTGCCCTTGGTATTCCAAAGCTCTTCCCCAAGGCCAATCCACGTCATGTAATTCAGATAGGATATGTAGCAATGGCGTTGGCACTGGGCTGCATGGCTTTCTCGGTTACCCTCGATGGTGCAAACCGCATCGGTGTTTACCTCGGAGCATTTTTGGCTGGTGTTGGTGCAGGTACCGTTTCGTCTCATGCAAGCAACATTGTTGCCCTTGCGGTTAACGACCGTGATGCATCACAATCCGGCGGTATTCAGAGCACCATGCGTAATGTTGGTCAGGCCCTAGGTGTAGCACTCCTTGGTGCAGTTCTTATCTTCGGAATCAGCTCCACCCTGCATAACGAGATGGCTGCCGACCCGGCAATTTCGCCCGATGTTGCTCAGCAGGTCTCTGAACTTACCATCAATCTTGGAAGTAATACAGAATTTGAGCATGAGATCGCCAATATTAAAATGGACGATTCTGAACGTGCCAAGCTGGTAGATCTGGAAGCTAAGGCTCGCTTCGATTCAACACGTGTAGCCTATGGTGCAGGTATCGTTATCGTACTGCTCGGATTACTTACCACGCCGTGGATCACAACTCTTTCGAGAGATTCAAAGCCTGCACCGAGTGCACAGGTAGCCAAGGCATCTCCATCAGGGTCTCAGCCAAAGCATCCTCAAAGCTAGCGCACCACATTAACGAGCTCTCCTTTTTCCCGCAGGACATGGTTTCACAATTGAGACCATGTCCTGTTCCTTATTACTTATTAACGTGACGTTCCAAAAGGTCAGTCAACTCAACGAGCTCAGCTTCAGTAAGGTCATTTTTATCCACAAGAATGACTCTGTTGTCACCACGTTTGAGGTAGAGATATTGTCCCATAGAACCACACTCGACAAAGGAATCCCAGTAGCAAAGGCTGCTACCTACCTGTGACTCGATATGCACACCATCCTCATCAAAGATGTATTCGACATCGCCGGAACGGAATGCTTTATCTATGAGACGTTCTGATCTTCTTAGTACAAAGCGCTGGAATGCCTTGGTCTTAAGACCCAAAAGCAATCCTGCAACACCGACAATAAGAAATACAATGCCTTGAAGTTGTTCTTTCCCAGCCAGCATTAACATTACGCCGCATATGATCAGCAGTACGCCCATTATTACTAACAGCGGCCCAGAAATACGACGACGTCGCACGTTGCCAGGGCTCATCAAAGCTATCTCAACTGCCGCATCCTTCTTCTCTTCACTTAGATTCATGCGATAGCTAACCATGGATCATCCTCTCCAGTTAATCTTCCAACGATTGTAGAGGCTCGAGAGATGTCTAAGAACATGCATTTGGTTATTTACAGAGCTCTTCTCACCTTTTCAAACCAGCAAGGATCTTTCCTGCTCAAGACGGGTATATGAACAGAAACAATCATAGGGGGAACTCATGTCAAGCCAGCTTACCAAGCGAGCGCTTGAGGAGTCACTCAAGCATCTCTTGCTCAAAAAGCCCCTCAACAAAATTACAATCACTGATATAACCGATGACTGTGGTATCAGTCGTATGACGTTTTATTATCACTTTCAGGACATCTACGATCTGGTTGAATGGTCGTGTGCAGAGGATGCCGCTCGAATTATTGCCGGCAATAAAACTGCAGATACCTGGCAAACAGGACTTCTCAATATTTTCCTTGCCTTACGAGATAATAAGTCTTTCATCATGAACGTCTACCACAATATGGATCGCGATCAGATGGAGCGGATCTTTTTTCCAGTGGTGCACAACCTTGTACGAGATGTGGTAGACGAACATGCAGCGAAAAGATACGTGCATGAACAGGATAAAGACTTTATTGCAAATTTTTTTGCACACGCCTTTATCGGAACGGTGCGAGATTGGATTGCTCGAAGTATGAAAGACAGTCCTGAAGTACTCGTACAAAATATCGCTATCATTTCGGATGGTTCTATCGAGACAGCACTTGACCGCTTCGAAATCCCTGGTGGCTATATCGCAGGAAGCGATAGTAATATTCCGGATCAGTCCACGGCACTATAGCTGAATGCATTCACCGCATACATCAAATCTCTCTTCTTGTCCATCTATACAATGCAGTCTGTTTGATAAGGAACTGTACAGAGCAACCGTTCTGTCCATGGCGCACCGACCGTTGCAGCTTCACCATAAAAAGAGATGCATCGGATACGCCCGATGTGCACGTACGAAAGGTGTGGCCATGTACTATTCAAGCGGAAACTACGAAGCGTTTGCTCGCCCCAAGAAACCTGAAGGTATCGAGCACAAAAGCGCTTATATTGTTGGCACGGGCCTAGCAGCACTCTCCGCTGCATGCTACCTCGTGCGCGACGCCCAAATGCCTGGGAAGAATATTCACATCTTTGAAAAGGACAGCGTGCCCGGAGGTGCCTGCGACGGACTAGACATTCCCGGAATCGGCTATGTTATGCGCGGCGGTCGAGAGATGGATAATCACTTCGAAGTCATGTGGGATCTGTTTCGCTCCATCCCCTCCATCGAGACGCCTAATATCTCTGTTCTGGACGAATACTACTGGCTCAACAAGGAAGACCCCAACTATTCACTCTGCCGTGCAACGAAAGATCGCGGGCATGACGCTGGGTGCGAAGGAAAATTTGGCCTCTCTGACAAGGCAGCTATGGAAATCATGGAGCTCTTCTTCACCCCAGACGAGAAGCTCTATAACCGTCCTATCACCGATTTCTTTGATGACGAGGTGCTCTCCTCCAACTTCTGGATGTACTGGCGCACTATGTTCGCGTTCGAGAACTGGCACTCCGCACTCGAGATGAAGCTTTACATCAAACGCTTCATCCACCACATCGCAGGACTGCCGGACTTCTCAGCATTGCGCTTCACCCGGTACAACCAGTATGAGTCGATGATTCTGCCGCTCGTTGAGTACCTCAAGACCGCCGGCGTACAGTTCCATTTCAATACAAAGGTCGAGGATATTCAGTTCACTATCGGAGGCGGCAAAGGACCAGAGCGCGCTCGCACTGGCACTGGTCAGGATACTATTCAGCGTATGCAGCAGGCAGCGTTTCCGCGCAATCCGTACAGCACACCCGTGAAGAAGACCGCAACCTGCATTGTGCTGAATGAAACCAACGCCGACGGAGACGCCGTTACCACAACAATTGACCTTACCGAGGATGACCTTGTCTTCATCACCAACGGTGGCTGTGTTGAGAACTCCACCATGGGAGCACAGGATAAGCCTGCTGCTTGGAATCCTGAGATTAAAGCCGGTGGTGGTTGGGATATGTGGCGTCGCATTGCGGCTCAGGATCCCAGCTTCGGCCATCCCGATGCTTTCTGCGGCGATCCGGAGAAGTCCAAGTGGATGAGCGCCACAGTAACAACCTTCGACGGCGAGATTCCGCCCTACATCCAGGCCATCTGCAAGCGCGACCCCTTCTCCGGACACGTGGTTACAGGAGGCATTGTAACCTGCACCGATTCCAACTGGCTCATGAGCTGGACGCTTAACCGTCAGCAGCAGTTCCGTGACCAGCCCAAGAACGAGCTCTGCGTCTGGGTATATGGTCTGTTCCCAGACAAGCCAGGTAACTTCGTGAAGAAGCCCATGCGCGAATGCACCGGTGAAGAGATCTGCCAAGAGTGGCTCTACCACCTGGGAGTCCCTGAGGAGCGCATTCCTGAGCTTGCTGCAAACCATGCCAACACAGTGCCAGTTATGATGCCCTACATTACGGCATTCTTTATGCCACGCGCCGCAGGCGACCGACCCGACGTAGTGCCCGACGGCGCAGTGAACTTTGCCTTTATCGGCCAGTTCGCTGAGACACCACGTGACACCATCTTCACTACCGAATACTCCATGCGCACCGGCATGGAAGCCGTTTACACGCTCTGCGACGTAGACCGCGGTGTACCTGAGGTGTGGGGCAGCGTCTTCGATGTGCGCGACCTGCTTATGGCAAGTGTGAAACTGCGCGACGGCAAGCCCATCACCGACATGAAGCTCGGTCTCATCGAGCGCTTTGCCCTCAAGGAGGCGCTTAAGAAAATCGAAGACACTGATGTTGAGAACGTTCTGAAGGAGTTTGGGGCCATTTAGTAAGTTCGGCTTATATCGGCTAATCATCGGCGCATGGCAGGGTTACTCTTTCCCCGCCATGCGCTATGCCATTTCATATAGTTTCTCAATAAACCTGCCCGGTACCATTGTAGAAATACGCTCCTACACACCTGATGCGAATCATGCATTGTTGTGTATAAACTCAAGAACGGAGATGACCGTGGACACCGCCTACCTCGATGCCCTACCTGCAATTCATTCCAATCTCGATTCTATGTTGGCCGATGGAGAAAAAGTTGTTTTTGTAACCAAGCTCTCCTGCTTTGGAACCGAGACTGACGCGTTTCTCGGTGGACATATGTCCAAGCTATATCTCACAAACAGACGGATTGTTGCCGATAATGCCGCAGGTTTGTGGAGTGTTGATCTTCTCACAGATATTGCGAGCTGCGAGGTCTCTGAAAACGGGATACCTTTCTTTAAGTCGACAGTAGTCTGCGTCAGCCTGAACAAAGAGCTTGTCTACGGTAACGGACAAGGAACACTACAGGGCTTTCGGTTCTACTTCAAAAAGAAAAAGGATGCCGAGCGCTTCGTAGCTCTTGTGAGGGCAGTCTTGGACTAACGAGGTATGTCACTCTCTTACATCACGGGTTGGCGGATAACGGTTCTGAGTAACTCAGGCTTGGTTCTACGGGGATCCCCGAGGTAAATCTCATGATGGAGGCGGATTGAAGGCACATTGCCAGCACAATCGAGAGCATTGAGGACATCCTCAGGTTCAAGACCGTCTGCCGAAGCTGTATCAGGCTGCAGTCCTTGACACTCTATGAATTCCGCCAGGTCAGCAATTGTAGCGGGCTCATCATCGTAGGCGCCTTTGTGCATGATCTGAGCACACAGGCCCTCGGAGAAGCGGATGAGTCTGAGTTTCTCACTCTTGATTTCCCCGGCGAGCTCGGGTTTCTTCTGCATCATCATCTGGCAGATGCGTTCGAAATCCTCAAGCGTCACAAAATCCGGCTGCCGGATAAGAGACACCCATCTGAAAGCACTCTTATCACCGACGTGAGACCCATTAAACATGCCAGTCTCACTCCACCAAAAGCCTTCTAAGGGCGGGACCACGAAATCGAAGTATCCATCAGGCTGCCAATCACCCTTCTTCGACATCTTGACAGTGTAGGAGAAGCTATACAGCAGATTAAGTGCAATTTGGTATGCGCCACTCCCCTCGTTAGGATCTCCTTCGCCGGCAACAGCAACAAACGTCATTGCAGGAACTTCAATGATCGAGGGTTTATGCTTGGGGAGATACAGACTCTTGTACTCTTTCTTGAAGTCGTAAGCCATCTGATCCTCCTTCATTGAAGACGATGCCAACATTATCCCATAGGGAACATATGTTCGCAATAAGGTGATGACAAATAACTGAATCATTGGCCTTACGGAGGCTATAAAGGCTCCAGAAACATCAAGCTTTCAAACCTTACAGCGAAGACCTAAGAGTCAACTCGAAGCGTTCCACTTGGCATGCAATAGCGGCTCATCATTCCCGCTATCTCATCGACCGAATCCTCGCACTCGTGCTGTATCCACTCCTCAAGCACCGACATGAGGCCTCCTAGGTAAAAATGCATGAGATAAGGCCGCTCGCACTCGGGAACTTGGAATCGGTCCAGAATCGGCTCAATCAGGTGGTGTTCCAGAGCCTCATACGCCTCACTCAACCTGAGACCGGAGCTGTTTTTGACGAACGCAGAGATGAGCTTTCTGTTGTTCCGCACGAACTCGAGGTAGGGGCCAAGATACTCAAAGGTGACCAGGTAGAGATCTTTGGCCGGAGCAGCTGCCAGTCGTTCGAAGGTCATCTGCTCGCGCGACGCACCGAGATGATCGCGGAACCGCAAGAAGACGAGATGCACGCTCTCCTCGACGAGCTCGGCGAACGACTCGTAGTGCAGGTAGAACGTTGACCGACTTACCCCGGCACGGGAGCAGATTTCCTTGACCGTTACGAACTCAAGGTCTTTCTCACCTAAAAGGTCGAGAAATGCCTCGTCCATGAGCTCGGCAGTTTCGAAGTACCTGCTATTTCGTTGTGCCATGAGACCCCCTACGGCCCGACCTTCTCAGCCCTGCCGGCAGCTCGAATCAGGCTCACCCCCCACGGCGGCGCACGGACGCATGAATCGCCTGCGCGAAGGCGAGAAACGTGTACGTCGCCTGCGAGATTACCACGATCCGGTTTCCACCGGCATTATGGAACAACACCGCCCAAGACATCCGAGGAGTCCTGAAACCCTGCGGGACATCCCCATATCCACCTTACTCCGCAACCTGAGACGCGAGACGCATGATATCAGCTGCATAGCGTCGCCTACCATTCTCGAGAATGCGGCGATAGATCGGGTAATTCACACCCGCCATAACAAGGCCGATAATGCCAACAATCACACCAATCCCTGTCACGAGCACACTACCCCCGCCGATCACACCCATCGAAAGGCACATCCCCACGCCCATGACGAGAGCCGCAACGATTCCAAACGTATACGTGAAGATGGATGCTGGAAGCTTTGCACGGCGATCGAGTTTCCTAAGAGCAACCACTTTGCTGGTATCCTTAGGCGCGTACTCAGCAGCGAGTTGCTCCGCATAGGCTTTGTCTGTGTTCATTTCTTCTCCCCTGTTTGGTCATCTTGTTGACAATCCCATTACAGCGCGAACCAGCATTTGGGAGAAGAGCACGGACGGATATCTGTGTCCGATTCCCGCAATAACCTCCAATGGCAGGTGGATCTTTCGCCTATACGAGAACAAGCCGGCGATGAAGTTCTTCTCTTCAAGATCTCAACCAAGGAGGGTCGCAAGCAGCCTGACGTTAAAACCACAGCTAGAAAGCACTCTACTAGCACTCAACTGGCCGTCGAGCAGAGTAAACTGACGGTCGGTTGAGCGCCGGGCACGAGTATCACATGATGCAGGCATCGACAATCGCACAAGGAAGGGAATCCACCATGAGCCAAGAGAGCTTCGGAACAACGATTACAAAACTGCGTAAGGAAAAAGGTATGACGCAGCTCGACCTTGCTCGGAAAATGGGTGTTACCGACAAGGCTGTCTCTAAGTGGGAGCGAGACCTTTCGTTTCCCGATGTCTCCTCACTGCCCAAGCTCGCCGAAGAGCTAGGGGTTACGGTAGACGAACTACTTAAGGCAAAAGCGGAAAAACCTGAGCGTGAGTCGACGACGCAGAAAGTACGTCCTCTCGTCGAGCTTGTCTTCAAGGCTGTCGCGCTCGCCATGGGAGTAGGCGTTACAGCGCTCACCGTCTTAGACGAGGTAAAGCCCAACGATGCATTCCGTCTACTGGGCATCGGACTTGCTTGTCTTGCCATTGTCCAGATCGCTCATCATCAGGATGAGAAAGCGTAAACGCCTTACACCTCTTGTCGTTCCACAACTCCTCATGGAGGAAATTCCTTGTTAGACCAGCAGGTTACACCACCGATAGCACGGGTGAAAGGGGTATAGGCTTAAGCGGAGGTAACTGGGTTACCACTAATTACCGAGACGACATGCCGTCCATGTATGCTGCAATGAGCCTGAATCTTTCCAATGCGTTATTCGCATCGTCTGCAAGTACAGAGGGAAAAGCTCACCCATCGTTGGATCAGGCTTTGCTGCCATGGGCAATCTACCCACCGACACCGAACATCCGATTAAGTTCACCGAAATTGACGATGGATTTAACCTCGATTTCGAGGCTACAGTAGAGCAATCATCCCAAAGTTCTTCCTTTCTCAATTTTTTTACTCGAATGCGAGTGTAGAAAGCAATATGTATCTGTCGGGCTTACTCGCTGATACCGATGGCAATGTTGTGTACTATGGCAAATTCGCTGATTTGGACCCCGCAAATTCTAGTTCTCTTTCAATTCCTCTTTCTGCCGTGGCAGATGGAACTTACAGACTGAATTTATTTGCTGAGCAAGCAAATGGTGACTTATACACTGACTTTTGTAGTGCCCCGGCTACCATGACCGTTACTGTTACCAATGGAACCGGAACAGTAAGCAATTTTGGCGGCACCATACTTCACGAACATGCATGGTCAAACAATTGGGCATACGATGGTAACTATCACTGGCATGCGTGCACAGCAGATAACTGCCCTATAACTGAGAATGCCGACAAAGAAGGTTATGCTGCACATCGAACGCACCACGGCAACGACGGCACACCATCGCGGTATCATCGTTGCGCAGTTTTGCAACATCTCGGACGGATCCCGCCTTACACAAAGCTGACCGTCACCTTGCAGACGCACCACATGCGCACCGTAGGGTGAAGATAGCTTCGATTTGAGGAGGCCCTATGGTCCTCGACTACCGTCCGCCACGCAAGGAAGAGATCCAGTATGTCAGCGATCTCGTCCATGGCCGCCATCACAAGGATGCCGTCGCCTTAGTAGCGGCAGTGG
Organism: Olsenella sp. Marseille-QA0557; assembly: GCF_965119725.1. Lineage (NCBI taxonomy): Bacteria > Bacillati > Actinomycetota > Coriobacteriia > Coriobacteriales > Atopobiaceae > Olsenella > Olsenella sp. Marseille-QA0557. Next base: position 1,055,223 of record NZ_CBCPMI010000001.1, on the reverse strand, counting down.
TGGTCGGGTCGCTCTTTGGTCTCGCGATCGTCGCCGCGAGTATCGCCTCCGGCAACGAAGACGTCGACCTTGTGTTCATCGTGGCCTGCGTCGCCGTCTGCGCCGCCACTGTCGCCGTCATCGTTGGCCTTATCATGGCGAGCGTGCGCACCATCGTCGCCGTCTGTCGCGTCTGGAAGCCCGCCCGCGTCATCACGGGCGTCGCTGTCGCATATGCAGTGCTCCGCCTTGCACGCCGCATACCCATCTGGCTCATCATCCCCTCGCAGATCATCATGGATGTCGTGCTCGGCTTCGTGATGGGAACACTCATCCTGCTGCTGTTCACCATTCTGCTACGCTTCATCTTCTCCATTCGCTGCAACATCAAGGGTGTGGACGATGAGGAGATCGTCGCCGCGAACATCTCTGCGACACCTCGGGGGCACCGGGATGGCGACGCCGCGGATGATGCCGCACGGAATGACCGAAGGGGGCTTGACGGCGCCGCCAACCGTCAGTCGTAGATGGCAGAGGCGATCGCACACCCGGAGACGTCCTCGCAGAAGCGCTTGGGATCGGCGAGCGCCTAAGGGGTTGCCTGGGCTTCGTCGAGGAAGATGTAGTACCGCCCGCGCACATGGCGACGAGAACATATCGCGTGCAGGGTTCAGGTAATCGAGCATGACGCTTATGTCGAGAATGACATCAGCCAGAGCGCTTCGGTTCTATTGTGCGGATCCTTCGGCCGCGTCCAGGATCCCGAGGGCGGCGTGATAGCGCGTATCGTGAAGCGCGTGCGCACCTTCGGAGACTCCGTTGTGTGCCGGGTTACCGTGGGCACGGCCCAGAAGGCGGACTACGAGCAGGTGAGCGTGCTTTCCGCGAGTGTGGCTGCGCTGCAGGACGACGTCGTCGGCATTGACGGCAACCTGAGCACGGCGGCATCCGTGACCATCGTTGAGAACACCGTGACCGAGGCAATCGACGACCTGGACGAGCTGGCGGACCTGGACTTCTGATTTCTACAGAATCGCCTCCACCACGGGAATCGCGTCTGCTAGGGTCGGGACGACCGCGTGTGCCAGGTCCAGCACCTCTGGGGCCGGTCGACGCATATCGGGGACGCACACGACGGTCATGCCGGCGGCGTGTGCCGCGAGCACGCCAGCCTCGCTGTCCTCGAAGGCGACGCAGCTCTCTGGGTGGGCCTCGCATCTCTTGGCCGCGAGCAGGAACACGTCGGGCGCGGGCTTGCCGTGCGCCACCTCAGTACTGTAGGCGAAGTGGGAGAAGTGGCCCCGCACGCCGTTCTGCTCGAGCAGACCGATCGCACGCTCTTCCGTGCTTGCCGAGGCGAGGGCGACAGCCACGCCGCGTTCGGTGAGCCACGCGAGCAGGTCCCTCGCGCCGGGCATGAGGTCGACGTCGAGCGCGTGGTAGTGTCGCTCCCGTTCGGCCACGAACTCGAAGCCCTCCTCGACGCTCATGGGCACCTCGTACCGTTCGATGATGGCCTCGATGTTGTGGCGCTCGGTTCTGCCGCTGTAGAGCTGCGCGTACTCCTCGCGCGTCATGTCATGACCATAGGGCGAGAGCATATCCTGGTATATGTGCCAGGATACGACCTCCGTATTCACCAGAAGCCCGTCGAGATCGAATATCGCTGCCTCAAGCGCCAATGCCGCCACCTCCCGTGTCGCCGCCGACCCGATTCTACCGCCTCGCCCATGCGGCTTGTGACGGCGGCGGATGATTCCACCAGTTTGGACACGACTTGGGAGGTGCCATGCTCGAAGGGTACGGCATTCACACGCTCATCTGGGACGCAGCAGACGAGCGGCTCGGGGAGTGGCTTGTCGCCTCACCAGCTGACGCGACGGGGCGCGGCATCGAGCTCCATGTTAGGCAGGGCGGCGCTGCCGCCGACTTGACCGGGGCAAACGTCTACTTCATCTGGAAGCACAAGAAGACAGGCGTTCGCGGGTGCGAGCCCTTCGAGGAGATCGACGAGTCCCTTGGGCAGTTCATGGTTTACTACCCGGCCGCCATGTGCGAGGAAGAGGGCGTGGTTGACGCCCAGTGCATGGTGAGCTGGGACGACAAGTCAATCTCCACGCGTGCATTCACCATCCACGTCGAGCCGGTCATCATCGGTGGCACAGAGAGCAAGGACGGCTTCACCCTGTTTATGGAGACCATCAAGCGCTACGAGGACGTCATCGAGATCTCTACCGAAGCTGCGGACGCTGCAAACGAGGCGGCTGAGGCCGCCGAGGACGCGGCTGACAGCGCGAGCGCAGTTGCGGAGGCTATCCAGGCTGCTGCCCAACGCGGCGACTACGACGGTGCGGATGGCGAGGACGGTTTCAGCCCCACGGCCACCGTAACGCAGACTGCCGAGGGTGCGACCGGTGCCCAGGGACCGAAGGGCGACAAGGGCGACACCGGCAATACCGGCGCCACTGGCCCGCAAGGTCCCAAAGGAGACAAGGGTGACACCGGAGCGAAGGGCGACACGGGTGCAGCCGGTGCGGACGGCACCGACGGCGTATCCTGCACGCACAGTTGGAACGGGACGGTCCTCTCGGTGACGAGCGCGTCCGGCACGAGCTCGGCTGACCTCGTGGGACCGCAGGGGCCAACGGGCGCGACCGGTGCGACGGGACCACAGGGACCGGCGGGAGCCGACGGTACGACCTTCACACCACAAAGCCCACTTTCACTCACTAACGGCGTGCTATCTGTAGATCTCTCTGGTTGCGCTGACGCCTCCGACCTGCACCCGAGACTGTGGCTGATTCAGAACGTGGGCTATGTGGCGGAAGGATCCACCCAGGCGATTGACGCCACCTACTCTGGGATTACCGACATCGCCGTGGGTGACTGGGTGCACTTCTACGAGGACGGCGAGGCGGTTCTGACTGCCACGGCGACACCCGAGGCGAACCGCGCTCTCAGGGCCTCCGGGCGCATCTGCGCCATCGGCAAGTACCAGGCCATCGGCTTCACGCCCTGGACGGGAACGACAGGCAGCACGCACCGGCAGTACCTCACGAGCGCGACCTTCGCGGCTGACATGGCCACGTTCTCGTACCTCAACCTGATCTACCTGTTCTACAGCTGCACGAACCTTGCCAGCGTGAGCGGCCTGGGGAACCTCTCGGGCGTGCGGTCGATGCGCTACACGTTCTCGTCTTGCGCGTTCACGACCATCGACTTCCGAGGCTTCGACCCGTCGACGCTCACCGACCTGTTCTACACGTTCTCGGGGTGCTCGCACCTGACGACGATCTATGCGGACGCGACCTGGGCGCTGCCTTCGAGCGGCATCACGGGCTCTCAGTGCTTCTACAGCTGCGGAAGCCTCGTGGGCGGCAACGGCACGGCGTGGACAAGCAGCAAGACGGCGTACACGTACTTCCGCATCGACACGGCGAGCACGCCGGGGTATCTGACAGCGGCATAACAGTTGCAGACAGGTACGTTTTGTGTCCACCTCCAGCGGTAAAATTGTTGTGTTCAACAAAGCTATCGTTGAGAGGTGGACATGGACGATTTGTCTGTTCAAGTGGCGCTGACTTGCCCGACATGTGGATGTACGGAATTCGCATACGAGACGCCGGCTTCTGGTCAAGACTTTACTGATGACTGGGCGTTTACCTGCGCTCATTGTGGGAGAACATTCACAAGGGCGGAGCTTATTGAAGCAAACGCCGAATCAATTGACATGACGGTTAGCGACATGGGCGACGACATTGTCGATGAACTAGCTAAAGACTTGAAGAAGGCTCTCAAGAAGCAAGGCTGGAAGATCAAATGACTATAGATCCTACTTTTGCCACCTTGGCGCCTATCGTTATATCGGGTCTCAGCTTGTTAGTCGCAATTATCAGTTTTGTAATGAACTACAGGCTGAACAAGCGCGACAAGGAGCGTAGCGAACAGTTGGCCGAGATGCAACTGCGGCTTCATGAGCTGCAGCTGCAGAAAGAGGAACAGGCTGCAGAGAAACGCGAATCCTCGAGAGTAGAAGCTCGACACGTCTTAGTCGGACTGAAAAGCCATCACATACGTATTGCAAACACTGGTGGAACCACGGTGACCAACGTTACCTGCGAATGCGACGACGACAACGCGCCTTATGCGTTCATGCAGGACAAGGAGCCCTTCGAAAGGCTGGAGCCTGGCGAGAGCTTCGACGAAACAGTGCTCTTTGTCAGCGGCTCACCAAGCAAGTTCGTAATCACGACACACTGGCTAGGAGCTGATGGCGAAGAGCACAGCAGGGACAACATCATTACTTGGTAGCTAGGAATCGCAGAGCTTAAAGCCACTAAAACTGAATTTGTGACGCAGTCAGACACTGCCTCCCTGGGGACGAAAGTCGAGACCTTGGGAGGCAGTTCTTTATGGAGTCAATCATCGTGGCGTGCATTACCGGTGTCGTAACGCTGATTGGGGTGATCCTCTCCAACTCTAAGAGCCGGGCCGTCATGGAGGTCAAGCTGGACGCCCTCACGGCAAAGGTCGAGAAGCACAACCAGCTCATCGAGCGGACATACCGCCTGGAAGAGGGGCTTTCGGTCGTGCGGAACGACATCGAAACCCTCAAGGGAAAGACGGGCTGACATGAACGAGTTCCTGGCAAGCAATGACTGGCAGTGGAGGCTCCTGCGAACGATCGTGCAGGGGGTCCTTGGCGTGGTGATCGCCAACCTCGATTTGATCCTGGGCTGGTGCGTGCTAGACCCGAGCATGCGCGGGCTCGTGGTGGCTCTGGTGATGGCGGTGCTCTCGCCAATCATGGCCGCGCTCGGCGGCGACGGCGACAAGCCGGAGATCCCGAGGGGTGAGGCGCGTGGGGCTTAACGGCATCGACATCAGCTCCTGGCAGGACGACCTGGTCGTCTCTGCCATGGGCACCTGCGACTTCGTGATCGTGAAGGCGACCGGCGGCGCGGGCTACTCGAACGAGTGCTTCCGTCGGCACGCGGACGAGACGCTGGCTTCGGGCAAGCTGCTCGGCTGCTACCACTACGCGCGCGACCGTGGGTACGAGGGCTCGGCCGAGGCGGAGGCTGACCACTTCATTTCTGCCTTCAAGCCTTACGCGGGCAAGGCGATCCCGTTCCTGGACTGGGAGGCGGACGCGCTGAACCTGGGCGTGGCCTGGGCGAAGACGTGGCTGGACCGCGTAAAGGCCAAGACCGGAGTGACGCCGGGCATCTACACGAGCAAGTCGGTTCTTTTCTCCTATGACTGGTCCAGCGTGGCCAAGACCTACCCCTTGTGGGTGGCGCAGTACCCGAACTACGAGGAGACGGGGTTCCTCTCCGAGCCTTGGACCGACGGCTGGGACTTCGGGGCGTGGTCCTCTCCGCTGATCTTCCAGTACACGGGCACCGGGCGCATACCCGGCTACGGCGGGCACCTTGACCTCGACCTCTTCTACGGCACGAAAGACGACTGGCGGAGGCTCTGCGCGGTTGCCGGCGCCTCCGCTGGCGCCGGGGAGGTGAAGGAAGTGGCTATCAGCAGGGCGAACATGGCAGCGCAGATCATGGAGCACCTCTGCAACTGCGCCGAGCACGGGTACTCTCAGCCCGGGCGGCACGGCACGAGCGGGCACTGCAGCGTGCAGACCGACGCGGGCACGGTACGCGTGACCAAGGGCGACCGTGACTGCTCCAGCGCGGTCTGCGAGGCATGGGAGCTGGCACTTGCGGGCACCGCCTACGACGGGCTCATCACGCGCTACAACTGGACCGGTGGCATGCGGGAGATGCTCGTGAGCTCGGGCCTCTTCTCCTGGAAGCCCATGTCGTTCAACGCCTCTCGCGGCGACATCTATCTCGACGAGGAGAACCACACGGCCATGTGCATCCGCAACGACGGTACGGCCGACCTGCTGGGCGAGTTCAGCATCAGCGAGACCGGCGGCATCGACGGCGAGCCCGGCGACCAGACGGGACGCGAGAGCTGGATCCACGACTACTACAGCGGTCACTGGGACGGCATACTCCACTACAACGGCAAGGCCGACACCGGGGGCGCGTCAACCCCTACCGGCTCTGGTGCGCCCTCCGGCGACGTTTCAGCGCTTGCGGCGAGGGTCATCGCCGGAGAGTTCGAAATGGCGATGCAAGAAGGCAGGCGCTCGGATCGCGCTACGACGAGGTGCAGGCGGAGGTCAACCGGATCCTGCTTGGCGGGTCGTCCGGTGGCTCCTACGACGTGGACGCCATGGCGAGGCGCGTGATCGCCGGCGAGTTCGGCAACGGCGACGAGCGGAAGCGGCGCCTGGGCGACAAGTACTCGGCCGTGCAGCAGCGCGTGAACGAGATCCTTGGGGCCTCGGGCACGAGCTCGACCTCCATGGACGTCGATGCCATGGCCCGCGCGGTGATCCGGGGCGACTACGGCAATGGCGACGAGCGGAAGCGCCGGCTAGGGTCGTACTACTCAATCGTGCAGCGGCGTGTGAACGAGATGCTGTCATGAGGCGGCGGCTGGAATTCTTGGCCGACCAGGTCGGCTGGCTCCTCGGCGACGTGGCGTGCCTGGCGATGATGGCGCTGTTCCTGCCGCTGGTGCCGGTGTTCAAGGCGTTCGAGCGCGGCAAGCGCGCGGGCAAGGGCGAATGACATGCGGGAGGCCGCCTATCTTCACGATAGACGGCCTCCTTGCTTGCTGTATGGGCTCGGACTACAGCAGTGGCTCGAACTCGCGGTAGAGCGGATCGCCTTCGCCAACGAGCACGTCCCACCACCACTGGGGCGACTCGACGCCGGAGGCGCAGAGCATGTTCAGGAGGCTGGCGCGGGCATCCGGGGGCAGCTGCTCGAAGTCGGCGCGCATCGCGTCCTGGATTGCCTTGCTCGTTTTGAACATGTCGTTGCAAATCTCCTTCTTCTCCTCGAGGCTGTAGCTTTCCGGCGAGTACAGGCAGAGGTCCGCCCGGAAGAACGCCATGTCTTCGGCTTGGGTGAGTTCGGTCATCTTGGTTTCGTTCATCTTTTTATCTCCTTTCATGTTCCCAGGACCGCTGTGGGTGCTCCTGGGGTGCCACAAATTCCGCTACAAATAATCCGGAAAGGAGCGTTTTCTAGTGTAGAAAAGTGGTGCGCCGATTTCTCGAACGCACCACTTCTGACCTGCGGTTTTGTTGTGTTTCGGGGTGGAGTGTGAAATACCGTTTTGTCCCGAATTTTATTCCCACTCGATCGTTGCGGGTGGTTTGGGTGTAATGTCGTAAACCACACGGTTCACGCCCGGTACCTCTCCCACGACACGGCTGGAAATTCTTCCCAATACGTCATAGGGGATCTTTGCCCAGTCGGCCGTCATAGCATCACTCGACTCGACTGCACGTAAAACAATCGTACGTCCGTACGTGCGCTCATCGCCCATAACACCAACCGAACGAATATCGGGCAAGACGGCAAAGTACTGCCAGCAGCTATGCTCGGAGTTGCGCTCGCCAGTTTCCTCATACAGACGCTGGTTATATGCATCAAGCTCCTCGCGCACCACCAGATCAGCGGCCTTGAGCATAGTAAGGCGTTCCTCGGTAATCTCACCAATAATACGAATCGCAAGACCAGGTCCGGGGAACGGCTGGCGATACACCATCTCATCAGGCAGGCCAAGTGCCGTGCCCAGTGCACGAACTTCATCCTTGAAGAAATGATCCAGCGGTTCGATCAGATCAAAGTGCACACCCTCGGGGAACGGAATGAGATTGTGATGGCTCTTAATGGTCGAAGCCTTCCCGCCAGTCTTACGTGCGCCACTTTCAATAATGTCCGGATAAATCGTGCCCTGCGCAAGATACTTCACGCCATCGAGCTTCTCAGCTTCCTCAAAGAAAACCTTCCAAAACTCGCGACCAATAATGCGGCGCTTCTTCTCGGGATCCGTTACACCAGCAAGCAAACGTGCATAGCGCTCTTCAGCATGCACGTGAACCAGCGGCATATCAAATTCCTCACGGAACACACGCTCAACGCTTTCAGGCTCGCCTGCACGAAGCATACCGTGGTTGACAAAAACGCAGGTGAGCTGATCCCCAACAGCACGATGAACGAGAGCTGCTGTTACTGAAGAGTCAACACCACCTGAAAGAGCCAAAATCACGCGATCTGAACCCACGCGCTCGCGAATCTCGGAAACCTTCTCCTCGATAATGCCTTCCATGGTCCAGTTTGGGGTAAGACCACAAATCTCAAACAGGAAGTTAGAAAGGATGGTGGTTCCACACTCGGTATGACGAACCTCAGGGTGGAACTGAGTGGCATACAGGCGACGCTCTGCACATTCATAAGCTGCAATAGCGCAATTTTCCGTGCGGGCAGTGACAACAAACCCCTCGGGAACAGCATCCACAGCATCGCGGTGGCTCATCCAAACCGTTTGGCCATCCTCAGGCGTATGTGCCAACAGCTCAGAATCGGCAATCCTCTTAAGCGTTGCAGGACCATATTCACCAGCATCGGTATGAGCAACATGGCCACCAAGCTTTGTGGCCATCATCTGCTCGCCATAACAAAAGCCCAACACCGGCACACCTAAAGCAAAGATGTTCTCATCCATATCGGGGGCGTCATCAGCATAAACAGAGGCGGGACCGCCAGAAAGAATAATTGCAGAAGGATGCAAGGCTTTAAGCTCTTCGGCTGTAATATCGCACGGCACAATTTCTGAGTACACATGCAAATCGCGAACACGACGAGCAATGAGTTGGCCATACTGAGCGCCAAAGTCGAGAACAACAACACGCTGTTCTGCAGTGCTGGTGGTCATAGATTCCTCCGTTTTAGGCAGATACTTGCTGATTCATCATACGACAGCGGCGCTCTTTTCTACAGTCTTGCTGCATAAGTCGCACCAACTCACTACTTTGCATAGCTCTGGGATTGTGGGAAGATAGCGGTTTCTTACCAATTTTGCCTATTCTGACGTGCAGAAATGGCTCTCACGAGTAGCATAGCTATGTTATTTATCCTACGCAGGTGTCTATGCGCCGCAAACGAAAGGTCTTACGTGGCTCGCAAAAAGAAGCGCACACGCAGCTCCGTCACTCCTGCTGGTGACGCTCAACTCGAAACGCTCTCTCGCGCTGATGCGGTAGATCGCTACTCAAGTGCTCGTAAACGCAAGAGCCGTTTCAAGAAACTGCGCGTTGTTCTTATCGTTATTCTAGTTCTTATTCTCGGTGTAGGTGGAGCAGCATTTGCCTACATCGCAGACATCAATGCTCGTGTTTCTGACGTAGACTCTTCCATTCGATCCAGCCTCACGCAGGTTGAAGATGGTGAGCCGTTCTACATGCTCCTTCTTGGTGTTGATAAAAGCCAGGATCGTGTAAACAGCGACGAGTATGGTGCCGAAGAAAGCGCCTATCGAAGCGACTCCATCATGCTCGCTCGTATTGATCCAGGCGATAAAAAGGTAACGCTGGTATCCATTCACCGCGATACCCTCATCGACATGGGTGAATGGGGAAATCAGAAGATCAACGCTGCCTATGGCATTGGCTACTCCATGGGAGATCCTGGCTATGTCATCGATGTGGTCTCTGAATTTGCTGGCGTACCCATCTCTCACTATGCTGAGCTGGATTTTGAGGGCTTTATAAGCATCGTTGATACTATCGGTGGCATTGAGGTTGACGTACCTGTTCGCTGTGACGACTCCACAGGCACTGGTCAGATTATTGAAGCGGGTAAACAAACCCTCAATGGTGAGCAGGCGCTCGTGCTATGCCGCGCACGCCATGCCTACGACGATTACGGCGACGGTGATGTGTATCGTGCCGCCAATCAGCGAATGGTTATCGCTGCAATTGCGCAGAAGATTCTCACCCTCGATCCTGCAACCATGACAACGGTTATTTCTCAGTTGGCAGACTCGATTTCAACTGACCTTGACGTTACTTCAATTATCAACCTGGCAACTCAGATGCGTGGCATCAACCTCAGCAAGGATGTCTATTCTGGCATGGAGCCAACCAACTCTGAATATGTCAACGACACCTGGTATGAGATTTGTGACACTGAAGCCTGGCAAGAAATGATGACCCGCGTCAACCAGGGCCTCTCCCCTTATTCAGACGAAAGCCAGGATGTCACCCGTGGCGTTGCCGGCTCTGTTGGATCCATCAGCGATGATGGTGGTTCGAAGAGTGACACCAACAACCAGCAGCAGGAACCGGAAAATAGCCTGGAATATGGTGGCACGGTTCAGGTCCTCAATGGTGCAGGCGTTGATGGCCTTGCCTCCAGAATTTCCTCTTCCCTTGCCAACCAAGGATTTGATGCCTCAGCAGGAAATGCAGATTACCTATATGACTACACGATCATCATCTACAACGGTGAAGATCATAAGAGCCAAGCTGAAGCGGTAAACGAAGCCTTAGGCGGAAGCTTCACAGTTGAAGCAAATGATGGAACGTATTCCACCGATTACGATGTCGTGCTTATTCTGGGCTCAGACATGAGCGATGAGTAAGACATTCGCCCTGGCATAACATGCGAAAAGCGGCTAGCTCTCTTCAGATGCTAGCCGCTTTTTTATGCCGCCATTCTCTGCCGACGGCCTTCGATACTAATATCTTTAAACGTTAAACCTAAAGTGCATGACATCGCCGTCCTGCACGACGTAATCTTTTCCTTCCATGCGGAGCTTGCCCGCCGCCTTGCAACCAGCTTCGCCACCAAGCTCAATATAGTCATCAAAACTTGCAACTTCAGCTTTAATAAATCCGCGCTCAAAATCGGAGTGGATAACACCGGCAGCCTGAGGTGCCTTTGCACCCACAGGAATAGTCCATGCCTTAACTTCCATCTCACCAGCAGTGAAATAGCTCTGAAGCCCGAGCAGCTTATACGCCGCCTGTGCAAGTGTTTCTAAGCCCGAACGCTCAAGTCCGATATCGGAGAGGTACTCAGCTGCCTCCTCTGGCTCAAGTTCCGACAGCTCAGCTTCAACCTTGGCACAAATAGGAATTGGCTGTTCCCCATCGATTGGCTCAACCTCGGCACCCAGAGCATCTTCATCCACATTTGCCACGTAGAGCAAAGGCTTCATTGTGAGAAGAAAGAGGCCTTTGGTAATCGCCCGCTCATCGTCGGTCATATCCATTGTTGCCGCACGATTACCCTCGTTTAACCAGGCCAGAAGACGCTTAGCCACATCAAACTTACCAGCCTGCTCTTTATCGCGCTTAGCTTCCTTCTCAAGCTTTGGCAGTTGCTTCTCAAGCGTTTGAATGTCAGCCAAAATAAGCTCGGTCATAATGGTATCGGCATCTGCGCTTGGATCGACAAAAGCGCCAACACGACCGGTTTCGCGCATGACATTAGGATCGGTAAAGTAGCGCACAACTTCACAGATGGCGTCAGTTTCGCGGATGTTGGCAAGGAATTGATTTCCCAGTCCCTCTCCCTCATTAGCGCCTTTAACCAAGCCGGCAATATCAACAAACTCAACGGTCGCTGGCACAATACGACCAGGATGAGCAATTTCCGCAAGCTGCTGCAGACGAGCATCTGGCACATCTACAACACCCACATTGGGATCAATAGTGGCAAAAGGATAATTTGCGGCTAACCCACCTTTGCGGGTGAGCGCGGTAAAAAGCGTGGATTTGCCCACGTTGGGCAAGCCAACAATGCCTATAGAAAGAGACACCCGAGTTTCCTTTCTCAATCATATAACCAAAGATGAAGCGGCGTGCGCACTGAAGCAAACACGCCGCTCTGGCACTTTCTATATCGATTATATGCTCAGCTGCATCGGTAGAAAACAGCTATGCGAAAGCTAGCATACGAACACTTCTACGAGAAATTGCGGCCAAGTACGGTGGTGTTATATGCACGAGCCAGCTGATTCATATTGCGAATCATCATGTAAATAGCAACGTAAGAGCCAATACCGCAGACAAGGATACCAACGAGATACCACATGAGAAGCGTTGTGCCTGTCTCCTGGAAGCGCATTCCATAGCGTGGAGCATTTGCAGACATGCGATTGCCCACTTTATAGATCCACCAAATGTTGTAGATGCCGCAGGTAATAATGGAGAGCAGAATATATTGAGCAAGACCTGGTGTCTCTTCTCCATCGCCTTCGCAGGCAATATTGAGGTCCTCAGCAATGGAATGAATAAACCAGAAGCTATAAATACCGCAGGTAACCAGTGAAAGAACAATATAGAGAGCGAGGCTTCTATCGTCCTTAAGTGGACGTGAATTTGCATATGCAGGCGGGGGGGTCATCATATTCTGTGCGGAATACGGATCGTATGCCTGATACGGCTGCTGCTGGTAGGTATTCTGATAAGGATTCTGTTGAGAAGGACCTTGCCCTCCTTGTGGAGCGGAGCCTCCTGCTGGAGCACCCACACTTGCGCCGCAATTGGGACAAAACTGAGAATTATCCGGAATCTGATGTCCGCAGTTACCACAGAACATGAGCCTCTCCTCTCTTAAGTTCGAAAAAGGCAACCTAAAGATAGCAAGCATTGCCACACATTACCAGGCAGAGCTTCACTCTGAGACAAATCGCTAACAAAGGAACTGCAACCAGGCCGGCTTACCTACATTTACAACATCGCCTGGTCCCACAATATTGCCTAACAGTTGCAAATCACAGGGATTAAGCAGGCGCACCACCCAGAGAGTGAGCAGCGCTATAAGAAAGAACACAACAATCGCATTGCGCACCACTTTCCCACGCTTTGTCTGTATGGGCACAACGCAAGCAATAAATGCAATCGGAAACAGCCAAAAGAGCGGATGATACGCAAGCGCAGCCAGAGGATGCAGCTGTAAAAGCTCAATCCATGCCCGGGTCATACCACAGCCAGGACAGGATACACCCGTAACAAAGCGAATGGGACACCCCACACCAATAAGAGAAAACACGCCAGCTACAACTGCAACAAGTGCGAGGATCTCAACAGCTTCAACGATGGCGCGTTTCCAAGGCCGTTCCATAGAAGGCATTATTTTTCGTTTTGAGTTGATTTGCGAGCAGGACGTACTGAGGCTTTCTTTTTTGCTTTTGTCCCCGTCTTACTCGAACGCTTTGCAGTTTTCTGTGACGTCTTAGTAGAAGTGTCACCCTTCTTTGCAGCGCCCTTCTTTCGAGTGCTACTTGCAAGGGCGCGATGCACGCCGGAAGCCCCTCCCGTTGCAAGGCCCTCGACAAGCTCAAGGCCTTCCATAAGGCGTTGCTTTCCAACCTCTTTGAGACGAGCTACTTCTTCCTTTTGTTTTTCAAGGTTGCGCTTGGCCTTCTCAGCAGACTCATCTGGAATAACCAGCGTTTCTGGATCAATCGCCTCCATATGAAGCGCCTGCTCAGGGCACACATGTGCACAAGCGCCGCAGCCAACACAGTAAACCGACTCAACGCGCACATGGCCTGTTGCATCTAAATCGATGGCATGAGTTGGACACACATGTACGCACTCACCACACATCGTGCAGCGCATAGGATCAAACGAAGGTGCTGTGGGTGAGAAACGCTCGGCAAGCGCTGGATGAGCTTGCAGTGCGCTTAAAATGAGCTGACGCTTCTGCACGATAGTGCGCTTACGTTTTTGCGTGGTATTAGCACCACAGATCTTCTCAAGAGAGTTTTGTAGCTCGGTGATTTGGCGCGAATGATCTTGAATACGCTTTGCTACAACTTGTGCACCTGCCAACACTGGGTTAGCCGCCGATACTGCCACCTGGCCAGAACGCACCAAACTGGACATAAACTCACGTCGCTCGTATGAGCGTTTCTTGGCATGGTTGAGGTTGGCTTCTTCCATCTCGAGACCAACACCACGGCCTGCAAGTTCCTCTCCCTCGGCAATATGTTCAGAAAGAGCGAGCTCGCCGGTGGTAGTACGGCACTTATCGCAAATACCATACGGCAGATAAACACTCACATTGGGATAATCAACCAGGATAGAGAACCATACCTCTGTTGGAACACATCCAACACAGGGCAGCAAAATCTCATTTTCCTCAGGCGGACGCCCAAGCGCACGTGTGCATGTTACATAGCAGCGTTCATGAGAAGCAGCTGCCTTTGCAATAGCATCATAGGTTTGACGTGCAGAATGATGCATATCGCTAAAGGCATCTGTCGGGCAAGCAGCAATGCACAGACCGCACTTGCGGCACGCATCCGACACACGAATATTGCTACCTTCAATTTGGATAGCATTCACTGGGCACACATCAACACAACGCGTGCAGGTAGTAGGGTCTTTCGAAAGACAGCTCAAACAATTGGTGGAATTTGCACGCGGCTTCCATTTGTACTTTGAAGGATCCCAAGCCTTTTCTTGCTCTCCAGGATCCTGTGCCAGAGCACCTACAAGGTTACCCAGCGGATTGGAAACAGCCTTCCAATCTTTCTGAATGTCGATAAAATCATCGAGCATATCGCGCTTATCCGCCATGGATCCCCCTTATGATGCTCTTACATGCAGTTGTTTATTGTACCTTGCTGTGCACTCCTCATACCCGGCGAGCTACATATGCACGTGAAGTACGAAAACTGTCTTTTACAAAGCCAGAGCGAAACACCGTATAAAAGAAGGGCTCCGCTTAACGCGGAGCCCTTCGAAGATGACCGTTTTCCTAATCGCGCTTGGATTAGTACATGCCGCCACCCTGGCCGCCCTGAGCAGCAGCCTGGGAGATAGCCTCCTCAATGGTGGTGTTCTTCGGCTCATCAGAAACGGTGGCCTCGGTGATGAGGATAAGAGATGCGACAGAAGCAGCGTTCTGGAGTGTGGTGCGGGTGACCTTAACCGGGTCAAGAACGCCCATCTCGATCATGTCGCCATACTCACCGGTAGCGGAGTCAAGACCCTGGCCAGCAGGCAGGCTCTTAATCTTCTCGACGACAACAGAGCCCTCGTAACCAGCGTTGTTAGCAATGGTGCGAACAGGTGCCTCGAGAGCCTTGCGGATGATGTCGACGCCGATCTTCTCATCGGTATCAGAGCACTCAACGTCGTCGAGTGCAGAAGCAGCCTCAACAAAGGCTACGCCGCCGCCAGCAACAATGCCCTCCTCGACAGCTGCACGGGTTGCCTGAAGAGCATCCTCGATGCGGTGCTTGATCTCCTTGAGCTCAACCTCAGTAGCAGCGCCAACCTTGATGATAGCAACGCCACCAGCAAGCTTAGCAAGACGCTCTTGAAGCTTCTCACGATCGAAATCGGAGTCGGTGTGCTCAATCTCTGCCTTGATCTGGTTGACACGCTCGTCAATAGCATCCTTGGCACCAGCGCCACCAACGATGGTGGTGTTGTCCTTGGTGATCTTGACAGACTTAGCACGGCCGAGCATCTCAGCAGAAACGTCGGTAAGGTTGATGCCGAGTTCCTTCATAGCAACCTGGCCGCCGGTGAGGATAGCAATATCCTCGAGCATACGCTTACGACGATCGCCATAGCCAGGAGCCTTCACTGCAGCAATGTTGAGTGTGCCACGGAGCTTGTTAAGGATCAGGGTTGCAAGAGCCTCGCCGTCAACATCCTCAGCAACGATCAGCAGAGGAGCGCCGGACTTCTGTACAGCCTCAAGAATAGGAAGAATGTCCTGGATGTTGGAGATCTTCTGATCGGTCATCAGGATGTAAGGATCCTTCAGCTCGGCTGTCATGCTCTCGGTGTCAGTTGCGAAATACGGAGAGATGTAGCCCTTATCAAACTGCATGCCCTCAACGGTGTCGATATCCATGCCAAAGGTCTGGGACTCCTCAACGGTAATAACGCCATCCTTGCCCACGACCTCCATAGCGTCAGAAATCTTCTTGCCGACCTCAGGGTCAGAAGCAGAAATCGTACCAACGGAAGCAATCTGCTCCTTGGTAGAAATCTCGTGTGCAGACTCCTTCATCTTGGCAACAACAGCGTTAACAGCCTTATCGATGCCACGACGAATAGCAATGGGGTTAGCACCAGCAGCTACGTTGCGCAGACCCTCATTGACAATAACCTGAGCAAGCAGGGTTGCTGTGGTGGTACCGTCGCCCACGGTGTCGTTGGTCTTGGTAGCAACTTCCTTTACGAGCTGAGCACCCATGTTCTCCACGGGATCCTTGAGCTCAATCTCCTTAGCTACAGAAACACCATCGTTGGTGATGGTGGGAGCACCATAGGAACGCTCAAGAGCAACATAACGACCCTTGGGGCCCATTGTGGTGGTAACAGCATCAGCCAGGGTGTTTACGCCCTTGGCAAGCTTGGCACGAGCATCGGTGCCGAATGCAATATTTTTAGCCATGGTATTCCTTTCGGATGAACTAAATATTTTTGCGTGTTTGTGAACAGGTAGAAATTACAAGGTGTGAGGTCTTAGTCCTCGATTACGGCATAGATGTCGTCAGCACGAAGCAGCAGGTAATCCTCGCCGTCAATCTTTACCTCATTGCCACCAAACTTGCCATAGAAGACCTGGTCTCCAGCCTTAATATCCATAGCAATGCGTTCGCCCTTATCATTGAGCTTGCCAGCGCCAACGGCGATTACCTCGCCGCGCTGAGGCTTCTCCTGGGCACCGCTCGAAATATACAGACCTGTAGAGGTTTTCTCCTCTTTAGGAGCAGGCTTAACAAGAACGCGATCACCCAAAGGCTTCAGTGTCATATTTAAGAACCTCCTTCTGAGCGCCCCAACGGACGCACATTACGACAACAAGTTCATGTTGCCGTTCACTCCAACGTTCAGAATTCTACCCAGACACACGAACTTATACCACAGAAGTGAAAAAATCTTCTAACTTCAACTTAGATTTTCTATCTTTGGTACGCGCATTTCATACATGATGCCCGCAAAATCAATGCAGGCATCATCATACTCGCTGTCATAGACATCGCTCTGAGCTTTATCGTAAAACCTATTCGGATAAAACCTCAAGCTCCTCAAGCTCTGCAAGCCAAAGATCAGCACAGGCATCCGATGGCATACGCAAATCACCGCGTGGACTTACAGCAGCAGAACCAACTTTTGGTCCATCGGGCAAACAGCTCCGCTTAAATTGCTGTGCAAAATAGCGACGATAAAAGACCTTAAGCCATCCAGCAATGGTTGCATCGTCGTAGCGCTCTCCCAAAGCATGACGAGCCAAGCGGAATACTTTGCGCGGAGACATACCGTGACGGAGCACTTCATACAAGAAAAAGTCATGCAACTCATAGGGGCCAACAAGATCTTCGGTACGTTGCGAGATCTTTCCGTCGCCTGTTGCTGGTAGCAGCTCAGGAGAAACGGGAGTATCCAACACGTCAAGCAACACGGTTGTCTCGACCTCATTGCCACAGCTATCGGCTACATAGCGCACAAGGTGGCGCACAAGTGTTTTGGGCACGCTTGCATTCACTGCATACATTGACATGTGGTCGCCATTATAGGTAGCCCACCCCAGTGCGAGTTCAGAAAGATCGCCAGTACCTATAACCAGACCGCCCGCTTGATTGGCAACATCCATAAGAATCTGCGTGCGTTCACGAGCCTGAGAATTTTCGTAGGTAACGTCGTGGACGGACTCATCATGACCAATATCTGAGAAATGCTGACGCACAGCAGGAGCAATGGAAATCTCATGCAAGTCCACCCCAAGTGCATCTGCTAGGCGCACCGCGTTGTCATGCGTGCGATCAGTCGTGCCAAAACCAGGCATAGTGATTGCAATTATGCCCTTGCGATCGAGCTCTAAGAGGTCAAATGCTCGCACGGTTACCAACAGAGCGAGTGTCGAATC
Source organism: Olsenella sp. Marseille-QA0557 (assembly GCF_965119725.1). Taxonomy (NCBI): domain Bacteria; kingdom Bacillati; phylum Actinomycetota; class Coriobacteriia; order Coriobacteriales; family Atopobiaceae; genus Olsenella; species Olsenella sp. Marseille-QA0557. The sequence continues at coordinate 1,037,467 of NZ_CBCPMI010000001.1, read as the reverse complement.
GAGCCCACCTGAAAGGCCGATAACTGCATGGCGAGAACGTGTGTGTGCAAGACGCTTTGCAAGACCATGGGCCTGAATTGCAAATACCTCTTCGCATCGCTCTGCTCGACGAGCAGGATCAGACGGTACAAACGGATGTGGATCAATCCATCGCGTAAGGGCTGTCTCACACGAAAATGCTTCTTCTCCCAATGAGAAGTCCACGATTTCATATGAAGCAGTTGCAGAGGTTGCATATGTCGACATCCGCGTACGTTCTGAGATAAGCAACCTGACATCAATCTCAGAAACAGCACGACCTTCTCCAAAGGGTTTTCCCTCTGCCAACATACGGCCATTCTCGGCGACCAAATCATGTCCTGAATACACGACGTCCTGCGTGGACTCTCCAGTGCCTGCACTTGCATATACATAGCCGCAAATAAGGCGCGCACTCTGCCCTGTTACCAGCGATCTGCGATAGTCCGATTTGCCAACCAGCTCATTGGATGCCGAAAGATTGCAGATAAGCGTTGCACCAGCTTGAGCGTGTTCGATGGAGGGGGGCTGAGGCACCCAAAGGTCCTCGCAGATTTCTGCTGCCACTACCAGTTCAGGCAGCTCCTCACAACGGAAGAGCACCTTTGACCCAAAGGGCACAGAAGTATTTCCTGCATAGGAAATATATGTCACCTGTTTGGAGCCACGTTCAAAATGCCGACCTTCATAAAACTCGTTGTACGTCGGAATATGAAGTTTGGGGACAAGACCAAGGAGCACACCACGTGCAAGCACTGCGGCACAGTTATAGAGCTTGCCCATAACGCGCACCGGCACACCAACCAGAAGAAGCGCATCCAAATCGACTGTCTTGCTTGCAAATGAAGATAAACCCTCTTCAGCAGCACGAATGAGCGTTTCCTGCCAAAACAAATCCTCACAGGTATATCCCGTGAGTGCGAGCTCAGGCAAAACCACGACACGAGCGCCTTCACTCTCAACCACGTTGCGTGCTGCAGCAATACAAGCTTCAACATTGCTTACCACATCAGCAACACGAACCTCCGACGTTACAGCTGCAACTTTTACAAATCCATCTTTCATGCGTGGTTCCTCTCGTTACCAGAAGCACAATTCGCACGGTAGACGCATGTACCACCAACATACGTTGCCATTGTATGTGCATCGAGAATAGCGTCTGCTGGACAGGTAAGTAAATTAGTATCCCAAACGGCAAAATCTGCCAGATATCCTAGTTGCAGCATCCCAAGATCGTGCATGCGGCCTACTGCTGCAGCGCTGCCCAAAGAATAAGCTCGCAGCGCTTCTGCGCGTCCAAGATTGTGCTCGGAGTGCCAGCCATCTTTCGGCAGATGAGTCTTGGGGTCTTTGCGTACGATAGCGCTATACAACACCTCGCGAGAATCGGGAGAAACGACAGGAGCATCCGTACCAAATGCAAGGGTAACTCCCGCTTTGTTGAGCGTATCAAAAGGCCACATACGGGCCGCGCGTTTCTCACCAAGATCTCTATCAGGCTGTGTCGTATCAATCACAATATGGGGTGGTTGCACCGATGCAATTACATGTGCTCGTGCCATAAGGTCAATATCTTCTGAGCAAATATCTTCAAGATGCTCGATAGTATTGGCGCCCTGCGTAGGAGCTCCATACCTATCGAATGCCTCAGCAAATATTTCTGCTGCACAATGAACGGCTTTGTCACCAATGGCATGAATGCGAACAGCATGCCCACGAGCAGCAGCACCAAGCACAAGAGCGCGCATACGCTCAGGAGCAACGGTTGGACGTCCGCAATCCCCTTCAAAACGCGGATTTTCATAAGGCTCTGAACACCATGCCGTGTGCTGACTCGACACACCATCAAAGAACTGCTTAAAGCCAGGCGCTCGAATGTAATCGCCTTCTAAACGCTCTTGCAAATGCTCAAGATTGCTCTGGTCATCAGTAAGTGTCGGGAACAGATGAGCTCGCACACGTAAGGTACCGGCAGCTTCAAGCGCTTCGTATACATCCGGCCTTATGCCGTCTGCACCCGGAATAAGAGAGAGCGCCATGTCACAGACAGCGGTAATACCAAGGGCATTGAGTTGTTGAAAGTATGCCTTATAGATCGGGACAAGTTCTTCTGCGGTGAACGAACCCAAAATAGCGGCCATAGCTTCCATGCCTGCAGCTTCACGCAGCACGCCCGTAAGATGCCCTGCTTCATCACGATCATATGACCCTCCAACAGGAGGCTCACTCTCATCGGTAAGGCCAAGCTTCGCCAAACCTGCCGAATTAGTCCATACGGTATGCCCGTCCCCTGAATACATGGCAACGGGTCGATAGGGAAAGGCGTTGTCGAGTGAAGCGCGTGTTGGTGCCACGGGCGGATTCCACAGGTTATCGCGCCAACCATGAGAAAGAAGCCACGAGGAGCCGGGGTGTGTTTTGGCAAACGCGACCATGTGAGCAACGCAGTCTTCCTCAGAACTACCCGCATACTCTTCTGCACACGCCGAGGGAAAAAGCGCTGCATCCAGCACATGCTCATGTGCATCATGAAAACCCGGGCAGATAAAAGCGGCGCCAAAATCGACAATCTCATCGTCTGGCCGACGGTGTTGTTGAAGCTCATCCAGTGGAAAGACAGCAGTTATACGAGCATTCTCAACAACAATACAGAGCGGAAGCACCCTGTCTTCCGCTCCGGTAAATACCTGTTCTGAACAGAATATGGTCCTCATGTGGCACCTCTATCTGTGCTCAGTGATTGTTGGACCCATTCTCTCACACAGCTTGCTCAGTTCGGCTTTCTGTCACATAACCGATACGTGACATTATTGCTCGAGATATCGAGCGAGAAACTCGCGTGTACGCTGCTGCTTTGGCATGGTGAGCATCTCTTGAGGTGTACCCCGTTCCACGATAACGCCCTGATCCATAAAGACCACTTCATCAGATACGTCACGCGCAAAAGTCATTTCATGAGTTACCACGACCATAGTCATGCCTTCATCTGCTAAATCACGCATGACATTGAGAACTTCACCTACGATTTCTGGATCCAACGCCGATGTAGGCTCGTCGAAAAGCATGAGGTCGGGACTCATACAAAGGGCACGCGCAATGGCAACGCGCTGTTTTTGTCCACCCGAAAGTGTGGATACACTGGCGTGAGCAAATTGTTCCAAGCCAACCTGTGCAAGGCGCTCTAACGCAACTTCTTCAGCTTCTGCTTTGCTCATACGCTTGAGCGTCACAGGTGCAAGAGTGCAATTATCCAGCACATTTTTATTGTTAAAGAGGTTGAACCTCTGAAACACCATGCCAATACGCTCTCGGAGAGCATTGACATTCACGCGATCCGCCGCAAGGTCTGTACCACGAAACCAGACATGTCCTGCATCGGGCACTTCGAGCAAGTTGATGCAGCGTAAAAGCGTTGATTTGCCCGATCCCGAAGCACCAATAATCGTTACAACCTGACCAGGCATGACATCGAGATTAATGCCCGAAAGCACTTCTCTGCCGTTAAACGATTTTCTCAGTCCTTCAAGGCGAACAACCGGTTCTTGCTCTATAGACTCCTCTATCTGCAACAACATAGCCTACGCCCTCCCCTCTTCGGCTGTTTGCGAAGCAGCTGTTGGCATGGGCATATCAGAAGTGCTCATAAGTGGTTGTGGACGCACATCAAGGCGACGAGCAAGCATGCCGAGCAGGTGAGACGCGATGAGCGTAAGCATGAGATACACCACCGCAGCGACCAAATTTGCCTGGAAGTTCTGATAGTAAATACCTGCAACCGTTCTACTTGCAAACATGAGGTCAAACGTACCAATAACTGAAAGTACGGAAGAGTCCTTAATGTTTACTACCAGCTCGTTAGAAAGGCCGGGGATAGCATTCTTGATACCCTGCGGAAAGACAACTTTGCTCATTGCCTGCCACTGACTTAAACCCAAAGAACGCGCAGCTTCAGCCTGGCCAGGATCAACTGATTCGATACCTCCGCGCAGCACTTCCATCATGTAGGCGCATGAGTTAAGCGAAATCGTTACAAGACCTGCTATAAACGTGGTCCAAATTCCATTGATTTGCGTAACGCTCAAAGTCGTTGCACGAAGAAGATTGAACACACCGTAGTAGATAATGCAGCCTTGCACCATCATTGGTGTGCCACGAACTATCGTGCTGTAAAAACGAGCAAATCCGCCACCCACAACTTTAAGAAAACGCGTGAGGTCGTTGTCGGGCCTATCAATTTGCTGCACACGACAAAAGACCAACAGAATGGCAAGAACAAAAGCAATGATGGTGCCAAAGAGTGCCAGACCAACGGTGGTCATGGCACCCCTTGCAAAGATGTCACGGCCTTGCCACACCATATAGAGCGTGCTTGCAAGCGCATTGTCTGGACGAGATGTCGAAGTTGTTGCCTCAACCCAAGCAGCAACAAATCCCATGACCACACGGTCAATGAACAGAACAAGCGTGATTGCCCATACTACATATGAGCCAATGCGCAAAGCGTGGCGAACGCCCGTACGAGCAAAAGGCGAAACCTCTGCGTAGGTATTCCAATGCAGAAGTTTAACCACCAGTCCCGCAAAGGAAATAACCAGCCACAATACGAGCAAATAGTACATGACAAGCTCAAGAGTGTAGTAATGCGCCAAAAAGCTCATCTGAGATCGCGGGGAACTCGAAAGTAACATGCCGATTAGTGCAACAACGCTGGTACCGAGAAGAACATAACGGTGATCGTTGAGCACGAATGACGCCACGCGCCCAAGGCACGTGGTCTTACGTGCTGAATCCATACAATATCTCCGATTCTGTAGCGTGAATCAAAAAAGAAATGACCCTGGTTTCTTAATGACCAGGGTCATAAAAAGTCTTTACTCGGGCTGTCGCTCCATACAGGCGGTCCATAGCTCCTGACGCTCATCATCAGGAATAGCTGCAATGGCCTCATTTACCACAGCGAGAGCAGCATCTTGTCCCTTTGCAACGCCAGCGTTGTCTGGCATCTGAGAGCCCTCAAAACCATCGGTAAGGTCGAGAACAACAAAGTCGGGATAGGTATCCAGCAGATGAGGAGCACTCATCTTTGAGAAGGTGATTGCATCACAGGCACCACTTTCGAGGCGCTCTACAACCAGAGGTACAGTCTCAGCAGGTGTCATGTGATTGACGTCTGGAATCTGATCAATAACGTCGTCATACATGGTTGCTTGCTGGCCAAGTACCGATGCGCCAGAGAGATCTTCCAACGTTGTAGCAGAGGCATACTGAGAGTCCTGCTTGGTAATAACCACGATATCGTCGTCAAGATATGAGTCTGAGAAATCGATAGTTTCCGCACGCTCTGGAGTGGTAGACATGCCTGCGCAAATGATGTCAATCTGACCATTTACCAGGGCATCAACCAAACCGTCAAAAGAGAGCTTTACTGCCACCGGCTCTACACCAAAGGCATCGGCAATTCTCTTGGCAATCTGAACGTCATAACCGTCTGCATAAGCACCGGAAACATTCTCAATTGGAATCGTGTACTCAGATTCCTCAGAAACCTGCCAGTTGTATGGCGCATACGCAGCTTCCATGCCCACACGGAGCACGCTGCCATCGCCCAACATTGCATTTCCTGAAGCGTTTTCAGCAGACTCTGAGCCATCCGAAGTTCCCTCAGCAGCTGGTCCACAACCACTCAAAAGGACAGCACCGCCCAAACCGAGCGCAGCAATACCAGACGCCTGTAAAAAGTCACGACGAGTGAAAGTACGCTTGCACTTGAGATCACCAGGGGTGGTCGATGTGAAGCGGACGCGTGCATTGATGTCGGACATACTTCTCCCCTTTCGATCCCGTAGCTCTGGGCTATTTTGGAATAAACGATGCAAACCAATTCGGTTCACGTGGGGCAGAAGATACGCTCTTTGTCACTTCCTCAGAAGTGGCAATTTGTGCTTCGTAACACAATAGCAATAAATTGGATTGGATTTTAGATATGTTTTAAGTCCAATTATGCCAATATCAGCCTCATGAGGATACGTGCCAGCTAGGGCACACCGGCGCATCAGAAGTTGCCCACATACCTAAAGGTGCATTGGGATCAGCATCAATGGTAAGCGGGGCAAAATCGTTTGCACGATAACTGCGCAGGGCTGCTATGCCAATCATTGCTGCATTATCACCACATGCTCGCATGGGTGGCACCGTTACGCGCACGCCGCGTTTTTCAAGAGCTTCTCGATAGGCAGCACGGAGACTTGGGTTTGCAGCAACACCGCCGCCGACACAGAAATCTTTTACGCCGGTTTCTTCCACGGCAGTAACGGCCTTTGCAACCTGTACATCAATTACAGCCGCTTCAAAGCTTGCTGCAAGATTTGGCAAATTAATTGGCCGGCCAGCACGATTCTCTGCCTCGATATACGTAATGACAGCCGTTTTAAGACCGGACAAGCTAAAACGATAGTCGCCACTATGCATCATGGCTCGTGGAAAATGAATAGCGCGCGGGTTACCTTTTGCAGAAAGCTTTGAAATAACGGGGCCGCCTGGATATCCCAGTCCAAGCGCCTTAGCTACCTTGTCAAACGCCTCTCCCACCGCATCGTCGATCGTAGCGCCCAGTACTTCATAATCGCCCCAGGCGCGTACGTGCACGAGCATCGTATTGCCACCCGATACCAAACTGGCAACAAAGGGCGGCTTGAGATCTGGGGTCTCAAAAAGATTTGCCATAAGATGGCCTTCGAGATGATGCACGGCAATAAGTGGCAGGTCAGCAGATACGCAGAGTCCCTTTGCGAACGCCACGCCCACTACGAGAGCACCCACCAAACCAGGCCCTGCTGTCACTCCCACGGCAGAAAGATCGGATGGTAAAAGTGTGTCAGTCCCAAAATGTTCACCGGCACGAGCCATCGTCTCTTCAAAGACACCGACAATGGCTTCGGTGTGTTTGCGGCTTGCAATCTCGGGCACAACGCCACCGAAGCGGGCATGGAAATCAATTTGGGTAGCTACAACACTTGCGCAAACCACTCCATGCGAATCGGTAAGAGCCATTGCTGTCTCATCGCATGAAGACTCAATTGAGAGGATAAGCGGACCTGCCTCACGTATCATGCGCTGTGATTCTTGAGAGCGTTCTGCAGCTTGTATGGGCCATGGTCGAATCGAAGGAGCAGGTTCAGGATGCGTATCTGAACCTCCAATAACTTCAGCAGCAAGCGGCAAAGACACATGCAGAATGAGAGCATCGTGCCCCTTTGCATAATAGTGAGGACGCTTCCCTGCCTGAGTAAGACCAAGGCTTTTATACAAAGCACAAGCAGGAGCGTTGTGCTCATCAACTTCAAGTGACAGCGTTGAGGCACCAAGCATCTGTGCATCATACGCAACACGCGCTATCAGCCGACGAGCAATGCCTTCACGCCGACGAGCGCTATCCACAACAAGTTCTGCAACCTCAAAGTCTGATCCAGCGATGTATCCGCCGGCAAATCCAATAATTGATCCCTGGTCGTGTGCTACCCACCAACTGCGTCCTGGCTGGGATAACTCTTCATAGAATTGCTCATTTGTCCAGGGCGTGTGTGCGCTCTTTTCATACGCAGCTTTTTCAAGTTTGGCAACCGCCTCTGTGTCATTAAGTGTCATAGGACGAAGCTGCAAATGAATATTTGCAAGAGCATCATCAACACCAGTGAGCTCAACAGAGGCGGGTTTTTTAAGTCCTAAACGCGTCCGTTCTGCTTCTTCTGCATCGGAGAGGCGCGTATAAATTGGCAGCACGAGCGCAGGATCACCATGCGCTGGATCGCCGCCAGAAAAGGCATGTGCTTCAAGAGCTGCTCGCAACAGACCTTCGCCCGTTGGATACCACACATCCTCTTCGGTGAATCGTGTAAAACCAGCTGCCTCAAAACGCGCTCGATATTTAAGAAGACCATTGCCTGTGAGTGTGAGCTCCTGAGCATCTGTGCGTGCCGCCCAAGCTTTCACACAGGCATCTGCCTTGATAACAGTCTCTGCTGGAAAGGTTCTATGTGCACCCGTGTTATCCAGCTCATAAATCCCTGGATAAACCTCTCCTCTCATGGCATCTCCTGCAACAGCGAGTTTGCCACGAACACCTCGCAGCCACGCTGACCAGGCCATGGCATCTAAGGCTGAGGTGCCAAACAGCGGCAAACCCGCCCCACATGCCATACCTTTTGCCGTTGCAATACCAATGCGCACGCCGGTAAAAGAACCTGGTCCGCGACCAACGAGCACTGCAGTAATATCTCGCATAGTAAGGCCAGCGTCAGCAAGCGTGCTTTGAACGGTTGTAACCAGCTCCACATTAGCCTGGCGCCGACAGAGATGGTCATTGTCTGCCAGAAGATCCACTTCACCTTGAGCATCTATCCGCCCAACTGCGCAGGCAAGCATGTCTGTAGAGGTATCGAGGGCAAGAATATATCCCTCATTGACACCAGTAACATCCTTAGGGCACATATCGCTCATGGCAACTCTTCTCAACTCGACATTTGTAACCCGTCTAGTTTAGCCTTTCATGCTCCTCGACAACGGCTTTCATAAGAAGGTTCAGAGGCCAGGTGCGATTTATTTTGGTGAGCAGAGCTTTGTGAGGAACCACGCAGCCTGCTTCACGGCTCTTTTCGAGATATTCATCCACTTGAGCATCGGAAAGACCACAGAGAAGAACGAATTCTTCGCACTCAGGGCTCGGACCGGTATAGGGCATTGGAGCGGGTCTGAAGCCTGCAAGACGTGCACATGCTCCCGCTGTATCCCCTAAGTGCTCCGGCGTAACCGTCCGTGCCACAACGCCCATATCATGCAAAATTGCTCGAACAGAAGCGCCTTTCTCGCCATCAGAGGGAAGCCCCCAGAGCACCGCGCAGGGCACGGACTCTGAGGGCTTCCGCTTCTTGGTGGCCTTTTTTCTTGGCCTACCAGACATTAGCCAAAGTAACGCTCGAGCAGGCCCTTAAGAGCCTTGCCATGACGGGCTTCGTCACGAGCCATCTCATGAACGGTGTCATGAATAGCGTCGAGGTTGTTCTTCTTAGCGCAGGTGGCAAGCTCGACCTTACCAGCGGTGGCACCGAACTCGCAGTCTACACGCCAAGCAAGGTTGGACTTGGTGTCTGCCTTCATGTTGGGCTCAAGCTCCTCACCGAGCAGCTCGGCGAACTTAGCAGCGTGCTCAGCCTCTTCGAAAGCAGCCTTCTCCCAGTACAGACCGATCTCAGGATAGCCCTCACGATGAGCAATACGAGACATGCAGAGGTACATACCAACCTCAGAGCACTCACCAGTAAAGTTGCTCTTCAGCTGCTCAAGGATGTAAGCCTTGTCCTCATCGGAAACATCAGGATTATCCTTAACGGTCTTGTCATAGATACCGTAAATATGCTCAGCCGCGAGCTTCATCTCGCCCTCGACCTTTTCGAACTGGCTAGCGGGAGCCTTGCAGACCGGGCACTCTGCTGGCGGCTCGTCGCCCTCATAGACATAGCCACAGACTTTGCAAACCCACTTCATGATGAACCTCCTTGTTGGGCGGCGGAGCCCCTCCGACTCCGCCTTCCTCTCCTATGCATACGGGATATACCCCGTAAATGCCATTACTAACTATTCCCGTTCTTACTGATCTGCAGAAGGCATTTCCTGCGAATCCTCAGCTTTTTGACACGCCGGACACACACCGTCAAATTGCAAGGTATGCCCAGTAATAACGTAGCCCGAAGCTTGAACAGCCTGCTCGTTTATCGAGCTGAGAGGCGGAATCATGACATCATCCACGCGCCCACAGCAGGTACAACGAACGTGATAGTGCTCAAAGCTCCGATGATCAAAGCGATCGGCGCCGTTATTAATCCGAACGCGACCGATCTCCCCTTCGTCGGCAAGTTTACCGAGCGTGCGGTAGACCGTAGCCTTTCCAATACTGGGATGCTCTGCATGAACAGCATCGTATACATCGTCGGCGGTAGGATGATTGGCCAAACGGCGAAGCTCCTCAGCAATAATGGTGCGCTGTACGGTGTTCCTGCTGGCCATGACCCCTCCTTTCGATGTAAGGGCATCATATCATATTGAGAATTATTCTCAATTGAGAATTTATATCATTTAGAAAATTTTTTCAGTTTCTCTGACAGCGCCGAAAGCAGCTCTTCTCCACGAGCGTCATGGGCAACTAGACGAATTTCTCGAGCTGGCTCAACTCCAAGTTCATCCTGAGAAGCGCTGGTTTGCCCATCTGAATCATGTTGATCACTTTCAAGCCGAACGAGAAACACATCTATTCGCTCCTCGCCAAGCTCTTCTGAGAACTGTTCGCCCCACTCGATAACACAGACATCTCCGGCACCCAATACATCAAAGATGCCGGTATCTTCCAGCTGATCCGCATCATCAATACGGTAGAGATCAAAGTGATAAAGCGACAGATTGGGGCCCGTATAAACCATCTCGATCGTAAAAGTAGGGCTGGTAACATCAGCGGTTATCCCCATGCCCTCTGCGATACCTTTTGTGAGCTGAGTTTTGCCAGCACCCAAATCTCCTGTGAGGACAAAGACATCGTTGGGCTTTACGAGCTCACCAAGTTGTTTGCCCACTGCAATTGTCTCTTCACGTGAATGGGAAATAAAACGCACCTCGTCTGTTGGCACGTGAGCCATTATGCATTTCCTTCCACTGGATGTTCTGCCAGCCACGTCCCCACACGTCGTAAGTCCTCAATGAGCAGGGGCTCCCAGTCTGGATGATAGATTGTGGCCGCTGGATGAAAAGTCGGGGCTACTACGAAATGGCCAGCCTGATGCAACTTGCCACGTAAAGTCGTAACGCCTTTATCTGTTTTTAGTACCCACTGTGAAGCGAAGTTCCCTAAACAAACCAATACATCTGGCCAAATAGAGCGAATTTGCTCTCGAAGGAACGGTGCGCATGCCTCAATCTCTGCCGGGCGCGGATTACGGTTTGAAGGAGGACGGCATTTCACCACGTTTGCAATATATATCTCTTCACGAGTGAGCCCTGCTTCGCCGAGCAGCGCATCGAGCTTATGGCCTGCAGCACCAACAAATGGCTCGCCCTGCAAGTCCTCATTTCGCCCGGGGCCCTCTCCAATAAACATGACGCGAGCATGTGGGTTTCCAACACCAAACACGAGGTTTGTACGCGTTTGCCCCAAAGGGCAAAGCTGACAATTTCCCATCAGAGATTGAATCTCTTCAAGACTCACCTCGCGCGGCCGCTGGTGATCGTGGCCAGGAATATGCATAACGGACATGCGCCGCCTCCTACGCCCTTGTCGGTCTAAACGTAAACTTTTTCGAGGCGCATACCAAAGTTGCAGGTAACCTCATAGTTAATGGTGTCACGAAGTGCAGCTATATCATCTGCGGTAATGCAATCGCCATCCTGCTCGCCCATAATGGTGACAAGATCGCCGCAGGAAACTGGATGTGCCGGCCTATAGGAACGAGCCCCGTTAACATCAACGGCAAACATGCACTGATCCATGCAAATACGCCCCACCTGGCGGCAGCGCATACCCCCTACCAACACTTCCATCTTGCCGGAAAGATTGCGTGAAAGACCATCGGCATAGCCTATAGGAATCGTGGCGATTTGGATATTCTGCTTAGGAACTCGATAGACATAACCGTAGCTCACGCCTTCTCCCACCGGAGGAAACGCCGTTCGTGTTACACGAGCACGTACACTCATTACAGGTTCCAAATCCAGCCGAGGCACTGTTACCTCTGAAGGATGCATGCCATAAAGGCCAACTCCCACACGGCACATATCAAAATGTGTCTCGGGATGAAGGATCGTGGCTGGTGTATTGTCACAATGCACCAAGCCTGGGTTCAAACCCGCTTGTTCAAGAGCAGTAATAGTATCGGTAAATCGCTTCCACTGAAGATCGAAGTCCCAGCCCTCAAGTACATCGGCAGTAGCAAAGTGCGTAAAGGTGCCCGCACATTCCAAACCACGATGAAAATCTATAGCCCTTCGAAACTCCAAAACTTCCTTAGGCAAAAGGCCTATGCGATTCATGCCGGTATCTACGGCAAGGTGATAGCGGCCAACACGATCCATTGAGGCGGCGCACTCACCATATGCCAGAGCAAAATCCTCGTTGTAGATAGAGGGCATGAGATCATAGTTAACCAGTGTTGCTACACATTCCATCGGCGGTTCGGAGAGAATCAAAATAGGCTCTTCGATTCCCGCTTCGCGCAGCTCAATGCCCTCTTCAACAGTTGCAACAGCAAACTGATCCGCCCCAGCCCCACGCATGACGCGAGCGCACGGCACTGCTCCATGCCCATAGGCATCGGCCTTTACAACACACATAAGCTGTGTGCCACGTCCCAAACGGGATTTAAAGGCACGCGTATTACGTCGCAAAGCCGCTTGGTCAATCTCAATCCACGCCCATCGTGTATCCGGGCAGGTACTATTACGCATTCTGACCGCCTACTTCGTTTTCATCAACTGCTGAAAACGGCTCGGGAGGATAGGCAGCACGACGCTCCAAGGCATCTGCTGCAAGTCCAACGCACTCAATAATGTCTGTTGCCATGACCCCCATAGAGCCATGACGATCAGCAGCTATTGAGGCGGCTGTTCCGTGAATTTCGCACCCCAGAGCGCAGAGCAATGGAAGCAGCTCACCGTCTGGCACATGATGCGCAAGCAGCGCGCCGATAATGCCAGAAAGCACATCGCCTGAACCGGCTGTTGCCAAGGAAGCGGGACCGGGTTTGGGCAACAATGCCGTTTCTACTCCCACGCACGCCGTTGCGGTTCCTTTGGCAACAATTACCAGCTCGGATCCGCCATCAGCCCATACGATTCGACGGGACGCTTCAAGCGCAGACGTGAGTGAGTCGGGCGGAGTATCGGGGAGACCCATAAGGCGTCCAAGCTCACGACGATGCGGCGTAAGCACAAGAGGAGCTTCTCTTCTGATAAGTTCGGGGAAATTGTCCAAACGATTGGACGTGAGTCGTGCGAGACAATTAAGCGCATCGGCATCCATTACCAGCGGCACATTGCATTCGAGCAAGGTGGAACATATAGACACTGTTGAGGCATTTGCGCGCATGCCAGGTCCCACCACAACCGCAGAACTGCGCTTTGCTAGCTTTGCAATAACTGGAGCAGCATCCGCAGAAAACGTGCCCTCAGCCTCATCACAGGTAAGAGGAACCACGGGAATTTCTATAACATGCGATTGAATTGCTGGGGCAGCACAGGCAGGTACAGCAAGGGTGACATAGCCAGCTCCTGCGCGTGCAGCGGCACGAGCGGCCATGATAGCCGCTCCGGGGTAGCGAGCAGATCCTGCTACGACAAGCACTGAGCCTCTCGTGTACTTATCAACCGCACTCGAAGGAGGAACCATCACATCCAGGTAATCCGACGGATCAGGGCGCAGGGCAACCGGCCCTTCATCGGCCACCAAGCGATCGGTTTGTTCTGCGAGCGGCGCGATAACGATAGATCCGCACATATCACGGCCCTCATCAGCCAAAAGACCTGGCTTCAGAGCGATCATGGTTACGGTTACGTCGGCATAAACGCCGCCTGAAATTGCATGACCTGTCTGAGCAGAAAGACCGCTTGGGACATCCACCGCCACCACGCGGGCACCCGAAGCGTTTACCGTATCAATCCAAATATCAAATGGAGCTCGCAGTTCGCCATGAAAACCTGTACCAAGCATGGCATCAAGAGCAACGTCTGCAGCATACAGAAGATCTTCGAGCTTCTCGCGGGGAGGAGCTACCACAACGGGCACGCCGGCATTTACCGCGCTTTTTGCAACCACAAGTGCCAAGTCACTTCTTAACGACTCAGGTGGAACAGGTGAAACAACCGTAACAGCGATACCTGCATTATGGAGGTCTTCGGCTGCTACCCAACCATCACCACCATTATTGCCAAAGCCAACAAGCACTACGACTGACTCTACGTCGCCCATGCGTTCAATTTCTTGTGCACACGCACCGCCGGCACGATGCATAAGCTCAGAAAGGCTGACACCTTCCTTTACAAATGCCCGTTCAACCGAACGAACGTCCTCGACATTGAGAACCGGCTGCATTTCTATCACTCCTCATGAGAGGTCTTAGCAACCTCTTGCGTTGAAACTGTATTTGGTTCGACAGGCGCTTCATCAACCCGCTCCAGCTCGTCCAAGAGTGAACGTGCCTCACGAAATGAAGCGGCTAACTCAGCTTTGGGGTCCGGCGCTTCTGACTGTTTGGGTCTAGTTGCTTCAGTAATTGCTACTGCATTGGCCACAGCATAGTCGTGAGTAAACGAAAGTGACAGGGCAATTTCTTCCACTCCGTGAGCTTGTGCCACTTCTGCCGCACGTCCAGCAAGCATCGCATGGGGTCGGCCCGTATCATCACGTGTTACCGACACATCCTGCCAACCAATGCCGCCAGAAAAACCTGTGCCCAATGCTTTAAGTACTGCTTCGCGCGCAGCAAAGCGACAGGCATAGTGCTCTGCTGGACGGGGTTTACGCTCACAGTAGGCGCGCTCCTCCTCCGTGAAAACACGCTGAGCAAAGTGAGGATTACGCCCAATTGCACGCTCTATACGAGCTATGTCTACTATGTCTACACCAACGCCGGCAAGGGCCATGTATACCCCTATTCCACCGTGACGGATTTGGCGAGATTGCGCGGCTTGTCCACATCGCATCCTCGGTCGAGTGCAACATACCTTGCAAGCATCTGCAAATGCACGACAGTCACCACCGGCTCGAGAATCTCATCTTCTACCGGAGGAACCCAGAGAACACGATTGCAGAGTGCAGCCACATCGGCATCTCCATCGGTTGCCACTGCAATGCACGTAGCACCTCGGGCGATAACCTCTTCAATATTGGATACGGTCTTATCATGCCAGTGATCTCGCGGAACCACAGCAACCACGGGATAGCCTGGTTCGAGAAGCGCAATGGGGCCATGCTTCATTTCGCCTGCCGCATAAGATTCTGCGTGCAAATAGCTAATCTCTTTGAGCTTAAGAGCACCTTCTGCTGCGGTCGTAGCATTTACGCCGCGACCAATAAACAGGCTTGAATAGGCACCTTCGAACTCGCTCGCAGCGACGCGATCTTGCCAGCTACGTTTGAGTACCTCTCGAATAATGTCAGGGAGTTCCCGAAGTTCCTGGTACTTCTCAGCAACCTGAATGTTATCGAGCTCGCCTTTGCGATGCGCAAGGTAGAGCGCCAACAAGAAAGCAGCAACCATCTGAGCGGTGTAGGCCTTTGTAGAGCAGACGCATACCTCAGGGCCTGCTTGAATATACAAAACACCATCACTCTCGCGAGCAGCTGTGCATCCCACCACATTGGTAATGGCAAGTACCTTTGCGCCAAGATCATGCATCTTACGCCCTGCTGCGAGGGTATCGGCTGTTTCACCCGACTGGGTGATAATAACGCACAGCGTATGATCGGTTACCAGTACGTCGTGATAGATAAACTCACTTGCTGTTTCCACGACAACCGGCACCTTTGCCCACGTCTCAATTGCTGTACGGGTGATAAGACCCACGTGATAGCTGGTGCCACAGGCAACAACATAGACTCGATCAATAGTTGCAGCTTCTTCGGCTGTCATATCGAGCTCGTCCAAGCGAATACCGTCGGAGCCCAAACGATCGGCAAGAAGACGCTCGAGCGCCTCGGGCTGCTCTGCAATCTCTTTAGCCATGAAGTCGGGATAGCCACCAAGGGTTGCCGCTGAAGCATCCCAGTCAATCTTGTAGGTAGCCGGACGAGACACAAGCGTTCCGTCGTGAGAGATAACGCGGACGGACCCATCTTTGTCCATACGCGCAACCTGACCATCTTCCAACTGAATAACTGTCGAAGCCTTGCCGGCAAGCGCAGTAACGTCCGATGCGGCATAGGCACCGTCACCTGTTCGAGCGATAACAAGCGGCGAACGACGGCGAGCAACTACAATTTGACCAGGATTATCTGCCGAGATAACAGCAAGTGCCCAAGAACCCTGCAAGCGACCACAAGCAATACGAACAGCTTCCAGCAAATCGCCGTGCGCAGGACCGTTAAGCGAATCCTCTACCAAGTGCGCTACGACTTCTGAATCGGTGTCTGATGCAAACTCATGGCCTGCTGTAAGCAGCTGCTCTCTGAGCTGGCGATAATTCTCAATAATGCCGTTGTGCACAATGGCAATGCGACCAGAGCAATCCAGATGTGGATGTGCATTCTTATCCGAAGGGGCACCGTGGGTTGCCCAACGGGTATGTGCAATGCCACTTGTACCAACCAAATTAGCTGTGGCACAACGCTCCTGCAAAGTAGCCACACGGCCAGCGCATTTTACGCCGTGCAAACCACCGTCGGGTGAAAGTACTTCTATACCTGCAGAGTCATACCCGCGATACTCAAGCGCTGCAAGACCTGCAAGCAAAAAGGGCGCAGCCTGTTCTGAGCCCGTATAGCCAACGATTCCGCACATGGAAAGCCTCCTTGTGTGAGTTGGGAAAACGCAATAACAAGAAAGGTGCTACCCCATCTATATCGCTCAATAGTAGCAGCGCAGCACCTTGAAACACGAATGTCACACTCTGAATGGCGCAAGCGCATCAATAACAATTTGATTGGCCTGCTTGCAAAGATCATTATCAGGCGCTTCGGCAAGTACACGCACAAGAGGCTCGGTTCCACTCGCACGAACGAGCACGCGCCCGTTCCCTTCGAGGAAGCGCTCCGCCTCTGCAACAGCCGTCTTGGTTGACTCAGCTTCCATTGCCGCCTGCTTATCGCTTACGCGAATATTATCGAGCACCTGCGGATACAGTTTCACTGGACGCACTATCTCTGAAAGCGTTTCGCGCTCAGCTCGCAGCACTTCCATCAGACGAAGGCTCGTCATAATGCCGTCGCCGGTTGTCTCTATATCACCAAAAATAATATGTCCCGACTGCTCTCCGCCGAGCGAATAACCATGCTCACGCATGCATGCATAGACGTTTTTATCGCCCACATCGGTTGTGACGTAGGAGAGCTTTGCAATATCGAATGCCTTAAACAGGCCGAAGTTTGACATTACCGTAGGAACAATCGTACCGCCGGAAAGACGTCCGTGCTTGTTGAGATACTTACCGCATGCATACAGAATGAGATCGCCGTCCACCACATGACCACGCTCGTCTACTGCAATACAACGATCCGCATCTCCGTCGTAGGCAAATCCCACATCAAGACCCTGCTCAACAACATGACGCTGCAGGCGCTCAATATGGGTTGAACCGCAGTCAACATTAATATTGAAGCCATTGGGAGCGTTGTTGATTACGCGTACATCGGCACCAAGGGCATCAAAAACCGGCTTTGCTACCGAAGAGGCTGAACCATTAGCACAGTCCAAACCAACCTTTACGCCCTGCAGTGAGAAGTTCGCACTTGAAATAAGGTGAGCAATATAACGATTGCGTCCCTGCATGTAGTCAACCGTGCAACCGATAGCATCACCCGTTGCAAGAGGCACTTCCATTTTGTCGTCGATATAATCTTCAATTTGCTCAAGGACGTCTTCGTCCATCTTATAGCCATCGCCATTAACCAGCTTAATGCCGTTATCGGTGTAGGGGTTATGCGAAGCAGAAATCATAATGCCGCAATCAAAACGACCATCAACCGTTTCGAACGCAACACCTGGCGTAGGGATAACGTGCAGCATATAGGCATCTGCACCGGAAGCAACAAGGCCGGCAATAAGAGCCGATTCGAACATGTAGCTTGAACGACGGGTATCTTTACCCACTACAATACGTGCCTTGCGGTTTTGACGCATTCCATAATACCAGCCAACATAACGGCCAATCTTGAAGGCGTGCTCCACATTGAGGCCTTCATTTGCACGGCCGCGAAAACCATCCGTCCCGAAATACTTCATTTAAGCTCCTTCTGTAGGACAAACAGTGCCCCACGTACGGGTCATAGACAACACGTATCTCTTTGTATGGTAACAACGAATAGGCCTATTCCGTGTCTGGTGGACTCTTTTCCTAAAACTCTCCCTCAGTTCAAAAAAAGGGCCTGCCGCACATGCGACAGACCCAAACAGACAAGATGAATCGCGAGCGTTTAGCGCTTGGAGAACTGCGGACGCTTGCGGGCCTTCTTCAGACCATACTTCTTGCGCTCGACCACACGAGAGTCGCGGGTGAGGAAGCCAGCCTTCTTGAGATCAGCGCGATAATCGCCAGCATCGAGCAGTGCGCGAGCAATGCCCAGACGAAGAGCGCCAGACTGGCCATTGATGCCGCCGCCATCAAGGCGAGCAATAACATCAAAGTGATTAACGGTGTCCGTTACGCGGAACGGCGCAAGAGCGTTGTCAACGAGCTGCTGACGGCCAAAATACTGAGCGGCGTCACGGCCATTAACAGTGACTTTGCCAGTTCCAGGAACGAGACGTACGCGGGCAACGGCCTCCTTGCGACGGCCGGTACCGGTGTAAACGGCGGTGTTGTCAGCCATCGGTTAAGCCTCCAGATCAATCTTGGTGGGATTCTGTGCAGTGTGCGGGTGCTCAGGACCAGCATAAACATGCAGCTTCCTGAACTGCTGGCGACCAAGAGTGGTCTTGGGAAGCATGCCCTTTACGGCGTGCTCAATGACACGCTCAGGGTGCTTCTCCATAGCCTCCTTGTAGCTTTCCGTCTTGAGGCCGCCGAGCCATCCAGAGTAACGCCAGTACTCTTTGCTATCGGCCTTGTTGCCGGAAAGGCGCACCTTATCCGCATTGATAACGACGACAAAATCGCCCGTATCGGTGTGCGGGGTGTACTGAGGCTTGTTCTTGCCGCGCAGAATCATTGCGACCTGCGTAGCCAGGCGACCGAGGGTAGCGCCGTCTGCATCAACGAGTACCCAAGAGCGCTCAACCTCGCCAGGTTTGGCGTAACGAGTCGACTTGTTCACTTGACTCCTCCAACGTGCATGACCATGACCGCCGCTGGACCGACGATCGTTGCTATATCCTTTGAGAGTTTCACGGGGCTCTGCAAAAGAAGCCTAAAAAGTTTACACCACTGAGCGATTAAATGGGCGAGAAACTCATGACAATGCACAGTCTCACCACTTAAAGTTCGTGCACAAGGGTGCTGCATAAAAAGCCGGACGCAAACGCGCCCGGCTTCTCACTACATATAACTACTTGCAAATAGCAAGAAATGTAAAAGTATTACTCCTCAGCGTGCGGCAGCATGTCGTCCAGAATCTCGCATGCAGTCGCGCAATACTCACCGCAATGAACAAATGGATCCTCACGATCGCAAGGATTTGCGCCTTCAGGCTTAGAAAGATCGAAGCCACCAAGCAGCATCTTGCACTGAACGGTGCCATATTTCTCAGTGAAACGACGCTGGAATTCGCGGACCTTCTCCTGCATGATCGTATCTTTTTCACCGGGGTTTGCCTGGTCAAATCCGTAGGCCTCACCCAGAGCTACGCCAGCACCCAGAACAGCACCGCACATCTCACCCCAGAACATGCCGCCACCGAGAGCAGCTGTGCGCTTACGAGCTTCGTCGACATCAAGCCCCATAACCTCAGCGGCATGGCCCATTACACACTGGGAGCAATGGAAACCCTGTCCCAAAATCTCTGATGCACGCTCTGGGGTCATTTTTTCTGCCATGGTCCTCTCCTCTTTTCCTTAGATGCGAGGTGGCAAAAACGTATCCCCTCGATACGTAACCTCGCTATCTAGCCCTCAAAACCAACAGTGCAAAGCTTTGGTGCAACACCTTTTACGCACGACCTTAGTTGAAGTTGTACGCATCCATAATGGGTGTGCGTCCCAGGCGCTTATCCTCGTAGTACTCATACAGGCTGATGCCCAGATAAGACCCGCTGATGTTTACAACATTGTTGTAGCCATTACCCTGCAAGCAGCAGATAGCGTAATAGCTGCGCTGGCTCGAGCGGCAATGCAGGTACACCGGAATATCGCGAGGAATCTCGTCCATACGCTCGCGCAGCTGTGAAAGCGGCACATTGTGTGCGCCGTTGAGATGGCCAGCTGCAAACTCATGTGGTTCTCTCACATCTACGATATAGGCGCCCGATTCAACCAGACCGCGCACCTCATCCACATGCACCTGACGATAGCGTCCGTTAAGAACGTTAAGCGCTACAAGCGCTGCCATATTTACAACGTCTTTTGCTGTGCCAAATACGGGTGAATAGCACAGCTCAACCGACTTGAGATCTTCCAAGGTGCCACCCATAGAAATAAGCGTTGCAACTACATCAATACGCTGAGTTACATCGCCTTTGCCAATAGCTTGAGCACCGAGAACTTTTCCTGTAGGAACCTCAAAGATGAGCTTAAAGCCCATGTAGTGGCTCTCGGGCATGAGGCCAACTTTGTCTGTGGGATATACCAATACAGAATCAAAGCTATAGCCTGCCGCACGAGCAGCCCTCTCATTAAGACCTGTGCAAGCTGCATTCTGTGAGAACACACGTATGCACGAAGAACCGATAAAGCCTTGGTTTCGAGAAGGAATGCCATAGATGCTATCAGCCGCTGCGCGTGCAGCCCACTGGGCAGGTCCTGCCAGCGCCAGTCGACCAGGCTTGTGTGCCAGAGCATCATAGAGCTCAACTGCATCGCCCACTGCATAAATATCAGGATCGCTCGTGCGGAAATCATGGTCTACGCGAATACCGCGTGTCTCACCGATAGTAAGACCTGCCTCTGAAGCAAGCTTCGTTTCCGGCGCAACGCCAACCGCCATTACAACTGCATCAGCAGGAATCTCTCCTGTCGTACCGTCGGTCATAGAAACCTTTACGCAGCCATCCTCAACTGCGGTAACAGTGGTCTGAAGATGCAGGTCAACGCCATTGTCATCAAGCTCTTTATGCAAGGTCTGCACCATATCATGATCATACGGTGCAAGAACCTGATCGAGCCCTTCGATAAGCGACACTGTCTTACCGGCTCGTACAAGATTCTCAGCAACCTCAATGCCGATGAAGCCGCCACCAACAACAGCAACGCGCTCAGTCTCAGGCTTGTCGCAATACGCCTTAAGAGCACGGATATCTGTCACGTTTCGAACAACAAATACATTGTCCCTATCGATGCCTTCGATAGAACGCGGAAGAATTGGTGCTGCACCCGGGGCCAAAACGAGCTTGTCGTAGGCCTCTTCATAGGTTTTATCGGCAACAAGATCATGCACCGTAACCGTATGGGCCTCTCGGTTAATAGCAACTACTTCGCTATTTGTGCGCACCTCAATATCATGCTGCTTTTTAAAAGCTTCGGGAGTCATGAGGACAAGTGAATCAGCGTTGGGCACATCGCCGCTGAGGTGATACGGTAAACAGCAGTTGGAGAACGACACATCATGACCGCGTTCAAAGACTACAATTTCAGCCTTAGCGTCGAGTCGCCGCACACGCGCCGCTGCCGAAGCACCGCCAGCAACACCACCAACCACTACGAGTTTCATAGTTGTCACCCTTCATCTTTTGATTCAGTTCGCGCTGCATTGCTTTGAGTGCAGCACACGCTGAAACATCATAACAAGGGCACAACCCCCACTTTTTATCTCTTCCGTAGACGTAATAGTTGTGCCGGGCAACACACTTGAACTCTGAGAAACGCCAGGACTACAACAACATTTTGACAAATCTTGTTGCATTCGCTCGACGCACCATTACTGAGTTGAAGCTATGGCACAGCGAATCTCATCAAGAAGAGCCTTTGCCTTAGTTCTTCCCTCAAGATATGCCTTGAGGAGTGCTTCGCCACTTGGACTTGTGCCCCCTACTCCCAATGGAGCGTCGGGCGCAATAACCAGCACGCGACCTTGTTCTTCGAGCTCCCAAATACGCTCGCGTTGCGCGTTATATCTTGCAGGCCTTGTCTCAATCGATTCCATGTAATACGGGTAGTTTGCATAGCGACGACGTATAAGCGGCATAAGCGCATTGTTCTGCTCTTTTACATATGAACGCGGCTGTGTAAGCACCACTAAGGCCTTCTGTGCTGGCACATATGACGCTTGCTCAGGATGTGGAAAACCCTCCATACCAAGAGCGGCTTCAACAGCAACCGAATCTGCCGCTCCACCATCGAGATAGCGTCCATCATCCAGCAAAACCTGTTCAGAAACGAGCGGCATCGACGCTGAAGCGATTACTTTGTTGATGTCTTCAGGGAGCTTTTGTACAGGCAAATACGCTGGTGTGCCAAACGCCACATCGGATGCCACTGCCCAAACAGACAGATCAGAGCTGTTATAAGTCTCGTTATCAAAGGGATCGAGCTTGTCTTGGACCTCTCCATACAAGAAATCGTTTCCTGCAATATTGCCTGTACGAGCCAGTGAGAAGAGCGACATCATGCGATTATCGTCACGAAAAGCCAGCAAGATACGCATAGCCCTGCCGATTTGATGTGCTCGAAAACCAATGGCATTCAGAGCTCCAGCGGAAGTTCCCCACACGCTCGAAAACTGCGTTATTCCCTGTTCCATAAGGACATCAAGTACGCCAGAAGTAAAGATACCTCTATAGGCTCCGCCCTCGAGAACCAATGCACATCCTTGTGCCGTGTTTGAAGTTTCAGTCATGAAACCTCCTTTTGCCTCTTTAGAAGCTTTATGCAAAATGCGACTGTCCGAGAACCGAACAGCCGCATTTTTTATGCAAACGCATTGCATATGCCAAGGAATCATACGTCCTTAGACAAGCAATTTAGCGCTCTCCAGCCACAATGGCAACGCCTGCAGAGCAGCCAAGACGATCTGCACCTGCATCCACCATAGCCTGGGCGTCCTCTGCTGTATGGATGCCACCCGATGCTTTGACCTTGCAACGGTCGCCAACTGTTTTACGCATGAGCGCAACATCTTCAGCTGTGGCGCCACCTGTTGAAAAACCAGTGCTTGTTTTTACAAACGATGCACCCGCCTCAACAGCCAGCTCACATGCACGAACCTTCTGCTCATCAGTAAGCAGGCAGGTCTCGATGATAACTTTGACGCACTTGCCATCAGCTGCAGCAACTACACCTGCAATATCATCACGGACTGCATCATCGTCGCCATCAAGAAGCCAACCAATATTGATGACCATATCAACTTCATCAGCACCATCGGCAACGGCACGAGCAGCCTCATGAGCTTTAGACTCGGGCGCCATGGCTCCCAGCGGAAAACCAACAACACAGCAAACTTTGACGCCGCTGTTTGCAAGACGTTGAGCACAAAGTGGTACCCAGCATGTATTTACACACACCGACGCAAAGCCATACTCAATTGCTTCGTCACAAAGCTGCTCAATTTGAGATTTTGTAGCATTTGCTTTGAGCAGTGTGTGATCAATTATGCTGGCAAGGCTCACGATAACAGCCCCCTCACAGTTTCCTTAAAGTCGGCAGCGGTGAGTTTGAATTCCTTCTGCAGGAAGTCAGCGCTACCAACCTGGCCAAAGCGCTCACATACGCCATGGCGCTTAAAGGGTACTGAGATGCCATTCTCAGCAAGTACTGCTGCGACCGCATCTCCCAAACCGCCAACAACACCATGGTTCTCAATGGTTACTACGGCCTTTTTGCCAGCAACCTCAGAGAGAATAAGCTCGGTATCAAGCGGCTTAATGCAGAACATATCAATAACTTCAACGCTCAGGCCCTCAGCAGCAAGCTCCTCAGCAGCATCAAGTGCGTCATGCACGAGCTGACCTGCAGCGATAAGAAGAACGTCACTACCCTCGCGGATAATGTTGCCCTTGCCCATCTCGAAGGTTGAACCCTCCTCATACAGGCGGTGGCAACCCTTACGAGCTGCGCGGACATAGTGGACACCCTCGTCCATCTTGGCAAACTCGCGGATAACCCATTCCATCTCGACGTCATCGGCAGGATCGCAAACAACAGAGCCGGGAATAGTCCTCATAACAGCAACATCTTCCCAGGTGGTGTGGGTGCCGCCATTTGCTGCAACCGTAAAGCCAGGGTCAGAGCCATAGAGATTGATGGAGTTATGAGCGTATGCACCAGACAGATAGATCTGATCAAATGCACGACGAGCAAAGAAGGGACCAAAGGTGTGAGCAAACGGAATAAAGCCCTCAGAGGACAGACCCGCTGCAACACCTACCATGTTTGCCTCAGAAATGCCGCACTGAACATAGCGCTCGGGGTTGGTCTCGCCCAGCTTGGAGGTACCACTTGCACCGCCAAGGTCTGCCTCGAGGCAAACAACCTTGTCATTTGACGCCATAAGATCCTGCAAGGTAGAAACAAAAACAGAACGAGGAGCACGTCCTTCTTCAGTGTGATCTTTGACAAGAGTGAACACTTATGCCTCACTCCCTTCAATGAACTCGTTGAGCTGACGCAGCGCCTCGTCGGCAGCAGCTTTGCAATCAGGATCGCTGAACTTCACAGAATGGTTGCCTGGATAGGTCTCAAAGAATGGAATACCTGCACCCTTGACCGTATCAAGCACAATGCAAACCGCACTGTCTTTGACATCTTCTGCCCACGTTACAGCAGCATCCACAGCCTCAATATCCTGGCCGTTTACGCGCACCGTCTCAAAACCAAAGGCGCGCATTTTCTCGGCGATATCAAACGGATTAATAACGTCCTCAAGAGCACCGTCGAGCTGACGCTTATTCCAGTCGATAATCACAATGCAGTTATTGAGCTTGTAGTTAGCAAGATACTGGAATGCCTCCCAGCACTGGCCCTCATTCAGCTCGCCATCGCCCACGATGAGGTAGACGCGGTTATCGGAGCCCTTCATGCGGAGTGCTGTTGCAATACCGGAAGCGGTAGAAGTTCCCTGACCCAGAGAGCCAGTTGTCATGTCTACGCCCGGAGTTTTTGTACGATCGGGGTGCGAAGGAAGCTTTGTGCCACCCTGATTGAGTGTCATAAGCATCTCGCGATCGAAGAAACCGCACTCTGCAAGCGTGGAATACCATGCGGGACCAGCATGACCCTTGGAGAGAACAACGCGATCGCGCTCCTCCCACTTCGGGTTTTTCGGGTCGTACCTCAGGTGCTTGCCATACAGGACACTCATCAGCTCGACAATAGACATCGAGCCACCCAGATGTCCCGAGCCACAATGCTCGAGCATTTCCAGGATGTCCCTACGAATCTTCGCTGACAACAGCGTAAGCTTCGCAAGCTCTTGCTTATCCAATTCCCACTCCTTTCGAACTTGTTCATCACCTGCGGAATAGATTACACGTATACTCGCAAAAATGAAGGATGAACCCGCTGGGATGGAGCAAAGAAACCTTAGGCTTCAATATTCTTCTCGCGAAGCTTTTCCTCAAGTTCGTTTTTATCAATGATGTTTACAAGAACAATCTTCTGCTCATCTGGAATGTCTTTGATAAAGTCTGCCAGATCGCGGCCAACAACAAACAGATCTGCAGCGCCAGGATGAACATCAGAGGTGGTGGAGTGTGTTACTTCAACACCAGAAATACCCATCTTCTTGAGCACATCCTGAATGTTCATCTCAACCATGAGGCTTGAGCCAAGGCCAGATCCACAGGCACACATAATCTTCTTGACCTTCATGACTTCCTCTTTTCTCCCGTTTTATACGGGTTTCATGCGCACGCAGCGCAGCTTTACAGCTTATTAAAGAGCTTAAAGCACCGCCGGAACCGAGATAATGTATCCCGGACCGGCGGTCTATCTATACCCCGTTATCGGCGTATTTTTCCTTGTGAGGCATCTACCAATTATTCAGCAGATTCCTCAGCCTTCTTGGGCTTAGGAGCAACGTAGTTGTAGATGATAGGAGCTACGAAGAACAGAACAGCAATGATGAACAGCGGCATACCAGGTGTCATCTGAGCAAGGTTGCCGAAGAGCATGCCTACCCATGAGAAGTCTGCATCCGAGAAGGTAGCGCTGACGAATCCGAGTCCGGTAAAGACAGGCATGCAGAGTGCCGGAAGTGCCGTAATGAGCAAACCATGGAAGAAAGCACCTGCAACACAGCCCTTAATACCGCCCTCGGCATTGCCGAAGATGCCGGCGGTTGCACCGCAGAAGAAGTGAGGCACGACGCCCGGAAGGATAAGAGCAACTGGGAACCAATTAGCATTGATAGCAGCAAGGATAACAAGACCAACAATGCCTGCAACAAAAGAAGTAAGGAAACCGATAATGACGGCATTTGGTGCATAGGGGAAAGCGACAGGGCAGTCGATAGCAGGAATTGCACCAGGAACGAGCTTCTCAGCAATACCCTTGAAAGCAGGAACGATCTCGCCAACGATCAGACGGACACCAGAGAGGATGATGTAGACGCCACCGGCAAAAGACATGCCGGAAGTAAGTGCCCACACAACCCAGTTGGTCTTAGTTTCTGTGCCAACATTCAGCAGGGTATTGAGATACTGGAACTGAGTAGGATCTGCGCCCAAGATGCCGCGACCAACCGCAATACCAGTGACGATGACAAACAGCACCATCATAGTAATTGAGATAGAGACGGTGGTATCACGCAGGAAGATGAGGCGCTTGGGGAAGTTGATATCCTCAGTGGACTTGCTGCCCTTGAAGATTCGACCAACGAGACCAGCAAGAGCATAACCAAGGCCGCCGAAGTGACCGAGAGCCACGCTGTTAGAACCGGTGACCTTGCGGAAAGTTGGCTGGCAGTATGCCGGCGAGGTAACCATAATAAAGGCGAGGATGCAGCCGCCTGCAATAATAAGCATGGGGCCTTCAAGACCGCCGATTGAAAGTACTACAGCAAGCATGCAGGCCATATACAGCGTGTGGTGACCAGTCAGGAAGATGTAGT
This sequence comes from Olsenella sp. Marseille-QA0557, assembly GCF_965119725.1. Lineage (NCBI taxonomy): Bacteria > Bacillati > Actinomycetota > Coriobacteriia > Coriobacteriales > Atopobiaceae > Olsenella > Olsenella sp. Marseille-QA0557. Next base: position 1,010,563 of record NZ_CBCPMI010000001.1, on the reverse strand, counting down.
GCATACGAGAAAAGCGTGCAAGCACGATGTTGAGGATCATGCCCAGGCACATGATAAGGGCTGTGTTGGAGCCAAAGTTCTCCAACGCCATCGAAACAACAGCCTCGTTGTTTGGAACAACGCCCTGCATATTAAAGGCATAGTTGAAGACTTCGCCAAATGCCAAAAGCGAACCAGACTGCAGGAACGCAGAACCGGCTTCCAGAACAAGGAAGCCTACGATGGTTTTAATAGTACCGGTTACAATGTCCTCAATTGGCTTGCCCTGCAAGCACAATCCGAGGAGTGAAAGCAGACCAACAAGAATAGCTGGCGTGGACAGAATATTGACAATAAAATCAATGACTGCCATTTCCTCTCCTTTCGACGATCAATACACCACTTCAACCAACTTTTCGCAGACAGGCTCAGGTTTCTGACTGCAACTATGTGAGACACCAACTACTCTTCGGGCTTCTCCTGGGAGACGAAGACTTCAAACACCTCTTCAGGGGTGGCAGCCTCCACAGCCTTTGTAATGTTGGCAGGATCACCAAAAATCGTGGCTAGTTCACGCATTACCTCTATGTGGGAATCAGAATCAGCAGCAGCCAGTGTTACAAGCAGGTGCACATCCGGCCCTTCAGGCTTAAAGCGAACCGGATCGCGCAAAACCGTTACTGCAAGCTGCGCTTTAATGACGCCTTGCTCAGGACGCGCATGGAGAAGAGCGAGATCAGGACAAATAACGAAGTAAGGACCAAACTCTTTAGCGTTATCAATAATGCCGTCGATATAGCGCGACTCTACATAGCCCTGATCAACAAGCGGCTGCACAGCTATATGGACTGCATCCTCCCAATCTTCAGCACAATCGACAATCTGCACATTGTCGTTCTTCAACATCTCCCTCATTGCGCCTGGTCCTTTCTTTGAAAACACGTCATATGGGTAATCCCATGCAAATTAAGTGCTCGGCAAGAAGCCCTAGAGCTCCTCTTTTCTCGCGCTCGTGCATAAATACTACACATTTGATTCGCATTTTTCGGCTTCTTTCCTGTTTTTTCCTGTTTTACTGAAAATAGAAGCCGTGAACGGGCAAATTTAGCCGTGAATGGCTCAGTAACTCAGCTCTCTTTCAGTACGGAAGAACGATTGGGAGCGGTTATGATAAAATTGTCATGATTTTGCGCATATTTCTATTGATGTAGGTTCACCCATTGCTGTTGGGTATTACCATGTGCAAAAGAAGATATACGTTTGAGCAGTACATTAGGGAGCACCGTGTTTCCTAAAGAACGACGAGAAGAGATAGTTCGCATTATTGATACCAACGGCCATGCCACCGTTGGATCACTTGCAGAGCATTTTGGCGTAAGCGTTGACAGTATTCGCAAAGATCTTTCTATCCTTGCTCGCGGTGGCCTCTGTAGGCGTGAATATGGCGGAGCTTTTCGAGTAGATCATGCAGGAGCTGCCGCTCTTACGATGCCCCAATCAATTGTTCCTTCTCTATCGGATCAGCAAGAGCCTCACGCACCTTCTCCAGATAGCACTCCCACCGATCCAATTTCAGAATCTCATGAGATTGCTACTCCTGTGCAGCTGGAGCAAGCACATGCAGCGGAGGTACTCGCCACGGATGAAGGAAGACGGGCTGTTGCGGCGCGTGCGTGGCTTGAAATTAATAATGGCGACGCGGTTTTCCTCGGCGTTTCTCGCACATCTTTGTTTTTAGCTGATTATATTGCCGCTGGCGATAAGACCCTAATCGTTACTACCAATATGATTGATGTCTTGCCGCGGCTCTCTAAAAATCCCAAGGTAACCGCCCTTTCTACCGGTGGTTATCTCAATGTGAGGCTCACTGGCTACACTGGGCCAGCAACCATAAGTCTTCTTGAGCCTCTTCTTTTCTCTAAAGCCTTTATCGGAACCTCAGGCATAAACCTTAATTCAAAGGCAGTTCTTGCAGAAAGCGTAGACGATGGCCGCGTGAATGAGCAGGTCCTACAAAATGCTTCATACTGCTTCCTTCTCGCCGACGCTTCAAAGTTCTCTCCAAGCGGCGGCTACCGCTATGCCTCAATAACCGATTTCAGCGGCATTATTACCGATACCACCGACACAGAAATTCTCTCTGGCATTGCCGCAACCGGAACTCCGGTGCTCTGCTCATAATCAACATCATCTTGCTCTCATTTTGAAGTGCATCTTCAATAAAAACCCTTCTCTTCATTGGTAAAGCACGCTCATGAAGAGAAGGGTTTATGCCGTGGCGTATCTTCGGGAATGCGCCTTATGTCCTAGGCTGTAAGAGTAGTGCGCCCGTAAGCAGCCTTCCAGTTGGCGGTAAACTCATCCACCGCAATGGTGGTATGTGGGTTATCCACAATGTTTTTAAGCACCGATGGCGGAACAGTAATGGCTTGGATACCAGCGCGAATGAGCTGGTGTACCTGATTTACGCTATGGAATGAAGCTGCTACAACCTTTGTAGAGGAGTTCTGGACACGCAGCATCTCAATGAGATCAATGGTTTCGGCAACACCATCTCCGTAGTTAGACATACGGTTTACGTAAGGCGCAAGATAATCTGCGCCGTTAACAGCCGCCATAAAACCAGAGTCTGCAGAGTAAATTGCTGTTGCAAGGGTGTGGATCCCCTCTTCATGGCAGGCTTTAACAGCTTGCAAACCAGCACGATGAACAGGGATTTTTACATACATATTCTCAGGGCGAAGCGAGGCGATGTAGCGCGCTTCTTCCATAATGCCCTCAAAATCCGTTGCAACTACCTGGATAAAAATCTTCTGATCAGTTCGAAGATAATCTACGAGATCAGAAATAACAGCCTCGGGAGACTTGCCACTCTTCGTAATAATCGTGGGATTTGTGGTTACGCCAGAAACATTAAGAAACTGGTCATATTCCTTAATCTCCTCAATGTTGCCAGTATCAAGAATAAGTTCCATTACAAACTCCTTTCAAAGAACGCTCTCTTTCACGCTTCTCTATAGCACTATTATTTCTCATTTCGTATTGAACTTCTATTGTTTTATCGTGTTTGGCTAAAATAAGCCGTGAATAGACGCGATTCGAAGCAAAAGCCATACTCAGTAGAGAGATCGATCGAATTACCGCTCGTTCAATAAGGAGAAACCCTCTCATGTTTTTAGAAGAACGCCAAAATCAGATCGTTTCGCTTCTCGAACGTGAAGGCCGTGTATCCGTAAGCGATTTGGCTGAGCGGTTTTCTGTCACCGAAGATTGCATTAGAAAAGACCTGCGCCATCTCGTTGCCGACGGGAGATGTCGACGTGTTTATGGTGGTGCCACACGTATTGAGCCCGAGGTAAATCGGCGGATAGTCAGTCGTGTTGATACGTTCCGCCCTGAAAAACAAGCTGTCGCCACCAAGGCTCTCGGGCTTATCGGTGAACATCAGGCGGTCTTTCTTGATGCTTCATCCACCAACATCTTGCTTGCTCGCCTTATTGCAAACACAGACATTTCCTGCATGATTGTTACCAATTCGGTAGATGTTGCCCATGAAGCTGCGGCTAATCCGCGCATTAGTGTCGTATGCCCCGGTGGAAACTTTAACAGCGATTACAACGGCTTTATTGGAGCAATGACTGCCTCCATCCTTGAAGGTTTCCGCTTTGACGTAGGATTTCTCGGCGCTGTGGGCATTGATCCTTATTCTGGCGATGTGCTCACGCTTGATTTGGACGATGGTCCTGTAAAGAGAGTCGTACTACAGAATTCTGAGAAGCGTATCTTGCTCTGCACTGCAGATAAACTCGGACATTCAGGATCATTCCGCTATGCCACGCTGGAAGATTTTGATCTTGTCTTGGCCGACGATCCTTCTCAAAAGGCCTATGAGCCACTGCATAAAAATGGCGTAATGGTGCGTTAATACAACAAAGGAGCCCGCGCGCAATGGCAGGCTCCCTTCATCAAAGTTATCTCTGCTCTGCTTAAAGTGAAGTCTGTACCAATTCCGGCGCAAACCCTGCTTGCTTGAGCGCCTGAACAATCTGGCCTTTATGCTCTTCACCATAGGCTTCAATGGTTACGCGCAGTTCCACAGCAGCATTGCGATTAGTGCTTACAAATTGGTTATGCTCAAGCTTAATAACATTGCCATTTTGCTCGGCAATGGCATTAGCAACACGTACCAACATGCCCGGCCTATCAGGCAACAGTACACTCACCGTAAAGATACGCCCACGCTGAATCAATCCGTGCTGTACCACCGAACTCATCGTAATAACGTCCATGTTGCCACCGGAGAGAATTGCCACCACGCGCTTATTCTCGGCAGGCAGATGCTTCAAAGCGGCAACGGTAAGCAGGCCAGAATTCTCGACAATCATCTTGTGGTTCTCGACCATATCGAGAAACGCTACGATAAGTTCTTCGTCGGGAACGGTGATAACATCGTCGAGGTTGTCACGTAAATACGGGAAAACAGCATCGCCAACCTCAAGCACTGCCGTGCCGTCTGCAATGGTGTTTGCAGAAGGTATGCGAACAGGGTGTCCGGCCTCAAGCGCTGCGGTAAGCGAGGGTGCGCCCGCCGGCTCCACGCCTACCACACGAATCTTCGGGTTATAGAGCTTTGCAAAGGTACTCACACCGCAGGAAAGGCCGCCGCCGCCAACGGGCACCAAAATGGTATCGACAAGGGGGAGTTCCTGTACGATCTCCATCGCAATAGTGCCCTGACCAGTTGCTACCACCGGGTCGTTAAAGGGATGAATAAACGTAAGGCCTTCGCGCTCGGCAAGTTTGAGCGCATAGTCGCACGCCTCATCGTATACATCGCCAGCAAGAACGACTTCGGCTCCATAGCCTTTTGTACGCTCAACTTTAATGAGTGGAGTAGTTGTTGGCATAACCACCACAGCTCGAACACCTGCGCGAGAGGCAGCATACGCCACGCCCTGAGCATGATTGCCCGCGCTTGCAGTGATAAGACCATGAGAAAGCTCTTCTTCCGAGAGCGTGGAGATCTTGTAGTAGGCACCACGAACTTTGTAAGCGCCTGTGCGCTGCATATTCTCCGGCTTCAGCCAAACACGATTACCTGAGATGGCAGAAAACGATGGGCTCTCTACCAGTTTTGTCTCTCGGGTAACTTCCCGAACTTTTTCTGAGGCATCTTCAAATGCCTCAAGTGTGAGCATCTCATGCATATGTAGTTCCTCCCCCGAACGTACATGATCACCATTTGCATCGCGTTTGTTTATATTAGGGCAAACACCTTTCTGCCTTGTATCAGAACTGAGATGAAAAGAAAAGAACCTGTCATGGTGCAGACAAACGATAAAACAACGCCTTTATTCTCTATACGCGATGCAAGCGTCGTGCGCGGTGGCACCACCATCTTGCATGTTGATGAGTTTGACCTTGCTGAAGGTGAACATGTGGCCCTGCTAGGTCCCAATGGCGCAGGCAAATCAACATTTATTCAACTGCTTACGAGGGAAGTCTTTCCCCTTTATCGAGATGAACCACCGGTACGCTTTCGCGGACAAGCGCGACCACGCCTTGATCAGATTCGCGCTACGTTAGGTGTTGTGAGCGCTACGATGCATGATCAGGTTCGCGTACACCTCCCGTCCTGGGAAATTGTCTGCGGAGGTTTGTTTGGAACGGTCGGTTTGCCTCTGCATGGCACCGTGACTGCAGATCACCGCGAGCGCGCCTATGACGCTTTGGAGCGTCTTGGCATTGCCGATGTGGCGGAGCGCGACATCATGACGCTTTCCACAGGTCAAGCCCGTCGTGTACTGGTAGCACGCGAGCTCATCCGTGACCCCCAGGTGCTTGTTTTTGACGAGCCGTGCACCGGCTTGGATCCACAAGGTATGTTCCAAGTACGAGAAACTATGCGCACGCTTGCCGATGAAGGTCGCTCCGTCATTCTGGTCACCCATTATCCAGAAGACATAATTCCTCAAATTCAGCGCGTCCTGCTCATTAAGCAGGCCGAAGTGTTTGCCGACGGCCCCAAAGACGAGATACTGACCAATGAGGTTATGAGCAGTCTTTTTGATGTTCCGCTGGAGGTGGGCCACCACGGTGAGTGGTATTCCTTGCGCGGTGCTCACAAATAATGGGATTTGCTCTTTTATTGGACTGTAAATTGGTGTAATGTTCGCTTCATTGAGTAAATGCGAGGACGGGGCGAGTACCGGCCCAACTCATCTCACAGTGAGCAGGCATAGGTGAGAACCTGCGGTGAGCGGCCACGAAACACCCCTGAGCAGCTTGGACGTCTCGTATACGCGCATGGGCCATCCCCCATCGTGTGTGCCACACTCCCAAGCCGGAGCCTACCGTTACAGGCGTCGGGTAGTCATACCTCTCACCTCGCACTTCTCTATATAGAGATGTTTAGGAGGGAGAGAGATGGAGCTTCGCAGCGACGCCATCAAAAAAGGGTTGGCTCGGGCACCTCATAGAAGTCTTCTTAAGGCAGACGGTCTCACCGATGAGGAACTCAAACGTCCATTAGTAGCTGTTGTTTCAGCCCAAAATGAAGTAATTCCAGGTCATCTTCATCTTCAGCAAATTGCCGATGCTGTAAAAGCTGGCATTCGCATGGCCGGTGGTACGCCACTGCAGGTTAATACCATCGGTGTCTGTGATGGCATCGCCATGAATCATGAGGGTATGCGTTTTTCACTTACCAGCCGCGAAGTTATTGCCGACTCGGTAGAGTGCGCCATTCAAGGCCATCAATTCGATGCTATGGTCCTCATCCCCTCCTGCGACAAAATTGTTCCCGGCATGCTTATTGCTGCTGCTCGTTTGGACATTCCGACCGTACTTGTCTCCGGCGGCCCCATGCTTGCAGGACGCGGTCGCACCGGCGAGCAAACCGACCTCAATTCGCTTTTTGATGCCGTAGGACAAGTGACAGCAGGCACGATGAGCGAAGAGGAGTGTCATTGGCTTGAGGGCACTGCTTGTCCGACCTGCGGTTCCTGCTCAGGTATGTTTACCGCCAACTCCATCTGCTGTCTCGCCGAAGCCCTTGGTATTGCACTTCCCGGAAATGGCACCATACCTGCTGTTTATTCCGAGCGCATTCGCCTGGCCAAGCATGCTGGTATGAAGGTTATGGAGCTCGTGGAAAAGGGCATCACGGCACGCCAGATTATCAACGAGCGCTCCATCCATAACGGCATGGTGCTTGACATGGCCTTTGGTGGCTCAACCAATACCATGCTTCACCTCACCGCTATCGCTCGCGCAGCAGGCTGCCCTGTCACTATGGAAGATTGGGATCGCGCATCCGCCGAAACCCCCAATATCGTTCGCATTGCTCCGGCAGGTCCTCTGCATATTCAAGATCTCAATGATGTTGGTGGCGTATCGGCAATTATTGGCGAGCTTGGCCGCACTGGTCACCTCGATTTGACCGCCCTTACCTGCCACGGAACCATGGAAGAATGGGTTGCAGCGTGCCCTGCTCCCGATGGTGAAGTTGTCCGTACCGTCGAAAACGCTTATTCGCCCGATGGCGGACTCAAAGTTATGCATGGCAATCTTGCTCCCGATTGTGGTGTCGTCAAGAAGAGTGCCGTTGCTCCCGAGATGTGGCAGCACTCTGGCCCTGCGCGCGTTTTCAATTCCGAAGAGGAAGCGTGTGAGGCAATCTTTGGCGGAAAGATCAATCCTGGTGATGTAGTAGTTATTCGCTATGAAGGACCAGCTGGTGGTCCTGGCATGCGCGAAATGCTCACCCCCACTTCCGCCATTTGTGGCATGGGATTGGCAAGCTCGGTTGCCCTTATCACTGATGGACGTTTCTCCGGCGCGAGCAAAGGCCCATGCATTGGTCATGTTTCTCCTGAAGCTGCAGCAGGTGGCCCTATCGCACTTGTCGAAGAAGGCGATCAGATCTCCATTGATATTCAAGCAGGTACGCTTACGCTCGATGTTTCCGATGATGAACTCGCACGTCGTCGTGCCGCTTGGGAGCCACCAGCACCCAAATACACAACAGGCGTTCTCTCTCGCTATGCACAGTTGGTTTCGAGCGCAGACAAGGGGGCATACCTTTCATGATTACCACCGAAGAAAAAATTGAGCGCAAGCGCCGTGACATTGAAGGGCGCCCACTTGGCCCTGGTAGTCACACCGAGCATGAAGGCAAAACCATGACGGGTGCTCAGGCCATCATTGCGAGCCTTGAGGCTGAAGGTGTGGATACCATCTTTGGTTATCCCGGTGGTCAAGCCATCAAGATTTACGACGCCCTGTACGACTCAAAGAAGATCCACCACATTCTTGCTCGCCATGAGCAGGCAGCCGTGCATGAGGCTGATGGCTATGCGCGCTCCACTGGCAAAGTTGGCGTTGTGTTAGTTACTTCGGGACCTGGTGCCACGAACACGGTAACAGGCATTGCTACGGCCTATATGGATTCAGTTCCTCTGGTTGTTATTACTGGCCAGGTTACCCGTGGAGTCATTGGTACCGACTCCTTCCAGGAATCTGACATTGTTGGCATTACCATGCCTGTGGTAAAGCACAGCTATTTGTTGCAGTCAACCGATGACCTTACGCGCACGTTCCGTGAGGCGTTCTATATTGCTTCAACTGGGCGTCCTGGCCCCGTGCTTATCGATGTCCCCAGCGATCTTTCTGGGGCAGAAATGGTCTTCCACTATCCCGATAAGATCAGCCTGCCAAGCTATCGTCCCACCTATAAGGGCAACGCAAAGCAGGTTCGCGAAGCCGCACGCTATATTCAGCAGGCTAAGAAACCTCTGATCATGGCAGGCGGCGGCATTGTTACCAGCCATGCCTGCGTTGAGCTTACACAGCTGGCCGAGCGTATGTGCATCCCGGTGGTTACCACCCTTATGGGCAAGGGTGCTATGCGCTGCTCGAACCCACTCAACCTGGGTCCCGTGGGTATGCATGGCTCCAAGTACGCAAATCGTGCCGTAACGGAATGTGACTTGCTCATTGCCGTTGGTGCCCGTTTCTCAGATCGTGTCACCGGCAAGGTTTCTGAGTTCGCACCCCACGCAAAGATTATTCACGTTGATATAGACCCTGCCGAAATTGGCAAGATCGTTCCCGCCGACGTTCCTATTGTTGGTGATGCGCGCGGTGTTCTCGCTGCTCTGAATGACCAGCTTGCTAAGATTGACGCTCAGCCTGTGGGCAAGGAATGGTTTAAAGAGGTTTGCACCTGGCGTGAGCGCTGGCCTTTCTACACAGCAGATTTTGCCGACTATCCCGACAAAATCGCTCCAGAGGTCGTACTCGAACACCTCTCTCAAAAACTTGATCCAGAGGCGAGTATTGTTACCACCGAGGTCGGCCAACATCAGATGTGGGCGCTTCAAAACATTCATCGCGAGCATGCGCGTACCTTTATTTCTTCCGGTGGCTTGGGCACGATGGGCTTTGGCTTCCCCGCTGCCATCGGAGCAAAGATCGCCTGTCCAGAAGATGAGGTTGTCTGCATTGCCGGCGACGGTTCTTTCCAGATGAACTTGCAGGAAATGGCCACTGCAATCGTTAATAACGTGCCCGTAAAGGTGCTTATTATCGATAACCGCGCTCTGGGCATGGTGCATCAGTGGCAGCACCTTTTCTACCACGACCGCTACTCATCCACTGAGCTTGCTCCAGTGCCAGATTTTGTTGCTCTGGCTCAGGCGTATGGCTGGCAAGGTGCTCGCATCACTCATCCTGATGAGATCGACGATGCTCTTGACGCCATGCTCGCCAGTGATGGTCCGTATCTGCTGGATGTGATTATCCCCACAATGCAGACGGTTTACCCCATGGTTGCACCTGGTGCCGCCCTTGATGACATTATCGGCGCTCTCGATGTAACCCTTGGTGGTGTACGCATTACCCAGAAGGGTTTTGACGATGCAGATGCCGCAGCATCGGTTCGCCACGTCAGCGATGACGACTCCGATAACTTTGATGATGAGGTGTCCGATGAGGAAGGAGGCGACGAGTAATGAAGCACATTCTCTCGGTACTCGTTGAAAATAAGAGCGGTGTGCTCTCCCGAGTAACTGGCATGATTTCTCGCCGCGGTTTCAACATTGATTCTCTTTCCGTAGCCCCCACCGAAGATGAGACTAAATCACGTATGACCATTGTGGTCGATGCCGATAGCGTTGGATTTGAGCAGATTTGTAAGCAGCTTCATAAGCTCGTAAGCGTATTTAAGATTCTGGACCTTACGGGCACTGATGCAGTTGAACGTGAGCTCATACTTTTCAAGGTTAATGCCGCCCCTGACCGCCGTCACGAGATCATTGAAATCGCCAATATCTTCCGCGCAAAAGTGGTAGATGTGGGCAAGAACTCACTGACCGTTGAAGCAACGGGCACCCAATCTAAGCTTGATGCTATGGAAGATCTCTTCCGTGGTTACGGCATCAAGCAGCTCACACGCACCGGCAAAATTGCTATGTCGCGTGGCTCGCACGATTAGAGGGCTAAAGAGAGTTTGGGGCTCTTTACACCCAACCGCCTACCAACATCAGAGCTTCCGGTAGGCCACCTGTGGTACCAAACTGCAACACTCCGTTGCAGTTTGAGGTATAGCGAAGGAAAGAAGGAACAAGAATGGCAGTAACGATCTACTACGAGGCGGATGTCGATCCAAGCATAATCCAAAGCAAGAAGATCGCCATCATTGGCTACGGCTCTCAGGGCCATGCTCATGCTCTTAACCTTATGGACTCCGGCTGCGATGTTCGCGTTGGTCTCCGCGAGGGCTCCAAGAGCGCCGAGAAGGCTCGCGAGGCTGGCCTCAAAGTCATGAGCATGGATGACGCTGCTGAAGAAGCTGACTTCATCATGATCCTCACGCCCGACGAGACACAGCCCAAGGTCTACGAAGAACACATCAAGGACCACCTCAAGGCTGGCGATACCCTCGCATTTGCTCACGGCTTCAACATTCACTACGGCTACATCAAGGCTCCCGAGGACGTTAACGTTGTTATGTGCGCACCCAAGGGCCCGGGCCACATCGTTCGCCGTCAGTTTACTGAGGGTTCCGGCGTGCCTGATCTCGCATGCGTTTATCAGGATGCCACGGGCGATGCCTGGGATATCGTCCTCTCCTACTGCTGGGGCGTCGGCGGTGCTCGCTCCGGCATCATCAAGGCAACCTTCAAAGAGGAGACCGAAGAGGACCTCTTTGGTGAGCAGGCAGTGCTTTGCGGCGGCCTTGTTGAGCTTGTCAAAGCTGGTTTCGAGACCCTTACCGAGGCTGGCTATCCTGAAGAGCTTGCATACTTTGAGGTGTATCACGAGATGAAGATGATCGTCGACCTCATGTATGAGAGCGGCATCCACTTCATGAACTACTCAATCTCCAACACCGCAGAGTACGGCGAATACTATGCTGGCCCCAAGGTTATCAATGCCGAATCCCGCAAGGCTATGAAGGAGATTCTTGCTCGCATTCAGGACGGCAGCTTTGCTCAGGAGTTTGTTGACGATTGCAACAACGATCATAAGTGGCTGCTCGAGAAGCGTGAAGAGATCAACACACACCCCATCGAGAAGACCGGTGAGAAGATCCGCTCTATGTTCAGCTGGATTAAGAAGTAGGCATATGCACTAACTACGTGCTCTGCATATACTCGTACCTCGCAAGCTACGATATATACAGCAAAGCGGCCCGGACATGACTGTTCGGGCCGCTTTATTGAATAAATAGTCCAATGCCAATCCAAGCGTTTGGCTAAAGATTGCTTAAAAATCCCCTAAAACATCGTCTTTGCCATAGGTCAAACTGTACGCAGTCTCAAGGGCGCGAAGCAGCTCGCGTACATCTTCCTCATCCATCTTGCTCAAACTCTTAGCAAGATTGGAAACACCACCGGTATTGCGATCATGAGCATGTTCTATGCCTGCATCAGTACAGGTTGCAATAACACGCCTACGATCATGTGGGTCTTGGACGCGTACTACATATCCTTTGGTTTCGAGTGAATCAAGAATGCGAGTCATTCGTGGGCGGGAGTAGCCTAACCGGGCTGCCAAATCAGATGGACTCATACCGTTTTCTTGACGTGAGAGAAACTCTAAAACAGGGTCCTCGCCCATTGACATGCCGTAGGCGGTTCCAATAGAACCCTTTGCAACTCCACGAGAATACATTATGAGTTGTTTTGCCGCAGCCTCATAATCCATTTCTTCGCTACTCAACCTCCCTCGATATTCAAGACGCATTTTTGACCATCCCATTTCACGATGTTTAATATTAGCAATAATTTGACTATTTTTCAGTACTTTCAGATTTCTGCACACGCTTCAGCATGGTAAGAATTTCGTTTGCAAAGCCATCATGATTATTGTCTAACCTTGTGATATGCGCAGCAGCTTCGCGCAATTCAAGCGGTGCATTTGCCATCGCCCAGCTTTCAGGCACAGCTTGCAGCATATCAATATCGTTGCGTCCATCGCCAAAAACCATGGCTTGTATAAGCTCAACATTGAGGTGTTTGCACACACACGTAATTCCTACTGTTTTGCTCACATGTCCATCCATGATTTCGCACAATATCGGCGAAGATCGCACAACTTTAAGATGAGGAAACGCAGCACTAAGCTCCGCCTCTGCCCGCTCAATAGCATCTGGTTCACCGACGAGCAGATATTTATGAATCCCCTGCGAAGCTATTACATCTTGAAGATTAACCTCATGCGCCTGCACGCCCACAACTGTCTCTTCGCGTTTCACACGGGCATCCGTCCGATCGGCAACAAACCAATTATGAAAGCCATACGCCATCACTGTGAGCTCAGGGTATGTACGAGTAATAAATGCGTAGGTTTCATTTGCTTGGCTGGTGTCGATCGGACAGGATAACAACTCTGTCCCATTCCCATCGATAACGTACGCACCGCTATAACAAATGGTGGGACCCGTGCAATAAAGCTCCTGGCGAATGACGTCAAGAGCTTCTGGCATGCGTGCGGATACGAGCACAAGAGGTATATACCGCTTATGCAGCTCGAAAGCCGCAGCTGAAGTAGTTTTAGTAACACAATGATTGGTGTTGAGGATTGTTCCATCAACATCAGAAAACACAACTGACGGAGTCCATGCTTGAGTGGCTAAACTGCTGGGTGTGTACATTTCAATCACTTTGAAGACACCTCTTTAGAAGGAGTCTTCTTGGTCATTTTTTGCTCGCGATGATGCTTATTGCTATCTTGCTTAGCCTTTTCCAGATTAATACCAGCGGCATCTAATATAGCTTCCACATTGCGTCGTGCATTGTTGGTGCCTATCTTCAGCACTAAGGCTGCTATACCTCCAAGCACAGCAAGCACTATGCCCAACACTCCAAATCCAGTTCCTCCACCCATCGAGAAGCCCCAATAAGCCACTATGATGCCTATAACGAGGAGAGAGCAGGCGAGGCGCAACCAAGCACTTAGCTGTTGAATAGCATTTGTTTGAAGTTGTGCCTCACGAACGAGATCTTTTTTAGACCATCCGTTTGTATCGAGTGATTTAAGTGGCTTCATGGGATAGAAACTCCTTAACTATGAGGCCCGAGCTGCACGTACTCCAGCTCGGGCAAACATAGACAATGGTTTTATTAGCTCACCGTAGCAATTGTGGCAGCGCCGAAGAATCCGCAGGCAGAACCAACGAAAGCGATAACCAAGAGGATAAGCATTGCAACGATAGGACTTACCTTCTTCCTGGCCATGAGCCACCAGCAGAAGACGGTAAAGAGCAGCGAGAGCAAACCAGGATAGATACTCGTAAGCGTGTCCTGTAGAGGACCATTAGGCAGCTGAAGCGCCGTGGTTACCGATACCCACGTTGCATCTACGGCACCAATAACAATCGTGCCGACCATAACAATTGCCTGACGGAGCGCAGTGGCGTTTGGTCCAACAAGCGCCTGAACAGCATCGCCACCGAGCTTATAGCCACGATAGTAAGCGAAACGCATGCCGAAGAATGCAAGGAGGTTCCAAACAACAATATAGAAAATTGCGCCAAGTGGATTGCCGCCCTGGGAAAGACCCATGGCAATACCAAGCAAAATAGGAATAAGCGTGCCAACAATAAGTGAGTCGCCAATGCCAGCAAGAGGACCCATAAGGCCAGCGCGAATACCGTTGATGGTATCGTCATCAACCGGCTCGCCGTTTGCACGTGCCTCTTCAAGACCAACCGTAACGCCAACAATCATGGTGCCAATCTGCGGCTCAGTATTGAAGAATGCTGAATATGTCTGAAGGGCCTTTGCCTGATCCTCTTTCTTATCGTAGAGATCCTCAACAATAGGAAGCATTGAGACAAGGTAACCAAAGGTCTGCATGTGCTCCTGAGAGAAGCAGGTAAGGTTGCCGTAATACCAATTACGGAAAGACTTGCTCAATGCTTTCTTGGAGACTCTGCGGCCGCCCTTTGCCTCGACGGTATTCTCAGCCATTAGATGTCCTCCTCTTCTTCATCGTCATCAGCAGAAGTGGTGAGCGCAGCAGCTCCGCCACTGCTTACGTGATCGATCTTTGTCTTAAGCGTGGTGATCTCATAGTTGATAAGTGCGAAGAAGCAAGCGATTGCAGAAGCAGCAATAAGGTTGCAGCCAAGCACTGCAGCGAGAGTGAAACCAAAGAAGAAAGAGAGCCAATCGGTAGGCTTATTGATAACTTGCTTCAGCAGGATAGCGATACCAACGCAAGGAAGCAGCGAACCAACGGTGAACAGTGTCTTCAGAGCCAGGCTGTCCATAGGCAGTGAATTCAAGACATCGGATACTGCCGTGCCACCAACTTTCACAATGATCAACGTTGGCAAGAATGAGCAGATGAGGTGCGAAATCCAAGGCAGAACCGTATCGACAAGATAGAGCTTGTGCGTATCGCCCTTTTCAAGCCATTTCCAACCCATGGACTGCCAAATCAGGTTGAGCGTAGCGGTGCCATAAAACAGGATTGCACCGAGTGTGCCGCAAGCTGCACCAAGAGTAGTTGCAGTGCCAATAGCAGCTGGGCTGCTTGGATCAATAGCAAGTTCAGGATTGCTCTTAATTGCAATCATTGCCAGAGGAATACCAATGTAGCATGCTGCACGAACATCAGCAGAAACCGTGCCACCAGGGGTAACCAGTGCGATATAAACCACCTGAATAGCAGTACCGACAATAATGCCGAGTGTAATATCGCCCAAGATAATGCCGACCACCAAACCGGCAACGAGGGGTCGACCAAGGGTGTAGTTACCAATGGTTGTACCGCCCATACCTGGCATTGATGCCAGGCAGGCAAACACACCAAGCAGCGCCGCTTGGAACCAACTAATCTCCATTACAAACCACCTTTCCCGTTCTTGTCGTTCTTTTCATCAATCGACTGAGAAATCAACGGGGATTTTCTGAGCCGACGAAGACCCTAGAAACCAAACTGACCGCGGAATTTGTCCCATGTGCCCGTCTCTTTGTCTGGAATAAGACGGAAGTCAACGGTGTAGCCCTTTTGAGAAATTGCCTCGAGCGCCTCGGCTTCTTCCTGCGTAATAGACTGGTTGTTGCCAATCTTGGTAGTACCGGGTCGGTCGTTGCAGGGGCCCACAATGACGGTCTTAACGTCATCAGGAACAAAGCCAAAATTCACAAGGATCTCTGCCATATCCACGGGATTCTTTGTAATCAGGAAGTAGCGGGTGTTGCTATTACGGACAACATCTGCCTTTTCCTTAAAGTGATCCATCGTCCAGACAAACGTCTTCTTGTCTGGAGCGGCGCTTTTATAAGCACTTTTCAGTACCGGATTTGAAGCAGCAGCATCATTAACGGCAATAATGCCGTCACAGGGGTATTCCAACGCCCATCGAGTTACGGTCTGACCGTGGATCATACGGTCGTCAATACGGACAAATGAAACTGACATACCTTCTCCTTGCTCTTAGAGGTCTTCTTCCTCGTCGTCATTGCTTTCGAGGTCGAGCTCAACGGCGTACATTGCAGCTTTTCCTTCCGAAAGCATTGATTCGCACAATGCATCCACGTCATCTGTTTGAAGATCGAGAGCACAGGTGAGTGCCATCGGCACATTCATGCCGCCAAAGGCGCGTGTATTTGCCAAAAGACCATGAGCGGAGAGAGTAGCAAGCGCATTCGTGAGCGGCGAGCCGCCGATTAAATCGCCTAAGACAATTACTTCGTCATCTGGAGTAATAGGAGCAATAACGTCCTCAAGCTCAGCTGTGTATTCTTCGGAGCTTTCTCCATCGCGCAAACTGCAGCTCAAAATGTCGTCATGCTTGCCTGCAAGCATATCGAGCACACTGTGTAGCCCAGGTGCGTACGTTCCATGGCTTACCAATAACAGATACCGCATCCATCTTCCCTTCCCGCCATTGCAATGGCTTTATTTCAGGGCTCTCGCTGATGGATTTGATTGTCATCATTAACTATTGTTATGTGAATGAAACTATTGCCACTGGTAACTATCTATCGGTTAACGGTAGCAATTATCTAAATTGGCCTATTTTACCTGCGGACTTGATATTGCTTCTTTTTTAGATAAGCTCCCGCGCTTTATTGCGTAAGGGATACGTAAGACTTTGCAGTTGTTGGGGCTGACTTGTTTTTATCTACAAATAATGAAAAGAAAGGCGCGTCTCTGTAGCAAAAGACCATACGCGTCTCACACATAGTGACAACTAAAAATTTGAAGGTGGGATAGCAATGAGCGAATTCAAAGACGTACTAACCTCATCCCCTAACCCCTTACCTTCTCACAGCTCTCTCTTTTCATTCCAGAACTCACCAAAGAACGCTGCTCTGCGAAAAAAGGTTTGGGTTATTGGTGGCATTGCGGTTGTTGTAACAACAATAGCTGGAATCGTTGTATCTGAATTCGTTCCACAAGAAATTGTGTCAGATGCGATATGCGCACTTACCTGTGGCTTATCACTTACCATCATTGGCTGCTTGCTTGCAGCAAGCATCGTGAGCGGCAACTGGTCGGTGAGCCACGAATGCTACGGAAGCCGCAATGCAGGTTTTGGCCTTGGCGGTGCTGCTACCGTATGTGTTGTCTTGCTTGTCCTTGGTATATCCGGACTCAGCTTTGGCCTTACGCAGCTGTTCACGCTTCTCTAGGTAAAAAATGGACCAGCAAAAGCGCTGGTCCATGTAAGACATTGTTCATTAAGCAAACTGACTTGCATAGAGTTCTGCGTATGCCCCACCGCGAGCAAGCAACTCTTCGTGGGTTCCCTGTTCAATAATGGTTCCATGATCCATGACCAAAATAAGATCGGCATCCACAATCGTTGAGAGTCGGTGAGCAATGACAAAACTCGTACGATTCTCCATAATGGCTTCCATAGCACGAACAATAGCCTGCTCGGTGCGTGTATCCACGCTAGAGGTTGCCTCATCAAGAATGAGAATAGCCGGATCACAGAGCATGGCGCGAGCAATGGTAAGCAATTGGCGCTGGCCTTGGCTTACGCTATCGGCATCCTCAAGCAGCATAGTGTCATAACCCTTGGGCAAAGTACGAACAAAGAAGTCAACACGCGCTGCTTTTGCCGCAGCCTCAACTTCTTCTCGTGTCGCATCGGGCTTGCCGTACGCAATATTTTCAGCAATGGTCCCTTCAAAGAGCCATGCATCCTGAAGGACCATACCAAACTGCCTGCGCAGATTTGCTCTTGTAAGGGCATGAGTGTCTACGCCATCCAGTGTAATTCGCCCACCATCCACTTCATAGAAACGCATGAGAAGATTGATGAGTGTCGTCTTTCCTGCACCCGTCGCGCCAACAATAGCAATCTTTTGACCAGGCTTTGCCTCAAGCGAAACATCATGCATAAGGATGCGATCGGGATCGTAGCCAAAACGCACATGCTCAAATTTGATAAGCCCCTCAACAGATTCTGGCAGCTTTGCCGGATGGACTGGGTCAGGCTCAATCTCTTCTTCGTCAAGCAGCACGAATACGCGCTCTGCGCCCGCAAGAGCACCCTGCAGCATATTCACCGTAAGGGAAAGCTGTGTTAATGGCTCGGAAGCTTTGTTCATGTACTGGAAGAATGCCTGAAACACGCCGACGGTAAGCTGTCCGGTCATGAGCATACCGCCTGCAATAAGACCGATCACTACCTGTGCAATACGACCAATAAAACGGATCGCAGGCCCTACCGCGTTGGTGAGAAAATCGGCAATGCAGCTCGAATCAGACAATTCTCGCGAAAGCTTTGCCATCTGCTCTTCGCTTGCCTCATCGCGACCAAAAGCCTTAATAACCGCACGGCCACTATAAGCTTCCTCAACAAAGCCGGTAAGAGCACCCTGGTCTGCTTGGCGCTTAGTTGCCACGCGCAGGGTTAACCCAGCAAAATACTTTGTAAGCAGCGCACTAATGCTCATGAAGGCAATAAAAATGAGTGAGAGCATGAGGTTGTAGCGCAGCATCATAATAACCGAGCCAACAACAGAACCAGCAGCAATGAGCAGCTGCAGAACACCGCGCTGCAGAACCTCAGACACCTTGTCGAGGTCGTTGGTAACACGACTAATGGTGTCTCCAGGCTGATGCCGGTCGTAGTAGGAAAGCGGCAGACGCGAAAGCTTCTCAGCAATCTGACGCCGTAAAGACAGATTGAGGCGTTCGGCAAAACTTGCCATTACGAACGTCTGGATGGAGTAGAAAATCCAAATCATGGTCCAAATACCAAAGAAGATCAGGATTTGGATACCGCCGTTCTCGAACGAAACGGTAAATTGCTCGCCTGCTGCGTGAGCAGCCTGAATTTTTGCCCAAAACTCATCGATAACATGGCCGCTATAAATGGGCGGAATAAGGTTTGTGATGACGTAGAAGATTGTGCTGATAATAGCTACAACAATACGCCAGCGCTCACCCTTCGCAGCTTCCCAAAGTCGACGGGCTGTTTTCCAGGCGTTCTGCGGTATTTCCGCCTCTTCCGGATCGATATTGGTAACGCGTCGAAGCGTGCTTTGCTTCTTGAGTTTCTTCTTATCCTGCTCGTTATGCATGGGCGTCTCCCTTCTTTGCTTGGGAGTCTGCAATTGCCCGATACACAGGGCATGTTGCCATGAGCTCGTCGTGTTTACCCAAACCCACTATGGATCCATCCTTCAGTACCACGATTTGATCGGCGTCATGAATGGTGCTCACACGCTGAGCAATAATGAGTGTCGCTGCATTCTTCAGCTCAGGCGAAAGAGCTCGACGGAGCGCCGCATCGGTTTTGAAATCCAACGCTGAGAAGGAATCATCAAAGACATACAGATCTGTATTGCGGACAAGTGCGCGGGCAATTGCCAGTCTTTGTCGTTGGCCTCCTGAAAAATTGGTGCCGCCCTGAGCGACCCGTGACGCAATGCCGTCAGGGAGTTCACGAACAAATCCTGCCTGAGCAATATCGAGCGCATGTAACAGCCGATCGGTGCTTGCCTGCTCATCACCATCGCGAAGGTTCGACTCGATTGTGCCGCTAAAGAGCCAAGCTTTCTGAGGGACATAGGCAATATGTGCACGAAGATCCTCCTGTGCAACATCACGCACGTCAGTTCCTAAGAATCGCAGCGCACCATGGGTAACCTCATGAAAACGCAAAAGCATCTTTGCAATGGTCGACTTGCCCGAACCAGTATTTCCGATAATGGCGGTCACCTGGCCACGCTTGATCGAAAAGGTCAGATCGTGGAGGGTGTCTTCGTCGGCGTCGTCAAAGCAGAAGCTCACATGGTCAAAGGCAACAACTTCCTCGCCTGGTTCTCCGGTTCCATCAGTCAGCTCTACTGGATCATCAGGATCCTCAATTGAAGGTTCAAGACCTATGACCTGCCCCACGCGTGCGAGGCATGCCAATGCCCTTGGAATAGAAAGCATGGCAAACTGAGCCATCATCAGGAAGAACATGATGAGCATGGCATATTCAACGATTGCCGAGATAGAACCAATCTGCATGGCCCAAGCGCCCACACGATCAATGCCAACCCAGATGAGCAAAGCCTCGACAGCATTCATCAGGAAGAACGAAAGGCTGTCGGTAACGGCAAATACCATGTTTACCTTGATGGCATTGTTGGCATAGTCGGTAAATGTTTCATCGAGGCGCTTGCGCTCGTATTTTTCTTTACCAAAAGCCCGAATAACGCGCACGCCCGTTAAGTTCTCACGCACGCGCACATTCATGCGGTCGATAAACCCTTGAAGGCGCGTAAAAATAGGAGCCGAAATAATAACGCCAACTACGCACACCGCAAGCGTTGCAAACGTAACCACGAGCAACACTTGACCCATAAAGACATCAATCGAGAATGCCAGTGCAACTGAAATGGCACACATGATAGGCACGGGCAAAATCATAAGAATGGCCATCACCAGTGACTGCTGAATTACATTGATGTCAGAGTTGGTTCGCGTGATCATCGAGCCGGTACCAAAGCGCTCAAAATCGGATCCCGAAAAATCAAGTGACGCCTCATAAACTGAAGTACGAATATCAAACGCCACATTTGCGGCAAGACGCGTTGCAAGGTAGGTGCTGATAACCGCGCCACCACTGCCAAGGATGGAGGCTCCAAGCATGCCAGCGGCATTTGGCAGCAGATCTGACAGATGGCTCGCATTTACCGCAGTATTGATAAGAGCAGAAAGCTCAGTAGGAACCAGCAGCATGCCTGTCATATCACATATCACCGCAACAAGTGTGGCAAGTGCAAGTTTCTTATGATTACCCAAAAAGCCAACTAAGACTTTTAAGGCACTGCGACGGCTATAGTCACGCTTCTTCCTTCTGCGCTTCTGGTTAGATGCAAGAGATGCTTCATTTGAACGTATCTTTTCGGCTTGCTGATCCTGCATCAGCACCCTCCTTCCTTAGTAACATCGTGGGAATTGTCCAACGTAAGTTCATCGTCTTCGACGCACTCTTCCTCGGCATTTTCGTCGTCGTGCGCATCGGTAAAGCAGCCCAGCTCAACACGGATTGCATCGGAATAGCGGTGCAGCAGGCGAAGGAGCTCGTCTTGTTCTTGAGGAGAGAGCGTCTGAAACGCCCGCTCCTCTGCCTGCATAGCGGGAACAATATGTCGCTCAGAAAACGCTCGCCCCGCCGGTGTGAGTGAAGCAACCTTGCGTTTTCGACTTCCCTCAACATAGGAAAGTTCCACTAACCCGCGATCCACCAAAGAGCTCACCGAAGAACTTACCGTCTGACGTGCATATGACCATCGGGTATAGAGCTCCTGCAGAGGGGCTGTTCCCCCCGATTCTTCAATTGCCGATAAGATCCAGTAGGCTCTATCTGAAATGCCGCACCCACGGGCCACCTCGTGATAGAGCTTATCCATCGCTTTATCTAATCGATCCCATTCGAGCGAACTTGCCACCCAGCCAGCATCGTGCCGCGCAGCAGCAATACCAGATCGCCCGTCTGGCAATGCTTCGTACGACATGCACCCTCCGATATTGTCCGAGTTCGTACCTAACGAGAGATTACGACGAGTTCGGACATAATGCAATAACTTATTTTCTATCAATCAGTTGAATAAAGCCCTCGTTACAGCGGCTTTTCTCAGTCATGAGAACGGCGAATTTAGAAGCTCTGTAGAGGCGTTCTTTTCCGAAAGATCCCTCATACAAATCGTTTTTTATTTATCTGCGAAGCGACTCAAAAATATCCATTGGAAATGTATTTTATTGGCTCTTATTGGTTGAATTATTCAATATATCCGCTGGCGTAAACGCAGAGTTCTTTCACCCAGATATCCTTGACATCTGTTCAGTCGTTCATATAATCAGAAGTAAGCAGACATATGAATGATTGTTCATATGTTCTGAAAGGAGATTTTACTTATGAACTCACAATCAGACACTGAGCAAACAGCTGCCGCTATGTCTCTTCCTCTCAATCCGGACGCCCAGTCGATGGATATGCCCGATGAAGAGCTGCTCTACGATCTTGCCGATCTTTTTAAGGTCTTCTCAGATACCACGCGCATCAAGATTCTCTTTGCTCTCATGGGAAATGAACTTTGCGTTGCCGATATTGCTGAGAAAACCGGCAACACCCAAAGTGCCGTCTCCCATCAACTCCGTACCCTCAAACAGGCACATCTCGTTCGCTTCACACGAGATGGCAGAAATATTGTGTACTCACTTGCCGACGACCACGTCTACACCATGCTCAACCAGGGCTTGAACCATATTTGTGAATAGCGGCTTAAGAAGCCTCGGATTACTCGAGAAGGGACTCAACATGCGCAAGTCATTCAAACTCGACGAGATCGACTGCGCCAACTGCGCCAATAAACTCCAAGATGCACTCGCAAAACTGGATGGCGTAGATTCTGTTTCTGTCAACTTCCTCACGCAAAAGCTCACGCTTTCCGCTGCCGATGATCACTTTGATGAGGTGCTTGAGCGTGTTATAAAGCTCGCCTCTGAAATCGAACCCGATTGCGAGGTTATTCGCTAAAACGAGAAAGGCCGCGCCCCGCGGCTTTTCTTACCCATAATATATGTCTGTTTGTTCATATATTCATTTGGAGTAGCACTATGAATCGAAAACTCAGAAAGAGACGTAATCGAATTATTGTTGCGCTCATACTGTTTGCAGCCATTATGACTCTTGATAAGAGCGGTCTTCTTGCACGGCTTACCAGCAGTGCCGCTGAGCCCTATGTAGCCTTTGTCCTCTACCTCATCCCATTTCTTATCTCTGGCTACGATGTACTTATCAAGGCTGCGCGGAATATTCGTCGTGGGGAAGCCTTTGATGAAGCGTTTCTCATGACCGTGGCAACGCTCGGCGCCTTTGCGACAATTCTCTTCCCCAATGCCGAGTCGCAGGCAGCAGAAGGCTGTGCTGTCATGCTTTTTTACCAGGTTGGTGAACTGTTCCAGAGCTATGCCGTAGGCAAGAGCAGGAAATCCATTAGCGCCATGATGGATATTGCGCCCGACTATGCCAACATTGAGCGCAATGGATCTCTTGAAGAAGTTGACCCCAATGAAGTTGCCGTTGGAAGCATCATTGTTGTTAAGCCAGGAGAGCGTGTGCCTATAGACGGGATTGTCACCGAAGGCACCAGCCAGCTCGACACCGCCGCACTCACCGGAGAGAGCATTCCGCGCCATGTAGAAGCCGGTGCCGAGGTAATATCCGGTTGCATCAATATGACAGGCATCCTTCGAGTGCGTACCACAAAGCCCTTTGGCGAATCCACGGTATCCCGCATTCTTGAACTGGTCGAAAATGCCAGTGAGAAAAAAGCTCGCACCGAAAACTTCATTACGCGTTTTGCTCGCATTTATACGCCCGCCGTTGTATTTGCTGCACTTGCATTGGCAATTATTCCGCCGATTTTGGGCATGGGCCCCTGGGTTGACTGGCTTATGCGTGGCTTGACGTTTCTTGTTGTAAGCTGCCCCTGCGCCCTTGTCATCTCTGTGCCGTTGAGCTTTTTTGGAGGTATCGGAGGTGCTTCGCGCGTAGGTGTTTTAGTAAAGGGCTCCAACTATCTTGAACTGCTCAGTAAAGTAGACACTGTCGTGTTTGATAAGACCGGCACCCTTACCAGCGGCACTTTTAATGTGGTTGCCGTGCATCCGGAGGCTGGCGTAGATCCAGATTACGTTCTGAGCAACGCTGCATATGCAGAGGCTTTTTCCGATCATCCCATCGCCGTGTCTATACGCGCCGCATACTCCGGCAAGATAGACCAAGCGCGCATTCATGATGTGCGTGAAGAGTCCGGTCATGGTATTACGGCTCATGTGGACGAACATGTGGTACTGGTTGGTAATGACAAGCTCATGGCAGAGCATGGCCTCAGCTGGCATGAGTGCGATCTTATCGGCACCATCCTGCACGTAACGGTCGATGGAGTCTATGCGGGCCACATTGTTATTGCCGACGTTATAAAAGACGACGCAGCACAAACCATTCAGGAGCTTCATAAAAGCGGGGTCAAACGTTGCATTATGCTCACTGGCGACCGCAATGACGTTGCCCAGGCTGTGGGCACGCGCTTAGGCCTTGATGAGGTACACGCACAGCTACTCCCAGAGGATAAAGTAAATGCAGTAGAAGACCTTCTCTCACATGAAGAAGAGGGAAAGAAGCTCGCTTTTGTTGGTGATGGTATTAACGATGCCCCTGTACTTATGCGCGCTGACGTGGGTATTGCCATGGGTGCAATGGGCTCAGACGCCGCCATTGAAGCAGCCGACGTCGTTTTAATGGACGATAAACCCTCCAAAATTGCCGTTGCTATTCAGGTTGCCCGTAAAACGATGGGCATCGTATGGCAAAACATCATCTTTGCTCTGGGTGTAAAACTTCTTATTCTGATTCTCGCAGCGCTGGGAATTGCCAACATGTGGCTGGCGGTCTTTGGCGATGTGGGTGTCGCAATGATTGCGATTCTTAATGCCATGCGCGCTATGCATGTTGGACAACAAAAGAGGTGAGCCATCCTGAACTAAAACTAGGTTTTAACCGATGAGCAGAGCAAATCGTGCAGGTGCTCTGCTCATTTTTTGCATGTGCCGTGAAGCGAGCCGCAAGACACTTCATATCACGTTACACTTACGGACTGTATCCACAGTGACGTTCACACATTGCGCTTAAAGCGCTCATATCAAGGGGGACATTACATGGAAGAGGCGTTTCTCGCCTTTATTAGCTCGTTTGGCTATCTTGCTGTTCTTGCACTCATTCTGTTAGAAAATATCTTCCCGCCCATTCCGTCGGAACTAATCCTTCCTATGGCAGGTTTTCTTGTTCACGACACGTCAATGGAGTTGCCGGGAGTCATTATTTTTGCAACCGCCGGCTCTGTGTTGGGTGCTTTCATTTTGTATGGCATCGGAAGGCTGTTATCGCGCGAGCGTTTAATGGCTTTCTTTGACACCAAGCCAATGCGTCTTTTGGGCTTTAAGGGTGATGACATTTCCAAGGCTATCGGCTGGTTCGATCGTAAAGGTCAGGCAACGGTACTCATTTGCCGTTGCATTCCTGTCGTTCGCAGCCTTATTTCTATTCCTGCCGGCACCGCAAAGATGGCCATTCCACGCTTTACGATTTACACCCTTGTTGGATCGGCTGTTTGGAATACCGTTCTTTGCTCGCTGGGTTATGCCATGGGCTCCGCCTGGCATACGGTTACAGCTCAGGCTGAATGGGTCTCTGACGTTGTAAAAATTATCATCATTGTTATTGTGCTCGTGGCCGCTATTTGGTGGATTGTAAAGCGCATTCTCCCAAATCTTCGCCACACCAACGACCACAGCGAGGACTAACAAACAGTTTTGTGACAAGCAGTGCTTGGCACATATTTGACAATCCTTAATTCTTGCAATCTGCCCCCCCATCGGAGGGGCTTTTTGTTGTGGTGCCATCATTTTGTGGCAAACGCCCGGCACGACGCAAAGCATCTCTGAGCAAGAATTCCACCTGCCCGTTTGCACTGCGCATTTCATCTGCTGCCCAGCGCTCAATCGCTTCCCATATCACGGGGTCCACACGCAGGGGATATTGCTTTCGCCGAGCCATACTTCACCTCATAAAGTCACGTCCGCCTCCCCATACAGGAGACGGACGCCACACCAAACATTAGTGATATAACGTTCCCGTATTAATAATAGGCTGTGCTTCTGACTCTCCGCAGAGCACTACCATAAGATTGCTTGCCATAGACGCTTTGCGCTCATCGTCAAGCTCAATACGATTGCCCTTGGCCAACTCATCCACAGCCATCTCAACCATAGAAACCGCGCCTTCTACGATCTTCTTGCGGGCGGCGATAATGGCCTCAGCTTGCTGACGGCGCAGCATCGCCTGGGCGATCTCAGGTGCATACGCAAGGTGGGTAAGGCGTGCATCATCAATCGCAACACCTGCAGGAGCCAGGCGCTCCATCAGCTCTTTCTTCAGCGCCTCAGACACCTCTTCGATATTTGAGCGCAAAGTAATTGACGAGGACGACTCAGATGAATCCTCTGCATGGTCATATGCATAGGCACTGGCAACATGGCGAAGAGCCGTTTCTGCCTGCGTTGCTACAAAGCGCTCGTAATTATCCACATCGAAGAGTGCGCGAGCGGTGTCTGCCACATGCCAGACTACGACGTTTGCAATCTCGATAGGATTGCCCATCTTGTCGTTGACTTTGAGGATGTCGCCGTTAAGGGTACGAGCACGAACGCTTATCTTTGTGGAAAGGTTCTTTGAGGCAGTTACTTTGAGCATTTGACGAGCAATGGAGGCTGCATTGCCCCCGCCCATATCTTCTGCAGCAGCGTCTGCATCGGCGTTATTTGATCCCATGTTATTGCTATAAAAGGGATTTGCCCAGAAGAAGCCTTCATCGCGCACGGTTCCTTTGTATTCACCAAACAGAATGCATACACGAGCCTGTCCTGGTTGCAGGGTAAAGAAACCTGACAGAGGGATAAACCAGAGGCAGAACAGCACAATGCTTACGACAAGAAGCGCTATCCATATAGCAGGAATTGCCAGCCCTGCGTCATCATAGCTTGCCATCTGTACGATGCTTAACACAAACAGCGCGATTATCACAACAAGACCCAGAATCATAGCGATAAGCATGGGCCAGCCAGACTTAGCGCGCAGCTCCCGTTCCTTTGTCATACTATCTCCGTTTCTTCCCGCAACTCTAGTCCTTCTAAAGTGCGGATCGCTCGTAGGGCAAGGCGCACTCACCCTGATTGCGATGGCTCGCAATCTAGTTTCATTGTGATATCACATCGATATGAAAACAGCTATACCGTTCACCGACAAAATCTCAGTGCAACAAGAATGGCGGCAAATGGTATAGGAATTATTCAAAAGATGTGCCCGCTCGGCTTTTCGTCCTCAATGGATATGCAGAGTCGCGTACCATGGAGATAGAAGTAAGGAGGGTTCTTGGCGTTTAATGCAACTATTGAAGACTTTCAGCGATTAGGTCTTCGACATCTCACCGAGACGCATACAACGGAGCTGCAAAGCAGCAACCGCTTCACCGAAGCACGCGCCTATGCAAATTTTGAACGCCGGTTTGACCGCGCTGGCGACACGCTCGCCCGCTCCGATTCCGATAGAGCGTTTCATCTCGTGGCACGTGCCACCGAAATCATTGATTATCGGCTGCCCTTTGTTGAAGAACAAAAGGCAAAGGAGCTTATCAAAGAAGCAAAGCAACTGCTCACCGAAGCAAGCTCTCTGGACCCCCACTGCTTTGATGCACGCCGCATGTTGGCAGCTTCTAGCTGCCCTTCATTTGATGCATACCACCGTTACCTTATCGATCATGCATCAGAAGTCAAACAGGTTTGTGAGCAGAACGCGCGCTCGGTTGCCTTTTCAGAGAATGCCAGCGGAAAACTTGCACGCGACCTCGCTATGCGGCCTTATCTTCGCTGGCTTGCTGCTGAGGCCACTCAGGCACTCATCTGTGGCAGGTATCGCTGTTGCATTGAAAGTTCTTCTCGCCTCATTGAGGCAGACTCCGAACAGATTTCTGACGCTTATCGAACACTCGCCTTTGCTCTTGTCAAACTGGAAGATGCCGACGCGCTTAACAAGCTCATTGAAGCTTCCGGCAAAACGATTGCTTCGGATCCTTGGCTCGCATTGGCGTCGCTTGCCATGTCCTACAAACTACATCACCTCGTACAGGCCTCTGAAATACTGGGTGTAATACTTACCACGTGGCCACATGCTGCCCAGGCACTTTCGATCCAACAAGATTTGCCTGAAGGAGTATTTGCGCGACCACGCCTCGAACCACTCAGTGAAGATGAATTGGTGGTCGCCATATCCGAAGCATCTGTGCTTTTGCAGGAAGGGCGCGATCGCGACGGCCGAGGCGCACTTGGATCGTGGGTCGCGCACGAACCCCAGGTTATCCAAGCCTTAGCACAAGAGAGCGACAGGGCAGCGTTTTCGATGCGAAGCAACCCATCAGACTCAGCAGATGCTCAAAGTTCATCCTTCGATGACAATAAGGACAATCGCTAATGGACGCCTGGTTTGAACTAAAAGAGCGCTGCGCTCGAAGAGAGTCTCAGGCTCTCGGCGGACTATCCCCTAACGCCTATCATGAGCTCGAGCAAGCGATTAACAACAATCCTACAGACTATGTAAAAACGAACGATGAGAAGGCTTTGCTCATCCTCGCGCGTGCGCTGGACCGCGTTATGCAAGAACGCAAAAATGACGACATGCTTGATGATGCCGCATTTGAACAAGAACATGAACGTCGGATGAAGCGTCTCGCTGGCGCCTGTGAGCAGGCGTTGGAACTTGATAAAGACTGTCTCGATGCACGAACAGTCCGAGCTATTGCACGCCATGCCAGCAGACCTGACGATCTTCTCTCTGCCCTCTTGCGTCTTGAGGATGAATATAAGCCCTTGTCCACCAGTGGGGTTGATCCTGCAAAAAGACGTGCAGAAAGTCGTCTGATGGATGCTGCAGCCAGAAGCTGTCTCGATACCGGTCGCATACAAATGACAATTACGCGCTGTCAAACACTAATTGAACACAATTCGACCGATGAGATTGGGGCGCATCTTACGCTTTCTCTTGCCTATGCTCGCATGGAAAATGAAGACGCGCTTGACGCACTTGATGCTCAATTTAAGCGCGAAGGCAACACCTGGATGAACCTTTCACGCACACTTTTGCTCTATAAACTCAACCGATTAAACGCTGCTCGCCGAGCGCTATCAGAATTTGATCGAAGCTGCGAAGGTGCAGCTTATGCCCTCTTAAGGCCGACATTTGTTGATTGCTATCTGCCCGACAGGCCTCGCTTTAAAGCAAAGTCATTTCAGGAGGCTTTGCTCGCAATGCACGAAGCCGATCCGGCTGTTTCTGACACACCGGATTTTGTTGGTTGGGCAACCGAACAGCCGTCTATCCTGACGAGCGCTCAACAGTTTGCTCACAAAAATGGCCTAGAATGGTAATTTCTGTCGGGTCTTCGGTGGCAATATCTCAAACAGCTGCTATACTCTTGACGCGGTTCGTGTTGCACAGTATGTTTTCTACGCACATTGTGCTCACACCATCTTTGTCCCCATCGTCTAGCGGTTAGGACATCGCCCTTTCAAGGCGGCGACACGGGTTCGAGTCCCGTTGGGGGCACCATTGCATGCAGGCGGGTCGAGTCTTTGTACTCGACCCGTTTTTTCTTTTCGTTATGAGTCTAAAGCCGTCTGAATTGCGGCTTATAGGACAAAAAGTGTGCTGTCGAAACGGTCGTCTACGCAGGTGGGCGGCCGTTTCCCATACCCTTAAATCTTGCTCACCCCTTTTAGCACTCGGACAGAAAGTGTGCTGTCCGAATCGGTGCCGTCGCAGGTAGGAGCCGGAAAATCGAGCTGTTAAATCTCTCGGACGGGAGGGCTCGATGAAAAGGGTGAAGTGCCCGTGCTGTGGAGCGGCGATGCGCAGGAACGGAAGGACCACGGCGGGCGCGCAGAGATGGCGCTGCGAGTCCTGCGGGGCATCGAGGACCGTCTCGTACGACGACAGTGCCGCCTGGCTCGAAGAGTTTCTGGCGTGGCTGCTCTCAAAGGCGAGGCAGGCAGACATGCCCGGTCAGGGGCGCACGTTCAGGAGGAAGACCTCCGGAT
Source organism: Olsenella sp. Marseille-QA0557 (assembly GCF_965119725.1). Taxonomy (NCBI): domain Bacteria; kingdom Bacillati; phylum Actinomycetota; class Coriobacteriia; order Coriobacteriales; family Atopobiaceae; genus Olsenella; species Olsenella sp. Marseille-QA0557. The sequence goes on along the minus strand of NZ_CBCPMI010000001.1, from coordinate 980,902 downwards.
TCTGGCGGGTGTGGCCCATGCCCGAGCCGACCGGTGAGGTCCACAGGGTGCTCTTCCTCGACGGCATCTGGCTCGACCGGAACCTCGTCGTGCTGATAGCCTACGACGGGGAGCATGTGGTTTCGTGGTACATGGCCGAGTCGGAAACCTCAAGGGCCTGGGAGGCGCTCATGGCGCCCATCCCGGCTCCGGACGTGGTGGTGTGCGATGGAGGAACAGGGTTCGCTTCGGCGGTCCGCCGGACATGGCCGCGCACGAGAGTCCAGAGGTGCCTGTTCCATGCGTTCTCGCAGGTGAGGAGGTACACGACGACGAGGCCAAGGCTCCAGGCCGGCAGAGAGCTCTACGCGCTTTCCATCGAGCTCATGCATCTGGACACCCTTCGGCAGGCCGATTGGTGGGTCGAGCGCTATCTTCAGTGGTGCGGGTTCTGGGCCGACTTCCTCGAGGATGTCTCCTTCATCGACGGGAGACGCGTATTCACACACGAGAGGCTCAGAAAGGCCCGCTCATCACTCTCGAGACTCGTCTCCCAAGGAACGCTCTTTACCTACCTTGATCCGACCCTGACCGCAGAGGGTCCACTGCCGCGTACCAACAACCCGATCGAGGGCGGCGTCAACTCACAACTCAGGGATGTCCTGCGCAACCACCGCGGGCTGTCACTCATGCGTCGGGTCAAGGCGGTCTTCTGGTGGTGCTACATGCACACCGAGAGCCCAAGACCGGCAAGAGAGCTTATCCGCTCCATGCCAACTGACGACGATATCGACTTCCTCTATAGGACCTACTCGCTATCACCCAAGAGAGAGGATGGGGGTCCAGAATGGGGTGATCGAGCCGTGTGGGAGGAGCTGCACCACAAGGACCCGTACCCGTTCTGGCTAGACTGACAGCACACTTTTTGTCCTATAAGCCTGAATTGCTCCAGCAATCCCTTCAGCCGTAAGACCTGCACGCGCAAGCAAACAATCCCTATCGTCGGCTTCAAAAATATCGTCAGGAGCACCCAGAGAAAGCAGCCGAGGAATTGCGTTATCGGCTTTTGTAGCCCTCACGAGATGCTCTGCAACAACACTGCCCAAACCACCGACACTGCGATGTTCTTCAACCGTTACGACTAAACGCGATCCGGCAAGTGTCTGAACTATTGCTTCATCAAAAGGAACAACCCATGGGACTTCTATCACTCTACAGGACACACCTCGCGCCTGCAGCTCCTCAGCTGCAGCCAACGCTTCAAGTGCAATACTTCCGGTAGCAAGAATGGCAACACCTTGAGGGCTGTCCTGAGCAGGCATGCTGTTCGACGTCGCCCCTACGTGCAGCTCGTGTGCTTTGCCGCGCACAAGACCGTCACATGATGGCTGTATAAGCGCTCCTGCGTGCGCTGTAGGCATACGTATGTAACAAGGACGTGGATGCAGACCAAGATCAATCAGACAGCACCAAAGCTCGGCATTATCAGCCGGACAAACCACATCAACATCTGGAACAGCTCGCATACACGCCACATCATCAAGCGCCATATGGCTTGCACCTAAAATACCCGATGCGTATCCCGGCCCCAGACCAACAAGCACTAAGGGAGCCTTCATGATTCCCATCGCTACACGTACCTGGTCCATTGCTCGAGCAGCGAGAAAGCACGCGTATGCTGGAGCAATTACATGAAGTCCCTCCAGCGCCATAGCAGCGCCCATCCCCACCTGGCTCTGCTCAGCAATACCACACTGAACGACCATCTCAGGGTGTGCTTGCCTCACGGGGTCCAGCGATAATCTGCGTCCATAGTCTGAGACAACAATACTCAAGAGCTCATCATGATCTGCGAGGTATGACATTGCAGCGCCAAACACCTCTTTGGGATCCATACGCGCCAAACGCTGTGCAAGCTCAGCATCACATGTTGCACCCGAACAAAGGAGCGCCTCATTGTGCTTACTCATGGAGAATCGCCTCCTTACGTGCATCAAACTCCATGGCAACACGCATACGCTCTTCCTCAGTCATGAGGTTGTCGTGCCATTCCACGCGGTCTTCCATAAATGACAAGCCTTTGCCCTTAACGGTATGAGCCAACACAACACGTGGTGCCGTATGGGCGGGAGAGAAAGGTGTTGGGATAAGAGCGTCACGCAGAGCAATTACATCATGCCCATCCACCTCAACAACATCCCATCCAAATGAGGCAAATGTTTTTGCAAGCGAGGAAGTGCCATCAGGGGTAGGTCCCAAAATGTCCGCTGTTGGACCATCAAGCTGCAGTCCGTTTACATCCACAATGAAGGTAAGCTCACCCAAGCGATTGTGCCCTGCAAATGCCACAGACTCCCAAACCGAGCCTTCATTGCACTCACCGTCGCCCAGGATACAGAAAACACGGCCGGTACGACCGAAACGACGATTTGCCATGACAAGACCACAGGCATGAGCTGGTCCTAAACCAAGACTTCCACCAGAAAGCTCTATACCCCGGCAGAGATCACGCCGTGGATGCTTGAACAACACTGCCTCAGATCCATATAAACCTCGAGACATATCTTCTTCCGAAACATATCCCGCTTGCTCAAGGGCTGGATACAAAGCCAGTGCTGCATGCGCTTTTGAAAGTACCAGTCGGTCGCGATTATCCCAAGGAGTGCCATCTTTGCCGGTATGCATCACTTCGTTGAGCAGTACCGCAAAAATCTCTGCTGCAGAAAGACTCCCGCCGAGGTGGTAGGGATGCGCTGGATCGTCCAGTGCGAATCCAACAGCTTTCCTGCGGATATCTAACGCACGCAATTCCAATTCACGGCGAGACAAACGTCCTGTTTTCGACTCAGGAATATCTTGATGATTGATAGTCACGTCCGTGGAAACAAGCGCTGCTCCAAGTCTGCAATCCTGCACAGAATTTCCCAGAATAGAGAGGTTATCGCGCAACCACGTAAGGCTCCACTCTATGGGTGTTCCATCTTCGAGGCTAATGAGCTGCTCGAGTACGAGCATGGGGTCATGTGCATCGCATCGCAAATATGCAGCATGCTCTTTGCCTGCCGCCCGCGCAGTGTAGCGCATACACGAATCGGCAATATGCTTTCCTGAACACCGCTCAACAGCATCAAAGGCCGACTCATGGAGGAAATCGGCATTCTCAATATCGGGACATGCGTCCATGCTGAGCCAGCTCTCCTGACATACAACACTTTCCCCGCCCACATCGCGCACACGCCGTAAAAAGAGCGCAGGTGAGCCTGGCGCTATGTCCAACTCGCGCGCTACAGCCTCTGAGGCAGGCAACACTCTTTCGTCCAAAACATGGGTGACAAACTCTTTGCCCTGTTCATGCAAGGATGCTGCAAATGAGAGCAGCCGACGTCCCGAGGTATGCCATATGCCGGGATCAGACACAAAGGTGCCTTTACCGCGCTCTTGCACCAGCATTCCCTCATCTACCAGTATGCTTATCGCGCGCCTAACGGTACCGCGTGCCAAACCAAAGCGTTGAGAGAGCTCATGCTCAGAAGGGATGCGCATACCCGCTTCCCACATATGGGAACGAATCCTCTCTTGCAGCACCTCTGCAAGCTGTTCATGCAAAGGCCTGCCAGAGGATCTATCGAGTGCTACCTCTTGCTCATCAGCAATATCGAGCGAAGTGCTGGATGTTCTATGAGCTGCTCCGCTTTTCCGATACGGAAAGACAGTGTTGCCACGAGACGAGCTCGTGCCGCCAAATCCCATCCAAATGCTTGTATCAATATCAGACGCTGGAATCATATGCTCACGAAACGTGGCAGAACTGCCCTGTTCGTTGCAATCGGTCATGTCCCCTCCCTGTTGGACCGCAACTACAGGCCTGAAGCCTGCATGAAATGCCCCTCGGAAACACAGCCGTAAGGGCATGTAAGATCATTCGGTCATAGTAGGTACAGGACAACCAGTATACAAGTTGTACATGCACAGTTTATAGACAACTATAAGGACAACAACTCATCACATTTGAAAGGGAGAAACGCTATCCTCGACGCTTCAAACTGCCGAAGGTTTGGTAGGGGCGGTGGGACTCGAACCCACAAGCCTAAACGGCCAAGGATTTTAAATCCCCTGCGTCTGCCAATTCCGCCACGCCCCCACGAACAAGGTGCAACTATTGTACTAGCTTATTCGAATCGTCGCACACCAATAACACGCATTACTATAGCAAGTTATTGCGCAATTTAGGACAGACATGTTAATTGGGGAAGCCAGTTCACCGGAGAAACACCTTCGGCATCTCCTGCGGCTGCTGCAGCTACAGCCGAAAGACCAAACAGCAGGTCGCTTTCACTCACCGTAAGTCTGTCAAAACCCGTCGTGCGCATAAGCTCTCGAATGGCCACGGCGCCAGCAAGAATAACCGGAGCACGTTTGGCTTGCAGTCCAATAATATGGCGGCGCTCTTCTACATTCAGCTGAGCAAGCATGTCGATCAGTCCATCCACTTGTTGAGCTGTGAGCTCATGGAGGTGGACAAAAGAAGAATCATAAGGATCAAGGGCTGCATCAATGGCCACCAATGAAGTAACCGTGCCACCAACCGCTACCAAACGTGTGGGACGAGCAACGCCACAGGACGGGTTATCACCACGATAATCCGCAAGAGCAGCTGTTCCATCCTGTGAGCTGCGCGGAGAGCCATCTTCATGCCATGGAATATCCGCCTCGAAACGCGTATCGCAAAAAGAACGCGCGTCAGCAAGCATCGCTTCTGTTGCGGGTCCATCTCCCGGCAAACACTGTTCGGTAACACGTCTGCACCCAACATCGGACGAACGCACAAACTCCAGGTTCAGATTATTTGGCACGCCTTCCACAGAGACAGCAAGCGACCCCACCGCAAGTTCGGTGGATCCACCGCCATTGTCTGCAACGACAATGCGCTGCCCTGGAAAATCGCGTGCAACACCTAAAAAGGTAAGCGAGCCCTCAACTCTACCTGGTATTACCTCGGGATGAAGTCCGCGATTCTCAAGCTCACAGATCAGATCATTGGAGTTGGATGCATCGCGAGCAGCACTGGTGAGCGTACAGCATGCCCGTGTGGCACCTGCACCCTTTGCCGCAGAAAGATAATCATCAACGGTAGCCACAACGCGTTCGCATGCTGCCTGAGAAAGCTTGCCCGAGCTTGCAAGCCCCTCTCCCAAATCGCAAATACGCGACTGTTTGGCACATCGAAGCACCTTTCCGTTTTCCACATCTGCAACGGCAAGACGAACAGAAACGGTACCAATATCAATTGAAGCTACACGAATCATACAAGCTCCCCTACGACACGCTCACAGACGTCTTGTCAAAACCAAACAACACGTCTAACACCGATATGTACCAAGGGTTGTTGCTTTCATCAGAAGCATCCGAAGTGTCGCCAGTCTCGCCATCTGAGGTTTCAGATTCGTCCAGACCTTCAACAGTTACAGCCGTCTCACCTTCGGAAACATACCCGCGCTTACGCGCTTCATCTTCGATACCCTCGCGCGATTGCAGACGATTGACCTCACTTTTGAGCTCTTCATTGTCTTCATTGAGCTCAGCAAGCTCAGCAGAATAAATCTGACCTACACGCCAAGACACGTAGTATTCGCGAACCGGGCCATATAAGAACAACAGCAACACTGCTATTGCTGCAACAACAATCAGACCGATTCTTCCCGCTTTACTGCTTGGAGGCTCGGGCAGACGGTCACGCAGGGTCGAGAAAAACCCATTCAGCTTTGATTGAGGGGTATTCCTTCGGGACGACACACGATCATTGGTACGCGCTCGCCCAGCCCTATTTGTTCCGTAACGCGATAAACGTTGTTGTCGCGCGCTGCTGTATTCACCCATATGAGTTCGATTCTGCTTCGTTTTCGGGATCAAATCGTTTTCGGAGCAACTCCTCTTGGGAGCTGCTCCACTTATTTCGTAGCGACCTTATCTCTATAGGTTATAGCAGAGCAGTCAGAAAACGTGTTACTCATGCTCTTGCTTGACGCAATTCCACAACTCGTTGAGCTTGTCAGTACCCATCTCGGAAAGCTCTTCTTCCTGTTCGCGCGCCATTTCTTCCATGATGCTCCAGCGGGAGCGGAACTTCTCACAGGAACGCTCGAGCGCCTCTTCAGCATCGATTCCTTCCAAGCGCGCCACGTTGGCAAGGGCAAAGAGCATGTCGCCAAACTCAAGCTCCGCCGCAGGCGTACCGGGTTCTTCAGCAAGAAACTCCTGGCGTTCTTCCTCGACCTTTTCCCAGACGTCCTCAACGGTTTCCCACTCAAATCCAACACGCGCAGCACGCTTAGAGATCTTCTGGCATTGCATTAACGCCGGCAACGCATGAGGAACACTGTCGAGCAGACCTACGGGTTTGCCTTCTTGTTCGGAGGCCTTCTCACGTTCGTCGCTCTTGACGTTTTCCCAAATATCAAGCACTTCGTCTGCTGAGTCTGCCTGAGTCTTGTCATTGAAGACATGAGGATGTCTGCGTACGAGCTTCTCGTTAAGCCCACGGCATACATCAGCAAGCGTAAATTCACCAGCATCATCGGCAATTTGGGCATGGAGAAGCACCTGCATCAGCACATCGCCAAGCTCTTCGCATAAATGCGCTGAATCACCCTCATCTATCGCCTCGGCCGTTTCATACGCTTCTTCGATCATGTTCTTGCGAATAGACTCGTGCGTTTGCTCACGATCCCACGGACAGCCATCCTGCTGACGCAGGCGCCATATCGTACGAGCAAGACGCTCGAAATCATCCTGCGTACCCGGCGCACCAGGGCGAGATGCACTCTGAGCGTCTGCAGCAGCAACCAGTTTGTCGTTGTCCACCGTTTGCCTCTTATCGCTCTTCGGGATATAAAAAGCCCCACTCACGACGCACGTCAGTCATGAGCTCCATCACATCATGACTCCATTCAGCACAGCACTGTGCCTCCGCCTCGCCAGCTACTGCAGCCTCAAGGTCAGCCAAGGCATAGTTAAGAGCCAGCCTGCGCTCGCCCGCACGGAATGTTTCCTGACGGTTCTCGGGCCACCAGGTAAACGTCGCCTCATCCGCACGCGGATACTCCATACCTTCGAGATAACCCTTGTCGGTGGCGATAACATAGCGCTTGGGCTGCTTGGCATGAAGGGTGAGCGAGAACGTTGCCAGCTGATGCTCGGCATTGCGCATAATAATGACGCTTTCCTCATCCACGCCGGTAAATGCGGGGTTCTCAAGCGAGCTGTGCTCGGTCGGCTTGCTCTTTAAGAATGTACGTGCAAGCGTAAAGGCGTATACGCCAATATCGAGCATGGCGCCACCGGCCAACTCGGGATTAAAGAAGCGAATGTTGGGGTCATATTCACGGAAGCTGCCAAAGTTTACCTGCGCAAGATGCACTTGTCCAAAATCTCCCGCCTCAAGCTTTCGGCGAAGCATTTTATACAGGGGCATATGCAAAATGGTGCAGGCATCCATAAGGACTAGTCCGCGCTCGCGCGCAAGCGCCATTCCTTCATCAAGTTCTTCGGTATTGAGCGTAATGGCCTTCTCGCACAAGACGTGCTTGCCTGCATTGAGTGCCCCACGAATATACTCTGCGTGTGTGTTGTGTGGCGTTGTTATATACACCGCATCAATGGATGGATCGTCATAAAGCTCCTGGTAGGAGGTGTATACCTTAGGTACACCATGACGGCTAGCAAATGCTTGCGCCTTCTCAAGCGTACGATTTGCTACACCATCAATATGGCGACCAACACGAGCAAGCGCATCTGCCATCTCGTTTGCAATAACGCCACATCCAATAACGGCCCACTTCAGATGCGGAGCGCGGTTGAGAATAGCAAGTTCTTCAGCGGAAATAGGTTCTGTCATATACCGTCTCCTTATTCTGTTTCGTCGTCGCCGCCCACTTGTTCCAACACACCGAGCGCCACAGGCAAAAGTTCCTCAACACTGCGCTCCTGAGAAGCACGGCGAGAAGCACTTCCACCGCGACGAGATGCACTTGTAGCACTCGCACGAGCAAGCCTGAAAGGATATGCCAGCTTGCGAGTCTTGGGATACACAATAGCACCCTGCTCGCGAAGCTTAAGCCCGGCTGCACGCGGCACTTCAATTCCCATATAGATGAGACGCCCGTCGGTAAGCGAGATTGAGGTAACTCCCAAACGCCCAGCTCGAATACGCATGCGAGCACGATCCATGAGATTTCGACCCGCCAGAGGCAGTGCACCATAGCGCTCGATAAGGTCATGTTCCAGCTCGTCCACGTCGGCCAACTCCGCCGCAGTTGCCAGGCGGCGATATGCCATTACACGACGGTCAACATCGGGCACATATTCTTCTGCCAGATAGAAGTCTGCTGGCAGATTGATAGTAACTTCTGGTTGCTCAGCATCGGCAATTTCACCGCGCGCCTCTGCAACAGCAGTACCAAGCATCTGGGTAAACAGGTCAAAACCAACACCGGAAAGGTTGCCATGCTGCTCGGCACCTACCAGCGATCCGGCACCACGGATTTCGAGATCTCGCATGGCAATGCGCATACCGCTGCCCAAATCCTGATTTTCGTTAATAGCGGTAAGACGCTCGGTAGCCTCTGGAGTAAGCGGCTGATCGGGCGGGAACATGAAGTAGGCATACGCCTGAGTTCTTCCACGTCCCACACGACCTTTCAACTGATAGAGCTGCGCCAAACCAAGGCGCTGAGAATCTTCTATTACGAGCGTATTTGTCCGTGGATTATCAATGCCGCTCTCAATAATGGTTGTAGCGACAAGAACGTCGATTTCGTGAGCTTCAAACGCCATCATGACGTCTTCTACCTCACGAGCGCTCATCTTGCCGTGTGCTACGCCAACACGCGCCTCCGGAGCTGCTTCGGCAACACGTGCCGCTGCCTCATCAATGCTGCGCACGCGGTTCGAGACGTAGTAAACCTGGCCGTTGCGCGCCAACTCTGTGCGAATAGCGACGGATACCACGTCGGGATCCCATTCGCCCACATGTACCTCAACCGGCTTTCTGCCCGGAGGAGGCGTCATGATAAGACTCATATCGCGCACACCGCTCATAGCCATCTGCATCGTACGCGGAATGGGTGTCGCCGACAGCGTGAGCACGTCCACCTGCTCACGCATATTCTTGAGCTGCTCTTTATGCTGCACACCGAAGCGCTGCTCTTCGTCGATAATCACCAGGCCGAGATCATGCGGGTTAACATCGCTCGAGAGCAAGCGGTGAGTACCAATGAGCACTTGTGCTTCACCCGATGCAAAATCTTCTAAGGCTTTTCGCTGTCGTGCAGGCGTTACAAAACGCGACATGACGCGCACATCCACATCAAACGGCGAGAAGCGAGAGAAAAACGTCTGGTAGTGCTGCTCAGCCAAAATGGTTGTAGGACACAGCACCATCACCTGACGACCATCGGCAACGCACTTAAACGCTGCTCGCAGAGCAACCTCAGTCTTGCCAAAGCCCACATCGCCACAGAGCAAGCGATCCATGGGGCGAGGAGCTTCCATATCTGCCTTGATGTCGGCAATTGCGCCGGCTTGGTCAGAGGTGAGCTCATAGGGAAAACTCGCCTCCATATCTGCTTGGGCGGGCGTGTCAGGCGCAAAGGCATGACCTGCCACAGCAGAGCGCCGGGTATAAAGATCCACGAGGTCAAACGCAAGTCGTTTCGCCGAACGACGCGCCTTGCCGGTAACGCGAGACCAGTCGGCAGTATTGAGACGTGTCAGACGCGGAGAAGAACCGTCAGGTCCAACATAACGGCTGAGACGATCGACCTGCTCAAGCGGCACAAAGAGCTTATCGCCGCCAGCGTATTCCAAAAGGAAGTAATCGCGCTCTCGCCCTGCCACCTCTTGGCGAACAATGTCGGCAAACAAAGCGATGCCATGGGTGGCGTGTACTACGTAATCACCTGGTTTAAAGGGGAACGTAATCTTGGTTGGGTCAATGCGACGAGCACGTTTGCGCGCCATGCGCTGCGTAAGATCTCCCACCGAGAGAATGGCCAATCTGGAAGCCGGCAGCACAACACCAGCGGGAACCGCTGCATCAAAAAATGTAACAACACCTGGCTGAAGTGGTTCCACGTCACTTGTTGCATGGGAGTCTTCAAACGGAATAGTGTTGGCAGGATCATTTGCAAGTGATTCGCAAAACGGAATACCCTCATCGCCAAAACTCAGTTCCAGCGAAGCGCGAGCACCGCGATCGGGTACAGCAAAAGCCACTGCCATGTTGTTGGATACAAACTGACGGACACGTCCAATGAATTTGGCATCAGAGCCTGCCAGATCGGGTTGACGCACTTCAAGCTTTGTTACCGCAGAGGTGCCTGCCCGCATGATGGAAGAGAACGAAAAACGTTGCTGAGCGCCAAAATCCATGGCACGCGGCTGAATATACAAACCCTCTAATGATGCATGAGCAGCCTGTGCCGTAGCTTCCAGCTCATCGTAAGCTCGCAAACAATCATCAAACAAAGCTCGAGGCTCTGCGAGTACGACAAGTGTTTCTTTGCAGATGTGTGCAAGCGGAGAATCCGTGGATCCATAGAGCTCAGGAAGGTAGCGGTCGATAATAGGCGCAGACGAACGTGCTTCGATAAGCTCAAGATCCTGTGCAATGCGACCATCCAAGCGCGCCGACGCTTCAAGTGCTTCTCGCGCGCGGCCAACTGTTTCGTCAGTAAGCGCAAGCTCACGACAAGGCGACACGGTAACCGATTCCAGCTCACCAATCGTCTGACCCGTTGACGACACCATACGGCGAACACGGTCAACTTCATCGCCAAAAAACTCAATGCGCACTGGTGAGGTGGCCTGAGCAGGAAAAATGTCTACCGCGTCACCATGAATATGAAAAGAGCCCGGAGAAGCCGCCTCACCATCGTCGACATACCCCATGCCAACAAGCAAGGCTCCAACGTCTTCGAACGGCACCTCATCGCCCACGGCAAACGTTGCACTCGCCCAAAAGCCCGAGCCAGCCGGCGGCACACAGCGCATAAGCGAACGAGCGCTTGCTACCACTACCCGCGGTTCTCCCTGAGCCAGCGCCGCAAGCGCTTGGCACCGAGCTCCGATGACCGCATCATCCGAGGCAACATCAGCCCATGGCAGATCACGACGCTCGGGATAGCGCATTACCATATCCAAGCCCAGCCATGCGGTAAGCGTTCGTGCTGCTCTATCAGCGGCTTCCTCACCGCTTACCACAAACAGACAAGGACGTGGATTGCGCGCCCAAAGTGCTGCGAGCATGAGTGGACGAGCGCTCTGCGAAACCGCAAGCGTTACGTCTTCACCCGCATCTAAATCATGCAGAACTGGCAGGAGGTCAGGATCGGAGAACAGAGCCTGAGCAACTCGATGAATAAACACTAAAGCCCCCAGCCTACAGACGATTTGCCCGCTCGGTAACCTCGCGCATCCGCTCGCAGGCACTCTCTACCTGAGCAGCTTTGGCACGCCATTTCCAGTTGTCACCCACGGTACCCGGGCGATTCATACGGTCTGCCTCACCAAGGCCCAAAGCATCCTGAAGCTGCACCATCACCACATCGGCGCTGCTCTGTTCACATACTTCAAGCGCGCGCTGAGCAACATCGTGCGCTGCTTGCTCATCGGCACCACCGCAGAATCTGCCTGCGCACCAGCCCAGCAACGTCTGCGTGTCGTGCGTGCTCGTATAGGCAATTTTGTGGGCAGCAGGCTGCCATCCATCAAGCGAGAAGGCATCGGCAAACACACACACGTCCATACCAACTACGCCGCAACTTGCCATCAGGGCACGAATTGCCGGAGTGATAAGGCCGAGGTCTTCCGCAATAACGGGTAGAGGTCCAAACTCTTTGAATGCGCGCTCAAAGAGCTCACGCCCCGGACCAACACGCCAGCGGCCATCGCCGGCATTATGATCCCGAGGTATTGCATAGAACGAAGAGAATCCCAGGAAATGATCGAGGCGCACATAATCGTAGAGTGCAAATGCTCTGGCAAATCTCTGCATCCACCACGCATAATCCTCTGCACGCAGAGCATCCCAGTCATACACCGGATTGCCCCATACCTGACCGCTCGGTGAAAACGCATCTGGTGGGGTTCCCGCTACAACATTGGGCTCGCCGTTTGCATTGAGGCGGAAGATGTTGCGGTGCGCCCACACATCTGCAGAATCCAGTGAGACATACATGGGCATGTCGCCCACAATCTGAATGCCCTGCTCATGGGCATACGCACGCAGCTCATCCCACTGCAGCTGGAACTCAAACTGTTTGCGTCGAACAATTTCAATTTCGTCGACAAGTTCAGGATCGTTCAGAAGCTCGGGGCTCCAATCGCGATACTTCTCGGGCCACTGTTGCCATGGACCATCGTCAATGACTGTTTTTATCGCCATAAAGGTGGCGTACGGATCCAGCCATTGCGCATGTTTAGCACAAAACGCCTGGTATGCCTTCTCATCAATCTTGCGTGCCCGGGCTTTTTCCTGAGAGACCAGCGCAAAGTTGCCCGCAAAAGCGGAAAGGCCAGCATAGGGCGATCCATGGGCATCGGTGGGATTGACCGGCAAGATTTGCCAATAACGCTGCCCTGCTCGCTTAAGCCAGTCGCAGAAGTGAAAAGCTGCCTCACCGAGCGTTCCTGCTTCGCCATCTTCTGTTGCTGCAGGAATCGATGTGATATGCGCGAGAATACCTGAGCCGCGTTCTGGCGTGCGAACAAGATTGCGCTCGTTGTGGAAATAGAGCACGGCGGATCCAAGCTGAGGAAGGCGCACGGTTACATGATCGCCAAGTACTTCGACCTCACGCCCTGAAATAACCTCATCCACTTCCTCTGCACGCATAGGCACGCTCACCTCGCGCACAGCCGAAAGACTCCGGTTTACCAGAACTGTTGCGCTCTCGCCCGTCGCAGCATCTGTGCGAGTAAACCCGAAAATGTCTTCGCCTTCGCTAAAGGCTTCAATATCCCCATTGACCAACACTGGCAGCGTTCTGCGCAGATTGATGGCATTGAGATAAATAGTCTGACAATTGCGATTTTCGTGACCCCAGGGGAAGGTCCCGCGGTTATAAGGATCGGCATAGCCTTCCATGCCAACCTCATCGCCGTAATAAATGCTGGGAACACCCGGCAGTGTCATCTGGAGCAGAACTGCGAGCCACAGCCTGGCCTGTGCAAGACCAAGCTGATCACCATTGAGTCGGTAACGGAATCGCTCCTCATCGGAAAGCGAGCCCGAATCAGGCGCACCGCCCAGGATTGTAAGAAGTCGCTCGGTATCATGGGTGCCAAGCATGTTGAGTGCCTCTGCAAAGGCATCTGGGGGATAGTTTTCATGCATGCTCTCAATGCACTCGGCAAGCTCTGCAGCGTTACCCCACCCCATGATGTAGGAAATAAGCGGAGCGCGGAGGTTGTAGTTCATACAACAATCCAACTCATCGCCGAGGAAATAGCGGCGTAGCTTGTCGTAGCTAATCTTGTTGGATGCGTCCTCCCATACTTCGCCCAACACGAGAGCATCGGGACGCTCTTTAAGGGCTGCTTTCTTCAGCTCGACGAGAAAATCGTCAGGCAGCTCATCGGCTACATCGAGACGCCAGCCGCTCGCACCAGCACGCAACCAATGACGAATAACGCCATCTTTACCAAAAACAAGCTCTCGATAGCCTGGATCTTCCTCATTGAGGTCGGGCAGATCTCCTACACCCCACCAGCTTGAATAGTCATAACCATCCTCAGAGAAGTGGTACCAGCTTCGATAAGGTGAATCAGGACTTTGATAGGCACCAAGCGTATCGTAATTTCCGTACTTATTGAAATAACGGCTGTCGCAACCGGTGTGGTTGAACACGCCATCCAAAATGATTGAAATGCCAAAGTTGTGAGCCTCAAGGCAGAGCGCAGAAAACTCCTCTTCATCACCAAGCATCGGATCGATATGAAGATAGTCAGCCGTATCGTAGCGATGGTTGCTTGCCGCCTCGAAAATGGGATTGAGGTAGATAACAGTCACACCCATATCGTGCAGGTATGACAAGTTCTCGCGAATGCCCGAGAGTGTGCCGCCATAAAAGTCCCAGCGAACAATGCGTCCGAGCTCGTCTTTCTCATATCGAACTGGTGTTGTCCAGTCTTCTACCAGAGCTCGACCGGGCCCTTTGCGTTCATGCGCCAAGGCCTGTGTAACACGCTCGCGCCACTCTGCTCCGCGAGCAAACCTGTCGGGAAAAATCTGATAGACAATACCCCCGCGATACCAGTCTGGCTTTATAGCACGAGGTTTATATACCGTCATTTGGAATGACGGCCCCTGATACGAACGAAGTTCGCCTTCTCCGCCAGTACGTCCTTCGCGGGCTCCATACCACAGGACATCGCCATCGGCAGTAGTGAACTTGAAGGTATACCAAACGATTCGAGCCTCATCGAAACTAATGGTGCAAGAAAACTCAAGGCATTCTTCCGTAGATTGAGTCTCCATAGGCAGGAGTTCTTCGCCAATCTCATCGGACCAGAGCCTAAGTTCACAAGTAATGTTATCTACATCCCATACGTCCACAGCAAGACGTACGGCGCCACCCACCTGGATGGCGCCGTACGGATCTCTGAACGAGAGGGAGCGACTATTATGAAGCGCCCTCATTGTCCCCCTTTGCGCATAGGTTACCGATCTCTGCGCTTAATGTACCGGATAACCTCGGGGTGCAACGTGTGGTAGATGTCAACATAGTCGTCGGCAGCGCGATGCCACCCGAAGTCCTTCTCCATCGCATGACGTTGGAGCTCTTTCCAAACGTCTGGTTGAGTCCAGAACACTTCGCAAGCATTGAGTAGGGTATCGCACATTTCGTCCGCATTAAAGTTCGCAAAGCGGAATCCATCACCTTCACCGGTATATTTGTTGTACGGATTTACCGTATCCACCAAACCACCGGTCTCGCGAACAACAGGAAGCGTGCCATACCGCATGGCAATCATCTGAGAAAGGCCACAGGGCTCAAACTGAGAAGGCATCAAGAAGAGGTCCGCGCCTGAGTACATACGCTGGGCAAGAGCGGAGTCGAAGGTAATGCGGGCGCACATCATATCGCTGTAGCGCCAATCGAAGTAACGCATTGAGTCTTCGTATTCCTTATCACCCGTGCCAAGCACTGCAAGCTGAACGCCACGAGACATAATGCGATCGATAGCATACTGCACGAGATCGAGTCCCTTTTGCTTGGTCAGGCGACCAACCATAACCACAAGCGGACGCTCGGGATCTACGCGGAGTCCAAGCTCCTCTTGGAGCGCGGCTTTGCACTCAGCCTTACCTGAAAGGTCATCCACACTAAAGTTGGCAAAGATTTCAGGATCAGACTTGGGGTTGTACTCTGCCATGTCAATGCCGTTGAGAACGCCCTTAAGAGCGTCTCCGCGACGCTGGAACTCATACTCAAGGCCCTCGCCATAGAATGGCATCTTGAGCTCCTGAGCATATGTGGGGCTTACAGTTGTCAGAAGGTCAGAGTAGCGAACAGCACCGCGCATGTAATTGATGGTTTGCGGACCAACATAGAGCTGGTCTACTGCGGCAGGAACATCGGCAAGTCCGAGAATATCCTTCAGAACAAAGTCGGAATATTGACCCTGGAACTTTACGTTATGAATCGTAAAGATGGTACGGACGTTGTCGTAGATGTCTCCGTGATAGAACTCGCGCAAAAACACGGGCGCCATTGCAGTCTGCCAGTCGTTGCAGTGCAGAATATCGCACTGAAGATCCTCGACATACTGCATAGCTTCGAGCAGTGCCTTGGAGAAGTAAGCAAAGCGCTCACCATCGTCAAAGTAGCCATAAAGGCCATCGCGGGCAAAGTAATACTCATTGTCCACGAAATAGAAATCAATATCGCGGTATACAAGGTGCTCAATACCGCAGTACACACTGCGCCAGCCAAGAGGTACGTAAAACTCGCATACATGATCCATGCGCGAGCGATACTCCTCCGGAATGGTCGCATATTTAGGAAGGATAACTGCAATCTTGCAGCCGGCACGGCGCAGTGCTGGCGGCAAAGAACCGCCAACATCGCCGAGGCCACCTGTCTTAGCAAACGGCACTACCTCAGATGAGGCAAAGACAACCCGAAGCTTCCTTCTTTTCTTCTCTGCCATAGTTCCTACCTCTGGCCCTTACTCTGGTAGTACACATTCTCCGGAGTGCCGCGAAGCTCAGTGCCTGCAGGAATGCAGTTAGCACGGTCGACAATTGCATTCTCAACACGAGCGCCACTCTTAATAACACAATCCTGAAGAACAATAGCGTTGCGAACAGTTGCACCGCTCTCAACAATAACGTTGCGACCAAGCAGTGAATCGGCAACGGAGCCCATAATACGGCAGCCAGCCGAAACGATGGCATTCCGTACGTAGCAGCCACGCTCATATTTTGCGGGAGGCGTATCGTGTGCCTTGGTCTTTACCGTGCGCTCCTCCGGGAAGAGCTGGTCGGCAATTTCCGGATTGAGCAGATCCATGTTGCGACGGAAGTACGCCTCGGTGTTGAACACCGGTGCAGCATAGCCATTGAAGCGATACTCGCGCACCGTTACACGGCCATAATCGTTCTCAAGTGCCTCAAAGAGGTCGAGGTAGTCGACGGAAGAATACCAGTCGAGCAAGGTGAGCAGCAGCTCACGACCAATAACAAAGGTATCAAGGAAGGCCATGTCGCCGAAGCTTACTCCGTGATTGATACCGGTGATATTGCCGGTGGACTCATCAACATTGAAGCCCACAACATCGGCGTCAGACTCTGTCGCAGAGTTTGTCAGAACGGTAATGTCCACACCAGACCGGATGTGCTCATCGACCACAAGGCTTAGATCCATGTTGAATGCGAAGTTTGCACCGCTGCATACCACATAGTCGGCATGGGAGCGCTCAAGGAATACTCGGTTGCTCTCAAGATCGCGCACAAGGAACCTGGAGCCTGCACGAGAGGTACCAAAGGCAGAACCCGGCAGCACGAACAGGCCGCCGTTCTTACGGTCGAGCATCCAGTCCTTGCCGGACGAAATATGGTCGATAACCGAACGGTAGTTATACGGCAACACAACGCCCACCGTACGAATGCCGCAGTTCACCATATTGGAGAGCGCAAAATCCATAATGCGATAACGACCTGCATAGGGCAGAGAAGCAACAGGACGCTCCTCGGCGAGGACGCAGGCCTTCTTGGTGGAGTAGTTCGTGGTGATAAGACCGATCACGTTTGCCATGTTTACTCCTCCCCCTTTCCAACCACAACGTTGTCGCCAATAACGGCAGTGTCCTTTGCTATATCAACGCTGCCAAGAGCAACGCCTTCTTCAACGCAGGAATTCTCGCCCAAAATGGCACGGACAACCTTTGCACCGGCCTTTACCTTTGCACCTGGGAGCAGGATGGAATCCTCAACTGTGGCACGCGGACCCACCTCTGCGCCTGTGGAAAGAATTGAGTGGCGAACCGTTCCGTAAATACGACAACCATTAGAAATAATGCAATCGGAGACGCTGCCTTCAGGGCCCACATAGTGCGGCGGGCGAAGTGTAGCGTTACTCATAATTGGGAAATCTGTTGAGTACAAATCGAACTCAGGATGCTCTCCGAGCAGATCCATGCTGGTCTCGTGGTAGCTTGAAATGGTGCCTACATCGCGCCAGAAGCCCTCGAATTTATAGGTGTACAGACGGCGGTCTTCTCCCAGAAGCTTGGGGATAATATTCTTGCCAAAGTCATGCTCAGACGTTTGATCTACTGCGTCTGCGCGCAGCTCATCGAGCAACAGCTTCGTATTGAAGATGTAGATGCCCATTGAAGCAAGGTTTGAATCGGGCTTGTTGGGCTTCTCGGTGAACTTAATAATGCGCTCGTCTTCGTCCTGCGTAATGATGCCAAAACGGGAAGCCTCTTCCCAGGCAACCGGCATGACAGCAATCGTAAGATCAGCGTTGTGACGCTTGTGATTGGCCAGCATTGCATGGTAGTCCATGCGATAGAGCTGGTCGCCCGAAAGGATGATGACGTACTCCGGATCATTATCCTCAATGTAGCCCAGGTTCTGGTACACAGCGTCTGCCGTGCCCTCATACCAGGCACCGCCTGACTCGGTCGAATACGGTGGGAGGATAGAAACGCCACTACCCATCTCGTCGAGATTCCAAGCCTCACCCGTGCCGATATAGGAGTGCAGCAAGTAAGGACGGTACTGCGTCAAAATACCAACCGTATTTATCCCTGAATTAGAGCAGTTTGAAAGAACAAAGTCGATAATGCGGTACTTGGCGCCAAACGAAACTGCTGGCTTTGCAACATTGTGAGTTAGGGCTCCAAGTCTGCTTCCCTGTCCTCCGGCAAGAAGCATAGCTATGCATTCCTTCTTACTCACCAGACACTCCTTTCTATCGTGGCCTTCCATCCCCTAGGGCGGACAGCTTTCTGCGTCCGCCCCAAAATATGTAGTACTTATAAAGTGCTCCTAAACGTGCCAAATGTCTTCGGCGTACTCGCGAATGGTTCTATCGCTCGAGAAGTGGCCGGAACGGGCAGTGTTAATGATCGACATGTGCGCCCACTCACGCGGATTTGCACAAATCTGACGGAGCTCTTCCCAAGCCTGGACATACGGCTTGAAGTCTGCCAAGACGAACCATTGATCGTTGTTGACCATCAATTCATCGTGTACCAACTCAAAGTTGCCATTGAGACGTGCGAGCGTTCCGTCGACAAGTTCATCGACTACGCGACCAAGGCGACCGCGATCGGCTTGGTACTCATTCCAAGCCCAGTAACCCTCGGCCTTAAGACGCTCGATATCCTCAACACGCAGACCAAAGATCTTGAGATTCTCAAAGCCCACGAGATCGGCAATCTCAATGTTGGCGCCGTCGTAGGTGCCCAGCATGATTGCGCCGTTCATCATGAACTTCATGTTAGAGGTGCCGGAGCCCTCCATACCTGCAGTGGAGATCTGCTCAGAGATCTCTGCAGCCGGATAAATAATCTGAGCATTGGAAATGCCGTAGTTCGGTACAAAGGCAACGCGGAGGACATCGTTAACACGGCTGTCGTTGTTTACGACATCTGCAAGCGAGTTGATGAGCCTGATGACCTCTTTTGCGAAGGTATAGCTCTGTGCAGCCTTGCCGCCGAAGATAAATGACGTCGGCATCGGACGGAACGAAGGATCGTCGATCATGCGGTTATACAAATCGAGAATCTTGAAGACGTTCAGCAGCTGACGCTTATACGCATGGAAACGCTTAACCTGAACATCGAAGACCGAATTGGGGTCGAGCTCGACGCCAGACACCTGCTTCACATACTCGGCAAGACGCTTCTTTGCCTCATGCTTTGCCGTCACGATGTCGTCAAGCACCGCGGGGTCATCGGCATACTGCTCGAGCTTACTGAGCTCTTCGGCATTTGTCATCCAGCCATCGCCAACGGCGTTGGTAATAACTTTTGAAAGCGCCGGGTTTGCCTCACGAAGGAAGCGGCGGTGAGAAACACCATTGGTCTTGTTGTTGAACTTCTCGGGCGTAAGCGCATAGAAGCCCTTGAGAACATCGTGCTTGAGGATCTCGGTATGAATGGCAGAAACGCCGTTGACCGAGTGACCGCAAATGATGGAAAGGTTTGCCATGCGAACGTTGCCATCCCACAGTACTGCAGTTTGGGAAGCAAGCTCCTGCCAGTTGTCACGATCCTGTGACAGAGACTCAAGATAACGACGGTTAATCTCGTCGATGAACATATAGATACGTGGCAACAGCGAGCGGAACATGGGGATAGGCCACGTCTCAAGTGCCTCAGGCATAACCGTGTGGTTGGTGAAGGAGATGGAACGGGTGGTTATATCCCATGCCTCATCCCACTCCAAGCCCTTCTCATCGACCAGCAGGCGCATGAGCTCGGGTCCGCACATTGCGGGGTGCGTATCGTTTGTGTGCAGCGCTACGTGATCGGGGAAGTGCTTCCAATCGGGACCATAGTCGCGCTCATAGGTGCGAAGAATTGTCTGCAGACCAGCAGAAACAAACAAATACTCCTGCTTAATGCGGAGAATACGACCGTGAGGACCTGCGTCGTTGGGATACAGGATGGTCGAGATAGCCTCAACATCAGAGCGGAACTTATTTGCCTTTGCATAATCGCCCTCATTGAAGGCATCGAGATCGAAGTTCTCCTCTGCGGGCTCGGCGCTCCACAGACGAAGCTTGGTTACGGTTTCTCCGCCGTAGCCAACGACTGGTACGTCATACGGAACAGCCTTTACGCGATCTCCACCCTCGGTGGTAAACCAGAAGTGACCGTTTTCATCCTCGTGACGCACAGGCTTGCCACCAAAGGTAACGATAACCGAACTTTGCTCACGACGAACCTCCCAAGGGAAGCCACGCTCAAGCCAGTTGTCGGTTTCTTCGACCTGGCATCCATTAACAATTGCCTGGTGGAACAAGCCATAGCGATAACGCATGCCGTTGCCATAGCCCATGATGCCCTCTGTTGCCATGGAATCCATGAAGCAGGCAGCGAGACGACCAAGGCCGCCGTTGCCCAGACCAGGATCCTGTTCCTGGGCAAGAATGTTGTCGAGAGAAAGACCTAACTCAGCAAGGCCCTCTTCTACAAGATCGCGGACACCATAGTTAATAAGATAGTTGTCCAGCAGCGGTCCGATAAGGAACTCGAGTGAGAAGTAATACACCTTCTTCTTTTGTTCCTGCTGAGCTAGCTCATTGGTTTTTACGCCAATAGCACGGGACTTGGCAGCCACGATGCTTGCAAGCGCTTGGAAGCGCTCAGCATCGGTGCAGTCTTCGTACGTCCTGCCAATGAGCGTCTGGCACGACGACTCAAACAGGTCGACGAAGTCCTCTTTACTGTCGAAGATCCTTTGCATGAAAAGAAACCCCCTCCTCGGTATTTGGACCGAAAGTCCAACACCTTCTTGCTACATGCCATCCTCTGCAGAGGATGTGCGTCAGTGCTACTTCTTATGTTTGTTCTTAGACGAACTGCTCTTTTTTGCAGAAGTAGCCGTATCGCCGCTTTTCTTTGCTGTGCCCGTCGCCTTCTTAGATGTCTTTTTTCTACTTGCCGAAGTTTTTGTAGCCACCTTTTTCTTCTTTGGCTTTGGTCTCGGCTTTGGCTTGGTGCACTTAAGAATCATACCGCCAAGTGGTGGCACTCTGACAACAATTGATTGTTCTCTACCATTCCAAGGCTCAATACTTGCCTCAGCGGGAAGTGTATTGATAACCCCTGAACCACCATAGCGCTCATCGTCGCTGTTAAAGATTTCGGTCCAGGTACCATAGGTCGGCACACCAATGCGATACTCCTCATATGCACGAGGATCGAAGTTGATAAGAACTACCAGGTCCTCTTTTTCGGTATCGCCATGGCGGATAAAGCTGATAAGAGATTGGTCCGCATCGTCGGCGTCAATCCACTCAAAGCCTTTTTGCTCGTAGGCATATTCCCAAAGTGCAGGCTCCTCCTTGTAAAGCTTATTGAGCGCGGCGATAAAATCGCGCTGCTTACGATGGGCTTCATATTCATCAGCCAAGAACCACTGAATGGACTCGTAGTAGCGCCATTCAATCCACTGTGCAATTTCATTGCCCATAAAGTTGAGCTTTGCACCTGGATGTGTCATCTGATACATGGCCAGCGAGCGCATACCAGCAAACTGACGCCAATAATCGCCTGGCATACGCGTAATGAGCGAGCATTTGCCGTGGACAACCTCATCGTGCGAAAGCGGCAAGACGAAATTCTCGTTAAAGGCATACATGAGTGAGAAGGTAAGCAAACCGTGGTTGCCCGGACGCCAGGGGAAGTCGGTTTGCATGTAGTGCAGCGTGTCGTTCATCCAGCCCATGTCCCACTTATAGTGGAAGCCCAGGCCGTCTTCCTCGGGTGGATAGGTAACAAGCGGCCAAGCTGTGGATTCCTCGGCAATCATCATGACGTCGGGACAGTAGGAGCTTACCGTCGTATTGAGCTTACGGATGAAGTCGATAGCATCAAGATCGCCCTCGTCACCATACTTGTTGAACTTCTTCTTCGCAGGATCATCCACGCCAAAGTTGAGATACAGCATGCTTGAGACGCCGTCTACACGGATGCCGTCTGCATGGAAGCATTCAATCCAGTACAACGCATTGGAGATAAGGAAGCTGCGCACTTCTCCTCTGCCAAAATCAAACTTATGCGTGCCCCAATTGGGATGAATTTCACGCTCGTACAGCATGGTGCCGTTAAAGGTTGCAAGACCCTGAGCATCCGCGCAGAAACCTCCGGGCGTCCAGTCCAAAATAACGCCAATGCCGGCCTGGTGAAGCGCATCAATCAGGCGACGCATGCCATTTGGATCGCCAAAGCGTGAAGTGGGTGCATAATAGCCGGTTGTCTGATAGCCCCATGAGCCATCAAATGGATGCTCCATAAGTGGGAGCAACTCAACATGCGTATAGCCCATTTCCTTTACATAGGCAGGCAATTCGCGTGCTAAATCGTCATAGGAATAATATTCACCGCGCTGAGCAGGGAATGGATCCATCGGTCCAGGGTAATTTCCATTCTCATCTGGATCTCCTTGAGGCTCGTCACCATGACGGCGCCAGGATCCAGCATGTACTT
This sequence comes from Olsenella sp. Marseille-QA0557, assembly GCF_965119725.1. NCBI lineage: Bacteria > Bacillati > Actinomycetota > Coriobacteriia > Coriobacteriales > Atopobiaceae > Olsenella > Olsenella sp. Marseille-QA0557. The sequence goes on along the minus strand of NZ_CBCPMI010000001.1, from coordinate 958,192 downwards.
CATAGATATTGAGCGGCATGTGCATATGGTCGGTCTTTTTGCGATTTGCCATCCAAGCATCGTCGCCCCACTCGTACTCAGGGCCACCCCATGCCCGCGATGCTGTACCAGGGATTTCTTCTGACCAGAAGCCATACGGATCGGCCTTGTAAAGCAGCTCGCCATTCTCAGTTTCGATAACGTATTTATAAAGATCGCCAGAGGTAACGCCAGGAATAAAGCCTTCCCAGATACCCCCGCTCTCACGCTCAGTTAGTTGATATTGCCCCTCTTGCCAGCCATTGAAACTGCCAATAACGCACACAGAATGCACGTGGGGAGCCCAGACAGCAAAGTGAAAACCTTCTTCGCCATTCTCGAAGCTTGGGTGGGCACCCAGCTTTTCATAGCTGCGGAACCACTCGCCTTTTCCCATAACATACACATCGGTATCGGTAACACGATAGAGATCGGCGGTATCCTTCATGTTGGCTCCATCTCTCGGAACTACCTATTTACAGATGCCCGACAACAGCAGGCTGCTCTCATATGACAAGCAGCGCGTTGTTTGCCGCGCATCTCATATAGCCTGAATGAGAATATGCGTATTCAGTGTAACTATCTTAAAGTTCATGACACCTCCGGAGAGGACTGGCGGCATGACTGTTCCGCGGGCGGACGACAAATCAGTCCTACCTATAACTATAAAAATAACCCGCCGGAACAATATCCGGCGGGTTATTAGGTTTTTGTTAAGAGTTAAGCACGTCTTTAATTAGTAATTAACGACCTGCTCCTCGAAATAGGCCTGTGGATGATTGCAAACCGGGCAAACCTCCGGAGCGGTCGGACCAACATGCAGATGACCGCAATTGAGGCACTTCCAAACCTTCACGCCCTCGCGGCTAAATACGTTGCCGGCCTCAACAGACTCGAGCAGCTTGTTATAGCGCTCCTCATGATGCCTCTCAACATCGCCTACCATCTCGAACTTAGCAGCAATCTCTGCGAAGCCTTCGTCCCTTGCTGTCTCGGCAAAGCCCTTGTACATGTCTGTCCACTCGTAGTTCTCACCAGCAGCTGCATCAGCAAGGTTGGTAGCGGTATCGGGAACTGCGCCGTCATGGAGATACTTGAACCAAAGCTTGGCGTGCTCACGCTCGTTACCGGAAGTCTCGGTAAAGATATTTGAAATCTGAACGTAGCCGTCCTTCTTTGCCCTCGAAGCATAGTAGCCATACTTGATTGATGCTTGAGACTCACCCGCAAAAGCTGCCTCAAGATTCTTTTTTGTTTGCGAGGTCTCAAAATCTGTGGCCATAATTTCCTCCAATATTCACGTAAACGTGCTCCTGAAAACACATCTTATGTCTAGCTTACCCACATACCTACAATTCAAATCACTGTAAAGCCAACGCTTATCGGTGAAAACCAATTGGCAACCGCAGATGGGCGAACACAGGCCGTTTCATGAATAGTTATGCGTGCCACATCTCATTTTCTTCTGTGCAAAATCCTTCACGTACAAGCTCGGAGAGTACATCTTGAAGCTCAGCCGGCGCAACAGGCGCCCTACCTTCAGATACCTCCTGCTCATCAAGCGCGCCTGAGAGTTCATCAAACGACAAAGAGTTCGGACGCGCTGCAAGGAGTATGCGCAGCACCTCTGCGCGCTTTTGGCGATGAGATCCTTCAAACTTGGATTGTTTGGTGTGAGTTCGAGATCTCCTTGATGGATTGGGGATGGTTTGTTTGAGATATGCCCCGTAATCTAACAGCGCGTAATACCAGGTACGTGGATCATCGTGTGGATCTGTATCGTCCTTCGGGCACGTGGCGGCAACCAGCGGCGTGAGAGCTGAGTCAGGTACTCCCTCCGCTTCTGGAAACAACTCATGAAGGAATACAGTTCGAACGTTGGTCTCGAGATACACGCCGGGCAGATTATGTGCAAATGCACGAATTCCGGCAGCAGTTGCCGGACCAATACCAGGTAAAGCCACGAGTTCATGCTCGTCCTCGGGCATTACTCCGCCATTTTTATCAAGAATTTGGGCCGCTTTATGCAGTGAAAGTGCCCGCCGATTGTAACCGAGGCCTTGCCACTCCTCTAACACATCAGCGGCATCCGCATCGGCCAAAACCGCTACGTTTGGAAAACGGCGCAGCCAACGCTGCCAGCGCCCATCCACACGAGCAACTTGGGTTTGTTGGAGCATAACCTCAGAGATCCAAATGGCATATGGATCGCGCGTGTGACGCCAAGGCAAATCCCGCCAAAGCTCCTTACCGCGTTCCAGAACCTTTGCTCGAAAAGTCTCCAGCTGCTCGGAAAGATCCAACTTGCTGTCGTTTACGCAACCAGCACCAACAGCTGTATCGGCAGGGCAGCTTTTATCAGCACTTTCTTTCGTATGTAGGGAGCTCATTGTTTCTCTCTCTTATGATGTCGCCATGAACGAGCGCCCCATCCGATGCCCCTTGCCTTAGAAGTGACATCGGCAACAAAACCTGCCTCACTCGAACAGATTTGATGGAATAGAAGGACGCTTTCCGTCTATCACGACATCATACAGAGAGATTGAGCCGAGATATGCTGACAGGAGCCTGTTCGCATCGCTCCACACCGGATTGAAGGCGCAAGATGCCTTTCTGGCACAGGGACTCTCTGACTGGTCGGAATCGCAATATGCAATATGTATGGGACCTTGTAATGCTTCAATAATATCGAGAAGGGTCAGTTTCTTAGCATCGCACGCAAGGCGCATGCCACCACGAGACCCGCGCAAGCTCTCCACAATGCCACAGTTCACTAAATCATGTTGAATGGAGCGAGCAAACGAATACGGAATGGCATTCCGCTCGGCCACAGCTCTCACAGAGATAACGCTATCGGGCTCACGCACCAACTCTGCAAGCATTCGCAAAGCGTAGTCCGTTTTTCTGGAGACCTCCAAAATAAACTCCCTCTACTTCGCCCTTGAAGAACAAATCCTTCAGCAGGACGCAGTTAAACATCGAAATGGTCTTTGCGCGCTCGACGGTGTAGCACACCACCAACCGCTCGCAAAGTTGTATCTCTCAGGCGGCATACTAGCACCACTTTCTTCTGATTGCGCAATTGCACGATAGCCAAAGTGGCAAGGCAAACCAAGGAAAGAGAGATAACCACATGTAAAGGTGCATTCCCGCGAGAGCACTGATAAATCTTATTATACTTTCTAGCAACAATCAAATATTTTCATTATTAGCTTGCAACCGCGTTAACAAGACGCATGTTTTATGTAAAGAATTGAAAAGAAGACTCAAAAGAACTTTGAGGCCATTCAATTTCGAGAAAGACGATATGAGAAAGCCATTGGAAAGAAAGCCTCCCCGCGACATACCCTACTCGCGGGCTGGGCGAGGACAATGGCTGTATATCGTCAACCTGCGGTGCTCGCCATACCGCACGTATGGGAGGAGGCTTCCCATGTCACATGTTACCTCCATCGGCCTCGACGTACATGCTCGCTCGGTTGCCGCCTGCGCGTTCAATCCTTTCACAGGAGAGATAATACAGAAATCGTTTGGCACCAATACAGAGGAAATAACTTCCTGGATTTGCCACTTTGAAGACCCTAAGGTTGTCTATGAGAGTGGACCTACTGGCTTTACGCTTTGTCGCACACTCCGTGCTCACGGCATAGACTGTGTTGTCGGAGCTGTATCAAAGATGCAAAAACCCGCCAGTGATAGAAGACAAAAGAATGACAAGCGCGATGCAGCATTTCTTGCACGTTTGCTTGCAACACACAACATTGTTGAGGTATGGGTTCCTCCTGTTGAGGTTGAAGCGAGCCGTGATCTGTCGCGTGCACTTGATGATGCGCGGGAAGACTTGCAGCGTGCCCGGCAGCGCCTCTCAAAGTTTTTGCTAAAACGTGGACATGTATTTGATGAAGTTGATGCACTTGGGCGTAGGAAAAGCGCCTGGACACGCTCATTTTGGAGATGGGTTGAGGGATTGAGACCAGATGAGGTTGCAGCAGCAACAGCGTTTAATCACTACGTTACCTGTGTGCGCTGTGCCGAGTCGGACAAACGCGCGCTGGAAAAGCAAGTTCTTTGTGAGGCTCAAACCCAACGATGGAGCCCTGTTGTCGGAGCACTTGCATCCATTAAGGGTATCGATATCATCTCTGCTTTTTGCTTAGCTACCGAAGTCGGCGTCTTCAGCCGTTTTCCAACAGCAAGATCGTATGCCTCTTGGGTTGGTATCACACCTTCTGAACACTCAAGTGGTGAGAAGAAGATATACGGAGGCATTACCAAAAATGGCAATTCAGCTTCTCGCCGTACCCTTATCGAATCTGCTTGGCACTACATAACATGTTCTCCAAAACCAAAGCCAATACCTGATGGCTTTGATGTTTCGCGAGGAATCAAACGCAGAGCAGATGATGCTACAGCCCGTCTTGTATATCGACACAAAGCACTGAGATCAGCTGGCAAACGTACTTGTGTTGCCAATACAGCAGTTGCACGAGAGCTTGCTTGTTGGGTGTGGGAAATTGGTAGACGTGCTGAGGGAACACTCAGCTAGACGACACTACTCAAAAAATTTCTTGCCAGTGAGAGTTGCATATCGACGCATTGTCGAGACCGGTTTACGAGGCTTTTATGGGCAACCAAAAGGCAGTACCCGATAAGAAAGACTATAGGTTTTTTCGAATGACGGTCTCGGACGGAGAATCGAAATGCGGTACGTACGCAATCTCAAACATATATCTGAGCTACCCGCTGGTATACAGCGTACAAGCCCGCGGATATTAGCTTGCCAGGCAAGCGACGACTAACGATCATCAATGCGACAGAAGCTGGCCAGAAATAGTTGCAGACTCGGGCATTAAAACCTGAGTCTGCAACGTCATGCCTCTTGACAATGGCTTTCTCATATTAAAAAGACCCGGCGAACCGGGTCTTATCAAATCAAATGGCGGGATGTAAGGGACTTGAACCCTCGACCTCCGACGTGACAGGCCGGCGCTCTAACCAGCTGAGCTAACACCCCGTGCGCGAACGCGGGATAGATTATACGCAGACATGCCTTGCTCTGTCTAGCCTCATTTTCATTTTTCTTTTCAAATCGCCGAAAAATGTTGTTTTGCTCTGTGTCATCACAATTCGAACAAAACTCGAGACCAAACAAAAGGCAGATTAATTCAGCGGCACACGCGTTATTGCCCCTGAATCATCGGTTAACACAAGCTCGTTGCCGTCGAGAGAAGCAGAGGCAAGTGTTCCCTCTCCAGTAATGGGATTGCCATCAGTATCTGCAAGCTGTGAGGTAACGGAGCCATCGCCCATGGTATAGGCAACTACATCCCAAGTTCCATCTGGCAAGTTCTCAGGAATGAGATAAGCACCGTCGTAAAGAATAAGTTGGACAGGAGTTCCCTCCAGCGTAAAGAGCGCGAGAGGATCTCCTCCTTCACCAAGCGTGCGAACAAAAGAGTACGTCCCGTCATCGCCCTGCTGTACAGAGTAGCTGTAATCGTCGTATGAGACGCTCTCTCCAGGCGCAACCGCCGTACGCTCTACGCGTCCCCCCTCATCCTGCAAACGATTTGCAGAGTTCACCGCTCGTATCACTAAAAAGCCAACGATAAGCACGACGACAAGAGCAGCAACACCCAGACCTACAAACAGGCGCTTATTCGTTTGCAGACGCACCTTGCGTGAGCGCACATTCTTTTGTGCTGCCGCGGTAAGACGACGTGATTGTGTAGCCCCCATATGCGAATCGCGGACTGCGTTTACCGTATTGCCCGCCGTCTCTCGATTTGTAATAACAGCACCTTCTCCACTTCCAAGCGTGGCAAAGGCCGTCGTGTCATCAATTGGTGTGGGGCGAGGAGCATCAAGAGATGCTTCGGACCTCATATTCGGATCGGCAGAGAAAGTGTCGATAGGCGTATTGGGCAGCTCCTGCATGGCATAACGCGCTGTTGCACCTGTTGTTGCATGCGGGGCGCGAACCTGCTCACGGCGAGGTTGGGGTAAATCTGTGCGATAGCGCGTATGTGCTTCATTTCTGCTATGAGCTCGAGGCGTGGCTGCGCGGCGCGGACTTGCGGCATGCCGCGACGGTGTGCGTGGTGTCGGCTTTCCAGAATTGCTTGTCCCAAAATGCCGACCTTTTGACGCAGAAGTATTTCGGTTCGTTTCTTGCGTCATATCTGAAACCTCGCTCTCAGTTTCATGCAACGTATCTCACAGTGTGCCACCAGCATAGTGTATCGCGCAGGCGCTTAGCATTCCCGTCGGGCTTCGATAGCCCTGCCCAGCGTCACCTCATCGGCGTATTCCAAATCGCCACCCACGGGCAATCCACTTGCCAGACGCGACACCACAATCCCCAGTGGCCGGATCGTTCTCGATAAATACGCGGCAGTTGCCTCGCCTTCAACATCGGGGTTAGTTGCCAAAATTACCTCGGCAATCTCACCCTCGCCCAGTCGCGCCAAAAGTTCTCGCACATGCAATTGCTCTGGCCCGATCTTATCGATAGGCGAAATAACGCCACCTAAGACATGGTAAAGACCGTGATAAACACCGGTGCGCTCGATCGCCGATACATCTCTTGGCTCAGAAACCACACAAACCTTTGTCCGATCGCGCGATGAATCTTCGCATACATCGCAGTGCTCATGCGTTGCGTAGGAAAAGCAGATCGGACAAAAGTGAACCTGCTGTTTTACGTCGAGAATAGCGTGCGCAAGCCGCCGGGCTTCTTCAGCATCTGCTCCCAGCAGATAGTATGCGATTCGTTGAGCAGACTTAGGCCCTATGCCTGGCAAGCGCCCCAGCTCATCAAGAAGTCGCTGGAGCGCATGACCATCATTCGCTGTTCCGTGTGCAAGAGGATCCATGCAAACAGACCTCTTACATCAAACCAGGGATATTCAAACCACCGGTAATGGCACCCATCTGCTGGCTTGCAAGCTGCTGAGCCTGCGTAAGTGCATCGTTTACTGCAGCAAGCACCATATCTTGCAACAGATCAACGTCATCAGGATCAACTGCTTCAGGAGCAATCTCAACTGATGTGATGTGCAGGTCACCCGTGGCAACCACCTTCACCATGCCGCCGCCAGCAGAGGCGGTAACCTCGGTCTGGGCAAGCTTCTCCTCGGTAGCAGCAAGCTTCTCTTGCATCTTGCGAGCCTGCTTCATCATTTGCTGCATGTTCATCTGGGGCATGTTTTTAGCCTTTCGGTCGCAGGTAAAACACTCAAACTATGGCATATCCTACTCATTGGAGCTCTTCTGTCTCCGACGCCGGTATCATACTCACATGAACCTCACCATCAAAGGCCGATTCAAGCATTTCAATAAGGCCCTGCGGTACTTTTCCATCTTCCAGAGAATCGTCCGGTGAGAAGAACGGCGTATTCGCATCTATTATTTCGGCTGGTGTAGCCTGATTCTCTTCCGCGTTATCTGAGTTTGGCACCGTGGCGTCCGCCTTTGGCTCCTCTTGTTGAGCTATAGCAGGTTTCTCCTGGATAGCAGGGGCTGCGTTCTGAGGCGTTGCCGATGCGTTTGTGCCGGAAGGCTTCACAGGAGCCGGCTCGGATATCGGAGCTCCCACGCCATTGAGATTCTCAGTTCCTTCCGACAGCTCGTCGTAATACGCTGCATCCGCATCGCTATAAGGAACTTCTTCGAAAGGAGCAGGCTCAGGGGCAGGGGCTGCAGCATAAACTTGTGAAGGTTGGGGCTCCGGAGATGCAGCCGGAGCTTGAGTGGGAACAGGCGCAGATACGGCCGACTCCGCCTCGGCGGCCGAGGCCGTTTGCACAGCCGGAGCAGTCTCTACGACGGGAGCAGTCTGTTCGGCGGGAGCGACCTGCGTGACAGGAGCTGCCTGAGGCGTCGAAACAGGCTTTTGAACAATAGGGTTCTTGGCTTGAGCGCGCGCTGCACCCTCAATGAACAGGGTTTTTCTCGGTCCAAACACAGCGGCAACTTGAGGATCTAAAACCGCGCGAACATCGGGACGCTCCAACATTCGAAGAGCAAATGAGGAACCCTGTGGCAAAGAAACGGTGAGGGTTTCCCCATCATCGCTCACAGCAGTCGAAGTGATAAGGAGGGACCCGCGTGAGGGCTCTCGCTGCACCATTTCTTCCATTACACGACGCCAATTGCGCTGCAGTGCTCCAGAATCTGCCGGATGAGCAGCACGAGCTTGCACAGTAGTTTTCGGAGCTGACGTGGGGGCAGCTTTCGGCTGATCTGCTGTTTTTTGTGGCTGAGTTGCTGCCGGCTGCGTAGCCGGAGAAGTTGTTTGAGGTGCAGGCGCAAAAGCTGTTGCAGGTGCCACTGGTGCAGCTGTTGTGGAAGCAGGTTTCGGCGCGGTTGCTGCTGTAGGTGTCACCTTAGGCGCAACACGCTGCTGTGAAGTTGCGCTTTGCTCAGGTGCCTTTTGTACGGCAGCCTCATGCTGTACCGAAGCAGAAACCTTGGGAGCATTGTTCTGTTGTATAGATGGAGCCGCCGGCACATGCACTTCTCGGTGAGAAACTAGTGCCTGAATTTGAGCTTCCAAGTCTGAGACTCGCTCCGCTAAAGACTCGAGCGTCAGATCTGTTTTTGGACGCGCGAGGCGCGTGAGGGCAATTTCAAGAACTAAACGCTGGTTAGGCGCTGTACGCATTTCTGAGGATGCATCCCCTAAGACCGTAAGCACGCGAGCGAGACGGTCCGGAGAACCAAAGGCGTCCGCCTCTGCACGCAAAGCCGCCAAATCGTCACCCGTAAATGCGCCTTCAATCTCGCCAGCCACACTCATAACATAGGCATCGCGAACGCGGGCAGCCAGCTGACGGACAAAACGCAGAAGATCGTGCCCCTCATCCACCAGATCACCCACCACAGAAAACAGTTTGGGGACATCTCGCTGCGCAAGCGCCATAAGGACTTGCGATAGCTGCGAGCTCGAAAGCGCGCCGAGCATATCGCGCGTTGCTGCAAGAGAAATGGTGCCGTCCCCAAAGACAGAAAGTTGCTCGAGCGTAGAAAGCGCATCACGCAGACCACCGCGTGCATGGCGCGCAACCAGTTCAAGCGCCTCGGTCTCGTAGGTAAAGCCCTCCTGCTCACACACATATGATAAGCGCTTTACCAGGTCGTCATTTGAAATAGCGTGGAAGTCAAACCGCTGCACACGGGAGAGCACTGTCTCCGGAATCTTTTGCGGATCGGTGGTGCACAGCATAAACACTACGTGCGCTGGAGGCTCTTCGAGCGTTTTGAGAAGCGCATTAAACGCCGCCGGTGTAAGCATATGCACCTCGTCGATGATATAGGCCTTATAACGGCCCCGCACCGGCGCATACTCCACATTGCTAATAATCTCTTCGCGCACGTTGTCTACGCCCGTGCGACTTGCAGCGTCCAATTCGTATACATCGGGGTGGTTGCCCGCAGCAATTAAACGACATTCCTCGCAGGTGCCATCAGGCAGCTGGCCCGGCCCACATTCGCAGAGAAGAGCTTTGGCAAGCAGGCGCGCCATGGTCGTTTTGCCTGTTCCGCGTGGCCCACAGAACAGATAGGCATGACTCACCCGATTTTCCAAAACAGCGCGCTCAAGTGTAGAAACTACATGCTCCTGCCCCACTACGTCGGCAAACGTTTGTGGACGATATTTGGTATAGAGCGATTCCATCTACGAGCCTCCCTATCGGCACAACGCCGATACCGAAAGGGGTGTTCTTCGCTACCCCTCACACGGACGAAAGTAGTATACCCGCGCCCGTAGGCCATAGGCTTCCTCTATGCTTATACATAGGTACTCTCTTCGCGAAACATCCCTATGAAAGGAGCTTCATGACCGACGCGACCCCTCAGGACATACACATTCATGCAGCAATTGATCTGGGCGCCTCGAGTGGGCGTGTCATTGCAGGTTGGATTGAAGACGGAAAAATCCAACTGCGCGAAATTCATCGTTTTGAGAACATCCAACAGCGCATTGCTGGTCACGATTGTTGGAACCTTGATGAGTTGTTCTCTCAAGCAGTTATAGGCCTGGGCAAAATCCCTGAGGCCATGGGCAAGGCACCCACAACCATTGGTGTGGATACCTGGGGTCTTGATTACGTTCTTCTCGACAATGAGGACAAACCTTTAGCACCCTCTATTGCACACCGCGATGCACGTACAGAAGGTATGCCTGAGGTCGCCGATTCGCTGCTCGATCCCGCACGCACCTATAGCATTGCCGGTATTCAGCGTATGGCGATAAACACCTCAAACCAACTTATTGCTCACCTCAAAGAAACTCCCGAGCAACTTGAACAGGCAGCTACCTTCCTTATGGTTGGCGATTATCTCAACTTCCGTCTTACGGGGATAAAAGCGTGTGAGTACACCAACGCCTCTACCACTGGCTTGCTCGATGCAAAAGCTTGCCAGTGGAGTGATGAAATCATTGCTGCATACGGTTTACCGCGCCATATTTTCCTGGATGTAACCATGCCTGGAGGCATCCTCGGCAACCTACGTCCCGAAATCGTAGAGCAGGTGGGCTATGATGCGCAAGTAGTGCTTACAGCTACTCATGATACCGGCTCGGCCTATCTTGCCGTACCCGCTCAGGGTAATGCTGCGTTTCTCTCTTCAGGGACCTGGAGCCTCATGGGCACCGAAAGTCTTGTGCCCGTACTGGGAGACCAGGCTCGTGCTATGAACTTCACCAACGAAGGTGGCTACGAAAAGCGCTATCGCATTCTTAAAAACATTATGGGCTTATGGATGAGTCAGTCGGTACGGCGTGAGGTCAATGGCGAGACCTACGTCAATGGCACGCAAGAGCGTCAAGCCATGTTTGACCATAAGGTTGGCTTTGGGGAGCTTGCTGATCTCGCTCGAGAGGCAGAACCTTTTGAAGCGGTTGTAAACGTCGATGACGATCGTTTCCTCTCCCCTGCTTCCATGATTGAGGAAATCAAAGCTGCCTGCCGTGATACCAACCAGCCTGTTCCAGAAACAATTGGCCAGGTTATGCGCGTCATTTACCGCAGTCTTCCAGAGAGCTATCGACGCTGTGTTGCAGACCTTGATGAGCTTACAGGAACCGTACATGATTCAATCAACATTGTGGGCGGCGGTTGCCAGGACGACTATCTCAATCAAATGACGGCAAACATCTGCAAGGTTCCTGTTTATGCAGGGCCAGTTGAGGCTACAAGCTTAGGTAATCTTACGGTGCAATTTATTGCTTCTGGTGAGCTTGCTTCACTTGAGGAGGCACGGAGCGTTATTCGCGACTCGTTTGACGTACGCCGTTTTGACCCTCAGGAAGTGTAGTTTTTCTCAATTCCGTGAGTAAGCTGCCGAGGCGTTAGACTAGTACAGTAAAGCTGGGCGTATTGCAGCTCAATACGCCCGCACAACAACCTATCTAGACGATTCTCTTACGGTCCAAATGAAAGGATTTTCATGGCTGGCAAGCACTTTAATACGAGTGGGCCATCGCCAAGCAAAGCACCTGTCTCGCGCGCACGGCGTCAAGCTCCCACTACAAGCATTCCATACGGCATAAACAGCGCTGGCGCCAACCCCTACACTTCTAGCAGCAATACCAACGCCCCTCGTCCGCATAAAGGCAAGCGCATTGCCCTTATCGTGGTAGGCGTTTTGCTTGCACTCATCGTAGTGTGCGGCGTCAGTGGCTTTATGCTCTATAGCTCGGCACAGCGCGTTATGGCAGACGCACAAATTGTGATGGATACGGGCAGTGGTATGACCGAGCGCCTCAAGCAAGGCGATTCTCAGGGTCTTGCGCAAGACGCACAGACAATTGCGGATGCTACTGGCCGCATGAACGATGAGGTGAGCAGTCCTCTCTGGACAGTCGCTTCGTTTATGCCTGTTGTGGGCGGAGACGTCCGCGCTGCAGTTGAGCTTGTTGGTGTGCTGGACGATGTTTCTTCCGGCGCTATTGTGCCTATAACCAATGATCTTGCCTCCGCAGATATTGGCAAGCTCATTGATAATGGCGCAATTAATGTGAATGCCATCTCCACCCTGGCAACATCTGTATCCAATGCTAGCCCTGTTATTGAGCAGGCTTGTATTGACGTAGAAGCGATTGGCCCCACCAATATTCCGCAGGTAACTGAGCTGGTAAACACCGCTAAAACCGCCTGCTCTTCCATCGATACCGGGATCGATGCCTTCAATAAAATTGCACCCTACTTGCCACAGATGCTCGGTGCAAATGGACAAACCCGCAATTATCTTCTGATGGCAGAGAATAACGTTGAGCTTCGTGCCACCGGTGGCGGCCCCGGCTCTTGGGGCGTTTTAAGCGTTACCGATGGCAAGATGTCGCTTGGACAGTTTGTCTCATCAGGAACGCTTCCCAACGGCGAAACGCTTCCTATTTCCACTGAGGAAGATACCCTCTTCAAAGCGGGAACCAGCTCCCACTTTGGCTCCGTCTCAATTGACTCATTTATGACGCCCGACTTTGTCCGCGCTGCTCAAATGTCACGCGATATCTGGGCATCCACTTATGGCAACGGTCAGCAGGTGGATGGCGTTATCGCTATTGACCCCGTATTCCTGCAGAGTGTTCTTGCTCTTACGGGAGGCACAACCCTTCCCGATGGAACGCAGGTAAATGGCGATAATGCAGCACAAGTTCTTATGCACGATGTGTATTGGAATTATCCGGTTGATCAGCAGGACGCCATCTTCTCCGCTGTAGCAAGCAGCGCCTTCAGCCAGGTATTTGGCGATATTGGCGGCGCAGACATCACCGGTTTGCTCACCGCTATGCAAGAGGGTATTGAGCAGGGACGCGTACTCATTTGGTTTGCCAACCCCGACGAGGAAGCTGTTGCTGAGAGCTTGGGAGCTTCGGGAGAGCTACCTACCGATCCAGCTATTCCAGTTGCTGGTATTTATCTCAACAACTACAGCTACTCTAAGATTGACTGGTATTTGGACATGCAAACGCAGGTCGGACAACCTGTTGATAACAGCGACGGCTCACGTTCGTACCAGATTACCGTTACGCTTTCGAACACCATGACAGCAGAGGAGGAAGCCACGGCTCCTCAGTACGTTTCTGGTTATGCCACTGCAAAGCGTTCTGTTGGTGACATGGTATTCCGCCTGTATTTGTATGCTCCTGCTGGTGGATCTATTTCTGATCAGAGCATTTCAGGCGGAGATCTTTCGCTCCAGGATGCTTCCCATAATGGTTTACAAGTAAGCTTTGGTCAGCTTCGCCTGCTTCCGGGTGAGACTTGCACGGTAACGTACACCGTTACCACCTCCCCAGAAGCTGCCGGTGCAGACCTGGCCCTTCGTGTAACACCAACTGCTCAAAACAACGGCAGCAATGGTGCAAGCCCAGTTGCTACAACGGCGTAGAAAACAGCACGAAAGTACGTACAATCACCTGTTGCGAAAGGACGCATCCAATGGATGCGTCCTTTTCACTAAATAAATTTGCAAGCGTTTTATATCTAACAATAAACTGCACGTAAACAGCGGGATATATTCACTTTCTTACAGTCTTAATTGCTTGCCCACTGCTTTAATTACATGTTTAACGGAAACCGGAAAGAGCTTACCTACTCTTCTGCGTAGATTCTGCTTCCGTTTAGCCCTGAGCCACAAATGTTCAACTTCATCCCATCCGCCTTGCTCAAATGCCCTAAGCCAGTCAGCACGATCTTTGGGAAGCGCTGCAGGCGCTTTGAGTTGCGCATTTTGTGCAGCAACCGCTTCAAACGGAACTTGTTCCATTGTCAGCTGAGACCCTAGTTTTTCAAGCCATTCAGAGCCACGATCACTATTAACTAAAACACACGACACGCCGGCAAAGAGACTGAAGGGGCCGCCATTACCCTCTAACAACTCAGGACATTGCTCTTCGATGCCCCAAAAATCCCCAATGGTTAGATCGGCAGGTCGTTTTCGTCCCGCAAAAGGACAGTGATAACAGCTCTCACGAAGTGTTTTGAGAGCTAGGAATGCATCGTAATAGCTGGACTGGTCCGAAGGAATAAATTTCTCAGAGCCATCTGAGAAGACCAGCTCCAACTGAAGAGAATTCGACCAACCATCCCGCTTTGGTCGAAAACGCGCATCCACAACCTCAGAGTTGTTAGCATACTTTTGTTTTACCTCTGCGAGATAGTTCTGCAGCATCTTTTGGTTCGGCACACCATGACAAACCAAATCGATTGTCACAAGATGAGATGAAGCCCAAAGCTTTTCTCCTAAATACCCATGTAAACCTGCAATTTGACATGGAGTACCTGAGAAAAGAACATTATGTCCATCCTTTATATACTGCTTCACCTTCGGATAAACCGAGACCATGTCGCTCTGAACATACTTCGACCCAAGCAAAGCAGGGAGATCCGCTTTGTCATCCACCACATGATGAGCGGCGTACAGCAAACCGTTGCAATTGTCGTATCTACATCCGACTACTACCCCACCCTGCTCGAGCATGGCGCGAGCCATTGCACCAAAGATTCCTCCTGATGCAGAGTATTTTATCTGAGTGCTCGATGTTGCTGCAGCATATGCATTGCCAGCACTTTCAGACACCAATGCATGTTGATACCCACACACTTGTTTGCATCGGCCACACCGTATACAAAGCGCCTCATCTATTTGAGGATAAATGTATCCGCAGCCATCTTCATGGAGTGAGATTGCCTGTACCGGGCAGGCAGCTGCACATGCTCCACAGCCACAGCATTGTTCTGGCGATGAAAATAAGACCGGCACAGATGGATCTTTGTGAGTGTTGTAAGAAGTGTCTGCCATAGTGTTTTCGTCAGACAAACGGGTATCCATGGCCTTTATCCCGCCCTTTTATTACGAATCACTTGTTGCACCAACACAAGCATGCGCATAATAACGGCCCTGTTGGCAATAAAGAAAAATCCAGCGGCAATTACAACCCCGGCAAGCAGTAACAGCACTCCTCCCATAGAAGCATATACATAAAAGCAAACCAGCGTTGCTGCTAGGCAAAGAAGTGTTGCGAACTGTTCGCGACGATTTTCGCTCAGGGCGGCATATGCCCGAACCTTTATCCGGCGATACTCGCTCACCACAAACATTGCTGCAATTGTTGCAAAGCTTGCACCGTACAGCCCAAAGTGAGGAATAAGAACTAGGTTAAGAACTAAGCAGAGTGCAGCTGAGGCAATGGTGGTTGTGCCCATAACCTTTGTATCTTTATGAGCAGTAAAAATACCGCCATAAAAGCCAGAAATATTGCTGAAGTAGGTAGCCAACAAAAGGATGGGGACATACAAAATGCCCTCATGGTATTGCCAATCGATAAGCAGATCATAAACAAAAGGCATGAGAGCAATCATGACCATAACAACGCCCATCATAAAGCGGCGAATTGCCTGATAGATTGCATCATAGAAAGCAACTTCATCGCCCTCGTCATTAAGAGCTCGCGCTGAGCTTTCTTTCCACGATTGATAAAAGAAGCCATATACCTGATCCATGACGTTGGGGAATTTATACGCGACCGCATAAAGACCTGCCGGCGCTGGACCAAGCGAAGCCATAATGACCAAGCGATCCAGCATGTTCATAATCGTCCAGGACACTTTGTTTGGAATCAGCGGGATCGAATACTTCAAAAGACGCATCATGTAGTCGCGATTGAGTCCACTCAAGTCGATAAATCGCCACACACGACAACGTAGAGCAAAGAGTAATGACATACCTCCCTGAGCAATTACCGTTGCAGAGAGCATGCCAATAACTCCCCACCCAAAGACTGCGATAAACAGAACGTTTAAAACAATCGTAAGCGCACTGGCAAGGAAATTGATAAGCGCATAGCTGGTAGTGTCTCC
Source organism: Olsenella sp. Marseille-QA0557 (assembly GCF_965119725.1). NCBI lineage: Bacteria > Bacillati > Actinomycetota > Coriobacteriia > Coriobacteriales > Atopobiaceae > Olsenella > Olsenella sp. Marseille-QA0557. The sequence continues at coordinate 942,305 of NZ_CBCPMI010000001.1, read as the reverse complement.
AAAACCACGAAGCAAGGCAGACACCATCTGCAAAGCCACACCAGCATACACAAGGCCAACAATCCACCAGAAGCTTTCTGGATGGAAGGTAAGTTCAAGCACACCCATAAGAGCTGCAAAGAGAATACAGCCTAGCCCCAAAACTCCCACACTGGCGGTAACGGCTTGACGACGATCGCTTTCTGTTTTGCAGTCTATAAGGAAGCGAAAGAGCGCCTCGTCCATAAGAAGCGAGGCAACTGGGACGCAGAATAAAGCAATCGTGTTGAGATAATCTACTGCACCATACTCAGCAGGCGCAAGAACCGTAGTATAAAGCGGCAGCAGGAGGAACTGCACCAGTTTGGTTGCCATACCTCCAACTGCAATAATGCCCGTATTTTTAACTAGTCGCTTTGCCTCATTCATAGATCAATCTTACCCTACGAGTGCTTTCTCAAGGAAACCAAGCGAGTTCGCTCGCATCTTATCCAAATGCTGTGCAATGTCTCTGACTGGCGTTGGCTGTTTCAGCAAAGACCCATCTGACAAATGGTCAGAAGCATCAAATGAAGCGAGCAGCTCTTTCATTCGGGAGCCACTGCGCTGTGTTGCAAACGTCTGAAATGACTGACCAAACAAAAGAGAAAAAACTGTTGCATGGAAAGAGTTGGTGAGCACTGCCGCGCTTCTCTGTAGCACTTGTAAAAACTCTGCAGGTCCGATGCCATACAAATTGACTGCCTTTACCCCATCAAAAGCAAGCGGACGGCGCGATACATACGCAATATCCAGTCCCATTTCTCGGGCAAGCTTTGCACCATAGGAAACCATTTCATCGTTTCGCTCAAGCATGTAGACAAAGAGCTTGTCATCAAAAGAAAGTGAATCGACCCTACTGCTCTCAGTAAGCAATGAAGCATAGTCTTCTGCATCGAGTAAGAGTGTTGGATCGAGACATATCTGAATCGGCATGGGAGAAAGCAGCTGGAAAAGAGGGACTGTTGTTTCTTCTCGCACCGAAATTGCCACAAAGCGAGAAAGCCAATTTTTTATGAGCTCGCGCTCGTGCTCACCAAAGTATTCTGGAGCAAATGAGGTGTGAGAAAGGCTCGGAGCATACGCAATTCGCCGAGCATCTTTGGCAAAGTCCAAAAAGTAAGGTCCCACCGGTCCGCGTGTACAATCCAAGTTCCAAATTTGATCGCTTCCGCAGATAAAACAATCAAACTGTTTGGGCAACTCAGAGGCCATACGCACTTCATCCTGCACACCATAGCGAGCGGTAGGATCAAGCTCTGTAGCTATAAAAGACTCAAAAGCCTGACTGCGACGTCGCTGACGCGGATACAGTGCGATACTCGCCGCAAAAGCATGCAAAGAGTATGTCTGGATGAGTCGATACTGATCAAAATCTGCACCACGATAATCGACTATCTGCACCTCATGGCCCATGTGTTCAAGCTTGCGTTTAAGCGCCCATGCCTGAAGCACTGAGCCAAAATTGTATGCACAATGAAACGTAACAATTCCTATTCTCATTGCTCGCTTCGTGCCTCTCTATAGATATGCCAGGCCGTCGTTAGTTTAATACTCCCAGCTTCTTTTACGAGCGCTGTGCAGGCGAGACACCAAAGCTCATAGCGATATTCGCGAAGCGCTCGTTCGAGATCGCACCAGACGCCCTTACGTGTTGTCTGCACTCCCTGCAGCTCCCCAAGTGAAGCCATCAAATCACAGCATGCTGAAAATAATGCCTTACGTTCGGAATTGGTTAGAAATGTTGTGCGTCCCATCAGTAGTGGACCGAGGAGCCATATAAAACGATCCCAGTCTTGCTGACCGTATACAATCCCCAAATCATGACGCCAAGAGATCATTTCTTGCATAGCCCAAAATGCATCGAGTGCCTTGGGATTTGAAGAGCTCGTTTCTACAATGGAGCCAGGTCGACTCCGATATAAATACCCTGCATCAGATATATCTTCCTCATGGAAGAGCGGGTCTATACAGCAAGGTGTAATGAGATCTTCATACCAACAGCCAACAGGAAAACGTAAGCGTTCCCATACTTCCCGTCGGTATAAACGGCCCCACGGAGCCATGTTGGTACGCTGAGATTCTCCTAATTTGCCTACCGCGCCATCCTCCGACATAGAGCGCCACAGAGATCCAACAATGTCACAATCTCCTGTCTGAGCTCGCTCATAGAGCGCCGCAAGATGACCAGGCGCAAGCATGTCATCGGAATCAACAAAGGCAAGCCAGCGGCCATGTGCATGTGCAATGCCCGTATTACGCGCAGATGAAAGTCCGCCATTTTTCTGGCATATAACTCTCAAGCGGCTGTCAGAAAACGAACGAACGATTTCTTCAGACCCATCTCGAGAACCATCGATAACCACGATGACCTCAAAGGAAGCATCCAGCTTCTGTAAAAGCACTGATTCCAAACAAGAACCCACGTACTTCTCAACGTTGTAAACCGGAATAATCACACTTATATCGAGAGAAGCCTCGGGAAGCAGTGTAAGCTCCACACGAATATTTTGAGGTCGCGGAGAGACGCTTTCGAGCTGTTCACATGCATCCAAAACATGAGTTGGATCTTCTGCCAATGCACGGGATTTTAAATGTGCATACACGGGACCAGAAAGAATCACCGAATGAAAGAGGTTTTTGATAGCTTCTTTAATTGGCATGTGCATACCCCAGGTTCTTCGCGCCTATTTTGAGCGCATATCTCGAACGCGTTTAAGCAGCTCAAAGACACGAACTCGCCGCACTACCCGCCCCCATTGTCCTTTCTCAAGGGCCTCTATCTCCAGGCGCTTATCCAGACGAAGGTCATGTTCCCATGAGCCAAACAAGCCAGCTTTTTTTGCATATGTTTGCATACGTTCAAGCTGCTCTACCTGCATAGCATTCTCAAGACGTGAATTGACGAGCATATGCAGTAAGTAACTGAGCTGCAAAAGTGCGCTCTTCCGCGCCTCTTGTAAATAGCTGTAACCCCATGAAGAGGCGTAGCGAATGAGCGCATCGAGCGCCACTGACAGATCTTTAAGCTGACGTGGCTTATAGCTACCTGTTGCACTGCCAGGATTGGGCCGATAGTAATAGAGCGGCTCATCCACATAGGAGAAGGTCTTTCCTCCGTCTATGATCGGCAAAACTTGCAGCAGATCTTCTGCATGCGTCAACCCTCGGAATGGCGTGTAATCTGCTTTCACATCTGCAATTGCACGACGATAGCATTTGCTCCACAGATTGTTATGACGGCCTTTGCATATTTGCATCTTAAGAAGACCATACTGGTCCGCCGCGTAATAACCAGCCGGCATACTCAGACGACTTGGGCTAAACAATGCAAAAGAAGTCGCACGTGAAAAAGTAAACGTCAAAATATCTGGGTGATTTGCATCAATTTCGGCAGAAAGTAGCTCTAGTGCATCGGTTCGGAGCATATCGTCAGAATCGAGCGTAACAATATACTCTCCTCGAGCTGCCTGCAATCCAACACGGCGCGCCAATAATAGCCCTTGGTTTTCCTGATGAATCACTCTTGCATAGGCATGCTGAGCAGCAAATTCATCACACATTTTGCCGGAGTTATCTGTAGAGCCATCGTCCACAAGCACCAACTCAAAATTGCGATACGTCTGCTTTTCTACAGAGTCCAAGCACTCTGAGAGAAAAGCACTGGTGTTATACACCGGCGCAACAATAGAGAACCGCGGCTTATTGGACATCGAGTTCTCCCTTGGCCTCAGCATTATCTAAAGCAAGATATTTCTGAGCTCTCCCATGACCAAACACCCAGGCAGACCCACCTTGCATATCTGGTCCAAATGCGAAATATCCAGCTAACGCAAAGCCGACAAGGAGTTCTCCTCCGGCAAACTGAATCATACTGCCAATAAGGTAGAGCACGACAAAAGCACCAAATGGGCTCATAAGTCGAGCTCGAATGTTGTGTACTAAAAACACAATTGCCATAACAGCGAAAGTAGCAAAACCAACTACTCCAAAATCAACAAGAACCTGTAGCGGGTAGTTGTGCACATTATCTTCTCGATAGGGGTAGTGAGTAAGCGAGCGCACTACGTCCATCGCATTGCCCGCTCCAACACCAAGTACCGGAGCATCTTGAATTGCCTTGAGTGCTCCAGTCCAAATTCCGCGACGACCTGGCGTGCCTTGCGGTGTAGTGCTTGCAGAAGTATCTTCCGGAGCTGCCTCTTGGGTTGCTGCTGCAAGAGCAGCTTGTTGCTGTGCGCGAACTTCTGCGTTGTGAGCTGAAATTGCACGGGGCCCAACAAGCACGAATAAGACGGCGAACACTGCCGTTGCCACCACAATCACAATACGCTTTGCTAACACACCGCCATCACGTTTGACGAGAATGACATACGCTAAAGCCAACTCGGCGAGCATTACTCCCGCACGGCTCTGAACGAGCGCGGCAAAGACATAGGTTATGGCTAGATAGACACGTCCTTCTCGATTGTCATCGAAGAAGACGCCAAGCATCGCCGGCCACGTTGCCTCCAGATTTACGCCCCCGGAGAAGATGGTTGCAAAGTTGGGATGTCCGTCCCAAGGGTGGCTATAGTATTCGATAAATGCACCGGCATGCGAAATTGCATTAACAAGCACAAGCGCAAGAACAATCCAAGCGCCCCAGGTTATGAGGCGAACACTTTGTTTGCCGTTGTTAATGAGCACAAGCAGGTTAAGCACCACAACAAGCACGAGATACTGGAACACATACTTGAAGATCATTGTTCCAAAACCATACTGCGGAGCATCCAGCACCGTTACCACGGCATAGACACCGAGCAAAATATGAAGTGATGCAGGCGGCAACGTAAGAGGACTTCTCGCCATAAAGCACCGAAGCACCGAGAGCGCGCCAACGATACCTACCAGGGCATGGCCAACCGTAAAGTCCATGCTCCCCAGCGCAAAGAGACTTGGACCCTGAACGCTTAAAGCTATAACCATTAAGACAACCAGGGCTTTATCAATCCAAGCTGTCTTCTGATGAACAGCAGTATTTGCAGACTGTGCAGAAAGCACCATATTACGAATGCCTCCTCAGCAGCTTTTTATAAATAGCATCTCGCACTGAATTGGGCACAAGTGTTACCACAATGTTTGCTCCCGAGCGCACGATAAAATCGCCGAGCCCAAACCATCCTTCTCGGAGCTCGAGCATGTTAAACGAAAGCATATCGTGCAAATACGATAATCCACCTCGTCTGCGATACACGTTTGTGTCTACCCGCACAGCAAAGAGGTTTTCTTGCACGTTATAGCCGGTATAACCTGCCTTAAGCAAGCGAATAAACAGGTCAAAATCCTCAGCGTAGGAAACATTGCGGTACCCTCCAACAGCTTCAAGCGCTGCTTTGCGCACAACAAAAGTGGGGTGCACAAAAGGTGCGCGCTTTTTAGAGAACTGAATGATCTCCTCACATGTTTCGGGCATTTGACGCACAGAATCTGGACTGTTCATGTCTGTGGAAAACTCTATGGCATTACAACCCACCATGTCGTATCCCTCGACCAATTTGGCGAGTTGTAGCTCGCACCGGTTTGGCAGAGAAATATCATCGGCATCCATACGAACAATCACATCAAACGCACAGTGCTCGAGCCCCGCATTGAGCGCAGGCCCAAGGCCGCCATTCTTCTCAAGCGGAACACGAACAAGGAGGTTTGGATACCGATTGTCGAATGTATCCATGGCGCTCAAGAGGTCATCTGACACAGGTCCATCGATAACAAGCACAATTTCAGAAGGAGATACCGTCTGAGTTGCCATGCTTTCAAGAGCAGCAAGCAGCCAGCTCGCCTCATCGGCTGCATAGGTGGACATAAGGACAGAGTAAGCGGGTAATGCCGCCTCTTTTGAAGCATTCATTATTACTTGCCCGTCTTTCTTACCATCACGCCAAAGGTTTTGGCAAGAATATCAAAATCCATCTTGAGACAACGCTTGCGCACGTAGGTAAGTTCCATCTCCTGGCGCACACCCGTTTGGTAAGTAGCATCATTGCGTTCAAGTGTTTGCCAAAGCCCTGTTATGCCGGGGTGACAAGAGAGCAACTCATCAACGTCTTTTCCGAACCACACAAGCTCTTCGGCCGTAACCGGGCGCGGTCCTACAACATTCATTTGGCCGATAAGCACATTTAAGAACTGGGGGAACTCGTCTATTGAAGACTTGCGTAAGAAGTGTCCAAGTCGCGTTACGCGAGGATCATCATCGAGCTTATGCTCTCGATTAAATTCTTCTATCTGTGCAGGAGAAAGATACTTCTCAAGGTCATCTGCATCTGAAACCATGCTGCGAAACTTGAGCACACCAATACGACGCCCGTGATACCCCACGCGCTCATGCACATATATAGGTGAACCCTTTGTATCCAATGCAATGGCAAGGCAGAGCAAAAGACCTGGAATGAAGAGGATAACAATTACGCAGAGAGAAAAAACAATATTGAATGTGCGCTTTACGACACGATATGCAAGTTTTGCTGTCTGCCGATATTGACCGCGATCTTCATATTGATCTGCAAATTCATGGAGTTGCTCAAGCTGCTCGTTAGCCTCCCGAGGCAGCTCCTCAGGAACCAGTGAAGCAGCGGGCATTTCCGCACATGATTCAATATTATCCGGCCGTGTTTCCATATCCCTCATAAATATCATGCGCACTTTCAGAAACGCCAGTACGCATACTCCACCTAAGATATAAAACAATAGTTGATAGCTTACCAGCTCGGCTGAGACGCTTCAATTTTCCAAAGCAACAGCACACATGAGGTCTTTATTCCCTCATAATTCGTATAGAAAATATGCGATTATTGTTAATTGCTTTTGTGCCTCTAAAGGGAGTAATTCGTGAGCAAAGCTATACCGACCAGCTCAGCTGATAATCAGGCAACCTCTATTGAGCGCGCTGCCTACATTTGGAATACAGCCTCCGGCCTGCTTAATGCTTTTCAATCTGTGATTATGCTCACGGTGCTCACTCATGTATGTGACGTTACTACTGCAGGTATTTTTACTATTGCCTACGCCAATGCGAATCTCTTTCTCAACTTGGGCAAATACGGCGTCAGGAACTTTCAAGTTTCCGATGTAAATGAGAAATACGCTTTTGCTCCCTATCATGCATCGCGCGTTATGAGCGTTCTGGCAATGCTTATTTGTGGGGCAGCTTGGACTTTTTGTAGTGCATTTACTATTGGATATTCTCTAGATAAGACGCTCGTTATTCTTATGATGCTCATTTTCAAGGCAATTGATGCGTACGAAGATGTTTTCCACGGCAACTACCAGCAGCACGGACGCCTCGATGTTGGTGCAAAGGTCCTCACCTTCCGCATGGTCACCATGATTTTGCTTTATGCAGGACTTATTATTGCCACCCACTCGCTTTTAACGGCGTTGACAATTACAACGGTATTTACTGGCCTTTTTTTCATTTGTGAAACTGTTTGGGTAAAACGAACCTTTGGGCTTCCTATTGGAAGCATTTGCCTTCCCGGGGCTGGAAAACAAGCGCTTTCCTTATTAAAGGAATGCTTCCCAGTATTTCTTGCTTCATTCTTACTGTTCTATATTGGCAATGCTCCAAAGTATGCCATCGACGCTGTTATGGATGATGCTGCACAGGCGTATTACGGCTACATTGCTATGCCGGTTTTTGTAGTTGGACTGCTTGCTACATTTATTTACAACCCCATTATTGCTTCACTATCTGAAGACTGGGCCGAAGGACGAAGCCAGAAGTTTGCGAAGCGTTTTGCTTTGCAGGTGCTAGTCATTATTGGATTAACAATAGCTTGTGTTATTGCTGGCTGGTTCCTCGGAGTGCCCGTGCTTGATGTGCTGTACAACGCTGATCTTGCACCTTATCGGATAGATTTAGCAGTTCTGCTCGTGGGTGGAGGATTTCTTGCCGCTGCAACGCTCTTTACTACAGGGCTTACTATTATTCGCTGGCAAAACAAACTCATCCCAGGATACGTTGTCGTTTCAATTGCAGCGCTTTTACTTTGCCGCCCCGCCGTGCAAAACGCTGGCATTGACGGAGCGGCGTGGATTTATCTAGCTCTCATGGCAGTTCTTACCATCTGGTTCGGAGTTGTTTTTGCACTTGGAATTAGAGCAGGGAAACAAACGTCCATTGATAGCAAGTAGTGTTCCTTGTTATCAAGCTTCCTTTATTGCCCCTGAGCTGCATATTTTGCTTCTGTAGCCTCTTTGATAGAACGCCACCATTCTTCATGCTCCTCATACCAAGCAATAGTTGCTTTTAGCCCAGAAGCAAAGTCGGTATGTTGTGGCCTCCATCCAAGTTCTCTGCGCAATTTGGAAGAGTCAATCGCATAACGTCTGTCGTGTCCAGGACGATCGCGCACCCAGTCGAATGCATCTTCGGGCTGGCCCATCGCCGAAAGAATGTCACGAAGGACTGTTATGTTATTACGCTCCCCATCTGCACCGATGAGATATGTTTCGCCCATGCGGCCACGAGTAAGAATTTCCCAGACAGCAGACGAGTGATCATCGGTATGAATCCAATCACGAACATTCTTGCCATCACCATAGAGCTTAGGACGGATACCACAAAGGATATTCGTGATCTGCCTTGGAATGAATTTCTCAATATGTTGATAAGGCCCATAGTTATTTGAACAATTGGAAATGGTTGCTCTGATCCCATATGTTCGGCACCAAGCTCGGACCAGCATGTCGGATGCTGCCTTAGTTGAACTATAAGGAGAACTCGGATGATAGGGTGTTTCTTCTGTAAAACGCGTAGGGTCATCTAGCGCAAGATCACCGTAGACCTCATCTGTACTCACGTGGTGGTACCGCACGTCATATTTACGACACGCTTCAAGAAGGCAGTATGTTCCCTCCACGTTAGTTTTAAGAAACGGCTCTGGATTGGTAATTGAATTATCGTTATGCGACTCTGCGGCATAATGAACAATAGCGTCATGACCAGGCACTAAAGAATCCAGCAGTTCTTTATCGCAGATATCGCCAACAACCAGTTCAACTCTATCATTTGGCAGTCCTACTATATTCTCTGGATTGCCAGCATAGGTAAGTTTATCAAGCACAGTTACATGCACGTCTGGAAAGTGATTAACAACGTAGTGCACAAAATTACTGCCAATAAAGCCACAGCCACCAGTAACAATGATGTTCTTCGGTTCGAAGGTGTCTGACATGTTTTGCACCTCTCGTCTCAAAATGATTCTTAAGCTAGATTCTATCCAACCTGTTTCTATCTTGATATAACTCCTCTTGCAGAAAAGATGGCTTACTGCTCTCCAGCTCTAACAAACTGGTAGACCTTCATGCCACCCGCAATCTCATCAATCTGCACCATCTGGACATCCTCGCCAAAAGTATTGCGCATATAACGAAGTAATAGGTCGCATGTACTTTTGGAGCTCGATACAAACACCGCATCGCCATCAAGGAAATCCTCACTTGTAGGCCGCCCATCGAAACCAGCCGCGCGCATCGCCTCGTCAAACCACTCATACGGCCAGCGCCAACCGCCCCAACCGGTTTGATTGGTCGGCCATGCATCCTGCCACACATACTGCATTGTCATAGGACATCCCGCATAGATATAGAGGGTATCCGGATGCTCGTTAACGTAATTGAAGAACGCTTCTGTATTTGCGAGAAGCTCTTCTTGATGCTTTGCTTCCCAACTGCCAACACCAAGTTTTTTCAGTGTCACAGCTCCTGGTGAAAGAATAAGCAAAATAGCCAAAGCGGCAGTTATTCCCGTCATCCATTTTTTCGAGAAGCCCTTACGGTACATAAATGCCGACCACACTAAAATAGTGAGACAGTACAGCACACCCAACCCAAAGGCTAGGCGACCAATAGCTGCAGCTCCATAGAACAACGGGGTGAGAAGCGTTACTCCAATGACAAAAGCTATAGTCGGAGCTAGAACACTATGACCTTTTTCTTTTACAGCATAGGCATTGCGCAGCACAATGGATAGCAATGCAGCAGTTGCGGGAATTGTTACTGCGTAAGCCGCTCGTTCTGGCAAGCGTCCTTGTAACAATAGATACCCCAATAGTAATACCACCGATCCACATATTACCCATGCAGTTATGCGCTCCCAACGACTTGTAGAGAATGCAAAAGCTGTAACAGCAACGCCAAGCAACAGCGCTAAATAGCACATCGGAATCGGTTGAGATATATAGTGTAGACGCGATAGAACAGTACTCCACGGATGTTCAACTAATTCATCTATTGCAGCCGTATTTTGCTCGTTAAGCTCCGTTAGGTTTTCTGTTGTGATGCGATCATCCATAAGAAACCACTGACCTACAAGCTCAGTAAGCTCTTCGTCCCAGCCAACAGCCTGATAACGAGATGGATCTTGTGAATACGCAACATATGGATAGTCTGTAAATCCGCCATATGCCTGTTGAAGTTTTAAACTTGCTTCTAAATCTGATGATGAATAGGCTACTGTGTTAAGCAATATAAGAATAAGCGACCCAATCACAGCTATAAATAGCGATAGCAGAGTATCACGTACGCTTTTAAGTCGCTCAAACACATTGCCGGACGCTTGCATTATTAAACAAAATGCAGTTATTCCCCAGAAAAAGAGTCCTAGCAGGCCAGATTGAGCACGCAAAGCAAAGCCAATCATTCCGACAACGCCTGCCAAGATCAATATTCCTCGTTTGTTTTTTCTTTGTGGTAATCCTGAACATGTAGCAATAATAGCGGCTGCAACAAGAAGAGCTGAGGTATTAGTAAACTGCAGACGTCCCACAAAATAAGAACTCACACCGAGATTGACAATTAATATAAAAAAGAAAGTAGGCAGATACCGGACACCTCGAGTGCTTTTAAATATTCTCATTAAAATGGCATTGTTAATAAGTGAAAGTGATACAAAAATTGATAACAAGTTGAATATTATCCACCAAGGAATCATCGGTAGAACAGAATACAAGCTTGAGATAATCCAACAAAGCCCGAAGTTGATAAACGGCACAAATGGCAATGGCTTAGAAGCAACGCCGCCGCCGCCCGAAAGAACCTGAATTACATATGGATCATCATTGGTCCCAAAATACATTGGAATAAGCGTTCCAGCCACAATGATCGCTAAAGCCGCAGCGCTACATGAAGCTAACCAAGCATGCTTTAGGGATATGCTATCTTTTGGATTATTGGAGGTCATAAATCGCCACTCTGTTCTTTAGCCATTTATAACTAGTATTGTCAACTTTTCGCCTGGCAATTTGATAGTAGATAGGCAAAGCATGCTGACGTTCGATTACTCTCATTGTGTCTATATCGATGAACCAAAGAAAAGGCTTATTAATTAGAAATATTGTAAAAAGAATATATAGCAGAAACTACTTCTAAAATATCTGCCTCTTTTATTCCAAAATACATTGGAAGCCTAAGCAGCCGATTCGATTCCGAAGTTGTATAAATGTCATCTCCAAAAAACCTGCCATACCGTTTTCCCGCTGGGGATGAATGGAGCGGAATATAGTGAAAAGCAGAAGAAATTTGTCTATCTTTTAAATATGTAATTAGACGACTTCTTTCAGCTAGGTTTTTACACTTAATATAAAACATATGCGCATTATGCTTGCAATACTCAGGCACAATAGGCAACTCAATAAGTTTCTTCTCCCTTAGCCTGCTTAATTTTTCATAATAAGTATTCCATGCCTGTAGCCTATTGCTATTGATTTCTTCAGCTCTTTCAAGCTGTCCCCAAAGATATGCTGCATTTATATCACTTGGTAGATAGCTGCTCCCGTACTCTTCCCAAGTATATTTATCAACCTGACCGCGAAGAAATCTCTGCCTATTTGTACCTTTTTCTCTTATGATTTCAGCTCTATCATTATTCTTAGGATCTTTAATTAGTATTGCTCCTCCTTCGCCCATTGAGTAGTTCTTTGTTTCGTGAAACGAATAGCATCCAAAGTCACCAATTGTTCCCAATGCCTTTTCTTTATAAGATGCCATCACGCCTTGAGCTGCATCTTCGACTACTATTAAATTATGCCGATTTGCTATATCTAAAATGGTGTCCATCTCACAGGAAACTCCGGCGTAATGAACTGCAACTATTGCCTTAGTACTTCTAGTAATCGCCTTTTCAATGATAGTTTCATCTATATTCATAGTATCTGGACGAATATCAACAAATACTAGCTTTGCTCCTACGAGCACAAAAGCAGTTGCTGTGGTGGAAAAGGTATAACTGGGAAGTATTACCTCATCGCCGGGTCGTATCTCACTTAAAATTGCAGCCATTTCTAATGCACTGGTACCACTTGTTGTTAGCAGAGCTTTTTGTGCACTAAAGTTATTCTCTAGCCAACAATGACAGAGCTTTGTATAGGAACCATCACCAGATATTTTTCTTTTTACTTCAATAGCATCTTTAACATATTTAAATTCTGTACCGAGATACGGTGGGATATTGAAACTTATCATTTGATGCCACTCCATAATACAGATTCTTTATTTCTCGCAGCAACTATTTTACATATAAAGCAAGGCCATGATATGTACTGGAAGTGCATCTATCTTTGTTTAGAAACTAGTATTTTTTACTACACCTTCTTACGGTTACTACTCTCTGCAAGAGGTTCATGCTCTTTTGAAGCACCAACCCAAGTCCAATTACAGTGATATAGAAGAGCAGTAAACCGATTGGGAATACCATATTCTTAAATAGAAATAGGATTGATACTTGAATTAAATATATTTCTAATGTTGATGATGCTATTCTTTCTACAATCGTTGATGGGACATAATCGGAGTGAATTGAATTATAAATGAGCAACATCTCTAATAATCCAATTCCAAATAAACAGTTTCCGAGATGAATTAGAAATTGATATTCTAATCCACTTTTTAAAAATATAATCACTGCGTATTCGGAAGCCCATATCGCGATTCCGAGCAAAAATAATGATAGTGATTTGACAATTTCTTTTCCAAAATTATTTTTAACGACACGCTTCTTTGTTAGATAGTCATTTAATAGTCCACCAAAGAGCATTACTCCAAAATAATTTAGTATCTTATACAGATGGAAGCCCTGTGCCTCAGCAGTAAATTGATTTTTATTAACAAATAAAATATAGCTTATAAAATAAATTGCTAGATAGACAAAGGCAATATATCGATGCTTTATTTTATTTTGTCGCATTATTGCATAATAAACTGGATAAAATATACATATTGCCCAAATAAACCAATATTGATTTAATATTTCAAGAAATAATTCTACGATCCCTAATGTAGGGACTTGATTTGCCATTCTAAATAAGAGCCACATTACTATTACAATAATAGTTTGTGGAATTATCCGTAGATATCTCTTAATTATCCACTCTTTGAACGGTTTTTGAACAGTCCTGCTCAATAGAAACCCGGAAATAATAAAAAAGATTGTATTTCCTTGACTTCCTCCTATCGCAAATAATGAACTCGGATACATGGCCGAGCAGTGAGAATTTGTAATTAAGAGACATGCAGCAGCTTTTGCTGTATCGAGAGCATAAATTCTCTTTGCCATATATTTCCTTTTAGGACAATTCTCTATTAAATTAGTATTATTTTAGCGTATGAATCAAAAATAATTATTACTCTTTCGTCATCATATACGTCGACATTTTTCCATACAGGCTTTTACTATCATAAGTATTTTTTACTGTATATCCTTCATCTTCCAAGGCTTCTAAAGCTTTACTGCTATGTACTCTGAAAGGTATCATTAAATAGAATTCTGATGGCAGATTAGACTTCGGCACACTAAAGCCTCTTGCATCACTATACACAAGGCTTTTTACAGAAATGTATTTTGTCCCGACAGAATTGTATGATCTTATGTTTTTATCATCATCATAATATATATTGTAGGTTCCATAACCCCTACCTGAAATATCGAGCTCATAAGGCGCAATATTTAAAATATATATATCTACATCATCTTTTAAGTCCATTTGAGACAGAGCCTGACTGATTAATTCATCATAAAATGAGTATTGACAGTTGTATGAATAGATATCGCAAATCAGTGGGTATTCCTGATCCCATCCTGATGAAAGATTCATTCCTGGCCTGTCATCATCGTTGTAAGCTAATCTATAAATCTTCGTTGTTCCGGTTTCTGCACTTTTACAATATGCCAATATCGAAGGGTCTATTGTCCAGTAGGTCTGGCCTATAAATAGAGTTAAAATAATTCCTAATAAAACATTCTTAGTCCTATTACTCTTGAATAATAAAATAAATATTGGGATCAATAGCACATAAGGTGTCGACAAAATTGTGGTGTATCTGGGGCAGTTTGCATCCGATTTATATATACATAACGCAATAACTGTAAATATTGATGCAACCGCAATTGCGATTATTATTTCTGCACAGCCGCTATGTATTATCTGACTTATTTTGTTTCTATTTAAAAATAGATAAATGCCACTTATTAACAATAAGACAGTTTGGAGCCATCTGAAATTAAATATAAAAGCTTGTAATATCACATTGATTATCTGCTGTTTATTAAATAGATCTATTATTCCACCTTCAGAAACATATGATCCATAGAAATTTTGAATTGTTAGCTCGTCTCCAAATACAAGCAAGCCTAGCATCATTATCAAAGGTAGTAGCAGCATAAAATTACTAGGCCTAAGGTTCTTCGCAGCATATTGCTTTTGTTTCATTTTCCTTTGCAGAACCCTATAGACCACGATACCAAATATCATACCTGCATAGAATACAGTTCCAGTAATCTTTGTAAATGTAAGGAGTAGTCCAGCAAATACGGTACCAGCTAGATCATTTTTCATAATGAAATAAACAAGCCAAATAGTAAAAATTGCCAAATGCCATTCAGCTGTAAAATACGAAAAGAGACCTGTGATATATGGGCTAAAAATAAATACTAAACTGATCAGTGTTTCCTGGAATCTTGTTAAGCCTCGATACAAATTTCTTAGTATGCTAAATAGCATCGGAATAGAGATTACAGTTAGCACCAACTCACTAATATATATACTTAAAGCGGTGCCTGGGAATAAATACTCCAATGGGGCTGCAAATAGCGCAATTCCCTGCATCCATTTCCAGCAATTGAATGCCCCTAAAAACGTTAATAGGTCAGCGTTATATAATTCACACCCACTTATAAAACTTCCATAGTAAATATTTGCATCGAAACGGGGGACTGTTCCAAATTGGACTATCTCAGCAATGGCAGCTATTATTATCACTGCTAATACATTTCCAGAAATTGATAGTGACTTAGGCTTTTGATAACGGAGTTTGGTAGCCAGAGTAATACCAAATGCAACATTAACTAGCACTAGTGTCAAAATATGACCACCAGAAATAATTTCTGGTGGCGACAATACAAAACACCCATCATAAAAATAAGTAATTATTGTAATGATAAATAGGGGAGTTGAGAGTTTCGGAATTGTAGCCGTTCGCTCGACTTCTTCATTTTTATACTTACGATGTACTTTTACTATCCAGCTTATATATAAGGTTAATAATATAGGAAAGGCTAAGCTATTAATTCCGCTAATGACAATTGAAAAGCATTGATTTGATGAATTACATAATAATCCATTATGCCCAATCTCCCATTCCATTGGAACCAATTCGCACTGTTCCAAAAACAAGCACTTTGACAAAGCGGCAGAAATGCTCATTTTCATTGCTTGTTTCGGGCTGTTGACCTGTTCTATTGGTATTGAAAAGCTGTTGGCGTCACCAACTCCATCTGGAACTGCTTTTGCTGATGTGGTATAGCATCTATATACTTTCACATCAACATTGGCAGCTGTTATTCCATAAGAGTGAGATCCTTTGACCGTCCCCACACTTACGCAATTTGCTATTACTCCACCTTCAAATGCTGCTGCAATACCAGCAGAATAATCTCCACTAACATTAGCACTGCTAATACAATTGATGATTGCCGCATTTGTCCCAACCGCATGTGCTGCAAAACTTGATGCATAGCTTCCAGATATCTCTCCTTCTTCAATCGACAAGTTAACAATTTTTCCGCCTAGATAACCAAATAGAGCTGCGGAAGAATCTTCACTCGTACTGCTTTGTATAGTTAAGTTTTTGATCGAGTGTCCATCTCCATTAAGATAGCCTTCAAAAGCAGTGCTTTCGGAATTACCAATTGGCTCCCAATTAACATCGCTGAAATCTATATCGGAAGACTGTTCAAAATAAACACCCGAAAAATTATTTCCCCCATTAACTTCATCACTTAAATGAAGGTAGTCCTCAAGGGTGTTTAGTTGATACGGATTATCTGGCGTTCCTAGCCCCTCAAATTCTCTTGATAAAGCAATGCTAGGAATAGTAAGTACGCATAGCGCAATACAGGCAAATACAAATACTTTTAACTTATTAATCTTTATCCGCATTTGAAATCTCTCTATTTGCCCACTCTTTTGAATCCGTATTGATCGAGCTACGCACAACATACTGTGGTGCATCATTAATACAAATATATGTTCGGCCCAGGTATTCCCCAATTAGGCCCAAAAAAAGCAGATTTAAGCCAAAAAAGAACAATATAGTCGCAAGGATCGAGCTATAGCCAGCGTATATGGTTGGAATCATAATCTTTCTTATTACAGTAATAAGCCCAAATAAAAATCCACCTATAGATGCTACTGCACCAACTATGCTTGCTATTCGCAATGGCAACACAGAAAATGCAGTGAACCCATTGAGCCACAAGCTTACTAATTTTCGAAGTGTATATCCGGAATTACCGTATGCCCTTTCATTTCTTTTTAAGACTACATTTGCTATGTTTCTTGTTACTCGGAGCATTAGTCCATGTATAAAAGGATATGGATTCTTATACTTAATCACTTCATTGCATACAAACCTATTGAATACACAGAAACTGTTTAGCTCTATATCCTTAGGCATTCCAATTAAATGATGTGACATAGCCATGCTGACTTTCGAGCCCAGAGTCCTAATGAATGACCTATGCTCATGCTCATACCTAGCGGATACTACATCATATCCTTCATTAAGCTTATCTATTAATTTAATAATATCATTGGCGTCATTTTGCCCATCATCGTCCATACAAGCTATTATGTCCCCTGTAACACAATTAAACCCAGCCATTAATGCAGCATGTTGGCCAAAATTTTTAGACAAGAGAACAACTTTTACTTTGCGATCCTCAAAGGCTAATTGCTTTAAAACTGCTGAGGTATTATCGCCAGAACCATCGTCTACGCAAATAATCTCATAATTATTAAGTTTATTGTCGCTTAAGACGCACTTAACTTTTGAAACAACCTCTTTGATGCTATTTTGCGAATTATAACAAGGAATCACCACTGATAATTTCATGCTTCTACCTCAGCAGTCGTCTATAATACTCTCCAAGTTCAGTAATACATTGTTCTATCGTAACAATTGGTTCGAACTTAGCGTCTCTTTTCAGCTTCTCTATTGACACCAGCCATTCTTCTCCATCGGCTGAGTCGGGCCTATCTACATAATTGATTGCCGAGCTTGACTGAAGTACTGTTATACATTTCTCAGCTAGATCTTTATTTGAAATGCAGTTATAGCTCGAGAGGTTGTAAACCCCTCTTACCGCTTCGTATTTGACAGAGTTCGCTAAAGCTTTTGCAATGTCATCTACATGAACATAGGTTTGTTTTCTTGTTCCTTGGCCATATATATTAATGTCGCTATTCTGTACTGCATTTCGAATAAACGTTGGAAAGATTGTTGTTTCTTTCATCCCTATTCCCACTGGCGCACTTATGCGAAAACTCGCGGTTCTCAGGCCAGTATGCTCTGAAGCATATTCCGCCAATAGCTCTTCTGTATATTTTGAAATATGGTAAACAGTAGGTGGATGGATTGGATGATTCTCATCAATAGGCACTGTTTTGGGTTTTCCAATAACTGGCAAACTAGATAGTTGTAAGAAGACCTTAATTTGGCACCTTTCGCACAATTCCAGGAGCCTTTGTGTGCTTGCACAGTTTGCTCGTATAACATCTACATTATGTGGCTCTACCCTCATGTCAGCAGCTAAATGTATTACTGCTTCACATGTTTTTAAAGTCGGAGCAAGAAGACTATCTGCATCGTTTTTTTCAAGGTCGCAGCATATATATTCATCAACATTATTTTTTGGCTTATTCTTTCTGCCAACGCCAATGACTTCCCAATTAAGCTGCTCTTTAAAAAAAGACGCAACACTCGATCCAATAAACCCATTGGAGCCTGTAATGAGTACTCGCACTGCTTCCCCTTATTTATATATTACATAGGCAAGGTTGTTAAAGTGTTTTGCTATATGATCCATTTCCTCGCGCTGCTCAAATTTATAATATATGTAAGCAACTCGTTCATTCGTACAATCGGTTATCTCATCTCCGACATGCATCATTTCAATAATATGGAAGATATGCTTCTTAAAATCAGGATCGATATAGTAACCTGAAATTTTGCCATTCTTCGTACCCATAATTCCATGATGCCCGGCAAATGGTGCTATCGGATCCGAATATTCAATATCATTCAAAGAGGCACCGGTTTCAGCCTTCACGACAGCCTCTTCCCAAGGAAAGCCAGAAACAGCCCTTGCCGCTCTAAGAAATTGATTTCCCGGAGCTCTTCGCATCATCTCAATTACGTATGGCTCGTTATTACTCACAATATATTGCAAAATAAAAATGCCATCTTTTAATTCAAGTCTTTCGCAGATGCTTGTAATAATATGGCGTACCTTGGGTTCAATAATTTCAAAACCGTTGGCGGGCAATGTCTCAGACTGAATTAAGTAAGGATTAAGCGGCATATAGCAATCGCAACTGACAAGCTCGAGTATCTTACAGTCTTTGATAAATGCAACTGCAGATTGCTGTCTTCCAGTAATGTATGGCTCAATTATTACTATGTCCACCCTTGATCTATCCAAGGCATCTTTAATGGCTTTTTTTGCCTCTGTAAAGTTATCTGCCCTATGAACACCTTTTCCGCCCGTCAGGTCAGTCGCTTTAACCATAATTGGATATTCAGCTTTTGCTGCATATGCCAGCGCTTCTGCTTCGCCTTTGAGAACCACAGACTCAGGTGTCTTTATCCCTAATTGTTGGATAAATTGTTTAAAACGATCTTTGTGGTGAAGAGTTAAAGCATTTTCATAAGTATCGTGACCTGGCAAATCAAGTTGCTCGGCCACATAACTAGCAGTAATTGCTCCAAAATCGTTAGCACAAGAAACAACCCTTGATATGGATCGCCCCTTTGCCAACGCTAGGATTGCATCACAATCAGAGTAGTCCGCTTTTATATATTCATCTGCGTATTTATGACCTATCAGCTCTGGAGCATTTCCGGTGGTAATGACATAGTAGCCAAGTTTCTGCGATGCTTTGATAAGCTCAATTTCATTAACGCTGCCGTTTAGCATCAATAGTTTCGGTTTATTCATCTTTACTCCTCAAAACCAGACGCTATTGTTCTTTTCCAATTATCTCTAGAAAAGACCTGGCTGCTTCACAAGCATCTTCGACCTCTTGAACGGTCATATCATGAACAACATGGAGATTCAGACTGTTGTCTAATAAGACTGCTGTTAATTGTGCTCCAACCTGCTTTTTATCTTTCTTTATAGCTTTGATTACTACTTCATCTTTTATCAACTCGGGCGAATAATTGGGCATTATCTGAAGAACTAACTCTCGAATGCGTTTATCTAGATCAGGATCAAGCATTCCGCGAGACTTTGATACGGCATTTGCACTTATCATCCCCAAGGCAACCGCGCTGCCATGTGGAATCGTGTAATTACTTGATACTTCAAATGCATGACCAAAGGTGTGTGCAAAATTTAATAAGACACGCACTCCGTCGTCAAATTCATCTTGTTCGATTATTCCTTTCTTATAATTTAAAGCATTATGAACAAACTCATTTACAATTGCTGGATCAAGAGAAAGCAGCTTTGGTAAGGAACTTTCAATAGATGCGAGGGTTCTTTTTCCACCCATCACATTGAACTTAATAATCTCACCAAGCCCGCTTTCAAGATCATTCTTTGAAAGCGTCCTGAAAAATTGCGGACAAATATAGATTTGATCTGGGGGATAAAAAGTCCCTAACAAATTTTTATAGCTTTTATAATTCAGCGATGTCTTACCACCTATACAAGAATCGCAAGCTGCCAAAAGCGTTGTGGGAACGAATATCCAAGAAATACCTCGGTAGAGAATATTTGCAGCGAATCCCGTAATGTCTTGTGTAATGCCCCCGCCTAGTGAAACGAGCTTTGCGTTTCTCTTTGCATTCATCTTTACCATTGCTTCACATATTGCAAGGGCTGTTTCTATGACTTTATTCTCCTCCATCGCATCTATAAAATAGAGGGATTCTTGTGGTATGGAAGACAGCTCTTCGGTGTATAGCTCCCAAACTCTTGAATCTACAACAAAAAAGGCGTTTTGAGTTTTTGCCAGTTCGTCTAGAAAATTTAAATTGTCCTCAAAACAAACTTCATATGTTTTTATTGCGGCTTTAATTTTCATTTAATTGTATATCCCCCATCAACAAGGATCTTCTGACCAGTAATATATGTGTTTTCTTTTGAGCCAAAATAGTACACTGCCTTGGCAATTTCTTCTGGATCAGCCATTCGTCCAAGGGGTATAAGGCGTTCTAATTCCTTTATCTCAGCAGGTGTATTATTTTGAATTGTGAGTTCAGTCGCTGTAAAACCAGGGCAAATTGTATTTACAAGCACGCCATCCTCAGCAACTTCACACGCTAATGCGTTTGTAATGCCGTGCAAGCCTCTTTTGGCAGCAGAATACAGACCGCGGCCCGGTTTTGACACTGCAGCCCAAATTGACCCAATATTAACTATCCGCCCAATATCACTTTTTCTAAGAGAGGGAATAAATCCCCTAAGTAGACGAATTGGCCCCATAAGATCAACTTCAAACATGCGTTCTATCACTGCATCATTTGCATCTTCAATAAAAGCCAAATCATTAATTCCTGCATTATTTACAAGGGTATCCAGAGGCTCATCCTTATGAGCAGAGATATATGCTTCTATAGAGGATTTACTGGACAAATCGAGCTCATTGCGTGTTGGGGTAATTACTTCATATCCATTATCTCGAAAGATTTTTGCTGTCGCTCTTCCTATTCCCCTACTTCCGCCTGTAACTAATGCTCGCACTTTAAGCCATCTCCTGTTCAGCTTTGGAGATACGGTCATACATCATTTTCATGCGTGCGCGATCTTCATTAGCCATCACATCATAGAACCCACACTTATTTTCAAGATAGAGCGCCTCGAATTGCATAGCGCGGAAGATTCCGCCTTTGAGAATTTTTTCATCATCACTAATCTCAAAATGCACTTTACGAGTCTCAAAACGATCTGCATAAGGAACCATAGCTTGAATAAATGGAATAGCGTCAAAAGAAATTCCACCACCAAAGGCCACCATAAGGCCAGCTTTTTTGGATCGTTGAGCAATATCTATACAAGCTTCCAACATAGCATCATTGTTGATATCTGCTCTGGATAACCCGCGAGAGGCAGAGTAATCTACCCTGCCAATACCAACCATTTTAAGAAAGCCTTTTCCTGCCTCGAGTATCTCATCATAATTTTTCTGGCAAGTAACGGTTTCAGCGTTAATAATCCAATCAACCTGATCCATTTCATCGCCATACATTTTCTCCGCTGCGCCTTTAAATTTACTCAAGGCAAATGGAGTTTCAATCATTGGTGCCATGATATTTTTAGCACCAAGAAGCTTGCATTGATCGAGGTCGCGAACAGCTTCACAGCCTCCTATTTTTATGGTTAATGGCATGTCAACGGTGTTCAGCACCTCACAGAGCATGATCATTTCGTCAGTACGAGAGCCTTCCGCCTCAAATTCTGCTTTTACCGCAACGCAACCATAATCATCACGCAGTTCTTTAAGAAGCTCCACCATCTTCCTGCCGTTCGCGTTCATCGCGACTCCTTTTCCTTAGTAGCGTATTCGACTTAATAATTATCATTCGCCAGCTCTATGAGATGCCGTCCATAACTTGTATTATGGGAACGCAATTCAGCAATTTTACGAAGTTGATTTTTATCAATAAAGCCTTTGCGATAAGCTATTTCTTCTATACACGAAATATAGATGCCTTGTCGCTTTTGAATAATTGATACGAACTCCGCAGCCTCTAACAAACTGTCATGCGTTCCCGTATCGAGCCAAACAACTCCACGACTAAGTTCCTGCACAGCTAATGAATTACTCTGCAGGTAAGCCTCGTTAATTGAAGTAATTTCAATTTCTCCACGCGGGGACGGCTTGATCTCTTTGGCAATATCTACAACGGTGTTGTCATAAAAATAGAGGCCAGGAACAGCCAGATTAGATTTGGGGTGTTCAGGTTTCTCTTCTAGTGAAAGAGCTTCCCCTTCTTTGCCTACTTCTACCACGCCAAATCTACGAGGATCGTCTACTGGGTATCCAAAGATCATGGCGCCGCCAACAGCTTCAACTTTGCGCCTTGCAATTCTCAGCGTATCACTCAGACCTGCAGCATAAAAAATATTGTCACCTAAAATAAGTGCTACATCATCATTAGCAATAAAATCAGCGCCAATGATGAAGGCATCAGCCAAACCGCGAGGCTTGTCTTGAACTTTATAGGAAATGTTAAGGCCTAAATCTGAACCGTCTCCAAGTAAACTTTCAAAAGAAGATACGTCGCGTGGGGTGGAGATGAGGAGAATCTCTCTAATTCCTGCAAGCATTAAGGTAGAGAGCGGATAGTAAATCATTGGTTTGTCATAAACAGGCAATAGTTGTTTAGACACCACCCTTGTAGCAGGAAAAAGTCTTGTCCCACTTCCTCCCGCAAGAATGATACCTTTCATCAATATCTCCTAATACTCTTCTTAACGCTTATATCGGCCAAGAATCTTAATAGCATCCGCATCAAGGAGACAGTTAATGCTGGCAGATTAGCTATTACTCCTCATTGTCCCTATCTTTTTAAGTCTACCTTCTGTTAGAAAAAGACTCAACTAACGCTTAATATAACGGTATTTACCTTGTAGCAATTTTTATATATTTTCTATATCTGTTTTTATCTAAGGTCCCCGCACGGGATTTCTGTAAGGCGATTGATTCTCCTGTAAAAGATTCACACTGGTTACCGAAGCCAGAATCCTTAAAAGTTTTTATGCTCCGGCCTGCTACCTTTATTACAGTTTGAATGGCATTCGGAGGTATTTATGTATTGCTTTAATTGTGGGCATCAAATCCCCGATGATTCTGTCTTTTGTCCTGAGTGTGGCTGTCGAGTAGATACTGCCATGGCGGAGCTTGAAGATGAGCCTTCCATCAGTACTACAGAAACTGGGAAACCAATTACTCCTCCTATGGCTACTCCCCTCGCTAATCAACAAGTCCCTTCTTCACAAAACGAGGACGTAGCAGCTACCACACCGGCCGCACCTCCCAATTCACCTGGGAAAAAGAAGAGTAAAGCTCTTATTGTCGTGCCTATCGTTGTACTTGTACTCATTCTAGGAATAGCTGCAGCAGGCGTATTGACGGGATGGTTTGGTCTAGCAGGAAGCAATGGGATTATTTCAGTTGGACAGGGAGTGCCTGTTCGTGAATCAGTAAATGATTACAGCTGGGAGGAACTCTCTGCCATTTCTGACGAAATTTCTGCAGCAAGCAGTGAAGATGAGGCGATTGAGATTGCCAAAAACTATCATCTCTGCAACGAAGACGGCACCCTCGACGGCACACAGACCAAAGAGGTTGAGTTATCCAACGGAGTAACTTCCTCTGTCGAAATTATTGGTTTTGCTCACGATGATGCATCAGATGGTTCTGGCAAAGCTGGCATTACTTTCGCTTTCACTGAAATGGTTGACTTTGCGCCCATGAGTACACGCGGCAGCAATGAAGGTGGCTGGAAATATTCAGACCTTAGGACTCGATTGAACTCCGATTTTCTCGATATGCTGCCCGACGACCTGCAGGAAAACATTGTCGAAGTGGACAAATCTACAAACAATGTCGGAGCTGTATATGACAGTTCATCTCAAAGCTTTGTCACTACGTGCATCTCCACCACTCCCGATAAAATTTGGATTCCTTCCTATACTGAAATAGTTGGCGATATTAGTGGTTCAATCGCTTCTCGTGATTCTGAAGGAATGGCAGAAGTCTTAGGAAGTGAAGGACTTCAATATCAACTCTATTCTGATCTAGGTATCTCCCAGGGAAATACTCCGGCAGACTTGTTGACTCTAAACGTTGCTGACGGTACCGATGCATCTGCAGCGTTGGATGCCAGTCTGAGATGGACCCGCACTTCAGACCCAACAGATCTGCGTTATGCGTATACAATCCACAACACAAATGGCAACTGCAATGAAAGCCATACGGTTGTAAACGTCTACGGCATAGCCCCTTGTTTCTGCATTTAACACCGTGCTTGTCAGCGTGCTTATCTTCTACAGATTGTTATAGGACCTTCAAAATTTGAAGGTCCTATTGCTATCTTGCGGGATTTTCGTTTGGTTTGTTGAAGGCCGTTATTGCTCCGCTAGGATTATTCCACCTAATACAACTATTGCTTAAACATGCTAGGAGGTGGAGGTAGTGAAGTTTTCAGATAGGAATACGCAGGACAACAGCACGGATAACACCGCCTCCGACAATACAGATGCTCGCTGGGAGCCTATCCCAGATGAAATATGGTTCTCATCTCCCGCCGGTGGTTTCGGCATGGAATCCGACTGGGAAGTTACTGCAGACATGCAAGAAGACGAGGAAACTCGTCTCATACAACCCGACAGGCAAAAAGTCGAAGTTCCGTCTCCTGCAGATGCAGCCTCCGAAACTCCTGCTGGGCAACATCAAGATGTTGTTCCGTCTGGAACAGATGAAGAGGATCGCCTTGCTGACGACGCTCCTGATGGTTCTGATGGTTTTGATGCCACAGAGCCTTCAGACGGCGCTCCGATGAACCCTGGGTCACCTTCCGAAGATGAAGAACTGTCCGAGGAAGCAACGCGTCTGCTGTCAGACGTTCCCACCAAACACATATCTCAAGACGATCCCACCGTGCTTGCCTCCCCCATTGCCGATGCAGCAGCAGAAGCTGCAGACCGCACCACAGTTGTAGGAGCCGGTAATCCATATCTGGTCACACAGCGTCGTCAAACTCCCGCTTCGGATCATACGCAAGTATGGGCAGCCCCGTATGCTGGACAGGCTGGATATGGGGCACCCTCTGCTGGCGATACTGCAACAGCCAAGCGTCCATCTATCCTCAAGCGTCGGAAGCAAGAAGAGATTTCTTTCTCTACGGTCCCAGGCTACAACACCGATAGCGCAGCATCTGATGGCTCTCCGGTTCCAGCAGCAGACGGAGGCAAGTGGCATCGTCGCAGAGAGCGTAAACCTGCACGCCACGGCTGCTTGAGCTTGTTTTTGTGGCTTATTATGCTTGTTGTTGCAGGCCTTATGCTGTTGCGAACACTTTCGGCTGAGCAAGCCAATGGATCGATGGTGCCTGAGCTGGTAGCTTTTACGCCACTTCTCTTTGTTCCTATCATTGTTTGCTTGCTGTTGGCACTGCTGTGGCATCGTCGTTTGTTGGCAGTTGGATGTTTTGTAGCGCTGGCGATTATGTTCTGGTGGCATGCCGGCTTTTTTATTCCAAGTGCACGTGTTTCGTCTGATGCTGTGGCTGCGGCTGCAAGTTCACCTTCCACCGGTGACAATGTGGCGCGCATAATGACGGTAAACACCAACAACGGCATGGCAAGCGCACAAGAGATTGTCGATATTTGTCGCGAACAGAACGTCGAAATTCTCTGCCTGCAGGAGCTGGGCGGCAGCATGCTAGACGACCTCGAAGCCGCTGGCATTGATGAGGTACTGCCCTACAGCATCGTGTCAGATCAAGCCACCGAAATATCCAACGGAGGTCGCAATGGCATTTGGTCGGCGGCGCCCATGGACAACGTCTCAACCAATTTGTTGCCCATCAAAACAAGTTCTATGCCCGCAGCCGATATTACCGTGGGGAATCAAACCATTCGCATAGTGAGCGTGCACCCCAACTCCCCTGTTCGCGGAGCGCAGGATCTTTGGGATGACGGCCTGTCTACCATTGGGCAACTTCAGGACTACGATCACTCCTACGTGATTATGGGCGACTTCAACTCCACGTGGGATCACGCTCGTTTTAGAGAGCTCCTTGGTACGTCCTTTGTTGACGCTGGTGAACAGGCAGGCGAAGGCTTCCATATGACGTTTCCTTCCGCAGGACCGATTCCGCCGCTCGTTGAGCTGGATCACATTCTGTATACGAAAGATTCCGGAGTCGTGGTGAGCGAGCTTTCTACCGAAAAGATTTCTGGTACCGACCACATGGCTTTGTTGGGAACGTTGGAGACATCGTAGAGGCGAGTTGTCCGTGGAGGCCAGGGCTGGACGCATAGCCGTGCCGGCAGGACGCTAGATAGGTTGTGGCTAGGGCTCGCCGTCTCGGTTAGAGCTGGACGAATGCGGACATAGGGTGCATAAGTAGTATGAGCATTGGTATGTTGTTTTGGCCCCTCTGAAAAGGGCCTCCGCTCGTTTGTACGATTTGCACAAACAGCTTTGTAGAACACTCGTTACAGCAATTTTGGGATGGTAATCAATTATTCCTATTTCAGAGATTGGCTCAGCGTATGACCTGCGGCACTGCAGGATAGGCTCACATCCCAGTTATCTAAATTTCTCTGAGGCAGCATCTCTTCATCATGAGCGGCAGTTATTGAAATCGGATCTAAGTTATACCTAAACCCACTGTCAAGCCTAAAATCAAGCGCCAGCTCAAAGCGCGCAATAGTTTTGAGCGTTATATTTCCCTCGCCAGATAGGATTCTGCATAGTTGAGCACGATCCATTCCCATTTTTGATGCTAACTCTGCCTGGGTTATGCCTAGTTCTTGCATTCTGCTGTGAACCGAACCAGAGATGTCCAGTTTATGATCCCAGAGGAGATCCTCTAGGCTCTCCTTATCAGACAATAAGTACTCAAGGTTATTTCCAGTCCTCATCTGGTCTCTTCCTCCTCATTCAAAATATACTCCCTGATATTGATATATATCACAATTCAATAGGGTGTGGGCAATAAATCATCGACTCATCCTCTCCACCTCTTTAATGGCGCCATAATCGCCAGGGTACTTTGGGATTCCGCCTTTGACGCTACAGAAATTTAGAAAAAGAGATTCGCTCTTGCAGAGCTATAACAGGCTTCAAACAGATAGATTGAAGTTCACAGCTCAGGAGATGTTATTTTGTCCTTTTTGTTTTGCGCGTTTAGTTTCAATATCTACTTTTCAGCCCCTCTGAAAAGGGCCTCCGCTCGTTTGTACGATTTGCACAAACGAAACACCCCTGATTTCAGAAGGGCTAAAACTTAACACCGACGGTCAATACTTTAATGATGACCTGAATTACAGCGCTTCCCTATAGATACTTTCGCCAGTCCTCTTCGACCTCATCGTGGTTGTCATCATTGCTCTTCTCTGCAACGCGCTTAACCTTTGGGCGTGAAGGCGCAGGAATGTAAGCATCCTCGTTGGCTTCGGGGAACTTTGCGAAGGCGTGCTGGAAACGAGCAAGATTATCGTCGTAGCGTCCCTGCGGGATGGCAAAAACAATCTCCTGTGCAACATGGGCACCAGACGCAAGCTCTTCCAAGAACATGCGCGCCACGGTGCTTGCATTCCAGCCAAACACGCCACATCCAAAAGCACCGAGAATCAACTTGTTGTGGCCAAGGTCGTCGGCGATCCTCATTACCATCCTAATGCGGCGACGCATAGCGGCTTCGAGATCTTTATCAGCAACCTTATAGTTTGCCCGCGCGCGGCGAGCGTTGGGTGCGGCTGCCACAATAACATCGGCATATGAGTGGTATCGCTCGCGCTCAAAGCGAACCTTCGGCAACACGAGCGCGCGCTCGCGATAGAGCTCGCAGTTAATATTGTGGCGGCGGTTCTCGGCATACCAATCCTTGCGGGCGTTCAGGCAGTTATAAAGAAACGATTCTGCGCAGAGCGACTCTTCCTGAGCCATAGTACCGCGGTCGTATCCTCCGCCTGGGTGCGTGAATGAAGCAAAGTCCAAAACGGCAAGATCGCACATACTTGCTCGTCCGCGGCCGCGCTCCAACACAGCTGTAACTGAGTCCTGATCAACGATAGTTACCTGGGGGATTGTTGGCTCCTGTGCGGGTTTCGCATCTGGCATACCGTCGTATTGGCGCAGCTCCGAAAGCGTTGTGGCAATCTCGTTTTTAAACTGGGCCGCCATCTCTTCGGTGTGCGCACGTGCCGCTGCTGCGCGTTCTTCTCGCTGTTCAGCTTGGCGCGCGTGGTTTGTTGGGCGAGTGTTCTTAGGCATAGGGCATTCCTCCGCATCGCTGTATGTGCCACTGCATGGCACTGTTTAGAGGTTTAGCTTCTCAATAGTTAACACGTCAATATTTTTCTAAATTATTCGGCTAGACCAATTGTAGTTGGGTATGAAACGCATCGGCAGGTAGATATCTGTCGGTCTTTTGATAGAGGGAGTGGTTCACTATGAAGGCAGCACGGTGGTACAAGGCGGGAGACATTCGTGTTGAGGATGTTCCAGAGCCGCAAATTGATGACGACTACGACGTGAAGGTCAAGCTTCATTGGTGTGGTATTTGCGGGTCTGATCTGCACGAATATCTTGCAGGACCTATCTTTATTCCTGTTGACACACCCCATCCAATTACTGGCGATGTTGCCCCTGTTATTTTGGGTCACGAATTCTCAGGTGAAGTCGTAGAGGTCGGTCCAAACGTTACCAACGTCAAGCCGGGAGACCGCGTTGTTGTTGAGCCGCTCGACGTTGATGACACATGTCCGTCGTGCCAGGCTGGCCGCGACAATTTGTGTGTAAACCTTGGCTTCCACGGCCTTGCTGGTAAAGGCGGCGGCTTTGCCGACTACACCACGTTCCGTCACAAGTATGTTCACAAGATCCCTGACACACTCTCGTATGATCGCGCAGCACTTGTTGAGCCCATCTCCGTTGGATATCACTCTCTTGAAGCTGGCGGCTTCCAGGCAGGCATGAATGCTGTAGTTGCAGGTGCTGGCACAATCGGTCTCGCTACCATCGAGTGCCTAAAAGCCCTCGGCGCCAACCAGGTAATTGTCGTACAGCGTAAGTCTGTACGTCAGGAATATGCAAAGGCTTCCGGTGCCGATATCGTGCTTGATCCGGCCGAGTGCGACGTTGTTGCCGAGATCAAACGCCTTACCGACGGCTACGGTGCCGATATCGCATTTGAGTGCACCGGTGCCCAGGCATGTTTCGACCAGCTTCTTGCAGGCATCCATGCCGGTGGCACGCTGGTTGTAACCTCCATCTGGGAGAAGCCTGCCTCCGTCAACCTTAACGATATTTGCATCCCCGAGAAGCGCGTAGTGGGGTCCATTGCATACTGCGGCAAGGACTTTGACAACGTTATTGAGCTTCTGGCCTCCGGTAAAATTCCCGCTCAGGGCTTTATCACTAAGAAGATCGCGCTGGATGACATCGTGGCCGAAGGCTTTGAAACCCTTACCGGCCCCGAGAAAAAGAAGCAGGTAAAGATTCTCGTGAGCAATAATCCCGACGAGCTTGACGCATAGCGACGTGCGAGGATGGATTTAGGTGGTCGGCTCTTACTGGCCGTCTTTCGCGCGAATGGCTCTGCCGCCCTGGTGGGATTTAATTCCGCCGGGGCGGTTTTTTGCTGTACCTCGTGACGGGTCGCTTGCCCCACGATGACTTTTGGTCGTGCGGCGTGGCGTCTGTGAGGCATGGTGTCTGCGAGTCGTGATGTCTTATTTTTTGACTGTCTGCAAGCCGCCAACTTTGATTTGTACGTTTTGCACAAAAGAAAATGAGCGTTTTTAGACGAGCAAAAAGCTCATATATCCAGGACTGCTCGCTCCAAGGTCGCACGCATTCAGGACCACACGCGGCCAACACCGCGCGCATCCAACACCGCGCGCAGGCCACAAAGATCTACCTTGGGTTAATCCAAACGCTCTGGTGAGCTCTCACTACTTGTGGCGAGTGAGTCTGCGAATTTCCTGCGCCCGCGCGTCCATTATTTTGGCGCGCAACGCTGGCACGCGCTGAGCATCCATCGCAGGCACGCCCTTCAGGGGATAGTCAATACCGAGCTCTTGGTATTTCTTCTCGCCCATCGTGTGATACGGCAGCACATCCAGCCCCACCACATTGGGCCAGTGAGCAATAATCCGGCCCACACCAGCCAGCTCTTCATCAGAATCCGTAATGCCTGGCACAACCACATGGCGAATTACCACCGGGATGCGCCGGCGTGCAAGCTCGTTTCCAAACGCCAGCGGACGCGTCTGCTCATGGGATGTGAGGTTTTTATGCCCCGCCGGGTCTGCATGCTTTATATCGAGCAACACCATATCGGTGTGATCTAACACAGCCCCAACATGCTCGGGATGCACGGGGTCAAACGAAATGCCCGAGGTGTCCAGGCACGTATGAATACGGCCCGTCGGAGAAGCATGCGCTGCAGAGAAAAGCGCTGCTATAAAGGCAGGCTGCGCAAGCGGCTCTCCGCCAGTAGCAGTAATGCCGCCGTGGCGATAAAAAGGCCTGTTGCGCTCAAAGGTTTCTAACACTTCCGCCACGCTTATGCGGGTGCCGGGCTGTGCCCCCGCCTCTTCGCCAGAGGGAGCGTCAGGAGCGGCAAATTCCCAGGTATCTGGGTTGTGGCAATACAAACAGCGCATGGGGCAACCCTGACAGAAAACCACCAAACGTGTACCAGGTCCATCCACCGTTCCGAACGTCTCGATGGAGTGAATACGTCCTGTTACTGCAAGCGTTTCGTTGTTATAGCTGTCAGACTGCCCCATGTCGCACTTCTCGTTAAAGGAATTACCGCACTATCTACAAGCCGCGATCGCTTCAGACACTACATCGACTCGTGGAAGGTTCGGGAAATAACGTCGTCCTGCTGCTCCTTGGTCAGGGAGTTGAACTTGACGGCGTATCCGGAAACGCGAATGGTGAGCTGCGGATACTTCTCAGGATGAGCCTGAGCATCGAGCAGCGTGTCGCGGTTGAATACGTTTACGTTGAGGTGGTGGCCACCTTCCTCAACATAGCCATCAATCATGCTTACAAGGTTATCCACCTGCTCAGGAGCTACGTCTGCAGTCTTCATACTTCTCTCCTTTCAAGCTCGCAAAAAGCGGGCACTGTTACTGTAATGCGTTTGTCCGGCGCGTGATGCCCCAAACCAAACCTCTATGCGTCTTCCTCGCCTTCGAGGGCGCTTGCATCGGCGCAGCATGCGCAGTCAACGGCATTCTCGATGGAAATGTCATCGGGGCCAGCTGCGGCAAGCGCAGCATTAAAGGCCTCGGGATCAAAGCCCTCAATACCATCAACCTCAAGGTCGCCGAAGTACACCTCATTGTTCTTGCCAAGTGCACCAGGGACGATGGAGAAGGTGTTGGAAATGCCGTCCTGAGCATCCTTGAAAGGAAGCTTCGCAACACTTGCCAGCGATGCGACGGCACCGTGGGTGTCACGACGATGCATGGGGTTGGCGCCCGGAGCAAATGGCTCGCCAGCGCGACGGCCGTCAGGGGTGTTGCCGGTGGCCTTGCCGTAAACCACGTTGGAGGTAATGGTAAGGATCGAGGTTGTGGGCACCGAGTTGCGGTAGGTATCGGTCTCGCGGACAAACTTCATGAAGACTTCCACGACGTCGTGCGCGATCTTGTCCACACGGTCGTCGTCGTTGCCGTACTTGGGGAAGTCGCCTTCTACCTGGTAATCGGTGACCAGGCCGGTCTCGTCGCGAATGACCTTAACCTTGGCGTACTTAATTGCAGACAGCGAGTCGGCAACCACCGAAAGGCCTGCGATGCCTGTAGCAAACCAACGATGGACATGCTCGTCGTGCAGAGCCATCTGCAGACGCTCGTAGCAGTACTTATCATGCATGTAGTGAATGATGTTGAGCGAATTCACATACACGCCCGCAAGCCATGCCATCATGTCGCGGTACTTAGAAATAACGTCGTCGTAGTCGAGGTAGTCGCCCTCTACCGGACGATACTTCGGTCCCACCTGATCGCCGGTCTTCTCGTCACGACCACCATTAATGGCGTAGAGCAGGCATTTTGCGAGGTTGGCGCGAGCGCCGAAGAACTGCATCTCCTTGCCAATGCGCATGGAGCTTACGCAGCACGCAATGGCGTAGTCATCGCCGTGATAAACGCGCATGAGGTCATCGTTCTCGTACTGGATTGAGCTGGTGGCAATGGAGATCTTGGCGCAGTACTTCTTGAAGGCCTCGGGCAGACGTGTAGACCACAGAACCGTCAGGTTGGGCTCGGGGCTGGTGCCCATGTTCTCAAGCGTGTGCAGATAACGGAAGGCAGTCTTGGTAACCATGGAGCGGCCGTCGACACCCATGCCGCCAAGAGACTCGGTTACCCACTGCGGGTCGCCAGAGAAGAGCTCGTTGTACTCGGGCGTGCGCGCAAACTTGATCATGCGCAGCTTCA
The DNA here is from genome assembly GCF_965119725.1 of Olsenella sp. Marseille-QA0557. Lineage (NCBI taxonomy): Bacteria > Bacillati > Actinomycetota > Coriobacteriia > Coriobacteriales > Atopobiaceae > Olsenella > Olsenella sp. Marseille-QA0557. Next base: position 909,547 of record NZ_CBCPMI010000001.1, on the reverse strand, counting down.
TGACGAGATGGTCGATAATCTCCTGAGCCTGCTCCTCAGTGAGAATGCCGCGTGCAAAATCGCGCTCTGCATAAATGTCGAGGAAGGTGGAGTTACGGCCAATGGACATGGCGGCGCCATTCTGCTCCTTGACGGCCGCCAGGTAGCCGAAGTAGAGCCACTGCACGGCCTCCTGGAAGGTGGAAGCAGGCTTGGAAATGTCGATGCCATAAATCTGGCCGAGCTGCTTGAGCTCGCCGAGCGCACGGATCTGCTCAGCAAGTTCCTCGCGGTGGCGGATAACTTCCTCACGCATGTTCTTCTGCGTGCCAGCGTGCTCCGCCTTCTTCTCTTCGATCAGGCGATCGACACCGTAGAGCGCCACACGGCGATAGTCGCCAATAATACGGCCGCGACCATAGGCATCGGGCAGACCAGTAATGATATGAGAGTGGCGGCAGGCGCGCATCTCGGGCGTGTAGACATCAAAGACGCCGGCGTTGTGGGTCTTACGATAGTTGGTGTAGAAGTCCACAATCTCGGAGTCGACCTCGTAGCCATTCTGCTTGCAAGCAGCTACTGCCATACGGATGCCGCCATTAGGCATAAGAGCACGCTTGAGCGGCTTCTCGGTCTGAAGACCAACGATTTTCTCGAGCGGCTGGTCGATATAGCCTGCCGGATGGCTTGTGATGGTGGACACCACGCGCGTATCCATGTCGAGAACACCATTGGCTGCACGCTCCTGCGCAAAGAGGTCCATAACCTCATCCCAAAGCTTTGTCGTAGCTTCGGTTGGACCGGCAAGGAAGGATTCGTCGCCGTCATAGGGGGTGTAATTGCGCTGGATAAAATCACGAACGTCGATCTGGTTTTCCCAGTTACCGCCGACAAAACCGTCCCAAGCTTCCTGCATGAGTCACGCTCCCTTATCGATTGAAACTGCCGTCTGAAACGATATTTCTCTGCTGCAGCATGCAGGACATCAGCGCATGAGATCCGCACACAAGGCAGAGACGTAAATAGCACAGCCGTGAATGTACCACACAAACCGTTTGCAAATGAGCAAATCTTAAAGCTCGTAAAAATAGTAAGAATTGGTAAACTCTGGACACCTGTCCCGTACTGCATGCGTATTCAACGGACGCACGTCTCCCGGCAAGGGGGATGTGCCTCGCAAGCATGGAACCAAACGCAATGCGTCCGTCGAAGGATGGAAGAACGACAGAGAGCTACACCGGGAGACGCGCTGCCTGCCTGCATCGTAGGACCCTCACGTGAGGTTTTAGTCGAGAAACGATACTGGTGCGCGGGCGGTCGATTCAGTCCCGGTAACGGTAATCCCTTATAGAGAAGGTATGAAGTCAGCCAAGGTAAATTGGCCTAAGACGTTCAGATTATATTCAGAAAAAGAAGAGGACGAAAAGGACAATCACCGCAGATAAAAACGAACGCGCCAGACGGGAACGGGCGCCCGCCAGAGGCTCCTTATGGCTGCTGCCTCCCGGCCCTGACCAGGTTCGGAGTATGGCGTCGCCCGAACCCGTCGGACGCGTTCTGAAGACTAAGTATACGAATTTATCTAGTCGGCAAGCAAGACCTTATCATCATCCAGATCGTGGCCAGCAGCGGATCGGAAGAGTTCCAGCAGGTCATCGACGGTCATATCCTTGCGCTCTTCGGGACCAAGATTTGCCACAACGCGGCCCGAGTCCATAACAATAGTGCGATCGCCCATTGAAAGAGCACTTGAAAGATTGTGGGTTACCATCATGGCCGTAATGCCACGCTCACGACAAATTTGTGTGGTGAGCTCCAAAATGCGCTTGGTCGCCTCTGGATCCAGCGCTGCTGTGTGCTCATCCAGCAGCAACAAGTCGGGATTGCCAATCGTTGCCATCAGCAACGTAACCGCCTGACGCTGACCACCGGAAAGTGAGCCCACGGGCACATCCATGCGGTCTTCCAAACCAAAACCTAACTGCTCGAGTCGCTCTTTTACCAGCTGGCGCATGGCGGGACGCATGGCAATTGCCATGGGTTTTTTCTGCGAACGACCATAAGCCAACGCAACATTTTCTGCCACCGTAAGCCCCGGAGCAGTACCACGCATTGGATCTTGGAACACGCGCGAAAGCGTCCGAGCACGCCGATAATCTGCAACAAAGGTTACGTCGTGGTCTGCAAGCCGCACGAGGCCACCATCTGGATGTACGCTACCGGCAATAACGTTGAACAACGTGGATTTACCTGCACCGTTTGATCCCACTACACAGGCAAACTCACCAGGTTCGAGCGTCACACTTGCCCCATCAAGACCCTTATGCTCAAGCGGCGTTCCCGCATTAAACGTCTTCTTGAGGTCAATAGCCTGGAGCATGGGTTTGGTGTCAGAGGAGCCGTCCGTCAAACTGTTTGTAAGCGCACTGACAGCCAGTTCCTGAGCCGCCTGACGTGCAGCAGCACGTTCTTTTCGCGATGCGAAGTATGCACGAATGGCCGGCATTGACATAAACAGAGCAACAATGACCGCTGTAACCAGTTTAAGGGCATTGGAATCCATAAGGTTCACGGTAAGAGCTGCCTGCACCACAACGCGGTACAACACAGAACCTATGACAGTAAACACAAGCCCTGCGGTAACTGAACGATGCGTGCCAAACAGCTCGCCCAAAATGACAGATGCCAAACCGATCATAACCATGCCACTACCAGCATTAACATCGGCAAAACCCTGATACTGAGCAAGGATGGATCCCGACAGACCAACAAGTGCGTTGGCAAGGGCAAGACCGGCGACTTTGTAAGCATCGGTATTAATGGAGCTTGCGCGGCACATCTCTTCGTTATCGCCCGTTGCGCGCATGGCCAGGCCACTTTCCGTACGGAAATAGGCGGCAACCAGCGCTACCACCACAGCAACCAGCGCCACAACCACAATCATCTTAACCTGACTGTTTGTAAGGGCGGCGCCAACCATCTGTTTGAAAGGCTGATAGATCTTCTCAGCATTGAGCAGGCTCACATTAGGCCCGCCCAACACATATATATTGACGCTGTACAGTCCCGTCATGGTGATAATACCGGCAAGTAACGGATTGATCTTTGCTGCAGCGATAAGACCACCGGTTACGCAGCCTGCCAACGCTCCGGCAATCGTACCAGCAATCAGTCCGAGCACCGGATGGCCTGCCACAGAACAGGTTGTGCAGACCGCCATACCCAGACAAAAACTGCCATCTACCGTCAGATCGGCAATATGCAGAATGCGGAACGATACAAACACACCCACGGCAAGCAGGGCGTATTCAAAGCCAAGCATAACGGCATCGAATCCGAGGGTGAACAGAGCAGGCATGCGAAACCTTCCTTCAAACAACGCGTCAGAACAAAGCTACATCAGTGGGAGAACTGGGGTCTTCTAGAGCCGATTGAATCCCGTGCTGCTCAACGTTTACAGCACCACGATATTCTCGTCGTCAGGGATAACCACACCGAGAGCATCGGCGGTTTCCTGGCATACATCGCGCTCGTAATCGGTTACTACCTCAGCGGGAACCTCGGAGACAGGTGTTCCTGTAAGAACCTTAGCTGCCATAGGGGATGCGCCCCAAAAACTGGAGAGGCTAAACTGCAATACCAAGTGACCTTCTGTACTGTACCGGGCTCATCCAACCGAGGGATTCTTTAATACGGGTATTTCTATAATGGAGCATATAGTTGTCGAGCTGATCCATGAAGTCTTTGATACTCACTCCCTTCCAGTCCCTGTCGTAGAAAAACTCGTTTTTAAGTCTGCCGAAGAATCCCTCCATTGCAGCATTGTCTGGCGAGCACCCTAAGTGTGACATTGAGCGAGTGATGCCATATTTATCGCAGCGATCGATCCAGCCAGGCCAGCGATAGTGACACCCTCTATCACTGTGGCAGACGGGATGATCTGTACTACCAAGTTGTTTTACTGCTTCATCCAGCATGGAGTTAACAAGGTCTGCATTGGGATGAGTACTGCTTTTCCAGGCTACAGGCATCCCGTCAAAGCAATCGATAATGGGGCTGAGATAGACTTTACCCTGAGGAATATGAAGCTCTGTAATATCGGTGAGCCAGAGCTTGTTAGGCTCATCTGCATGAAAGTTGCGAGAAACAATATTTTCAGGGGCGGTACTTATCTCTCCTTTGTAGGAGGTATACCTACGTCTCTTGCAGGCATATGAGACATGGCAGTGCTCTTCGGCCATAAGACGACGTACCGTTTTTCCTGAAAGAATAATAGGGACATCTCGCATACGGAGACGCTGCCGTATATAGCGGTATCCTCGTCTTCCTCCTACACGGTAAAACTCTTCTTTTATGGCAGCTCGTGCTGCGCCATACCTATCAGGTCTTTTGCTCTTTGTCTTGGTGTAGTAGTAGCTACTTGAGGACATACCAAGAGCCTTGAGAATCTCTGTTTTTGCAAATCGTTGGGAAAGGGCATCGACAAGTACAGAAAGTTCGTTATTACTGAGCTTGTCGATGCCCTCTGCTTTTAAAAGTTTCATCTTCTCTTCGAGGATGGCATTCTTAAGCTCAAGCTTGTGAATATAGGCTTTGAGATCTTTAAGTGTCATTGCTTCAAGATCATCTGCACTCAAGTGCTTTAATTCACCCTGAGTGACCTTAGGAATATCCATATGCCCACCTACAAGGTACTTCTTTTTCCACTGAGAGATAGTATTTGCTGATATTCCCAACATATGAGCAACTTCACCGAGCTTAAATCCGAAACCGCCATATGCAAGACCAAGAGCAAGTCTTACCACCTCTTGAGAATATTGTACTTTATGGGGGGCACATCTTTGAGTTTGCCATCATAGGTTCTGCGCCATTGTGCAGCAATAGAAGGGCTAACTCCAAACTTTTCAGCTGCCTGTCTTACGGTATGTCCTGAGCGGAGATATCCAAGGACGTTATTTACAACTTCTTGAGGGTAGGTCATATCCATCTCCTGAGATGACAAGGTCTCCAGGATTATGGGCGCACCCCCCATATCTGCTGAGGCGGCACCAATGGTGGCATTTCCAACAGCAACCGAACAAAGTGCACCGGAAGCAGCCATAACAGGGTCGGAACCAAACACTGGCACACCAGACTCGAGGGCAGCAGCAGTAACCAAAGTCATTGCAGACTGCACCACCGAATCTACCGGCACATAGATGCAGCTGCACTGCTGAGCAAGAGCAGTTGCCGCCTGCTGGCACTCAGAAGAATTGGTAACCGTGCGCTCGATGCATTCCACGCCGAGCTCGTCCAGATGGGCATGCATCTTCTCTGCACCAGAAACGGCATTTGCCTCACCGGAGCAGTACAAAATGCCGCAAGCGCCATTGGCAGCAGCCGGATACAGCTCAGTACCAAATGCGTACACCTCGTCAACCGGCAGATCATTGGAGGTGCCGGTAGCGCCCTTATCCGGAGTATCGAGCGAGCTCATCACGCCGGCTGCTACAGGATCGGCCACAGAAATAAACACCACCGGCGTATCGAGCTCAGCGTTGGTTACTGCCTGAGCTGCAGGGGTTGCGATGGGAACGATAAGGTCGTAAGACTCGGTCTTGAGCTGGCTGGCAATCTGATTAAGGGTGGAGGTGTCACCCTGTGCATTCTTTACCTCATAAGTAACGTTGGTAAATCCTTGTGCTGCAAGCTCATCCTTAAAGCCCTCTTGCATAGCTACAAATGCATCATTCTCTACAACCTCGACAAAGCAAATAGAGCGAGCTGCGGATTTGTCTTCAGATGCGCCGGAGCCCGATGAGCTACAGCCGTCCAGCATATTCGCAGCAAACAGAGCTGCGCTTCCAGCAAAAGCAAACTGGAGGAATGAACGACGAGAAATGGAAGTGTGATTGATAGTCATTGTGTGCTCCCTTCTTTATCAGGTCTGGCAAACCTGATGCGTACGCGGGACGGATACAAAAAACACGCCCGCCCCTGGACATTGGTCCCAAGGACAAGCGCGCGTATCTGCACACCTGCGGTGCCACCTTGGTTGGCATAAAAGAACTATGCCCACTCTTTCGGATGCATACACATCCTTGCTCTGTTACGGGAGCTCCCGTCGCAGCTTCCACACATAGGCACGCTATGTGCTTCTCCGCGCCCTCAGCGGGTCCATTATGCTGCCCTGCCACCATCCGGATCTCAGCCACCCGGACTCTCTGTAGGCGCACTCAGCAGGTAATGCACTTCCTGCACAGACAGTTTTACTTCCGCTTCTTCGGTTTGGCAACGCTATTCGATTGCGTGGTACTCTAGCGCGACAAGTGGCTTGTTGTCAACAACAAAATTGAACCGGTTCTACATCTCGATAGAAAAATCGGGGCCGATTACCTCGTTGGTGGTGGTAACTATCCAGGTGTAGGGATCGCCCAGCCCTGCGAGTAACTCATTTTGATTTGCCAGTTCAGGCGTATAGTTGCTCACCAACATTACCGTATCTTCATTGCCTTCACGATGTTCGATAAGCGGATGCCAAACAACATCTTCAACAGAAATATCCGACGCACCGCCATCGCCACGCACAAAAGTGCAAGAAAGCAGGCCGCTCAAAATGGTCTTAGGGTTGTTCTCGTAGCCGCTCACGAAATCGCCCAGACCATAGGCCACTAACATGCGCCCACCGTTGGGCCCGTCCTCGCCGGAAAGCGGCGTGCCCTCTGAACGTTCAATCCATTCCAGTGGCTGAATAACATGCACATGGCTTCCTATCATCATGCCTACGCCGAGGTCAGCTGCATAGTGAGCAATGCGACGCTGCTCATCGGTAGGCTCATGCACATATTCATCGCCCATGTGCAAATAGACCACGACAAAATCAGACACTTCTCGCGCTCGTGCTACATCGGCCGCAAGCGCCTCATCCGAGTAAGGCACCGCATAATAATCGTTGGGCAAATCCGATAGCTCATAGCCATTCTGACCATAGCTGTAAGAGAGAAATGCAATGCGAATGTTGTTGCACTCTACGACACGAGGTGTTGTGCGATCTTCTTCTGAAGCATAGCTTCCTATAGTGACAAGATCGGGATAGTTTGCAAACAGTTCCTGCTGATGTTCGATTGATGGCACCCAAGTGTCATACGTATGGTTAGAGTTTGTGGCAACCACCTTAAAGCCAACATCAACTAAAGTTTGCGCTAAGGAATCGGGTGTGTTGTAGCTGGGATAACCCATGTAATCGAAGGTTTCCGTACCACCCATGGTGGTTTCCTGATTGACAAATGACAGGTCGTAGGAAGCAATCGTGGGGGCAATATTGGAATAGAGCGGCGCGAAATCATACACGCCATCTCCCTCTGTGCCATCCCAGGCGTCTGCAAGTGCAAGCAGGTTGTCGTTGATAAGGTTATCGCCAACAGCGCAAAACGTAACACGCCCATCCCCTGTGGCGGTTGTTCTGCCTTCGCCATAGAGCTTAAACGCCTGATCTGTCTCAGGTCGTTCTATCCCATTTGTTGCATCAGTGATCACCTGCTCTTCACTGCGGCTGCACGCCCGTGGCACCAGCATGCCCACAGCACAGAGAAGCACGACTATGCCGACGCCAATTAACATCGCCCGCCGCGATACATGTTCGCGCATAACCTGCACGGCATGAGCAAACGCTTGGCGTATCCGCTTCCATGCCCTCGAAACTGTCGAAGGAGCTGTGGGCTGGACGCCCTGTTTGATTTGTGTTGGATGACTGTTTGAGGTGTGATAGGAAGCGTCCGCCGCCCGCTCATCATCCCGCGGATCACGAGATACCACAATTCCGGGATCTTCTCGGCGGTGTGGACGCGGCGTTGATCTCCGACGCCTATTTTCCGCACCAGCATGCTGGCGCGTGACATCTTCAGATCGTATCTGCCACTTCTTATTTTGCCTATCAGTCATACCTTGCTACTTCACTCATAGTGCCAACGAAGTGCGGAAAAGGTGCTACGAGCAGCACTTCCATCCGGTGGCCTCAACCTCTGCTGCAGTAGGAATTGCCTGCTGAGCGCCGAGTTTTCCAACGGTAAGGGCTGAAGCGGCGCTGCCCCATGCCATCGATTCCACAAGTGACATTCCCGCTGCATGGCCAGCAGCTAAAGCGCCGATATAGGTATCGCCAGCCGCGGTCGTGTCTACAATCTCCACCTTATGAGCACCAACCCTCACGGGTTTGTCACCAGCTGCCTCAAAACCAATGGACCCCTCAGAACCAAGGGTTATAACAACGGAGCGCACGCCAAGTTCCTGCAAACGCGAAGCCGCCTTGAGGCACCCCTCCTCATCGGTGGGGCAAATGCCACACATAAGCTCGCACTCTGTCTCATTGAGGCAGACAAGATCAACGTCCGCCCATGCCTCATCCGGCATAGGACGAGCTGGCGCAGGATTAAGAATCGTATAGAGTCCCATGCTGTGAGCCTCGTGCAAACCTGCCAGCGTTGCCTCGGCATCGCACTCGCCCTGAGTCAGGAAAACATCTCCTGGCTCCGCAACAGCATGCAACGCCCGCACCACATCTTCCGAGCTCAGCAAATGATTTGCTCCTGCTGAAAGCACGATGCGATTGTCGCCAGCGCTTCTCACGATAATTGCCACACCGGTAGAAGTTTCTGATGAGCGCGTTACTTTCGTGCAGTCCACGCCAACCGCCTCAAGCGTGGCAACAAGCTCGTTGCCAAAGCCATCGGCGCCCACGGCGGCAATCATACCCACAGACGCACCAAGGCGTGACGCAGCCACCGCTTGATTGGCGCCTTTTCCGCCAGGGTTGGTGATGAAATCATGGCCTGACAGTGTTTCGCCTGCTTGCGGCATACGATCACACTCGATTGACAAGTCCATATTCATGCTGCCGAAAATAATGACGCGTGCCACGTAAGCTCCTTTCCGCATTGCCTTTCCCCATTATCAACGAGAAATGCAGCGCAGTGTCAACAAGGCACAAAAATTCGCTGGCAGGCATGGTATGAGCTGCGGCTCGTTTAAGCAGCGCGGCATCTCTCCAGTTGTTAGGATCTCCGAATTGTTTCTTCCAGCGCGCAGACTTTATCTGCGAGCATAACAATCCAACCCTCGCGGGTATGTGGTGGTATTGGCACCAGCGGAAACATGTGGTGAGCAATAATGTCTTCCTCAGTAGCGGTGAGTTCAAAATCTTCGCGCGCATTCTGAAGTGCGCGCGCAGGATGCCGAAAACCGTGCAACCTATGGCTTGGATCAGCCTCATGCCAATCGTAGAGAAAATAATCGTGGAGAAGTGCTCCGCGGATAAGTGCGGTGCGATCTACCGTTAGTGAAAGAGCGGCTGCAAACTTGCAGGCAACACGAGCAACGCGAAGCGAATGTTGATAGACCGTGGTAGATCCATGCTGAATAAACTCATGTTCACACTCGAGACGGCCACATCGACAGAGCTCAGCGGCCATCTCATCGACCTCTGTATGTTCGCCTGTGTGCTCCATACGCAGCATCTCCTACCCCGATGCTATACTAGCTTGTAATAACCAGCTCAGGGGCTATCGTGCCAAAAATCAACAACTGAGAGCTGCATATTATGATTGTTTGTCAGACGGTTCTTATCTTCGTACTTTTCAGCTTTCTTGGATGGCTGTGGGAAACGGTATATTGCACCATTAAACATGGAAAATGGGCTAACCGAGGGTTTCTTTATGGGCCGTTTTGTCCTATCTATGGCTTTGGTGGTGTAGCGGTTATCTTACTTGCAACCCTCGCGTTCCCACACGGAGCAGCACCGAGCGTGTGGTGGCAAGTTTTTCTCGTCTCCATGGTTGCCTGTAGTGCACTTGAGTATTTCACGCATTGGCTCCTCGAGACCCTGTTTCATGCCTATTGGTGGGATTACACCAATGTGCCCTTCAACCTCAATGGTCGCATCTGTTTAGCTTCATCTCTGTTCTTTGGTGCTGCCGGCGTGGCTGTGGTCTACGTTATTGGCCCGCACTTCATCAACATTTTCGCCGGTTTTCCTAGCTGGCTGGTTGAAGTGCTCGCACTTATCCTCATCGCTCTCATTTCGTGCGATGCCACCCTCACTATATCGGCGCTCACGAATTTTGCTCACATCGTGGCCTATATGGAAAAGAACCTCAATGAGCGTATGAGCGAATTTGTAGACCAGTTCCCACGCGATTCCGACGATTGGCGCGCTGCGCGCGACACCCTCTTGCAGCAGGGTATCGAACGCGCAGGTGCCAGTATGTCAAAGTTTCACAAAGGTACTGTTGCTCGTATACGCAGCTTTAATCTCACACGACCCAAGAGGGAGACGGCGCATCAACTTACCTGCGAACTTGCAACACGCGTCCGCGAGCATATTCTTAAGTAGACTTGCGAGCCTTATGCGTTTCGTCCAAACGCTTCCATCAGTATCGAAGCGATACCACACAGAAGACCACCAGCTGGCCAAGCGAGCCAAAACAGCGGGTTATGTCCCACAAACAATAATCCGAGGCCAACAATGGTTGCACCAATCATGATGGCACCACACACTGCGCCAATCTTTTCGTTGATACGCTTTTGTGCCATGAGGGCATCTTTACGAGCGCTATCCAGTTGAGCAGCGGCAATATCTTCAATTTCGGCATCTTCAATTGCGCTCTTGTTGTATTCAGCGATGTTGGTTCGGCCGAGAAGCATGCCAAAGTGCACGATAAGCCACACGCCGATGGCCATAACAAACAGAAAGACAGCTCCGAAAGCTTCCGTGCCAACAATGCTGTCAAACAAAGCGGGTGTAAACATTCCCAACAGAATGCAAGCAATTCCACCAATAAGACCGTAGGTAAATTGCGTACGAGCGTGCTGCTTTTCTTCAGCTGTATAGAAATCCTCAATATAGGGATGAGCGCGTACAAAAGCTGTATGTTCCATCCCAGCAGGAATGAGAAACATCAAGCCAACAATAATGGACGCAAAAAGCGCTATAGGAGGAACAAGACTATCGGACGAGGCGAATGGTTCAAGACCATCGAGAAGAGCGCAGAGGCCAACTCCAGCAATGATAATAGCGACGCCTGTAGGAACCTGCCATGCTATCTTGCGCTGATGCTCATCATACCCGCATATGTCGGTGGGAGGCCCAGCAGGAATTTGCACCGCCGCATCCACCACTGTTTCATTCGCGCGTGCGGAAAGATCACCTTGAACCAGATCGTCCAAACTGCAATCAAACAACTGACAAATCTTGAGAAGCTTATCCATTTCCGGATAGCTTTTCTCGGCTTCCCACTTAGTAACCGATTGACGAGAAACACCCAACAACATTGCAAGCTGCTCTTGCGTCATATTTCGTGAGGCGCGGAGATACTGAAGATTGTTGCGGAAGCTCATGAGAGACCTTTCGTTAGTTACTATCTGCTGTCTGCCGGCACCATTAAAACTACGGTAGCAAAAGCCTCTTATCCACCAACTGACGGCTGCTTTTTTATCTCTTTTCATGCGCCTGCTGGTTGCATTGCGCAGGTAGATGGCGTGTAAGCTCTTTTTTATCCCGAGCTTGCGAAGTGGGTCTTACAGAAATGCAACTAGCGGTTGCACGGCGGCAAAACACCCAAGCCTTCACACAAAGAGGTGTTGGCACACCACCAACACCTCTCAGAAATCAAACACTGATTGTGCAAAGCTAGACCAACGCGAAGCCTTTGACCCGATGCTTCTGCCCTACGCTTCTCGCATTACTTGCGGTGCGCGCGATAGTACTCGATAAGCGCCTGGGTGGAAGGATCCTGTACGGCAAGTGCCTCGTCATCATGGAACGCCGGGGTTATCTGCTTTGCCAGCTGCTTGCCCAACTCGACACCCCACTGGTCATAGCTATCAAGGCCCCAAACCGTGCCCTCAACAAACGTGATGTGCTCATACAGGGCAATAAGCTCGCCAAGTGCATGAGGCGTGAGCTCCTCGCCAAAAATCGAGGTGGTTGGACGATTGCCGGTAAAGACGCGCGCAGGAACCATCCACTCCGCGGTGCCCTCAGCACGGACTTCGTCGGCAGTCTTGCCAAAAGCAAGCGCCTTTGTCTGTGCAAGGAAGTTTCCTAAGAACAGTTCATGCACGTCCTGATCGCCATCCTGTGTGGGATTGGGCGTATTGACAAACGCGATGAAGTCGCACGGAATGAGACGGGTTCCCTGGTGAATCAGCTGGTAGAAAGCGTGCTGACCGTTGGTGCCGGGCTCGCCCCAGAAGATCTCGCCGGTATCGGAGGTAACGGGCGTACCATCCCAGCGCACGCTCTTGCCGTTCGACTCCATGGTGAGCTGCTGCAGATAGGCTGGGAAGCGATGCAGATACTGGTCGTACGGCAGTATGGCGTGAGATGCCATACCAAAGAAATTGACGTACCACACGTTCATGAGGCCCATAAGGGCAACAACATTCTCCTCGAGGGGCTTCTCGGCAAAGTAGGTATCCAAATCATGGAAGCCAGCCAGCAACTCGGCAAAACGCTCAGGGCCAAAGGCGATGATAAGCGACAGGCCAACGGCAGAATCTACCGAGTAGCGGCCGCCTACCCAATTCCAGAAACCAAAGGCATTTTCTGGATCGATGCCAAACTCAGCAACCAATTCAAGATTGGTTGAAACAGCAACAAAGTGCGCACGAATAGCGGCGGCATCCTGCTCGGGCGAGCCGTCAATAGCTCCTGCCTCACGCAGTGCCGAGAGAAGCCAGGTGCGGGCCTCGCGCGCATTGGTAAGCGTCTCCAGCGTTGTGAACGTCTTGGAGACAATAATGATGAGGGTTGTCTCGGGATCCAGGCCCTTGATCTTCTCGGCCATATCATTCGGGTCGATATTGGAGACGTAGCGACAATCTATACCGGCATCGGCATAGGGCTTGAGCGCCTCGTAGATCATGACAGGGCCAAGATCGGAACCACCGATGCCAATGCTCATAACATGCTCAATGCGCTTGCCCGACACGCCCTTCCATTCGCCGGAACGCACGCGCTCAGCAAAGGCATACATGCGATCGAGAACCTCGTAAACGTCGGCAACGCAATCCTGGCCATCAACGATAACCTTGCCCTTGTCGACAACAGGACGACGCAGAGCCGTGTGCAGAACAGCACGATCCTCGGTGGTGTTGATGTGCTCGCCGGCATACATAGCGTCGCGACGCTCTTCCAAACCAACAGCACGACCAAGCGCGCAGAGCAACCTTACCGTCTCATCGTCAATAAGGTTTTTGGAGAGATCAAAATGCAGATCGGACATGTCAAAAGAGAACTTGTTTACACGATCTGGATCAGAGGCAAACCATTCTTTGAGGCTAATTCCTTTATCTTGAAGCTCGTTGTAATGCGCCTGGAGCGCAGCCCATTCAGGCGTTTTTGTGGCATCTATCGGTGCAGGAATCTGTGACATTTGCTCTCCTCTTATCGCGTTCCTCCAACGCTGGAGTCGGGCTTGACGGGAAGTCGCACCATCGGCATCCGGCAATCTTTATTATCACCCTTAATGATGTATCTGCTCGCCAAAAACCTCCTCAGCGATACGCGCTGTTTCGGCAGCATCTTTCGCATAGTAATCAGCGCCGACCATCTGGGCATATTCTGGGTTTAAGACCGCCCCTCCAACCACGACCTTGCACCAAGGGGCCTGCTTACGCAAAAGCGCAATGGTCTCAGCCATGGCCGGAACCGTCGTTGTCATAAGCGCTGATAATCCCGCAAGCTGAATATGATGCGCAACCACTTCATCCACAAACGCTTGAGGATCGACATCGCGCCCTAAATCGCGCACGTAGTAGCCGTAGTTTTCTAACAGCATTCGAACAATATTCTTACCAATGTCGTGAATATCGCCCTTCACCGTACAGAGAGCAATTTCGCCCTTATCGGGAACATCGGCAGCACTCACCGAGGAACGCACCACTTCAAACCCTGCTTTAGCTGCCTCAGCCGATGCCATAAGCTGCGGCAAGAACAGCGTTCCTTTTTCAAACTTATCTCCCACCTCATCGAGTGCGGGGATAAGAACCTCATTGATGACCCAAAGCGCCTCATGGGAAGCCAAAAGCTCCTCAACTGCCTGGGCGCACGGATCTCCGCGGCCTTCCACTACTGCCGTATGTGCCCGCTCAGAAGCAGATGCCGCTTCCGGACTTTTTGTGCTATCAGACTGTTGGTTGGCGGCGCCTGCAGCCACAGGCTTCTTATCAGACCGCCCGGCATTGTGGGCAATATAGTCGGCCGCTGCAACGTCTTGCCCGTTGAGCACGCGCCATGCTGCCACCGCATCCATAAAGCGCTGCGACAAAGGATTCATAATGGCGAGATCGAGGCCGGCAGCAAACGCCGCCGATAAAAACGTTGCGTTGATAAGCTCGCGGAAAGGCAAGCCGAAGCTCACATTTGAAACACCTAACACACATCTCACACCAGGAATGTTCTTCTTCACGAGCCGAATAGCGTCGAGAATTACACCGGCTGCTTTTTGATCGGTGGATACCGCCATCGTAAGGCAGTCGATAAGCACGTCGCGTCGTGGAATCCCTGCACGATCACAGGCATCGACTATCTTTTGCGCAATGGCCAGTCTTTCCTCGGCAGTGTTGGGAATTCCCGCTTCGTCCAACGTGAGCCCCACTACCGCACAGCCATAATGCGCCACGATTGGCAGTATTGTTTCGAGTGATTCTTGCTTGCCATTAACTGAGTTTACGATGGGCTTTCCGGGATAAATTCGAACCGCTTGTTCGATGGCTGACGGATCGGCTGAGTCAATTTGTAAGGGCAGCGACGTCACGCTCTGGAGGCGTTCCACCAGTTGCACCATAGTTGCTGGCTCATCAATCTCAGGAAGGCCCGCATTTACGTCAAGCACTTCCGCACCCGCTTGCTCTTGCGCTACTGCCTCGCCAAGCACGTAATCATAATTGCCGGAACGCAAGGCCTCTTTGAGCTTGCGCTTGCCCGTAGGATTGATGCGCTCGCCGATAACACCCACCGATCCAGGCGCTAAGGAGAACAGCTCGCGCGCGCTTGTCACACGAAAATCATTCCTATGAGCATCAAGATCCACTTGTTCTGTTAAGGAATCTGCGTTCTTTTCATCCTCAACGGAAGCACGCCTGTTAAGCAAAGCTCGCATTGCCTGAATATGCGCAGGCGTTGTTCCGCAGCAGCCGCCCATAATACGAACGCCAGCTTCGGCAAGCGGTTGCAAAGACTGGACATATTCCTTGGGCCCCACAGGGTAGGTCGTAACCCCATCTACCACGCAGGGCAAACCCGCATTTGCTTGCACCATAACAGGACACTCAACCCAGGGCAGCATACGCATAACGAGCGGCGCAACCTCATCAGGGCCCAACGAGCAGTTAATGCCCACCACATCAACACCAAGCGAAGCAAGGGTGACCGCCGCTACTTCAGGTGTCGTTCCGAGAAATGTGCGGCCATCTTCACCGAAAGTCATGGTGCAAAATACCGGCAGATTACTGTTTTCTCGGCATGCCAGAACCGCCGCCTTTGCCTCGAGCAAATCCGCCATAGTTTCTATGATGAAAAAATCGGCACCCGCTGCCTGTGCAGCACATACCTCTTCAGCAAACAGCTTGTATGCCTCGTCAAACGAGAGAGTTCCCAAAGGACGCAACAAAGCGCCTGTTGGACCAATGTCGGCTGCCACATAACGAGCGCCAGCTTTTCGAGCGCACGCCACCGCAGCATCAAACACGTCTTGAACACGCGCTGTATCGCCCAATTTATAAGCATTCGCCCCAAACGTATTTGTCGTTACGACCTCTGCTCCAGCTTCAACATACGTCTGGTGAATTTTTTGCACCAAATCGGGTTGCTCAAGACAGAGCAGTTCGGGAAGTTCACCCACAGCAAGACCTGCGGCCTGCAGCTGTGTACCCATCGCCCCATCGAAGAGGAGAGATTCTCGCCCAGCGAGCACCTCTGCTAGGTGTTTATCGGCAATTTTTAGCTTGTTAGCCACGGCAGGTCCTCCCCGTTTTTCGCAGCGCACAAAAATCTCGAAGCTTACAAATCCTACAAGCGCCTTCACGGTTTGCCACGCCATCGTCTGTGCCTGCAGACACGTTTTGACCAATGCCCATAACAGCCGAAACGCTCTTTGTTGGCACCATAAGGTTTGATGCGGTAAGCGTAACGCCAAGCAGACGCATGGCATCCACGCTGGCAAGTAGATCCGCTTGGCAATCGAGCGGCAAATCGCCATACCCCGGGCTAAAACGCCCTGTTGCATGTATGTCCTGCGAGGCCGCATATGCAACCACACGCGCACTCACCGCGTCGGCAGCTCGTTCAACAAGAGCTGTTGCTACGGCATCAAAGACAAGCTCGTCCAAGGCACTCGTTGCCGACAGTCGCTGCAGTTCTCGATCGATTGCGATGCCCAGCGTAACGACAAACACGGCAACTTCGCGTGCGCCCATCAAAAATTGTTGGATATCGCTGCCTGTAAGTTTGAGGCGCGAACCCTCAAGTGAGATGGGTTGCGTATTTTGAAGACGAAACACCCGCAGAGCAGCACGCGGGCGTGCAAGCGCCAATGCCCGCTCGGCTGCTTGTTCAACCTTTTCTTGCAGCGCATTGTCGGGCGTACCCGTGCTCATACCAAGATAGCGAAAGACCTCGTCATAGGGCACCGACTCAACAGGATAGTCTGCAACCGCAGGGAGGCTCCTATCTTCTGCTATGAGGTTGTTATCTGATGAAGCAACAGATGCCTTCTTGTTGACATCTGAAGCGCTAGGATGCCAAATAGCCACTTTCTACCAGGGCGTCATGTGCCGCCCGTCCCACTTCAGGTCGATTCATTGTATAGACATGCAGCCCATCTACACCATTGCGCGAAAGGTCAACAAGCTGCTCACAGGCAAACTCAATGCCTGCCCTCCGGACACTTGCAGGATCCTCTCCAGTTGCAAGCAGGCGCTTTATAAGTTTGGCTGGGATAGTTGCTCCACAGGTAAACGCCATACGCTTAACCTGGCTCTCGCTGGTAAACGGCATGATGCCAGCCACAACGGGAATTTTTATGCGCGCACGATCGCACGCATCACGGAAGCGATAGAACAGTTCGTTATCAAAGAAAAGCTGAGAAACGAGAAAATCCGCACCCGCATCTTGCTTGGCTTTGAGATGCTCCATGGAGCGTGAGAAATCCTCACACGCCACATGACCCTCGGGATAGCATGCAGCGCCTATGCAGAGCTCTGGATCTCGTTCCTTTAGATAGGAAATGAGGTCACATGCATAGGAGAAGTCTTTCGGTTCACGGCCAGGAATTGGATCGCCACGCAACGCCAAGACATTTTCTACACCATCGGCCTGCAAGCGGCTCACATATGCGTCCACCTCAGACCGCGTTGAACCCATACAGGTAAGATGCGCCATAGTCATGACATGTGGATTTTCCTGTTGGATACGCGCAGCAATGGCAGCGGTATTTCCAGAGTTGCCAGAACCGCCAGCAGAAAACGTTATAGAGATGAAGTCAGGATTACAAAAGGCAAGCTCACCGGCCACCTTTGTAGCTTCTTCTACAGAGAAATCTCCTTTGGGAGGAAAAATCTCAAACGAAAATGTTTGTTTTGCTGCAAGGGCTTCTGCAATCTTCATGCGGCTCCTCCTCAAATGTTCGGAACAGCATAGCAGAACGATGGGAACCCGCTACAGCAACGAACGCGATTTATTCAATATCAATTAACCTTACCGATAACGTAATGTTGCTATCAAACCGTTTGTTAGTAAGGCTCGCCCAACGGTGGGATAGATTTCAGATAGTGCCACATGATCTGCTTTTGATGACTATCTCCTAGCGCTGCTGCAAAACCACCAAGTGCCAGCACGCGCATCCCAAGTATTGTGACCAATGTCCCAGGCCGAAGCATAGCGTCATCAAAATTTGGCAGCTCCGCAAGCTCTGCTGCGTAGGCCTCACGAACAGAGGCAGCCGCAGGCTCATCAAGAAGCACCAGTGTTTCGGGATCTAATGTGGTGATAGCTTCCCTCAAGAGGCTGTTTTTGAGATTGCTTCCGTCTGCGCATATCGTGGAAAGAACCATCCAATCTTCCGGCGCATAACCAAGTGCTTGAAGCGCCGCGTGCAATGCTTTGCTCTCAGCATCTGAAAGCAATGGTTGATGTTCTGAGCTTTTCTCAGCTTGCGCGCCCTTCGAATTCTCAAAATCACCCTTTATAAGCAGCACACTTGAGAACGCATTGCCATCCATAACAACGCCTCGTTCAACCAGGTTATTGATTTCATGACGTGCTTTTACAAGATACGCCTCGCGGATTTCTTCTCTCTCACTCGTCATTGATCCCCTTGCCCTGCTCTGCTTTGGTTGAACGTATTTTATCTCGCGCCCTTCAGATACCATTCACACTATATTGCTCGATTTGATGCGATAAAACTTGTATATCCGTGGGTATAAGCGTTTCAACTAGCAAGGGTAAGAGCCCATGAATTTTATTTCTGAGCGTTTACCCACGTTCAAAATAGAGGTCCCCGACGTTCGTTTTGTGCGAGCGCGGTCGCTAAAAGGAGGAAGCAATGGCTGCTCAGGCAATCACCTCAGAGAATTTCCTTTCCGTCGTCTCTGGTTCGGATGTTCCGGTGCTTATCGACTTCTGGGCTGCATGGTGCGGACCATGTCGTGCACTGAGCCCTATTGTTGAAGAGGTCGCTGACGAGCTTAAGGGCAAGCTCGCAGTGTACAAGTGCAATGTCGACGAACAACCGGATCTTGCTTCAGATTTTCATATCGTATCTATCCCAACACTTATTGTGTTTAAGGATGGCAAGCCTGTTCACAGCATGGTCGGCAGCATGCCAAAGGCAGCCCTGCTCGACGAGCTCAAGGCATTCATTTAAGAAATACACACGGTTAACCAAAGAGGGCTTCCGAAATCGGAAGCCCTCTTTTTCTCACGCTATACGTTATTTATCTGCTCCAGGAGGGTCGAGCTGAATAATCTCTGCGTCGACTACGCTGCCATCAGAAACAACAATTCTTCCGCAGGTGGGACCTAGTATGGTACGCGGAAACGTGGGGCTGCCAGGATTCATAATCAGGCAGCGTTTTTCCTCTTTAATAAAGGGACGGTGCGTGTGTCCGCAAATGGCAACATCACAGACACGCGGATCAATACGCTCGCGATAGTGGCAAATCATCCAACGCAAACCACCAATATGGGCAGTTGTGAAAGCACGAACCTCTGGACCATAGGCATAGCTGTAATCGTTGTTGCCAAGACAGGCATACACAGGGGCTAACTTGCAGAGCCGCTCATAGTCTGTTCGCGAACAAATATCACCCGCATGCACAATGATGTCGGAGCCTTCGAGCGCTTCGAGCAATTTATCATCGAGATAGCCGTGGGTATCGCTTACAACACCTACTACTATCTTGTTCTCGTGGTCGTCCACTTTGTGATGCCTCTCTAAAGCCCTAATGCTCGTTTAAGCTGCACAACACGACGCCTCGAGACAGAGATTTTCTTACCTTCAACACCGTTAATGCCGAGCTGCAGAATGCCACTCGAGACCACTTCAACATCCTCAACATAGTCGAGATTCACAATGTAGCCACGGTGGACGCGGAAGAAATTATGGGGCGCCAGCTTATTCTCGAGTTGAGCCAGAGATGTAGTGGAGAGATAGCGATCGGTATCTGTATAAATGCAGGAATAGTCATCCTTCGCTTCGATGTAGCGAATTTGGTCGATAGGAACCAGTACCTTGCGGCCGCCCTTCTCAACAGGAATGCGCTCTACTGAAGTACGGGTTGCCTGCTGTGGACGGATACGCTCCTGTACCTTATCGAGGGCCTGTACCAAACGCTCGGTCTCAACGGGCTTCATCAGGTAGTCAACCGCATTGACATCAAAAGCCTCAAGAGCGTACTCGCTATAGGCGGTTACAAATACAACTGCAGGCGGATTCTTGAGCTTGTGCAGAGCTTCAGCCAATTGCGTACCGCTTGTCTTTGGCATAGAGATGTCCATAAAGAGCACGTCAGGACGGCCTTCCATAAGCTTCTCTACAGCCTCGCGAGCGCTTGAAGCCTCTACGATTGAGTCAACCCGGCCCGTTTCTTCCAAGAGGAAACGGAGCTCAGAACGGGCTGGGGCTTCATCGTCAACGATCATGGCATGCAACATCTAACATCCTCCTATCAACCGTCCAAAAAACGGCGACTCCACAGGGCGCGCCCGCACAGCGGACGACTCAGCTACTCCAACTCCGAGGCAACACCAGCAAGACGTACTGTCACGCTTGTGCCCTCGCCTGGCCTTGACATAATCTCAAGTCCCGAACCACTACCATAGAATCTCTTCACGCGTTCCGCAACGTTTCGTAGTGCCATGCCGGTACCGCGTGGATTGTTACGGTCAGGCCCTGCCGCGCGCGATCGCAAGCGCTCAGCGGTTGCCTCATCCATACCTAAACCATCATCAGTCACCGAAATGAGCACGTCATCCTCATCCCGTGCAACATGAATATCAATGTGAAGCGGCCCTTCATCTCGCATTGCGTGTCGTACCGCATTCTCGACCAGAGGCTGAACCATAAATGCGGGAACGGGGAGATCTTCGCATCCGGGTGCAATGTGCTCCCGTTCAATAATACGATCCTCACCAAAACGAGCATGCTCAAATTTGAGATAACGTCTTGTTTGCTCAAGCTCGCTCGCAAGAGAAATACGCGATTCGGAGTTCTCCAGTGTTTGACGATAGAAAGCTGCAAACTCTCGGAGCAGATCGCGCGCCTGTGTAGGATCGGTGCGTGTGAGTGCGGCAATGGTATTGAGGGTATTGAACAAAAAGTGAGGGTTTATCTGCGCCTGCAAAGCCTTCACTTCGGCCTTTGCCGTAAGCTCTACCTGCCTATCAAGCTCTGCTGCCGAGAACTGTGTGGAGAGTACCTCACCAAAACCATGTGCAATTGCAAGCTGAGCACGATCCATATCGCGGCGGTGACGATAGTAAAACTTAATCGTGCCGATAGTCGTCTCGCCCACGATAAGCGGCACGACAATGCCAGCAGGCACAACCCCTCCTAAGTCCTGCGGGTCTCCACTCGTCTCGGGAACGAGCGACGTAAAGGTTTCAAGCTTTCCACTCTCAAGCACTTTGTAGGTAGCAGGTGTGCTAATAGGACTTCCCGGAGGATAGTTGCTCGACGACTCGCCAACATACGCCAATACCACCTCGGTATCGGTCATTGCCACTGCCATGGCTTTTGTTTCTGGGAGAAGCAGCTGGCATATCGCCTGGCAATTCTCTTTGGTAAGGCCACCTGAAGTGTGCGCGAGAACATTGGAGGTAAGGCGAAGTGTTCGCTGAGTAGCGCTTACGCGCAGCTCATCTGGAACTACCAACAACGCAACATCGCCCAAACATACCGCCAGCAGCAAAATCAAACCCATTGCCAACAGCGGTGTTAAGCCGCTCTGAAGCATGCTGGGAACTGCGAGTGCACAAAGCAGCGTTGCAGCAACGAGTGAAGCACCCATTACGGCAACAAAATGCCGCTCAAGCCAACCCATCACAAGGTTCCTCCGATATTATTTGTCAATTCCATCCAGCTCGTAGTATGCGAAGGTGTGGGAGCCTTCGGAGTACCGCGCGCAATGATTCGACGCGCAAGGAATGAATCGTCCCACAATTCGGCAGCAACCTGCTGCCAGCAGGCCACAAACGGCCAATAACGCTCGGCATTCGCAGTTGCATAGGCCGCAGCCTCTTTACGCCCATGCTGGAATATCCAAAAATATTCTTTTCTTTCCGGGCAACCAATGGCACGAAGAAGTGATGTCCACGCAATGCGTGACGTCACATTTGGCATAAGCCATGGCCCCGGATATGGATCCAAAGACGATGGCGATGTCCGTTGAACATCAATGCGCTTATTAGCTCGCTCGAGTTTTGCGGCCTCATACATCCACCTGTAGACATCCTGCAAAAATCGCGCAGGCATATGCCGGGTAGGAGGCGGCAAGTGCCGCACATGCCAAGCCGAATCGAACCATAAGTCCTTGCCGGCAAGACGCAGGTTAAGCAAGTAATCTAAATCTTCTCCGCGCGTAATCCACGGATCGAAGGGCACCTCAGTAAATGCGCTTGCATGTAGCGCCATGCAGCCGCCGCAACATACATTTGAGCGTATGACGCGCGGTGTATTTTCATCAAGCGCACGTTTCATCCATGCATTAAAGCCCTCATGCTTGCTCCATTGGCGGTTATACCAGGCCACATGATCTGAAGCAAAGGGGCTGGAATCGCGGTTTAAGAAGTATCCCGACTTAGCCTGAATGGGCGTATTGTCTGAGCTTTTCATGCCCGGTCCATATACAGCATCTATAAGAAAATTGGGATCCTCAGCCACCTCATCATCGTCCATAAACACAACGATGTCGTAACCCAAAATACCTGCAACCAACAGGCCCATATTGCGAATAGCGCCATACCCTCGCAGTGAGATGGTCTCACCATCCATATTGGGCGCTATACGATTTACGGCCGATGAGACAAGCTGTGCCTCCGCAGCACCAATTACAAGCAGGTTAAGCTGTGGGTGCGAACGACAAATACCATCAACACGGGCGCGCGCCGATTTACGCACTTCAGGCTGTGCCACCACAAGCACAATAACGCGCATCACACCACGAACCTGCTCAAGTGATGCAAGGCATTTTTCAAGCTCAGGAACGGGACGACCTACCGATGTTGCATGGTCATATGACCCACGCTCGTGCAGGTCGCAAGGGACATCGTCGGATTCCCAATATGTAGGGATGACGATGGCTGGGTTCATTTTTCTGCGCCACCCTGAGAAGTCGTGGAAGCATCGTTATGCTCGGGCTCTTCGAGCTGCTCGACAAGAGGAGAACGTTTCAGTGCGCGAGCAAGCGGAAGTCCCAACACATACATAACAACAGCTTCACCTATACCAGTAGAAATCAGCCCGAACAGATACATGGGCAAATACTGTCCGTCCAAAGCAATTGTCGTAAACGGAATGGTATAAAAGCCCATTCCCTGCAGCATAAGCGGTAAATAAGCAGGGACGATAAGAGCGTTAGCAATAACTGGCCCAAGAAGGGCAAGCGCCGGACGACGACGCATACGCCAAGTAAAAGCTGCTCCAATAGCAGTTGCCAGCGTGCCAAAGACAACATCAAGCAGGCCAAGCGTGCCAGTGCCACCCAAAACGATATTGGCAGCATTTGCAAGGGCACAACCTATGGCAAGACCAGGAACAGCATCTGCTGAAAAGAGCGCTAACACGCAAAGGGCTTCAGAAATACGGAACTGTACCGGTCCCCATGCCAGACCGCCTAAAAACATCAGCGCAACCAATGAAGCAGCGGCATAAGCAGCAGCTATCATGCCTACACGTGCAATACGACGCGCACGGAGGTTATTTTCAACTACGCTGTCTGTCATGCGCTTCTCCACGTTTACACCAACTTTCTGGCCGATAAAAGCCTTTTCTTAGTCCGTCCATCGGACATGTCTTGACTCTCTGTGTTCATTCTATCTTATACGCTTCTCAATGCTGCACGCGATGACGAGAAGATTGTTCACGCGTGCGTTCGAGCAAACGGTTGTATGAGCCTTGTAAGCGCGTTGCCATGTCGCCCGTTGCATCCCGAGCCGGCACAATGCCATGCTCATCTGATACTAAAAACACCTCATCGTATTCGCCAACGCCCTGAGCGATTGGCTCTGCCGTGTTGGCCGATCGGCTTACGGGAATGCCCAACGTTGAAGCAAGATCCAATACAAGCCCGCACGAAGCGGATGGCTGCTCACCTGTTCCAATTCCGGCAACAAGTCCTTCTCCTCGGCGAATCCAGAGCGTTTCTGGCGCAACGCCAAGCTCCTCCGCTTCTGTCCGTGCCGCTACAGCTCGTTGAGCAAGCGATCTTGTCGTTTGCTTACGAAGTGGCACATAAGGGCCGCAGCTCATTGCTGCGCGTCCCTCGTCATCAACCACAAGCATGAGAACTCCGTCGGGCTGTTCTGCCGATCCAGCAGACAAGGTCCATTCGATATGCTGATGTGCCCAGGCGACAAGAGCATGCGGAATCTTTTTGCCCTGCACCATACGGGCAGCAAGCGCACGAAGATGGCGTTTTGCCAACGGCAGCTCTGATCCAGCAAGACGCCAGCGGCACACAATGGCAGGTGTTCCAAGCGTAAAGGCCTCAAGCTGCTCCATTGCTTCTTGAGAATCGCCTGGATATCCAACAGCTGTATCTCCCATGCGTTACACCTCCACTGATAAAAAAGGCGGGGCCCAAGACCCCGCCCTCATTACGAGAGATGCCTACGTTAGCACGCCTTGGACGCCATTAGTGGCGGAAGTGGCGATGTCCAGTAAACACCATGGCAATGCCATGCTCATTGCAAGCCTCAATGCTTTCGTCATCGCGCTTTGAGCCGCCCGGCTGAATAATGCAGGTCACACCGTGCTCGGCAAGCGTATCCACATTGTCGCGGAACGGGAAGAAGGCATCAGAAGCGCAGGCATAGCCGCCCTTCTCAACGCCCATGCGCTCGCATGCTTCATCGGCACGCTCGCACGCAAGGAGTGCCGAATCAACACGATTTGGCTGGCCAGGACCCATGCCGATACCAGCTTTGCCCTTGGAAATGAGAATAGCGTTGGACTTCACACCCTTGCAGACGCGCCATGCGAACATAAGCTCGTCCATTTCCTCGGGCGTAGGCTTGCGCTCAGTTGGGCACGTAAAGGTTGCCGGATCCTCGTTTACGCTATCCACGTTTTGAACCAGCATGCCGCCATCTACCGAACGCAGCTCATAGCGAGCGTGTCCACCTGCTCCACCGGTTGCAAGTACGCGGAGGTTGGGACGCTTGGCCATGCGCTCAAGCGCTTTTTCTGAGAACGACGGCGCAATGATAACCTCGACAAACTGCTTATTCTCGTCTGCGAAATGCTCCACCAGCTCATAGGGAACCTCGCGGTTGCACGCAATAATGCCGCCGAAGGCGCTCTTCGGGTCGCAGGCAAAAGCGCGGTCATAAGCAGTGGTAACATCCTCTGCCACAGCAGAACCGCAGGGATTTTGGTGCTTGAGGATAACGCATGCCGGATCATCAAACTCACGAACCAGGTTCCATGCGGCATCGGCATCCAGGAAGTTGTTGTACGAAAGCGGCTTACCCTGAATCTGCTGGGCACCAACGAGCGGATGCTCAGAAGTTCCCATATCTGCAAAGTCGCCCGTGAAGCGATACACCGCAGCCTCTTGCTGGGGGTTCTCGCCGTAGCGCAAATCCTGTGCCTTATCGAGACAAAGATCAATCTCAGCAGGAGCACCCTCGGTGTTCTCTGCAAACTCTGCATCAAAGCGCTTTGCAAGCCAGGCAGCAATGGCTGCATCATAGTGAGCCGTGGTCTGATACACCTTGAGCTGAAGACGACGACGCAGCTCAGGAGTGGTGCAGCCATCGTTTGCACGCATCTCTGCAAGAATGGTGTCGTAATCTGCAGGGTCAGACACCACTGTTACCGACTCAGCGTTTTTGGCTGCAGAGCGCAGCATCGAAGGGCCGCCAATATCAATGTGCTCGATAGCGTCGGCAAACGTAACGTCGGGCGCAGCAACCGTTTTTTCAAACTCATACAGGTTGACACAGACAAGATCAATCATGCCAATACCATGAGCTTCTGCCTCTGCCATGTGCTGGGGGTTATCACGCCTTGCAAGCAAGCCACCGTGCACCTTGGGATGGAGTGTTTTTACACGCCCGTCCATCATCTCAGGAAAGCCCGTGTACTGCTCAATGGGCACCACATGGACGCCGCCCTCTTCGAGCGCGCGAGCAGTACCACCAGTAGAAATCACCTCGACACCAAACTCGTCCTCAAGAGCTTTGACAAATTCGACGACGCCGGTCTTGTCGGTTACCGACACGAGTGCGCGCCTAATGGGGCTTGCCGCCATGGACCCTCCTTTGAGTTCTTACAGAAAAGTATCGACAGCCAACCCTATTGAGGGGTTGGGTTGTACACACAAACACGATAGCATCTGACAGCGGGCTTAAACATCCCTGAGTTGCGTTAAACAGCATGTATACCGAAATTTTTGGAGGTATGTATGACAACAACCGACCCATCGCAGAGCGCTGTAGCGCTGCGGCCTTTTAATGAGAGTGACTTCGCGTCGTTTGCCGAGCTGCTTGCAGAGTTATGGCACTCTGAGAGCAGTAGTGAGCTCTCTCTTCTGCAAGGATCTGAGGAACTTTCTCACCATTTGTCGGAAGCGACCTGGGGCATTGTTGCTGAACAATCAAAACCAATCGGCCTGTGCCTTGTAAAACTCACATCTGATCTTATGCTGCCCACAGCAGCTGAAGGCGATGCAAGTTTTGGCGGAGCGCTTAATGCTGAAGTGTGGGAAAAGCGCCATGCTGCTTTTGTAGAACAAGCTCAGGCCTTAGATGGCGCAAGCGCTTGTCCTGATCCCATTTGTGCTGCCGAAGATGTGCTCATGAATCGCACGCTCGAGGATGACGGAACCTCTGTAGGTATTCTTCAGCTTCTTGTTTTGTCACCTGAAGCACGCGGTCTTGGCCTTGGACGTCGCCTTATGCAGGCCGGTCTTTCCCTGATAAAGGCTGCCGGAGCATCCCGTTATCGCCTATCCACTGACGAAGGATGCGATTGGCAATTTTACGAGCATATTGGGCTGACGCGCATCGCCGAAGATACACTTATACTCCCAGACGATGATGCTGCTCGCGCATTTTCTTACTTTGTGTATGAGGGAACCTTATAAAGGCAGGTCTTGAGGATTACCTCGAAGCATTCTCGGTGTGCCAACAAACAGATTGACACACCGAGAAAATCTATAAAACGCTTATGCGGAAATGATGCGTGTTCCTGAAAGGCCAGACATGGTTTCTGATGCCTTATCAAGCGAGCCAATGATGCAGAGCCTGCCCTTACGAGAGTTTACAAATTTAATGGCCGCACGAACCTTGGGCTCCATAGAGCCTTTTCCGAATTCGCCTGCATCGGCAAGACGCTGAGCTTCTTCAGCGGTAATCTCATCCAAATCGCGCTGATTGGGCTTACCAAAGTTCACGGCAACATGCTCTACAGCAGTGAGAAGGAAGAGCACGTCTGCGTCGCAATCCTCGGCAAGAAGCTCAGCTGCCATGTCCTTGTCGATAACGGCAGCAACGCCCTTATAGGCACCCTTATCCGAGTAATCGCGCACCACAGGCACGCCACCGCCACCGCATGCGACAACAATGAATTCATTGTCGAGCAGATTCAAAATGGAGTCGGCCTCAACAATTTTCTTAGGCTCAGGGCTTGCCACCACACGGCGCCAGCCACGGCCGGAATCCTCCACATAGGTCATGTCTGGATGTGCGACCTTCTCCTCTTTCATTTCTTCTTCTGTGAGGAACTGACCGATTGGCTTTGTGGGGTTATCAAAACTTGGATCGTCTGGATCAACCTCAATTTGGGTTACCACTGTTGCAACATGCCAACGCTTATATGCTTTATGCATTGCAACGCCCAAACCCTGCTGCAGATGATAACCAATATAGCCTTGAGACATAGCTCCGCATTCTGGGAGATCCATCGCGGGGATGGAATTGTCAGCAGCATGAGCAGTTGCAAATGCCTTCTGGATCATGCCAACCTGAGGGCCATTGCCGTGCGTGATAATGATTTCATTGCCTTGCTGAATAACACCAAGCAGTGCTGGAGCAACCTCACGAACTCGACGAATTTGATCCTCAGGCGTATCGCCAAGCGCATTGCCTCCCAGCGCAATAACAACACGATCGGGTTTCCCAAATGCCTTTGTCATGGCAATTCCTCCAGAACGATTCTTGCTGTATTTTGCTCCTACAAAAGAATACTCATTGCGGCATTAAAGCCGTATTAACAGCGCGAGTATATAGTATGAAATATGCTCATATCGACGGTTCTATGCAATCTTAGGGGAACGGCTTTTCCCGCTATTGATTCGGATACTTCCCCGCTATAGCCCAATCCGATACAGATAAGCTCTTCCCGAGAAAAGCAACTTTGTCCGGTGCGCTACCATGGTGGACGTGATTACCGCAGCGGATACAACAGGACTATCAGCTTTGTTAGATCAGAATAGCTTCCCCATCTCTCAAACAGACAGCTCCAAACCAGTTGTTGGGCGTTTTGCTCCAACACCATCTGGTCGCATGCATCTTGGCAATGTCTTTTCGCTCCTTCTCGCTTGGCTCGGCGCGCGGTCAGCAAATGGACGCATTGTGCTCAGAATTGAGGACCTTGATCCGCGAAGCAGCGATATTCACGCCGCTGATTTACTGCTCACCGACCTTGAATGGCTTGGGCTTACCTGGGATGAAGGACCCATTTATCAGAGTGACCATCTCGAGCGCTACCAGGATGCAGTGCAACACCTGCAAAAGGAGGGCTATACGTATCCCTGTTTTTGCACGAGAGCAGAGCTTCATGCAGCAACTGCACCACATGCGTCTGATGGCACTTACATCTACCAAGGAACCTGTCGCAATCTCTCCGCAGAAGAAATTGCGCGTAAGCTTAAGACATGCTCTGCCGCAACACGACTTCGCGTACCTGATGAAGACAGTTCAGCAGCACGTATATCCTTCGACGATCTGGTAGCTGGCATATGCACAGAAGATCTTGCTCGTGATTGCGGTGATTTTCTCGTTCGGAGAAGCGATGGTGTTTTTGCATATCAATTAGCTGTGGTTGTGGACGATGGTGATGAAGGTATAACGCAGATTGTTCGAGGACGAGATTTGCTCGGATCGGTAGCCCGACAGATGTATCTCCAGGAACTCCTAGGTTTTAGTCATCCTATCTATGCGCATATTCCACTGCTCGTTGCTCCAGATGGCCGCCGACTTTCTAAACGAAACCGTGATCTTGATATAGGAGCTTTACGGGACCAACATAT
Organism: Olsenella sp. Marseille-QA0557; assembly: GCF_965119725.1. Classification (NCBI taxonomy): domain Bacteria; kingdom Bacillati; phylum Actinomycetota; class Coriobacteriia; order Coriobacteriales; family Atopobiaceae; genus Olsenella; species Olsenella sp. Marseille-QA0557. The sequence goes on along the minus strand of NZ_CBCPMI010000001.1, from coordinate 880,561 downwards.
TCGTCCCAAACAGATCATTGGTGCTCTTGCGCACCTTGCACATCTGGCTCCAGCAGGTGAAGAGGTAACACCCGACGACCTTATTCCTCAGTTTTCATGGGAAACAATCGCAAAACTTAATGAGACTATTACCGTAGATACCAGCCTTTTTGAATAAATATTCAAACCGTTTGTGTGCGGTTTTAAAAGATGAGTTGTCCTGAAGGCATGTTCTGGAGTATTATTCCTACGCATATCCGGAGAGCTGACCGAGAGGCCGAAGGTGCTCGCCTGCTAAGCGAGTATTCCCCTAAAGGGAATCTGGGGTTCGAATCCCCAGCTCTCCGCCAGTTGCAACTTATGTGAACCCTCGTCTGCTATTCCGGATGAGGGTTTATTTCTATTCCTCAGCGTCCTTCAAGTGTCTTCATACCATGCGTTGATTGCTCAACTTTTTTCAAACTTAATCGGACTTTTTTAACTTTTCTCTTGACACGCCTTTGACATGATGTCACTATTATCCGTGCACGCGGCGTTACCTCAGCTGGATAGAGGGTCTGACTACGAATCAGAACGTCATAGGTTCGAATCCTATACGCCGCACCACGAATTTTCGGCCGGGCTTGTCCCGGCTTTTTTTATCTTTTATTCGGACGCCAAACAACATCATTTCCAAATTCAGTGAAATAGGAGTAGCCAAGATCCGCCCTATCCATCTCATCAAGCAGGTCTACGAGTTTTGTTTCTTGTTGCTGCATTTCTTGTGAGAGCGCCCTAAAGCTGATCGACTCATCTGATTGCAGCTGAAACAGTTTCCTGAGCACCTGCAGGCTTATAACAACCCCATGTTTATGTGTTGGCGTTTGATAAACCTCTTGGGTAAGTGGTCCTTCAGTCTTCTCTATGATGGCAACGGCCTCGCCTTCGTTTGGACGAATAACTATTTGGCACTTCTCTTCTTCCAACTCTAAGGCCGCTTTCTTGTGCGTTTGCTTTTCCGCTTTAGCTGCTTGTAAAGATGTGCTTTTTGATTGAGTTGTATCGTCCACTGCTACCTCCCTCTTCGTACGTCAATTATAGCGCCTTATGAGTACAAATAGAACATGTGTTCCTTTCTTTTTTAAGAACCATATGACGATATAATCGCTTCAGAGAAAGGAGATTTTATGCCAGTTTCCGTCTTTGATTTGCACTCCGATACGCTCGATCGTCTTGCATGGCCCATTTTGCCAGGCAACCTCAACGGTGGAAGCATCACATATGAAATTGACCCACAAACACCTGTTGAGCCTGGTGTTTTACGAGATTTTGCAACGAGCCCAGGCCACTTGTCTCTCGAAGCAATGTCTGATTTTTCTTGGTGCCAGTGCCTTGCTGTATTTATTCCCGACACACTCACTCCTGAGCAATCAGTAGACTTTTTTAAGATAGTCTCAGGCACCTTAGAGGAGCACGTAAAGCGTTCGCCAGATCTCCTCGCTGTTGCACGTGAAGCTAATCAGATCGAACCCATTCTCTCCAGCGGTCGCACCTGCGGCATTCTCACCATCGAAAATGGAAAACTGCTGGCAGCACGCGATGACATGTTTGACGTTATAGCTCAGGCAGGTGTACGCATGGTCACACTCACCTGGAATGCCGCTAATCCCCTGGGTTCAGGACACGACACGCACCAAGGCCTTACTTCATTTGGCCGTCGTGCCATTGCTGAGCTTGAATCCCGCCACATCATCGTTGATGTTTCACATCTCAACGATGAGGGCTTTGCAGATGTAGCCGCTTGTGCACGTCGCCCCTTTGTTGCAAGCCACTCCAACTCTCGCGCTATTCGCGATGTACCTCGCAACCTCACAGACGATCAATTTAAATTTATTCGCGACGCTAGCGGTATTGTGGGGCTCAATTTCTGTGATTGGTTCATCAGCGCAACGAAAGATCCCACGCCGGAAGAACTCTTCGCTCATATCGACCATTGGCTTGATCTCGGCGGATCAAAAACTATTTCGCTTGGGAGCGACTACGATGGGTGTGATACACCCAGCTGGCTTGATCCCTGCACTCGCATGCAAAATCTTTTCCAGATGGCTGAAGAGCGTTACGGCGCCTACCTTGCCAAGCGACTCTTTTTCGACAATGCCTATGAGTTCTTTATCCGCAATGAAATGGACGACGAAGACGCACGTAAACAGGCCCAAGAATTAGACGAGCTTATCTGATTGCCCTGAGACTCTCATTTAAGTACGAACGTGGCCACGCCAGAAATACTCTGACGTGGCCACTTGTGAGCAAGCCTCTTAAAGAATCTTTGCTTATTTCTCCGGAAGAATGGTTTCAACGCCACCCATATATGGAACAAGCACTTCTGGCACCGTTATCGATCCATCTGCATTCTGATAGTTCTCCATAATGGCAGCCATCGTACGGCCAACGGCCAAACCAGAGCCATTCAGCGTGTGCACAAAGCGTGTGCCCTTAAACTCAGAGGGGTCCTTATAGCGGATATTTGCACGCCTTGCCTGGAAATCCCAGCAGTTAGAGCAGGAAGAAATCTCCTTATAGGCGTTATAGCTGGGCAGCCATACCTCGATGTCGTAGCACTTGCGGGCAGAGAAGCCAATGTCGCCTGTGCAAAGCGTCACAACATGGTAGGGCAGACCAAGTGCCTGAAGACATGCTTCGGCCTCTGCAACCATGCTCTCAAGCTGATTCATAGAGTCCTCAGGGCGAGCAAACTTTACCATCTCGACCTTGTCAAACTCGTGGACGCGAATAATACCACGCGTATCACGGCCTGCAGAGCCGGCTTCTTCACGGAAGCACGGCGTAAAGGCGGTATACCAAAGCGGCAGCTGTGAGCCATCCAAGACTTCATCGCGATGGATGTTGGTGAGCATAACCTCTGCTGTAGGAATGAGGTACAGATCGGGGTTAACGTGGTAGAGATCGTCTTCAAACTTTGGCAGCTGACCGGTACCAAACAGACTGTCATGATTTGTGATTACCGGAGGCCACCACTCTTTAAATCCTGCTTTTGTATGCATGTCAATAAAGAAGTTGATGAGCGCGCGCTCCATACGAGCACCCATTCCTCCGAGCAGATAAAAACGTGTACCAGCAAGCTTTACACCGCGATCAAAATCGATCATGCCGGTTGATGGGCCAAGATCCCAATGTGCCTTAGCTTCGAAATCAAACTCACGCGGCGTACCCCAACGACGAACCTCGGGATTGTCCGAATCATCTTTGCCGTACGGAACCGACGGATCTGGAATGTTAGGAATGGCGGCAACCAAATCAAAGAGCTCTTGCTCTACTTGGCTACGGCGATCATCCAACTCAGCAATACGAGTCTTATTGGCTGCAACGCGAGCTTTTGCGGCTTCCGCTTCTTCTTTCTTACCCTCACGCATAAGCTGGCCAATTTGCTTGGACACAGCATTGCGCTCTGCCTGAAGCTGCTCAACCTCGGCAATGGTAGAGCGACGAGCTTCATCCAATTCGAAGAAACGCTCGCGATCCCAATGAGCGTTTTGCCTAGACTCACAAGCTTTATCCACAATATCTGGATTTTCTCGCACAAACTTAATGTCGAGCATTGCGTTCCACCTTTTCTTGGAGCTCTATAGTGCGCAGTTTCAGGGCACTGCAAAAATCTCCACAGTGCCAGGGTTGCAAGCTTAGCTGCGCGTCAAGTATATACTTGTGTGACCGTGCGAAACTAGCGCAGAAGCGATACGCACGCTAATCAAACAAGCTGAGGGGTCAAAACTATGGACGCCATTAACAACTTTTTCACATGGCTTTTCTCAACCAGGTCGGGCGTAGTTTGCCTGCTGGTGGGCGGCATTATCATCTGCCTCATTATTGCCTTTATCCTAGAACGACGTGGCAAAAAGATGTACTACGACCATGAGGCATCAGAAGAGGATGAGGGCGGCCTGTTCTCTTTCTGGGATGACAATGACGATGATGACGAGTAGTTTTGCACGACTGTGAACCTATACAAAATAGGCCCCAGCGTTTGCTGAGGCCTTCATTTGTAATGGTGCGGGCGAAAGGACTTGAACCTTCATGAGGGAACCCTCATACGGACCTGAACCGTACGCGTCTGCCAATTCCGCCACGCCCGCGTGCACAGGGAATTTTAGCGTCTCTTGGCAATCTTCGCAAGCGGTAAATCGGAGATAACGCACTTCAATCGAACGGAGATACCGTGCGGAACAGTTCTTCTCACATCCCTTCAAAAGGTGCGACGCATCACAGCGTGCGCGCTCATACAGTTGTGCGTCAATCGCCAATCTCCCAGGAACAGCTTGAAGAGCAGGCGCGAACACTTTTAGGCAGATATCGTGTTCTAGAAACTCGTGGAACAGGCGGTTTTGGCACGGTAGAAGTGTGTTGGGATACACGTCTTCAGAGGCGGGTTGCCATTAAATGCATGCCTCTTGGCAATCTTGACGATGATCTTGCCGCCTCCACCGTTGACGAAGCCTTGAGTGAAGCGCGTTATGCCAGCCGTCTTTCTCATCCCAATATTGTTGGTGTCCATGATTTTGAGTGGGATGGCGAATACGCCTATCTCGTGATGGAGTATGTCGACGGGCTGACCCTTGCTGAGCTGCTTGCACGCGTAGAAGGTGGTGTGCTCACACCCGATGAGTGCTCGTATCTGTTGAGCAACCTTGCTTCTGCACTTGAATATGCCCACAAGAACCGCGTGCTTCACCTCGATATCAAGCCGGCAAACATTATTATCGATCGCTCGGGCGTGCCAAAAATTGGAGATTTCGGCATGGCAACCCTCGCCTCAGCTACCGGCTATGGCGACGCTCGAGGCGGCACCGTCGGGTATATGCCTCCCGAACAAATTCAGGGCGAGCTTGTGGACGAACGTTGCGACTTGTTCGCTCTTGCCGTCTGCCTTGTGCAAGCGCTTACCGGCAAACGTCCTTTCGCGGCTCCAACAGCCGAGCAATCCTTGCGCCTCATTTCTCGCGGTGCCACCGAAGCACTTGCACAGATTCGTCTTGAATGCGGGCATGAAGCCGCCGACGCACTCCAAGCTGCGCTGGAGCCTACGCCAGCCTATAGAACTCCATCGGTTGAACAGTTTGCCGCAGAGGCAGTACCAGCTCTTGGAAATAGTGACAATGGCCTCGCTTCGCTCCAAGACCTTCTCGATCAGCTTGATGATGAAGATGAGGGAACTGGCGCTGTGTACCATGGCGTCCGGCTACCTCTTGCCGAGCGCGCACCATGGCTTCCCTCTCTTATTGTGCGTACTGCTTCGGCCTGTTTATGTGGCTGGGCTGGATGGCTTGCCGCAAGCACGCTCGTTCTTCCTGGTGTGGTTCCAACAATCCTTGCGATTGGTATTTGCACCCTTTGTGGAGCTTTGCTTCCACCTCTTGGATCGGGCTTGGCACTTGCTTGCATTGCTGTTTCTTTTGCTATGGGCGCCACTGGGCCCGCTCAGGCCACACTCACGCCAATAGGCGCTTTTGCACTTATCGGCCTCGTTATTGCTCTTGGTGCCTGGTGGATTTTTGTCGCCCGCACAAAAAATGAAAGTATTTGCGCACTTCTGTTCCCCTGTGTTCTGGGACAACCCATAGCCTCGGTGGCCCTGAGCGCCGCAGCACTCAACCCACTCCAGGCGGGAGCAACGGCTGCTCTCTCATGGTTTCTTTCTCAGGCGCTTTCTGCACACCTCATTAACACCGAAACGCTCGCTTCAGCGCTAATGAGCATCATTACTACACCTTCAAACTTACTTGAAGGAATCACCCTTGTTCTTGCTGCAGCTATAGGAAGTATTTTTGCATCTAGAGGAAAGACAAGCTTAGCAATTACTGGTCAAATTGCCGCTTTTCTCATTGCGCTTGGAGGGCAACTTCTCGTAGGACGGGTGGAGAATGGCGGTATATGGGTCGCTCCGGAAGCCGTGCCAGTGGCTGTTGCGGTACTCTTGTGTGTGTTTATGTGCGTCACTACGGTCTCGTTCGGACCGTCTAACGCCAGGCAGGAGACATAACGATGAACTTCTTCAACGTATTCGAGGATCGTATTGCGAGCGTGTTTGGCACCTCGCCACAGGGTTATACCGAGCCATTTTCCTTTAAGAAGCTTGCCAAGCGCGCAGCTAAGGAAATGGAAAAAGAGACCTACGTCATCAACGGGGTGGATACTGCCCCGGGTCTGTATACCATCCTTGTTTCATCCGCCGATGATGCTGTCATGCGTCCGCTCTATGGCGCGCTGACCAACGAGATTGCTCAGTTCGTTGAGGGGCAAGCACAATCGAAGGGCTACACCTTTGTAGGAGAGCCGCTTGTGCGCTTTATGGTTGACCCCTCACTGCGCAGTGGCAAATTCTCCGTATTTGCCGAGAATGTTGATGCGCGTACCCTCGGACGCCTGCGCGCCGAAGAGATTAGCTTTCTCGAGAAGGCGCCGGATCTTGCAGAGCAGCGCTCTGCTGCTGCAGCTCGCCGCCAAGCACCATCCCCCACACCGCGCAGCTCCGCTCGTGCGCGTGTTCCGCAAGTTGCCGTTCCTCCTCAAGAGCCTGTGCCCACTCCTCCTGCGGTACCACAAGAGTTTGCGCCTGAGGCGGATGGACTTGATGTGCTTCCTGCAAACGAAGTAAATAACCCCATGCTTCTTTCAGAACACGCAACGCCGCAGCCTGTCCCGAATCCTGTTGCAGCACCTGTACCTCAAACGGTGCGCCGTCCTTCTCAGCAACAGGAGCCCGCACAAGCCTCTGCGCGTCCGGCTGCCCCTGCAGCTGCCTGCATGCTTATCGATCGCAAAACGGGTCAGACCTACAATGTCACCAGCCCACGTGCAATTATTGGCCGTGAGCGCAATCGCGGTGGCGTGGTACTGCGCGACCCGAATGTCTCACGTCGCCACGCAGAGCTTTCCTACGATGGTCGCACGTGGAGAATTGCCGATTTGAATTCCACCAATGGCACACTCGTGAATGATGTGGATGTTGACGAGTGCGCCCTTCGAAGCGGAGACCTCATCACGCTGGGTCTCACGAACTTAGAGTTCCGGGAGAACTAGCATGATTGATCTCGTCTTATTTGCAGGCCGCATTCTCTTGGTAGTTTTGCTTTACCTGTTCCTTTTTACCGTCATGAAGACAGGAATTGGACTGGTAAAGGGCCAGCGTACCGATGCCGCCATTTGGTGTGTCGACATCGAGAAAGGCCCCAAGCAGCTGCGCGGCTTGCATCTTGACGTACTCGGCCCTGTTGTGGTGGGCCGCTCACCATCTTCAGACATAACCATTGCAGAGCCCTTTGTTTCTTCTACCCACGCTCGGTTTACCATCCAGGGGCCAGCGCTGGTGGTTGAAGACCTGGGTTCAACAAACGGCACGTTTGTAAACGGACATGCCATAGGACAGCCTGTAACTTTGCGTGATGGTGACGAAGTACAGGTAGGAGACACCATCATGAGAGTTGGCCGGCGATGAACGACACAACGTCTAAAACAGAACCGGTTAATGCCCCTGGCAGCGAAACTGTACCGGTAACCTCTCGCAAAGGTGCTGACGTGGACACTGGCTCCGCAGGCAGACTCGCCTGGGGAGCACGTTCCGATGTCGGCCTTGTGCGTGACCATAACGAAGATGCCTTTTTGGTACATGCCCCACTCTTCTGTGTGTGCGACGGCATGGGCGGCCATGCCGCTGGCGAAGTTGCAAGCGCCATTGCAGTGCGTTGCATAGCAGAACACGCTCCGGTTACGGCAGACGATGTCTTACTCGGCACCGCTGTTGAGCTTGCCAATGCCGCCATTATTGAAGGGGCGGCTGAAGGCGTTGGCAAACCGGGAATGGGTTGCACTGCCACCGCTGCTGTTATTGAGAATGATCATATGGCCATAGCGCACGTGGGAGATTCGCGTCTGTATGTGCTTCATGCAGGCTCACTCGTGCGCGTAACACATGACCATTCCTTTGTAGAAGAACTCGTTGACGCGGGAGAGATTACGGCCGACGAGGCGCGTGTACATCCCTCGCGCTCTGTCATTACCCGTGCACTTGGCTCGGATCCCGACATGTATGCCGACCACTTCACGCTCGATGTGGCCCGCGGTGACCGCATTATTCTCTGTTCAGACGGACTGTCCTCTATGGTGCCCGACAGCATCATTGAGGAACTTGCGGTCTCTTCAGCTACGCCTCAGCAAGCTGCCGACAATCTTGTTGCAGCCGCTCTTGAAGCCGGTGGCCATGACAATGTCACTGTTATTGTTATTGATGTGCAGGACGATGGTGCTTCTGAGCTCGTGCGCAAGCGTCGCCGCCGCGCAATTATTGGCTGGATCTTAGGCCTCTTCATAGTGGCTGCCGCGCTTTTCGCTTTTCTCTTTTTCTATGTCTCAAATTCTTGGTATGTAGGTATAAACAATGGTAACGTCGCCATTTACCAAGGTGTTGAAGGTAATTTCTTGGGTATTTCTTTTTCCACACTCGAAGAAACAACTACTGTGCGGGTACAAGACCTTCCTGAGGCAACACAGGTCTCCCTTCAAAACGGTATTGAAGTTGCAAGCCTAACGGATGCCCAAGCAACCATCAGAAGTTATCGCGATCAAATTACCTCTGAAAAAGAGCGGACGGCAGAAGTTGCCAATAGCGCTCAGTCACAAGGTGCTGGTACTTCCCAACCGCAAGAAGCAAATCAGACCGCTCAGCCAACTGTTTTGGGGAGGGTGTATAACCATGAACGCCTACGCGGCCACCACCCCCTCTTCTCACGCTGTTAGCCGTCGCAGCACTGAGCTTTTGCTGCTCTGCGCTGCTGCGCTGCCGGTACTTCTCATTTACGCCATGTATGTTGTAAATACAGGGACTGAGCTCAGCGTGGCTACCCTTGGGGTTCCCCTCGGGTTGTTGGGCGCATTTGCGGTGGCACACATAGCCATTCGTTTTCTTGCTCCTGGAGCAGACCCTGCGATTTTGCCCATCGTGTTCGTACTTTCTGGCATAGGCGTCACATTCGTTACGCGTCTTGCTCCAGATGAAGCCGTTGGCCAAGTTATGTGGCTTTTTCTGGGTGTTGTTGCTATGGTCGCCACCCTTGCTGTCGTGCGAAGCCTCGACGCTTTTACCCGCTACAAATACACCATTGGCCTTGCCGGCCTTATCTTGCTCATACTTCCAATGATTTTGGGTGTAGAGATCGGCGGCTCTAAGCTGTGGTTGCGCATAGGCTCCCTCACATTCCAGCCTGGCGAAATTGCAAAGATTCTTGTTGTTATCTTTTTAGCAAGCTACTTGTCAGAGAACCGAGAACTGCTTTCAGCATCCAGTCGAAAGGTTGGTCCTTTCACCATTCCACGTCTGCGCATGTTTGCCCCAATGTTTGTGATGTGGGGCGTCGCGTTGCTCATCGCGGTATTTGAACGTGATTTGGGAAGCGCAGTTCTGTTCTTCACCATCTTTGTAGTGATGCTTTATGTGGCCACTGGGCGCGCTTCGTATGTTGTGGTCTCACTTGCATTGCTCGCTATTGGTGGCGTGTTTTGCTACATGCTTTTCAACCACATTCGCGTGCGTTTCCAGATCTGGCTTGATCCTTTTGCCGATCCCTCCGGTTCCGGCATGCAGATTGTACAGTCACTCTTCTCGCTTGCCGATGGCGGCCTTATTGGCTCCGGTATTGGTAAGGGCATGCCAACACTCATTCCTGTTGTAGAGTCCGACTTCATCTTCTCTGCTATCGGCGAAGAAATGGGTCTTTTGGGTGGAAGCGCCATTTTGATTCTGTTCATGCTGCTCGCAGTCCGCGCGCTTGCCACTGCGGCGCGTGCAAAGTCAGACATGGCTGCCTTCACCACGGTCGGCCTTACCACATCCCTTTCTTTCCAGGCCTTTCTTATCGTTGGTGGCGTTACCAAGCTTCTGCCACTAACTGGCGTTACGCTGCCCTTCATGAGTCAGGGCGGTAGCTCGTTGCTCTCCAGCTTCATTATTGTTGGACTGCTGCTTCGCGCCGGCGATGAGGGCACAGGCAGAGGCGAGCAGTTGTTGGGAACCGGTACCGCAACTGGCGAAGCTGTTCGCGCGCCCGGTGGCTCACGTTTTGCATCTGTGGCTCATGGTAGCCATGTGCGAGGCGGCTTTGGCTTACTCACACCCGAGTCAGGCGTGCTTGGCCGTGTAGCACTTGGCCATCGTCTCACGCGCCTCATTACCTTCTTCACGCTGCTCTTTGCTGTTCTTGTCGCCAATCTCACCTATATCCAGGTGATTCGCGCAGAAGAGTATCAGCAGATGCCTAACAACAATCACACGATTGCTCGCAGCGCCTATATTCAGCGTGGCTCAATCATCACATCTGATGGTGTCACGCTTGCTCAAAGTGTGCAGCAAGCCGACGGTACCTATGTGCGCACATATCCATCTGGCAATCTGGCCGCACATTCTGTTGGCTATCTCTCAACGCAATATGGCGCAACAGGTGTTGAGGCATCTATGAACGACACCCTTACCGGTCATGCAGACTATTCCAACTGGATGTCGGCTTTGAATTCCCTTGCGGGTATAGAAACGCCGGGCAATTCGGTTGTTCTCACCATTGATTCACGTATTCAGCAGGCCTGCGAGGATGCACTCCAGGGACGAGTGGGAGCCATTGTTGTTCTTGATCCGTCCACCGGAGCAATTCTGGGCAAAGCCAGCTCACCAAGCTTCTCGTATGACAATATCTCGTCGGTTATCGAGAGTAATGACGGTTCAGGTGCTCTTCTCGACCGCACTACGCAGGGCCTCTATGCTCCTGGATCAACCTTTAAGGTTGTAACTATGGCAGCCGCTCTGGACTCGGGCCTCATGACCCCAGATACCTCCGTTGCTGCTCCTGCTGCAACTACCATTGGAGGCGCGCAGGTCACCAACGACCATGATGCCGACTACGGAACCATTAGTCTTTCACGCGCGCTTGCCGTTTCTTCTAACACGGCCTTCGGACAAGTGGGCGTTGATGTTGGTGCTGATAGGCTCGTAAGCTATGCCAATGCCTTTGGTTACGGCACTTCTTTAGGTCAGGATTTCTCCTGTGCCACGTCGCTCATGCCGGTACCTTCCGAAATGACCGAGTGGGAAACTGCCTGGGCAGCTTGCGGACAACCTGTTGGACAACACGATAGCCCCGCTGGACCTCAAACGACCGTTATGCAAAACGCTGTTATTGCTGCCGCTATTGCAAACGACGGCATCGTTATGGATCCCTATCTTGTGGACCACGTGCTTTCACCAGAAGGCGCCACGGTTTCCACCACGCAGCCCCGCTCGCTTGGACAAGCAATCTCGAGCTCAACCGCCCAGCAACTCAAAGAGTCTATGCTCGGTGTTGTTGAAGACGGTACCGGTACAGCAGCTCAGGTGAGCGGCGTACGTGTTGCTGGCAAGACAGGAACTGCTCAGGTTTCTGATGGGGTTATCAATTCGCTTTATATTGGCTTTGCTCCCTATGACAAGCCTACGCTTGCCATATCAATTTGCGTTGAAGGCAACGGCGAAGACATCGAAGGCCTTGCCGCTGAGCTTGGTGGACAAGTTATGGCTACCTCGCTTGCCGTGCAATCAGAGGGGGCATAAGGAACATGAATAATGAAAAGACATATATCATGCATGCATGGGTGTTTATCCCAAACAACAAACGAACTTTAAACACAACACCGACGAGCAACATGGGATAGAGAGGGAGAGAGATGCCAGGTAGGGTCCTTGGGGGCCGGTACACGGTCCAAGACAAAATCGGCGCAGGAGGAATGGCCACAGTTTTTCGCGGTCTTGACAATGTGTTAGGACGCACGGTTGCCATTAAGACAATGCTTCCTCAATATGCATCTGACCCATCTTTTGCTGCACGTTTTAAGCAAGAGGCACAGGCAGCTGCAGCACTTCAGAGTCCATACATTGTCTCGGTCTACGACTGGGGCAAAGATGGTGAGACGTACTACATTGTTATGGAGTACCTGCGTGGCACCGATCTTAAGAGTGGCATTCGCAAGCACGGTGCGCTCGATTGCCGCAAGGTAGCACAAATTGGCTCACAAATTGCGCAGGCTCTCTCTGTTGCCCACAAGCACGACATTATCCATAGAGATATCAAGCCGCAGAACATCATGGTTCAGCCCGACGGCAATATCAAAGTCATGGACTTTGGTATTGCACGAGCAAAGAACAGTCACCTCACACAGGACAACAATGTTCTTGGCACGGCGCACTATGTCTCTCCGGAACAAACACAGGGCAAGGAGCTCGGCCCAACATCTGATATCTACTCCCTCGGTATCGTGATGTATGAGGCAGCTACCGGCCAAGTACCCTTCCAGGGCGATGACGCCATTTCTGTAGCGCTCAAGCAAGTACAAGAGCAGCCCGTTCCTCCCAGCCAAATCAATCCCAATGTCGATGCGCAGCTTGAAGGAATTATTCTTCGCTGTATGCAGAAGAACCCTCAAGATCGCTTCCAGACTGCAGACGAGCTTGCACGTGTTTTGCGTGATTATCTTGCTGGTCGTATGGCTGCTGTATCCAGTGCAACCGCTATTCCAACACCCATCGCTGGACAAACCCAGCGCATGGGCCAGGTCACCCCACCTATCTCACCAAACGGACGTACTTCAACCCGTATTCCTTCTCAGCATATTGGTGAGTCAGCAACAAACGAAGCTGAGAAACGCTCGCGGTCGCGCAGGAACAAAATTATCGCGGGGGTTATTGTTGCCATTATCGCCATCGTTGGAATTGTTGTTGCTGTAAGCGCAATGAACTCCAACTCCGCACGTCAAGAAGTGCCGAACTTTGTAACGCTCACACAAGATCAGGCGACTTCACAAATCGAAAACTCCGACTTCTTTGAAGTTGGCGAGATTACGGAAGAATACAGCGCGAATGTAGAAGAAGGCCGCATTATTGAGCAGGATCCAAGTGCTGGTACGCAGGTTACTAAAGGAACCAAGATTAATCTCGTTGTCTCGCGTGGACCAGAGCCTGCTGCTGATGTAACCGTTCCTGACTTGCAGAACAAAACGCCTGCTGAGGCAGAAAAAGAGCTTGAAAGCCTTGGTCTGCGCGGGCAAGCAGGAGAATCTGTTTACTCCGACGATGTTGCAAATGGCTTGGTGTGTGGACAGTCGGTAGCACCTGGTTCAACCGCTAAGGCTGGAGATACTATCACGTACCAGATCTCGCTCGGACCTCAGAATTTGGCCGTTCCTGACGTGACCGGAAAGTCTGAAACGTCTGCCACGAGCGAACTTCAGGCCGCTGGCTTTGAGGTAAACGTAGAGTACCGCAATAGCAACAGCGTTGAAGCTGGTTTGGTAATGAGTTACTCGCCTACAAGCGATCAGCCCAAGGGCACTACCATTACCATTACTGTCTCGGATGGCCCTGCTTATACGCCGTCTTATCCAAGTGGCGGAAACTCGAATTCTGATTCCTCTGATTCTTCTGATTCAGATTCATCAGATTCCAGTGATTCCTCCAATAGTGGCTCTAATACAGGATCGGACTCGGATTCCTCTGATAGCAGCAGCTCAACGTCATAGCTTCGTTTGTTGCGTTACTTTGAAGCCCGGTACGCCATGTACCGGGCTTTTTTCATGACAATCAAAGAGCAGTAATTTGATCGAGATTTTCTGTTCTTATCACATCTGTTGATCGCTAGTTTCAAAAAACCGTTATTGAGAAGGACCATTTTCTTCTATACAGGGGGAGATTGTGGGTTATTGCAGTACAAGGAAGTCTTATCAATAAAAAGGCCAGAGGCTTTTCTATGCCCCTGGCCTGCTATTTCCTGGTGCCCCCGGGCCGATTCGAACGGCCGACACCCGCTTTAGGAGAGCGGTGCTCTATCCCCTGAGCTACGGAGGCGAAAGTAAGCGCCTTAATAATACCGCGGCGCTATTTTAGCATGTGCAACACATTATGCCGCTGTGGAACTGCCCTTCTTGCCCTTGCGACGACGACGCGCACGGCGCTCGGCAATATCCTCTTTGATGATGGCGTCAAGACGCTTTACGCTCATACCGCGGCACTTATCATCAGCGGCACGGCGCAGTGGACGAATACGCACGAGGTCGTAGACGAGACCGCCGATAATACCACCATAAGCAAGGATAAGCGAGACGAGCGTGAACATACCCCAGCCCGTTGAAACATCAGTGCTCGCCCCTGCAGGCGCAGCAATGTAGAGCACAACAAAGGAAGAGGCCGTCATAACAAGGCCGATAATAACGAGAATCCACCAGCGAATACGACGCTTGCGATACAGCGGATCTTTTGCCAGCACAATATTGGTAGCGGTGGCCAAACGATCTCGATTGCGCTCTTCTTCCATCTTCTGCTGCTTGCGCTGCTCACGCGTCAGATTCGAAGTGGATTTAGTTGCTGCTCTTGATGAAGGACCTGCCGCAACAACACGAACACCCTGCGCAGCCTCACGAGCCGGCTTTGCACGCGTTGCTGAGCGCTTCTCAAATCCCGTTGAAGCGACATCTTCCGTATGCTCATCTTTAGAGCGATCTTTTTTGCCGCCTTTTTCCTCACTGCGATCACGAGAGGATAGGTTCTTATCGGCAGCTCGCTGCTGAGCAATCTCCTCGCGAGCTCCTTGCAACGTATCACGCAGAGACATGAGACTCCTTCATTGGAACGAACGTATCACCAGTAATGATCTGGAATGCCTCCTGATAACGCTCAGAAGTACCGCGGACAACATCCTCTGGCAGGTGTGGAGGTTCTCCAGTCATGTCCCAATTTGCCCGCAGCCAGTCGCGCACAAACTGTTTGTCATAGGAAGGCTGAACCTTGCCCTCTTCATAACCTTTTGCAGGCCAGAAACGGCTGGAATCGGGAGTGAGGCACTCATCGATGAGCGTGAGTTCGCCGTCAATAATGCCAAATTCAAACTTCGTGTCAGCAATAATAATGCCGCGCGTAGCAGCATACTCAGCCGCAGCTTTATAAATAGCCAAAGAGGCATCCTTGAGCTTGGTAGTCATCTCATCGCCAACAATCTCACAACAACGCTCGAAGGAGATGTTCTCGTCATGCTCGCCAATCTCGGCCTTGGTAGAAGGGGTAAAGATAGGCTCAGGAAGCTTTGAGGCCTCTGTCAGTCCGTCAGGAAGCTTGATTCCGCAGACGGTGCCGTCCTGATCGTAGGTCTTCTTGCCAGAGCCGGTAAGATAGCCGCGCACAATGCACTCAATCGGCAGGGTTTCTGCCTTCTTGACCAGCATCGACCTTCCCAGGAGATAATCCTCGTAAGCGCGATAGCGCTCGGGGAAATCTGCAGGGTCCATCGAAATCATGTGGTTGGGAATAAGATCGGCAAAACGATCGAACCAAAACGCCGAAATTCGAGTAAGAACCTCACCTTTATGAGGAATTTCGTCTGGCAAAACGAAATCGTACGCACTGATACGGTCGCTTGCCACCATAAGCAGGGCATCGCCGCAGTCGTAGATATCTCTCACCTTGCCATGAGAATCCGGTCGCAGGTCCGCTGTTGTCATATTCGAGAACTCCTTTTTATACCGAAGCACATATGCAGCATAGAAGCATATGCAACTATAAGCTAGCTTTCAATTGTAGCTGAAGAAGACTGCTCTGCCTTGTACTCACGCGGAAGATGCAGTGTAAACATAGTTCCCTTGCCAAGCTCAGACTCCACCGAAATATAACCGTGATGTCTATCGGCGATTTCTTTAGCAAGAGCCATGCCTACACCCAAGCCACCAGAAGCACGTTCACGCGATGCGTCTGAACGCCAGAAGCGGCTAAACACCTTGGGCAAGTCCTCTTTTGCAATACCGATGCCGGTATCGGATACAGAGATAAGCACGTCTCCTTTGCCCTGTGCGACGTTGACAACAACCCAGCCGCCTTCAGGGGTATACCGCAGTGCATTACTCATAAAGTTCACCACTGCCTGGCGGACCATATCTTTGTCGACACTCGCATAGCACTCACGATGTGGCGTCTCAGAAGTAAAGAGCAGACGCAAGCCTCTATCGGCAAATAGTTGTTCTTGAGAAGTAACCAGCCCGCGCACCAATCCAACAATATCAGTGCGTTTTGGCTCAAACTTCGTTTTGCCATTTTCCATACGAGACAGCTGAAGCATAGCGTCCACTAAACGCGAAAGACGTCTGGTTTCATCAGCAACAGTTCCCAAATGTTTGTCATCTGTTGGAAGCACGCCATCCTGCATGGCTTCCACGGTTGCCATCATTGCCATGAGCGGTGTACGAAGCTCATGGGCAACATCGCTTGTCAGGCGGTGTTCGAGCTTAAGATCGCGCTCGAGCGTGGTAGCCATCTCATCGAATGTCTCGCCGAGCTCGCCGATCTCATCTTCACCAGAAAGCCCTGTGCGCGCCGATAGTTCTCCATTACGGATCTGTTTGGCTGTAGAAGTCACACGCTTCAAAGGATCGGTCAGCGACCGAGAAACAAAAACGCCAAGGATACAGGCAAACGCCACTGCAATAGCAGCAGCCGTCCAAATCGCACCATATGAATTGGAGCGAAATGCAGCATCGGAGCGCGTAAGCAGGACATCCGAACCGTTTGCCCATACTCGAACCGTGCCGACCTTTTCATCATTTACACGTATGGAAGCAGTAACATAGGCATCCGAGCTTTCGGGTGCACGGGACACGGGTTCAGCTGGCATACTGCCCTCTGAACCGCTTCCGCGAGAACTTTGAGCAGGAACAACCCAGGTATCGTCGTAAATGACGGTTCCATCAGCATTTAAAACCTGAATACCCGCATCGGCAGAAGTCGAAGTAGCAGAACTCGCATAGGAGAGGACCTCGTTCGTCCAGCCGCCCTCCTCCTCATAATGCAGCGCAAGCTCGCTGGCCGTTGCGTTAGCAAGCTGCTGCATATTAGAGCGAGCATAGCGCTGGAACTGTCCCTCCCACACAAAGGAGAGGATGAATACAAGAATGCCCACCGTCATGATGGCGGTAAGGGCAAACGTTATAGTGAGGCGCGCGCCAAAAGTAATTGTCCGCCTCGTGCCCGAGCGCAGCGTCTTCCAAGATGCGTGAGGCGAGTCCGATGAGGACTCGCCTGCATCTGATTGCCGCGCTCGCTTCCCAATAACGAAGTGAGCCACAAGCAAACCCGCCTATTACGATTATTCAGCTGCGTCCTGGGACTTCTCTGGTGCCTCGAAACGGTACCCAACCCCATGGACGGTATACAGCCAGCGAGGATTACGAGGATCATCGCCGAGCTTGGCGCGGAGATTCTTCACATGGGAATCGATCGTGCGCTCATAGCCCTCAAAGTCGTAACCCAAGACCTTCTCAACAAGCTCCATACGTGTATATACACGACCAGGATAGCGTGCAAGCGTGGTGAGGAGCTTGAACTCAGAAGCGGTGAGGTCAACCTCTTTGCCCTCAACCAGCACCTTATGACCTGAAATATCAATGACAAGATCGCCGAAGTCGAGCACCTCAAGCTGGGGCTCAGCCTCAACATGGACGCGCCTCAAAAGTGCACGCACACGGGCGATAAGCTCGCGCGGAGAGAACGGCTTAATTAGGTAGTCGTCCGCACCAAGCTCAAGACCAATGATGCGGTCCTCCACCTCGCCTTTTGCCGTAAGCATAATAATGGGCACATCGGACGTGTCGCGAATAGCGCGGCAAACACGCTCTCCCGAAAGTTTCGGAAGCATGAGGTCGAGAACGATAAGATCGAACGTATGCTTCTCGAACTCCTCGAGAGCCGACTGTCCGTCCCCTACCCCTCGAACCCAATATCCTTCGCGCTCGAGGTATGCTGCCACCGCATCACGAATGGCAACTTCGTCTTCTACCAGCAAAATCTTTTTAACATCCGGAGCCATGGCTGGCCTCCTTTGTAGGCATGCATCATAACACGGCCCATCCGCGTTATAGACTATCTCACGTTACCACAGGTCCACGTATGAGGTCAGCCTTCAACCTCAAGATGGACCATTTCTTCTACACATCCTATCCTGTTTCTGTGGCAAGCGGAAAGACTCTTACCACAACACTTGCAGGCAATCCTGTATTTTCGTCTTTGACCGTTGAAAAGGTTACGAAGCGTGAGCATTCCCCATCGGATGCTGGGTATTCTCCGTAATCCAATGCACGGTCGTTGGCAGTGAGAACCGAATAGGTTTGATCTTCGGTATTAACAGCAAAATAGGAAGCATTGCTCTTTATGAGATACAACCCCGAAGAAGTGCCCGCAACCTGTGCCGACGGCTCGCGTGCCAAAGATATAAATGGACCTTGACCTGCACCTATATAAGTTCCCATGTTGCCCAGCAAGCCACCCGAACCGTAGTTTGCTTCAATGGAGAAGACAAACGAATCGCCAATTCTTGTGGCATAAAACGGATGAACGCTTGCCGGCAATACGAGCTGATCAACCACTGAAGAAAGATTGTCTGACAAATCGTATGCCGTTATGCCGTAGTAGGTTCCTTCATCGGCACGCACACGAGGTGCCAAGGTGACTGTGCTTCCCGAGACAGAAGGCGCACACCCAAACCTGCCAGGTGATTCCACAACAGAAGTTGCATCGGAACCGCCTAATGTCCAGAAATAACAAAACGAATGATCTTGACGTTTTGACCCTTTAGCCGATGGCATGTTAAGCCAAATGACATGATCGGCTGAGCAAGCTATTTGAGGGGGATCGTAATCGGAGTTTCCCTCCGCTAGCTTTGAAGGGCTGCCTTGAGCAGCGCCTTCACTCAGGGCCGTTGCATAGAGCACCCATGAACGCGTGAGCATATCAAGTTCAACCCAAGCGTAAACCGAGTCAGAGCACCGAGCGTCATACACAACCCAGCCAGAACCCTCGCTAATGCATTCTGGGACCACATCTACCAGTGTTCCCGATTCAATCGAAAGTGCAGATCCCTTGATCATTTGGGTAGCAGTGTTGCCTGCAGCCAATACAGGAAGCCAGCTTCCTTCTGCTGCAAACAACACGCTCCCCAATGGAAGCTCCCAGCTTGCTGAAGCAGTGAGCGCAAGGTCGGCCTCTGAATAGGTATCAAGAATGCTTGTTGCCGACCCATCGTCTACAACCGTTGGGTTGCCCGTCTGCTTCTCGTCTTCCGATGAGCAGCCAGAGACAAGCTGAACCGTTGCGACCGCCACGCCCGTAGCGGCCGCTCCTTTAAGAAGCGTGCGCCGCGAAAACGGCCTGCTCCATGAGCTCTTATGACGTTTCGGCTGCATCATTGTTTATGAAATGACACCGCACGTAAAGCATGCGTCAGTTGGTCGGCACAAGACGTGGAGCGAGCTCCGCACGTGTTGCCTTCCAGAATTTCGCAAACACTATCAACAGACATACCGCGAACCAGCTTGCTAATTGCCTTCAGGTTGCCATTACATCCACCAACAAAAGAGATCGACTCGATGGTTTTTCCATCGTCGGTAAGCTCTACATGGATGTTGCGAGCACATACGCCACGCGGCTTATAGTCATAAGAAATCATATAGACAAGCTCCTCAATCAGTCGAAGCTGAGGGTGCCCAAGCGCTCAAATACAACGTCAACACGTGTGAGGAAGCTCCACGGATCAAAAATACGATCGAGCTCTTCGCTGCTTACCGTACAACGCGGATCCGCCTCGAGTTTCTCACGGAAGGTTGTTCCACCTGTGCACTGCTGCACCTCTCGCCATGTTGCCATAGCGTTTTCCTGAACAATTTTGTAGGCCTCTTCACGTGTTATACCCGTCTCGACAAGAGCCAATAGCACTTTCGAAGAGAAAATAAGTCCACGGGTCTTGTTGAGGTTTGCCTTCATTTGCTCGGGATAGAGGATAAGGCCGTCAACAATGCGGATCAGGCACTGATACATATGGTCAAGTGCAATAAAGCTATCTGCCTGAGCAACACGCTCTGCAGAGCTGTGGGAAATGTCACGCTCGTGCCAAAGTGCCACGTTATCAAAGGCAACCTGTGCATTTGCCTTGACTACGCGGCTCAGTCCACAGACCTTCTCAACCGTAATAGGATTGCGCTTGTGAGGCATAGCGGAAGAGCCCTTCTGTCCCTTCTTAAATGGCTCTTCTGCCTCAAGCGTATCGGTCTTTTGCAGATTGCGAATTTCGGTTGCAATGCGCTCACAGGTAGCTGCGCAGGTAGCAAGCACACCCGCAAGATAAGCATGGTGATCACGGCTAATAACCTGTGTTGAGAGCGGATCGTGAGCAAGACCAAGGTGCTCACATACGTATTCCTCTACAAAAGGATCGATGGAGGAGTAGGTGCCAACAGCACCAGAAATAGCGCCAAAGGCCACGTTTTTACGAGCGTCAATAAGGCGATCAAGATCGCGACGCAGCTCCCAGGCCCAGCTACCAAACTTCATGCCAAAGGTCATGGGCTCAGCATGGATGCCATGGGTGCGCCCAACACAAAGCGTATCGCGCTCTTCAAAGGCGCGGCGAAGGCAAATCTCGCCGAGGCGACGGCAATCCTCAATAAGAAGGTCGGTTGCCTGAACCAGCTGATAGCACAGAGCCGTGTCGCCCAGATCGGAGCTCGTCATGCCAAAGTGAACCCAGCGGCTGGGTTTAGGCTCTCCCTCGGGCACCTCACGGTCGATGTACTCGCCCATGTTGGTGAGAAATGCAATAACGTCATGATTGGTTACTGCCTCAATAGCGTCTACCTCGTCCTTATTAAAATCCGCATGCTCGCGAATCCACGCTGCCTCTTCGCGCGTGATGCCAATCTTTCCCATCTCAGCGTGTGCCTCGCAGGCAAGCACCTCAATCTCTTGCCAGATGGCATACTTATTCTCCAGCGAGAAGATGTGGCCCATTTCCGGACGGGTATAACGGTCAATCATGAAGTCTCCTTTGGAGGACGCGGCGTACCTACTTCACCCAAATAAATTCTCTGGGTTTTCCATACTAACCACTTGTTAATGTTTACGGCTCCGAAGGACTGCCGCAACGACAATAACCACAATTGCAATTACTACAAACACAACGGGCAATATGTTGTTTGTAGGATCAGATGTACTGGGGAGAACTGTTGTTAGCATGCTCATAGTACTGTCCTTATTTACCAAATACGTCGGGCGAATGCCCCTGTTGCGCCTAGATGTTTAATCTCAGCAACTCAATTCTTGTAAAAGTATAAAGCCAGCATCCGCAAACGTTATGCAGATAAGGAAAGAGCGACCCGATGCAAGTCGGGCCGCTCTTTTCATGTATAAGCTGTTTAGGCAAGACTCAAAAATGTTTCCTATGCCTCACGACGACGAGAGATAGCAGCTCCCGCTGCAAGTGCAACCCCTACAGCTGCCAAAGCAGCAGGTGCTACATTGTTTGTAGAATCGCTCGTCTGGGGCAAAGTTGCAGAATCTTTCTTGTTCTCAGTCTTCTGCTCATCTGCACCTTCTGGTGAAACAGGGATTTTATCCTCAGTATCATTCTGCACCCAACCAGCATAAAGTGTTATGTCTTCAGTTATTGGCTGGCCAAACTGATACTCACCAGATACTGTCCCGTCTTCGGCACGGTTTGTAAACCAACCGACGAAAGTCCAACCCGCATAGCTTGGATCGGTGAGACCAGAGATTACTCCGCCGTCAGGCACCTCTACTGTTCCATTAGGAAGTCCATGCCCATATACCAAGGTTACTGTATGTTTAACTGCTGGCACAACAACGCTTGATGGATCAATTTCAGTCTTCCCAGCAGCATCAGAGAAGTACTTATGACATACCGGGCAAGTCCAATATTCGATGTTGCCGTCTTGTGTACCAGTAGGATCTGATGCTTCAACATGAACAAGCTGATGTCCTGTGGCAGGGATGCTCATTTCCTCAGGAGTTGTTGGCTGAGTCCCATTCTCATCCTTGAAGCAATCTCCACAGATGGCGCACTGCCAGTATTTTGCATTGCCTTCTTCAGTGCAGCTTGGATCTTGAGCATCAACAACCTGAAGGCTGTGAGCATGGACGCCGAAAGAGCCGTCTTGATTTTGGTTTAACCCAGAACCTGACACAATGTAGGACTCGTCAGGCGCATTGCCCTGATAGGTTCCGCCAGACACTTCAATGTCATCGGAACTATTTCCACTATTGTCAGTGAAGAAAGGAGCCTGGCTACCCGTTGTAATAAAAGTACCGCCCTTAATATCAATGGTTCCGCTCTCAATACCACCTCTATCCTTGAGGTTATAAATGATGCCGGAAGCCTGATCACAAGGATCAAAGGTACCGCCGTTTATAGTTGCCTCATTCCAGTTAAGAATGGAGGTGTTGGCACCATTGATAAGCTTGCCACCGTTCACCTCGAGCACACCATAGGAGTCGTTCTTTACGTATTTTCCACCATTAATAGTGCCACCGTTGATAGTGAGCTTGGCGTTATAGCCTTCCTCATTTGGTCTTCCAGAGAACCAGCCATTGTCAATGATGCTCGAATGTCCTGCTGGTGTGCCATCAGCAAGGAGCAGCTCAACGGTCGTTCCGTCATTAATGGTAAGTTCACCCTGGTTGAGAATAGTGTAATAGGAATTGCCGTTTGCATTACTGCTGCCAGTAGCGTAGTCAAGCGTACCAGCTTCCTGCGAACGTTTGAATATTCCGCCATTAAGAGTAGTGGTCGAACCCTCACTTGTGGCAAGCGCAGCCTTGCCATGAGAGACGTTGTCTACAACTCCACCACCTACAGAATCAATAACGGTAAGGGCTCCGTTATTGGTAATGGTATGCTTATTGTTCTCGTTAGTGAGCGTGTTGCCATTCAAATCAAGCGTAATTGAATCGTTCTTATCGACAGTTATAGATTCGGTTACATTAGCAACAAGCTGAACAGTCTGACCTTCAGTTGCTGCATTAATGGCCTCCTGAACCGACTCGTAAGGAGTATCGCCAATCTTAGCAACCGCCTCGGTTACGCTTTCGTCCACGGTTGCATCATTACCGGTAACTTGTCCCTCAAAGGTACCATCACCTGTAATTTGAAGCGTACCGTTATTGGTAACCGTACCATTTAACGTGTGCCCACCAAGATCAATCTTCACGTTAGCATCTTGGGGAACAACCACATCTTCGGCAACATCATCCAAAAGCGTTGCCGTTCCCTCGCTGCGTGTGTCGTTAAGAGCGCTGCTCACAGAAGAGTAAAGCGTATTTGAATTAATGGATGAATTTGCAGATGTAAGGGTTGTAGTGTCCGCTTTAACTACAAGATTCTCAAGCTCAGGGCTGCTAATTGTTGTATTGCTCGTTGAGACCGAGCCTTCGATAATCTTATAGTCTCCGTCCGTCGCAGAAATACGAATGGGATCTCGTCCTTCAGCAGCCTCTAACGTGGCTTCAGAAGCTATGTCAATCGTGGCGCTGAGGTTATCACCATTTGCTGCGTTAGTTTTATCAGCTCTGTAAACCGTCACAGCATTGCCATTAGTACTTGTCAGTGTTCCATCCGTAATATCAACATCGAGGTCGGGTGAATTCATATATTGGCCATCGGATGCACCGTACTGCTGTGTAACAAGTTTCACGGCCGCGCCATCTGAATAACTGCCACCGCCAGAATATCCAAAGGAATAGGCTTCTGTTCCGGTGAGTGTGCCCCCGGAAATAGAAATAGTGCCCATTTTCGCTTCAATGGCATTACCACCAGTAATAGAGCCGCCGGTAACGGTAAGTTTGCCCTCCATAGGCCAATAAATGGCTGTATCAGTAGCTGTGATAGTTCCACCATTTATTGTTGCCGAACAAGTTGCAGATTGCAGATTATTGCCTGAGATGGCAAACGCCGTGCACTCAATGGAGCCACCGTCCATTGTTACCGAGGAGGGTGTGGCACCCTGGGTGTTGTTCAACTTACCGGATGCGTCCAGGTTAAACAAGCTGACACCATACGCACCCTTAAGAGCTGCACTCCCTGAGATAGTTGCATTAGATGCCAAAAGAACCAGCGGATCTGTGTCTGACTGTACTAATCCACCACTCAAGGTAATAGTTGCACGCTGACCACGAACAGCTTCAGAAGTACCGGTTACCGAGCCGCCAGTCATTGAAAAGCTTGAGCCCTCATTGTTAACCAAAACTCCTCTGACTTCGGAGTCGATAGTACCACTCTCAAGAATTGCGGAACCATTCACCAGCAACGCTGCTGTTGTTCCACCTGAAATAGATCCATTTCCTGCGGAATCCTGGATAGTTAAGGTTGCTCCCGATTTCACACCAACAATATGTGAGAGGCCTTCGCCTGTAATAGTGCAACCATGAAGATCCAATGTTGCATTGTTTGTTACAACAATGGGGGTAGTCAGCGTTACGTTTTGGCTGAGGACTACGGTTTGCCCATCGGCATTATCAAAAGCCTCTTGCAGCGTGTCATAACTCTTTCCATTAACAGAGGCTGCACCGACTGATTGAGGTGCTTCTCCAGCTTTAGAATCTTCAACGCCAGACGAAGTCCCCGCATCATCAGATGGGAGTGCTGTTTCACTTTGGTCAGAGGCGACATTTGTAGGATTCTCAGCACCTTGGCCTGTAGTCGTACTCTCTTCCCCTAGAACAGCGGAGTCATCACCTTCTACAATAGAGTCAGTGACACTCCCCCCCCCCACTTCATTTTCCGCATATGCCGGAACAGAAAGCAGAGGCGAGACTGCAAGGGATGCAGAGAGCAAGACTGACATGGCGGCAGAGCCTACAGTCTTTTTTGTGCTCATTTATGCTCCTTTTTTCTCATGCAAAATGCCAGAACTAAGCCTACTGATGTGAAAGTCTGTTCTGCCATTTTCCCGCCAGCTTATCGTTCATTTATAAAACTGTTAGGTGGTGCATTTCAATCACAATACCAAAATTCCTGACAGCATGTTTAAAGACAGCTCCTAACGTTCACCGTAATACCTACGCACTACTCAGGTTTTTCACTTTCCTTCTCGAGCAAAGCACGCGCTTCTGCAAGTTGTTCAACCACGGCATCATGACCAGTGCCACCATAGGTAACTCGGGCATTTGCAATGCCTGCAGGATCAAGATCTTTCACAATGTCTGCCTCAAACAGAGGACTTGCAGCCTGGAATTCCTCCAGCGTGAGGTCCTCCAAGCCCTTACCGTGCTTCTCGCAATACAGCACCAACTCTCCTACTACGCGATGAGCGTCGCGGAAGGGCATTCCTTTTTTTGCGAGATAGTCGGCCACGTCGGTAGCTGCGGTAAATCCAGTTTTTGCCTGCGCAAGCATAACGTCTGGATGTACCGTCATCGTTTCTATCATGCCTGCTGCTATCTCCATACAGTCGGAAAGCGTGTGCGCTGCATCCAGAGGCCCTTCTTTGCACTCCTGCAGATCTTTGTTATAGGCAAGTGGAAGCGACTTCATCGTAGTGAGAAGTGCTATAAGGTCACCATACACACGGCCAGTCTTACCGCGAGTAAGCTCAGCAAAGTCAGGATTCTTCTTCTGCGGCATGATGGAAGAGCCTGTGGCATAGCTATCCGAAAGCGTGATAAATCCGAACTCGGTTGTGCTCCAAAGGACAATCTCCTCGCACAAACGTGACAGATGCATCATGCTCACCGAGCAGGCATATTCCAGGTCAAGTAGATAATCCCTGTCAGACACAGCGTCCATTGAATTGGGAATGGTGCGGGAGAACCCCAAAAGCTTGCTTGTACGTTTGCGATCGAGCGGATAGGTGGTACCTGCCAGCGCTGCCGCCCCAAGTGGATTTGCATCCGCTGCGGTTTGAGCGGCTACAAGGCGCGTAAAGTCCCGTGAGAACATCCAAAAATATGCCAGCAAGTGATGGCCTAACAACACTGGCTGCGCGTGCTGGAGATGTGTATAACCCGGCATGACAACATCAAGGTTCTTCTCAGCAGCATCGAGAAGAACCCGGCGAAGTGCAATATTTCCCTGGATGAGATGGTTGCAGAGATCTTTTGCAAGCAGACGCAGATCGCACGCAACCTGATCGTTGCGCGAACGCCCGGTGTGTAGACGTGCTCCCGGCGTTCCAATTTCGCGCGTGAGCTCTCCTTCTACTGCCATATGAACATCTTCATCGTTCACATCCCATATAAAGGAGCCATCTTCAATGCGCTGAGCGATGCGCTGAAGCCCTTCATCAATTGCAGCCTGATCTTCTCCAGAAATTATCCCCTGCTCGGCAAGCATGCGTGCATGAGCACGACTACCAGCAATATCTTGCGACGCCATGGCCTTATCTACCTCAAGTGAGGCTCCAAATTCCTGCGTAAACGCATCGACACCCTTTTCAAATCTGCCGCCCCACAATGCCATGATGCACCCTTTCGTCGTAAATCTGGTACCTTTCAAGCTTAATCGAGAAACGCTCCCACACTGCGCACAATAAGAAGTGCATACAGCATGAGAGCGTCATATTGGTCGCTGCTCTACGCAGCTTTATAGATGTGTCGTTTCATGGAACGAACGTTCAGAGCTCTAGAGTGCCGACTGCATACCGCTGCCAGGACCCTGTACACGTGACCATGTCCTTGACTGCAGGCCATGAAGCTCAATGAAGCCCTTTGAAGCGGTGTGATCAAAGGTGTCGCCCTCGTCATACGTTGCCAGACCGTAATCATACAGGCTGTAAGGCGAACGCATGCCATCAACAAACAGACCGCCCTTGCAGAGCTTAAGACGCACTTCACCGGTGACATACTTCTGTGTGTAGGCGTTGTAGGCATCAATGGCCATACGATTCTGCGAGAACCAAAGGCCGTTATACACAGCGTGCGCCCAGTCAACATCAAGCTTTGCCTTCTCGCGCAAGCACTCTGCATCCAAGCAAAGGCTTTCAAGCGTTTGGTGTGCCTGAATAAGCAGCAGCGATGCAGGGCACTCATAGCACTCACGGCTCTTAATACCAACAACACGATCTTCGATTACATCGATGCGGCCAAAGCCATTTCTTCCTGCAATCTCGTTTGCCTTGATAATAACGTCGAGAAGTGACATCTTCTCGCCATTGATAGAAGTCGGGATACCGCCCTCAAAACCAATGACAACAGTTTCAGGCTCATTGGGGCAATCCTCGGGATTAGCCGTCATAGTCCAAATGTCTGAAGGTGGTGTGTTCCATGTGTCCTCAAGGACACCGCACTCAATAGCGCGTCCCCAAAGATTGTCGTCAATGGAGTAAGGACGCTTGCGCGTTGTGGGAACTGGCACGCCATGAGCCTCTGCCCATTCCATCTCTTCTTCACGTGTGGTGAGATTCCACTCACGCACCGGTGCAAGAATAGTAAGTGAAGGATCGAGACCGTGGATGCAGGTGTCAAAACGCACCTGATCGTTGCCTTTGCCTGTGCACCCATGCGCAACATATTTCGCACCGTACTGATGCGCCAAGTCAACAATATGCTTCGCAATAAGGGGACGAGAAAGCGCAGAAAGCAGCGGGTAGGTACCTTCATACTTGCCATTAGCCCAAATGGCTTTTGAAAGGATGACGTCAGCATACTCCTCACGCATATCAATTGCTTCGGAGACAATAGCACCGAGGTCAAGCGCCTTCTGCTTCGTTGCAGCGAGGTCTTTCTCATCCTGTCCGACGTTGCCGCAAATAGCAATGACGTCAAGATTCATCTCAACCTGAAGCCACTTAACAATTACCGAGGTATCAAGGCCACCTGAGTATGCAAGCACGACCTTTTCTTTAGGAGTATCTGTCTGAGGGGTTTGTCCTGTAGCGGTCATGAAAGTCTCCCTATTCTCTCCGCCGTTATTCCTGCTATTGGAAATTGTTTGCTCATTGTTGGATTTGAGAAATGAAGCGCTTTGCGATGGGCTTTATCAACAAATACGAAATCCCATACGAGCGCTCTAGAGGCGCAGCGTTCGCCAGAAAAAAGCACCCGGCGTGCCAGGTGCTGTTCACATTTGTAAGCAGTATGCTTAAGGACTGAGAACTACGCGCGCTGGCTTCGCTGCTAGATTCGTCGAGCCTGGCGTCGGAGGTCCATCATCTGAGTGAGCATGTTCTGCATTGTGGGCCTCCTCTCAAAGTCGAATGAATAATCGAAGTGATCTGCAGTTCTCTTCTGATGGATGAGACTTTACAAGAGAACAGCATTTCAGAACTACCGAAATAGAGAAATACGGCAATTTGGCTTATAGGACAAAAAGTGTGCTGTCAGTCTAGCCAGAACGGGTACGGGTCCTTGTGGTGCAGCTCCTCCCACACGGCTCGATCACCCCATTCTGGACCCCCATCCTCTCTCTTGGGTGATAGCGAGTAGGTCCTATAGAGGAAGTCGATATCGTCGTCAGTTGGCATGGAGCGGATAAGCTCTCTTGCCGGTCTTGGGCTCTCGGTGTGCATGTAGCACCACCAGAAGACCGCCTTGACCCGACGCATGAGTGACAGCCCGCGGTGGTTGCGCAGGACATCCCTGAGTTGTGAGTTGACGCCGCCCTCGATCGGGTTGTTGGTACGCGGCAGTGGACCCTCTGCGGTCAGGGTCGGATCAAGGTAGGTAAAGAGCGTTCCTTGGGAGACGAGTCTCGAGAGTGATGAGCGGGCCTTTCTGAGCCTCTCGTGTGTGAATACGCGTCTCCCGTCGATGAAGGAGACATCCTCGAGGAAGTCGGCCCAGAACCCGCACCACTGAAGATAGCGCTCGACCCACCAATCGGCCTGCCGAAGGGTGTCCAGATGCATGAGCTCGATGGAAAGCGCGTAGAGCTCTCTGCCGGCCTGGAGCCTTGGCCTCGTCGTCGTGTACCTCCTCACCTGCGAGAACGCATGGAACAGGCACCTCTGGACTCTCGTGCGCGGCCATGTCCGGCGGACCGCCGAAGCGAACCCTGTTCCTCCATCGCACACCACCACGTCCGGAGCCGGGATGGGCGCCATGAGCGCCTCCCAGGCCCTTGAGGTTTCCGACTCGGCCATGTACCACGAAACCACATGCTCCCCGTCGTAGGCTATCAGCACGACGAGGTTCCGGTCGAGCCAGATGCCGTCGAGGAAGAGCACCCTGTGGACCTCACCGGTCGGCTCGGGCATGGGCCACACCCGCCAGAATCCGGAGGTCTTCCTCCTGAACGTGCGCCCCTGACCGGGCATGTCTGCCTGCCTCGCCTTTGAGAGCAGCCACGCCAGAAACTCTTCGAGCCAGGCGGCACTGTCGTCGTACGAGACGGTCCTCGATGCCCCGCAGGACTCGCAGCGCCATCTCTGCGCGCCCGCCGTGGTCCTTCCGTTCCTGCGCATCGCCGCTCCACAGCACGGGCACTTCACCCTTTTCATCGAGCCCTCCCGTCCGAGAGATTTAACAGCTCGATTTTCCGGCTCCTACCTGCGACGGCACCGATTCGGACAGCACACTTTCTGTCCGAGTGCTAAAAGGGGTGAGCAAGATTTAAGGGTATGGGAAACGGCCGCCCACCTGCGTAGACGACCGTTTCGACAGCACACTTTTTGTCCTATAAGCCGGCAATTTTTTAATAAAAACTTCGGCAATTTTTTGCTTATTTAGCAATATTTCATAAGCCGCACTCACAACATAACGGCAAGAAAAAACGGACGCCATAAAAGACGTCCGTTTTAACAATCTCTGGTGCGTCCTGTGGGGGTCGAACCCACGGCCTTGGGATTAAAAGTCCCCTGCTCTGCCAACTGAGCTAAGGACGCATAGCGCATTAGCGATTTACTAGGATAGCGATTCTAACCCATTGAGGGCAAGACCTGATTGTAGATTATCACGCTATTCCCACGCCCATTGCCCATTTATAAAGAATGGAACCTCTTTTCCATCGGCTGTGATGCCGGTAATTGCTAAGTCATCTGACCCAATCATAAAGTCAACGTGCGTATGTGACTTGTTCACGCCCTTTTCTGCAAGTTCTTCTGCTGTCATTTCATAGCCTCCCTCATAACAATCAGGAAAGCCCATGCCCAGTGCTAGATGACAGCTGGCATTCTCGTCGTAAAGTGTGTTGTAGAAGATAAGTCCGCTCTGCCGGATAGGAGTGTTTTTAGAAATAATGGCGCATTCGCCGAGTCTGCGCGCTCCATCATCAGTTTCAAGAATCTCTTCCAAAACAGAAGCACCACGTTCAGCACCAAAATCAACGACGCGACCATCTTTAAATTCAAACCAAAAGTCGCTCACTAGCAGACCGTTATGTACGAGCGGCAGCGCCGAAACGACCCTGCCTTGCGCACGACGACAATCTGGCGAAGTAAAGACTTCCTCAGTTGGAATGTTCGGAAAGAATGCCGTGCCATCTTGCGTCCGTGCGGCACCGCCCTCCCAGATGTGTTTATCGGTAAGGCCAACTATAAGATCGGTTCCATTTGATGACGTGTAGTGCAGAGACTCAAAATGCATGCCGTTGAGCTGGCGTTTATTCTTTTCGAAAGCCGCATTATGCGTCTCCCGCTCACCGTGCGGATCTTCTCCATCGGCTCGTGAAGCACGTAAAATGGCAGCCCAAAGTCGATACAGAGCCTCTTCTTCTGAGACATCGGGAAATACCTGACGCGCCCAAGCGGCTACTGGCACACCGCCAATACACCATGCATTGCGACCAAAATCCATGCCATCACGAAATGCTCGACATTGCATATTTCGTGCACGGAGCGCCGTGGCAGGCTTAGCAGGATCTATGCCTTTCAGTGCAGACGGATCTTCTCCGGAAAGAAACAGAAACGCCGCACCATTCTCTGCAAGCGTGTTGAGTTGATCACGCTTCCAAGCAGGCACGGTTTCAAAATATTCGCGAGGTAGATTTTCATACTCTAGGCGAGAGATGCGTTCGTCTCCCCAAATTACGGTTACATGCCCAGCCCCAGCTTCATAGCCTGCTTTCACTACAAGACGTGCAAATTCATATGCTTCAACAGGAGCATTCACTACGAGTTCCTGGCCTGGTTTTATGGCAACACCATCACAGACAAGGAGCTCGGCGTAATTTGCTATTTCATCTTCCAGCGCTCGCATTGAGGCACGGCATTCAGCACTCGTAAAGGGAGCGGTCATTCGTTCAATCATCCTCTCAAATATGGTCCATTCTAAATCTGCCGGAAAAAGAATACCCGACCTCCGCGCTTTCAATACAGCTCGTGGCAAATGAGACGGGCGTACGGCAGGCTCTCATAAAAAACGGCCTAACTAATTGTTAGACCGATAAAATCAATGGAGCGGGCAACGGGACTCGAACCCGCGAATGTCAGCTTGGGAAGCTGATGCCTTACCACTTGGCGATGCCCGCATATACATTTGTCGAAGCCAACCGACGTGAACGATAGTATAGCCCGCTCGTTTTCACGGGACAAGACATCGACTGCGGAAACGCCCACGATCCGCATGAAATCGAGGTCCTCGAGGTACATCAGACCGCGTTGGATCCTATCCATGATTGACCTCCTCTACCGGATCTTCTCTTAAAGTTAGTTTTATCTAACTATTTTCTCGAAACACGATAAAATTAAAAAAGTTATCTTTGTCTACCTTTTGGAGGAACCATGTCCAACTCACCGGAATCCATGCAACTCGTACTAATCCGCCACGGGGAGAGCTTGTGGAATCGCTTGAATCTCTTCACCGGTTGGACGGACATCGACCTTTCCGAGACAGGACGTGTCGAGGCTGCTGAGGGCGGACGCGCCCTTGCACGCGAAGGATTCGACTTCGACATCTGCTATACGAGTCGACTCAAGCGCGCCATCCACACCCTGGACATCGTGCTCGACGAACTCGACCGCACCTGGCTGCCCATCGTAAAAGCCTGGGAACTCAACGAACGTCATTACGGAGCGCTCCAGGGTCTCGACAAAGCCGAGACCGCAGAAACATACGGCGAGAAGCAGGTGAAGATCTGGCGGCGTAGCTTCGACGTCGAGCCACCCGCGCTTAAAGCCGGAGATACCCGAGACCCACACGGTCAGTCGATGTACCGCGACATATCAGCTGAATGCTTGCCGCTCACCGAATGTTTGGCAACCACCGTCGAGCGCGTCTGGCCATATTTCGAGCGCGAGATCAGGCCACAGCTGAGCGCAGGAAAGCGGGTGCTCATCGTCGCGCACGGCAACAGTTTGCGCGCTCTCACCATGAAGCTCGAGCGACTCACGCCCGAGGAGGTTCTCGAGGTCAATATTCCGACTGGTATACCGCTCGCCTACGCGCTCGACGCTGATTTTAACGTGTGCAGCAAACGCTACCTCGGCGACCCAAGCACCATTGCTGCCAAGATGGCAGCCGTAGCCAACCAGGGCAAGGCACGCAGTTGATCCGCGCGACCGACAAATCCATCACCGGATACAGAGGCGGAAGACGATGCTACAACGCCCAGGATGAAGACTCCGCTTGCAGGTGAACCATCCGCGCGAAGAGGCCGTCAGCTGCAATGAGCTCGGCAGGGCTTCCCTGCTCGACCACACACCCGTTATCAAGTACCACAACGCGGTCTGCACTCATGACGGTGCGCATGCGGTGCGCGATCACGATGACGGTCTTGCCGGCGAGCAGTCGCGAGAGCGCCTCCTGTACCTGCGTCTCGTTCTCCACGTCGAGGCTCGCAGTCGCCTCGTCCAAAAGTACTACCGGCGCATTCTTCAGCAGCGCTCGAGCAATGGAGATGCGCTGGCGCTCCCCGCCGGAGAGGCGTGCGCCGTTTTCGCCGATCATCGTGGCATAACCATCAGGCATGCGGCTCACAAACTCGTCGCAGTTGGCAGCCCTCGCCGCAGCGAGCACCTCCTCGTCGGTAGCTCCACGCCGACCCAAGCGGATATTCTCCATCACTGTGTCATCGAAGAGTGTCACACCCTGGAAGACCACGGAGAAGTCACCAAGAAGCACCTCAGGATCAACGTTCGCAACGTCTACGCCGCCCACAGTCACACGTCCGGCACTCGCATCCCACAGACGGCAGCTCAGACGGGCGCAGGTTGACTTGCCGCTTCCACTTGGCCCCACGAGCGCCGTAACCTCGCCTTCGCGGGCAGTAAAGGACACATCTTCAAGCACCTTTTCTCCACCCTTTTCGTACGAGAAACCCACGTGCTCGAACACTACATCATGACCGACAGGCGCGTACGCCTTGCCGCCCTCCGCAAGCGGCTCCTCGAAAAAGCTCCTCATGCGCGCGGAGGCAGTTCGCGCCGAGAAGAGCTCCGCGATGAGCATGAGCGCCTGATCAAAGGGAGCGTAGATACGACTCACCACCAGCAAGAAACAGAAGAGTGTAAGAAAGTCACAGGTCCCCTCAAGCACGAAGGCGGCGCCGACCAACAGTGTAGTGGCAAACCCCAGACGCAGCACCACCTGGGCACCGTTCACGCAGATGCCGCACGCCAGCTCGCTGCGCACGGCGGAATGCTCTGCAGCATCCACGCTCTCGTACACGCGCGCAAGGTAGCGTTCCTCCTGGTTGGTAGCGCGTACTTCGCGCACGCATTCCAGCGCCTCCTGAATGAGCTCTGAGGTCTTAAGGCCTGCCAGACGCGTTGCGCGCATAAGCGGCTGAAGCTTTGAGCGCACACCAAAGAGTAAAAGCAACGCCACCGGACCCGACCACATGGATGCCACAGCCAGCCGCCAGTCAAAAGTGAGCAAACACACGAGGGCGATAGCCATAGTAGCGTAGGCACCATAGAGCTCGGGCAACACATGGCTGTAGGCATGCTCGGTAGTCTTGACATCGGTCATGAGCGTCTCAGTGAGGTCCGCAAGGTCGCGTCGGCCGAAAAACGACAGAGGCAGCCTTCGCAGGCGCTCAGCAAGAGCAATGCGTTGCCGGCCGCTCTCCTTGTAAATGACGCCGTACTGGTAGTAATACTGAAGCCGCTCGCATATGAAGAGGACGGCGAGATACACGGCTAGTATTGCAAACCACCCAACAACGGGCACGGCAAGTGGATCGAAACCAAGCATACCCCACGGCCCCAGTTCGACCGCACTGCCCGTGAGTCGCGACACGAGTGCGCTCATGATTGTGAACACGAATCCAATACCCGCAAACACTACAAGATTGGTAACGGTGGTCCATATCGCGCCCAGACATACGTTCCTCATACCCTCGTCCGTGAGGGCATACTTCTCTTTAACAGACATCTATTCCACGCCCCTTTCGGCGCTCGAGATTCTCCAACTAACCGCCCGTTCGTAATCAGCCCACATGCGCGCGTAAAGGCCACCTGCCGCCACGAGCTCGTCATGCGTTCCCTGCTCCACCGCACGCCCGTGATCGAGTACCACAATCTTGTCGGCCGCTCGCACGGTAGAAAGGCGGTGAGCCACCATGAGTACGGTGCGGGGTATGCCGTCACGTCCGTGCGCAAGTCGCTTGAAGGCAGCTTGAATCTTTATTTCGTTCTCGGGGTCAGCAAAGGCTGTTGCCTCGTCGAGCACCACAATGGGGGCATCTTTGAGAATCGCGCGAGCGATCATAAGCCGCTGCACCTCGCCTCCGGATAGGTGGATACCTTCCGCACCGTAGACGGTATCTATGCCGTCCGGTAGTTTGGCAAGAACATCGTCGCATTGAGCAGCAGAGAGGGCAGCCAGCACTTCCTCGCGCGTTGCTGTCGGGCGCGCAGCTCGCACGTTTTCAAAGATGGATTGCGAGAAAAGTCGGTTGGCCTGAAACACGAAGGCCACGCGATCCATGAGGCTGTGGGGATCCATCTGGCACACGTCCACCCCACCCACGGCTACGCATCCAGAATCCGCATCCCAAAAACGTGGTACAAGGGAAGCAGCCGTCGTCTTACCACCTCCCGAGGGACCTACGAGCGCCACCGTGGAGCCAGCTGGAACCGTAAAGCTCACGTGATTGAGCGCCGGCTCATCGGCTCCTTCATAGGTAAAGCTCACATCTTCGAAGGTAATACCGTTATCCTGCGGAATCTTAGGCACAGCAGGCGCCTTGATCACGGGAGCAGCAAGAGCTTCTTCCACACGGGTAACTGCATCCGCTGCTGATTGGAACGCCTCCGACATGAACATCACGCGTGTCATGGCTGTAGGGATAACAGCCGAGAAGATAGCGTAAAAGGCGAAGTTCGCTGCAAGGTTTACAACGTCCGTCTCACCAGGCACAACGAGCACAACTACCGGAACGAGAAAAACCGCTGCAGCACTGATAAACGTGAGCGAAAGCGCCTGTGGCGTTTGGCACCACTTCACTGCATAGTCCTGCGCAAGCACTGTGAACTCATCAATAGCGTCATGGAACGCTCGAAAGGAGTGGATCGTCTGCTGAAATACTTTGACCACAGGAATCCCGCGCACATACTCGGTGCCAGTTTTGTTCATTTTCACGAGCGACTCCATGTAACGCGTCATGAAGTCCATACCGCGTCCACCCATCATATAGAACATGCAGGCAAGGCTCACTACAACCGGTACGAGACACGCCACACCCAGACGCCAGTCGAACACAAAGAATAAAACGAGCATCCCTGCGATCATAGCGATAGAGCCCGCCGTGTCCGGCAGCTTATGAGCGAGAAGTCCTTCAGTCTCGGCCGCACAACCATCCACAACACGGCGCAGCGCACCCGAAGCGCGCGTATCAAAGTAGCCCAGACTCGCCTGCATGAGGTGCTCTGTAGCACGCTTGCGCATATTGGATGCACAGCGAAATGCTGCAAGGTGTGTGCACATAAGTCCTGCAAAGTAGAGCACAATCGACCCCACCGCAAACCCGAGCGCCCACCAGCCATACATAGCTATGTCTGTAGCAGCACTCCAGTTTGGCGCCACAGCGATAAGGTCGCGCGCTGCAAACCAGATGCAGATATATGGGCCGAAGCCCACGACCATTGACGTAGCGGAGAGCACACATCCTATATAGGTAAGCACACGTCGTTGGCCAGCAAAGGCGAGCAACCGGCCCACGGCACCCGTGCCGCGTGCCGAGCCTGCCTCCGTCACTTGAGAGTCCGACATAGAAGCCTCCTATCCATCAAAGTCTTGATTGGCATTCCGCCGAAACGTATCATGTAAACGGCTAATAGTTAACTATCGCTAACTTATCTCGGACGAAGCCGCAAGAAAGGTGGATACATCTTCAAGATGACGAACTTGGGCGATATTTCCCCGGAGCTCATTGCACTCTTTGCACCTCAGGTCGAGCAGCTCGGCATCCGCCTCGAACGACGTGGAAATATCTGGATGGGCAATGCAGGAGGTGACATAGCACACGGACGAATGTGGCTCTGCGCGCCCTCACCATACTGTCTTGTGCTCTGCCACGATGTCACCCCGCATACAGACATGCCGCTTTTCGAGGGTTCCCTAGGTCCCTACGCCTGTGCCTGCACCATGGGGGAAGACGCGGTTGCATGCTCGCGAGACTGTGGTCTGTCTGTCACGCTTATCAACCACGAGGCAACATCCACCGAATGTCGCGATGAATTCGCCACGTTTGTCGAACACGAGCCGCGTTCGCTCTCCAGTCACCTGCTCGCCAACCACACGTACCGTTCACGGTCCTTCATCTTCCTTCCGGATTTCTTCGATGAGCTCGAGCATCGGTATCCAGGGGAGTTTTACGGGCTTTTCACAGCATTCGGAAGGGGCTGGAGCGGAAGTGCCGAGCTTGTCATCCAGCGGGCGCTCAATGCCATACCAACGCAGCCTCCTCTTCGTTCCGGCGGGGAGTTGGGATTGCTCTCAAACATCACTGCCCTGATAGCGTCACTGGCAGCCTCCGAATCAGGTGACGAAGGGAAACAAGGGGCACTCGTGGCCCGCGCACAGGATCTCATCGCTGCTGCCATCGAGCGGGGCGAGGAGCCGCCTTCTCCCGGCACCATCGCCCAGAGGCTCTATGTGAGCAGGTCAAAGCTTTGTGACATCTTTGCACGTGAGATGGGTATGGGTGTCGGCACATATGCGCGGCGGCTCAGGCTCGAACGGGCATACCATCTGCTCTCGGACGAGCGTCTTTCCATCGCCGAGATCGCCGGACTCCTCGGCTATCCAAGCCCCTCAGCATTCAGCCACGCCTTCTCTTCCGCTGCAGGCATTGCTCCGCGAGGATGGAGAGACATGCTGTTGAGCGACTAACTCCCCCGCTGCTACTCAGTACAACAACGTCCCCGATGATGGAGGGGCTACGGCCAGCGATCTACTTAAGTCAAGCATGGAGATACTCGTGTTACTTGACTTTCCCTGAGGAGCTCCATACAGTTGAATAGTTAAAATCGTGTGGACTTTTCCGGACGCAAGTCACCTTTTCGCCACGCAACCGCGCATCGGTAGCGTGGTTTTTTGTTTGTCACCAATATCCGACAACATGACCTCTCTTCCGAAAGCTCAAACCGTGTGAAATCGAGCCAGCGCAAATAGGATAATGAGAGGGATGGGCATGAAATACGCAGTCAGTACATCGAAGCCGGCTACAGATATTCCTTCATCGGGGCGTCGTCGGGCAGTAGCAGCTCTGCAGGTATTCGCAGGAGGCGCCTGCTACGGTGCAATGGCCACCACATACAAGCTCGCCTACGCAGCAGGTTTTACCTCCGCACAGGTGGTGGCAAGCCAAGCGTGGTTCGGTTGTTTGTTCTTCATACTTGCAACAGTTGTGCAGCGAGCACGCGGCAGACACCTGGCTCGCCTTGAGGGCATGCAGGTGCTCAAGCTCATGGGACTCGGTGCCCTCACGTGCATCACGTCGATTCTGTACTGCTACGCCATGAGCATACTTCCCGCACCCGTAGCGCTCACACTGCTGTTCCAGTTCACCTGGATGGGCCTTGTCTGGCAGACCATCATGACAAAGCATGCACCCAAGCCCCTCGAGATCGTCTCGGCTGTGATTATCGTGTTCGGCACCATGTTCGCAAGCGGTGTCTACAAAACGGGACTTTCCGGCTACGATCCCCTCGGTCTGGCCTGCGCCTTGGGCGCAGCTGTAACTTGCTCGTTGTTCGTCACATTATCTGGCAAGGTTAAGGTAGACTGCTCCAACGAACAGCGAGGTGTCATTGTGTGTCTCGGCGCCGGCATCATGTCGCTCATTGTATGTCCGGACTACCTCATCTCCGGTATTGTTTTCCAAGGCATCTTGCCTTTCGCTGTTATTGCAGGATTCTTTGGTCTCACGTGTCCGGTACTGCTCTTCGGGCTAGGATCACCGCATCTACCTGCAGGCCTCTCCACCGTTATGGCCTCAGCAGAACTTCCTGCCGGTCTCTTCATTGCAATGATTGTGCTTGGCGAACCACTCGGTCCCATTGAGTGGCTGGGTGTGGCCATCATCCTTGCTGGCGTATGCCTTGCGCAGCTACCTGCATCGAAAGCAGTCTCTAGCACCACACAGTAATCCGGTTTTACACTATTTCCACCCTTTAGCCACGGGTGCGCCCGAGCGCGTGCGTACCACAATGCTCACACCGAGAGCCACAGCAATCAAGCCAACCAAGCATCGTATGCAGGCATCAACGATTGGATTATGTCCTACGCCCAGAACCGATAGGATTGCCTCTTGTGTGAGGGAAAGTGCGATAAGTGAGCTTGCCAAGCTTATGATTCTGAGAGCCTTCTCAATTGCCGTCTTTGCTCCACGCGTTTGGATAAGATGCATGACATTAAGGCCGATTTCCACAAACGTGAACACAACAATCGCAAATGCTGCTGTTCGTGGATAGTTCCTCATCGATGGATAAAAAAGTGCCCATGACGCGTATATCACGTAGCACACACTTGCCGTCGTGAGCATGATGCCTGCAATACGAGCATAACGACGAGACGACCCAGAACCAGCACGCACCGCACCCGTTGCCGTTATCAAACGAGATGCACCCATGCCCACGGTGTACAACCCGTTCACGCACACAAAAATCGACATACCCAGCACACCTGAAATGACCTTGCCTAAACCGATAAGGGTATGCCATATGCCTAAAACCGTTGCCAGATAAAGGGCTCGTACGGTTGAAGGGTCAAAATCCTTCCGCACCTTCTCATTGGCATCACGTGCCGTATCAAACAGGTTGACAACTTGTTGCTTGTCAGTATGGTTCCTGCGGGTCTTGTGTTTCATATCTACCGTCACTGACGCTTGTTACGTTTATGCCGCACGCCTCCGAAGCTTAACCATCCATTTCTCCAGAAGAAGATGATTTCACCGATAATAACAACGAGGCACAGCACAATCACAATTGGATAGCCCCAAGGATTATTGATAAGTCCCATGTGCGGAAAGTTCATACCGTACCATCCGGTGATAAACGTCAGGGGCATCGCAATCGTAGCCACCACCGTAAGCCACTGCATCACATTGTTCTGGCGAATGTCAATGCTCTCCTGGTACAGACTGTGCACCTGAAGACTGTAGTCCTGCACCGATTCAAGGCGCACTGAAAGACGGCTAAGCTGGCGCTCGAGCGCACGAAGATGCGTACGTTCCGCCGATGTTACAAAGGAAAGCTCCTCTTCTAGGATCTCCTCAACGAGATCGGACATGCCTTGGTAGAACGTATCGAGTCCGAGCAGTTTACGCGTGTCATCCATCATTTTTCCGCGATCGATGCTCACGTTACCTTCTAAGATTTGATCCTCAAACAGCTCAAAGTCCTCATGCACAAGGGAGAGCTCAGTGGGATGATCGCGTAAGAGCTCTCTCAACACAGCACACAGTGCTCCCGCAGAACCGGAGACAGACACTTTGTTGTCAACCGCACGATTGAGCGCAGCTATACATACCTCGTGCCCGTCTACCAAAAGCAGCCGATGAGCACTCAGTACGAATCCGAAACGCCACGCGCCTGCAGGAGCCACTATCACCCCTACCACACCAGAGGCAACACGTTCAGCAAAGGGGATTGCTGCATGTTTGAGTTGGGCAAGCACACTGCGATGCTCAGGCGCAAGCTCAGAAACGGATGAGATATCGCATGACATTTCAACTTCAACTGCTCCATCATGCGAACCTGGAGCAAGATGCCCATTTTCTATGTGCCAGAACTTTCCCATGTGTATCGCCTCCGACGCGATAATTGCATCGATTATCTGTAACAACCTGCCACTAACCCTGCATCTGCACCAATTCGACAGGTGTACCATGGAATTAGCATAGAGCTTGCATTAACAGGGATGTGTGTAAACGTGGCTGACGACCAAGGTAAGCAGAAGCAACAGGCAACCGGCGCAGCGCGACCCCCACTCACGCATGTAGTAGCTAAATTACTTCGGAAAACCTTACCCGCCTCAGCATTTTTTATGGTCCTCTTTTGGACCATTTCTGGACTCTTCGGCATTGCGCACGTTATACCAGCACTGTGCTATACCGCTTTGTTCAACTCGCGTCTTCATGCCTATAACTCACCAGCTCAGTATGCTCACTTCTTTGGCATGAGCATACTTACGCTCGTAGCAGCGCGCATAGCAACGCTCACTATACCGCTGTGTATTGTGACCAATATTGCAATACCATTCGTCTTCTTGTACATGCGTTCGTCGCAGTTCACTCCGATGCGCTACTATCGCTATCTCATGCTTTTTGTATTCCTGCAGCTCAAGCCACAGCTTCTTGATAATTTTTGGACAGAGCTGATGGTGATAGGAACGTGTTGCATTGCACTCACCGTTGCCCTCATTATTGCAGGTCGCATACTCCATATATCCGATCAGTGCGCAACTCGTTTGCATGCACTCATTAACCAACTCGCCGATGCACTTGAACATCTTG
The DNA here is from genome assembly GCF_965119725.1 of Olsenella sp. Marseille-QA0557. Taxonomy (NCBI): domain Bacteria; kingdom Bacillati; phylum Actinomycetota; class Coriobacteriia; order Coriobacteriales; family Atopobiaceae; genus Olsenella; species Olsenella sp. Marseille-QA0557. The sequence goes on along the minus strand of NZ_CBCPMI010000001.1, from coordinate 839,864 downwards.
CTCATAAAGCTCCCAGCGATAATCCACAAGATGAGTTTCTTCAACTTCATGCTGACTTTGTTAATCTCTCGGATGATGCACGTAAAAACGCAGGTGTTAATCCCCGGATGCGCGTTGTGCTTGATATGTATGCCATGCTCGCTGAGCGAACAGCATATCTGGTAGGGCAATTCAAGTGGGATGAAAACAAAACGTGCTCCTATGCGGCCGACCTACATAAACTTGCAGAACTTACGCGCAAGGCGAGCTGTTCAACTAAAAGTGCACAACGATCAGAAGCTATCACCCATGCAGAAGCGCTTTTGTCTGAAGCTCATACGATTCAGGATGAGGATTTTAGACGCTTCTTTTGCAGTTATCTCCATATGATCCTGCTCGTATTGCGTGAACCAAACCAGCATACAAACCGTCTTTGGCGCATGTCTCCCCGACTCAGGATTCGAGTTGCGTCATTTTACAAGCACCCCTCAATCAGCTCATTTGAGTTGAGCTTTTCGGTGCGATGTGCCATTGTGCTTACCGTAGGATTTACCATCAGCTTGGCCTTTCCTATAAGCCATCTGTATTGGTTCCCGATAAACGCTTTTCTTCTCACACAACCCTATCCTGCAGAGAGTATGCGGCGTATGCGAACCCGCACCCTAGGTACCGTCTTAGGCTGCCTGTTTGTCCATATGCTTTCGACACTCTCATTGCCCATTTGGGCTGTGCTGACCGTTTGCATGATACTTGTAATGGGCAGATACGCGAGCACACAAGGAAAAACACCTATGGCGTTCTTTGGGTCTTCGTATGCCCTATCAATAGTGTCTCTTTCCACCGGTGAGCGCTATGCCATCTTTATGCGCCTTGTATGCCTCATTGCAGCCGTGATATTCGTGTTTATAGTCACGCGTCTCACTGTGCCCACAAGTGACCGCGCGCTCTTCCGCGCAAACTTAGACGAGCTCTTTATACTCATAGAAAGTTATTGGGCGCTACTACGTGCAAGTCTTCATACGAACATTAATGCAGTTACATCGAGTGAAGCGATATGGCATATGCACACGGTGCACGCACAGGCAGCTTCCTATGTGAAAGCGCTCCCGCAGTCCACAAGTGAGGAGAAAAGCTATCACGATGCTGCACAGCAGGTGCTTGCCTGCCAGCGTAAGCTTACCGTTGGGCTTGAACAGCTGAATTATTTCATTCGCTTGGACGGAGCAAGTAAGCAGGAGTACCCAACACTTGAGCAGTTTATGACGATTGCTGAAGCGTGCAGCAATCCTTTTGTTGCAGACAAACGGCTTGAAACCGCAGAAAATCTTGTAGGAAAACTTCAGGAAGAAGAGTTGCGCACCTTGCTCAATCAATACCTTACACGCGCAAAATCTTTAGCAACAGCGCTCGATCACCTCAATGAAACCGCATCAGCCTGTCTTAAGACTGGGTGACAAGCTATCGAGGTCAGGTGCACGGAGTTCACGCGAACCGAAATTGGGTTCAACGAGGCTGCCATTCAGCCCTACACGCTCCACTCCAAGAGCTTTCCCAAGAAGCGCTTAAGCTCGGGAGTTTTTGGCGCTGAGAAGATCTGCTCACTTTCTCCGTACTCTGCAAGTTTTCCACCCGAAAGAAATGCCACTTTATCGCAGGCATGACGCGCAAAGCCCATCTCGTGTGTCACCGTAATGAAGAGTGTTCCTTCATCTTTGAGATCGCGGAGAAGATCCAGGACTTCGGTGGTGTACTCCGGGTCGAGCGCCGAAGTAGGTTCATCCAAAAGCAGCATCCGAGGTCGCGGCGCCACCGCCCGTGCAATCGCCACACGTTGACGCTGACCGCCCGAAAGCTGTGCCGGGCGTTTATCTCCCTCGCCTTCTAAGCCAAAGCGCTTCAGCAGCTCGTCGGCACGCGCGGAGGCTTCATCTGCACTTAAACCATGTACGGTGCGTAGTGGTAATGCAATATTTTCGTGCGCAGTCAGATGGTGGAAGAGCCCGCCATCCTGAAAAACAAACCCTAAGCTTGCTCGATAGCGCACGAGCGCCTCTTCATCGAGAGGCACAGGCTCGTCATCTACCAGGACCCGCCCTGAGCTCGGAACAAGAAGGCCACCCAAAATGCGCAGGAGTGTGGACTTGCCACCGCCTGAAGGGCCAATAATGGCAAGTGTTGTCACCTCATCATCAAAATCAATTCCATCGAGCACCACCGCGTCACCAAAGGCACGTGTGATAGCCTCAAGCTGCATGCGCATAGTCGAGCTTCCTCTCGAAGTATCGGCTCACAAACATTATGGGAAGCGTCAGTGCCAGATATACCCCTGCTAAGAACAAATAGGTTCCAAAGAGGTTAAAGGTGGCGGCACTGATTTCTTGCATGGTCTGCGTGAGCTCAATTACGGCAATTGCCGAGAGCAACGATGAGTCCTTCACCATGCTGGCAAGCTGGCCGGTGAGCGCTGGAAGCGTCCGGCTTACAAGCTGCGGAACCACGACATAGCGCAACGTCTGGCGACGCGTGAAACCCACTGCTCGCGCAGCCTCAAGCTGGCTTGCATCAAGCGAGTTCAGGCTGCCACGCACTATCTCGGCAATGTATGCCCCTGAGAATATGGAGAGGATAATAATGCCTGCCACCACGCGATTCTCTACACCCCAGGCTGTGCCCACAATATAGAAAAAGAGATATATCTGCGCTAAGAGCGGTGTGCCACGCATCAGCTTGACGTACACATCACATAGATAGCGCACCGGAAGTATGCGACTTCCCTGACCTGCCGCAACAGGCAAACCAATGGCAAGACTTATCACCAGACTCCACAGGGATATCTGTATGGTGAGCAAAAGACCGTCAACAATACGAACCTGGTACTGACTAACAAAGCTAAAGTCGAGTACCACGCCCACCTGAGCAAGTGAGATCCAGAAGAAGCCGATGATAAGAACGCATACAACGAAATAGCTCACTATTGTCTGTACAGGACAAGGTCGTTCGCCTGGACGCACTATAAAGGGATTACGCATTACGCCTCATCCTCGTTATTGTCCTCATCAAAATCAAAGAACCAACGGAAACCAAGCTCATCGAAAGCAGCCTTCTCATCTGCAAGATAGGTATCTGTCAGACGATCGAACTCGCCGTTTTCTTTACTCTCAGCAATAAAGGAATTGAGCTCTTCTCGCAGCTCATCATTACCGGATGCCACTGCAATGCCCCAATACTCAGGATCTTGGAAGGGGATAAACACCGCTTTGGTCGTATCGGGATTTGCTTGGTTGTTTCGGTAGATCGTGAGTTGATCGTAAAGAAAACCGTCAGCGCGCCCTTGGACAACCTCAGTCACACAGGCGCTCTCGTCGGCCAAACGTAAAATCTCTGCATTTGTGAGGTGTTTGGTGGCATACACATCACCTGTCGACCCCGTTTTTACTGCCACCGTTTTATCCGACTGATTGAGATCTTCAGCGCTTTCCACACCAGAATTTGCGCCAGCAAGAATGGCGAGCTGAGCCACCGCATAGGGATCGGTAAAATCAACTTCTTCCTCACGTTCATCGGTAATGGTAATGGAGCTCATTACAGCGTCTGCTTGGCCCGTCTGAAGCGATGGAATAAGTCCGTCAAAACTCACGTTCTCAATAGAAAGGTCGTAGCCATATGCCTCGGCAAAGTCCTGCATAAACGTGACGGAAACACCCGATGGATTGCCCGCATCATCCTTGCCCTCAAACGGCGGGTAGGCGAGCTCCATTGCCACACGAAGCGGTCGAGAGCCATCTCCAGACCCAGATTGTCCTGAGCAGCCAGCAAGCATGCCTGTAGCAACACTTGCCAGAACCAACGTGCCTGCAAGTGCCCCACGACGAGTAACAGAAACAGTTGATATAGTTCTCATAAGGTAGTCCTTTTGATACGTTCGTTGCCTTATTGCTCTTTATTTTGATATCAAACACTGTCTGGAAGATTTTAGAAATCCAAAACCATTCATACCCAAAATAGACTCTTGAAAAAGTAATGGAGTCGGTCTCAAGTCACTTACCAACAAATTGTTAGCTTGGTATAACGAATTCGCACCTGGACATACCAATGCCTCCGCGCTCAAAATCCGCAGCGCGGCTACGCCTTTACTCAGTACAGGCGAGATGCGAAAGGAACATAATGCCCTCCAGCAAAATTACCTCCGTACTTCTCGGAGCGTTTCTTGCCGTGAGCCTCACTCCCACTGACGCGGGAGCTACTGGAGAACACGCCACAAACACCGTAGATTCCGAAGCAACCCAGAACGCACATGATGAAACTAACGAAATAGTAATACCTGAAGAAGCTGAAGCATCCCAAAGCTCCAATGAGCGTGCCGACGCAGCAGAGCCTGTCGAAAACACCGCTTCACCTGATGCTGTTGATACCAGCACTGATACTACAGAAGCTGTCGACAATGCCACCATTGTCCTTATTCACAACAACACACGCACGTCTTATGACACCCTCTCAGCTGCCATTTCCAACGCTCAGAGCGGAGATGTTATCGAGATTGCCAGCGACCAGGTGCTCGACTCGCAGCTCGTTATTACAAACGGTGTCGACATTACTTTGCGTGCCACAGCAAAGGTAACCATAACCCGCAGCTCATCCTTCACCACAGCAAACGACAAGCCTGCCGGCATGATTCTTCTTGAAGATGGTGCTTCTCTCACGCTTGAGCGTGCAAACGAAGCAAGTTCACTCACCTTGCATGGTGAAGATAAAGATTCTACTCAGGCTCTTGTCACCCTGTATGGATCGTCGACATTTACCATGGGCAAGGGCGTTTCAATTGTGCACGCCCGCTGCTCCTGGAGCCCCTGGGGAGCCGTATACGTAAACTCCGGCAAGTTTGTGCTCGATGGCGGTGAGATCCGCGATAACTTCGCCATGCGTAACGCTGCGGTCGCAGTTGAAGCCAACAGTTCATTCGAGATGAACAGTGGCGTTATCTCCCAGAACCGTGCAAGTTATTCCCAGACCATGGTGTGGACCAAGGGCAACATACACCTGAAAGGCGGTACCATCGAAAACAACCTTTCGAACGTGTCGAACGACGGCGTGGTACAGGTCCTCTCGGGTGGCTCCCTCATTTTCGATGGGGGTACCATCGGCGATAACAATCCTAATAACACGTTCGGTGTGCGCGTAGACACAAACGGCTCACTCACACTGGGCGAAAATGCTCACTTTAAAGGCGTAGACCGTATCGACCTTAACCAAGGAGCGCGTCTGAGTTTTTCAGGCGTTCCCGCCTCTCATAACACTGACAATCCCATCGACATTGTGCTTTCGGGTACATGGGCAGACGGAACGTTACTTGCCACAACCACCTCTTCTCAGGATGCACGTGACATTCTTACCCGTCTCTCTGTAAAGCACGGTGGCGCTCAAGAGAAGATTGCATCTGTAGGAATTGATTCTGAAAATGAAAGCCATCTCGTACTTGCCTCATCCGAAGTGAAGACGGCTTTCGAAATATTGGATAACCCTTTTAATGATTACCTCGCCCTTGATCTGCGGGACGAGCTTGACGCTCCCGACGCTCTTGATCAGCTACGCAACACCGTTGAAGATCATTTCGCTGGTATCGACACGCCTGAGCGCCGTGTGCGCCTACAGCAAATCGATCGACTCGAACACTATGTCCCCTACTTCAATACAAACTATGATGCAATTGCGTCTTCGGTAATCGAGCTCTCTGAACTGGGAGATCCTGGTGTCGAAGCCCAGCGCACACAGCAGGGATACCAATTCGATAATCTCGATGCCACAGGGCTCTACCTCAAGCCAGGACGTAAGAACGAAATTGTCATCTATGTTGAGGCTCAGGATCCTTCCAAGCTCTCTGTAGCCTGGCGACAGGTAGGCGTTACCGACAATAACAACTATCTCTCACTTAACCTGCAACAGAAGCATAAACTCGCACATGGCGAGAACCGCATCACTGTTGACCTCAGCGACAAGCAGCATGGCTACATGCTTTACCTGCGCAACGACTCAACCTCAAACCCAGCACGTGTGCGCATCGAAGCTGAGGACGCGCCATATATAGCCAACGGAGCCGGAACTCTCAATGATTCATCTGCAAGCACGAGCCCCTTGTTAGGTTCGAGTCTGGAAGAGCACCCCCTCTATGAGCATGATCCCAACAATCCAGAACTCTTCTGGAACTTTGTTCAGGATGTAAAGGAACATGCAGCGAATGTCCAAGCTGGCAAGGTTGACGACATGGCTCTTCTCCAAATGGGCGATAACGGACACGCCCAATTCGCTCTGCGAGCAACGGTGCTTGCAAAGGCATATGCCACCATCAACAGCCAAGAAGAGGCCACGGCCTACATCACACGATCAAACAAGGCTATCCAAGATCGTCTTGAGTTCTTCTGGGCATTTGATGGCTACAATTCAGACGATGAGAATGGACCGAATGCCATTAGCCCAGCACGCGTGCACACCGCATTTACCAGCACCGTTACAGATCCTTCAACGCTCTATGCGTATCTTCGCTACTTCCACATGCCGGAAGATTACGTAGCTCCGTTCCTGTCGGGTGATGAGATGTATAGCTGGGGCATGTCACACGAATACGGCCATATGCTTGATAACAACATCATCGCCGTCGGTGAGGAAACGAACAATCTATATTCCATCGCTGGATCACGCCAAGGCGGTATCGAAGCGCTGCTTGCGACAAACACTCCGTTTGATCCTCAGAAGCATTATCACGAGAACGTAATACGGGCAACAGAGCGCCGCGACGAGGAACTAACACGTATGGCAGCCGAGCCCACGTATGTTCCCGACTGGATGAATGGAGACAATTGGGGCACCTATATCTGGACCCATGTGACTACCTGGTGGAATGCTTTACACTTTTTTGATAGCTGGGACTATAGCAGCTATGACTTCGATGCAAGTCCCTATACGCAAGAGATTGCATCCGACGTCGAGCGCTACGGTGCATATGGTGCAACGGTACGCATTCTGCGCAGTGACGCCAATGCTGTAAAAACCATTCAAGAACTAGCGGCACATGTCACATCAGGCGGAAAGTTCGAGAAGTACAACCGCATGGCCGTGGCCTTCACCATGAGCACCGGTTATAACTTTGCGGAGTATCTCTACAACCTGGGTGAGCACGACCTTGCGCCCGAAGTGTTGGAGTGGTGTTCGAAATACCCCTCAATGCCCCGTAAGGTTCAGTACTTCTCAATTAATACAGATGCGGCAATTATCAATGGCGCAAAGACATACGCCGAGCTAGAGGACAGTGTTGATGTGGTAGCGCCACATGTGGACGTACAGGCAACCGAGGATGGACACGTACAGGTTGAGGCTACTATGGCGACGGATGACCTCGGGCATGCCACAACCGCCTATGAGCTGTACCGCAATGACACCCTTATTGGCTTCTCACGAGATGGTTCGTTCAAGGTCGCCACGGATGCTGGAGATAGCAACACTGATGCAGCCTCAGCGGATGAGGAAAGCACAGACAACGCAGCCGGCGATACCTTCGATCCTGCTGCTTACTCTGTAGTTGCCTATGATGTGCGCTTAAATCCCAGCCGTGCCGCTAACATGAATGGCCCCATCTTCGACAACGAGTTACCCGATGCAGATGAACCCGAATCTGACGGTGAGCTCCCCGGTGGAAACGACAACGTTGATGGCGATGCCGGCAATAGTGACACCTCGACCGACGGCGACAACAACATAGGTGGAGGCAATGACAATACGACCGGCGGTGGCTCGAACCAGTCCGACGGAGACTCTCAGACGGATGGGGATGCTTCCGACAGCAACAATCAAAACAACTCTCTCAATGATGAAGGCGCCGTCGAGCAGGAGCCGAATGGCAGTCCATTGACTACTGAGGCTACTGGCAGACTTGCGGAAACAGGCGACACGTCGATACTGCCTGTTGGCTTAGCTGCTGCAGGTGCCGTTATTGCCCTTATCGGCGCTCTCATCGCACGGCGCCTCCGAAAATCGTAAGACACAACCTTTAATGTCTGACACTGTGACAAACAACCAGCTGCGATAGCTTGATATAATACTATATGCATGAAAATATACATGTTTATAGGAGGTATCAAATGAGCAGGATTGCGGTTCCTCTTGATACTATGGTTCCTATCAGTAAGTTCAGCAGGGGAAGTGCCAGTAGCGAATTCGCAAAGGTCGCTGACGGTGTTCCCGTTACTGTACTGAAGAACAGTGAACCGGCATACTTCATTATTAGCGTCAACGACTACCGCAAGTTTTGTGAGGCAGAGAAGGAGTTGGCAAACCTTGAAGCCCGTCTCGAAGCAGAGCATGGGATAGGCGAAAGGTTCGAGAACGTCGAAGACTTACTAGCGGACCTCAATGATTAGATCTATTCTTCGCACTCCACGCTTCAAGCGAGACTTTAAGGTGCTGGTGAAGAAGCACTATGACATAAGCCTTTTTGAAGAGGCGGTAAGAACGCTGGTTGCCCAAGATGTAAGCATACTAAGCACTCGATACCACGATTATGCACTCAAGGGTGAATGGAAGGGATATCGTGAGCTCCACATCTCGGGCGACTGGCTTTTGATTTACCGCATCAATAAGGATGAGCTCCAGCTTGTACTTACTCGCACAGGCTCGCATGACGAGCTTTTCTAGCTTACGTCTCTAGACATCTTACTCTGAGGCTATTTTGCCTGAACCGCTTTGCCGAAGTTATGGCCAAAGAGCAATCCTGCCAGTAGGAGCGCAGCGCCCAGACCGGTATAGAACACTGCAATGAATCGCTCGGGCGCAAAACCGCTTGCCCTAAGAGCGATCCCTCCTGCCATCATCACCGCCATGATAATAAAGGCCTTAATATCAAAGAATTTGAGGAAGAACTGTCGCTCGTCCTGGTAGCCGCCAATGCGCGCAGTGTGCTTGCGCACGAGTCGGCTGAAGATGAACATCTGAAAGACGCCAAAGACCACAAGGCTGAGCGCGATGTTCAGGATGCCAAGATAGGCTGGGTACGCCATGAGGCCAATGCGCAGGATATTGATGCCCGCTACGCTCCACACTAGGCATGCGATGAGAAGTAGCGTATTTCGTTTGACCTTCATGGATCATCTCCTTTCGGATCTGCACTTAATTTCATACTGCTCTCCTCCAGTGAGATGAGAAACATCCAAGCAGCGACCATACATAGTAGCGAGCAGACGCTGTGCACACAGAATATGCATCCAGCGCAGAACAAGCATGCTTGATTAAAGCCCGTTCCAAATGAAGCATTCCAAAAAAAGAAAATAGCTTGCCGCGCCTTATACTATGTGTTATATAGTATGTGTCACACAGTATTATGTGAGAGGAGGTATGTAGATGGAAGCTCAGATGAAGCGCGGGTTTCTAGAAGCTTGTGTGCTCGCAGCAATATCCAGTGAAGAGTCCTATGGCTATCAAATTGTCAAGGACGTGCCTGCATGCATGGAGCTCACTGAATCCACGCTCTACCCGCTGCTAAAACGCCTCGAGAAGGCAGGTTGTATCGCTGTGCGCTCTGCCGAACACAACGGCCGCCTACGCAAGTATTACCGCATCACGCCCGCCGGACGCGAGCGTATTAAGGAGTTTCTGGCCGAATGGCCATCTATACAGGAGATCTACCGCTACGTGGAGGGAGTGCAATCATGACAAGGGAAGAGTTTCTGGAGCGGTTGGGCGATCTCCTAGCGTGTTTGCCCGCCGAACAGATTGAGGAGTCGAAGGCGTTTTACAACGAAGCCATCGCCGACCGTATGGAAGATGGCATGTCTGAAGAGGAAGCTGTTGCCGCCATCGGATCGCCGGGTGCTGTGGCTGAAGCAATCCTAGATGACCTGCCCGCCGTGCCGCGCGCCATTGCGAGAACCAAGCGTAAAAGCCCAACGCTGCTTTGGATACTCACCATCGTGGGCTCCCCGGTATGGGTACCGTTGCTTCTCGTCTTCGCGGCCATAGCTATCACGGTCTACCTCTGCATTTGGATTCTCGCACTCTGCGTCTGGATTATTGCCTTAGCACTCGGCATTTCAGGTATTGCAGCGCTTGCACTTTTCATTTGTGGCATCGCTGTTGGAAACATCCCTTACATGCTCGCGATGCTGGGTGTTGGTCTCGGACTTATCGGTGCGGCACTCTTCGTAAGCGCAGGCGCTTTGGCTGTAAGCAAACAGATTGCACGAATCTCAACCCTCTGGATGAAAAAAGCCCTGTCTCCTTTCCATAAAGACCGCGGCAATGGAACAACAACACGTCCAGGTGGTAATGGCGGGTTTTTAGCTACCTCGTCCTCCAACAATGACGACGCCGCAGGTAGTGAGCATTTTTCCGCTGTAGCTACAGCCGATCTCAATTAGGAGCTGTGCACTATGACAAACGCAAAGAAGACTTATTTCACTGTTGCGGGAGGACTCGTTGCTCTTGGTATCGTCCTTGCCGTGCTCGGATTCATCGCCTCGGGCTTTAACTCAGCCGTGTTCCAAACACAAATCGATCTGCGCGACAACAACATCAACTTAGGCGGTGTCGAGGTTGATGACCCAGCGAACATTCCATTCATCAACTTGTTTGAAAACCTAGGAGAAGTCGAATTCACAGCACCTGAAGCACCTGATGCACCTCGCCTATAAGTTTGTAGTAGAAGAAGTTATGGCCGATCATCTCAACTTGCCCTCTTCAGCCTTTGAGCGCGTACTTATCATCGGTAGCCCAGGTGCCGGCAAGAGCACCCTTGCTCGCCGAATACGCGATGCAATGGGGCTACCGCTCATATATCTCGACATGATCTGGCACAAGCCAGATGGCAGTAATGTCACACACGCAGAATTCGATACACAACTTGAAGAGGTTTTGCGCGGAGATCATTGGATCATCGACGGCAATTATCTGCACACACTCCCAAAGCGACTCGAACGCTGCGATACGGTAATCTTCCTCGACATGCCAGTGGAGGTATGCCTCGCCGGTGCAGCTGCACGCATCGGACAGCCGCGCGAGGATCTGCCTTGGCAGGAGGATACTCTTGATCCCGAATTCGTTGCCTATATTAAGCGCTTTCCTACTGAGCAACGTCCTGAAATTGTCAAGACGCTCCATGCGTGGCGCGATAGCCGACGCGTTATCGAGCTGCGCAGCCATGCCGAGGTAGACGCTTTTCTCACTCATCTGCTTACTGCGCGAGATGGACATGTTTCTGCCTAATCTAGGCTCAAAACAACCCCGTCCCAAAATGAACTATCAGAACGTCGCCGCAACTCTAGAGAGTGGTTTGATCTTTTTGAGCTCAGGCTCCAGCTCGCGACGCGCAACCTCTACGTCGTATGCCACCTGAGCACGCAGCCAATACCCATCCGAGAGACCAAAGAAGCGGCAGAGTCTGAGGTCGGTATCGGCTGTAATCGAGCGCCGTCCCAGCACAATCTGACCGATGCGCTGCGCCGGGATGCCCGTTTCCTTGGCCAACCGATACTGCGAAATGCCCAGTGGCACCAAAAACTCCTCTTTGAGCAGTTCTCCCGGAGAGACAGGCGCGAGCGACGCACCGTCAGCAAGCCCGTCAATGGTAATCAACGATTTCGACACCCTCGGCACCTCCCTCGGTCCAGCGGAAGCAAATACGGTACTGATCGTTAATGCGAATGCTATATTGTCCCAATCGATCTCCGTGCAACGCCTCGAGCCGATTCCCCGGTGGAACACGCAAATCTGTAAGCGTTCCTGCAATCTGCAGCTGACGAAGCTTACGGAGAGCAACGCGCTCGAATGCAGCAAACCGTGCCACACGAAAGCCTGCTGCCAGACGCTCCGTATCCGCACTTCCGAATGACACAATCATAGTATCGCCTCACGTTACTATTGTCAATTTCTAGCTCATTATAGAACGTATGTTCTGTATCGTCTACTCGGTAATCATTAATGTCTTCGAACATCCCGACCGTGGTGGCGGAAGACCACGCGGCAACACTGCCCAGCTTGTAGATGCCTTTTCACAGGGCGCCCAAGAGGCGGGTCACAAAGTCGAGATCATCTCGCTCTCCCAGCATGAGGTCCACGGTTGCATGGGGTGCAATGCCTGCCGCTATGGCAAGCCCTGCGCGCAGAAAGACGCCTTCAACACCCTCGCTCCCAAGATTCGCACGACAGACCTACTCGTCCTGGCAAGCCCTCTTTACTTCTGGACTATCTCCTCTGCACTCAAAGCCTTTATCGAGCGTTTTTACTGCCTCGCTGAAGAAGATCCCTTTCCACCACTCGGTCGTTACGAGCGCTACCCCGTCCACGATGTTGCTCTACTCATGACCGCCGTCGATAACTTCTTCTGGACCATCGACCAAGCAGTGTCGTACTACCGCTTCGCTGTGGTTAATTACCTCGGTTGCCGCGATCATGGAACCTACCTCGCTGGTGGTTGCGGAGACACCAATGGTCGACCACGCATTGCTGAAACAGATCACCTTGAGCGTGCTCGCGCGTTTGGCCGTACCATCCTCATAAGCAGAGAATCGCCGGAGCCGTAAGGGTTCTCTGACGATAAATCGAAACCTTAAAAGGATGATCAAGCGGCTGCCCACTCGAAAAGCCGTGCAGCGAGACTACCTACAGACATATGGCCATGTACCACGGAAGATAAACCACATTGCCATCACGCTGTAAATCCTTTGCGTAGAGCACATAACGTTCATTGACCTTCACGTCATATTTTTGAAAGAACACATCAAGGGATTTGTGTGTGCGGTACGAGGATGATTTAACCTCAATGGGACACACACGTTTGTCTCGAATAGTCAAAAAATCAATTTCGTACTTCTTTGGTCGCCCGCGTGTACCATCCTTTTTGCGCTCAGCATACTCAAACTCATGAAAATGAAGTTCGTGTCCATTCGCGACAAGCATCTGTGCTACTGCGTTCTCCATCACCATACCGAGGTTTGCTCCCAGTTTGCCAAAGATAAGAGCCTTATAGAGCGCGTTTTGGGAGCCAGACGCTCCTGCCATCGCCTGTGTCACTAGAAGCCCCGTGTCGGCCATGAACATCTTGAAGTTCTCTTTTTCCACAAACAGGTCCATGAGTGTGCTGGGGTCCGTCACGTTCTCGCACACGTTCACCGTCATTGACTCGCGAAGAAACGCAAGCGAGCTCACCAGACGATCATATCGTGCGTCTTTGTGCACGACAGAGAACTTGAAACGCATGCTCTGAGTTCCCAGCTGCTCAGATACGGTCCGAAACATTGCCGACACGCGCCCATTCTGTTCACTGTCGTATTTGTGCAAATCTTCCTCGTAGAGCGACAAGATCGACTGCTTTGCAAAGTCAACCTGCTCAAAGGTTTCCCCACTTACAAACGATGCAACGACTTGAGGCATTCCGCCTACAGCAAGATATTCCCTAAACGACCTCATAATGGCACGATGGATATCATCACCCAGAGAGCGCTTATGCTCAAACGCTTCACGAATGGCGTTTGCTGTTATTGTGTCGCCCTTGGCCCACAAAAACTCCTCGAAATCCATCGGATGCATTCTAATCCGATGTTCTTCTGACGGAACCAGAATTCTCTCGGTGTTTTGCTTGATCGAGATCAGCGACCCTGTTTCTATGTAGTGATAACGCCCGTCCCGAACCAGTTGCTTCACTGCCTGCCTGGCTAGAGGAAACAGCTGGACTTCATCGAGAATGATGACAGAAGTTCCTGGAACAAGACTTTTTCCCTTGAGAAGGAACAGATTACGAAAGAACGTATCGAGGTTGCCGATGTTCTCACGAAAGTTGCGTCTGACCTCTTCGCTCTCTTGAGAGAAATCCAAAAGCAAATAGTCATCATATTCTGCTCGAGCAAATGCCTCAGCGACAGTGCTCTTACCAACACGCCGTGCCCCTTCAATGAGAGCAGCTGTGCGCCCATTTGAAATGCGTTTCCATTCAGCAAGAGCTTCATAGGTTTTGCGCTCAAACATATTACTCCCTTAAACAACAGCATGTTTGCCCGAAAACACGAAATGTTTGAGAGTTATTTTGCCCGAAAACACGAAATGTTTGAGAGTTATTTTGCCCGAAAACACGAAATGTTTGAGACTTGTCGCTCTTTGCTTAATCGCTCATGTTTGAGACTTGCTGCCCTACTCGGTAAACGTCGCCGCGCGCTCCGCCTCGACGTCGCGTCCCAGACGCTCAAACTTGTGCTCCTCAACCGAATCAAGACCCTGATAGGGGTCGTGGCGCTTCTTGAACATCTCGTCGTCCTCGTCGCGCCACAGACGTTCCGCCACAGGTTTCCACTCCTCGGCAACCGCAACGGTCTTCTCACGCAGCTCCTCAGGCGTCTCGGGTTCCACCAGATCCGTTCCATGTGCACCCGATTCGGCAACCATACGACCTAACTCATCGGGATTCTCGAGCATAGGACAGGGGCGTAGCAAATTCTCATTGAAGGGCTGCCCCTCGTAGTACTTGATGAAGAGTGGGCTCTTAAGGGCATCGAGCAGACTCACATCGTGGATGTTCGCGTTGGAGTAGTGGATGAACACACATGGCTCCACATCGCCTGCTGCATTAATGTGCAGATAGCGACGACCACCGGCAATACATCCACCCACAAATTCACCATCGTTTTGGAAGTCAAGCGTAAAAAGCGGTTTCTTGTGGCGCATCTCACGAATAAAGCGATACATGTGTTCGCGCTGCTCAGCAGTAGGCATAAGATCGACTGTTGCACCCTTACCCACCGGCATAAAGTAGAAGAACCAGCAGAAAAGCGCTCCCTGCTCGATCATCCAGTCCATGTACTCCTCGGTTGCTACAGCATCGGCATTTGCGCGCGTCCAACAGCACGAGATGCCAAACGGTAGCTGGCGCTCACGCAGAAGCTCCATGGCATGCATGATCTTGGCATACGTACCTTTGCCACGACGTTCGTCAGTCGTTGCCTCGGTACCCTCAGCGCTAATGGCGGGCACGAAATTTGCCACGCGAATCATTTCATCGCAAAACGCCTCATCGATGAGCGTAGCGTTGGTGAAGCAGAGAAAAATGCAATCCGGGTACTTCTCACAAATTTTGATAAGGTCGGCCTTGCGCACCATGGGCTCGCCACCCGTATAGATGTAGATATGCGTGCCCAACTCGCAACCTTGGTCGATAATCGAGCAGATATCTTCGTAGGTGAGATTGAGCTTGTGGCCGTACTCAGCAGCCCAGCAACCGGTGCAATGCAAGTTGCAAGCACTTGTAGGGTCGAGAAGAATCGCCCACGGGATATTGCACTGCTCACGCTCACGAGACTTCTGCTGAACAGGCCATGCAAGTAGGTTGGCGTCCACAATGAGCGTCTTAAGCAAGCGCGAACGCATTGCAGGATTCAGGCGAAAGGCACGCATGATAAGTTCGTACCAATTGCTGTGCTCCTTGATTGCGCTTCCAATGACAGCACGCTGCGTCGGAAACACCGAGTCCGGCACTGCTTTATTGACAAGATCCATGATCTGTGGAATGTGTTTCTCTGGATTATTGTCGAGATAATCGATAAGTTTGTTGAGCGCCGCGCGTTCAGCGGCTTGGGTAACAGATGCCATGGGATTCCTTTCGGCCGAGTTCGCTCGATTGGGATGGGGTGGTGACGAGATGGGTGGAACGGGATTTGGCCCGCTAGATGCCAAGTTGCCACGGCACTTGAAAGGATTATACCCATTTATCTGCAATGATGCATACATTGATTGTGGTATGTTTGCTGGACAAGTATCGAATAATGATATGTTATGCGAAATAGTGCATATTTTGAGGTTTCACATCGAGCTTCGAGCATGGTGGGCGAGGTGGGCGCACTCGCAAACGGGGCCCCTCGCGGCTTACCTCGACTCGGGCGTCCCGCCATGTTTCATTGCCGACTTCTTGATCTGCTCGTGATAGAAGTAGTTGACGATAGCGGGCGGGGCGTCGAAGGGACGGCGCAGGGTATCGTCGTTGCGCACGTAGGGCAAGCCCTCTGCCTCGGCAAATGCGCGGAGCTCCCGGTCGAGCGCCTCCCACCAGCCGCGGTGTCCGCGCCGGTAGATCTCGTCATAGAGCCCGTCGAGTTCGGGATGGCGCTCGTGGACCCATGCGAGGATGCGCGCCTTATAGTCACCGCGCAGGTTGAGGTTCTCGAGCCACACGAGGTTGCAGATGCCCCGCACGCGGCGCACGATGGCAGGCACGTCGGTGATGCCGGGGAAGATCGGCGAGATGAAGCACGTGGTGCGGATACCCGCCGCATGGAGGGTCTCCATCGCCGCGAGGCGCCGCTCGATGCTCGCGGCATCTTCCATCTCCGCGCGGAACCCATCGTCGAGCGTGTTGATGGAGAAGCCCACGCGCGCCTCCGGGAACTCCCGGATGAGGTCAAGGTCGCGCAGCACCAGGTCGCTCTTGGTCTGGATGGAGAGGAGTGCACCCGACCCGAGCAGCTGCTCCAGAAGCGCCCTCGTGCGGCCGAACTCCTCCTCGCAGGGCTGGTAGGAGTCGCAAACCGAGCCGATGAAGATCTCCTTGCCCGCATACTTCTCGGGATGCTTGATGGGCGGCCAGAGCTTGGCGTCCACGAAGCTCCCCCACGGCTCCGTGTGCCCCGTGAAGCGCTTCATGAAGCTCGCATAGCAGTAGCGACAGGCGTGCGCGCACCCCACATAAGGGTTCGCCGAGAAATCGCAGACCGGCAGGTTGGATTTTGAGATGATGCTTTTGACAGCTCTCTCGTCAATGATCACAGCTGACACCCCCTACAGCCCGAACGTCTGCTGCCCGCCCCCGGAGCGTTTCGCAAGCAGGCTCTTCTGAACGCCCTGGGTCACGGTGTCCTCCGGGCGCAGATGACCGATCAGGAGCGGGCTCTCCGGGTCGTGCAGGCGGTAGTTCTCGGCCGCCCGTTTGTGATCCTTGTTGGCATAGCAGTACCGGCAGCCGTTGGGGCAGGTGTCGTAGGCGCCGATGTCGCGCGCCTCGAAGCAATGGCAGCCCGCGCGCATGCCGCGGTGCTTGAGCGGTCGAAACTCCACGCCGTTCGCGCGCCCCAGGATGTCGAGCGTGAGGCAGCCGCTCGGATGGATACCGTAGCGCGAGAAGTCCCCGTTGGTGCCGCACGTCTGGAGCCAAAGGCCGTGCTCCGCCGCGATGCCTCCGAGCATCCGCGCAAGCTCGTCCATGTCCTCCATCGAAAGCGACATGAGCTCGGGCATGTTGAAGCGCAGTTTCTTGTACATCTCCACGAATGAGAAGATGCAGCGGTCCACATGCGGTGTGAGCACGTCTGCCATGTGCGTGAAGATCTCGCGGTGGCGCTCGAGCGTGTAGGTCGGCGTGAGCAGCACCGGATCGTAGCGCCAGGCGACGCGCTCAGGCCCCACCTGCTCGGCCAGCTTGATGAGGGTCCCCATGCTGCGCTCGATGCTCGGAACGCCGGGCTCGATGTCGCGCCCGTAGGCGGTGATGGTGTAGTAGAAGTACGTGTTGAAGCGGCTCGTGATTCGGTGCAGGTGCGGCAGGATGGGCGCGTAATCCTTGGAGCAGAACACCACGCAATCCACCACGGCCGGGTCGAGCTCATAGCGCGTCACCTTGTTGGGGAAGAGCGGGTTGCGCGCGAGCACGTACCCTTCCTCGAAACGGCGCAGGAGCCACGGGGCGTAGTACTGGACGGTGTCGGTGCGCGCGCCGGTGTTGATGATCATGCGTCCTCCTCGAGCTTGAGATCCGGGTCGTCGATGAGGCGGATGAGGTTCTCGGTGAAGCGGCGGGACAGGGAGACGAGCTCCTCCTGCTCCTCAGGCGTGAGGGCAGCCATGGCCTCGTCCTCGGCGCGCGTGATGCGCCGCACCATGTCGTGCGCCCAAGCGCGGCCGGCGTCGGTGAGCCGCACGATGCTGTTGCGGCGGTCGTCTGGGTTGCCCTCGGTCGTGGCATAGCCCTGCGCCACGAGGCGTTTGGTCACGAGGCTCACCGTTTGGCGTGAGTTGAGCGTCTGCTCGCAGATGCGCGCCTGCGCGAGGCCCTCCGGCGCGTAGTAGAGCGCGTTCACCACAAGGAACGCCTGCATGGTGATGCCGTTGTCGCGTGCGTGACGGTCGTAGCGCGCGTACTGTCGCTCGCGCAGCGCGCAGTAGATGTAGGCGTTACGGCGGGCGTCTTTGTCGGCCATGCGCGCCTCACTTCGATGGTGAAATATCAATGCATTGATATTCTATCGCGCATGGCGCGATTTATCAATGAATTGATGAAATGGGCTGCGAAGCAGCCTGCGCTAGATGATAAATTGGTGTCAGACACCTTTTTATCAGTACACGCAAGGCCATCGCGAGCAGCGCAAAAGACAACTCATCCCGAATCTGGACTGTTATCGAATTCCCTCGCGGCGCTTGCGACCGGCAAGCCAGAGTATGAGCAGGGTAACCGCACCGCCCACGACGGCTAACCAGCCCCGCGGCGAGACGAAAGCGCCCGTCGCGACGCCGATAACCGTGGCGCCCGCAACCCACAGCAGGGGCAAGATGGCCGCCGTCCACGCCGGGCGGGCAAAGCGCCCCAGTGCATACGAAGCCATGAGCACAGCAACGGCACCCACCATAACCGCCAACCCGATAAACGCCCGCGAGTCGAGCAGGATGTTGCCCACCACCAGCACGCCGATACCGACGATAAGCCCAGCGAACACCTGCAGCACCAAGCGCATCCCGAGGGCCGTGCCACTTGCGTGCACCGTCTCGGCCGGTTCGCCCGTCGCGGCACCGAGTAGCTCTGCCACGCTTCTCGCCTCCCGGCCGCTCCCTCCCCGCCGCGCCGCAACGGCCACGAGGGAAGATGCCAGCACCAGCACCGCTAGCAGCAGCCGCAACACCGGCTCCAGATACGCGCGACCCACCACCGCCGTGATGGCGAGCACCGCGACCACGGCAATCTCCACCGCGGTCAGTGCCACCGCAAACGTCTTCGTCCGTCGCTCGTCCTTCTCCACCATCTCGCGCATCTCGTCCACGTCTCCCCTCACCAGCACGTCGATCGTGGTGCCAAAGAGATTCGCGAGCAAAAGCATGCTCTGGACATCCGGCAGCGTCTTGCTTGTCTCCCAGTGGCTGACCGTGGCGCGACTTACATAGAGGCGCTCGGCAAGCTCCTCCTGCGAAAGCCCCAACCGCTGGCGACGCTCTTTGATCTGGTTGCCGATGTCCATGCTGCTCCCCTTCTGCAATCCCCTTGGTCGCCCCCAACGTAGCAAGAGTGACGCCGAAGTGCAGTATAATGTGGTTCACATGGCTGATGAACTGCGGAAATGGAAAACGGATCCATCTTGCCCATCTACGCACGCGCCCGCAACGCTAACGACGCGACGCCTTGGCCCCCGTCGCGGAAGCTGCGCGCTTGAACGTGTAGCGCGGAAGACCGACGCTGTGCTTGCCATATTCGATCGCCTCTTTGGGGCAGCAGTTGATGCACGCCATGCAGTGGGTGCAGTCGCTCCCCCAAACGGGTCGGCCGCTCTCGAGGTGGATGTTGGCGAGCGGGCACGAGCGGACGCACATGCCGCACGATATACAAGCATCGGTAACACGGAACTTCGTCGTGTGGACAGTTGTCGGATAGAACAAGTCATTCACGATACCGCTTCTCAGCCGATCCACAAGCGAAGGATTCTTCTCGGGTAGATCGTTGCCTGCCTTGATGCATTCAATAACGCGATCTATTACAGGCTCGGCAGCGTCGATGATGTGCTTCGCCTCCGCAGGAGCGGGCGTGGTGAACAGCGCAATGTAGTTCTCTGACATGATGATGCCCGCACAGCCCCGGTACATCAATCCCTTCTTCGCGCACAGGCGCTCGAGGTACGTGCCGGCATTGCCAATGCTCCCGACACAGGTCATTACAAAGTAGACGCCCGCAGGTGCCGTAATCGGTGTGTGCTCTATCCACGACGCAATGATACGAGGGATGCACCAGGCATATGTCGGCGTCACTAGCACAAGCGGAGTCTTGGACGTTATGGGCGAGAAATCTTCATCGCGGATCCTGTCGAAGAGGTCGAGGCGCTCGTTGCCCAGCCCATCGGCTATCCGTTTCGCGACGTATCCGCTGTTACCCGTTGCGGAAAAATACAGAATCATGACCGCTCCTCTGACGACACGTATCCGTATCGTACCCTCTGTCGCAGCCGACAACCGTACTTTTCCTAACAAGCGTAGGAGTACAACCGCATGCGCTCAGTGCCCTATCGGGCAAGCAGTTGCCGCAGTCCCGAGGAGTGGAACGACCCCGCACCGAGCGGCATATCGGGTGCAAGCGAGAACGAGCGCGGATCATTGAGATATGAAGGGTCGTACGAGAACGTTACCGTTTCATCCCCATGACGTACGTTTTGATACAGCCTGCCAGCCAAAACATCCTCGCCAGCGATTTGAACGGTTACGTCAAACTCCATCCCGTCACCCTCTCACGCGCTTGGGCACGTCCTGTTCCGCTCGTGCCCGACCAATGGGCGTGCATAGGGGATCCGTTGCCCCCACGATACCGTCAAGCATGCCCAAGATGCGGGCGACACGCAAAAAGTTCTCGAACGTACCCGCCCCCTCGCTCAGGAGCTTGCGCACAGTCGGCACAGACAAGTTCGCACGCTCTGCCAACAGTTCCATCGTGATACGCTGCTGACGGCGCGCGAGATCGAGATGTGCCGCGACCTGGCGCATAGCGCGCGAGACCGGAATGGGAGTGCGGCCTGCCATGATGCTCCTTACAGAAAGATTTACTTCTGTAAGATAGTATAAAAGAAAGATTTATTTCTATAATGCGATTCTCTCGATACCGCGAGTATCGCCCCCACCCTTGAGCGGGATGCTCGCCACGCTGATAAATATGATGTCAGTCGCGTTTTGTCAGAATGCATTTATTTTTTGGAGTAGCGAACGATAGCGTAGACCAGCCACTCCACCACTAAAACCCCAAGGTAAAAGATCGTCCATATCGCAAAGCTGATAAGTTTCACCTCTGGTGTCTGCACAGCCCCATGCCCATCTACCGGCCGCAAAAAAAGAAAAACGCTAAAGCAGACGAAAAGAACAAGCTGAACGATTTGTACAATTTTCCATCCATTTGTCTTCATACTGCCATCTCCCACAGCATACATCCGGTAACGATTGAGAATCGCCTTACCGCCCTTTGCGCGCCACGACAATACAAGCAGTTATACCAATGCGATGCCAATCCACTTCCGTAAACCAGACTCCTAGAATTTGACGCAGCTCCATCTCCGAGTAGATACGTACATCGCCTTCATGGGAATGAGGCATCCAAGCGTTCATGATAGTGCGAGCTGGAGCCGGCTGCCAGGTATCACCAATGACAAAGGTGCCGCCCGGAGCAAGCACGCGCCAGACCTGAAACGCTGCACGTTCCGGATCGGGATAATGGTGAAATGAATCGTTGCACCACACCACATCGAAGCTCGCATCATGAAATGGCAGATGCTCTGCATCACCGAGCGAAATCTCAGAGGTATTTCCCAGGCGGGCACAAGCGACCTCGACCATGCGTGGTGACAAGTCGATGCAAGCAAGCCGCGCCCGCGGCACTTCCCCAATCACGCGCTCCGCAAGCACGCCTGTTCCACAACCGAGATCGAGCAGACGCGGATATGCAATGTCTGTGACGGCGCGCGTCACCTCTCTCACGATATACGGGTACAGTCGGCGTGCGTGTTCCCCTTTCATCCCCGTATCATATGTTTTTGCCTGCGCGTCAAATGCCATACGCGAACGGTTTTTGGAGAGCCGTGCATCCTTCTCATTCATAGTTAATCCTTTCTATTGACCAATGTTCAATTTCGATTGACAAAATATACCCCGACTACAATCGGGGCGAAGTACCTAATGAAGCGTTGCCTCTGATCGAAACTCAGCTAACAAGGCATGAAGATATCGGCGAGCAATCAGAAGAGCACGTTCATCTGGCATGCTTGGACCGGAAGCAATCCCAATACAACCGTAAACCATGATACCCGCGAGCTCGTCAGCGCCTTCTGCACCCATTTTCCGCTCGGCGGCATCCTTCTCCAACGCCCGGCGCAAATGTGGTCGCACTGCCTCGCACATAGCAAGCGAGAGACGATCATGCAACGCATCGTGACCTTTCTCGTGAAAGAAATTTGCATACGTATAACCGTCGTGGTTTGCGCCCACTTCAAGCGCGCGCTCAAGCTTATCGTCTAATGGCAAGTCGTGTTCATCTAATACCTCACATATGCCCTTTGCACAGCGTTGCGCATAATCTTCGATAGCTGCCGCAAACAAGCGTTCTTTGGAATCAAAGTAGTGATACGCCAATCCTGGTGCTACATGCGCCGCTCGCGCCACTGCACGAACTGATACATTGTCATAACCCTCTTCGGTAAAGAGTCTCATAGCGCAGGCGAGCAGTTCGCGCCGACGCTCCTCGGGATCTTTCACAGTTCTTGGCATGAGTGGTACCTCCTTCACACAGAGAGGGTACTCCTTTATTGAACATTGGTCAATAAACTCGCTAGCCGTTCATCTGAAAGCCCTCATAGCCCTACATGGCTACTACTGGCAGAAAGTCTTACACCTCGAGGTATGCGAGAAACGCATCTGCCTCATCGGCAAGCTCGTTGCGCAAATCGTTTGTAACTGTGAGCACGTCTGTCGTGTACGCCGCACGGTCGAGCTTCACACCCACCTGCGGTTCTGCCATGAGGTCCATCTGCATGGCAGCAGCTAGATCGGTCAACTTGGCTCGAGCTCCAGCACCGCCAGACGCACCGGCAGCGGAACTTAGCGCGAGCTTCTTCTTGTTCGTCACTGCTGTGGCTCGGTCGCCAGGAACTACAGGACGACTCAACCAATCAAGGAGGTTTTTGAGAACACCTGGATAGCTGTAGTTGTATTCAGGCGTGAAAATCCAGATACCATCTGCAGCAGCAACGACGGCGCGTACACGCTCGACAGCTGCCGGCGTCGGAAACTCAATATCCTGGTTCATGAAGGGGAGGTCCCGAAAGTCAAGTACCTCGACTTCTGCACGCCCTGCCAGAAGCTCCGTCGCAGCGTTGGCGAGCTGACGGTTGAAGGAGCGCTCCCGCAAGGAGCCGACGACAATCACGATGCGCTTCATAGCGTCTCCTATCTCGAGTGCACCGAAGCACAACAAGCATCCGGCGCGGACCGTCCCGAAGATATCGTACCCAAAATGCGATTGCGCGCCGATCGCCCATCGGCGGCAGGACAGCGGAATCCGGTACTGTCCACATGCGCCCTGCCGTACTTTGGCTTTATGACATTACTTGTTTTTCAACAACACTCAATGCTTGTAGCAGTCGCATTCCTCGCTGCTTACAATGCTGTCTACACAGCACCTCTCGTTGTTATCAAGGTTTTCACCTTTACCCATGATATTGGCAGGCCTCACCTATACATACGGCGTTAGATTTTGAGACTGCACAGGTTGGATTCTGGTTCGGTAACGTAAGTTCTATCCCAAGCGCACACGAGAACCACGGTGTTGCCTCACGAACCGCAATGCGCGCATCACGTTTACAACAGCGCGGAGCACCTGCAAGTGCGATCTGTTTAAGCAGATCAGCTACCATAAGCTGCGTTTCGCTCCATCCTTCTGTTTTGAGAGGAGCATTATCCTGGACAATTGCAAGTGCCATCCCACATGACACTGCTGCCCCACACGTACCCCATCGCGCACACACTGCTCCAGGCACACATGCAGATCGTGTCATCAGCTCATCAAGCTGAGTATCAAGATTGCTGTTATAGCCAGCATTCACAGCACAGGTGAGAAGTGCTGCGCCCGTCAAGAAGTGATGCACCGGCCCAAATGCAGGACACTCTGGTGCAGCCATCAACTCTTCGAGCAAATCAGCTGGGCATGTCGTTTTACTCTGCTGGCATAACTCCTTAGCCCATGCAAACTCAGCTGCTTTCTCGCCCATCGCACTTCCTTTCCACAATGGTTAATTCAGCACCTTTTCTAAGATGCTCATAAAACCCCACCCGCAGCAAAATCCAACTGCCACACCAATAACAATCTTTACAGCGAGCTTTATCCACCAATTGTTGCCAGCTTTTTGATTTCTTTCGCTCAAGACATCGGGATTTTCTCCCCGCATGAAAGCTTCTATTGAACGATAAGAATAAAGTTGATTATCGTTCTTAATTTTCTCTACTATTCCCGCACTTATCACGGCAGGAATAAAGAACAGGATTGCCGGTACTAAGATAATTGGCAAAGTTAAGTCCATGAGCGCAGTAACGATTGTCCACACCAGGGTTCCAGCGCCTGAGACAAGCATCACAATACCGAGCCTATTCATTTTCTTTGCTTCTGCTGACAGAACTGCATTCATCTTTTCCACATCTCCTTTTATCAGTGAATCAACACTTACGTCGAAGAGATTGCTCAGTAATAGCAGGCTCTGCACATCGGGATACGTTCGATCAGTTTCCCACTTGGAGATCGTTTGACGTGATACATAAATTGTCTCAGCAAGCTGTTCCTGAGACATGCCTAAACGAACTCGATGTTCCTTGATATGCCGGCTAAGCTCCACGTGCAATCCCTTCAAATCGGAAATGTGGCAGAAGTGAGCTCACTCTACCATCCAAAAGATTTGACATGGGGCACCCAGGCGCAATTTTGGTCTGACAAAAGTTTTTTGCAAGGCAATTTACCTCGTGTTTTATAGAATTATCAGCGATAAGCTCACGCTGATATCTTGTGCTTTAACAGAGGTAGTCAGGTTTCTGATGGCGCCTTTTACTATTGTTGACAGCCCTCATACAGACTGCTGTTAGGCGACCTTTGTAGGCTCTATCTCCCGATACATGGCGATTGCGGGAGGTAGGTATGAACAGTGAAACCCAAGGCCATATGCCAGCTAGGCGTACATTTACTCATACCCCTCGAAAGGGGAGACGTCGTGCGCGCATTCTTGGTGGGGATAAGCTCTTTGGCGGTATACCGGTCGGACCAGGACATGCAGGCAGACAACTACGCCCTCTTCTAGGGTTGCTTTCTGTCTTATTGGTATGTGTGGGTATGACGCCCTTGTTGTTTCTAAACTCGTGCAACCACAACAATAAGGAGAACCAGGCTACCTATCCTCACATTAAAAATTACCTTGTGGAAAACCTCGATCCCTCACTTGTGGGACAACAAGTAAGTGAAAATAATCCCCAAGCTCGTATACCCAACGGTATTCAAGTACTGGCAAATACCGGCTCGCTTATAAATAGTGAGGATGTCCATGACACGGGACAGCTCATTTATGTTCGGTACACCTTGGCAGATCAAAGAGAGGTACGGCAAGACGAGACACTTGATTCTGTTTGGGAGGACCCAGAACATGCAGCGCAAACAGTCTGGTCTCAATCGGAAACTGTCACAAATGTTTATGATGTCGGCCTCAGTGATTACTACGTTGCTTTCATAGATAACACCAAGCTAAATAATGCTGGAGTAGTTTTAGATGCAGCATTTGCAGAACACAACACTCATGGAGAAGCTCTAGAAGGAATTATCTTTGATAAAGACACGGGTATCGCTTACATCCCTCACTCGCTCTACGCCGCAGACAACTCCTCTGAGAACTATCATCCGATATCTGCCCAACTGCTTCTCTCATATGATTTTGAAGCCGATAGAACAACCGTTATCGATGTAACGTACGACAACAAACGAACTGACCTTTCTGCAGTAGCTGAACGAATGCCTGTATCTGCAGACGGTCTCGACGTTACCTATACCGTTCCAATAGTCGCCGAGCAAGATGCCGACAAAATAACGCTTTCTAATCTTGCGGTGTATCTCGGAGACTCCGAACGACCCTTAGCATTACAAGAAGGGATAAATGCCAAATATGACAACAACACGGGTGAACTAGAACTGCTTGGAAGCGCTCTTACCGTATCTTCTATTCGCATAGAGATACTTCCCGATGATTTTTCCGACACCGTAATTGATGCAATAAGCTCTTCCACTATTGCATATGCTGCCGAATCGAGTTCTTTGGGTATGTGGCCTTATGGCAAACTCAACAACCTTGATATTTCAAAACTGCAAGAGGGTATGGCAGTTTCCTATAAGGCTCCTGTCAAATACGACTACAACCATAATCACTTTGCAGATATCCCTTGGGCGGGGCAAATGTTCTGGAAAACAGTCCCGTATGTCTATACAAGTTTTGAGAATGGCTCTGATGACTATTCTGTTGGTAGCTCTAACTGGGTTTTTCAGCAGATAAAGAATGGAACGAGCTGGGAAACCCTCAAGGACCATATTTCCTCAACGCCTGTCTCAGCCTCTCCTGGTGATATTAACTTTATGTTTGCTTTACCTGGGGACAATTCAGTTGGCACTGATCTCGGAGGATTGGACTGGTCAGGTCTTATTTCTCCAATTCAAGGTTTTCAGGATAACCCAAAGTACGATACCTGGATCAATACGGTTGCCTTTTGTTCGCATATTACTCAGCCCGACAATCACCTCACCATTGATGAAGCGTATAACGACTCATTTGGCACCGTCACAATGCGTGTTCTCAAAATAGAACCTCACGGCAATAATCCGTATGTCATCATTGGTTTTTGTTCGCCGCAAGTAAGTACTCAGTCAGGTATAGCGGTCATTAAATTTGGCATTCAGTCGCAGGGAACCTTATCTCTCTCAAAAGAAAGTGCTGAGATTTCCATTACACAATCGAACCCGCTCTATTCTCTTGGCGGAGCAGAATACGGAGTTTATTCTGACAGTGCCTGCACAGCAAAAGTGGGGACTATTGTCACTGACGAAGCCGGATCAGGAAAACTGGAAGGTCTCACCGCAGGAACATACTATATACGCGAAGACAAAGCTCCTGCTGGCTTTTATCCTGATGACACCGTAAAAGAAGTACAAATCACAGCTGGTAATACAACAGAAGAAACCATACATGAACAGCCCGGATACGATATTGCCTGGAATCTCATTCAGAAACTCGATTCTCAATTAGGTGCAACTGCCCAAGGGTCCGCCACATTAGCAGGAGCGCAGTTTAAGATTTCTCACTACGGAACATCTAACGGCGATATTAGTGGAACACCTCTAAGGACATGGATCTTAGAATCAGATAATCAAGGGCGCGTTTCTTTCGATACCGCTACGTTTGTAGACGGTGAACCTTATCAAACCACCTCAGGTCAAACTGCGCTTCCTCTTGGAACCTACGCAATACAAGAGATTAAACCACCAGAAGGCTATCTCCTTACTGATACTTCAACGCACGTGGCAATCCTAGAATCAAATGAGTCAAATACTGGAGTTCAGTGGAAGAATTTAAACAATTGGTTCATGGAAGCAAGTGATTCTTCCATGCAGGGCAGGGGTATTTCTGACGAGGTTCAGCGGGGATCAGTCAAGCTAACCAAGGTTGATAAAGAAACTGGTAAATCTGCACCACTTGGTGCCGCAACACTTGAGGGAACGACTTTTACTATCATCTATGAAGGCTCTTCTCCCATTGTTGTTGAAGGTAAAACGCTCTTTCAAAATGACCTCGTTATGACTATAGCCACAGAGCCGGTATCAACAGATGAGGGTGTTATTTATCAAGCTCAAACAGCTGAGAATGTTCTACCGGTTGGTAACTACCGGATAGAAGAGCAGTCGAGTGGCGAAGGGTATGCTCTTGGACATTACGAAACATCATTTGAAATCACGCCAAACAATACAGAAGTGGAACTCATACCTGCAGAAAATCCAGTTATTCGCGGAGGCTTACAGTTCAACAAAGTTGACGGCGATAGCCAGCAGGCTTTATCAGGAATCCCCTTTTTAATCGTTGCTCAATCAGATGCAGATGGTGATGGTATACATGAGCAGCATCTTGCACTCACTGATAAAAATGGCCTCATCTCAACTGAAGTTGGAGAACCCACCAATAAGAACGACGAAGCTTTATTGCAAAATGAAGATGGATCATGGGCGGTAGATGAATCTAAGCTCGATCCTGATGCTGGTATTTGGTTCTCTGGTAGAACAGACCTTGAAACCACCCCTCACAACGATCGATCTGCTCTTCCGTTTGATACTTACACCGTCAACGAACTCCCTTGTAAGACTAATGAAGGGAAGCGGTTGGTTAGCTTTTCTGTTGTCATTTCACAAGACGGCGTTCTTATCAATCGCGGCACCATTACTAATGAAAATGGACCGGCACTCGCCACTGAATTAGTCGCTTCGGATAGCCTCTTACATACCATTCCTGCTCAAAAGGTTCAGCTCACCGATACCGTAAGCTATGAAGGACTTGAACGTGGAGTCTCTTACGAAATTAAAGGTCGGCTGGTTCGCCAAGCCACTGGAGAAGCACTTCTCGATTCACAAGGAAATGAAATTGTCGTTACTAAAACCTTTACTGCCAGTCTTTCTACCGGCAGCATAGATATGTCTTTCGAGCTTGATGCGACGGATCTTTCAGGACAATCTATTGTTGCCTATGAAACACTCTATCGCGACGGACAGCCTGTTGCAGAACATGAGGATTTAAACGATGAGAATCAAACAGTTTCTGTTCCTCAAATAGCCACCAAAGCATCGGTAGCAGGTAAAAAGGTTTCCGCTTCAACAGGTGAAGCAACCATTGATGACCTTGTAACTTGTTCTAATTTAGTCCCAGGCGAGCACTATCAATTACATGCATACTTGGTAGACGCTGAATCTGGAGATATGGTCCTAGAGAATGAAGAAGCTGTCACAGCAACACAAGATTTTGTTGCAGAAGCACCCAATGAGACACATCAGATGGGATTGTCTCTTAATGGAGCAAATGTATCCGGCAAAACACTGGTTGTAATGGAACAACTTTCTCAAAATGGTCGTATTGTTGCAGCGCACGAAGACCCCACTAGCCAAGACCAGTCTGTCTCCTTTGCATCAATTGGAACAACTCTTGTCGATGCCGCTGATAGCGACCATCACATTACGTCTCACGATGAAATCCAACTTATTGATACCGTGAGTTATGAAGGTCTTGAGTCAGGAACACCATACACACTTAAAGGTCATCTTGTTGATGGACAAACGGGTAATGAGCTTGTTCAAGAAGATGGATCCCCTCTGATAGCATCCATCGAGTTTGTTGCAGATCAACCAAGCGGAACAGTTGACGTTACTTTTTCTCTTCCAGCCCAAGCTTTATCAAATGTTGAGAAAATCGTGGCATTTGAGTTTCTCTATGATCAAGAAGGAAGAGAGCTTGCAAACCATGCTTCACTAGACGACACCAATCAGACTGTGTATCTTCCCTCAATTGGCACAACACTTGAAGAAGCATCTTCAAATAAACACCAGGTAGAGGCCACTGAATCTGTAGAGCTTATCGATACCGTTGTTTATCGTGGTCTTGAGCCGGGGCGTTCATACCAACTTACTGGAACACTTATGGATGCCAAGACAGGAAATGTCCTACAAGACTATAGTGGCAAACCGATTACAGCAGAAATATCTTTCACTCCTGAATCGTCCGATGGATCCGAGCAAGTTCACTTCACTTTTAATGCCAATAATCTTGCAGGAACATCGGCAGTTGCATTTGAGCAATTAAGAACCGAAGGTACTTTAGTGGCTTCGCATGAAGATCTTGCTGATAAAAACCAGACGGTCAATTTTATAAAACCATCGAGCGGCGCACGTGAGAGTGTCCCCAAGACTTCTGATAGTACCTTCTTCCCATACGTATTTGTATTGGCGGGAGGTGCTTTGCTAAGCCTTGGATATCTTTTAAGAAAGCGTTTGTCCCATGAAAAAGGAGTATCTCGCAGACCAACGAAACGTCTGAAGTAGCTCCTAAAGATAGAACCCCATTGCCTGAATAGTCAGGCAATGGGGTTCTTAAGCCCGTTGGTTAATTACTACTATGCGCGGCGAACAATTTCGCAAACGAGATCACGCACAGCAGCAACCTGACGCTCGTCTATCTGTTCGGGCACATCCTCTGGTGTGTGGGATAACGCCGGATTGATACCATCGTCACTACCCATAATGGTAATAGAGCGCAGAGAAGACTGCATTGCTGCCGTTGCATCAGTTCCTTCAGGCAACGAAGCGATTTTCTCCAAGTCAACATGCAGGTCTTTAGCGGTATTTGTGAGCATCCGCACCAATCTTCTATCGGCACGGCGCTTGTTATGGATGCCCTCTTCTGCCACATATGACAGTCGTCCTGCACCAACAGAGTCGAGGTTGATGAGGAAAGCCCCACGGCATGACGTCCTATGTTCTACCAAGAATGCTTTTATACCTGCATGGTCAAGTGCAGAGGCACCGAGGGCAACAAACCAAATATCATGAGCAATGAGCTCATCATCGCCCATGCTCAAAATGGCTTCGCGCAACTCTTCTTCACTTGGAGCATTCTCTATATTCTCCCCGCCATCAATAACACGGAATTGAGCTGAAGAGGTTGCTCCGCCTTTCCACTTTCCGCCACGGCGGGGACGAGGAGAACGATGGCTGTTCTCTTCATCACGTTCGAAGTTTTCCCAGCTACCAATTGCTTGGCCATCTCGTTTAGCATCGAAATCTTCTTCAACGCCAAGCCATTCACTCATGCTCTCTTGCTCTTCTTTACGTTTACGTCCGAAGAGGCGATGTGCTTTTCTCCGGGGTTTCGCAGGAGCCTCTGTCATCGGATCAGAAGTGAGTTGCTTTACTTCGGGAACAACTTCTTGAACAGTATCCACCTCTACTTTACTCGTACTAATTGTTTGATCTGCTGCATTGGATGCTTGCTCTATTTGATCAAGCGGCATTGCAACAGTCTCTTCACCCAAAGAAGGGATAGAAGCACTTGAAATTGTTGCTTTTTTCGTCGGTGTAGCTTCTGTTTCAGATGCAAAAGGATCGTTCTCGGCAACGGAGGGATCTGGCAAATCAAATAGAGCTGCACGACGTCCGAAGCTCACTGCCTTAGGCTTAAATGTTGTAGTGCCCCACTCAGGATCATCCGGAGTTTCAGGTGTTGCCGTTTCAATCGGAGCTGAAGGAACGGTAGCATCTGCATCTGTACTAAATCCTGAGTCATCACCATCGCCTGACATAGGTGCCGTACCATCTGCGTCAGCTTCTTCGACTGGTTCCTGCTCGACAACCTCCTCGGCAACTACTTCAACGACTTCGTTGTTATCATCTTCAGCTGAAGCGCTCTTCAGCTCTTCATCCTTCATGGAAACTGTTTCTTCAGCAGAAGGCTGCTCAATTACAGCTTCTTCGACCTCTTCATTACTGGTAACTTCGTCAGAAACATCTGTTAGGGTCGTAGTTTCATCCTGCTCGGACACAACATCCTCGGATGCAGCATCATCGGCAGACACATCGCTCACTTCAGATGCAACTTCCTTATGAGATATAACCTCTTCAGAACGTGCTGGCACCGAGACAACTCGCTTTACTGGAACCTTGCGCGTGATCTCTTCAATCGGCTGAGGATCAAGATATTCAATCTCACAATCCTTGGGAAGCATTCCCAACTTAGCTGCTACTTCTTTGCCGTGACGAACACCAACTACTTCTTCGTATCGGTATCCGACAACCTCTTCTACATATTCAATTTCTTCCTGAGGAACAGACTCACTAACAGTTGTCTCTTCTATTGGCTGTTCATAAGAGCGCTCAGGTGTTGGAACATAGTCAGGATCAAGATCATCTGACTGAGGTCTAACTTCGTTCAGTATCGAAAGAAGCGTTGCAACCGAAGATTTATTATCGTTAGAACCAACGGTACAAGGCATAAAACGCTCGGCTACTGTAGCAACACCTTTTACTGCAGCTGGAATAGCAACAACAATGCCAACAATCCAGAAAATACGGCCTACCATACTTCCTGCAGCGAAGAGCTGAATAAGCGCACAAATTGCGACAACAGGAATACTAATTACCGACACCTTATTTATATATGCGTGGAAGGGGGCAAGCTTTGAGGAAAAGAGGAAGTTTTCGCGAGGCGTGTCGTAGTGTGCAACAACAATAATGGGACGGTTTCCTTTAGAAACAAGTGGGCCGGAAGCCTTATGGCGCGCAATGACATTTTGACTACGTGCGGGAGGAGAATAGCGCGTCAGTAAATCATTGCCCATAAAATCAAGCGCAAGAATGACTCCTGAGGCAACTGCCAATACTCCAAAGACAATGGTAAGAGGCAGAATGCCAATACCTGCAATAAGTACGCCAACCAACAGTATGATCTGCAAAATACCGCGCATAAAGGGTGCAGCAGAAGAGGCATCAAACTCTTCAATGTCAACCTCAACATCGTGCCGCTTCATAACACCAGCGATAGTTTGAGCTGCTTGGAGTTCCTCTTGACTATTTGTTGGAGCAATAGGCACTTTTTGCTCTAGGAAATCAAGATACTTATGTACGCTACTCGCCATACCTATTCATCCTCCGTAAACGGGGGTTCCACACCTTCCGATACTTTTAATATGCATGAGTATACGTCTCTACCTGCTCTCGCGTCTCAATAGAGCGTATTCCCCACCCAAATGGTGCAATCGAAATTGCTCGCCTTTCTCCTTATAACTATTCCTATTGGAAAGATTATCTCCCAAAATGCGATATATCGTTTTATTAGACTCATACAATTGCCATGACACTATCAAATAGCACTTGAAAACAGTCGTAGATTGAGAAGCTTATGACTAAATATCCTGCAAACGATAGAGAATCTCATCTCAACAGCGACGAAACAATGGCGGAACGTCTTGCGACTTTAGCGCTCCTTTTTATGAATACGCACCATCCCGTTGATTCTAAATACATCCTCAAGACACTCTATATTCAAGGTGAAGATCCAAGTAAAAAAGAAGTTGAGACTGCAAAGAAAACCTTTGATAGGGATAGAAAGCGTCTTGCCTCCTGTGGGATACACATCATTTCTGTAACCCTCTCAGATGGAGCCAATGCTTATCAGGTTGATGAGCGTTCCTCTTTTGTTGATTCCCAAACGCTTTCTACAAGAGACGCCTTTATCCTGGATATGGTGTGTCAACCTTTGCTTAACGATCCTTCTTTTCCTTATGCGGAAGATCTACGTTTGGCTCTTGCAAAGATTGATCGCAGTTTTCAATCCTCTTCCACGCTTTCGCCGCAGCGTCTATTCAAAGACAGTGCCCCGCAAAGCACTTTCTCAAAAGCAGCAGCAACAGTGCGGTCGAGTTATATGTCACTCCATGCTTGTCACATTGTTTATACCGACACGAACGGTATAACCTCTGAGCGTGACATTGCCCCATTCGGTTTATTCGGATTAAGAAACTCTATTTACGTAGTGGCAGCTGCTGTTGAAAATAATCAAATCAACAGCGAGAAAATGAGAACCTTTAATATTGAGCGTATCCGTAGCGCTCAGGAACTACCCTCTCTTTCATTTCAAATTCCTGTTGATTTTGACCTTCAAGACTATATCCGGCTTCCTTTTCAAATTGGCCACATCAACTGCAAAGGAACGTTCCTCGTTCCAGATAAATTTGAGTCAGATTTGCGACAGATCGTAGGAAAAGCAGGGGTGTTCTACCGAACCGAGCAAGGTTTATTTTTAAAGGTGCCTATAAGTTGTGAGAAAAGCGCAGCTCAATGGGGAATTGCCTGGAGTCTTATTCCAGTTGAGCCAGCATCATTTGTTTGTATCTGGCAAGAAATGATTGAGAGGTCATGCAATGGCTAAACCGAGTTCTTCATCTCAAAGTAGAGGAAGAAAAGGAGGCGTCGAACTTTCACGTCAACTCATCGCCTTGCTTGCCTCATTTGAACATGAAAACGATACGATTACGCTTTCAGGTGTAATGGAACGTTTAAATATTGATGAAAGACAAGCTCAGCGGCTTATGGATATGCTGCTCGATATTGCAGCAACTGAAAACTACTATGTATCCCTCTATCCTTCCGATGATTTAACGGGCATCTCCCTTGCTTTTGATCAAGGCATGCATGGCAGAGCTCTCCGGCTCACACGAGAAGAAACCATTTCTTTGCTAGCAGCCTTGGAGCAAATTGGGATTCCAAAAAATGATCCAACAAGAAGCAAGATTCAAACAATGCTGGGATCAGTTGATACAGCAAACACCACTATGGAACATCTTGTTTCTCCTTCTGGCACACCTGACATTGCTCACGCCATCACAACATGCATGCAAGCAATTATCGACAAACATATTCTTAGTATGGATTACTGCGGCGCAGGTGACACTACTGCTACTCACAGACATGTCATCCCTCGACAGTTACAACAAGATTCAGGCTTTTGGTATCTCGATTGTTGGGATCTCGATCGAGCGGACTCACGTTTATTCAGACTTGATCGTATGACCAATGTTTGTGACGAGGGTGATATGCCTGAGCGTTCTCTTAAACAGAATTCAGCATCTCAACCATCAAGCGCTGATCAAACACCCTATAGTGTCACCCTCACGTTTGAAAATGATGAACCTCTCAAACTGTTCAATTGGCATGAATTAGAGCGAAAAGAACTAGCTGATGGGCGCATTCGTATACGTACTCCGTATTTAGGTGGAGATTGGCTTGTTCGCCATATTGCAGCTTGTGCATCACAAGTAACCTGCAATAACAAATTCATCATGGAACGCGCTAAGAAATACGCCCAATCGTTACAACTAACTGCTAGTGAGTACTACGACGCCAACTCTCAATAAATCGTTTTACGTGTCCCTCTTCAAGTATCGTTACATTTGAAGAGGGCAAACTATTGATAAATTGGCGTCCATAACTTTTTGTAACGAGTCGAGAATCTGCAAGTACGAGGACGCCTTTGTCGGTTGATGATCGAATCAATCGACCAGCCGCTTGCTTTACCGAAAGCACTGCCTCTGGAAGTGAATATCGCCACCAAGCGCGCTGCTCCCTCCTGTCCCTCTCAAGTGAAAGAGGATCGGTTGGACTAGAGAAAGGCAATTTCGGAATAACCACGCACCGTAGCGTATCGCCAGCAGCATCAAAACCCTCCCAAAAGGCTTTAAGTGCAAAGAGGGAGAGACTCTTCTCAGCGAGAAATCTATCGCGAATTTGTCGAACTCCGGCACCACGTTCATGCATTGCAAGATCAAGTCCCTTCTCAGCAAGAAGAGGCTTGAGCTTTTCGTATGTTCGTTCCATTTCTCGCCGGTTAGTAAACAGCGTTAAAACAGACCCGCCCATACTTACATGAACATCCAAAAGAAGTTTTTCAAGCTCATCGAGATA
The DNA here is from genome assembly GCF_965119725.1 of Olsenella sp. Marseille-QA0557. Taxonomy (NCBI): domain Bacteria; kingdom Bacillati; phylum Actinomycetota; class Coriobacteriia; order Coriobacteriales; family Atopobiaceae; genus Olsenella; species Olsenella sp. Marseille-QA0557. The sequence continues at coordinate 804,571 of NZ_CBCPMI010000001.1, read as the reverse complement.
CTGTCTGTCGTTTGGCTGTGGTAAATCGCGTGCTATGACAACACGCATGTTTGAATCGTAATCGAAGCTCGAGTCCAAACGAATCGATGAGTACAGGGAGCTGCTTAATCTATCAAGACCAACAGCATGTTTGAAGTGTGAGAAATCATCTCCTACAGCAATTGTTGCTGAGGTAAAGACCACGCTCATCATCTCTGGCAACCATCGTTCTGCAAGCTCAGCACCTACATCGATCTTCTCTGCTATTAAGGCTTCATTAGAGTTACGGTTGCGAGATCGCGTAACTTGGGCTGAATACACATAGCTATCATCTGTGCCTTCAATTACCAGACGAACGCCTTCCAACAATCGTTCAAACACAGCTTTATGTTCGCCAAGATCTACTACAGCTTCTTTTACTGTTTCGACTGCTAACGCAGAAGCCTCACCGAGACATTTAACGGTCTCCTCGAGACTTCTGATAGCTGTTAAGCCGGCTTCGAAAACTCGTTCCCAAGCTTCATGCGAACGTTCTTCTGGACCAATCCAAACAGTCACTGCCTCATAAGAGTTTCTTCTACCAGCAGCTTTAAGACTTACAAAATCGCCTACTTCTTCAAATAACTCGGCACACGCAAGTTGTGCACGCGATGCTGCTGAGGCAGTCTTTGTAAGTATTCCCTGTAATGTTGTTGCTGCTTCTACTGAAGAAGCCTGCACCATTAATAAATGAAGAGCTCCTGTTCTTGTACCACCAAGTGCTTCAAATGCAGCTCTCGTAGTTTGCGAAGATGCTTCACGCGCCCATTGTCTTCGAGCTTCTCCTTCAAAAGAATGTGCCTCATCGACAATCCAGTGACGTATGGGAGGTAAAACATTACCTTCAGCTTCAACATTGCGCAGAAGCAGCGAATGGTTCGTCACTACAATATCAGCACATGCTGCACGTCTCCGTGCACCGTGAACTAAACATCCTTTTGAGAAAAAGGGACAGCGTGTTTTTTGACACTCTTCTGATGTAGTAGTAATCATCTGTCGTGGAACTGAGCGCCATCTAATACCGAGAGCATCCAGATCCCCTGAAGGGGATTGGCAGGCATACGCGAGCACTACCGCAAGAGCAGTCAGCATATCTTGTTCGATAGTATTTGTAGATTTGTTTTTCTCTTCGACCTGCTCTAAAGGCAACTCTCCGGTTATTGCGCGCATTACACGCAGAAGACATGGATAGTGCTCATACCCCTTGAGACTAAAAAACGTTAGGCCTTGAGGTAATGCTCTATCAAGTGCTGGGAGCTCATGAGATACAAGCTGATCAGTTAAGGCATTTGTTTTAGTTGCAATTCCTACCGTTACATTATTTTTTTGTGCATATAAAACCGATGGCAACAGATAGGCAATTGATTTTCCAACGCCCGTACCAGCCTCAATACAGCGATGTGTCGATGTTGCCTGTGCTTTGCGAACTTCTTCTGCCATCTGCAGCTGTTCTGGTCTGCACTCAAAACAGTCATACATTTTCTGCACAATGCCACCAGGCGCAAATGCATCGGCAACTTCCTCAGATGATGGAGCTACGGGCGGCCAGTCAAGCTCAGCGGCATCCTCATGCTGTTGATCATCCGTTGCATCGAGCAAATCTCTTCTCACTTGTTCCATTGAGAAGGTTGCTTCGGGGTTTTCTAATGCAAGATGTGTAAAGATTGGCCTGAACTGCCAATACACATCCTCATGCATGTTCGCTAAAACATTCATTAATCCCGCTGGCATATCAGAAAGAGCACAGAGAATAATTCTCCACATACCAGCTAATGCATCTACATCATCCATAGCGCGATGCGAAACTGCAGCGCATCCAAATGCTTGAGCCATATCCGACAGTCGATGAGATGAAAGACGCGGCAGAGCGATTCTCGACAAAGCTAGCGTATCGATCCAGTTTTCAGAGACATTAACGCCACCTTTTACTTTTTCGATAAACGTCCTGTCGAAGGTGGCATTATGAGCAAGAACAGGAACGCCTCCGACAAATTCGGCTAATTCTGCCACCGCTTTTTTGGGTGTAGGCGCATCTATAACGTCCGCATTTTTAATTCCCGTTAACTGCTTAATTTGTTCTGGAATCGGCTTACCAGGATGCACAAATGTATGGAATCTATCTACTACATTCCGTCCATTTAATCGCGCGGCAGCTATCTCAATAAGTTCGCAGTTTTTGAAGGAAAGACCTGTTGTCTCAGTATCAAGGACAACCACATCTTCTTCCAAAAGTCCGAAATCTTGCTGAGAAGCACGCTCGGCGAGCGTATGGTAGGACGCTTTTATTCGAGCGGGTGTATCCGGAAGAATAAGTTCATCAAGGGTAGGACTTATTACGTCGCTCATCTCACGCCTCAAAACGCTCAAATGTCAGTTCAATAAGCCTACGACAAAGCTCGGGGAACTCTATTCCTGCATGTCGTGCTGAGTCAGGAAGAAGAGAGGTTTCTGTCATACCAGGAATTGTATTTGTCTCGAGAATAACTGGCTCTCCATCTGCTGTAACAATGAAGTCAGACCGAGAAGCTCCCGCACAGCCAAGCGCTTTATGAGCAATAACGGCATACTCTTGTGCTTTTTTGTATATATCCTCATCTAGGCGAGCAGGGATAACATGATGTTTAGACGGATCCTCGTACTTCACCTTAAGGTCGTAAAAATCTGCTCCTGTAACAACTTCAATTATTGGGAGAGCTTGCGGATCTTCATTGCCTAATACTGGGACAGTAATTTCTGTTCCTTCTATACATTGTTCTATAAGGGCAGAGCTACCACCACTTTGTGCTTTTGTTATTGCATCTTGGAGTTGATCTTCCTTTGTAACTTTTGTTACTCCAAAACTTGAACCATTACAGGCTGGCTTAACAAAAATTGGTAGTCCCAACCTTTCAACAAGGCTATGAAGCTCCTCTAATGAACACTTCTTAGAAGCTGATATTTCAATTCCTTCTGGAACAGGAATACCTGCTTCCTTATATACCTGTTTTGCAATGTTTTTCTCTGTTGCCATTGCGCTGGCAAGGACTCCTGAGAAGGTATAGGGGATATGTAGTATTTCACAAAGACCCTGAATACACCCATCCTCACCGTACTGTCCATGCATAGCTATAAACGCAACATCATAATTACCTTGTGCGAGCTGTATAGTTGCACAGGAATCTGAGATGTCTATTACATCAATATTGATAAATCCAGCATCCTGCAAGGCTTGAGCACAAGCCTGGCCACTTGCACGCGATATTTCTTTTTCATCGGACCAACCGCCAGTGATAAGAGCAACTTTACAGGTATCCAGTTTTATATCTCTCAAGGCCGATTCCTTTCATCGCGCCACATGGGCCTTATAGATCTTTTCGCTAAGTTATCTCTTAGTCCTTCTGAAATGTAGAACTGTGTTTCTCTTTAACCTTCTTCGCTGGTATTCTTTTCCCGTGGGTCTTGAGGATACCCCCACTTAGATATTTAAGGAACTCAGAGACAGGTTTTATCATGCATTCTGACCAGACTTCTCAAAATCGTTCTCTCAGCCCTTCAGAAAACAAGCTCACAACGATTCGTGATCTTACGCATGAGCAAATCGCAGACCTTATGGCTGAGTTTAAACAACCTGCGTTTCGCGTGAAACAAATTGAAGATTGGATTTGGAACAAGCATGTTGAGAACTTTGACCAAATGACAAATCTTCCTGCGTCTCTTCGAGAGAAACTAGCCTCTCATTTTTCAATTGCGCTTTCTTCAGAAATTGCTCGTCAGGTTTCATCAGACGGATGCCGAAAGTATCTTCTTCAGTTTTCTGACGGTAATTCTGTCGAATGCGTTGGCATTCCTTCCAAGAATCGTCTTTCTGTATGTGTATCCACACAAGCTGGCTGCGGTATGAAATGTGCCTTTTGTGCAACAGGGAAGTCCGGTCTTTCCCGATCGTTGAAGGCAGAAGAAATATATGACCAAGTTATTCATGCACAAAATGATTTCGTTACACGTGTGAGTAGTGTTGTCTTTATGGGACAAGGCGAGCCTTTTGCAAATTATGATGAAACACTCAAAGCACTAAGAATGTTAAATAAATCAGAAACACTTGGTATTGGAGCGAGACATTTAACTGTTTCCACTTGTGGTGTTGTTCCTATGATTCATAAATTTGCTAAGGAACCTGAGCAGTTCACTCTTGCTATTTCTTTGCACTCTGCCGTCCAAAAAACACGTGATGCCCTCATGCCTGGTGTTAAGAAATGGTCTTTGTTAAGGCTTTGGGATGCTATGCAAGCATATGTTGATTTAACTGGGCGCCGTCCAACATATGAGTATGCACTTATAGCTGGTGTAAATGACACTGAAGAGGAGCTTGCAGCGTTACGAGATTTTACCAGTGGCACATTAGCTCATGTCAACTTAATTATGCTTAATCATGTATCTGGTTCTCCATTTGAACCATCTTCTGAAGCAAGAGCGCAGCATTTTATTCAAACCCTTAATGCTGCTGGCGTTGATGCAACCCTACGCGACTCTCGTGGTTCTGATATCGATGCGGCATGTGGACAGTTAAAACAGAAGTATTCTTCTAACTAAAGTCTTAGAACAAATGTTCTGGTTATGATATAGCCCTCATAAACATGAGGGCTATTATTTAATACCCAATGCTATTCCATTTGTTTTGAATGTTCTGTTGATGTTCCCTCAGAAGCTCTGTATCAGCACTTCCATCATTCATGAGCACTTCTTGGTACTTCATTATGTTCTGAAATGATGTTTTTAATGACTTTGCTGTTTGCTTCAATTGACACTTTGCTTTGTTATTCAGTAATAGTTGATAAGCGCAAACAGCAGTGATACCTATTACGATTCCACTTGTTATGTATTTCGTTATTCCCTTCATATCATTCCTGCTCTAAAACTGAATGTGTTATTGAAGACAAAAGGCGCTCGAGATCTTCTTCATCTTTAAATTCAATTTCGATTTTATTTTTCCCTCTTACTTGTCTTACTTTGACATTCGCATCCAACGTTAAACGAAGTTGTCTTGCAGCTGTCTTATATGATTGAGGGGTAACAGTTCTTGTCCTTTTAGTTTCTTTCATGTCAGAAAATAACGGAGCAAGAGTTTCTGTCTGTCTTACAGATAATCCTTCATCGATTACTTTCTGAGCTAATTTAATTCTTCCTTCTTCATTTGATACAGCTAGAATTGCTCGAGCATGTCCTGCTGTTATTTTTCCATTTGCTATTAGATCTTGTACTTCGTTTGGTAAATCTAATAGTCTTAATGTATTGGTAATTGCAGATCTTGACTTTGATAATACTTTTCCAAGTTGTTCCTGTGTTAAACCATTTTGCTCAATAAGTTGTTTATATCCTTGAGCTTCTTCAATTGGTGTCAGATCAGATCTTTGTAAGTTCTCAATCAAAGCAAGTTGAAATACTTCTTGATCACTAATCTCACGGATAACAACTGGAACTTCTTCTAATCCAGCTATCTTTGCTGCCTGATAGCGTCTCTCTCCAGCGACAATTTCATATGTCTTTCCCTTTTTTCTTACTAGGAGAGGTTGAAGAATTCCATTATTTTTAATCGATTCAGCAAGCTCATTTAAAGCTGTTTCATCAAAGTTTTTACGAGGTTGACCTGGATTTGGCTTAATCTGATCAATCTTCAATGTGTTATCTGCTTTTACTGCACCAACTTCATAGTTGGCCTCACCCATTAGGGATTCTAAGCCCTTTCCTAAACCAGATTTAGCCACGGCTTACCACCTCTTTTGCTAAACGTGAATATGCTAGAGCTCCTTTATTTAATTTTGCATACATAGTGATTGGGAGTCCATGACTTGGTGCCTCTGACAGTTTTACACTTCTTGGTATTACTGATTTGAATACTTTCTCTCCAAAGAAGTTTTTAACTTCTTCGACAACTTGATTTGACAGTGTTGTTCTACTATCAAACATTGTCATAAGGACACCAAATATATCTAAATTTGAATTGAGTCTACTTTTTACCATTCTCATAGACTCAAGTAGCTTTGTTACACCCTCTAATGCGTAATACTCACATTGAATCGGGATGAGAAGACTATCTGCTGCAACTAATGAATTGACTGTTAGCAATCCCAATGATGGTGGACAATCAATGAATACGTAGTCAAATTCATCTTTAATTGAATCAATAAGGCCTTTAAGGATTGTTTCTCTTGCCATTACTGAAACTAATTCAATTTCTGCACCTGCCAACTGTATAGTTGCTGGTACAAGAAATACGTTTTTCTCAACAGTCGATTCGATCAGTTCGCTTATATCATAATCGTCTAGAAGTGCATCATAGATGTCATGTTCTAGGCCTTCTTTTTCAATCCCATACCCGCTTGTCGCATTTCCTTGTGGGTCAAAGTCAATTACTAATACCTTTTCTCCTAATTCTCCTAATGCTGCTGATAAATTTACAGCTGTTGTCGATTTTCCAACGCCACCTTTTTGATTAATTATTGCGATAACACGAGGTTCTTTTGATGGGTTGTGCCGTTTTATGTCTTTATATCCCATTACTCCTCCTGATTTTGATCTACTTGTTTATCTTGCCACAGGATGAGTTGATTTCCTCTGTCATTTATCTGACTGATTTATTTTTCTGTTTCACGTGAAACTATAAATGCACGTTTCACGTGAAACAGAAGTGATTTCATTATTGTTTATTTGAAAGTGGCTGATGTTTTGCTAAACCAATTCTTCTCGGAAGTTTGATTTTAGATTTATTAACTTTTTGGTATATAACAAATTCACGATGACCACTTGCTTCTGGAAGTTCGAAAGTTTCACGTGAAACACAGATAAGTCCACATAGGTTTGCAGCAATGTCTGCGTCGGCAAATTCTTTATCAGATAGATTGCCTTTCGAAGCGATTAAAATACCATTCTTACAAAGTAAGGGGGTTGCATACTCAATAAGTGTATTAAGAGAAGCCACAGCACGAGCGCAGACGAATTGAAATTCGGATTTATGGACTTTAGAGTATGTTTCAACTCTCTCAGAAATTGCACTAACGGAATCATTGAATTCAAGTTGAGGAAGAAACTCATTTACAGCACGAATTTTCTTTGCCACTGAATCGAGAAGTATAACTTTCTCAAGACTATTTGTTAAAGCGATAGGGATCCCAGGAAAACCAGCACCAGTGCCAATATCAATTAGTTTGCCATTGTTATTAATAAACTTATTAAATAGAAGAGAATCAATCAGATGCCTCCGAATACCATCAACCGGATCAATGATTCTCGTTAAATTTAGAACCTTATTTTTTTCAATGACAAGTAAAAGATATTTAATTAATTGATGGGATTCAGATTCACTAAGTGATAAATCTAAAGTAGACGCTTCAAATATCAATTGAGAACTTAGCTCATCAATATTCATTATTGTCTCATTTCTCAGTCAGAATCTTTTGATGCTAAAAGTTTTGTCAGGAAAAGACTAAATGCTTTCATAACACATAACAAGTGCAATTACGAGAAGCAATCAATAGACAGGATTGTTAACACCCCAAGAGAATGAATCATGATTAAAGTAAAATATATACAGACACTATTAAGTAAAAGAATAAATAATCAAAAATAGTAATTACCTTCAGTAAATTCAACATTCTTGTATCAAATCATTTGAATGTATTTGGATAATTTTAGTACGCAAATACAGTAAAACATTCAGATAAATAGCTATTTAGATGTGCGCAAAAGGTATTAGTGCAAAGAAGAGAAATTTAGAATCTAAAAAATAGTCGGAATTTCTAGCAACTTATTCTAATAGTTATATTAGGTGTGAAATTTTCTCTCAAAATAAAATAATGAGAAAATAAAGTCTTATATCTTGATATACAAACTGGTGACAAAAATTCTTACTTCCAGTAAACAAAGAAATGTATGTAATAGAGCATCAAATCGAAATAGATAGATATCAATATAAATAAAGGGACGTTAATCAAAGTTAACGTCCCTAACTATAGATATGCAGAATATTAAATAGGTAAAATCTATTTCACAGCAGTTATAACAACAAAACGCTCAGGCTCTGTTCCTTCAGAATGTGTTGTCACATCAGGATCATTAATAAGTGCAAGATGCACTAAGCGACGTTCGTATGCACTCATTGGTTTCATACGAACTCGACCTTGCTTTTTTGCACGCTCTGCAGAAGATTTAGCCAACGATTGGATCTTTTGACGACGACGATTTTTATATGACTCAATATCAACAACGACTGGATAATGAAAGCCAAGTTTCTTGCTGAGCATTGAAGATACAACGGACTGTACAGAATCAAGAACACGACCATGACGACCAATTAAAACAGCGAGGTCACCACCGTTGATATCAAGAATCAACTCACCGTCGTCGCCTTCATACTCATCGATATCACAGTTGTGCTCGTCAAAGAATCTAAGAATGGAACGAACTATATCGATAGAAATGTCAGCTATAAGATCTAACTGATTATCTGTAAGATCTTCTCCATTCTCATAAGACTCTTTAATTGATTGAATGGCTTCCTGGATATCCTCGGAAGGAGCAGAATCCTCTTCTTGGACGAGCGTCTCATCATCCATATTGGCCTCCAAATATAAAAAAGCACCTGAATACACTAAAGGACATCAGGTGCAACATAAACATTCGTAATTTAATGCTTCTTGTGAGGGCGGGGCTTACGTTCTTTCCTAACCACATCAACAGTAATCTGGTTAGCAAATTTTTCTTCTTCAGTACGTTTTACTTGTTCCATCACGCGATTTGTAATAAATACCTGCTGAATAGCGCCCCAAGCAGCAGAAGTATCGTAATAAAGAAGAACACCAACAGGAACATTCCAACCAAACATAATCATGACAACACTCATAATTATGCCCATAAGAAGAGAAGAACGACGCTGGTCAGGTGCAGAATTTCGAGAATTAATATAAAGCGGTAAGAAGGTTAATAGACCAAAAAGAAGGTCCATTACGACGTAAACAATGGCTCCAAAGTAACCAAATTCACCAACTGCGCCACCAACAGAACGAGCCAGAGAATCGAGAATATTATAAAAATGAGCATCAGCAGGCAGATGATATTGAAGCACACTAAACAGTGCAAAGAAAACAGGCATCTGCAATAAAAGTGGCAAACATCCACCAAAGGGATTGAATTTATTCTCCCTCTGGAATTTCATCATCTCTTCGTTCAGGCGCTGTGGATCATCTCTATAGCGCTCTTGAATCTCCATCATTCTCGGCTGAAGCGCCTGCATACGAGCTGATGATTTAGTCGAATGAATGGAAAGAGGGGTTAAGAGTAGACGAATAATAAACGTCAGAATAATAATCGCGAGGCCCCAGTCACCTACGACTGATTGAATAGTCGCGAGTATTTGGGACACAAGCCCAATAAACCATTCCCACATGCTTCCTCCGCGCATCCCTATCCTTGGTTAAGGGACAGGATCGTATCCACCTTTATGAAGTGGGTTGCAGCGCACCAATCGTCTGACGGCCAGCCAACAACCACGTATTGCACCATAACGCTCAAGAGCTTCAATAGCATACTGCGAGCAAGTAGGCGTATAAATACAGGCATCAGGAAGATAAGGAGAAATGCTTTTTTGATAACCCCTCACCAAAAATAAAAAGAAGCGGGTCACTACTGACTTACCCATTTCAATTCCAAACTTAGCCCTCAAAACGCCTTAGTAGTTTTGTTAATGCCTGAGCCACATCCGCAGGGTGGGCGGTATAAGTTGATCGTGTTGCAAACAAAATAATCGAAAAGCCTTCGAGAGGTAAATCAATACTTCTCGCTGCTTCTCGAAGTACTCTTTTACAACGGTTGCGAAATACCGCATTACCTAGTCTTTTAGCTGCAACAAAGGCGACCTTTCCCGGGTCGCCTTTGTCACGTCGCAAAATAGTTATACGAACAAGCGGATGGGCCGCTCGCTTTCCGCATGAGAAGACCCTCTCAAACTCAACTTTCGATTTGATGGTCTCCACAACGGAAACCTTAAACAGTTAGCTTCTTACGACCCTTAGCGCGGCGACGAGCGAGCACCGCACGACCGCCCTTGGTGGCCATACGAGCACGGAAGCCGTGGCACTTTGCACGCTTGCGCTTGTTGGGCTGATAAGTACGCTTCATCTCGAATCCTCCTGGAACAGGGTAGTGCTAGTACATTTAATGTTGAGCTTCAGGATTATAGGTGTCTTCCTGCGATTTTGTCAATTTAACAAACGTAATATCTTCATAGCTTCAAACTCCTCCATGAGAAGTGCACGCTACAAGCCCTTTCAAGATATTTCGCATTTCTTTCAATTCATCCTTAATTTTTCAATTAATTGATGAAAGTTCCTCTATATCATGCTTATATCTTTCATGTATGAAATTTCCCTAAATGCAGTTATCAACATGTTTTCAAAGTGTGTTGAAAACTTTCTTTTAGGTGAAAGAAATTATTGAAATTTTTCGACACGTGTATAAAAGATGTCGAAATTGGAGGACTTATGGCAACTGACACACGAGATTTCTTTCCTTTTGTCGAAGAGGACAAAGAGGAGAACTCGAATACATCTGCCGATATAAATCCTCAAAATCTTGAAGTTCACTATCCAGCACGCATTGCCGTGTATGATGACCCAACCGTTACTCCACGCGTTGTAGTTATTGAACCTACAAATGTGAGAGATTACTTAGCGTCCATTACAGAAACAGTGACGAAGCTTTCCCATGAACAGGGAGGATCTATTCCTTTCACAATCATTCGTGAAATTGTTGAAAACTATATCCATGCATCGTTTATTGAGCCAACAATTACCATTTTGGATAATGGAGCAACAATACGGTTCTGTGATCAAGGTCCTGGTATTCATAACAAAACACGTGCACTTGAATTTGGAACTACATCAGCCACAGAAGAAATGAAACGCTATATTCGAGGCGTCGGCTCAGGGCTTCCAATTGCTCAACAATATATGGTTGATAAGGGTGGCTCACTAGAAATTCAGGACAATATTTCTGGTGGCACCATCGTGACAATATCAACTAAGCGTGGAGATGACGTTAAAACTGCACCCTCTGAGGCAGAATTGCCTCAGAACCCATCTGAAGTGTCTCCTTATCCGCAAGATGTCTATCAATCTATGCCCCAACCAGCATCTTCTGAGCAGATAAACACTTCAGCGCAAAGTACGTCTCCATATCAACAATCCCAATGGTGGCAGCCTCAGCAACCACCTTTCCCTCAACAAATGCCTTCGCAAATGCCATATCAATCTTATTATCCAGCATATCCAGCTCAGCAACCTCAGCCACAATCAGCCATACCTTATGCGGGTTTTCAACAAATGAATCAACCCAACACACAGAATGTTGGTATAAACCAACAAGAACGACAAAACATCTCTGTTTCTTTCCGCGGCAGGCAGATCCTGTCATATTTAGCGGTGCATGAAGAAGTTGGAGGCACTAATCTCGTAGCTGAATTTGGTGGTTCTCAACCTACGTGGTCTCGCGAACTTAAAATTCTTGACGAACTGGGATTAACACATAAAAGCGGACAAAAAAGGCGTCTTACTGAAATGGGTAGAACATGGCTATCTCTTGAGGGTCTTTTATAACGCTCTCAAACAACAAAACTAACTGTCATTTTTATCCACGATATATTCAGAGATTACGTTTTCAACAATCCAGTTCTCAAACCCTCTCTTATAATGAGTTTTCGACACAATGACGAGAACTCCGGGGTTTATATGACAATGACAGGGGAATCAGATGCCATCGCACTATGGGACGATGTAATCGATCTCATAACAGAGAACGAAGGCACTTCTGCACAAATAATAGCGATGGCCCGTCGCTGCGTACCCGTAGGCTTTGACGGAACCACCATTACTGTTGAAACTCCTGCCCGTTTTATGCGAACCCAGCTTGAGAAAAAAACTCCTCTTATTGAGCAATATCTTGAACAAGCTGCCTTTTCGCCAGTAAAGCTTGATATTCGTCTCGCAGAGCAACGCTCACGTCAACCAATTAACACTACTTCGGTAATGAGTGCAGCGGATATTGCTGCAATGCCAGCAGAAGTAACGTCAAGCACCGGCAGAGTTGCCCGACCCCGGGAGAATTTTGAAACACCCCATCCAGTGGCTCAAACCCATCAGATACAAGAAACTACTACTGTGGTCGATTCGTGGCGTCCCTCTTCAACCCCAGAAGTAAAAGTCTCTATTGAAGAGCGGCGTCGTTCTAATCCTCTTGTATCGGATATAACAGAAAACGATTCAAAACTGACCTTCGACCGTTTTATCGAAGGCAGTGAAAATATGCTTGCCCTACAAGCAGCTAAGCAAGTTGCCGATGGTGATCATAATTACAATCCACTTTTTATATATGGACGAAGTGGTCTTGGTAAAACACACCTTCTTAAAGCAATTCAAAACTATATTTTGCAAAACAATATTGAGAAGATCTGCGTATACCGCGTAGCTCATGACTTCGTCAATGAATATGCCTCTGCGATGGTTAACACGACCGTCGAGGTCAAACAAGCGTTTACCAGGCATTATCATGATGTAGACGTTTTAATTATTGACGATATTCAATTTTTAAAAGGTGCTGCTTCAGTAGGGTTTTTCTTCGACCTTTTTAATTACCTTAAAGAGCATGGAAAACAAATCGTACTAGCAGCGGACGAATCCCCTGTTCAACTTGGGATTGGTAATTCTGATTTTGATGAGCGCATGATTTCTCGCTTTAATTCTGGTTTTGCTTGTCCGATTCAAGCACCGGAATATGAGCTTAAACTCGCTCTCGTCAGAAACTTTTATACACGCGCAAAAGAAGATGCCCAATCGGAGCATATCAGCGGCTATGAGGGCATTATTTCAGATGAAATGTTGCAACTCATGGCCGCACGTTCAGGTCCTAACATTCGAGTAATTGAAAGTTTCTGCCAAACATGCCTCCTTGAAGCAACAAAAAACGAAAAAGGAGGTTCGGACTTTGGGCGTGAAGACGTTATACGCATTGCCAATCAGAAATTTGGCACTGCACATAGAACGGTAACAATCGATCAGATTCAGCGTGCAATTGAAGAAGAGTTTCACGTGTCTCACGGGGATCTCGTTGGTGATACACGAAGAAAAGAAATAATGATCGCTCGCCATGCAGCATGTTGGCTTGCCAGAAGCCTCACCGATCTAACACTTGCTGATATTGGTAAACGTTTTGGTGGAAGAAGTCATGCCACTGTTTATCACAGTGTTTCTGAGGCGGGTGAGTTAATGGAGAGTGACCGTCAATTCTTCGATAGAATTACGCGCTTAAAAGATATTCTTCTGAATGAATAGATAGAGGTGTAAAACGTTCTAACAGTGGGGTGTTGAAAACCTGTCAGTTTAGTAACGATAATCTGACGAAAAGTAACGTTAGATGTTGAAAGGAGAAATGGGAGTTAGGCCTTTGTTGGTTGCGTTGAGTTATTTTCAAAATTTAGAAGGCCTTCATATAACAATCTACCTGCGAGATTTCTGACTTTTCAACTTTTCATCAGACTATTCTATTAGATAATTTCTTTATTTCTTATTTATAAGTAATAAAAGAGAGGACACGCTTATGAGGTTCACCGTTAGCCAGTCATCACTAGCGAAGGCACTCTCTATCGTTTCAAAAGGAATGGCTTCAAATTCGACGTTACCCATCTTGTCGGGTATTCGTATTTCTGCGAATGAAGGAACGTTAGAGCTTCAAACAACCAACCTTACGATTTCTATCCGCCATCGGGTGGCAGCTAATGTAGATGAACCAGGAGAGACGGTCGTTTCTGGAAAGATTCTATCCAGTATTGTAAAAACGCTCGCGGATGCCGCAGTAACGTTTGAAGCTGATGGTTCTTCTCTCGTTATTACTTGTGAAAAGAGTGCCTTTAAGCTCAATACCCTGGATCCTTCAGACTTCCCTGAATTTCCGACTTTTGTTCTCAATCGTTCAGTAGAACTTCCAAGCGATTTACTTTCTCAGATGGTTGATAAGGTGTATCGCGTGACATCGAAGGACAACTCACGTCCTATTCTTTCAGGCGTTCTCATGACTGTTGAGAATAATGTTATTCGTCTGGTGGCAACCGATTCTTATCGTCTTGCTGTTTGTGATACAAACGTTGCAACAGAAGAATCTGATGAAGGCTTCCAGATGATAATTCCTGGTCAAGTATTTCATGATGTCCTGTCTATTCCTTCAGACACTGCATCAATACTTATTGGAAGCACCGAAAACCAAGTAGTGTTTGTTTTTGGTAATACCACGTATATCTCCCGTCGTATTGAAGGAAATTATCCCAACTACAAACAGCTACTTCCTGATGGCTACGGTACGGCGGTAAAGATTTCTGCATCAGATTTTTCTGCTGCTTTAAAGCGTGTATCAGTTATCGCTCAATCAAACCCATCGGTACGTTTTGATGTTGATGCCGATGGACAAATTCTCCGTATGTCGAGTAATGCTGCCGATCAAGGAGAAGCAACAGAAACACTTCCTGTTGAAATTGAAGGCGACTCAATGGCAATCGCTCTAAATTACCATTTTGTTTTTGATTGCATGAATGCAACAGGATCAAATTGTGATGTCACCCTTGAACTGCAAGACTCCATGCGTCCAGCAGTATTCAAGTCATACTCCAAGATCAATTATCTCTATCTTCTTATGCCAGTCAGGATGTAGAGTGTCTCTTCGTATACAGCGTATTCGTCTTACAAATTTTCGTAATTTTTCCGACGCCGAGGTAACCTTGGCGTCGGGAATGACGGTTTTAGTTGGTCATAACGCAGTTGGTAAGACGAATACCATTGAAGCATTGCAACTCCTTACTACTGGTACTTCTTTTCGTCATCCTCGTTCATCAGAATTGTTGCGTATTGGCGCAGATACGGGACGAATTGAAAGTCGTATTGAAGGTGATGGTCGTGTATTGGATGTTTGTTGCACGATCACCACATCCAGGCGTACCTTCTCCAAAAATGGAAAGACCTGTAAGGCTGCAGATCTTCTCGGCACGTTAATGTCGATTTTGTTTTGTCCAGATGATCTATCTTTTGTAAAAGGCTCAGCGCGTATACGGCGAGAAGAACTGGACGGTTTTGGAAGTCAAGCACATCCGGGATATAACCGTGTAGTTAAGACATATCTTCGTTCAGTTGAACAGCGCAACAGTTTTTTAAAAGAACCAGATATTGATCCATCTCTGTTAGATGCTTGGGATGAATCAATCGCAACAGGTGCGGCGGTGCTATTAGGTCACAGATTAAGTCTGTTTCATAAGCTCGCACCCATTGTTTCACGCATTTATAGTGAGATAGCCTCCGGCGAAACATTGGAATGTCGCTATGTATGTTCTGCTGGCTGTGATTTCGAACAGATGAATAAAGAGGAATTACGAGAACATCTTTGGACGAAACTTCATGAAGGTCGTTCAGACGATATTCGCAGACAACAAACACTTATTGGTCCACATCGTGATGATATAGCGTTTCTTATTCAGGGTAAGGATGCGCGCGCATTTGCTTCTCAGGGACAACAACGCTCAATTGTGCTCGCCTGGAAAATGGCTGAAGTTGAATTAGCGCAGACGCTTGTGGGACAAAAACCACTTCTGTTACTTGACGATGTTATGAGTGAGTTGGATGAGACTCGTAGAGCGGCAATGTGTACTTTTATAGAAACAGGAGTACAAACTGTCTTAACCACGACAAATCTGGGTTATTTTTCACCTTCTCTTCTCGACCAGGCAAAGGTGGTGACATTTGATGGATAACAATCAACCTGTGAGCATTGCTTCTGTCCTAGGTTCCTATTTAGACAATGAGCTTGCTCAAAATATCAATGTCACCCAAAACGCTTCTCGTGCGTGGTGGCGAGCAAACGGAGATTTTGAACATCGTCATACGTGTGGTGTATATCTGAAAGATCTTTCTGATCTTGATAGGGCACCTGAGCTCTACGTTTATATTGATTCAAATGCGGTTTTACAAGATTTCACGACGAATCGTGAAATCTATCTTGCCCGGCTTGAGAATATTGGATTTATAGTTTCCGACGTACAATTTCGTCTCTCAAAGTATGCCGGTCATCGTTCAAAACAAAAGCAAATCGAGATTCAGTCAGCATCTTCTCCTGTATCAGCTAAACTGCCTGAACCCACCTCAGAAGAAGTACATGAAGTACAACAGGCATGTTCTGAGCTTCCCGATGGATTGCGCGAACGAGTGGAAAGCGCAATGCTTAATTCAATTCTTCGTCAAAAAGAAAAAGATACCGTCGATTAGACAAATACCGCTCAAATCGTCTTGTAAGGCTTCTGAATGGTATTCGTATGATTCTTGTTGTTCATTTAGGTCTTGGCCTGGAACCATTCGAAGAATGAGTGTAGACTTTCCGGGGCTATGAGGCTTCATAGGAAGGATTGGCCAGTGGCATCAAAGAAAAAAGAAGCTGAAGATTACGGTTCTGGGTCCATTAAGATCCTCGAGGGTCTTGAAGCGGTCCGGAAACGTCCAGGAATGTACATTGGAACAACGTCTGCTGCAGGTCTGCATCACCTGGTTTGGGAGATTGTAGATAACTCAGTAGACGAAGCTATGGCAGGATTTTGTAACCGTATTAAAGTAACGGTTCATCCTGATAATTCCGTTACCGTAGAAGATAATGGCCGAGGTATTCCTGTTGATAAACACCCGGTTAAAAAAATTCCTACCCTTGAAGTTGTTCTTACTATCCTTCATGCAGGTGGTAAGTTTGACAACAATGCATATAAAGTATCGGGTGGTTTGCACGGTGTAGGTG
This sequence comes from Olsenella sp. Marseille-QA0557, assembly GCF_965119725.1. Lineage (NCBI taxonomy): Bacteria > Bacillati > Actinomycetota > Coriobacteriia > Coriobacteriales > Atopobiaceae > Olsenella > Olsenella sp. Marseille-QA0557. Next base: position 787,711 of record NZ_CBCPMI010000001.1, on the reverse strand, counting down.
TGTCTGTTGTTAATGCTCTTTCAAAACGTCTTATCGCCCAGGTAAAACGTGATGGAAAAATATATGAGATGCAATTCTCGCGTGGTAAGACCACAGAGAAGATGCATGAGGTTGGTAAGAGTAAAACAACTGGTACAACCATAACGTTCTGGCCGGATGAAGAAATCTTTGAGACCACCGTTTTTAATTACGATACGCTCCATGATCACCTGCAGGAAACGGCGTTTCTCAATAAGAATCTCAAGATCACCCTTACCGATGAACGCGAACTCACGCCACGTACTGATGAATTCTGTTATTCCGGCGGTATTATCGACTTCGTAAAATATCTCAACGAAGGCAAAGAGATTCTTCCTGGTTTATCTAAGCCTATTTATATTGAAGGCACCTCTGCAGCGGATGCGCCTGACGAACAGCGCGGAGAAGTAGAAGTTGCACTTCAGTGGAACAGCTCTTATACCGAGCGAACCATGTCGTTTGCAAACGACATTTACACTGAAGAAGGCGGCATGCACCTCGAGGGCTTTAGAAGCGCGCTTACAAAGGTTATTAACGACTATGGTCGTAGTCACAATATCCTTAAAGAAAAGGATTCAAACCTTACTGGTGATGATGTTCGTGAGGGTTTAACAGCAGTTCTTTCTGTTAAGCTTCCTGACCCGCAGTTTGAGGGTCAGACAAAAGCAAAACTTGGTAACTCTTATATGCGTACCCTTGCTAACCGCATTGTTAGTGCTGGTATGAGCGAGTACCTAGAAGAACATCCAAACCAAGCAAAAGAGATTCTTAAAAAAGCATCACAGGCTGCAAAAGGTCGTCTTGCTGCTCAGAAAGCACGTCAAGCTACTCGTCGCAAAGGCCTTCTTGAAAGTGCAGCGCTTCCAGGAAAGCTCGCCGACTGCTCAGTGCGCGATGCAGAAATGACAGAACTCTTTATTGTCGAGGGTGACTCAGCAGGTGGCTCTGCCAAGATGGCACGAGATCGTTCTATCCAGGCAGTTTTACCTCTGCGCGGTAAGATTTTGAATGTTGAGCGCGTACAAGAGCATCGTGCTCTATCTGCAGATACCATCACCTCTCTTATTACTGCTATTGGTACAGGTGTTGGTCCTGAATTTAATATTGAAAAGGCGCGTTATCACAAAATCGTAATCATGACCGATGCTGATGTTGACGGTGCGCACATTCGTATCCTGCTCCTCACATTCTTCTATCGTTATATGCGTCCTATGATTGAGGCTGGTTATATCTTTGTTGCCCAGCCACCCCTGTATCAACTTAAACCCAAAGGTCGCAAGAACGGAAAGTACATCTATACCGATGAGGAACTTGCTCTTGAAGCAAGTAAATTTGAGGATTCCTCAAAGTACACCGTGCAGCGATATAAGGGTCTTGGTGAAATGGATCCTGAACAGCTGTGGAGTACCACTATGGAGCCAAAGAATCGAATTCTGCTTCAGGTAACCATTGATGATGCCCAGGCAGCTGAGCGTGCAGTAAGTGATCTTATGGGAACACAAGTTGAGCGTCGTAAGGACTTCATCCAAACGCACGCTAAAGACGTCCGATTCTTGGATATCTAACGAAAGGTATCTTACGTGGCTGACGATACAAATAAGTTTGATGGTGAAGATCAGAACGAACTCAACAATGATGAGAACACCATCAATGATGAACTTGATGAAGAAGAGCTTGAAGAAGAAGTCGATGAAGATTTAGACGATGATTTAGACGAATCTGATGAGTCTTCAACACTTAATCTTGCTGGAGCTGGCCTTTCTCACGCTATTAGTGATGAGGCGGGTACACGTATTACGTTAAAAGACATTCATGGTGGAGCCATTAAACCCACCGATATGGCTCAAGAAATGAAAACATCATTCCTTGAGTACTCCATGTCTGTTATCGTGGCTCGCGCTCTTCCAGATGTACGAGATGGTTTGAAACCTGTACACCGCCGCATTCTGTATGCAATGAATGAGGCAGGTATTACCGCAGGTAAACCTCATAAAAAGTCTGCATGGACTGTCGGAGAAGTAATGGGTAAGTATCACCCACATGGTGATGCTGCTATCTATGACTCTATGGTCCGTATGGCGCAAGACTTTTCAATGCGTCTTCCGCTTATTGATGGTCATGGTAACTTCGGTTCGATCGACGGCGATCCTCCAGCAGCTATGCGTTATACCGAGAGCCGTTTGACCCGTGCTGCTGAAGCAATGCTGCGCGATCTCAATAAAGAAACCGTCGATCTGCAGCCTAACTACGATGAGTCACTTACTGAGCCAGCGGTTTTGCCAGCACGTTTTCCTAACTTGCTGGTGAATGGTTCATCAGGTATCGCTGTTGGTATGGCTACCAACGTTCCTCCGCATAACTTGCGCGAGGCTGCCGATGCGGTTTGCATGATGATTGATAATCCTGATGCAACGACTGATGAGCTCATGACGGTACTACCTGGTCCGGACTTCCCAACAGGCGGCATTATCATGGGTACAGAAGGTATCCGTGAAGCATATGAGACTGGACGCGGATCCATTACCATTCGCTCAAAAGTACATGTTGAGCAAATTAAAAATGGCCGTCAGCGTCTTGTTGTTACCGAAATTCCTTACCAGGTTAATAAGGGTTTGCTCCAGGAAAAAATTGCTCATGCGGTTAATGAGAAACGCATTGAAGGTATTTCAGATATGCGTGACGAGTCTAACCGCAAAGGCATGCGTATTGTTATCGACCTTAAGAGCGGTGCAGTTCCTCAGGTTGTTCTCAATAATCTTTATAAGAAGACACAACTGCAGGCAAACTTTAGCATCATTGATATTGCACTCGTAAATGGTGTGCCACGCACTCTTTCGCTGCGTGAGATACTGCGTCACTATATCGACCACCAGGTTGATGTAGTTACTCGCCGCACGAAATATGATCTTGATAAAGCCGAGAAGCGCGTTCATATTCTCGAAGGTTTGCTGATAGCTGTCGATAATATCGACGAGATTGTTCATATTATTCGCTCTTCTCACGACGATGCTGAAGCAAAACGCCGTATGAACGAACGCTTCGACATCGATGAGATTCAAGGTGAAGCAATTCTTCAGATGCGTTTGAGAAGACTTACTGGTCTTGCTCGCGATGAACTTGTTGCTCAAATCGCAGAGCTTCATGAGCAAATCGCATACTTTAAAGATTTGCTTGCCCATGAGGACAAAATCCTCGGCGTTATTAAAGACGAGCTGCGCGAGATTGTCGATCGCTTTGGTGATGATCGTCGTACCAAGATCTCTACGCAGGAGGCACAGGATCTCGATGTTGAAGATCTTATCGCCGAAGAGGATATGGTTGTTACGGTTACGCATGCTGGCTACGTAAAGCGTCTGCCAGTTGTTACCTATCGTTCTCAGAAGCGTGGTGGTAAGGGTATCTCAGCGCTGTCTCTTAAAGAGCATGACTTTGTTGAAGACATGTTTGTTGCTTCAACTCATGACTATGTGATGTTCTTTACTAACTTCGGCAAGGTTTATCGTCTGAAGGTTCATGAGCTACCCATTGGTTCCCGTCAAGCACGTGGACAAGCAATTGTTAACTTGCTCAATCTTGCAGAAGGTGAACATCCTACTGCCGTTATTACAACACGTGACTTCCCCGCAGATGAATTCTTGATGTTCGCAACAGCACGAGGAATGGTAAAGAAAACCGCTATTAGCGATTACGACCGTACTCGTCACGATGGCATGATTGCAATTAACCTCAAGGATCACGATGAGCTTATCGATGTTCGCCGTGTTCGCGAGCATGAGAAAGTCATTCTTGTATCCACCGATGGTAAAGCCATTCTCTTTGACGAATCGGAAGTTCGGGCAACTGGTCGTGCAACTTCAGGCGTTCGCGGAATTACGCTCAAGGGTGAAGCTCACCTGTTAGGTATGGAAATATCTAACGGCAAAGGCGATCTGTTTGTTATCACCGAAAAGGGTTACGGAAAACGTACGCCTATCTCGGAATATCCTGAGCATAAGCGCGGTGGCCAAGGTGTCTTTACCATCACAATGACTGCTAAAAAGGGTGCCTTAGCAGGAATGAAGGTAGTGGGACCTCAGCACGAAATCATGGTGGTTTCTGAAGAGGGTATCGTCATTCGTATGAAGTCTGGCGATGTAAGTCGACTCGGCCGCTCTACGCAAGGCGTAAAAGTAATGAACGTTGCCGACAACGATCGTGTAACAGCAGTGGCGCGTATGTCGGTGAAACCGAAGCAGGCTAAAAAAGCAGACACCAATCAAACAGCCTTCAATCTCATGGAAATGGAAGCTTCTTCTGAGGATGAATCGGTAGATATTGGTGGCGATGAGCAGGTTCTTGATTTGGACTCTGACGATGAATAAATCTTTTGCATGAATATATTTTGAAAATTTGTGCGAAAAAGATTTTGAAACCTGAATCGTAAAACAAAAAAGGGCGACGATTTTAAGAAACCGTCGCCCTTCCTTTTTGTAAACATTGTGAATTACGACTTCTGAGACTCTCCGTTATTCCCGATGAGAAAGTCTTCAGGAGAAAGTGTCTCCACAAAATCATGAAATTCTTTAAGCTCGCGCTCCTCTTCATCTTTTCTAACAGTTGTGAAATCTGGATACGCAGCAGTTTCAAGAACATCAGAATTAACGAAAATCGGAGCCTTAGTACGCACTGCAAGAGCAATTGCATCAGAGGGGCGTGCATCCACGTTGATATGCTCGCCGTCACTGCGAATAAGTGTGACATGAGCAAAGAAAGTTGCTCCCTCTACGCGATCAATCCCTACCGATGAGATGGTCGATCCAAGCTCAGAAACAACGTTTTTGAGCAGGTCATGAGTAAAAGGACGATGGTTTGTACTGTCATCCATTCCCATACTTATAGCGCTTGCCTCAGCAAGACCAATTTGAATAGGAAGCTGAAGATTCCCATCTGTTAAACGGGGATTACGCGGGCGCAGCACGACCATCGAGGCAACTGGTCCACCACCGACAACAATCGTCTCAATGTCCATTCTTACTTGAGTCATGTGCACCTCCTTATAATTCCTTCATGTGTTGTATGGGGTATGGTACCCATTCAAGAAGTTCATACAAAGTGTTGACCTACAGAAAAATATGTCGTAATATACTATCTCGCGTTGGGCCCGTAGCTCAGTTGGTCAGAGCGTCCGGCTGATAACCGGGAGGTCACAAGTTCGAGCCTTGTCGGGCCCACCACAATTGCCAATAGGCACCCCAGCGCTAGCCGAGTCGCCGCTGGGGTGCTTATTCGTCTGACCTTCAGCGTCAGATGTATAGCTCTCGGGGACGTAGCTCAGCTGGGAGAGCGCGGGCTTTGCAAGCCTGAGGTCGTGGGTTCGAACCCCATCGTCTCCACCACATGTTACCGCCGGGGCCAATTTGGTTCCGGCGTTTTTTTGTTTTGCGAACAAAGTGCAGGAGCTGTTAAGGATTCCTGCTGCACAACACATTGAGATTTTGGAGCATATATCATAGTTCCGTTCAAATCTTTTTAAGTATGGAGGAAACATGGCTCGTAATGACGAGAGTAATGCCGCGCAAGGCGGAGTTTCGGAGGAGTTAGATGCCCTCTCATGTGACCTTCTTGGCTCAGCTCTCGATGCGCTTGCAGCTGGCTCAGATGTTCTGGCGGTTGTAGCGCTTGAAGACGAGCATAATACACGCATTTCTCGTTCGTTTATCAACGATACACCAGAGGCGTGTATCGAGGCAGCACGAAATTATGTTCAAGGACTTATAGCTTCCTCAGGTGATAAAAACAGTGGTCTCGACATGCCTGTTCGTTATGCCTTGGTATATGAAGGAGCTGTTGAAAATACAGACGGTGCTTTCGATGATGCACTTATTCTTGAATTTGCCGAAAAAGGAACACAAGCATATTCGGCATATGTACTCTGGGATGGGTTTGGTGCAGGGGAAAATCTTGCCTGGACAGATCCAGCACCAGCAGGTGAAGTCGAATCTCTCTTTTGATCATTGAGCAAGATAAATCGTCTTCTTATCAATACGAACGATTGAGACCCCGGAGGGAAAGTAGGAAACATGCGGCAGGAGTTTATCCGTAACATTGCAATTATCGCCCACGTTGACCACGGTAAGACAACACTTGTGGATAAACTTCTGAGGGCTACCGATGCTTTTCGTGAGAATCAAAAAGTAGAAGATCGTATTCTCGATTCAAACGATCAAGAGCGTGAGCGTGGCATTACGATTCTTGCGAAGAATATTTCTATTGAATATAACAACGTCAAAATCAATGTTATTGATACGCCAGGCCACGCAGATTTTGGTGGCGAGGTTGAGCGTGTTCTTAAGATGGCAGACGGCGCTCTTTTGCTTGTTGATGCTGCTGAAGGTCCTATGCCTCAAACACGTTTCGTTTTACGCCACGCTATAGATGCAGGCCTTTCAGTCATGGTTGTTATCAATAAGATTGACCGTGAAGGTGCAGATCCAGAGAATGCTCTCAATGCTTCACTCGATCTCATGATGGATCTTGGAGCAACCGATGAGCAGCTTGAGTTTTCGATGGAGCACGTCATCTATGCAAGCGCCGTCAATGGTTTTGCACGCCTCAGCCCTGATGATGACAACATGGATATGTATCCTCTGCTCGACATGATCGTAGATGCCATGCCTGCTCCTGATGTTGACCCCACTGGTCCGCTTGCAATGCAATGCGTGACGGTTGATCACTCGAGCTATGTTGGACGTATTGGTATTGGTCGTGTCTATTCAGGCACGATTCATGACGGCGATAAAATTCTTGTCGTAAAGAATGATGGCAGCCGCGCTATGAGCCAAGTAAAACAGCTGTATACCTTCGACTATCTCGGCCGTGCAGAGTGTACCGAGGTTGTTGCAGGTGATATTGGTGCTGTAGTTGGTGTTGATTCCACTGATATTGGTGATGTCTACACCGACCCAGATAATCCTGTTGAACTCGATCCAATTGAGATCGATCTTCCTACACTTGCCGTTGTTTTTGAGCCTTCTACATCTCCTTTGGTGGGACGCGATGGTGACATTGTTGGCGGACGCCAACTCAAAGAGCGACTCGAGCAAGAGCGCGAAAACAACGTTACGATGCGCATTGAAGAGCTTCCTGATAAAACGGGTGTCGAGGTTGCTGGCCGTGGCATTTTACATCTTTCAGTACTGATGGAAGATATGCGTCGTGAAGGTTATGAGTTCCAAGTTGGACGTCCGCGCGTCCTCTTTAAGAAAGATGATCATGGCAATAGGCTCGAGCCCATCGAGCAAGCAGTTGTTGAATGTCCTGGAGAGTATTCAGGAAAGGTGATTGAGGTCTTTGGTAATGCTGGCGGTACGATGACCAGCATGGATCCTGGTGCCACCCAAACACATCTTGAGTTTAAGATCCCGACGCGCGGCATTATGGGTCTTAAAAACAGGATTCTCAATGTAACCCACGGCGAGGGTGTGTTCTATCACACATTCTTGGAATACGGTCCCTATGCCGGTGAAATTGGTGTTCGCCAAAACGGTGCCATGATTTCTATGTCTACCGATAAGGCCGTTGCCTACGCCCTTGGAACCCTGCAAGAGCGCGGAACACTTTTTGTTGCTCCAGGTACTGAGTGCTATGAAGGCATGCTTGTTGGTGAACGCTCAAAGCCGGGTGATATGGTGGTTAACATTGCTCGTACCAAGAGTCTTGGCAACCAGCGTTCAAGTACAGCTGATATTGCAGTTCAGCTTACACCGCCTCGAACGTTTACCTTGGAAGAAGCACTTGAGTACATCATGGATGACGAACTGGTAGAAATTACGCCAAAGAATATTCGTATGCGTAAGCGCATTCTGAATAGTACAGAGCGCCGTAAGTGGGCAGTTCGCTCTGGTCTTGTAAATAAATAAACAGAAAAGCATATCGAGTTGAAGAGCCGCATTTTGCGGCTCTTTTTATAGCTCTTAGCTGTCTATTCCTTCTTCATTCTGATCTGAAGAAACTTCTTGAGCAGCAACTTCCTTTTTGCTTATTACTCTAAGGTTTTTCGTGAAACGTCGTACACGTACAACACGTCTTACCGGTTCAATAACCTTACGAGTAAGCTCCATGTCTGCTGGAGTTTGAAGGTTGTAGCGCAGAGAGATCCTTCGTAGAACGACGGTTACTACAACGCAGACAATAGCGGTCCAAGGATTAAGTATTCCTGCATAAAACAGCATCACATAACAAATTGCTCCCCCTAAAGCACAGAGGGCATAAAGATTTCCTGGGATAAATATTTTAGGGACTTCACCGAGAAAGACATCTCGCATCATTCCGCCGCCAACACCGGTGAGTACACCCATAAGAATGCATGAGATGGGATTAAGTCCATACAGAAGGGCTTTGTCGCATCCTGCAGCACAGAATAAGCCAACAGAGATGATGTCTACCCACTCGATAGTTCTCGATAGTTGAGAAACAGGTGTTGGAAAGAGAAAAACGATCACTGAAGCAATGAGTGATACAGGAATGGCATAGTAGGAATCGAGCATATAAACGCTACCCACTTGCATAATAACGTCGCGAATCAGACCGCCACCAAGACCACAGAGCATGCCAAGTGAACAAGCACCTACCAAATCCAGCTTGTAAGCTCGCGCAATAAGCGATCCAGAAATCGAACCCGATACCACACCCATAAGTTCAAGCCATAGTGGGAGTGTGAGAACGGCGGATTCCCTTACAACATCTACGGGGATTCCGAACACCTCAACCTCCATACATAAAAAATGCCGACGGAGCGAATAAACTCCGTCGGCAATCTACCATATCCAGTAGCTAAGAACGATTGGATAAAGGAATTAACAATTACAGACCTTCAGTAGTGCCGAACCACTTGATCTTAATCTCATCCATTGTGCCGTTTTCCTGCAACGCAGCAAGGGCTTCATTAATAGCCTTAGTAAGACCGGGGTTGTCTTTAGAAACAACAATGCCGTATTGCTCGCCTGTTGGAACCTCAACGCAAACCTTAAGATCCTTATAAGACTGTTCGGTTAGATATTGTGCGACAGGTAGATCGGCAATGGCGCCCTGGTACAAACCGGAAGAGACACCGGTGAAGCATGAGACATAGTCATCAAGAGGAACAATTTCTGCCTGAGAGAAGTTCTCCTCTCCCCATGTCTGACCTGTTGTACCTGCAGAGGCTACGAGGACGTTACCTGCCTGATCAAAGTCCTCAAGAGAAGCATAGGTAGAAGTAGCTAACGCAAGAAGTGCCTGATTAGAGTTGAGGTATGGATCAGAGAAATCAATCTCAGCAGAGCGCTCGTCATTGATAGTAACAGCGGAGATGCAAACGTCTGCCTTACCGCCAGCCTTAATGGTTGGAACAAGAGTGTCAAACTTCTGAGTAGGAAGAATATTGCACTCCAAACCCATTTGCTCAGCAACAGCGGTAATCAGGTCAATATCAAATCCTTGAGTTCCTGATCCATCATCGGTTGAGAACTCAAAAGGAGGAAAACCGTTTGAATAAACAACACTGAGCTGCCCATCGTTTACCAGGGTATATCCATCAGCAGAGGCGCTCTCAGAATCGGTGTTTCCGCCGCAACCAGCCAAACCAAGCGCTGCAATACCGGAAAGTGTTGCGATGGCACTTCTCCTGCTTACATTCTTCATATTGGCTCCTTATATCGATTGATAAAGCTGTTAGATACAGCCTTAGTACCTAAATAAACCTGATGAGAAGTAATGCACTACAGATCTTCTCGCCAAATAGGCATGCTCATGCAACGTGGACCACCCTTGCCACGGCTCAGTTCAGATCCGCAGAAAGTATGGACGGTAATACCTGCTTTATCGAGAAGATCAAGCGTGATGAGGTTGCGATCGTATGCAGCTACTTCGCCTGGCTTAATGCAAAGCAGATTGGCACCAAGGTTATAAGACTCCCAACGACCACCAATCATGTCGCCATTGCCGCAAGGAATAAAACGCACTGCATCTACGCCGACAGCCTCACACAGCGCATCTGACCAGCCGCCTTCAACAAGGGAGCAGTGCACACTTGGCTTACCATTGGTATCAATAGCGCCAGGAGTGAGCTTGAAAACTGCGACATTGTCTTTCATGAAGGGATTGCACATGAAGGTGTCGTAATCAATCATTGCCAGCATGCCGTCAAGATGCATAATGCGAGGATCGCGCGAATGGAATGCATACACTGAGGTATATCCACGCTCAAAGACACTCGCGGCAACTGCTTCAATAGCACCAGGCTCGGTGCGACCAAAGCAGCCAATGCAGAGCGTGTGATCCGAGGCAACCATTACGTCGCCACCTTCAATAGTCCAAGGCGACTTCATGTTATAGAGATCCTCGGTAGGATCATCGGCGTACAGGTCTGAATAGCGATGGATGTACTTTAAAAGCAGTGGCTCACGCTGACGATAACGCTTGCACATGTGCGAAAGAATTACGCCGTCTGCAACGTTAATGCTTGAGTCGCGGGCAAAATAGGCATTTGGAAGCGGTTCAACAATAAAGAGTGCGCCTTTGCTAATCATGCCGCCAAGGGTTGTGTCGTCGGCGAAAAATGCATTATCAGAGCGAATACCACAGTAAATTGCATTTACAAATGACGTGGTATCAAGCTGGTTGTAATAAGCCAGAACTGCTTCTTCAAGCTGCGGAGAGCAAACATGTGAAGCTGCAATAAATTCTTTTGTAAAAGCCTCACGCGCATCCTGATGTGACATGGCCTGTGTAAATAAATCGCGAATATAAAAAACTTCTGCACCGGCATTACGCAATATTTGAGCAAACTCATCATGTTCGGCTTGGGCACGTGTAAGCATTGGAGTGTCTTGCAGAAGCATCTCTTGGAGATGGAATGGGTGAACTTGATTCAATTCATCCCCTGGTCTGCTCAACATAACGCGCTTTAATTGCCCAATTTCGGAGTAAACATGAACGTGAGACACTGACTCTCCCTCCATAATTGAATGGGTAGCTCTCGGTGTAAGCACCCAGCAGCAATCGCTATTGTGAATATGTACTGTTGCATAAGTATTACGTATTCATGTAAATATGTTTATGAATGAATCCCTTAAATGCAATAAATAATGGGGATAACGGCTGATGTGATACGTTGGCTTATAAAAACAAGCAATATTTGTGAAGGAACTCAAAAGAAAGATAAGAATGACCTTCCGAATGGAGGGTGACTTACGGTATACTGTCCGTTGCGGTTTTAAGGAGAGTTGTCCGAGTGGCCGAAGGAGCACGATTGGAAATCGTGTAGGCGCCTAAAGCGTCTCCAGGGTTCAAATCCCTGACTCTCCGCCAGAACTTGCTCGCGGCGCCTCGGGCGCCGCGTCACCCTAACGGAGGGGTGGCAGAGTGGTTGAATGCGGCGGTCTCGAAAACCGTTTACCCCTTCGGGGGTACGAGGGTTCGAATCCCTCCTCCTCCGCCAGTATTCATTTTCAGGTTACTTCAGGTAGCCTCTTTTTTTATCTTTATTTCTCTTCATTAATTACAATTCAATAATGAAAACCATAGTGAGCAATCACATATTTTTATCTTGGGTTGATTATACTTTCGTGCTACTTAAGCAAATGAGAGTGAGGGAATAACCCATGGCAAGCCCTGTATTTATAAACTCCTCGTACTATCAACGTGCTTGGCGCATGCTTACTTCGCAAAAGGGCTGGGGTAAGACCATAATGCTCATCATTTTGGCGCTTATCGTTCCCTTAGTTGGTGTGCTGGGTGTTATGGGTTATTGTCTCGAACGCGCTCGCATGATTGCTTGGGGTATGCAAAATGCTCCTGAAAAAGGAACACTCGGAATTGGTACGTGCTTACGATCTGGCCTACGAGGTTTTGTTGTTGCATTTTGTTGGGTCTTTGTACCCACCTTTGTTTTAGAGACCATATCGATGGTCCTTAACTTTTTCTCACTTTCATTCATTGCTGCAATGCTAACAATGCCAATAGCGATAATTATTCTCTGTTTCTCGGTTGTAGGTTTAGTAGCTGCACTTCACGCCACTATATATCAGAAGATTAGTGCTGGATTTGCTGTTAAACGCATTGTTATGATGGCGCGTCATGGTATATCTGGTCTTGCAAAAATAATAGTGAGTCAGTTTGTTGTTGGATTCTTCGGTAACATATTTATCTCGTTGCTCGCTTTCTTTATAGGTATGCCTCTCGCAGGACTTGTACTTGATATTAATGAGAATCTTGTAGATGAAATTAATTATCTAACGTCGCTCTCAAACAGTGTGGTAACCAGTGAACAAGCTGTAAGACTTATTGTGTTACTTCTACAGGTGCTCTTACCAATCATTATTGTCTTTTGGCTCGCAGGCATTATTTATTCTGCCTTTTTGTATCCAGTCCACTATATGTCTATTGGTCTGTGGATGTACCAATTTGATGTTCAAGCATGGGGTGGCGTTTCTGATGAGATGCCTCAGCCGATGAAAGAACAAAAACCTTGGTCTTATGGCGAGGTGTATGGAGCGTATAACACTGGCCAGCAACCAGCAGACGTAAATCAAAACAATAAAGCCGCTCTTCCTCAAATGACGACAGATATGCCGCAAAGTGGTTATACGGCCCCTGTTATATCTGGGCAAAACGTGGACCAAGAGCATGTACAACCCCGTTTTTGTCCACAATGCGGCAATCCATTGGTCCCGGGAGATAAATTCTGTCGCAATTGTGGAAAAGCGATTGCGCCACAAGAATATACAAACGATTAAAAGATTTGTGTAAAACAACCAAGCGAACGCGCCAGTTTGATTTTACTTACAGAAAAATGCTCCTGACCTGCTCATACGATGAATATCATTCATGTATTTATGCGTGATGTTTATCGTCATGTCAGATAATTGAATGTATGCGTCATCAATTTTGCATGTGCTTGAGAGGATATTTGTTAGAAGCCCCTTCTACGATACATGTGTGGAGAGCGTGATGGAGCTGTGACGTAAGGAAAAGTCTTGGCAAAACAAGTGCGCGTCTGTGGTAGGATACCTGGGCGAATCCTTCTGCCCTAGGCGCAAACCTTCACGTCCTGGGGCCATCAGCCCAGAGGAGGTGAAAGAATGAAGGCTTACGAGTTGCTGTTTTTTGTCGATCCCTCATCCACCGATGAGGTCCGCGCTGGCGTTATGAAGCGTATCGATGTTGCCATCTCCGATAATGGCGGCAAGGTGGATAACGTCGAGGATTGGGGTAGGCGCAAGCTCGCCTATGAGATCGACCACCTCAATGAGGGTGACTATACTCTCATCGATTTCCATGCAGATGCTAACCAGATCGCCGAGCTTGACCGCGTTCTTCGCATTAACGATGCCGTCAAGCGTCACATGATCGTGCGTCGTCCCGACAAGGACTAGTACATGGAAGGTGGGTTTCCACCAATGAGAGGTAGTGAGAAAAATGAGCATCAACCGAGTGCTTATTAGCGGCAATCTTACCCGTGACCCTGAGATTCGTGTTACCGCAGGTGGAACACAAATTCTGTCTTTTGGTGTAGCGGTTAATGATCGTCGTCGTAATCAACAGACTGGCGAGTGGGAAGATTATCCCAACTTCGTGGATTGCGTTATGTTTGGTGCCCGTGCTGAGGCGGTCTCACGTTTCCTCTCAAAGGGATCTAAAGTCGCAATTGAGGGCAAGCTGCGCTATAGCTCATGGGAACGTGATGGTCAGCGCAGAAGCAAGATCGAAGTTGTTATCGATGAGATTGAGTTCTTGTCGAGAGGTCAGCAGGGCGCCGGCTCTCCTGCCCCCATGGCTTCAGCTCCAGTTGCATCTACCCCAGCACCACAGGCATCGCGTCCTATACATACGCCGCCTGCTGCTGAGGTTTACGACGAAGATATTCCCTTCTAGGAACGAATGCGGCATTGCCGTTGCAGGAAAGGTATTAAGACATGGCTACTGATTATCAGCGTCAGCCGCGTCGCAAGTATTGCCAGTTCTGCAAGGAGAACACGGACTTCATCGACTACAAAGATGTCCAGCTCCTTCGCAAGTATATGACCGACCGTGGCAAGATTAAGCCTCGTCGTGTTACTGGCGCTTGCACGCAGCACCAGCACGATATTGCGAACGCCATCAAGCGCGCTCGCGTTATGGCGCTCCTGCCGTACACCGTCCCGGTAATTTCCAATCGTGGCGGTCGTCGCGAGCGTCGGTAGTTCCGTTGCTCGCGCAAGCAATACGCGCAAGATAGAAAAGTACGTCGGTAAAGCCGACTTATTTAAGGAGCGTTCATGAAAGTCATCCTTCTGAGCGAGCTCAGGGGCAAGGGTGGCGAGGGTGACATCGTAGATGTCGCTCAGGGCTATGCGGAGAACTATCTGTTCCCCCAGCGTATCGCCATCGCTGCTACCAAGGGCAACATCAAGCAGCTCGAGGAGCGCCGTCACAACATCGCTAAGCGCGAAGAGCAGCGCATTGCCGATGCTGAGGCAACAAAGGCAGCTCTCGAGGGCAAGAGCGTAACTGTTGAGGCAAAGGTTGGTGAAGAGGGCCAACTCTTCGGTTCTGTTACCACCGCTATGATTGCCGATGCAGTGAAAGATCAACTTGGAATCGAGATTGATCGTAAGCGCATTGAGCGTACCGCCAACATCAAGACGGCTGGCGTTCACAAGGTAAATGTCAACCTCTATCGTGAGATCACCGCTACTCTCGAGGTCACCGTCGGTGACGCCGAGTGGTTTGCTGCTCAGGCTGCTGCCGCTGAGGCAGAGGTTGCTGAGGCAGCCGAGGAAGCCGCTGAAGAGGTTGAGGTCGAGGTTGAGGAGATTGTGGTAGAAGAAGCTGCCGAATAACTCTTTACCTCATATTTTTCAAGAAGAGCTACTACCTGCAGATTTCTACAATCGCCGCAGGTAGTAGCTTTCTTTGTGGCAATAAATTTTCTTAAAAAATGATGAGTCTGCTGATCTAAACACCATAGCTGAACTGGGCATCTTCGAATAAAAGTATCGAAAAATGCCAATTTAACTGGGGAAACATAGAATATCCATACTATGTTCGATAAGAGGATAGCTGCAAGGTTGCATATTCCTAGCCTGTCCTGTGTATCTTGCGATTGTTGAAAACCCGCTCATCGAATTATGCAAAGATTGTTGAAAACGTTGAAAACTTACAAATCCGCCGTTGAAAGCAGAAAGCCTTCGACAATCTCCTGTATAAAGCGTGGGAGACATAAAACACAGAGAAACAGGCGGACGTAAATAAGCTACGATTCCCAAGCTAGTCTTTGTTGGAAGGAATGTTTTGCCTGCTTTAGATCAATCCCATTACACTGATGAAAGCCATACCAGTTCATCAGAGTATTCGGCACCCATGCCTCAGGATGCGTCAGCTGAAGCGTCGGTACTATCAGCCATGCTGGTTTCAAGTGATGTGCTGCAGGAGTGCCTTGTTCAATTAGACGAGCAGGATTTTTACATCCCATCCAATCAAAAAATATTTGCGGCTATGCATGCGCTTTTTGATCGTAGTCAGCCAGTCGATCCTATTTCTCTGGCAGATTATCTCAATTCTTCGGGGGACCTTGAACGCGTTGGCGGTCGCGCATATCTGGTAGAACTCAGCGGCAACACGTTTGCACTTGCAAGTTGGCATCACCATGCCGAGATTCTTCGTCGAGACTCTACGCTGCGCAACATTATTCAAGCTTCTGCTCAAATTACCGCACTTGCATATAGTGCTCCGGAAGATACAAAAGAAGTTGTAAATGATGCAGAGCGTCTGCTTTTAGGCGTTACCGATCGCGATGTGAGCTCCAACTATTCAACAGTAGAGCAGATCATGGAGGAGCTCTACGAGCAGTTGGACGAGCAAGCACGAAATCGTACAGATTTCTTAGGTGTTCAGACTGGTTTTCCGGGCATCGATTCTCGCCTTCTTGGTTTACGTGAAGGTCAAATGGTAGTTATCGGTGCTCGACCTGGTGTTGGTAAGACTTCATTTGCGCTTAATCTTGCTGTTAATGCAGCATCTTCGGGCGCTTCGGTTGCCTTTTTCTCACTTGAGATGAGTAAGGTAGAAATTGCTCAGCGCCTGCTTTCTGCGCATGCACGCATTGGTCTTACCGATATTCGCTCGGCTAATATCCGCGATCAGCAATGGCCACAAATCCTCGAGGCTACAAGCGAGCTCTCACAGCTCGATATCATGATCGACGACACGCCGGGCACGACTGTGACAGAGATACGTGCCAAAGCACGTCGCATGCTTCATGGGAAAAAGAACGGCGTAGTAATCCTGGACTATTTGCAGCTTGTGTCGCCACCTTCAGGTGGACGTCGCTCAGATTCTCGTGCAACTGAGGTTTCTGAGATGAGCCGTGGTATCAAAATTATGGCAAAAGACCTCGGTGTTCCTGTTATTGCTCTTTCGCAGCTCAACCGTTCCTCTGAGGCGCGTACCGGTAAGCGACCACAGCTTTCAGACCTGAGAGAATCAGGTGCTATCGAGCAGGACGCTGACATTGTTATTCTCTTGGATCGATCTGTAACGGCAGAAGAGGCTGCTCGCCAAGATCGTCCGGACGAGAATATTACCGAGTTTATTATCGCTAAGAACCGTTCGGGCCCAACAGGTGTGGTACCTCTCACTTTCTTGCCAGGTTCAACAAAGTTTGTAGAGGTTGACACTCACCACGAAGAGTAGAGTAAAGAGACACTGAACATATGGAACATACAACCCTCTCGCAAGAGATTTGGCTGTATTGTCCTATACTGATTTCGCCGACCCGACCGGGCTATGCCCGCCGCCGAAGACGGCTTCCCGTTCGGTGCGTGTGCCAGACTATATGAGAACGAGCGAGGGAGACCGCATGTCTGCATCGGTACTTGTGGGCACTCAATGGGGAGACGAGGGTAAAGGTAAAGTTACCGACCTTATCTCCGGTGATTTTGACGTTGTATGCCGTTATGCCGGCGGCGCAAATGCTGGCCATACGGTAATTGCTAATGGTAAGAAGTTGGCGCTCCATCAGGTGCCTTCTGGTGTCATGTATGAAGGAA
This sequence comes from Olsenella sp. Marseille-QA0557, assembly GCF_965119725.1. NCBI lineage: Bacteria > Bacillati > Actinomycetota > Coriobacteriia > Coriobacteriales > Atopobiaceae > Olsenella > Olsenella sp. Marseille-QA0557. The sequence continues at coordinate 770,645 of NZ_CBCPMI010000001.1, read as the reverse complement.
CATATCCTGTTATTGGCAACGGCTGTATCGTGGATCCAGAAGTTTTACTTTCTGAGATTGATATGCTTGCTGAGCAGGGTATTTCTGCTGATCGTCTCAAGATTTCGGGCAATGCGCATATCGTTATGCCTTATCACAAAGATCTTGATGGTGCTCATGAGAAAAAGCTTGGTAAGAACCTCATTGGCACCACTAAGCGCGGCGTTGGCCCATGCTATATGGATAAGATGAACCGCACAGGTCTGCGCATCCAAGATATGTTGGATGAGAAGATCTTCCGCCAGAAGCTGGAAAGCGCTCTTGCGTATACCAACCCAATTCTTGAGAAGGTGTACGAGCTTCCAACCTATACCGTCGATGGTATCTGTGAAACCTATTTACCCTATGCAGAGCGTATTCGTCCCTACATCGTAGAGAGCAGTATTTTCCTGAATGAGCAACTTGAGGCAGGAAAGAATGTTCTGTTTGAGGGTGCCCAGGCAACCATGCTCGACATCGATCATGGTACGTATCCTTTTGTTACAAGCTCCAATTGCACCGCCGGTGGTGCAGTAACTGGTTCAGGTGTGGGTCCCACCAACATCAAGCGTGTGCTCGGTGTGGCAAAGGCTTATCTCACGCGTGTAGGATCCGGTCCTTTCCCCACGGAGCTCTTTGATGAAGTGGGTGACAAACTCGGTGAGGTTGGACACGAGTATGGTGTTACAACTGGTCGTAAGCGTCGCTGTGGCTGGTACGATGCAGTCGTTGTTAACTATGCCGTGCGAGTAAATGGTCTGACAGATCTTGCGATCACTAAGCTCGATGTTTTGGGCTGCCTTGATGAAATTAAAGTATGCGTAGCTTATGAGTGCGACGGCGTTGAGTATCGTACCGTGCCTGAGCATCAGAGCGTTTTCTATCATGCCAAGCCCGTCTATGAAACACTGCCGGGCTGGAAGTGCGATATCTCTGGCATCCGCAACTTCTACCAGCTGCCGCGTGAAGCTAAAGACTACATTGATTTCCTTGAGCAACTGGCTGGAGTGCGTGTTTCAATCATCACGGTTGGTCCAGACCGTGAGCAAACAATCGATAGATACTGGAACTAGAGGTGCCTACTATCGTGCCTAAGAGCGAATTTGCAATCGTTGTAGATTCTGCTTGCGACCTCCCACTTGAATGGTGTGAGGAACAACAGGTGCAGGTTGTGCCATTCCATACAACGCTTGATGGCTGCGACTATCCGAGCCTTGGAACTGAAGGAACGAGTGACTTTTATGTAGCACTCGCAACAGCAACTGCAGCACCTCATGTGGCACCTCCTACAGGTCTTGACTATGAGCATGTCTTTGCAGCGCTGTTTGAAGAAGGGTTTGAGACTATCGTTTCAATCCACGCTTCAACAGCGCTTGCTGGTTCATTTGAAGCTGCTCGTACAGCTGCTCGTTTAATGTCAGCAACACAAAAGATAGAGCTTGTCGATACAAAGACATTTTCTGTTGCGGAAGGTCTTGTTCTGCGAGATGTTGTGAGTGCCCGCAATTCGGGTGTATCGGTAAAAGAAGCAGCAGAACATGCACGTGCTTTTGCTGCAAAAACAAGTCTGTATTTTATACCTGCTCCAGATCGGTCTTTCAGCAGTAATGGCTCTGTGCATCGCGGCATTCGGGGAACACTCGCTCGCTTAGCACGCGCAGTAACAGGTCAGCGCCAGCTGATAAAAACGAACAAAGACGGAATGCTTGCTACGGTGGCTTCCCATACTGACTTAAGCTACCTTGCTTCAGATTTAGTTCGTCATCTGAGCGTGTGTGCGCATGAGGACGGTCCAATCATGTATGCCGAGGTAAGTGCCGGTATGCCGCGCTATCTTGAGTATATTGACCGCCCGCTTGATACCAACGAATTTTCTTCTGAGTGTGTGTGGGTTGCAAATGCTAGCCCTGCAACAGTGAGTACAATTGGAATTGGCGCAATTGGTGTTGGTTTTGCACCTCGCCAGGTCTTTTGGCAAAGTAACAATAAGGATACCCAAAGCGTTAAAAATCAAGGAGGATCCATGGGTTCTGCCAGCGAGAAGGTCGATATCTTATTGCTTGGTTCTGGTGGTCGTGAGCATGCTCTTCTCACCAAACTTGCGGAGTCCCCGCGGGCAGGAAAGCTCTATGTTGCCCCAGGCAATGGCGGCATGTGGTCAATAGCTGAACGTGTGGATATCAATCCTGAGGATGGCGAAGAGGTTGCTTCCTTTGCCCGTGATAATGGCATTGGGCTTGTGGTTATAGGCCCAGAAGCTCCTTTGGTGAGTGGTGTGGCTGATGCAGTTCGTGCTGCAGGTATTCCTGTCTTTGGACCAAATGCAGCAGCAGCTCGTATGGAGGGCTCCAAGCAGTTTGCCAAAGAGATTATGGAAAAGGCGGGAGTTCCAACTGCGTCTTGGCGTTCATTTGATGATGAAGATGCCTGTGCAGCTTATGTACGCGAAATCGGTGGTCCTGTTGTTATAAAGGCAGATGGTCTTGCTGCTGGCAAGGGCGTTGTTGTCGCACAGAGCACCGAAGAAGCCTTGGCAGGAGTTCACGAATGCTTTACTGCTTTTGGTGATGCAGGCAAGCTGGTTGTTGTAGAAGAATTGCTGCGCGGACCAGAGTGCTCGCTTTTGGGTCTTACTGATGGTCAAACGCTTGTTCCGCTGGCTGCTTCTCAGGATCACAAGCGCGCTTACGAAGGCGACCGAGGCCCCAATACAGGTGGCATGGGCGTGTATTCTCCGGTTCCCATTGTCACACCTGAAGAGCTTGAGCAGATGGTAGATATTGAGCGCCGCGTGGTTGCGCAGCTTGCCGCTGAGGGTATTGATTACCGTGGCTGCCTCTACGGTGGTTTCATGCTTACAGAAGATGGCCCAAAGGTTCTCGAGTTTAATGCTCGCTTTGGCGATCCTGAAACACAGGTGGTACTCCCCCGTATGCATGCGGATCTTGTCGACGTATTTTTGCGCTGTGATAACGGAACGCTTAATGAGGCTGATGTTTCATGGGATAACGATTGGGCTGTTTCCGTTGTTCTTGCTTCGGCAGGTTACCCTGGCGCTTATGAGAAGGGCAAGGTTATTACCGGTATTGATGAGGCTAATGCCTGCGAAGGTGTTACGGTATATCACGCCGGAACCACTCTTGATGCTGAGGGCAACATCATTACTGCCGGTGGTCGTGTGCTCGATGTGACGGCGCTGGCCCCCACATTTGAGGAAGCGCGTAATCGTGCATATGAGGCGTGTGAACTCATCAACTTTGAGGGAAAAACATGCCGCCACGATATTGGTCTTCGCGCGCTGAAAGGCCGTGAGGCGTGGGAGGAGTCGTAGTGGAGTATAACAACATCGATCAAAGCATTGAGAATGATGACGCTTTGGTACTCTCACATTCTGATAGTGAACTCAACGATGAGGCGTTAATCGATGCCGCAGATGCTTTGCTCGATGTAACACAGCAACTTACCTACGATGGCGATAGGTCTCATTCGAACCACGTCTCTGGTGAGCCTGTTCGGCGAAACCTTGTTCTAGGCGACGATGACCCGCGCGATGCTGATCTTGCGGAGCATGTATTAGCCGAAGAGGTTGCTTGGGAAGGCAAAATCTTCTCTGTTGATAGGCTTCGTGTAGGTTTGCCAGATGGACGAGAGGCAATCAGAGATGTTGTGCGTCACCGTGGTGCAGTAGCAGTGGTTGCCCTTACCAACGATGGATGTATCTGTCTGGTACGCCAGTATCGTACGGCTCTGGGCCGCGTAACGGTAGAAATTCCTGCCGGCAAACTGGACCCGGGTGAAGACCCTCTCACCTGTGCTCGCCGAGAGCTTCTTGAGGAAACGGGTATGGAAGCCGAGCAGATGGCATACCTTACTACCATTGCAAGCTCCGATGGATTCTGCGACGAGCTCATCCATATTTATATGGCAACAGGATTGACCTTTACTCAGTCTGATCCCGATGCAGACGAGTTTATCAACGTGGATCTTGTTGAACTCTCTGAGCTTGTAGACACGGTGTTAGATGGCCGTATTGAAGATGCAAAGACTGTCGTAGGTGCTCTTATTTGTGATGCAGTCTCTCATCGTCTTGCTGTGACATCTGAATAATAAGGAAATGGAACGAAAAACTGCCGATCTTGTGTGATGCGCAAGGTCGGCAGTATTGTGCATGGTACGCTGTACTATCGCTTAGTCGGTTCTATTGCAAAGGGAGTTTTATGCCCGCTCAGCGTCGCTCACTTTTTCGTTCATTCCTCTCGTATTACCGAGGGCAGCTTCACCTTTTTGTTATCGACATCATCGCAGCTATTTTGGTAGCGGCAGTCGACCTTGCATTTCCCCAGATTCTTCGAACGCTTACCGGTGGCTTATTTACCGAGGGCAAAGATGCCATTATGGGCGCTCTGCTCTACTTGGCAATCGGCCTTATTGCTATGTATGCCGTGCGTTTTGTGTGCCGGTATTTCGTTATTTTCTGGGGGCATGTTATGGGTGCCCGCATGGAAAGCCGGATGCGTGAAAATCTCTTTGACGCCTATGAACGCATGAGCTTTTCATATTTTGATGAGCATAAATCGGGCGATCTCATGAGCCGTCTCGTTTCGGACTTGTTTGATATTTCTGAGGCCGCGCATCATGGACCAGAGTTTATTCTCATTGGAATCATTGAAGTTATTGGTTCATTTATCATTCTTTCTTCTATCAATATCCAGCTCACTGCCGTGCTGGCGCTCATTGCCTTATTGCTTGTGGTGTACAACATCTATGCAAACTGGCATATGCGTGCAGTGTATACAGAGAATCGCGTGAGAATATCGGGCGTAAATTCGAGTCTTGAAGATTCTCTTGCCGGTATTCGTGTAGTTAAGAGTTTTACCGCAGAAGATGTTGAGCGTAAAAAGTTCCGTCGCGCAAACGATGCTTATCTTGATTCAAAAACCCGTATGTACCGTGCAATGGGGCGCTATCAATCAGCCATTGCCGTCATGATGGGGGCGCTTAATACCGCCGTGGTGGTCTATGGTGGCTGGCTTATTGCTCAGGGACAGATGGAAGCATTAGACCTTGCAACATATGCCCTTTATATTTCTCTGTTCACAGCTCCTATTACCTCGATTCTCGATTTTACGGAGACTTTTCAGAAGGCAATTGCAGGTTTTAGACGTTTTCAAGAGGTGCTGGATACAACGCCCGATATTCAGGATAAGCCCGATGCCCCCGATCTTAAGATCAGCGAAGGTGCTGTTAGTTATCGCGATGTCTGTTTCTCTTATCCAGAACATAATGGTGAGAAATCCGATGTAGTTATCGATCATCTCAACCTTGATATTGCTCCCGGAGAAACTATTGCGCTTGTTGGTCCTTCTGGTGGCGGAAAATCTACCACGTGTTCATTGTTGCCACGATTTTATGACGTAGACTCCGGCTCTATTACCATCGACGGACAGGATGTGCGCGATGTTACTCAAAAAAGTTTGCGTGAAGCCATCGGTTTAGTTCAGCAAGATGTCTATCTCTTTGATGGGACAATTGCCGAAAACATTGCCTATGGACGTCCTGATGCAACAGCAGATGAAATTGCTGAAGCAGCTCGTCTTGCCAATGTCACTGAGTTTGTGCAGCATTTGCCAGAAGGCTTTGAAACAGAGGTAGGAGAACGAGGAGCACGTCTCTCGGGCGGACAGAAGCAGCGCATCGCTATTGCCCGCGTATTCTTGAAGAACCCCGCAATTCTTATTCTTGACGAGGCAACATCTGCACTTGATAACGAAAGCGAGCGCGCCGTACAGGAGTCTCTGGAACGCCTTGCCCAAAACCGTACAACGCTTGTGATTGCTCATCGTCTCTCTACCATTAAGGGCGCCGATGAGATTGTGACCATCGATAATGGCCGGGTTGCAGAGCGCGGTACGCATAAAGATCTTCTTGCACTCAACGGTACGTATGCGCGGTATTATCGCATGCAGTTTGGTGGCGAGAATGATCTAGTCCACTAGGTTTTAAAGCGTAGTGGTTATGATTACTCTGTCTGTCCATGAATTGTGGCTCAAAGCTGCGTATACTCATGGAGTGCGTGACCGATGGAAAGCTGGACGAAAAGGGTGTCATGGCAGCGAGACGTGCTGACAAAGGCAAGAAGAAAAGCAAGTTTCTTAATGCTGATGAAGCAGAGGAGTTATTCTCTCGCGTAGATGAAACGGGCCACGATAATGTGGATACTGCCCGTCGTGAGCGTGCCCGTCGTAAAGAAAAGGGCGTTGGAGTAGATATTGACCCACTCTCCGATGCCGATCCTTCTGGTTCTACGGTAGAGCGGGCAATCAAGCGTACTGCCGTCTTGTTTGTTGTGCTTACACTGCTCGTAGTAACGCTTGCACAGGTTTCTTGTGGCATCGTTCGGCGTACTTCCACGGCAAGTCTTACCGATGAAGTTACGGTAGCAAATGTCTCTGCTGCCATGAAAAATGGAATTGAATGGGGCGGTGGCTTCACTCAGTTCCCTGAGGACTTTACTATTGTTGAGGCGAGCGAGAACACCGGGCGTCTTGAAGTTACCGTTACCGATTCCACATCAGAGAACGCGCGCGATTGTTTCTCGAGTGCACAAGTGCAATCAACAGCATTGGCAATTAATGCGTTGCTCAATCCCGATATCGATGTGGTTGTCTACCACGTAAACGTTCACGCCGATAAAGACGGAAATTTCCAGACTTCGCAGCTCTTTGGATTTTTACGCCCTGCAGGTAATGTTCGCAATTTCATGACCTTTATTTGGACAAAGAATTCCAATGAGGATGGTGTCTGGTTCTCGTGCTCTATTACTGGTATGGATGAGAAAACCACCGCAGAGTTGCGCGACCAGCTCAAGAGCAACATCGTTACCGACCTGTTAGTCCCCGATCAAAGTGAAGAGGACAACGAAGAAGAGTCGGGTGTGCTCACACCTTCAAGCACGCAGGATGAAACAGGAACTTCAACAGATACCAATGCTGAAGATCAGACGAACGACGGAACATCTAACAACAATCAGACTCAATCCACAGAGCAGTAAAAGAAGATCGTTTTAATGGCAAATGCGCTGGAGATGCAGCGCTGAGATATGAGGAGGAAGCATGGCAGAAACTCCACTCGTCGGTATCATTATGGGTTCAAAATCTGATATGCCTGCAATGGAGGCTTGCACAGCACAGCTCGAAGAGTTTGGCGTGCCGTATGAATTGGTCATTGCTTCTGCTCATCGCTCACCTGCTAAAGTGCATGAGTGGGCATCTTCTGCTGCTGATCGCGGTTTAAAAGTCATTATTGCTGCAGCAGGTAAAGCTGCTCATCTTGGCGGTGTTGTTGCCGCCTATACGCCGCTTCCTATCGTAGGTGTTCCTATGAAGACAAGCGATTTGGGCGGTATGGATTCGCTGCTCTCTATGGTTCAGATGCCTTCAGGTGTGCCGGTGGCATGCGTTGCGATTGGCGGTGCAAAGAATGCAGCCATCTATGCAACACAAATCCTTGGCGCTTCTATGCCAGAGTGGCGTGAAAAAATCGTAGCTTTCAAACAGCAAATGGCTGAGGCGTAGTAACCATGCCGCGTAATAAGCAGGGCTCTCATTTCAAACGCCCTGCACCTGCATCAAAGCCATCCAAAATTGTTTCAAATGTCCTGCTTGCAGTAGGTGTTGTTCTTCTTTTAGCTGCGGCAGGCATATGGGGCTTTTCTCAATGGCGTTATCACGAGCAGGATGTTGTAAATGAAGAGCTTGCGGCATACGTTACGTTATCCGACGATCCCAATCAGCCACCAACGGTTGACTGGGCAGGACTCAAGGCAATTAACGATGACGTGGTAGGCTGGATACAAATTCCAGGAACGGTTATTAACTACCCGGTATATCAAGGGGAAGATAACGACTATTACCTCAACACCAATGCTCATGGAGTGTATGGCATAGGTGGCCAGATTTTTATGGATTATGAAAATCAGGCTCCTGGCATGTTGGATCCACAGACCATCATCTACGGACATCACCTTAAAAATGGATCGATGTTCAAACAAATTGCTGACATGGATAATCAGGAATTTTTTGATGGCATAGATACCGTCTGGTATGTCACAGAAGACGCAAATTATGAGCTGATGCCACTTTTTGTGTACTATACGACACCTGATGATTCAGCAGCCCGTACGGTAAGTTTCGCGTCAACGGAAGAGTTTCATACCTATCTTTCAGGACTGTTGGATAAAGCGGTAACACAAAACGCCAACGCGAAAACCATTATCGACGGAACATCTCATATATTGACGCTCTCCACCTGCAATTATATTGATGGGTATGGGCGTACACTGCTGGTATGTGTTGAGAAGAACGAGGCAAACGCTGCGCTTGCGGGAGAGGCGGTATCGTGACAGCAACTAGTTCCGTTGCTACTCATGAAACTATGACTGAGGCCGATACACTGCATGAGGAATGTGGTGTTTTTGGCGTTTGGGCACCTGGACGTGATGTTGCACGACTCACGTATTTTGGTCTTTTTGCCCTACAACATCGTGGTCAAGAATCAGCGGGTATTGCTGTGGGAGATGGCGCCACCGTTCTTGTCCGCAAAGACCTTGGCCTTGTGAGCCAAGTTTTTTCTGATGCTGATCTTTCTGCACTTCCTGGCCATGTTGCAGTTGGACATGTGCGCTATGGAACCTCAGGAGCTAAAAGCTGGGAAGCGGCTCAGCCGCATCTTTCCACTATTGGCGAGGTAATTGTTGCGCTTGCTCATAATGGAACGCTTGTAAACTCAGATGATCTCAGGCGTCAACTCATTGAGCTAGGAATTCCTTTCCGTTCTAATACAGACTCCGAAGTGGCGGCTAAGCTCATTGGCTACTTTACCGAGAAAACCGGTCATCTCCGTGAAGGTATAGCTGCCGCTATGCGCAGAATAGAAGGCGGCTATGCCATGGCATTGGTTCGCGAGAATGCTCTGTATGCATTTCGCGATCCTAACGGTATCCGTCCTTTGGTTCTTGGAAAGCTTGAGGCAACTGAAGAGGCATCTGAGGGTTGGGTAGTTGCAAGCGAAACGTGTGCTCTTGATATTGTGGGTGCAACATTCGTTCGTGAAATAACGCCTGGTGAGATCATTCGTCTCTCTGATGATGGCATTGTAACGTGCCGTGGTGTGCCGCAGCGTATGCCTGCAAACTGCATCTTTGAGCACGTGTATTTTGCCCGTCCTGATTCCGTTAAAGATGGCTCTTCCTTTTACGCCATGCGCTATGCCATGGGGCGTCGCTTGGCGCATGAAGCACCAGTAGATGCGGATCTGGTTATTGGCGTGCCGGACTCGGGCATGCCTCCTGCAGAAGGATTTGCTCACGAACTAGGGCTTCCTTTTGGCGAAGGCCTCATTAAAAACAGGTATGTAGCACGCACCTTTATTCAGCCCACACAGGAGCTGAGAAGTCGCGGCGTACGTATGAAGCTCAATGCACTTCCAGATAACGTTGCTGGTAAACGCATTGTTATGGTGGACGATTCCATTGTTCGTGGTACGACGTCAATGCAAATTGTCCGGATGCTACGCGATGCAGGTGCTACCGAGGTTCATGTCCGTATTAACTCGCCAGAAGTTACCTGGCCATGCTTTTACGGCATCGATACCGATACGCAAGATCAGCTCATTTCAGCCAACATGGATCTCGAGGGTATCCGTGAGTTTATTGGCGCTGACTCTCTTGCATTTCTCTCGGTTGAAGGCCTGCTCAACTGTGTTCCTATGAACGGCTATTGTACGGCGTGCTTTACGGGAGAATATCCAGTAGAGATTCCGGCAAGTTTCTCGTCCGGTAAGTTCTGCGAGGGATATACACCACGCAATCTTGGTTTGTCGCGTGCTGATATAAAAATGGGAATAGGCGGCATAACTGCCGAAAACAACTAACGCTTGGGAAGGGGATCCATGAGCGATACAACCCAACAGCTTACCTATGCTGACGCGGGAGTGGATACTGCAGAAGGTGCACGTGCTGTAGATGCCATTCGTTCGATGGTAGCTTCTACAAATCGCCCCGAGGTTATTGGTGGTATTGGTGGCTTTGGTGGGCTGTTCTCAGCTGCTAAGTTAAAAGAGATGGATGACCCAGTTCTTATCTCCGGAACTGATGGCGTAGGCACAAAGCTCGCTTTAGCTCAGCTGCTCGATCGCCATGAAACGGTGGGTCAAGATCTCGTTGCTATGTGCGTAAACGATATTTTGGCGTCTGGCGCAGAACCCCTTTTCTTCCTTGATTATGTGGCCATTGGTCATCTTGAAGCAGATCGTATGGCAAAAATTGTGAGCGGTATTGCCGAAGGGTGCCGTCTGGCTGGCTGTGCGCTTGTTGGTGGAGAGATGGCTGAGCACCCGGGCGTTATGCGTGCTGACGATTATGATTTGGCAGGCTTTGCAGTCGGTGCCGTTGATCGTGCTCGCATGCTTGATCCTGAAACAGTTCGCCCAGGCGATGTGATTTTTGGCTTGGCATCAACAGGTGTTCATTCCAATGGTTATTCGCTCGTGCGCCGTGTGCTCGGCGTAGATGGTCTTGTGCCGGGAACACCCGAGGCTGAGGAATGCCGCGGTAAGCTCGAGGCGTTTGATGAGAACCTCGGCGAATCTATGGCAGACGCAGTGATGAAGCCAACACGTATTTATGTGAAACCCATTCTTAAGGCTCTTGCAGCAGGAACTCCGATAAAGGCTCTTGCTCATATTACCGGTGGTGGTATTTCAGAAAATCTCGATCGTGCTCTTCCCGATACGGTGGATGCCATTGTCGATCGTACGATTGAAGCTGGCACAGGAGATACTCCTGGAGTAGCTGCAACATTTGCTTGGGACGTTCCGCCTGTCATTTCTGAGATCTGCCGTCGTGCCAATCTATCTCCGAATGAGGCATGCAAGACCTTCAATATGGGTGTTGGTCTCTGCATTATCTGTGCGCCGGAAGATGCTGATGCGGTTCGCAGCGAGCTTGAGGGCCTCGGCGAAAAGCCTTTTGTTGTTGGCACATGTGTTGAGGGTACAGGTCAGGTTCGTTACGCAGATCAGATGTAGGAAGTAGAAGTGAAGTCATCTTTTTGAAAACTTCCGTGGTAATAACAGGTGAGAAAAAGGTAACCTATCGTATGACATCCGAAAATGCGTCTCGAAGTGAGGTGCTCTGCTCAGAATGAATACTCCGCTTCCAATTGGAATTTTGCTTTCCGGCAATGGCTCAAATTTGCAGGCAATTATCGATGCAATTGAAGCAGGAAGTGTAAATGCTGAAATAAAGATCGTTATTTCCAGCAGACCAAGTGCATATGGTCTTGTAAGAGCAGAACGAGCTGGTATCCCTACCTTCTCTATGACGCCAAAACAATATGCCGAGGACAAGATTGAAGCTGATAAAGTAATTGCTCAGCAGCTTTTAGATCATGGTGTGAAGTACGTGATTATGTCCGGGTATATGCGAATGGTACATTCTCCAATCTTGAATGCATTTCCAAACAGTGTGGTTAATCTACATCCCGCACTGCTTCCAAGTTTTCCAGGAGCTCATGCTATTGATGAGGCTTATGACAGCGGCGTAAAAATTACGGGTGTAACAGTACATTTTGCTAACGAAGTGTATGATGACGGCTCAATAATTGCCCAATGCCCGGTTGAGGTGCAGGAGTCTTGGACTCGGGATGATCTCGAGGCTGCTATCCATCGTGTAGAACATAAGTTGTATCCAGAGACAATTCAAATGATTGCCGAGGGACGAGTTAAAGTTCTACCTGATGGCAAAACACAGGTCGACGGGAAACCGCCTATGCGTGTTTCTGTTGATAAAAATGACTCACCTTTCATTCGGCATGGTGTTCGTGTAGTAAAAGGCTACGCTTGGTAAAGAAATACAAATAATATTTTTTGCTTTAGAGCCGTCATATGACGGCTCTATTTGTATTAAAGAGAAAAATCGATATTTCCGTTCACGGATAAACTGCTTCTTTCTATTAAATAATCTAACTAAAAATACCCCTATTTAACTGCAGAAATAAAATGATTGTTCAGTCAAGGGGATAAAAAAGAAACCAGTTACAACAAAGTACCGAATTGCGACGAGGCTGGTTGTCAGCATAAATAAAAACAAGACCAATGGGCCCTTGGTTATCAGGTCATAAATGAGTTATTCATTACGGCCAATTATTCACTGCAGTGATATGGAGCGGAGGCTTAGACATGAGAACAATTGTTGCAAATAGGATCGACGAGCGACTTATTCATGGACAGGTAATGACTTCTTGGATAAAGCAGTACGATCCAAATAAGATCCTCATCATTGATGCAGCTTCAGCAAATAATACATTTCTCTCGCGAATTCTCTTTGCAGCTGCTCCAAAAAATCTTGAGCTCCTTATTAAAACCGAGGAGCAAGCAATCTCGTATTTACAGGAGCCCTCGGATGAAGGCGAGAGAATCTTTATTCTCGCAAAGACCCCAGCTCCCTTCCTGAAAGTAGTGGAATCCGGCATCGCTTTAAACGAGATTATTCTAGGCAATATGGGTGGTGCTCCTGGAAGAAAGCGTTTTAACAAAAACATCTCCGCAAGCCCTGATGAACTTAATGATTTGAGAAGCATTATCGCAGCGGGCGTGCCGGTGTTTTGCCAGATGGTTCCTACCGATCAGAAAGAGAACATTGAGGGCTTGCTCTGATTTTGTACAGGGGAGGTTAGATTCATGGAAGTTAGTATCTTACAGGCTGCCCTTATTGCCTTGTACTATTGCCTCGGCGAGAGTGCATGGCCATTTGGCTCAATGGGTACCTGGGCAACGATCGACCGGCCCTTGGTGGCAGGCCTCTTTGTAGGTCTCATTTTAGGTGACCCTGTTCAGGGAACCATCATCGGCGCAACAATTAACATTATGTACCTGGGTGTTATTTCCGCAGGTGGTTCACTGCCTTCCGATTCAAGCATGGCCGGTATTTTGGGTACGGCATTTGCACTAATCGGAGGCCTTGGTGTTGATGCGGCACTTGGACTTGCCGTTCCGCTGGGTGTTTTTGGTTCCGTTGTCTGGACCTTAACCATGACACTTCAGTGTTTCCTTATCCCTCTTGCCGACAAATGGGTAAATGAGGGCAAAGCAAGCAGACTTCAAGTCGCAAACCTGTGGATACCTTATGCAGTGAAGTGGGTTATTCGTTTTGCAGCGGCATTTAGCATCATCTACTTTGGCCAAGGCCTTGTGGTGAACATTTCAAATTCTTTGGATGGGCCAATTCTCAATGCGCTAAGTGTCATGGGTGGTTTGCTTCCTGCTGTTGGTATTGGTCTCATGCTTCTTACAATCTTTAAAGGTGAAGCTAGACTGTTTTTCTTCTTGGGCTTTTTAGCTGCTGCTTACCTTGGGCTTAATGCGATTGCTACATCACTTATCTTTGGAATTATTGCAGTGCTTGTAGTTGGCTTTTCAAGTGAAGACTTTGAAGCTTTTCGTAATATTAGCGACACCAATAACACAGCGTATAAGTTGATAAGCAAGAAGAATCTCATTACTTCTTGGTTGGACTGGGAGTATTACTGCGAATCTTGTTATAACTACGAGAGAATGCAAGGTCTCGGTTTTGGGGCCGCAATGGTACCGGTTCTCAAGCGTATTTATAAGGACGATCAAGAAGGCCTCATTGCAGCGCTGAAACGTCATACGATGTTCTTTAATACCGATCACAATTTTGGTGGAATGTTATTAGGTATTTGTACCGCAATGGAGGAGCAGAAGAGGCTCGGCGCTGACATACCTGACGAAGCCTTTGTCTCTATTAAATCTGGCCTTATGGGACCATGCGCTGGTATTGGCGATACACTTTCTCAAGTGGTTTTGCTTCCCGTGCTTTCGGTTATTTTTATTAACCTTGCTACAGGTGGAGCTACTTGGGCACCAATTGCATACACCGTATTATTCGTTGTGATTTTCTATGGCGTAGGTTACTGGCTTCTCAATCTTGGTTATAAAAGTGGTGGTGAAGCCGTACTTAAACTTATGGAAAGTGGCCTTTTCGATAAGGTTGTAAAGGTTGCTGAAATACTTGGCTGTGCCGTAATGGGAGCGCTTGTATGTAGCTATGTATCCTTTACGTTTAATGTTTCTATATGGCAGGAAGGTGTTGAGCTTTTCAACCTCCAGACAGGTGTATTTGATGCAATTCTGCCTGGTATGATGCCGCTTCTTTTAACACTTGGCATTTATATGGCAGCCAAGAAAGGTGTTAAGGCGTCCTACATTACTTTTGCAATCATGATTATTAGCTTCCTACTCGGTCTTGCAGGCATTATTGCGTCAGCTGCATAGCAGAAGAAAGCAACACCAGATTGACTTTATAAGTAGAAGGAGGCATAGGATGGCAAAGATAACCAATGTCGGTATGTTTGTATCGGATCTTGAGGGAGCAAAAGACTTCTTCATGAAAACGTTTGATGCAACTGTCCACTGCGTCTACAACGAGGAAGAGAATAATTACTACTCCTACATTCTTGATTTTGCCGAAGGTCCACGTCTTGAACTTATGACAAAACCTGAGGTTGTTGATAATGCAAAAGATCCTAACCGTACGGGATATGCACATATCTGCATAAAGGTCGAAAGTGAAGACCGTCTTAACCAAATTATTGCAGCTTTCAAGGAAGCAGGCTATCAGATTCTCTATGAACCGGCTACGGTAGGCGGAAAAGAAATGCGCGCTGTTGCGTTTGAGGACAACGTTATCGAAGTCTGCTATTAACGCCTCCCTTTTTCTTGCGCAGCGCTCTTGACGGGCGAGCGCTGCGCACAGCTTAATGCACATCCGGCCGTTCTTTGAGAGCGGCATATGAACTCTGTCGTCATTAAAGAACGGAGTATGGATATGCCTATGACGAGTTTTCAAGAAATGCTTGATAATGAAAAGCCAGTAATTGGTATGGTGCATCTGGCAGCACTTCCCGGTGCTCCGCATTATGAGAACGATATGGATGCAATTGCTGAGCGTGCTCGGCAAGATCTCGATGCGCTTCTTGCAGGCGGTATCGATGCAGTTATCGTTGAGAATTTTGGTGACGTTCCGTATGCGCCAAAGAATGAACTTATTACCTATAGCGCCATGAGTGCCCTTGTGGCAAAACTGCGTGATGCATGTTCTGTCCCTATGGGTGTGAACGTTCAGTTCAATGACTGCGAAGCTGAGTGGGCAATTGCATATGCAACCGGATGCGATTTCATTCGTGTAGAGGTTCTTGCGGAAAATCGAATGGGTCCCAATGGAGTTTTTACTGCCGCTGGACCGGAGTTGGCGCGACTCCGCAGAAAGTACCCGGCGGACATTGCTGTTCTAGCCGATTTGCAAGTAAAACATACGTTCCCTTGGGTAGAACAACCAGTTGATTTTACGGTTGAAGCCATGCGAGAAGCGGGTGCGGATGCCATCATTTGTACCGGATTAGTAACCGGCTCTAGTCCAACATTGGAAGATGTTCGCACCGTAAAGCAACATGCGGATACTTGCCCTGTATTGGTTGGCAGCGGCACAAACGCTTGTACACTTTCTGACTATTTGAGTGTTGCAGATGGCGTGATTGTTGGCAGCAGTATCAAAGTTGATGGAGTTGTGGAAAACGCTGTTGATACCGACCGCGTTCGTGAGTTGATGGCTGCAAAAGCTTAATTACGTAAACCCAAACTACGATAGCAAAAGGAGTTCGCTATGGATAAAGAGGAGTTTTTCAGCAGAAAAATGGTCATCGGCATGGTTCATCTGCTTCCATTGCCCGGCAATCCTGCTTATGGCAACAACAAAGATGAGCTGGTAGCAAACGCTCTGGATGATGCTCATCGTCTCATCGATTCTGGTGTTGATGCCATTATGCTTGAAAACTTTAGCGACTGGCCTCAGTACAGCACCGAGATTCCTCTTGAGTCCTATTCGGTCATGCTGAATGTTGCGACCAGGATTAAGGAGTTTTGTCCTATTCCTTTCGGCGTAAATATTGAGATGAATGCATTTGTTCAAGAATGGGCCATGGCGTATGCATGTAATGCGGACTTCATTCGTGTTGAGGCGTTTGTTGATAACCGTGCTGGGTCGTTCGGTTATATCGAGGCTTGCTCAACACCACTTGCAAAGCTCATGAAGGATTATCCATCAGACACGATGTTGTTTACCGATGTGCACACGGCGGAGACATATGGTGTTCCTGAAGTTGCCATCAACGAACTTGCTGGTAATGCGATCAATCATGATGCAAGTGCGGTTATCGTGACAGAAAATGATCAATCCAAGAAGATCACAGTTGATGATGTGAAGTCTATGCGTGAGGCCATTGGTGACTTCCCAATTCTTGTAGGATCTGGTGTGAAGCCCGATAACGTACTCGATTATCTTGAATATGCCAACGGTGTTATTGTTGGTCGAGGCTTTAAGACGGGCGACCGTATCGACACTAATCTCGTAAAAGGATTTATGGATGTCGTAAGGAGCAAGTATCGTGCCTAAGATCCTTGTTGTTACCCACGGCTCATTAGCTGAAGCATATCGAGAAGTTCTCGGCATGTTTTTTGGTGATGATGCCCAAGAGGTGGTGGCGCTTGGACTTAAGCCAGACGATTCTGCAGAACTGTTTGGACAGGCTGTTCGCAATGCCATTATGTCAATGTATACCGAGGAAGGTGTACTAATTTTTGTTGATGTGCTTTCAGGAACGCCTTTTAATACAGTTGCGATGGCGATGCACGACCTTGCGGAGAGTTGCCCCAATTTGGAATGTTTATCGGGAGTGAACCTGCCCACTCTCATGGAGGCATTTGCCGATAGAAACGACAAAAGTCTGTCTGAATTGCATAGTCAGGCACGTCAGAATTTCGCAGATTCGCTTGCAGATGTCCGCGAAGTGCTTGGTCTTTAAAATTGAGTATCTCCCCCTAATTGAATCAAACAATTAGGGGGAATTTTATTTTGTTTGAGGCTTGTGCGGTTTAAGCTCTGAAGGCGAATATTTTCGCCCCCACGAACAAATCTCATTAAGAATAGGCTCAAGCTCAAGCCCTCGTTCGGTAAGTTCATACCTTGAGCGTTGAATAGCGCCTTCGTAGTAGGTTGTTTTTGAAACAATCCCTTTCTGTTCCATCTTTTTGAGGATAGAAGCAAGAACCTTCTTACTGAGTCCCTTGTGATATCTCAGAATCTCTCCAAAATGCTTTGGACCTG
The DNA here is from genome assembly GCF_965119725.1 of Olsenella sp. Marseille-QA0557. NCBI lineage: Bacteria > Bacillati > Actinomycetota > Coriobacteriia > Coriobacteriales > Atopobiaceae > Olsenella > Olsenella sp. Marseille-QA0557. The sequence goes on along the minus strand of NZ_CBCPMI010000001.1, from coordinate 753,388 downwards.
TAAATAAATACATAAGGATGGAGAGCTGCCAGCGATGTGCAAAGAAGGTTGTGCATGTATAAAACATGCAATCGAGATCTGACTCATCAAATTGTGTGTCCATAAGGCCTCCCTTCCGCTGGACAGCTTGAGTCTGCGATATTGCAGAGCACTTTGAATTGTTCATACAAAATGGCGTCTGGTTTTATGGGTACACATCATAAGATACTTTTTTACCCGTACTAGGATATTAAAATTCAGGAAGTTATGAGTGGGTAACGAAATGAATTTGGTTAATGACTGGAGAAGCAATGGGTCTAAACGGTGTGATTAGTAGCCCTATCAGCGATTTACCAAATGATGGATTAATGCAAAAATCCATGCAACAGATATCTGTCTTGCGTTTTGGTGTTTTGATCTCTGGCGTAGGAGATAATCTTCAAGCAATAGCTAAAAAGCTGAACAATGAGTGCTCTATCGTACTAGTAATCAGCAGTAACGCTAGCGCAACAGGCTTGGCGCGCGCAGAAGAAAAGGGTATTCAAACACTCTCACTTTCCGACGCACTCTATGATGACCCTCTCATTGCCGATCAAGTGATAGCAGCAGAATTCCGTCGGTGTAAAGCTGACTACATTATTGTTGATGACTATAAACCTGCGCTAAAAGAAGGGTTGCTTCTCTCTTTCCCATATAAGGTTTTATGTGCGGTACCTTCGCTTTTTCCTGGTGAGCCTGGTGAAGATGTAATAGCTCGTGATCTTGAACGGGGAATGAAAATATCCGGTGTGACTATTTGTTTTGAAACGCTCGGTGGTCATGGTCCCATCATTGCTCAAGAGGCCGTTCGTATTGAAGAGGGTATGACGCGCGACGAGCTTGAAGCAGCAATTCATGAGGTTGAGCATGTGCTTTATCCGCAGGTTATCGAGCTGCTTGCTGAGGGTCGTGTCCAGGTTGATGCCGACGGACGGGTATCTATCGCCTAGTGTTTGATAGGTTATCGACGCTTTAGAATCCCCACCGTTTCGACGTGTGTCTCGTCATCTCGGAAATTCCCGTCCGCATCAAACGAGTCGGGCGTCACCGCCGTATACCCATCCGCCTCGCCGGGAACCTCCTCCCAGAAGAAGCGCACCGGGCACTTGAACGTGACGCTCTGCACCACGCGTTCCTTGCGCGGGTTCCTACCCGCCAGAATGCGGACCTCGCTCACCGCCTCGTGCACGATGTCGAAGCGCGTCTGCTCATCCGCTTCCTCCAGAAGCTCGGGGATGCGGTCAAGCTCGTCCAGCAGCTTGCGCTCGCCAACCCTGCGCTTGTCGGCAGCGGCTATTTTAGCCTGCGTCTCCTCCAGCGCCTCCTGGAAACCGGCATCGCGGTCGTACAGGTCATCCAGCCGCCTCTGCAGGTCGCTGAACTTGCGCTCATAGCTTCGGTCGGCGGGGTCAAGCGCGTCAATCTGGTTCATGAGCATGCGCATGCGCTTGTCGTTAGCCGCCTGCTCGCGCCCGATGCGCTCGGCGTCCTCGCGCAGCTGCTCCACGTCGGTCTCGTCGTTGATGCGGCGGCGCAGCGCCTCCACGAACGCGTCCGAACGCGACGCCAGCTTCACCATCTCTATGACCTCGGCATCCACGTACTCCTGCGGGTACTGGCGGCTGAAGGTGCAGGTCGCCCCACGCGCCTTCGACGTGTGCGGGCAGTAGTACGCGTAGGTGGTCTTTCCCCGCGTACCGTCCTTCTTGACCTTTCCCCGGTTCGGGTGCGAGGACATCTTGTGCCCGCACTCCGGGCACACGAGCAGCCCGTTCAGCAGGTTCACGTGCCCGTCGTCGTGCCTCTTGGCGTTCGGCTTCCGGGTGCCCACGATTGCCTGGGCAGCCGCCCAGGTCGCCTCGTCGATGATTGCCTCGTGCCTGCCGTCGTAGACCTCGTACCCGTCGCTCTTCACCACGTGCGTCTCGCCGCGCGTGCCCTCGATGACCTCGGTGCGCCTGCGCCCGTAGGCAATCTTGCCGATATACACGGGATTGACGACCATCCGCGCTATCGTGGTGTTCCCGAAGGTCTCCATGGTCGCGTTGCCGCGAGCGGCCTTCGTGACGCCGTGCCTGTTCAGCCACGACGCTATCGCCATCGGCCCCTTGTTCTCGTAGGCGTACATCTGGAAGATTTTGCGGACGACCTTCGCCTCGTCCTCATCGACCACAAGCTCCTTGAACTTACCGCCCCGGTCCACAAGCCGGTAGCCGTACGGGGCCTGCCCGCCGTTCCAGTAGCCCTTGCGGGCCTTCTCCTCGCGCCCGCTCATGGTCTGGGTGCGGATGTTGTCGCGCTCCATCTCAGCGAACACGGCGGCGATGGAAAGCATCGCCTTGCCCATCGTCGTGGCGGAGTCGATGCCGTCCTTGACGCAGCACAGCTCCACGCCGTAGTCCTGGAGCATCTGGAGCGAGTTCCACGTGTCGGCGGCATTGCGCCCGAAGCGCGACAGCTTGAACACGAGCACGTACGTCGGGCGCCTGCCCGGCTGCTCCTTGATGATGTCATCGAGCATCTGCCGGAACTGCGGCCTCCCGCGCACGTTCTTGCCGGAGAAGCCCGCGTCCACGTACTCCCCGAGCACGCGCATGCCGTGCATCTCGGCGTACCGGGTCAGCTCGAATCGCTGGGCGTCTATCGACTCGCCCTTCTCGACCTGGAGCTTGGTCGATACGCGGATGTAAAGGACGCAGGAGAGGGGACGGGTGGCATCTGGGTTCTTGGGATTTTTTCGTGCCACCTATTCGCCGCCCCCTTCTCGTCGCCAAATGACCTCGCCGGTCAGGTTGTTGACAATCTCCTCCACGTCGGACATGGGAATCTGCTCCTCGCAGACGTACCACGAGCCGTAATGCTCTCCGTGCGACGTGAAAATACGATATTGGCTCTTCTTCATGCGGTTCTTCTTCTGCCAGTCGAGCCACCACTGGTACTTGTCGTTCCACGGGATGACGAACTTGGCGGTCATCTTGTTGACGGCTCTGACCCCGCCCGCCGCCATGCCGATTGCAATCTTGTCCCTGTCGTCGCTCGCACCAAGCTCCTCCTGCGTGAGCCATACGACGGGCTTGATGTCATCGGTGTCGCTCACGATGTCGTAATTGCCGTCATCGCGGCGCTCCTTCCAGTATCGCTTGGGCTTGACTAGGTTGCTTGGCGTCAGCATCAGGAAGCCATCTTCGAGAATCTTGGGAACGAAGTCCAGCGTGGTGTAGTGGTACAGATATTCAGGGTGTTGCATGTTACCCCCTCCCTTCATTTCGTACGTTAATCAATTATATAAATACGCATTTAATTATAAGCCCGCCGCCCTCACGGAACAGCGGGTTTATAGCTGCAAGAATCACGAGTCGAGCAACTTGCTTGCGCCAGGCAAAGCCTGTATGTCGTCATTATTGTCGATAGCAAGTATCGCATCGTTCCAAACCCGCAGCACGTTCTGGTCAAAGATGTACTGAATCGAACGCATGATGCGAGACGGCTCGTACATCGACCTATCTAAAACGACCTGCGGAACAACGGCAAGCTCCCACTCCTTACTCGACGCACGCGAGAGTATAGGGAGCTTCTTTTCCCTAGAAGGCGTGCCCAAATAACGCATTAGCATTGATTCGCCACTACTCAATCGCGGGGGAACCGGCGAGAACTCAAGCAGCGCTTCTATGTTCTTGAACACCAGTTTGTCGGTCGTATTCAACGCAAAATAGGGAGTCACTTTGCCGTCAAACGGGTTCAAATATATGTGGTTAAACCAGTCAATATCCACGATGCAGCCATGAATGCCGCCAGAACCGCCGATTGCCGTCACTTCGTCAGAAACCATCGAAAGGGCCTTCTGGTACGGCATGAACGCACTGCGCACTTTCCTGACATACTCGGGAAGATTCTCGTAATAATAGCTGATGTCATAATCGAGCTTGTGTCGTCTGCCGCCCTCCAAAAGGCACAAACTGCTGGCGCTCTCCAGCACAAACATGTACACACCGTCGTACTTCAGCGCATACAAGTCACCAGGGTGCTTCATGCCCTGCATCATAATGCCCTGGCAGCGATTGAATTCAACATACTGCTCGCGCGTAATCTGATGAATGCCGTTCGGGTAGTCCTTGAAGGGGTCGTACGCATGCACATCAATCGTAAAGCCGTTAAGGTGCCAGGATTGAGGTTTGTATCCGACCTGGTTGTCAGAAAAGACCGCAACACCATCACGTTGCAGCAAGAACGTATTCTGATGCGTGTGACCGCTCACATAAATCCACTTCGGATTATATCGAGCATCAGACCAGTCCGCCATCTGCGTATGCGTCAGCACAATTACCGGCAGGTTTCCCGCACTTGCCAGAACCTTCTCGTACACGGCTCGAAAACGCCTCGACCGCGCAATGTCCTCTTCCGTCGAGACGGTTTCTCGGTACAATCCCATTTCAGCGTTGTAGACCGGATTCAGCCCGGAAAATCCGAGGCCGCCGAGCAAGAGGAACGTTGAGTTGGCGCATGCCTCGGCAAGCTCCTCAACGCTTGCATCGAGAATCGTGCTCTCATCCAGAACCTTGCCGGAAAGCCCCTTGTAAACGATAAACAGCTCGTTTTCCAGCAGCTTGACTCCGCGCGGCATCGTCTGACGATAATCAGCGATGATTTCATCAATCGGCCGTGCGGGCTTGAACCCCATAGGGTCTCCGTCCCACAGCTCATGGTTTCCCAGAACGGCAAAAATACGACCCCACCAGCGCTCATGACGCTCAGTGAACGAAGTAAGCCGTTCGTAGAACAGGGCTTCCAACTCAATGCTGTCCGCCACGTCGCCGCCGATGAGCAAGGTGCCGCGGGCATCCGACACAGACGCCAGAAGCTCGGCAATCTTATTGTCGATACGCTCTTGTATCTCAGGCAAAGACAGCTTCACGATGTCGTTAGGCTGCTTTACGAGCTGATGCTCAAGGTGGATATCGGATATGTAGTAAATCGTCTCCGCCGAACCATCGGCGACCGATAAATCGTAAGCATGCGGCTCATCCGAACACGAAATCGCCTGCGTCTCATCATCGGTAACGGAAGGCGTTTCGAGCGCAATCGGCTCATATTTTACGAAAGCGTCCGACCGAAATTCCTTTTCCAGCTTCTTGCGGTGGCTTTCGGGGAGCTTCTCAATAGGGATGGTCGGGTCCCTGCGCAAGGCGTCACGGCAGCGTTTCAGCGTCAGCATGGACTCAGGAACCGCTAGAATTGCCCGAGGATTGGCCTGAAGCGCGGAATCCACCAACTTCTTGTCCGGCATGGGCACATACCGCAAATTCATGGGGTCCCGCTCAACCAATTCGAGGCAGAGGTCCCGAGAAACGAATTCAGAAGGCGCGTAGGACAGGCTCTCAGGGTAGAGCCGGGCAGACAGAGCGACAAGCTCTTCTGACATGCACTTTTCAGGAACGAGCGACAGCACCGGGCGATAGCTGCGATAAGCGCTCCGAGCCAAACATGAACCATCCGGCCAAAGAATCTCTTTGACAGGGAAAGGAGTCTCGATGGCAGCTCTAGCAAGTTCTTTTGTTATCAAGCGCTTCGGAACATATTCGAGTGCGTACCCGTTCGCCCGTACGGCTGCTTCGCAAAGAGCTTTGCCCTCTTTTCCGCGCAAGTAACAATCAGGCACAAACGAAAGGGTCTGGCCCTCGAAATCGTTGCAGACAGCTGTGAGGCATATCTCGTAGCCCTTGTCTCCAAGCAGTATCTGCGTGGGAACATCGTGCAAAGCGCCACCGTCGCTTCGCACCGCCGACATGCACATAGATATGTCCCGATACTGCTCGGGCACATACTTCAAATTCAAGCCGTTCTTGCACACTGCAATCTCGCACACTTCGCGCGTAAGATGCTTTTTCGCGATGACTTTGAGAATCGTATATGCGTGATTATCGACGTTGAAGCCGTTGACGGCCTCTTCCACCATCTCTTTCGTCTGCGCCCGTTTCCCGAGCGATTGCAAATGGATATACCAGTAGAACGGATTATCGCTGCTTATTGCCCCCGGCTTACTGTCCAGGCGCTCTATCAGGCCTGACTTTTGAACAACAAGGCCATCTCCCATAACTCTTCACCTCCTCACTAATCCTTCCGAGCGTGCTCCGCGACCCACTCGTGGATAATCGCGGCAATCGTCGTCTCGCGCTCCGCAGCCATCATCTTCAGCGCCTTCTTGTCGCTCACCGTGAGCGACAGCGAGAGCGTGGTGCGCTTCTCGTCCTCGGCGGGCACAGAATCCGCCGAAACCGTTGTCTGCTTCGCAGCCGCCGGTTCAGAAACCGTCTGCTCTATCTTCTTCTGCTCGGCCTCGCGGTCGGCAGCATACTTCTCGAACATGTTCGCCATAGCTCGACCTCCTTTAATCATTTACGCATTTGTACAATTATACACCTTGTGTCTCGATTTGTCCATACGGAACACGGCTCTGACCTGCGGTTATTCTCTCGGGAACCCCGCAGCCTCGCGCACCGTGTCCACCATGGCACGCGTCGCCCTCGCGGCCTTGCCCCTGCGGTCGAACTGGACCACGGACACGCCGGCAGCGCCCGCCTGCACGAACGCCTCGGACTGGGGAAGCGTGACCACCGTCTGGTCGCCCGCAAGCCCCTCGAACCACTCCATGAAGTCGCGGGACGCCTTGAAGCGGTTCCACCCGTTCATCACGTAGACAATCTTCGCCCGGCTGTGCTTGAACACCGCCTTGCGCATGCGCATCAGCGGCTCGATGTCCCTCGACGTGGTGCGGGTGGGGATGACCACCACGTCCGCCTCCCTCAGCCATTCCGACAGCGCCTCCTGGAGCGCCCCCGGCGTGTCCACCACGGCGACCTCGGCACCGTCCGCCTCTTGGGTGCGGTGCAGGGTGCCGCCCTGGGCGTCCAGGTCGTAGAAGCTCACGGGGATGCCGGAGCGCTCGAAGGAGAATGCTATCTCGTCGGCGACCAGGGACTTGCCCACGCCGCCCTTCTGGTTGCACACCAGAATCGTCTTCATATCGCTCACCTCGCTATACATTTAATCAATTACGCATTTCCATATTTAATTATAATCCCGCGAAAAGCGCAGTTCAACTGCCACTTTCTGGGCTTCAGCTGGGCTTTTCGTGGTCTCGAAACGGGCTTCCTCGCGTCGCCCGGAACGGCCCGTTTCCCGCATCGCCTCGTAAACGAGCGGATGCCGAAAACCGCCGTCCTCCGTCCCTTGCGCGTACACCCGTCAAAAGCCCTTCTGCAGGTCTCTTCGCGTGCCGTTAGCGGGCCTGCCCCCCTTGAAGGATGCCTTCGGCATCGGGTGCCCACGTGAAGAGAAAGGAGGTCCGCACATGAACGAAGGCTGGAAGAGGTTCCACGGCACGGACGAGGAGGTCATGTGGCGCATCCAGGTGCTGAAGCGCACCTCGCGCCTCTGCGCGGCCAAGGCCAAGGAGCTGGAGCGCATGGCGAAGGCGGACGGCGACATGCCCGCCATGGACCACGCGTCGCTCATGGACGTGCTGAAGCGCATCGACAACGTGATGGAGTGGCGGTTCGTGAACGCCCTGGGCGAGGTGGTGCTGGACGCAGACATCCTCGCCGAGAGCATCGACTGCGAGACCCTGCGCTCCATGCGGCAGTGCGTCGTGAACGCCATCGTGGACATCGAGGAGGCGGAGGAGGGGCGCGATGAGTGACTACGGCATCAAGACCTACGCCGACCTGGCCGAGACCTGCCGCGGCATGGTGCTCGCCAACGAGATAGCCAGCCGCCCGCTGGAGCCGGTGAGCGGGGATTGGGCACCCTGGGACGAGATATTCCAGTGGTACATCGTCCAGGACCCGAGCTTCCTCATGGAGCACACCGACGAGCCGGTGTTCTACGACGCGGAGCTGGGGCTGTACGTCTGGGGGATAACCCACTTCGGAACCAGCTGGGACTACGTGCCCGCGCCGGAAATCCACTGACCCACAGGAAAGGGAGCAGCATCGCGCTGCTCCCTTTTCTTTTTCGGTTACTCGTACTGCTTGTCCGCATCGGCCCCGTACTTCACGCGGCCACCGGCACGCCTTGCCGCCTTGTCCTCGCGTTCCTGCAGGCGCTCGCGCTTCAGATGCGCCTCGCGCTCGTCCTCGTTGGACAGCACCCTCTCTGCCGCCTTGAGGCGCTTCTCGGCGTCCCACATGTTCCTGCGGGACTCGTACAGACGCCTCTCCGCAGCTTCGCGCTCCCGGCGGCGCTGCTCCTCCATGGCCTGCTGAAGCAGCATGCGCATCATCATGGCCGTCATGTCCGCCATCATGCGGGACACGGGGTCCTTGGCGTCGCGCCCGGCCTTGGCGAACACCCATGCACCGGCCAGCAGGTTCGGGCACGGGTGGTCGAGCGCGTCGCGGGCCTCCTTGGAGGCGTGGAACTCGCGCCTCGCCGCGTCCACCTCGGCTTGCAGCTTCGCCAGCTGCTCCTCGGGGTGGCGCGCCGCCTCCATGAGCTGCCCGTAGCGCTCGCCCATGAACGGCTCGCCGCTCTCGCGGCAGCGGTCGATGTGCGCCCTCTGGAGGTCGCCCGCCATCTGAACCACGTCGGACTCCTTGACGGCGTACACGTCGAATGAAGGCTCTGCCGGGGAATCCGGCTGCGGTTCCGCCGCGACAGCCTGTTCGGGCGCAGGCTCCTGCACGGTTGCCGGCTCGGGCTGTACAGCGGCCTGCTCCTGCGCCTGCCTCTGCTTCTCCTCGAAGTACGCCTCGACGCCTTCCTTGGTCAGGTCGTCGGCGAGGTTGGAGGCGCGACGCTTGCGGGAGCGGCGCTTGGGTCCCCACTCATCGACCGCCTTGTACGACCATCCGGCGGTGACCTCCCCAGTCTTCTTGTCGGTCTTGACCGTCTCCTTCAGCGTGACGCCCTCAAGTTCAAGATTTCGCTTGAACTCGTCCACCGTGTCGGAACGGTCGCGGGCGTACGCCACCTTATCCCCGAGGCGGCGGTCGAAAGAGTCGTAGGCGAATGTGTCGCGGCGCTGCGCCCATGTGGACATCTCCTTGTCCGCCCCGAGCACCTGGAAGCCGTTCTCGCGGCTCAGCCTGTCGTTCACCGCCTGCACGCGCGGGGCGTACAGACTGGTGTCCTCCTTGTTGATGACTTGGCCCGAACGGGCATCGTGGTTCGCGATGGTCGCGTGGGCATGCACGCATCCGCCCTCGCCGTCCACGTGCATGGTGACCCAGCACATGGAGTCCGGCGCCAGCTCGTGGCACAGCGTGTACGCATATTCCATGCCCCGCTGGATGTCGTCCGGCCTGTTCGGGTCCAGCTCGTCGGTCGCCCACGAGATGCGCACCTCGTAGCCCTCGTTGACCGCGTTCGGGTGGCGGTGCTTCTGCCCCTCGCAGTAGACAATGAAGTCCTCCCTTGAGGCGGCGTCACCCATCTGCGCGGCGATGCGGTCCGTGCCGTTTTCCAGATGCTCGCGTCTGCGCTTGCCCTCGCCGAACTCGGTGTAGGACATGCGTCCCCGCACGTTCGGAAGCGACTGCACATGCGTCGTTGACATCAGACATCACCTCCCGTCTCCGCGTACGCCTGCAAATCCAAACGCAGCCCCTCGACTTCCGCCCGGAGCTTGTCCACCGAATCGCGGAACTCGCGGAACGCTTCCGCCTCGTCCTTCGTCCTCAACTCCTCGCGCACCGCGTCGTACATGCTCATACCGCTCATGCGCTGGTTGCGCGCACGTGCAATCTGGTTCACGTTGACGCCGATGCGGTTCAGCTCAATTCGGACACGGTCAAGCGCCGGGACGTCCAGAACCACCTCGCGACTCTGCGACGCGTGACGATTTCCGTACAGCGCGCCGCGCAGAAAATTGGAGCGGGAGCGCGTCCCGCGCCTCTCATCCAGCAGGGAAAGCTCCGCGTCGCTCATGCGCACCTGGACCACCTTGTCGCGGCGGTCTTTTTCATGCTTCTGGCGCGTCGCCTTCCCGCTTCTTTTCTCATACATATCCGCCATGCGGAACACCTCCTTTGCTGCTATCCGAAACGCCCGCCTGCGGCGGACAATCCAAACTGCCGTTTTCGGCTAATTTCGCAACGCCCGAGCGCAAAGGGGGAAAGAGCAAGCATTGACTTCGTACGTACAAATTGCGAAATTCGCAATTTGTCCTACTTCGTCAGCTTGCGAGGGGGCGGCTGCGCCGTCCCCTTCGAACCCCCGCCTTTTGTCCACCGAGATGGGCTTACCCATGTCGGACACGGGAACGACTTCCCCTGTCCGACATGGAACCCGAATCCCTCGGTGGAACCCGGCACGGCTACCCCTGGTAGCCCGAGCCGGAAAGGCCGCCGTGCGCTTCCGACGACTCTCCAGCTTCTGCGGTCTGGGCATACGCGGAATCCGCAGCGCCAGCGGCGCGCGCATCCTGCGTTCCGTGTCCGGTGCTCGGCTTCAGCCCCTTGACGAAATCAAGGACCTCTTCCGCCGAACCCATGTCCTTCACTTCCGGGAAAACCGTCACGAGCGCGTCAGCGTATGCCTTCGTCCTCGCGGCCTGCACTTCGCGGCGCAGCTTCTTCGCCTTCGCCTCAAACGCACGTGCCTTCTCGGTCGCGTCATCAAACCTCTTCGTTGCCATATCGGATACCTCCTCTAATCATCAAAACTATTTGTTTCCACGCGTCTTGTTGTAACCGTGGTTGTACGCGTCATATGTCGCAATCAGGTCGCGTTCAAGGTCATCAAGACGGCGATAATTTGTCGTTGTGATGTCCACCATGTAAATCTCGAACTGATTGCCGTAGCGATAGTCCGCGTACACGTCGCCATTGCCTTTGCCAGTGAAATGCGCGTTCACACGCTGCGGCACATGCGTCGCCTGTCCGACGTAGTACATGCCGTTCGTCAGGTTGTGAATCACATAGCAGCCCATGAAGTCAAAGTCTTGCATATGCCCCTTGTAACTATTGCGCAGCTCGAAGAATCCCTCGGGCGAAAGAGGCCTGTGGCCTTCTGCAATGGCTCGCTTTTCTGCAAGCCACGCCTCCCGCCTGCGCTGTTCGTAAATGCTGCTCACGACGAACAGACAAATCAGCAACACGAAGCATGCGACAAGAAACAAAGTCGAGAAATCGCCCATGTTCACACCCCCAAACTGCCGTACATCAAAATCGCTCCGTTGCCCAAGTTCTCAATGGTCGTCTTGCCGCCCGTCGACGGTCCCATGGACCCGAACGCCGCCCAGAGCAAAACGGCAACGACAATCACCCCGAGAACGATTGCTCCCAGCTTGCCGTCCGACATAGGCGGCTTAACCTCGCCGCCGTTCTTCCTCATGCTCGCCTGGATGTAATCGTTGTACATCTGCTGTTCCGCAGGAGACATGGTGCCGTGCTTCGCCTTCAGATTGAGCCTCGCGAACTCAGCCTCAGAGAGGCCGATAAGAGGGTTCGCCGCGACGCTGCGGTCGAACTTCTGCTCGGCGGTCATCCCGCTCGTATCCTCGACGCCATGCACCATGCGCATGTACTCGGCGTACTCCGGGTCCTGTATCATCGCCTTGCGCTGCTTGAACTCCTCGTACGTCAGCGTGCGAGGCTGCTTCGACCGCTTGCAGGCCATCAGGCCGCAAACCGCGCTCGCGGTCCAAAGCCCGAGTGGGAAGAAAAGCAGACCGATAATCGCACAACCGATTGCGACCCCGCCAAGCGCAATAGCCGTCGTCTGTCGATTTGAAACGCCACGGACAAGACCGACGACTGAAGCAATCGCGCCGACAAGGCCGAACGCAATCACCACGATGAGAACGCTCCCACCGGAGGCCATGAAGCCCCTCATGAACGCGTCCCAATTCCAAGTTGCTACCACCAAATCACTCATTTTCTTACTCCTCCTTGTCCTCTGAATCTGTTTCGTTGCTACCGCCCGAGCCGAGAGGCACCGTACGCACGAGACCCCTCACGCGGGCGGGCAGGTCGGGCATGCAGACACGGCCCTGGTCGGAACCGCGATATGCCTTGTTCATCCACTCGGTCACCTCATACTCGGCAATCAGCGGCTCGGGCTGCGCCCTCATCTCGTCGGGCACGAACACCGGGTTGTCGGTGTACGACCACTCATGCCACTCCGGCAGGAGGCGCTTGATGTCAGCGATGAGCGCCTTACGGCTCTCGGGCCTGCCGGACGGGATGTTCCTCTGGAACCAGTGGCGGTACAGGTCGTGGACGAACTGCCACGAGAGGATGTCCCAGGATGCCTCCGGCAGCACGTCGCCCAGGAACTGGCGAACGGGGTCGTTGACCTCCCGGAACTCGTCCAGGAGCGCGGTGCATGCCTGCGGCTCGTCCAACTCGTAGTAGTCGGTCTCCGCCAGCAGGTGGTACAGCACGTACTCCAGCACCTCCTTGCGCTTCAGGTAGTCGTCCTTGATGTACTTGCGCTCGTTGCCCTCGAAACGCTTCTCGAACGGCACGACCAGCAGGCGGCGGTACATGGACTCCGACCTGTCGCGGAGCCTCGGCAGCTCGTTAACGCACTGGACCATGAACCCCTTGAAAAGGACCGTGCGCGGCTCCTTGAACTTGCGGTTCAGCTGGAACGGGTCCCCCGTGATGATGGACTTGAGCGCCGCCGCGTCATCCACGAAGGTGCCCGTGTCGTTCTCGTCCGTGATTACGGCGGAAATGCGCATCAGCGGCTCCAGCATGAACGGGGAAGAGAAGTCCTTCAGCGAGATGGACTCCCAGGAACCGCGCCCCAGCAGGTTGCGCATGAGGGAGCACAGCGTGCCCTTGCCGTTGTTGCCGGACGTGGAGTAGAACCACGCGCTCTTGTTCCAGCTGACGCCGGGGCGGATAACCGCTCCGACAATCTGCCACAGCAGCCGTACGATGCTCTCGTCGTCGGACAGCTCGCCCATCCAGGACACGACGTCCCAGTCGGTGCCGTCCTCGTCGTTATGTATCACGGGGTTCGGGGCGTTCTCAACGAAGTCTACGCGCACCTTGCCGGTGAACACGAACTCCGGGTCAAAGCCGAGGAGCATCTTGCTCCCATAATCGTATACGCCGTTGTTCACAGCGATAAGGTCACGGTCATGACAACGCTCGACGTGCGGACACACGGAACGGAGAACCGCAATCGTCTCGTAGACGCCGCGAATCGTAATCGCGCTGTCGTAGCTGCGGATGAGCCGCGTCAGACCGTCCTCGGAGACGTCGTAGGTGCCCTCGTTGTCGCCGGACGTCTGGTAGACGCCGATGTCGAAGTTGCCGTCGTCGCCCGCATCCTTCCAGAGGATGCCCACCGCGTGATGCAGCTCGCGCACAATCAGCGCAATCTGGTACGGGTCCAAGTGCTTGCGCAGGCGCAGGCGGGCGTCTCCCGTCTTCTGGTCGGGATAGGCGTCCTTCAGCGACGCTCCGACTGGCGCGGACGGGTCGCGGGGACCCCGGTTGTACGCCTCGATGGCGTTGTTGGTCGCCTGCAGAAGCTCCCGCTCGACCTGTTCGGGAGCGGAGCATATGTCCACGTCGATGTCCGCCAGATAATCCTCTGTGACCGTTCTAATCAGCTCGTTCTCGGTCATGTCTTGACCTGCGTAAACGGACGTGCTATCATAATCACAGGTAGAGGCCGTCCCGGAAGCTGTGCAGGCATCGGGGCGGTTTTCTTTTTTGCCCATATTCACACCTCCTTAATTCGTTAGCTCAATGCGCTTCACGTTGGCGCTCTTCCACGCCTCAAGGTCATCCACCTTGTAACGGACCGCATTGCCGACCTTGTAGTAACTCGGGCCTTTGCCTTGACAACGCCAGACGCGGAGCGTCCCGGCGCTCAGGCCGAGCAATTCCGCCGCTTCGTACGTCGTCATGTAACGGGGTTTCGACCCCTTCGTCCTCTTCTGTTCTTTAGCCATATCAGCCACCTCCATGTTCAGAATCCGTTTCACGAGAACAAAAAAGCTCCCGTGGAAACCAAAGAAGGACATAGGCAGAACATGCCTTGTCTATCTCGGTTTCCACGGGAGCTTCGTGTTCGTTATTTCGCCCGTGACGCACGACCTATTTGACCGAGCGCTCGGCTCCTATTCCCGGTAGCAACCCCGCATCAAAGACGGGACGGGTGCTGAGCCATTTATCTATGCAACTGGTATTATACAGCGTTAACTCGATTAACGCAATACCCGATATTCCGTCTCCGCAGGTCAGAGGCTTGTTTCCACTCGTATACGAGCGGAAATCGCCCGAAAAAAATATTGCGCGCGCCCATGTTCCACTCTGCGTTCGAAAAGTGGAACAAGTGGAACATCCGCCTCTACTCCCCGATAAACACGGGGAACATTGCGTTCCACTCTCGGATTGGAAAGTGGAACGAGCCACCAAGAAGCTGAAAGCAGAAGAAGGGCCGTACACGGCAGGAGAGGGAACCTCTGACACACTTTGACACACTTCGAAGTGTGTCAGAGATTTCCCGCATTCATCGGCTTCCCCGAGCGATTGCCCGTTTTTCTGACACACTTCCATTTTTTATAGTGTGTCGGTACTTTCGTAGGATTTATCGGCTTCCTCGGACGCTTGACACACTAAACACACTATTTTTCCAATCTACGCGTACAGAGAAATTTTTTCCCTATATATATCTATATACTTATTTTTTCTCTCGCGCGCATTAGTTCAAAAAAAAGGTGTGTCAAGTGTGTCAGATGGTTGTACTCCCCGATGAACACGGGAAAAGTACCGACACACTAAAATTTTCGCAAGTGTGTCAGAAATCGGCCACCTTCCCGTACTCCCCGATAAACTGGGGAAAGTTCTGACACACTATTTTTTCGCGATAGTGTGTCAGAACCGTGTGTCAGAACCCGAAATCGGACATGCCTGCCCCCTGCTGTACCCAGACCCAAGACCCGAACCAGCCGCCCGCAGGGCGGCCAATCCCAGCATCGAGCGAGAGCGAGATGCGCACCTGCATCCGCCTTTGCCTCTCTGACGCTCTCAGAGGCGTTTTAAGGCACGAAAAAGCCCGCCAGGGTACGGAGTACCCCAACGGGCTTAAAACATCTTAAAACGCAAAATACGGCGTCCTATCCCTCCGAGGAATCATCCTCAATCATCCCGAAGTGTCGGAACGCGTCCAGAATCGCCTCGCGCTTCTCGGGCGGACACTTCGGCTGCTGCTTGCCGCCCGAGCGGTCGCACTCCATCTCCAGTCCGCACTCGACCTTCATTTGCGCGATGTTCAGGGTGCTCACGGTCAGGCCGTGCGTCTCCTTCACATACTTTCGGATGTTCTCGTACGTCGGTTGCGCCTTGGCCTCATCCAGTCCCATGTCCTTCGGGCTGACGGTCACGGGGATGAAAGTCTTCGTTGCGGATTTCCGAGATAGAACCGCAACCGTCTCTGCATGAGAAGTGTGGGGAAACATATCCACCACGGTAAGGCGTTCCAAGACGTATCCGTGGCTGAGCAAGAGCTCTATATCACGGCGCTGCGTTGTTGGGTTACAAGAGATATATACGATACGCTCAGGAACGAGACGGGCTGCACCTTCGAGGAATTCCGGCGTTGAGCCCGCGCGTGGAGGATCCATAACGATAACGTCAAACCCTTCACGTCCTTGTCGAGCATCGTGCATGTATGCCGTTGCATCAGCATGTAAGAAGCGACAGCGATCATCAAGATGATTGAGACGAGCATTGGTGCGTGCATCTCCAACAGCACCATCAACCTGCTCCACACCCACTACCTCAATGTCCTGTTGGAGACGGGCAGCGCAGATGCCTATGGTGCCAATGCCGCAATAGGCATCAAGCAAGCGCATGCCTGGCTTGAGCTGTGCTCCTTCGATTGCAAGTGAATACAGGCGCTCTGTTTGTTCGGGATTTGTCTGATAAAAGGATGTTGGCCCCATCTCAAAGACGCACCCAAGAAGTTTGTCGCGCATTCTTCCCCTGCCAAAGAGTGGATGCGTTTCATGTCCCAAGATGGCGTTTGTCTTACGCGTATTTACGTTTTGTGCAAGAGCAGTCACCTGAGGGGCGAACTTACGAATACGCCTGAGCAACTCGTTAGGATGGCGAATGTCGCGTCCATTGGTAACAAGCGTAAGCAAGCATTCATTCGTTTTCCAACCTACGCGCACAACAGCATGGCGCAAAAAACCTCTACCGCGATCTTCGTCATAGGCAGGAATGCGCAGATCACCTGCGATACGCGCAACGGCTCCTAGTATTTTGCGGGCGCCTGGTGCTTCTACTAAACAGGATGAGCAGGGCACGATGCGATGGGTACCGCGTGCATAAAATCCAGAACGCACACTACCCCGAGCTCCAGGAGCAAAGGGCGTGGCGGCTTTATGTCGATACCCCAAAGGTGTTTTCATACCAACTGGGTCAGGAAATTCCACCTTGTTCCATCCGGGCAAATCAGAAAAGAGGTCTTCAACTGCCTGGCGTTTCCTTTTAAGCTGGATGGGGTAAGGAACCGCTAACCATTCACAACCTCCGCAAGAACGGGCAATGGGACAGGTATATGTTTTGTAGCCCATAGAGGTATCCCTTTCTTACGGTTTGTTAAAACATCAAGCACACTATGGATTACAGCTATTGTGCCATGTTCAGAATACTGACGTGGTACGGTAATACCGTTGGTTTTAATAGCTTAGCGAGAAACCCTTTTCATGGCACGGACGAAGGAACCTCTATGACACAGAAACGGCGTATAGGCATTGTTGGTGTTGGTCATGTTGGCGCACATGTCGCAAATGCCCTTCTTATGCAAGGACTGGCAGATGAACTGTATCTTTGCGATATAGCCGAAAAACGCTTGGCTTCTGAGGTCCAAGATCTTCTTGATGCAATGTCGCTCTATCCAACAAATTGTTCGATCATAAATTGTGGGGTGGCATACGAACGCCTTGCAGCGTGCGACATTATTGTTAATGCGGCAGGTGATATTACCGCCTCTCTTACAAATCGAGACGGTGAACTTGAGGTTACCGTTGAGATAGTTCGCACGTATGTTGAGTGTATTACCAAAGCTGGTTTTGATGGTGTGTGGGTTACCATTTCAAATCCCTGCGATGTTATAGCTGCCGAGGTTTGGACGCTTGCCGGATGTGATCCTCGTCGTGTGGTCGGTACCGGCACCGGGCTTGATTCTGTGCGCCTGCGCCATGCAATTGCAAATAAATGCCAGGTAGATCAGCGTTCTATAAATGCAGATATGTATGGAGAGCATGGCTTTTCTCAGTTTGCCGCATGGTCACAAGTACACATTGGGGGCAGATCGTTAGACAGTTTGGCACAAGAATCCCCCCAGCTTTTTTCGTTTGATCTTGCTGAGACGGAAAAAGACGCGCGATATGGTGGGTATGTCACTATGTCGGGAAAGCAATGCACTGAGTATGCCATCGCCATGATTGCTGCCCAGCTTGTTCGTGCCATAAGCTCTAATGCTCATCTTATTGTTCCGTGCTCCACGCTTCTTACGGGAGAGCTGCATGAGCACAATGTTTTTGCAAGCTTGCCTTGTATGATCGGAGAAAAGGGAGTCGAGATGGTGCTCACTCCCGATCTCAATGAGGTCGAACAGAAAGCTTTCCATGCTTCATGCGATCATATTCGAGACAATATCGAGCGCATTCCGTGGCTTGCGGAGGCATTTCATACGGCGCTTAGCCATTTGTAAATACAGCTTTTCTCTCCGATTTATGTGCCCTCCCGCCTCTGCACCCTCCGCCGCCCGATAAGTAGTCATGTATATGCCTCGTCATGGGTAGAGTGAGGTCACGCGAGCAATACCGCGATGCGTATGTTCGTTCAATCGTGCCCTTCGCACAGAGCGATTGTTTTGTGCGAGCCAACATCTGAGGAGGCATGCATGAGTGAGACAAGCAAAGTAAAGAATGTGGTTCTCGTCGGCCAAGGTGGCGTGGGCAAGACCATGCTGGCCGAGGCAATGCTCCATCTTTCAGGACGCACAACACGCCTTGGTGGCCATGCAGGGACTAAGCCCACGCTGGATTATGACGAGCAAGAAACCAAGCGTTCGTTTTCTATCTCGACTTCAATTGCGCCGGTTATCTGGAACGGCGTTCGACTGAATGTGTTGGATGCTCCGTGCTATCCCGATTTTGTTGGCGACGCATATGCGGCTATGAGCGCATGTGAAACAGCTCTCTTCATGGTCGATGCTGCTGAGGGTGCACAAACCACCACAACTCGTCTTTGGTATGCCGCCGAAGACCTTTCACTTTCACGTGCCATCTTTGTAAATCGTATCGATAAAAGCGAGACTCCATATAGCGACGTGCTTGATGGCTTGCGCGAGCGCTTTGGCAACCGACTGGGCGTTGTTACCTTGCCTTGGGGTGTGGGTCCAGACTTCCGCGGTGTTATCGATATTCTCCATATGAAGGCGCGTCATCTGGAGGATGGAAAACCGGTCGACGAAGATATTCCTGAGGACTATATCGAGATGGCACAACAGGCGCGCGATGAGCTGTGCGAACTTGTTGTTGAAGCCGATGATGAGCTTATGCTCAAGTATCTCGACGGTGGTCAGCTCACTCAGGAAGAGCTGGAAGGCCTTATGCATAAGGCTATTTGCGAGCGCATTTTTATTCCGGTATTTGCCGGCTCATGCGTTCGTGAAGAGGGCGTTATTTCCTTCATGAACAGTGTTGCTGAATACTTCCCCGAGCCTGTTGACTTTGGTCCGGTACCCCTGGTCAATGGCGAAAAGCTCAATATCGATCCGGGCGATGACCGTCCTGTTGTATTTGTCTTCAAATCGCTCAATGATCCGCAGATGGGTCGTCTCTCATTTATTAAAGTCTTGGCCGGAACTATTAAGCCTGGTCTCGAGCTTGTGTGTGCTCGCACACGCAAATCCGAGCGCTTGGCACACCTGTATCTCATGTGTGGTCGCGAGACCAGCGATATGGCTTCCGCCTCAGCGGGCGATATCGTAGTTGTGCCGAAGCTCGACGTCATGACAGGCGATACACTCTCTGTTACCGGCAAGGTTGAGGCAGCCGCTTTCCGCTTCCCCAACTCTCTGTATCGTATTGCCATTGAGCCTGATAAGCGCGGAACGGAAGACAAGCTTTATACCTTCCTTGAGAAGAGCTGCGATGCTGATCCCACCATGTCGGTTACGCATGATGAGGAAACCGGACAAACCGTTATTTCTGCTATTGGTGAGGCACAGGTTTCCGTTTTGCTCGATCGCTTGGAAGATCGTTCAGGCATTACAGCACATACGGTGCCACTGCGTATTCCTTATCGTGAGACCATTCGTAGAACTGCAAGCGCACAAGGTCGCCACAAGAAGCAGACGGGCGGTGCTGGTCAGTACGGAGATTGCTGGCTGCGCCTGGAGCCAAACCCTGGTGCTGGCTACGAATTTGTCGACGAGGTCGTAGGCGGTCACATTCCGCGCGGCTTTATTCCTGCCATCGACAAGGGCGTACAAGAGACCATGCGCGAAGGTGTGCTTGCCGGCTATCCCATGATTGATATCAAAGTTGCTGTTTATGATGGCTCGTATCATCCGGTCGACTCCAACGAGATGGCATTCAAGACAGCGGCGCGCATCGGCTTCCAAAAGGCAGTGGCACAGGCCGAGCCAGTGCTGCTTGAGCCTATGGCTCACATGGAGATTACCGTTCCGGATAGCTATGCCGGATCCATCATGGGTGATGTTTCGGCTTCGCGTGGACGCGTAGAAGGTATGGATGCAACTGATAAGGGCCAGACCAAGATTTCGGCAACGGTTCCACTGGCAGAAGTTACCGATTACGCAACACGCCTGCGTTCGCTGTCCCGTGGTACTGGTGAATTTACACTTGAGATTTCAGGCTATGAGCAAGTTCCTCACAATGTGCAAGAGCGCCTTGCCAATGAATATGCAGAGCGCCGCGCTGCAGGTGGAAAGTAGTCTGAAGACGCTGATATAGTGCTCCTGTGCATATATAGCGAAACGTTTGTGAGCGACCAGGTCCACGCGACGTGCGTGCCTGGTCGCTTTATACTAAGGCAAAGAAGCACTGCCAAAACGGTGTGAGGCAGTGCGAGCTCGTAGTTACAATAAGGAGGAAACACACATGCTTACGGCACGTGAGGTTAAGCCTGACATCTGGTGGGTTGGTGGTATTGATTGGAACGAACGCATGTTCCACGGATACACCACTGAAGCAGGCATTACGTATAACGCCTATCTCATCATGGATGAGAAGATCACGCTTATCGATACGGTTAAACCCAAGTTTGCAGATGAGCTCATCCAGCGCATTTCTCAGATCGTAGATCCTTCCAAGATTGATGTTGTTATCACCAACCATGTGGAAATGGATCACTCGGGTGCTCTTCCGCGCATTCACGAGATTGCTCCACAGGCTCAGATTTACGCTTCAAACCCACAGGGTGTAAAGGGTATTGCTGCTCACTATGGTATTGAGGCAATCGGTGTTAAGACGGGAGATTCTATCTCCATTGGCCGTCGTACACTTACCTTTGTTCAGACGCCTATGGTTCACTGGCCAGACAACATGGTTACGTACTGCCCAGAGGATAAGATCCTCTTCTCGAATGATGCCTTTGGCCAGCACTTCGCGTCATCCAAGCGCTTTGATGTTGAGAATGATATGAGCGAAGTTATGCACCAGGCTCGCAAGTATTATGCGAACATCGTTCAGCCTTACAGCATGCAGGCCAGCAAAGCCCTTGAGGTAGTAAAGGGCCTGGATCTTGAGGTAATCGCACCTTCACATGGCGTGATCTGGACTGAGCACATTCCAGATATTCTTGCAGCCTATGAGGACTTTACTTCGGGCAAGGTAGAGGAAAAAGCCCTTATTGTGTATGACTCGATGTGGGAGTCCACAGCAAAGATGGCAAAGGCTATCTGCGAAGCCTTTATTGAGGAAGGCGTGCCGGCGCAGTATGTCGACCTTAAGCGTCGTCACGAGTCTGACATCATGACTGAGTTCCTCGATGCCAAGTATATTTGCATCGGTTCCCCCACGCTTAACTCTCAGATGCTTCCTACCGTTGCAGGTTTCCTAACCTATATGCGCGGATTGTCTCCGAAGAACGATCAGCGCGTTGGCCTTGCCTTTGGTAGCTATGGTTGGGCGCCGCTTGGTCCTAAGAATGTCGGTAAGATGTTGGAGGAATGTGGTTTCCAGCTTCCCGTGGACACACTGACTCAGAATTGGATTCCGAGCCAAGAGGTGCTTGATGGTATCCAACAAACAGTTCGCACGATGATTGAGAATGCTCAATAAGAACTGAGAACATATGGATTTACGACAGACTGCGCGCAGGGCAAAAGCCTTGCGCGCGTTTTGTTGTGGGGCAGTTATAACAAGGCATTAATGAACAATAATTGACGTTGTATAATTTATTTATTGATTGACGGAGGGGTCAGTCATGGCCGCAGCCCACTTGAGCAGCGGCGTTTAGTCACGCAGCGGGAGCGCGCGCTGGTATTCATGTTGCAGATGTATCCCAATGCGTTACAAGAAGGAGAGGCTATGGAACCTTCAAAGGTATATTTCACCGACTTGCGCACGCACGGGCATACCAACCTGCCAGACAAGCTCAAGAAACTTGTATATGCAGCTGGCATCGATCAGATTGATTTTGAAAATAAGTTCGTTGCCATCAAAATGCATCTTGGAGAGCCGGGCAATCTTGCTTATCTGCGTCCAAATTATGCGCGCGCCATTGTAGATGTGGTACGCGAGCTTGGTGGAAAGCCTTTTATTACAGACTGCAACACGCTTTACGTTGGTGGTCGTAAGAATGGCCTGGATCATCTGGATAGCGCCTATCAAAACGGCTTTAATCCATTTCAAACCGGATGCCACACCATCATTGCCGACGGCATTAAAGGCTTAGATGAGGTAGAAGTTCCCGTTGTTGGCGGAGAATACGTCGAGAATGCCAAAATCGGCCGTGCTCTCATGGATGCCGATATTGTCATCAGCCTCACGCACTTTAAGGGCCATGAGCAGGCAGGCTTTGGTGGCGCAATGAAAAATCTCGGCATGGGCGGTGGTTCTCGTGCCGGAAAGATGGAGCAACACGCTGCAGGTAAGCCAAGCGTTGACCAATCCCTCTGCATCGGATGCCATCAGTGCGAGAAAATCTGCGCACATGGGGCCTTCTCATTTAATGAAACGCGCGAGTATACAAACGCAGCTGGGCGTACCCGTACGGTGAGTGTTGCAAGTATCGATCACAATCGTTGTGTGGGTTGTGGTCGTTGTATCGCCGTATGCAACCAAGACGCCATCTCCCCAGATTTTGACGCGGCAGTACAGGTGCTCAACTACAAGATTGCCGAGTACACCAAGGCTGTAGTTGATGGCCGACCCTGCTTCCACATTTCTTTGGCCATTGATGTTTCACCCAACTGCGATTGTCATGATGAAAATGACACGCCCATTGTTGGTGATATTGGTATGTTTGCCAGCTTTGACCCGGTTGCTATCGATCAGGCGTGCATCGATGCTGTTATGGCTCAGCCGCCCCTGCCCAACACCGTCCTCACAGAAAGCCGAGAGGAACTCGAGGCGGCAGGTGAGCTGGATGAGGCTCATGAGCACGATCATTTCTACATTACGCATCCCGATACCGACTGGAAGAGCTGCATTGAGCATGCTGAGAAGATCGGCTTGGGCTCAAGTTCATACGAGCTTATCCGCATCTAGAAACAGTAAAGGCGCACGAGACTTCAGTTTCGTGCGCTTCAATACGGACTCTACACATCTCCATATTCTCGCGTGTCTTTGCGTGAGCGCGCTATAATAGAGAACTGTCTAACCTATTGGCTGGGCAGTTCTATTCATTTATTAGGTGTGAGGAGCATATGGGCGCCAAGAGCGACGCAGGGGACTATCACAGTCCCACCTCTCGTAGTCATCAAAGCAGCGGCAAGAGGTCGTTTGCTGTGAGTGTTCGAGAGGGGGTGTCGGCATGGACGTTGTCATGAGCCTTGTTCTCACGTTTTTATTAACGCTTGCAAATGGCTATTTTTCCATGAGCGAATCGGCGTTGGTTGCCGCAAAGCGCGCAATTCTTGAGCATGATGCTGAGGAGGGCGATAAAAAAGCCAAGGCTGCGCTCAAGCTCGCAAGTGATTCCGGTCAGTTTCTTGCTGCCATACAGATTGCAATTACCCTGGTAGGCTTCTTCTCAGCGATGGTGGCATCCACCACGCTCTCCGATCCATTAGCTGCTTGGGCAACTTCGCTTGGAGCGCCTGAGGACATTTGTTATGCCGCAGCACCTTCAATAGTGACGATTATCGTTTCATACGTTTCCATTGTTATCGGTGAGCTTGTACCTAAGCGCATTGCTCTTTCGAACGCGGAAAATGTATCGAAATCAGTTGCAGGCTTTCTTACCACCTTTTCAAAGGTAGTAAGTCCATTGGTATGGCTTACAAGCGCAAGTGCTGCAGGCCTTGCCAAGCTTCTTGGTATCAAGAGCGCTGACGATCGTCAGGACGTGTCGGAGGACGAAATCCGCTATTTGGT
Organism: Olsenella sp. Marseille-QA0557; assembly: GCF_965119725.1. Lineage (NCBI taxonomy): Bacteria > Bacillati > Actinomycetota > Coriobacteriia > Coriobacteriales > Atopobiaceae > Olsenella > Olsenella sp. Marseille-QA0557. The sequence continues at coordinate 729,825 of NZ_CBCPMI010000001.1, read as the reverse complement.
TACCGACTCCGATGATTTAACCGACGCCGAGAAGAACATGATTCACGACGTTATTGATCTGGGTGACACGATCGCTCGTGAGGTTATGGTTCCACGCGTTGATATGACGGCTGTTGAAGACGTACAGACCTGCTCAGAGGTCTTGGCCATCATGCGCCGTACCGGCTATTCACGTATTCCGGTCTATCATGGAGATGTCGATCGCATTGTTGGAATTGCTCATATCAAGGATCTGATCGGCGCTATTTTGGACGAGGATGCTGCGGAAGATCCGGTTGGCACTCTTGCACGTGAAGCAGACTTCGTGCCCGATACAAAAGACATTATTCCGCTGCTTTCTGAAATGAAGTCAAGCCACGACCAGATGGTTATTGTCGTTGATGAATACGGCGGAACAGCGGGTGTTATTACCGTAGAGGATATTGTCGAAGAGATAGTTGGTGAGATTGAGGACGAATTCGATCCGGACAATAAATACCTCACCCAGCTGTCTGAGCGCGAATGGCTGGTGGATGGTCGTTTCTCAATTGATGACGCCATTGAACTTGGATGGCCAATTGAGGACTCAGAAGAATTTGAAACTATTGCCGGTTTTGTTCTCGATCAGGCCGACTCACTGCCCGAACCCGGCGAAGTTATCACCATGGATGGTTATAAATTCCGTGTTCAGTCGGTGCGTGGCAGGCGAATCGCAATGTTGCGCGTTACAGCGCCGGAGCAGGTTTCGGATGAAGATAAGAGCGAGGGTTCTGATGCATCTGATAAGGACCATTCAGGTGATGAAGAATCTTCGTCAGATAGTGGTAAGACGAAAAGAAGTCATCACGGAAGTGATAAAGACGCATAATGGAAATCGAGTAAGCTGCTCGTAAAAGCTCTGGTGTTTACGGAGATTTGCAGACGACAAGGAGGTGGCACCTATGCCTGAGATCTTGGACATTCAAAAAGTATCTGTTGGACCGAGGTATGTTACTGCTCGAGTTCGCGTGGCTGACGATGCTCCACTTACGACCGATCAGGACCTTATAGGTACCACGCGTATATATAATCTCATGCCTGAGATTTGCGACCATGTGTGTTTGGGCGATGAGGGTTCAACCTTCAAAGACGCAATGCCTTCGACAGAGCTCCCCCATCTGTTTGAACATGTTGCGGTAGAGCTTATGGCTCGCTCTGGTATTGGCGGCGATATTTCATGTGGCCGTACTCGTGAAGTAGAAGATGGGGATGGCCGAACCTTTGAGGTTCAGCTCGACTGCCCGGACGATGTTCTTACTATCGGTGCTCTTTCGTCTGCTGAATGGATGATGCAGTGGGCTTTTGCCAATGACCCTGATGAGCCTGAGCCCAATGTAGATGCAACAGCACAAGGATTGGCCCAGCTAGTAGCATCTTTATCAGAGCAACCCGAGGAATCTTCAGATACTGAAGAAGCTGAATCAGAAGCCGGTTCAGACGAAGCAGAAGATACGACAAATACTGAGGATGAGTGAAGCTGACTTCCGTTGAGCGGGTTCGCGTATTGGTTTGCTTTAAGAGGGTATAATCCGCCACAAGATTGGTACGCGTTCCATAAAACGCCACGTAGCTTTATACCGTGGGTTGGGGAGGAGTTTTTATGAGTCAAAACGGAACCGCCCTGGGTTTTGTCTTTGGTGCAGTCTTTGGTGCAGCTGTCGGTGCGGTTGCAGGCATGTTGCTTGCACCTCGTTCTGGTGCCGAGAGTCGTGCAATGGCAGCTGATGCAATGAACGATGCCTGGGATGCAGCAGTAGATACCTATGAAAACGGCGCTCGAGTTGTAAGTTCAAAGATTGCGGATATTCGTCCCCAGATGGATGCTACCACCGATGAATTGCGCGCCAAGGTAGATGCAGCTCGCGAGCGCATGGATAAGGTTCGCTCTTCACTTTCCAACAGTGTTGCCGCTGCTTCTGCTCAGGTTCAGAACGCCGTTTCTTCCGTTGCAGACCAGATGGGCGCTGCTGCGGATGCTGGTAGCGTAGCTGCTCAGGATGCACGCGTTGAGCCTGTGTCTGATCAGGATGACACTGCCGATCAGCCAGAGCAGTCTGCTGAATAGTTCATGTCTTATTAGTGCAACAACCGTAGCGGGCATCGTCTCTGGAGGCGGTGCCCGCTTCTTTTTTGGTGGAGAGGCAAAAATCCATGCTTAAGCTCAGTCAAGTAATGAAGGTGCCAGTTCTTGAGCAACGATCTTCTCGTCGTAGCGATAAAACGGGAGAGGCTGGCCGTGTGGTATCGCTGGGAAAAGTGCATAACGTTGTCTTTTCACCGGATGGCATGACAGTAGTAGGGTTTCTTGTGAAACGTCCTGACGTGGCGGGAATGATAAAGCGAGAAGACCTATTTATTGCGATTGATGCTATTGCCATCTCAGACGAAGGTATCGTGTGCACTCGAGGCAAAGACTCATTTGATGACCGTGCACGTGAGCGTCTTGGCCTTGATTGGGATGCATGCATTATCTGGAATGGCATGGATGTTCGTACTCGCGCTGGTAAAGAACTGGGGTATGTAACCGATATCTCATTCAATGCGCATTCTGGGCGTGTTGGAGAAGTGTATGTTTCCGATGGCAATGTTGCGAACGCTCTGGTTGGGTCATTGGTTCTAACCCCTGATTTAATCATGGGCTACTCTCAGGGCTATATGGTGGTAAAAAACGATGCGGCCCACCTCACCCCTTCTGGCGGTATGGCAGAAAAGGCTGGTGAAGCAGCTGCAAAAGCACGTTCTTCTGCACAGGATGTTGGTAAAAAGGCTGCTCAAGTTGCAGGTGAAGCTGTTGATAAGGGCTCGCGCTCGCTCGGTCGTGCTATTGGCCATGTTCGTCGAAAGGTGCGCGAAGCCACGCAAGAAGACCCTGAAGTAGCTGAGATTCCTATTGAAGATGCAACAGTATTGGGTGGTGCGGATCGCTCACTTACCGATGGTTCCACCCAAAGTGCATCAAAAGATAGTTCAGGCATTTCAGGTAGTAAACACACTACTTCCACGTATTCACCAGTTGGTGTTGATAAAAAAGCGCGGAACCGCAAAAATGGGTCGAGTAAGGTCAAGGTTACTAAATCAACTAAGGCCACAAAGAGTAAGACGCACACCTCTAAGAAGACGTCAAAAAATGACGTTGCTCATAAGATGGGGCGTCAAATTGCCAAGACAAAAGGCATGTTCGCTGCTTTTAAAGAGGAATTTGATAAAAGCAGCTCATAGATAAGAGAGTTACGCACTGCTGTTAGGAACATGTAATGACAACGCACAACGGTTCGCATTATTCACGTTCTCGAAGAGACGTTCCGCGCCCTCATCCGCGCCATGAAGGGTCGACTGTCCGCCCGTATAGTCCCTCGCGTCATAGTAGGGCGAATACTGCAAATCATGATGCTCATACAGCGCCACATAGTGGTGCCTCTCAGCAAACGCCTGACTATCAACATTTTGAGACACTCAATGGTAATACCGCCTTGCAGAGCTACTCATATCAGAAGCGTCCTAGACAGCAAGGGCGTCCTACCAAAAAGAAGACTTCGCCACGTGTGGTAATTATCTTAGTGGCGGTGCTTATCGTAATTGTTGCTGGTGGCATATTTGCTTGGATGCATAGGCCCGTCGAGATTTTTGTTAATGACTCACGCCGCACCTATAACGTAGGTACGACGCTTGAAGCTATTTATAACGATGAGGGTCTCCAAGAAGATGCCGGCAACTTCGTAAGTGTTTCTGGCAATGTACTTGAAGAGGGAAAAGGCGACCCCTGGTCTGTCAAAGTAAACGATAACGAGATCTCTTACAACGATGCAACCGGATACAAAATCAACGGCGGCGAGAAGATTTCGTTTGATACCGGTAAAGATCGAACAGAAGACTTTGACGTAACCGAACAAGAAGTACAGCCAAAAATGCGTTTTGAAGGTACGTGGGGCAATGTTACCTATGTCTCACAGTGGGGCAAAGTTGAGCGCAAAGAAGTCCTTACGGGCAAAGTATCTGGCGAGACCTGCGATGGCGACATATTGGAAGAGGGCCAAGACTGCGTTATCACTACGAAAAATGTTGAGCCCGCTGATGGACAAAAACTGGTAGCACTCACCTTTGACGATGGTCCGAGTGACTATACCGAGCGTTATCTAGAAATCTTGAAAGAGCATGACGCTGTCGGAACGTTCTTCCTCTTGGGAGAAAATGTTGAGTCTTATCCAGAACTTGCAAAAAAGATCGCAGATTCTGGAAGCCAAATCTGCAGCCATACGCAGTCTCACCAACAGCTCAATGCCATTTCCGCTGATGCAACCCTTTCAGAAATAACAACAGCATTTACGGAGATTGAGAACGCCTCTGGTGTAAAAACAACGACAATGCGTCCACCATATGGCGCTATTGACTCTTCTGTATGGCTTGCTTCGCAAGGCACCATGAGTGCTTCAGTCATTTGGAATATGGACTCACTCGATTGGAAGCGGCCTGGAGTAGATACGATTGTTTCAAACAGCACTGAAGGAATTCAGTCGGGCTATATCATCCTCATGCATGATGGTGGTGGAAACCGCGATCAAGATCTTGAGGCATTGCCAAAGATAATCGATAAGCTGCATGAAGAAGGCTACACCTTTGTAACCGTTTCCGATCTCATGAAGAGCGATCCCGATATTCCAAGCGATGTGGCCTCTTGCAATGCTCCCATGCCTGAAGACGCTGTGTGGCCCACAGAGTTATCAAGCGAAGCCTAAGAGCTGCGATAGGAACATGACAACAGCGAGTACAGCCACCATCACAACAATAAACCAGGTGAGGAATTTCCAAAGTCGTCCATTGGCATAGGCGCCCATAACGTGACGATCTGAGGCGATACGCACCATAAAAACGAGCAGCACAGGTAGTAAAACACCATTAACTACCTGTGCAATCATCATGATGCTAAACAGATCGATGCCAGGGATAAGCACCACAAGTGCCGATAGTGCTGTTATGCCTGTAATCATGCCGCGATACACAGGAGCTTCTGACCACGTTCTGTCCTGACCTCGCTCCCAGCCAAAGGCCTCGCATACGGCGCCAGAGGTGATAGTAGGCAGAACACATGCTGCTAAAAATGAAGCGCCAACGAGGCCAACGCCAAAAAGTACTTCTGCATAAGGACCTGCTAACGGAACGAGAGCCTGCGCAGCATCTGCGGCAGAATTTACGGCAATGCCGGCGGGAAAAAGCACGCTGCCGGTACAAACAACAATGAACCATGCGATAGCTTGAGCAACAAGAGCTCCACTTACGGTATCAATGCGTTGAAGTGGAATATCGTCAGCATCGGCGGCTTTCTCTACAACATTGCTCTCACACATAAAGATCATGTAGGGAGAAATGGTGGTACCAATGTTTGCCACCAACAAGCTTACGTAGCTAGCGGAGAGATTGGGATGCGGAAACACCGTTGCGAGCATGACGTCTTGCCAGTTGGGAGCCACGAGAAATGCTGCGACAACATACGTAATAAAAACGCAGGATATGGCAAGCAGGACACGTTCAACTCGACGATATGATCCTCCCATAGATAAAAGCCATGAAGCAATTGCTGCAATAGGAACGCTAATTGCTGCGGGTACCCCAAAAAGCTGCATACCACTAGCAATACCTGCAAATTCCGAAAGGGTTACCGCGGTGTTTGAAATGATAAGGGCGAGCATCGCGAGCGCGCTTTTTCTTACGCCAAACTGCTCACGTATAAGCGAAGCAAAACCTTTGCCGGTTACACAGCCCATGCGAGCAGAGGTTTCTTGCACAACAATAAGAAGCAGGCACATAACTGGAATTGACCAAAGCATGTCGTAGCCAAAAGATGCGCCAGCATTAGAAAAGGTTGCAATACCGCCCGCATCCATACCGGCAAGCGCAGTAAGCAAGCCCGGCCCGAGTGCTCCTGCAATGGCGGCCGCTGTAAGACGACGGTGTTCTTTGGCAGTTTTGTTGGCCTGTGCGGGCGGGTTGGCTCCAACAACATGTACTGTCCGCAGGTTTTTCCAAGCTCTTAGACGTCTCACGACTTATCTCAAGCCTCCACTAAGAACTATGACAAGCACCATAAATACCAAGGCTGAACACATGAGCGCAACAGCCCTCAGTGCTACTCCGCTTGTTTCTTGGCCCTCTTCATCTCTGTGGCGAAGGACCATAAGGTATGCGGGGGAAGTAGCAAAAGAAAAGAGTGTGGCCCCTGCAGCTGCCTCAAAGCTTGCTACGAGCGGTTGCGTGGCAACGTGGGCTCCTATAAGCCCTATGCCTGCAAGAGAAACCAGGAGAACGACTGCTGCCCAAAGCAGGCCGAGTCCGATTCCGCGAATAGCAAATCCCAAAGGCGATGGAGCATCTTCATCATCTGGGTCGTGTTCAATAAAAAATGCTGTTACATAGCTTGCCATCTCATCGGAGACGAGAAGGGCAACCGGCGCTGCAAAAGCACATGCCATTCCCACTTCGGCGCCAAGTGTAATTGCCATAATACCGGCCATAACAATCCAGAAAAAGAACCACATCTGACGACGAAAAAGACGCTTAACCTCGCCGCTCTTCTCACGAGAAGAGCTATCGCTTGAAGAGCCTCCGGCAATATGAAGGTCTTCCTCGTGTTCCTCTTCGAGAACATCAAGTGCATCGTCGACGGTAACAATGCCGAGAATCTTGTGGTTCTCATCGACAACAGGCACTGCAAGCAGGTTGTACTTAGCAATATTTTCTGCTACATCTTCCTGATCGTCATCAGGATTGGCCACGATGAGATCTTCGCCGTTGTCCAAATCTCCCAAACACTCGTCCTTTTGGGCTATAAAAAGGCGGCGAACAGTCACCACTCCATCAAGGCGGCCGTCCTCATTGGTGAGATATACATAATTCACTGGTTCAAAGTCATCGTCGAGCGAGGAGATGCGAGCAGCCGCATCTGCAACCGTTGCGCTGCGCTTCATAGCGACAAACTCAGAGGTCATAATACGGCCGGCTGTATCGTCTTTATAACCTAAAAGCTGACGAACAGCACGCTGCTCCTTAATACCCATAAGGCGCAATAGGCGCTCGGCCTTTTCGTAATCAAGCTCGCCTACAAGCTCAGCAGCGTCATCTGGATCCATTTCTGAGAGCATGCGCGAAGCGTCGCCCGGATCCATATCCCCCATGATTTTGGCAGCCATCTCATCATCGTCGAGCTCTGCCATAGTTTCTGCGGCTTGTGTGTCATCGAGCTGAGCAAAGACTTGTCCGCGAAGGCGAGGGTCCAGCTGCTCAATAATGTCGGCAATATCAGCTGGGTGTAGATCGTCCAGTGTTTGGTGTGAGATAGAAAGGCGTACCTGGGATAGATCTCGATCAAGAAGATCCATGTAGTTCCAGGCGATTATTTTCTCAGGAATGTCGTTGCCAAGAGCATGAGCACAACGCATGACAAGACGTTCAAGTGCTGGAGAAATTGCACGTAAAATACCACGAATACCAACCTCTGCTCCAAGGAGACGGAGCTGAGAAGAGCTGGTATCAGAAAGTTTAAGGTCGTTTACGCGCACAACACGCATGCCGCGAGTATCAACAATCTGCTTGTTAAGCAGGTCACGAGCGATAAGAACTTCGTCAGGCTGGAGATACGAGAAGCGAATATCGGTGGCAGGAACTGAAAGACGCACTTCATTCTCATCGAAAGAAGCAACGTACTTGCGCCATGAGATCATAAAAGGTGTTTTACCAGGACCTTGAAAAGCGAGTGAGGTTACTCGGGGAAACACCTCACGCGTTGCAATGCCGAGGTCGTTGACAACACCAATTCGTTCACCTTCGGCATCCAGCACAGGAATGCCCAAGATCTGGGAGAGGTAAATCATGCGTGCTCCTAACACCTATGGCTGCATGACAGCGCAGCATGATGCAGTAGTTACGCCCCCTGGGCGCAACTTAAAGCACGCCGTGGGGGCTAATGACTGTGCGGTCGAGGTTTCATCAAAAGCCCTTCTTATAGACAACAGCTGATAAGAACTTGTGCAGTTCTTATCTACGCGGAAGCATTGTACTCGCTTAGCGTAGAGATATGGTGCGAAGAACACATTATCTGTCGTATTATGGACGAAGATTATTGCGATAAATCCCTACAGGTCGCTATATTCTGGCAGTGCCAGCACGAGAGGGGACCAGCTTATGAGCGGTATTTTCGATAATTTCCAAGCTTCTCTTAACCGTGGGGTCAATGCGGTGGGGCGTTCAACGCAGACTGCCCAACTCAATATGCAGTTAAAAGATCTGCTCAAACAGCGTCAGAATTTGGCAGCTCAGCTCGGCGCAAGCTTGTATGAAATCACAAAAGACAATGCTGAGTTTAGGGTTGGCCGCGAGGCAATCTATGATGGCATTGCTGCCGTAGATGCTCAGCGTGCTCAGATTGAGGCTTCTATCGCAGAGATTAAAGCAGCACAGGCTGCAGAAACCGCCTCTGCTCAGCGCTTTCGTTGTCCTAATTGTGGTGCCATGGTTTCAGCAACCGACTTATTCTGCTCGGGATGCGGTACGCCTATTGATCAAATTAAGGCTGCTGCAGGTGTTTCTGCTGCTCCAGCACCAGCTGCCGCACCGGCTGGGACGCGCGTGTGCTCAAATTGCGGTGCTCCTATGGGCGAGAATGACTTGTTCTGCATGAATTGTGGTCATCGTGAAGAGCCAAAAGCAGAGGCCGCACCAGCACCAGAGGAAGCTCCAGTATCCACGGAACCAGAAATGCCTCTGCCTGAACCCGTTGCGGTTTCAGAAACCCTTGTTCCTGAGCCAGAACCGGTTGTAGAGACAGTGGTAGTGGAGGAGATAACCGAAACAGTAGAGCCCGAGAACGAAGCTGATCCTGTGGCCGAGCCTGAGGAAGCCTCCGAGCTTGCTCCAGAACCTGATACAGAGCCTGAAAGTGTTCCTGAGCCTGCAGTCGAGTCTGAAGCAACGCCCGAACCTGTAGCCGAGCCTGAGGCACCAGCAGCTCCGGATTACAAGACATGTCCTCACTGTGGTGCTCCGCTTGGTCCGAATGATAAGTTCTGCATGTATTGCGGACATGCTACGGAGGCTGCTCCAGCAGAGCCCGAGGAAGTATCGGCTGAGAAGCCTACGACACCTACGTGTCCAAACTGTGGCGCAGAGGTCGGCGCGAACGATAAGTTCTGCCTCAAATGCGGAACCAAGCTGATTTAGTGTGATAAAGACCTGCTTCTCTGAAGCAGGTCTTTTTTGTTCATGGACTTTAGTCCGTGCCGCGCAGTACGCGCGGCATAGAAAACCACCCGCTGTGCGGGTGGACAGTACTTGGTGCTATGCAACGAAATGCCTTCCCCTCTAGCATGGTGATTGTTCAGGTCGCCGGCCCCGAGGGGAAGGTGATTGCCGTGGCCCAGAAGGCCAACAGCCTTGCGCACACGAAGTGGCTCTGCAAGTACCACATCGTGTTCGCACCAAAGTATAGAAGGAAGGTCATCTACAACCAATACCGCAAGGACCTGGGGGAGATTCTCAGGCAGCTGTGCCAGTGGAAGGGGGTCGAGATCATAGAGGGGCACCTGATGCCGGACCACGTGCACATGCTGGTCAGCATCCCGCCCAAGATCAGCGTGTCGAGCTTTATGGGCTACCTTAAAGGGAAGAGTTCGCTACTCATGTTCGACAGACACGCGAACCTCAAGTACAAGTTCGGGAACAGGAAGTTCTGGGCGGAGGGCTACTACGTCTCCACTGTAGGCCTCAACGAGGCCACGATCGCGAAGTACATACGCGAGCAGGAGCGCGCCGATATTGCCCAGGACAGGCTGAGCGTCAAGGAGTACGAGGATCCCTTCGCGAGGGGCCCGCAGAAGGAGGGTTAGGCGCGCCGCCGGTTTGACCGGCCCGCCACGAGTCAAGGGGCTATCGGGCCTGAACGTCAGTTCAGGCCGGGGGCTTGAGCCCCTGGCCTGGGACCCTAGGGTTATACCCTAAGAGCAAACCACCCGCTGTGCGGGTGGTTTTGATTAAGGGTGTGATCTGCTCATGTTTTGTCCAAAGTGCGGATTTCAAGTTGCCGATGGTGCAAAATTCTGCCCTAAATGTGGCTGCCACATGCCAGAGACTTCTCAGGATACAACCCATGATCAATCGCAGCTGAACACACCTCATGTAAATCCACCACGTAAGTTCCCTCTTATTCCAATAGCAATCGTTGGGGTGCTGGTTGTTGTAATTGGTGCTTTTGCAGTGCTTGGGTTTATGGGCATCGGCCCCATTGCTGGTCTATTGCGTGGTGGAACCGGTGCTGTGTCTGAAGAGCCTGGTCACACGCAGGGAAACTACAGCTCAAATATTTCTGTTGGATATGGCTACGGCGTTTCTGATAACGACTACGATTACTTTATTAGTTATCGAGGCGGAGGCATTTGCCGGGCAAAGTGGAATGGCGATAGCTCTGAAACAGAGACTATCTATCCAATAACGATTGATGAACATTCGTATTCTTATGCGTCATTTCTCAATATTGATGATGGCTGGCTTTACTTCTGCGAGTTTACCTATGACTACGATAACTCAGGCAAACAAACGCAGAAGCTCGTGCGTGTCCGTACAGATGGATCTGATGCAGAGACGATCCATGAATTTGAAACAGTAGATGTGGATGACGCAAATTACAATGTTTCAGCGGTATACCTTTTCGACAGCAAACTCTATGTTCTGATAACGAACAATGCGTCTGATGTTAACGGGGTTGTTTATCAGGTTGTTAGCATGAACGAAGACGGGTCTGATATTGAAGAACTCGGCGAAGTTCAGGTGGATGGCTATGCATATTTTGTCCTAACCCCCGATCGTATCTACTATGCAGCCACTCCCACTGATTCTTCCAGCTCAGCCCAATCTAAGAGCACGATTTATGCACAGGACCTCGATGGTTCGAATATGTCTGTAATATATGAGAGCGACATTGGTACGATCTCTGCTCTTGCATATAAAGACGGTCGTCTGTACTTCGAAGAGAGTAATTCTACGATCAATTATCAGAAGCTCGTCTCGGTAGCAGTGGACGGGTCTGATGTGCAGCGGCTCTATGAAGCTCCTGCACAAACCGGCGTGTATATTGGTATGTATGCTGACGATAAAGCCTATCTTATTGCTTACGACAATTCAGAAGGCTATGCGATGACACCTTCTTACATGGTGGCAGTTCCACTTTCCGGAAATGGTGAAACATCGCAGGTCGATTTTCCAGCAGATGGCTTCAATGTCATGCTGCTTAACGCTGGAGACCACATGATTATTCTCAACGGTGGCGGCGATGTTGCAAGCCTTGGATACGAGGTTTGGGGCATGTCCTTTGATGGTAGCGAGGAGAAAACTTACGTAGCATCTGAATAAAACGTTAGACATTTCTTATCAAAAAATGAGGCCGTGCATTGCTGCGCGGCCTCATTGCGGATAAAACGACGCCTAAGCTTTGGCTGAAAGCCGTGCGACAAGTTCATCAAGTGGAAGGCCATCTTCTGGAATGGCGTTTCTCCAGTAACGGGCGCTCTCCTCGAATCCAACCCAATCCTGTTCGATAATTGAGGCGGTACCGGAATAAAGCTCAAGCGTGAGATAAATGTCTGTACAGCGATCCGGCATGCCTGGATCGATTGGTCTGTCATAGCTGGCTTTGAGCGCAGAAAGCACTTTGAGAGGATTGATGATTCCCCAAGCGTTTGTTTTCTCAGTGAACGAAATGTGAGCTGAGGTTTGTCCGTCTGTCTGTTGGAGATGGATGATGGGGCTATAGCAGCCAAGTTCAGAGAGCCACTGATAGCAGTCGCAGTCTTTGGCACTGGCAAACAGCTGTGGGTTCTTATCCATATCCTCTTCGATTGAGGGCCAGGCAGAAATGCCGCGTTCGCGTGCAAGGGCAAAGGCCTTGTCTGATCCAAGCCACAGATCGGGATACGGTGTTGTGAGGTATTGGCCCTCAGAAGGGCGTTGGAATTTGCGCTGATGATGTCCTACATCTTCCGTGAAGTAGAAATTACGTCCGCTCTCCTGAGTTACGCGGCGCAGCAGCTCACGAGTATCGTTAATACGCCACGGGTATTGGTGCGGTGTATACATCTGCTCCAGACCAAGCTCTCGGCACCCTACCTCTCCTGCGTGGCGATTAAGTTGAACTAACTGTTCGACAAGTAAGTCAACGTATTCGCTGTATGTGGCTTGAGACTGCAGGACACGATGCGGAAATGCATGCGCGAAGAATCCCATGCCACAGCCAAGTTCTCCCGCGGCTTCTACCATGGGATAGAACCAATTGTTCATCATGTTTTCGCGCACGCGAGCATCTGGATGCGTCATGCCCAGGGTTGAGTAGGTACCATGGCCTGAATAAAGATTTGCGACTCGGATATCGTGCCGGCGCTCCGCATCACGAACTTGACCTATCCAGGCATGGAAATAGTCTTGCCCCATAAAGAGGGGATCGTGCTCATTATCTGCGCTTGCTTCAACATATCGAATGTTCAGATCCGCGATCTTCTCGGCCCATTCGTCTGGCGTGCACCAACGTTTGTAAAAAGCAACGTTATCCCACGTGAGATAAATGCGGGGATAAGAGACTGCATCTGCCATGGTTATACCTCCAGAGCGTCAACACCTTGCTCGGCCATCATCTGACGAAGCTCCTCGATGATGCTAACGCCTGCCGAACAGCCAATACGTGTGGCGCCTGCGCGAATCATATCGAGAAATGCTTCGGCAGTTCTGATGCCGCCGGCTGCCTTTACCTGGACCTTATCGCCTACATGCTCTTTCATGAGGCGAACATCCTCTACTGTTGCTCCACCAGTGCCAAAGCCTGTTGAGGTTTTAATAAAGGTTGGCTCAACGGTACGGGCAATCTCGCAGAGCTTGATTTTCTCTTCGTCTGTGAGATAGCAGTTTTCAAAAATAACCTTGCTGGGGATATTGGCTTCACGACAGATGGCAACAATGCTTTCCATCTCTTTTTCTACGTAATCCCAATGACCCTCTTTTACCTCGGTGAGGTTAACTACATAGTCAATTTCATTAGCACCCTGCTCGATGGCATCGCGTGTCTCAAAGGCCTTGGCAGCAATGCTTGTCTGTCCGAGCGGGAATGCAATGGCGGCACCCGTATCAATATCAGTACCTTCTAATTGCTTCGCACAGAACGCTGACTGTGTTTGATTGATAGCGACCATCTTAAAGTGATAGCGCTTTGCCTCGTCACAGAGCTTAACCATGTCTGCTTCTGTAGCATCGGCATGCAGATTGGTGTGATCTATCAGGCGTGCAAAATCATCGAGTGTCCAGCGTGCCATAGAGCCTCCCTTTGTTTGGCGGATATTATGCGCCTCATTGATTGACGATACTGTCAAGATGTTGATAATGTAATGACATAATAATAGGTAATGAATCAATGAACAAGCTCATTGCAAAAGAAACAGGCTTATTCGGCGTAGTACATCGAAAGAAAGAAGCGTCTATGGCGAGGACTCCGCTTTACGCAAAGATAAGAAATGACCTTCGGACCAAGATTGAGCAGGGCGAATATGCTGTTGGCGAGGTTATTCCATCGGAGGTGGAACTGGCAGAAACGTATGGCGTAAGCCGGCCTACGGTTCGTCAGGCCGTGCAAGCTCTTGCCGACGAGGGGTATTTGGATAAACGCCGCAAGCGCGGAACTCAAGTGCGACAGCGAAAAATCGAGCAAGGTTTTACGCTTACAATCCGCAGCTTTGAAGAGGAAATGAAAGCAAATCGCAAGATCGGACGGACCGAAGTGTTGGCACTGAGGCGCGAAAACCCATCCGATGAGGTGGCTCGTCGTCTTGAGATTGATCCACGTGATGAAGTGTTTAAGCTGGTTCGCCTTCGGTATGCCGACGATGTGCCCAATGTCTTTAATGAAAGCTATATTCCAGCAGCTCTTGTCCCGACGTTTGATACGTATGATTTCCAATCGCGTTCTATGTATGACGTCCTCAATGAGCTGGGAGAAAAGGTGGTATCAGCTGTTCGATCGATAGATGTTGTGGGTGCAGATCCAACACTTGCCGCACTGCTTGATGTTGAAGAGGGCGATCCTTGTTTCCTGTTCCACACCGTCGCAAAGGATGCAGCAGACCGTGTTGTTGAGTATTCAATAGCGAAGTACCGCGGTGAATCCAATACATTCGAGGTTCGAATCAATTCCTAACGAGTGAGATTTATATTACATATTTGCAATTTATCGCGAATAAGTAAGGATGTAATGCGCCTAAGACCTTTTGTCAGGGACTCTGAAGGGAGAATGATGGCTCCAATACAAGTTTGTGTAATAGGTTGTGGACGTGCAGGCATGATTCATGCACGCGATTATGCCGGAGGGGTTCGAGGAGCGCGTCTGTATGCAATTGCCGATCCCTCGGAGCAGGCTCGCGAAAATGCCCAGGCAGAACTCGGCGTTGAGCATGTGTATGCAGATTGGCACGAGGCCATTGAAAACCCCAAGATAGATGCAGTTGTGGTGGTAACGCCTACGGCTATGCATCGCGACATAGTGGTCACGGCTGCAGAGGCTGGCAAGCATGTATTCTGCGAGAAACCCATGGCAGCTTCTGAAGCTGAGTGCGAAGAGATGATTGCCGCTTGTGATAAGAACGGCACTAAACTGCAACTGGGTTTTATGCGCCGCTTTGATGAGAGTTTGCAACATGCTCGTCGCGCCATTGACGAAGGCCAAATTGGTGACGTTGTGCTGGTGAAATCGCTTACTCGCGGCCCTTCTCATCCAAAGCCATGGATGTATAACGTGCGCGAGAGCTACGGGCCTATCGGAGAAGTTAACTCGCATGATTTAGATACGCTGCGCTGGTTTGCAGGCTCAGAGGTTCGGAGCATTTTTGCACAAGGAGGTAATTTCCGCTCTCCGGAGGTAGCCGACGAATTCCCTGAGTGGTATGACACCGTGACGATGAGTCTGACCTTTGATGATGGAAAGCTTGGATTGGTAGACGGTGCGCAATATGTGCAGTATGGCTACGATGCGCGCGTTGAAGTGCTTGGTACAGAAGGTTCGATTCTTGTTGGCCAACAACCACGTGAAACGTTTGTAGTAACTGGTTCAGATGGCCAGGTACGTCGTCCTATGAACAATAGCTGGACGTATCTATTCCGCGAAGCATATCAGCGAGAAGACCAAGCTTTTATCGATGCAATTGTAAGAGATGAAGAACCGGCAGCTACCGGGCATGATGGCCTTATGGCGGTGCGTCTTGTCAATATGGGTTTGCAGTCGTTACTCGAAAATCGAGTAGTGGTGGATGACTCAAGAGCGTAAGAAATTCTGCGTAAATAAAAAATTCGTATGTGCCGTGAGGGAGATGGGTGTGAATGAAGGCGATACAGCTTACTGGCAGTGAATCTCTCATGTTATCGGAGGTGGAAAAGCCGGAAATCGGACCAGGAGAAGCGCTCATTCGTGTGCGGGCTGCATCAATCTGTGGATCCGATGTCCGCATGTTTCGCAATGGGTATCCAGGAGCTACACCGGAAACGCCTCTTACTTTAGGCCATGAGTTTGCTGGTGTTATCGAGAAAATCGATGATGCGGCATTGGCGGCTGCGCCCAATCTTATTCCTGGAGCACGAGTAAGCGTTGCTCCTAACTGGGGCTGTGGAACGTGCGATGCGTGTGTCTCGGGCAATACACATCTCTGTGCAACATATCAAGCATTTGGCATCAATGCGCCAGGTGGTTTTGCCGAATATGTGCGGGTTCCAGCTGCGGCACTCTCGCAGGGCAATGTTGCAATTGTGCCGAATGAAATGTCTTTTGAAGAAGCTGCTCTTATTGAACCGCTCTCGTGTGTTTACAACGGACAAGAGATTTGCGGCATTGAGCCAGGAGATACCGTTGTGGTGGTGGGTGCTGGACCCATCGGCATTATGCATGCCATGCTTGCTCAAGCAAAAGGGGCCGGTATTGTCGCAATTTGCGATTTCAATGAGAAGCGCGTTGCGCAGGCATCTCAGCTCATGCCCGATGTGGCTGCACTTCCTGGTGGAAATCTGTGCGACCAGGTCATGGAGCTCACCGATGGTCATGGTGCAAATGTAAGTATTGTTGCAGCGCCTTCTCCAGAAGCTCAAGCAGAGTCTTTTTCATACATGGCAATGAACGGAAGGTGTCTCTTCTTTGGTGGATTACCAAAGGACCGTTCACATGTCTCTATTGATGCAAACCAAATTCACTACAAGCAGCTTAGAATATTTGGATCCACACGATCCAGTATTCGTCAGTACCGCACCTGTCTCAAACTGGTTGCTAGTGGAAGGTTGCCGCTTGAGCGCTTGGTCACTCATCGCTTTACCCTCGACCAATATGAGGAAGCTTTTGAAGCAGCTGCAATGGGCGCAGGCTTAAAGTGCGTATTTGAAATGAGCGTGTAGCTATAAAATCCAAGCTAAATGTCATGGCTTAAAGAAAAACCCCGCACGGATGTGCGGGGTTGCATTTTATCTGGCGGAGGGGGAGAGATTCGAACTCTCGGGACGCTGAGCGCCCAACGGTTTTCAAGACCGCCGCATTCAACCACTCTGCCACCCCTCCGGGCGTTGGACTATTCTATCGCAAAGTAGAACAAATCAAGCGCAAAATGATATTTGTTCATAACCTATGTGTATGAATGAGTATACGGGAGGCTGTGTGGACGCAAAAGACATCTTGGAAAGCGGTATTTCGCCTGAAGATATTGCATATATGGATATTGCGCTTGAAGAGGCACGCATGGCTGCCGATGAAGGAGAAGTACCAATAGGCGCAGTGGTTGTATATGACGGGCAAGTGATAGCGCGGGCTCACAACCGACGTGAACAGGATAAAGATCCTGCAGCTCATGCCGAACACAGTGCGATGGTTATGGCATCTCGCGTGTTAGATCGTTGGCGGCTTAGTGGTTGTACGGTATATGTCACCCTGGAGCCCTGTTTGATGTGTGCAGGGCTCATGATAAACGCCCGTATAGATCGTTGTGTATACGGTGCTCCTGATCCTAAAGGCGGGGCTTTAGGAACGCTTTACGATATTAGCCACGATGCACGCCTCAATCATGCCTTTGAAGTGTGCCCTGGAGTCCGATCTGATGAAGCGGCGCAATTACTGAGAGATTTTTTCCGAGCGCGCAGAAAGAATCGTCAAAAAGAGACAGGTGCTTTTTTACCGAGGGCCGATAACTAATAACCAATAATCGCAGTATCATGACAAAGCGGCTTGTCAGGCGTATGTTGGATTAATACAACCGTGTAACTATCACCTGCTCAAGAGGAGGGCCCGAAATGCCAAGTATGGTCCGTCATGTTTCGATCGACGATGTGCGGACTGCTCGTGAACGTCTTGAGGGACGTGTACGAAGAACTTGGCTTGAGGAGTCTGTTTATTTAGGTAACCGAAATAGACGCTATTTTTATAAGCTGGAAAGCCAACAAATTGGTAAGTCTTTTAAAATTCGTGGCGCTCTTAATGTTTTAGAGCAACTGAATTTAGGTGAACGCGCACGAGGTGTAGGTGTTGTTTCAACCGGTAACAGTGCCGTTGCTCTTGCCTATGCTGCCCGCGAACTTAACATCGAAAATTGTTTGGCAATTGTGCCTGTTACTACGCCCGCTGCAAAGCTTGATAGGATCCGTTTTTATGGTGGCCGAGTTATGAGCATGGGTGAGAACTATAGTGAAGCTCTCATGCTAGGGCTCAACTATATTGAGTGTTCAAACATGCATGTCATGGATCCTTTTGGCTGTGATCCCGCAAATTATGCAGGTTCCGGCACTATCGGGTTGGAAATTCTTGAACAAAATCCTGATATCGATACTATTGTGGCTCCCATTGGTACAGGCGGTCTTATTACAGGCATTGCGGTCGGTGCTAAATCAATTCGCCCGGATGTTCGAATTGTTGGAGTTCAGACAGAGGCTTGTCCAGCCATGTATGAGTCGCTTCGCCATGGTACGTGCTACAGCACCTATCCAGTTTCAGGCGATACGGTTTGTGGCGCCGTAACCGGTGGCGTAGGACGCATTGCTTACGAGATGCTACCCACGCTTATCGATGACATTATCGTGGTAAGCGAGCGTTCTATCTGCGACGCATTGAAGTTCATGATTGAACGCGAGCAAATTGTTGCCGAAGCTGCAAGCGCTATGGTTGTTGCTGCTGTACATGATTATCCCGAAGAAGTGGGCGGTTCCAACGTTGCGCTGGTCATTAGCGGCGGCAATATAGATGCAACGTTGCTCGAAACCCTGTTGAAGGAGAAGGATTAACCCGCGGCTTATCCGGTGCTTCTGCTTTCTAAATGACCTGGAAAATAAAGAAATCTAAATAGTGGGTCTCGGGTACTCCCCAAAGAATGGGGTGGTCGGGTGCCTGTTGCCGTTCTTCTAGCTGTAAGAGGCTTACGCCTGCGTTGCGGGCTGCATAATGCAGGGTTTTCTTAAGCAGTTCGGTAGTCATAAAGTGAGAGCAGCTACAGGTCGCAAGATAACCACCGCGAGGCAGCAGCTTCATAGCAAGCTCGTTGATTTCTTGGTAGCCGTGCATAGCGTGCTTTACGGTTGATCGGCTTTTTGTAAATGCTGGAGGATCTAACACAATAAGGTCAAATGGGCCGCCCTGCTCGCGCAAATAGCGCTTGTCACCTGCAAGGTCAGGGAGATATTTCATGACATTTGCGCAGGTAAATTCCATGCGGTCATCGAGATTATTAAGACGAGCATTCTCATGTGCAAGATCGCAGGCAGTCTGGCTTACATCGACACAGCGAACAAAAGATGCTCCTCCCGCTGCGGCATTGAGGCCAAAGGGGCCGACGTGGGAAAAACAATCGAGTACACGGCGATCTTTTGCAAGCCGCCTCACAGCGCGGCGGTTGTATTTTTGGTCGAGAAAGAAGCCTGTTTTCTGGCTATTTTCGAGATCAAGGTCGAAAGCGATGCCGTTCTCATGAACGATAATGCGCGTACTTGAAGCGTTTGAGGCATCGAACCAGCCCTTTTCGAGTGGCAGACCCTCTTTCGTACGGCTGGGCGAGTCGTTTCTCTCATAAATGCCGCGAATGGCAATACCATCCTGTGCAAGTACATCGAGCAGCAACGGATAAATCTGAGAGCGCAGTTTTTGCATGCCCACAGTACCAACTTGTGCAACGAGCACATCTTCGTACTTATCAACAATAAGACCTGGGAAACCGTCTGCTTCCGAGAAAAGAATGCGACAGCACGTGAGATCTGACTCACAACCAGGCAAAGCGCGATTCCCAAGTGCAGTAACGCGACGCTTCCAAGCCCAGGTGAGCTTGCGTGACCAAAAGGCGTTATCAAATCGATCGTTTGCGTTGCGCGTGATTAAGCGAATACGAATCGTGCTTGCTTCGGAGAGAAGCCCGGAGCCATGCCATGTTCCATTTTCCTCGACTACATCGACAATATCGCCATTTTCAGCCGTATGTCCATCGAGGGAAGCTGGCTCTAGTCGCAGGACTTCACCTGCGAATACCCAAGGATGGCCTGCTGCGAGTGCGCGCGCTGCCTTTTTAGTGATAAGAGCACGGGGATAAGGGCGAATTTGCTTCATACAAAAATCCAGGCTTCACGATATCCAGAGCAAAGTACTCAGCTCAAGAGCAAAAAAGTTACGAAATATAAGACCCGTTTATAGTAACAGACTTTTCTCAATGCTAAAGACGGATGGTATCTGGGTTTTATTACGCGCCGTTTGCAGAGTCCTTTTATTGTTGTCACAGTGTTTGTGATGTAAATCTGTAGAATTAGTGAAGCGATATTCAGGTTTTGTCTAGGAATGCGTTTTATCCGGACAACTTATTAGAGGAGCAAGAACCATGAAAAAGGTGGATAAAGCAAGCGTTTCTATAAGAACGCTGTTGGGAGCTGCGCTTGCATCAGCAATGTTAGTGGGAAGCCTTGCTCTTACCGGTTGTGGTGGCACTTCAAGTGGCGAGGCAGCAGATGCAGCTGCTGAGACTGAGGTGGCGCCAGAGGAAGTTGCCGAAGAGTTCGCGCAAGCGCTCTTT
The DNA here is from genome assembly GCF_965119725.1 of Olsenella sp. Marseille-QA0557. Taxonomy (NCBI): domain Bacteria; kingdom Bacillati; phylum Actinomycetota; class Coriobacteriia; order Coriobacteriales; family Atopobiaceae; genus Olsenella; species Olsenella sp. Marseille-QA0557. The sequence goes on along the minus strand of NZ_CBCPMI010000001.1, from coordinate 709,723 downwards.
GATGGTGACGGCGAGACCATGTGGAATTTGATGTCTCCCGAAATGCGCGACGCTGCTCTTGAGCAAGAAGATATGACTGAAGAAGAGGCTATTGATGAGTTGAGCGACATGGGCAAATCGAACATGGGCTCTGTCGAAGACTATATTGATAGCATTGAAGTAACTGAGCAGGGCTCCACCGATCTTAATGAAGACGAGATTGCCGACCTGGTAGAGGCATATGACTCGGACTACGATATTCAGATTAATGTCTCGGCTGCTAAAGAAGTCGATCTTGAGGTAAAACTTGTTCTCAATTCAGATGGCGAAGACCTTATTGGTGACAATCTTTCCGATGATGATTTAACCACCGATGTTTCGTTGGTAGTTGTTCAGATTGATGGCCAGTGGTACGTAGAGCCAACTGGCATGTCGATGTAAATCTTTTCAAGCATTTAAGATATAAAGAGGAGGCTTCAGTGAGTACAAACAGGAAATCGAACGTATCTATCAAAGCGCTTTTAATGGCATTCTTTGCTGCTTTGCTGCTTGTTGGTGGCTTGACGTTGGTAGGCTGCGGTGGCGGCGGAGAGTCTTCTGAAGCCCCTGCTGAAGAAGAGAAAGAAGCCGAGCCCACGAGAACGCCTGAAGAAGCAGCAGAAGGCTATGTTCAGGCAGTGTTTGATAGTGATGGCGACACTCTCTGGGAGCTTTTACCACCAGATCTTCGTGATGCTCTGATGGACGAGATGGGCGGAGACGAAGACGAGGTTATCTCTGAACTTGAGAGCACAATTGGCGATTCTATGGACAGCGCTCTTTCTGGCATGGAAGACTATGTCAACGGGTTCACTGTTACTGCCACAGATACGAAGGATCTTTCTTCAAGTGAGATAGACGACCTCATTGAGACCTATAGCTCAGACTACAATCTGGACCTCAATATTGAAGAGGCTCAGGAAGTAGATCTCACCGTCGGACTCGATCTTACTTCTGAGGGCGAAGAGCTCTTGGCAGCGAATGATGTCGATCCTTCTGAGGCTACAACTGAAGCTACCGTTGTCGTTATCAAAGTCGACGGCGAGTGGTATTTCGATATGACGAGCCTTCTCTAAACTAACTCGTTGTTGTAAGTGATAGACCCTCGCTGGAAAATTCCGGCGAGGGTCTCTCTTTTTGCAGATTACTTTACCCGCACGATAACGTTGTCATGACGCGGAGCTGCTTCTGGATGTAATGCCGAACCCTCACCTGGATAGCCCAGAATTACATGGCCTACACCGCGCCATTCTCCCTCAATGCCCCAGCGTGTAAGAAGCTCTTTGCCTTCGTTGGACTCAAATTCTTCGCGTGCACGATGAATCCAACAAGAGCCAACGCCAAGGGCATGAGCTGCATTGAGCATATTGCAGATAGCACATGATCCGTCTTCAACACAGGTGGGCACCGCAGGGTCGACGAGTACTACGATGACTGTTTGCGCCCCATAAAACGGATCGGAATCCGTCCCCATGATTGCAGCATTCATATGGGAGAGTTTCGCTACGTCGTCCGGGTTTGTCACAACAACAAATTTCCAGGGCTGACGTCCTTTTCCACTTGGGGCGAATGTGCCAGCTTCTACAATATGCTCAAGTGTTTCTTCATCGAGTGGCTGAGAAGTGTACGAGCGGCAACTTCTACGTGTAAGAAGTGTTTCAATTGCTTCCATCTGGTCTCCAATCTCGCCATACTATGCTGAACTGCGGTAATTTGGGTACTTAAACAATACTGCGCCAAACTGCAATATAAATATTGCAACTTTGGCATCAAAACGCAGACGGTAGATACGCCTGCCTACTTGAGGATGTGATTTGATGGATATTAGCACCGCTTGCATCCACGCTGGTTATGAAGCTGGCAATGGAGAGCCTCGAGCCCTTCCGATAACACTGTCAACGACGTTTCGTTATTCTTCAACAGATGAGGTAGCTCGCCTTTTTGACCTTTCTGAAAGCGGATTTTTCTACTCCCGCATTGGTAATCCAACGTGTGATGCTGTTGAGAAGAAAATCGCTGCACTTGAGGGCGGCGTTGGCGCAATGCTCACCTCCTCGGGGCAAGCAGCCAACCTTCTTGCTGTTATCAATCTTGCTTCAGCAGGCGATCACATCATTGCCTCTTCAACAATTTACGGTGGTACCGTCAATTTGTTCAGTGTAACGCTCAAGCGGTTTGGCATTGAGTGCACCTATGTTTCTCCGCGCGCTACAAAGGAAGAAATTCTTGCTGAGGTGCGTCCGAACACCAAATGTGTATTCGGAGAGACGGTCGCAAATCCCGCGCTCGCTGTCCTTGATCTGGAGGTATTTGCACAGGCAGCACACGAGGCAGGGCTGCCGCTGATTATTGATAACACGTTCCCCACGCCAGTTCTCTGCCGTCCCTTTGAGTGGGGTGCCGATATTGTTACGCATTCCACTACAAAATATATCGATGGCCACGCACTCACCGTTGGCGGCGTTATTGTTGATTCAGGAAACTTTGATTGGGAAGCTTCGGGTCGTTTCCCTGATTTCTGTGAGCCGGATGAAAGCTACCACGGCGTGGTATATACACGCGATTTCGGCAATTCGGCGTTTATCGTTAAAGCCCGCGTTCAGCTTATGCGCGATCTTGGTTGCTATCCTCCGGCTACCAATGCTTTTATCCTCAATGAAAGCCTTGAAACGCTGCCTTTGCGTATGAGAAAGCATTGCGATAACGCTTTGCGTGTTGCTGAATGGCTTGAAAACCAGCCAAAGGTGGTATCTGTTAATTATCCTGGGTTGCCCTCGAGCCCTGATCATGACCTGGCAACGAAGTATTTGCCTGAAGGTGCTTGTGGTGTCATTTCATTTGTAGTGGACGGTGATCGTGATCGTGCAGCAGCGCTTCTCGATCATTTGAAGATGATTCCGATTGAAGTGCATGTTGCTGATTCGCAGACGAGTGTGTTGCACCCTGCTTCTTCAACGCATCGCCAGCTCACCGATGAGCAACTTATTGCATGTGGAGTAGAGCCAGGAATGGTGCGTCTCTCCTGCGGCCTTGAATCGGTCGACGATATTATTGCCGATCTTGAGCAGGCTTTCGCACAGATCTAACAGCAAGTTGGCCACCTCCTGGTTACAGGAAAGAGGGGTAGTCAATTTCCTGTGATAAGGTGATAAAACAAAGAAATAAAAGAGCTAAGAATCTTTGATAAATGGAATAATGCCTGTATTCCATCATATATTTTGATTATAGAAGGGCCTGATCGACACATTGAGGTCGGTCAGGCCCTTATTTGTAGAGAGAAACCGCTTACCACTCAGTTCATGCCGCTCATCGCAAAACTGTGAATCACAGAAAAATAGTTTGTAAACACAGATATAACTACAGATAACAAAAATATTAAGACCAAAAACTGAGGTAATTCAAAAAGTTAGTTACTAATTGTTCGTTAAGTTCTGTAAAAGATGCCTGAAACAAAAATTTATCTATCGGTTCACAGAACTTGCGACAAGAGAAAGGGAGGAAACATGAAGGCACTGACACGTTATTGCGATCATGGTGAGTTTGGAGGCTATCACTACATTGATGTTCCCATTCCAGAATGTGGCCCCGATGATGTAATTATCCGTGTCAAGGCAGCTGCAATTTGCGGTGCCGATATGAAGCACTGGTATGCAGATCTCGAGGGATCAAACACTTCTGAAACTATCAACTCTATTCGTGGTCATGAGTTCGCTGGCGTAATCGTCAAGGTTGGCGAGAATGTGACCGATTGGCACGTCGGCCAGCGTGTTGTATCTGATAACTCTGGTCAAGCTTGCGGTAAGTGCCCGGCTTGTGAGCGCGGTGACGTTATGCTCTGCGAGCACAAGACAGGTTTGGGTCTCGACAATAACTGGGTTGCTTTTGGTGGTTCTGGCGGTTTTGCAAAATACGCCAAGATCCCCGGTGGCATTCTCCGTCTTCACCCACATGCTCTTTGGGAGATTCCAGACGGCGTAAAGTATGAGGAAGCTGCACTCCTTGATCCTGTTTCCAACTCCTACAAGGCCATCGCTCAGCAGTCTAGTTTCCTTCCTGGTCAGGACATTGTTGTCTTTGGTACAGGTCCTCTCGGCCTGTTTGCCGTTCAGGTTGCACGTATCATGGGTGCCGTCAACATTGTCATGGTAGGTCTGCAGGAAGATGTCGAGACCCGCTTCCCGATTGCCCGTGAGGTCGGCGCAACTCACTGCGTCAATGGTTCAACTGAAGATGTAGTCAAGCGCTGCACAGAGATTTGCGGCCGCGACAATCTTGGTCTTGTAATCGAGTGCTCTGGTGCAAACATTGCCCTTCAGCAGTCACTTGAGATGCTGCGCCCCAACGGCGAGGTTGTGCGTGTGGGCATGGGCTTCAAGCCGCTTGAGTTCTCCATCAACACCATTACTGAGTGGAACAAGAGCATCATTGGTCACCAGGCATACGATTCCACTTCATGGCGTGAGTGCATCCGCCTTATTCAGTCCGGCGCTATCAAGATGCAGCCAATGATTACCCATCGTCTTGGCCTTTCTCAGTGGAAAGAGGGCTTCAAGGCTATGGCAGACAAGTCCGCTGTGAAGTGCGTCTTCCATTACGACGAGGATGACAAGGACGTAAAGGAATACGGCGAGGACGATTACGCCGACGACTACGACTTCGAATAAGCATGTAAGACATTGCGAACCCGGCAGGACGAGTTCCTGCCGGGTTTCCCACTAGTCTGGAGTTTTGTTCATGGACAAGAAGCTGCTGCTTGCGCCATCAATGGGTTGTTGCGATCTGTTTGATTTCGCTCACCAAGTTGAATTTATTGATACTCGTGCAGACTTTTTTCATATTGATATTAAAGACGGCAACTATGTAAAGACCTATAGCATCGGCCCTGATTTTATGGCGGCACTTAAGGACCGTACTTCCACTCCTATGGATGCACACCTTATGGTTAAGCATCCGCAGTGGATTATTGAGGACTGTGCTAAAGCTGGAGCAACGTATATTACTCCGCATACTGACTGCATCGAAAGCGATGCTTTTGTCACGTTTAACAAGATTATTTCGCTCGGCTGCAAGGCTGGTGTTGCGCTTAATCCCGCTGCACCACTTGAAGGTATCCGCCACTATCTGCCACTGCTTTCCAAAGTAACCATCATGATTGTTGATGCTGGTTACGCAGGACAAAAAGTCATTGAGCCAATGTACGACAAAATTCATACGCTCGCTCAGTGGCGTGAAGATATGGGCCTTTCTTTCCTTATCGAGGCAGATGGTTCAATGAATGGCGATGTATATCGCCCGTTGTATGAAGCCGGTGCTGACGTTGTTGTTCTTGGTCCTCCAGCACTGTGGAACAAAGACGAGAACATCGAAACCGCCTGGGACATTATGCAGGGCGAAGTTGATGCCGCGCTTGATGGGGCAGTTTGCTGGTAATTCAGTCCAAATAGCAGTCAGAAACCATGCAAGGCATGGACAAATATACAAAACAGATAGGAGAACATGAATGGGTGAAGTAAAAGGGGCGAATATCGGTGCAAGACTTGACCGCCTGCCCAATTCTAGCTGGCACGTAAAAATGTGGCTTATTGTTGCATTTGCACTGCTTGTATGCTGGTCTAACGGCATTGCCGGTTCTGTTCAGAACATCCTTCTGAACGAGATCCACTGGCTGCAGCCTGGTACTACGCTGCTCGCAATGTGGGGAACCACCTATACCTTGGGCCAACTGTTCGGCGCACTTATCGGTGGCCCAATTGGCGATAAGATCGGTCGTAAGAAGTCAATCCTGCTTTACGAGACGATCCACATCATCGTTATGATTGGCGCTGCAGTATCTCCTAACATCTACGTCCTGTATGTGTTCCGTTTCCTGCAGGGTCTTGGTCTCGGTGCTTTGCTCGTTGTTCTCTTTGCAGCTTTTACCGAGTATGTTCCTGGTCGTAACCGTGGTGTTTGGTCGAGCCGCAACTCCTTCATTGGTAACTGGGCTCACCCCATTTGCAACCTTATTGGTTTCATCCTTATCGTTATGGCAATCCCGAGCGATCTGAACTGGCGTATTCAGTTCATGATTCCTTCGATTCTTTCAATTATTGCCACGATTCTTATTGCCAAGAATTTCCCCGAGTCCCCGCGTTGGCTTGAATCTCAGGGCCGCGTTAAGGAAGCTGATGCCATTCTTACTCAGATCGAGAAGAGCATTGAGGCTTCCACTGGCAAGCCACTGCCTCCTGTTACCGAAGCTCCTAAGCCCGTCAAGAATCTTCCGTATTCTGCTCTGTTCCATGGCAAGCTGCTCCGTCGTACCATCGTTGGTTCGCTTGTTCTTATCGGTATGAACACCATTCAGTACACCCTCATGACCTGGATGCCGTCGCTGCTCGTAGGTCTTGGCTATGACACTTCTACCTCTCAGTTCATGACAATGTTTGGTCTGTTTGGCGCACCGTTTGGTATCTTCATCGCCTCACTTATCATGGACCGTATTCCTCGTAAGGTCATGGGCGTTCTGTTGCTTGCTGGTATGGCTATCTTCGGCATTATCATCGGCGTTACTACGCAGATGGGTATCGTGAACATGACCGGCCTTATTGCCCTCACGTTCCTTATGAACACCATCATTTATATGTACGTTTGCTACGCATCGGCTGTATACGTTCCGGAGATGTGGCCGACTTCCGCTAAGCTCTCCGGCTCTGGTTTCTGCAACGCTATGGGACGTTTGGCCAACGTGTTCTTCCCGTTCCTGGTTACAGCACTTGCTGCCATGAACTCCAGTTACGTATTTGTCCTGCTTGCCGCCGTTTCGGTAATCATCGCCGTGGCTGTTGGAGCAGCAGGTGTTGAGACTCGTGGCGAGTCTGTTGAGGCAATCGGTGACCTTGACGAATAAAGCAAGATACACAGCGAATTGCTGAAGGAGTGTTTGTTGCAATGAAAAATAGCAAGGCAATTCTTGTTGAACCGAAGCACTTTGAGATAAAGGAAGCGCCTGTTCCTGAGCCTGGTCCAACCGATATTCTGCTCAAAGTTGAGTATGTTGGTATGTGCGGTTCCGATATCCACGGATTTGAGTTTGGTCCGTTCATCCCGCCTAAAGACCCCAATCAAGAGATTGGTCTTGGTCATGAGGTTGCCGGTGAAGTTGCTGCTGTCGGCTCTGAGGTAACGGAGTTTAAGGTTGGCGATAAGGTCCTCATCGAGCCTGGTGTGCCTGATGGAACCTGCATGTACTGCCGTGAGGGTCGCTATAACATCTGCCCCGACGTGGACTTTATGGCTACCCAGCCCAACTATCGCGGCGCTCTCTGCCAGTATATGGTTCATCCGGCAGAGTGGACCTATCACGTACCTGAGGGCATGACCACCATGGAGGGCGCTCTGGTAGAGCCTGCAGCTGTTGGTATGCACGCAGCAGTGCTTGGTGGCGCAACATTAGGCAGCCACATCGTTATTCTCGGCTGTGGCACCATTGGTCTTATGACGCTTCAGGCTTGTGTGAGCTTGGGCGCAACTGACATTACAGTCGTAGATGTCATTCCTTCTAAGCTTGAGCTTGCAAAGAAGCTTGGCGCTAAAGAAGCACTTAATGGCAAAGAGGTAGACGTTGTTTCTTACCTCCGCTCTGACGAGAAGTTTGGCGATCACGGTGTGGATCTCGTCTTCGAGTGCTCAGGCTCCGCTTTCCTGGCACAGGAAGCAGTAGATCTCGTTGCACGTGGCGGCAAGATCATGATGGTCGGCACGCAGAACAAGCCTGTGCCTATTAACTTCCTCAAGATCAACCGCGAGGTTACTATCCAGACTTCCTTCCGCTACTGCAATGACTATCCACGCACTATCGAGGCCATTGCTACTGGCAAATTTAATGTCAAAGACATGGTCACCAACATCTATGACTACAAGGATGTCCAGCAGGCCTTCTCTGATGCAATCGACCCGGTGAAAAAGCAGGACATGGTCAAGGGTGTTGTAAAGGTTGCCGGTACCCCTGGTTGCGAATAAAGCGGCACTCAGCAGGTTTTAGGAATACGTAAGCAAGGAGAATAACAATGCTTGCAAACATTAAATTCTGGGAAAACAAGGCTAAGGAAGGCCAGTTCGCAATCCCTCACTTCAACGTATGGAACGCCGAAATGCTCATGGGTGTTATCGACGCTGCTGAGGAAGAGAACGCTCCTATTATTATTTCCTTTGGTACTGGCTTCGTAGGCAACACGGTCTTTGAGGACTTTTGCTGGATGATGCTGGCTATGGCCAAGGAGGCCAAGGTTCCAGTTATTACTCACTGGGATCACGGTCGCAGCATGGAAATTATTCAGAATGCCTATACCCATGGCATGAACTCCGTCATGCGCGATGCTTCTGCTCTGCCTTTCGAGGAGAACATCAAGGAGATCAAGACCGCTGTTGATTACTTCCATCCACTGGGAGTGCCAGTAGAGGCAGAGCTCGGTCATGTGGGCAATGAGACCGTGTATGAAGAGGCACTCGCTGCATATGCCTATACCGACCCAAGCCAGGCAGCAGAGTTTGTAGAGCGTACCGGCTGCGACTCACTTGCCGTTGCTGTTGGTAATGTACACGGTCACTACAGCGCTGAGCCCAAGATTAGCTTTGATGTTATTGAGAAGTGCCGCGACGCTGTTGATGTACCACTCGTTCTGCATGGTGCTTCCGGTATTGGTGATGAAGACATTAAGACTGCCATTTCCTGCGGTATCGCAAAGATCAACATCCACACTGAGCTCTGCGACGCTGCTATGGGCGCTATTCGCGAGCACACCGACGATTCGTTCCTCGAGCTCGAGCGTGCAGTGCGCCAGGCAGTAAAGGATCGCGCAAAGTACAAGATCGAGCTGTTCGGCGATGCTGACAAGGCTGATGTTAGGTAACGGTAGGACTGGAGCTTTTAATGGATAAGACGCTTGATGTTGTCTGCGTCGGCGCAGCAATTGTAGATGTGCCACTCCAGCCGGTCAGCAGAAACATATTCGACAGCGAATCGTATCCCCTCGAGCAAATCTCCATGACTATCGGCGGTGATGCCATCAATGAGTCGACAATTATTACGCGACTTGGTGGCAAAGTTGGCCTTATGAGTCTCGTTGGCAACGATGCAGTGGGTGACTACATCATTCGCCATTGTGACACGGTAGGCATTAACCATGAGGGCGTACGCCGAGTGGATGGAATCGATACCTCCATTAACGTTGCCCTTATTACCGAAGATGGTGAGCGTACCTTTGTAACAAATCGCAACGGCAGCCTTTGGAAGCTTTGCGGCGATGATATCGACCTTTCGCTCATCTCGCGTGGCAAGATTTTGTCAATGGCAAGCTTCTTCAACAGCCCTCGGCTCGATAACGACGCGATTGTAAAAATCTTTAAGGTTGCCAAAGATGCAGGTATGACCATTGTCGCTGACATGATTAAGCCTCGTCTGGGCGAGACCTTCAACGATATTGCTGGAGCGCTTTCCTACGTGGACTACTTCTTCCCGAACGTTGAAGAAGCAGAACAAATGACAGGCGAGAATACGGTTGAAGCTGTAGCTGAAAAGATTCTGACCTATGGCGTAAAGAACGTCATTATCAAAATTGGCCGTAAAGGCGCACTTATTGATGGTGTGGGATACGAGCCGTTTGTAGTGCCAGCAGTTGAAGGTATTACAGCCCTTGATACGACTGGCACCGGCGATAACTTTGCCTCTGGTTTTATTACGGGGTTGCTTGAAGGCAAAGATGTTCGTGAATGTGGCGAGTACGGAAACGTAGCAGCTTCCATTGCTATTCAGAGCATTGGTGCTACCACCGGCATTACTGGCCGTGATGTTTTTGATGCGCGTATGGCGCAGTACCGCGCACAAAACCCCCGTTAATTTTCACTTCCTCCCATAGGGGGCCACATATGTGGCCCCCGTGTTACCTCACATAAGAGAGAGGACATACAACATGCGTTATATGGAACTTGGTAGTTCGGGCATTCAGGTTTCCAAAATGGGCCTTGGTACATGGGCAATCGGAGGCGGCCCTGCATGGAGCGGTGGCCCCAGCGAGCAGAACGCCGTCGACACCATTATCGAAGCAGCTCATCAGGGCATTAACATGGTGGATACTGCTCCTGGCTATAACTTCGGTGCTTCCGAGGAGATTGTCGGTAAGGCTCTGAAGCAGCTCGATCGTGAAAAGGTTGTTCTTGTCACCAAGTGCGGCGTTGTGTGGAATCGTAAGGGATCGGTTTGGAATAAGGTTGGCGACCGACAGCTCTACAAGCTGCTTACACCAGAATCTGTAAAGCTTGAGGTTGAAGAGTCTCTGCAGCGCCTTGGCACCGATTACATCGATCTTTACATGACTCACTGGCCCTCTGTTCCACCATTTGAGACCCCTATTGCTGAGACGGTAGGCGCCCTCAATGAGCTCAAGAAAGAGGGCAAGATTCGCGCTATTGGTGCAGCTAACGTTAGCATCGAGCAGATTCATGAGTATCTTGACTGCTGTGAGCTCGACCTCGTTCAGGGTAAGTACAACGTACTTGAGCGTGGCGTAGAGAATGATCTGTTGCCGCTGTGCCGTGAGCATCGCATTACTATGCAGGCATACTCACCGCTTGAGCAGGGTCTGCTCACAGGAACCATTTCTAAGGACTACCGTCCTGAGCCGGGCAATGCTCGTGCTAATAAGAAGTGGTGGCAGCCTGGCAATATGGAGCGCGTTATCGACATGCTCGATGGGTGGAAGCCGCTCTGCGAGAAGTATGACTGCTCTATTCCAACACTCTGCCTTGCCTGGATTATGAACCAGGGCGATGAAGTCAATCTGCTGACCGGTGCAACCGAGCCAGATCAGGTTGTTATGAATGCACGCGCAGCCGACATTGTCATTGATGAAGAAGACCTTCGCACCATGCGCGAGGATGCTGAGGCTCTGGATCGTTAATCCACATAAACAGATACGTCTCGCTCAAAGCGAGCGAGACGTGTTTTCACCCTTTTCAAAGAAAGGAGGGTTGTCATGGCCACTGAGGGGGTTAAAAAGAAAAAGCTCAACATTGTGCAAAAGATGTTTGTAGCTGTGATTTTGGGCATTTTTGTTGGAATAGGATGCATTTTCTTTAGAAATGCTATCGGACAAGATAGTGCACTATGGAGCTCTATTTATCAGTTCTTATTTGTTGATATTTCATCTCCAGAGGGTGTTTCTGGCATCGGTTTGTTCTATATCGTCAGCCAGCTCTTCATGCATATGTTGCAGGTATCCATTGTGCCGCTCGTTTTAGTTTCATTGGCACTCTCCATAAGCGATATTGCTCAGCCAGAAAAGCTTGGTAGATTAGCTATTCGTACGCTCATTACCTTCTTGGGATTCTATGTAGTAGCTGCTGCTATTGCAGGTACTGTCTCATATCTTGTTGCGCAATCTGGCGGTTTTAATGTCATCCTGCCCGATGATGTAGTGACAGAGACTACCTCGGTAGATGCATATAACCCACTTTCAGTAATTGTGAGCATCGTGCCGGATAACATGATTTCGGCGATGTCGAGCAATAACTCGGTGTTGGCTGTGTGCTTCCTGGGCATCGTTATTGGCATCTGCATGTCGCGCTTAGGCGAAAAGGTTGAGCCGCTCAAAAAAGTATTCGTGAGCATCGATGCAATAATTCAAATGTTCGTAAACTTTGTGCTTGATAAGCTCGGCCCGGTGTGTATCTTCTGCATGATAACCAGGAGCTTAGCGGTTTATGGAACAGATTATTTGCGTCCAGCAGCAGTATGGATTGCAACAACGATGATCCTCTGCACTGTTCTTGCCTTCACACTCTATCCGCTGTTGATCTTTATCTTCACAAGGCTTAACCCGTTTAAGTTTGCAAAAAAGATCGCTAAGGTTGCTTTGTTTGGAGCTGCAACGCAGTCATCTGCAGCTACGCTGCCGCTTAACATGAAGACTTGCAAGGACGAGCTAGGTGTTTCTGAAGACGTTGCCAGTTTTGTTTTGCCAACAGGTGTCACTATTCATATGAACGGCACCACGACTATGCAAATCATCGCCGTAACCTTCATTGGTACGGCGGCCGGTATCGAGATGACACCTGCCCTTATTGCAACCGCAGCGCTTATTGCCATTACGGTCGCCATGGGTACGCCGCCCATTCCGGCAGCTGGAGCTACGCTTGTATCAGTTGTTATGCTTGGCGCAGGACTCAATACACCTCTGTGCTATGTGGGCTACTCACTTGTTCTTGCACTTAACTACGTGCCCGGAATGGCAGTTATGCCTATGAATGTTGTTGATGATGCTGCTGCGAGCGTTATCGTGAGCCACAAAGAGGGTACGCTCGACAAAGATGTCTACAACAGCTAATTGAGAGATAGTCCTCCCTTTTCCAGCCCTGGAATGCCAAGATACAGAGGCATCTAGGGCTGCTTTATTAACTGATTGCTAAAAACCAGCTGAAATGTTTGAAACAAAGATTATATTGTGATGATAATCTGTGATAAAGGAATATTGGTCTGTGCGCATCAAGGAGCATCTTATGAGAGGCGTTGAGCGACAAGAACAAATTAAAAGTTATATCCACGCTTCGCATAAGGTGACTGTTGCAGATTTGAGCAACCGGTGGAATGTTACCGAGGAGACTGTTCGAAGAGATCTCGATAAGCTTGAAGAGCAGGGCTTTATTACTCGTATCCGCGGTGGAGCTATATGGAATGCAACCGTTTCTCGCAGCGGGGCTCGTTTTCTCGAGAGAAAAAGCCGTCAAGTTCAGGCTAAACAACATATTGCGCGGTGTACAGAAGAGTTCCTGCGCAATTGTATGACCGTGGCGGCTGATGACAGTACAACAGTGCTCGAAGCTTTACGCGTGGTTGGCGACGACACTTCTCTGAAAGTGCTCACCAATGCTGTGGAGCCGCTTATCGCATCCGAAGAGATGGCATTTCAAATAATTTCTACCGGTGGCATTTTTAACCGCAATGCGCTGGCATTCTATGGGGAGACCGCAGCGCAAACAATTTTGCGCTATCACGTTGACCTTGCTCTTATTGGTTGCGCCGGACTAGATCTTCAAAAAGGGGTAACCGATTCTAACGAATCAGAAATTGTTGTAAAACGCACTATGTTGCAGCAGGCTGATCGGGTAGCTGTGCTTGCTGACCATACAAAGTTCGGCCGTGTGGCATTTCTTGAGCTTTCAGACTTGGACAAGATCTCCTATCTCATAACGGATGAACGTCCACCGGAAGAATGGGTGGCACGCTGCGCAGAGCTTGGTGTTGAACTCATCTACTAAATGCGTATCTATACTAGAATGAGCGCAATAACTTCAACGCTTCGTCTCTGTCTTTGGACAGACACGTTATAAGTCGAAAGAATGGAGACAGGACGTGCCTATTAACATTCCCGATGGGTTACCAGCAAAAACTACACTGCATCAAGAGCATATTTTTGCGCTTGAAGAAGAGGCTGCGCATCGCCAGGATATTCGTCCCTTGCGTGTAGCCATTCTCAACCTTATGCCAAAAAAGATTGAGACCGAAACGCAAATTCTTCGCCTTATTTCAAAGTCACCATTGCAGGTTGATATTGACTTTATGCGCGTGAGCTCCCATGAATCGACGCATGTGTCTGCAGATCACCTCGTGAAGTTCTACGCGCCGTTCTCGGATTTCAAAGAGAATAACTACGATGGCCTTATCATCACGGGTGCTCCGGTGGAACAGATGCCGTTTGAGCAGGTGGATTACTGGGACGAGCTGTGTGAGATTATCGATTGGTCACAGGAGCACGTGTTTTCTACGATGTCCCTGTGCTGGGGCGCATTGGCAATGTTATGGCACTTGCATCAAGTTCCTAAACGTCAGCTTGGATCCAAACTGTTTGGCGTTTTCCCGCAGCATTTGTGTGATGAGTACAACTTCCTCACCAACGGGTTTGATGAGGTGCACAATATGCCGCACTCGCGTCACGCTGCAATTGATGCAAATGAGTTGGCAAAGCACCCCGAGCTCCAAGTGTTGTCGCAGGGCTTTGAGACTGGCCCAGCACTTATCGCCACACAGGACTTTCATGAGATATATGTAACCGGCCATTTTGAGTATGGTCGCGATACATTGGCCGACGAATACTGGCGTGATTTCAAACTCGGACTGCCTATTCGTCTGCCGGAGAACTACTTCCCGGATAACGATCCTGAGCGTCAGCCCATCTTCACCTGGCGCAGCCACGCCAACCTGCTCTATCGCAATTGGCTCAACTGGATTTATCAGATGACCCCTTATGAACTCGACCGCATTCCAGAGCGTATTCATGCTCTGCGCGAGCGCATGGAGGAAAAGTTCTAGGGAGCTTGAAGGGCCCTCGCAGAGTAGGAAAGATTCTGACCTATCAAACAGTAAGTCAGGCACCGGGAAGAGCCGCGGCCTATGTTCTTCTCGGTATGGTTCTTTGGGAGATAAGCAACAAATGGTGCAAGCTGGCGATGAGAGACTCACTGACGAGCTTTTGGAGATGCTGCTCGAAAGTGCAAGTCCGGAGGCTTATCTTTCAGAGGTGCGTGCAGAAGAGCGCTGTCTTTCCGATTATTTGCAAGAGCTCTTGCAGGTACACGAAGCAACGCGCTCCGAAGTAATTCGAGCTTCTGGCATGAATGCAACCTATTGCTATCAAGTGTTTCAGGGTACACGCCATCCGAGCCGCGACAATGTTCTCATGATCGCTTTCGGAATGGGGTGCACGCTGGAGGAAACGCAGCGGATGCTGCGCTTTGCTGGCCATAACGAACTATGGTGCAAGGTGCGTCGCGACGCCATTGTTATTTTTTGTTTGGAACATCGTCTAAGCCGCGTTGCATGCGATGACGAGTTGTGGCGTCTTGGCGAGAAAACCTTGCTGTCGGAGGAATAATTTGGCTGGGCAGGACGAGCAACTTCTTGCAATTCTCGAACACGATGAGTTGTATCGCGTGGAGCGCGTGCTTGCTGATAAGCCTGGATGTAAGACTGAACTTGTTTGGCGTGGCATCGAAGGTCCTTTTGTGCGCAAGCGTATTCCTCGAGCACTTGCGAGTCCTGCTGCTTGGAGAGCTGCTTCAACAGCTACATGCTCACGCATTCCTCGTATTTGGGATAGCTATGAGCTGCCTGATGAATTCGTTGTTATCTGCGACTACGTGGAAGGCGAAACACTTACTGTGCGGATGAGGGCGGCCGGGCATTTTTCTGAAGCGCGGGCTGTTAGGATCGCGTTAGATGTATGTGAAGCCGCTGCGGCCTTGCATGCTTGCGGCGTCGTGCATCGGGACATTACGCCCAACAATGTAGTTCTTGCAGCAGATGGCGCACATCTGGTGGACTTGGGAATTGCTCGTGTTCATGGCGAACATGATCTGCGTGACACAACAACTCTTGGAACCTGGGGTTTTGCTGCGCCGGAGCAATTTGGCTTTACACAAACTGACGAGCGGTCCGATGTGTACGCCATTGGCTGCTTACTCGGTTACATGCTCACCGGAATAATGCCTGGCACAAAGGAGTATGTGCAGGCGTTGGAAAATGATGCGGTCGTACCAAGCCTGCTCGCCGACGTGGTGAGAATGGCAACCGCTTTTGAGCCGAGCAAACGCTTTGCTTCTGCCTGTGCATTTGCTACGGAATTGCGTGATACGGGCTTTTATCAAGAAGATGCATCGTATCCAGAGAAAGCTTTGGGAACACCTGCGATACAAGGCAGTGTTCGAGATGAGGAAAGTGATGGCCCTGTTGGACCGTTTGGCATGTTTCCTGTCGCTCATGTTTTGAAGTTGTTTGAAGGATCTTTCAAGGCATTTCAGAAGGAGCAGCGAAAGGCAGCCAGATCTATTTTGGCAGGCGTCTTGGCTGTGCTCTTTTGGATGGCAACAGCTACTGTGGGCATGAGTCAAACAAACAGCGTGTCGGAAGCTTGTTCGGTGGTTATTATCCTTACGCTAGCATTTGTCAGCTTCACTATACTGTGCCTAGAAAGGCCTGCAGCATTTCTGCAGTATGGTGTCTATGCAGGTCATACCCAACAAGAGGTCCGTCGTGCCTTTTCAAAACGAATGGTTGGATGGGTAGCGTTTCTTGCCGTGCTGTTTGTTGTGTTAGTTTTTGTCGCGGCAACATTGCAGCTTATTCTTGAAGGTCGATAACCAGTATTTGCGCTGAAACCGACGGGCTGTTGCACGGCGAACCATCTATCCAAGCGCAGTTGCGCCAGCAAATACCAACACAGACATAACAATGACAAAAGCAAAGGCATAAGGGGCAATTTTGCCGAGAATCTCGCCATCTTTACCCGTGAGCCCACAAGCAGCACATCCAATTGCAATATTTTGCGGGGAGAGCATTTTGCCCGCGCTGATACCAAGAGAGTTGGACGCTACCAGCCAAGTTTCGTTTACACCAATAGATTGGGCAGCATGAAGCTGTACGTTTCCAAAAAGCACTTCGCTCGAGGTACCAGAGCCGGTTACGAATGTGCCCAATGCGCCAAGGAAGGGTGCTACCAGCGGGTAAGCCCCTCCGAGTGCGGTAACAAAGAAGGTGGCAATACTTGCGATCATGCCTGAGTAACCCATGATCTTTGCGCAGGCCAAAACACCAAGCATCGTGATGATGGTTTTACTCATCTGTTTGATGGTGGCGATAAGCACACCAAACATCTCACGAAGAGGGCAATGCTGAATGAACCCGCCTACAATTCCGCAGATAAATATCAAAACACCAGGCGTGTTAACCCATGAGAAGGTAAGTGTTGCAGTGGGGTCGCCAGCGTAAATGTTGACGGTGCTCTTAATGGCAGAAAGCGGCACGTTGATAAAGGGGAAGAGCTTGCTGGTGAGAAGCAGTACAACAAAAATGAGTGCAAAGGGAGACCAAGCGCGGATTTTCTCAGCAACGCTTTCTGACGAGTTGGGGCTTGCAATCTCAAGGCGATACTCCGCAGGAATTTTTCCTTCGTGATGCGTAAGGCTATAGGCAAACGTGAGGGCTAATGAACAAACGGAGGCAACAACGTCTGGAAGATCGGCTCCAATAAAATACGCACCTGCAACGAGTGGTATTGCAAAGGAGAAGCCGGCAACAAGTGCAGCCGGCAGAGCGCCTTTAAGCGCTTTTGATCCGCCACCAACAAGCATAACCATAAGAATGGGGCAGGCGATAACGAACGGGAAGACCTGAATAGCCTGCACCGTTGCAAGTGCGCCTGCATCAATACCTGTAATAGAGGCAAGTGTGGTTGTAGGAATGCCAATCGATCCAAACATGGTTGGAACGCCGTTGGCAATAAGACAGGAAAGAATAGCGGTAACGGGAGAAATGCCGAGTGCCATGAGCATGCTTGCCGGGATAGCAACTGCCGTGCCAAAGCCAGCCATACCCTCAAGGAAACCGCCAAAGCACCAACCAATAAGCAGTGTAAGGATGCGTTTATCAGCAGAAACAGAGCAAAGCATTCCCTTAATAGTTTCCATGGCGCCGGTATGCACCGTAAGGTTGTACGTAAAGACAGCGGCGATAATAACGATAACAATAGGCCACAATGCCATGGCAAAGCCTTCAAGTGCGGCGGTGGCAACATTAAGAGGTGTCATGCTCCAACCAACCATCGAGCAAACAATAGCTACAAGCAGGGCGCCTAGGCTTGCAATGTGGGCTTGCAGGTGGAGGCCACAGAGGGCAATAACAAGCCAGATGATAGGGGCGAGGGCGAATACAAACATTCCAAAAAGCTCGAGCATGCTAGCTCCTGAAGTCGTGCTGGGCAATCAGTCTTTAAATGTAACACTTAAGCCCTATTTATAAGATCGCTGGGAATCAACGAGTAATTAGGTGGGTCTGAAATTTAGCTTTCGGCTAATGAAACGACAAAGCATCTTCCTCATGCTGTTAGGCAGGAGGTTGTAATGCGGTCGGAATGGGATTTTATACGGAAGAGAGAGATATCACTGGCTGATGCCCTTGCTTTCGCACATACAGATAATCCATCGCTTTCAGAATGGATTGCTCACGAACTTAACGCGCGTAATCTTCGTCGTCGTGATATTGTGCGCGACTCTCGCCTTAATCAAACTTTTTGCTATCAAATTATTGCTGGCACCAGACGAGCCAGTCGGGATAAGTTGTTACAGCTGGCCTTTGGCATGCATCTGGGTATTGATGCTACTTGTGAACTGTTGGAGCGCGGGGGAACAAACGCCCTCATGCCAAGCGTTCCGCGTGACGTTATCGTTGCATATTGCTTGGATCGTCGCATGAATATTGATATATGCGATGACCTGCTGTGGGCGCAAGGAGAGCACACACTCGTGTCCTTTGAAGGAGGACGAAGCCCTCACTAAGCAAATGAAAATTGCTTATGAGAGATAGATCGAACGGACTCACTGCATTTGTGACGATAAAGAAAGTATTTCTTGCATTTCTTAGTACGGCAAATCATCGATTTAGCTCGCAGCTAATGAAACCAGGCTTTTTTGTTTTGAGAATGAACGAAGAGATTTTCCACCTTTAGGAAAGGAAAGAAATGAGAACTTCGCGAATTCTATGTGGTATTGCTGCGGGAATGCTCTCTCTTGCTCTTGTCGCTTGCGGCGGGACATCTGACACAGACAATGGCGGATCTTCGAACGAAGCAACGCAAGAGGCGACAGAGGAACAGAGTTCTTTTGATCTTGCTGTTGGAGAGACAGTTGAATCTGATAGTGGTCTCGCTGTAACCGTTAATTCTGTTGATGCTAGCCTTGTGAACTATGACGGGTCTCCAATTGTTGCTGTGAATGTCACCTATACAAACAATGGAGATGAAACCGCAAACTATAACCCTTACGACTGGAAGGGTGAAACCGATCAAGGCGCTCAGGAATACACAACGTACTACTCTGAGAGCTCCGAAGAGCTGAATTCAGGTAGCCTTGCTGCAGGCGGTACCGTAACTGGCAACCTTTATTTTGAGGGTGGTACGGTAAAAGCGCTTTATTACGGAAACGTTCTTGATAATGAGCCAACCGCAAGCTGGGTACTCTCATAGCAGACGCGTCATCCATAAGCTCTGTAAAGAAGAGCCATTGCTAATTGTTGTATTGCGCAACCAATTCAGGCTGTGCTGGTGCAATAAAGATTAAATGAGGGGATTAAAATGAGTGACTTTCAAAATTATGCTCCAGCATCTGGAACAAAGCAGCAGAAAAAGAATATCTTGCTAATCATCGCGCTCGTTATTGGTGCTGCATATCTGATATATAGCCTGGTGTATTGGTTCGGCGCAGCAAGCGGCGACAGTTCAAGCGCAGAACAGGCCGGAGCAGCAATTGCAACAGTGCTTGTTATGCCGCATCTTTTGATGACTTTTCTGGCTGTAGTCTTTAATGCTTTAGGTGTGTTTATGAATAAACGCGGCTTTGCATTAACGGGGGCAATTTTGTATGCAGTGGCAATGGTGCTTTTCCCAGCGTACTTCATGTTCGTTGTTGTGGAGATGGTCTTGTCATTCATTGCATTTGCTCAAATGAAAAAGGCGGCTTAGGCCGGAGCAAGCGTAACGAAGTAAGCAAAAAAGCCCGGGTTGCCCCGGGCTTTTTTGTTCATGGACTTTAGTCCGTGCCGCGCAGTACGCGCGGCATAGAAAACCACCCGCTGTGCGGGTGGACAGTACTTGGTGCTATGCAACGAAATGCCTTCCCCTCTAGCATGGTGATTGTTCAGGTCGCCGGCCCCGAGGGGAAGGTGATTGCCGTGGCCCAGAAGGCCAACAGCCTTGCGCACACGAAGTGGCTCTGCAAGTACCACATCGTGTTCGCACCAAAGTATAGAAGGAAGGTCATCTACAACCAATACCGCAAGGACCTGGGGGAGATTCTCAGGCAGCTGTGCCAGTGGAAGGGGGTCGAGATCATAGAGGGGCACCTGATGCCGGACCACGTGCACATGCTGGTCAGCATCCCGCCCAAGATCAGCGTTTCGAGCTTTATGGGCTACCTTAAAGGGAAGAGTTCGCTACTCATGTTCGACAGACACGCGAGCCTCAAGTACAAGTTCGGGAACAGGAAGTTCTGGGCGGAGGGCTACTATGTCTCCACTGTAGGCCTCAACGAGGCCACGATCGCGAAGTACATACGCGAGCAGGAGCGCGCCGATATTGCCCAGGACAGGCTGAGCGTCAAGGAGTACGAGGATCCCTTCGCGAGGGGCCCGCAGAAGGAGGGTTAGGCGCGCCGCCGGTTTGACCGGCCCGCCACGAGTCAAGGGGCTATCGGGCCTGAACGTCAGTTCAGGCCGGGGGCTTGAGCCCCTGGCCTGGGACCCTAGGGTTATACCCTAAGAGCAAACCACCCGCTGTGCGGGTGGTTTTGATTGGACTATTCCAGAATAACGTGGTGCAGCTCCCCATCCTCATACACGCCGTAGCTGTGTGAACCATCCTTAGGGATAGACACGCTTCCTGGGTTAAATACGCGAAGCTGAACTTTACCAACGGTTAAAGTTTCATCAACCTTAATGTGCGTATGTCCATACAGCACAATGCTGTTATCAGCGAGCTTGGGCAGGTTGTCTATGGAATTGTGAAGCCCGGGTCCGTATACGTGTCCATGCGTACAGAACAGCTCGCGTATGGCATGAGCGTCGTCTGTACCTTCTGCGGAGCGTCCAGAATCAAGCACTACGGTATAGTCCGCCAGGCAGGGGAAATCGAGCATCATTTGGTCAACTTCAGCCTCGCAGTTGCCGCGCACAGCGATGATCTGCTCGGCAAGGCTATTGAGCATTGCGGCAACTTCTTTTGGTGCGTACTCATCGGGCAAATCATTGCGGGGGCCATGGTAAAGAAGGTCACCAAGAAGCACAATACGGTCAGGAGTTTCGGCTTCGATAGCGTCCATGAGTTTGCGACACCAGGCCGCCGATCCATGAATATCGGATGCAATAAGAAGCTTCATGGTGCGTCCTCTGTTTCTCTCGGAGGGTTTGGTTCTAACACCCATCATACAAAAGGAGACCAGGCATATAGCTTGGTCTCCTTTTTGCATTACCTAATTAAATACGTATGCAGCAATGCAAGTGTGCTGTGTGCCGAACGCTAACTTAGTCCTCAGCGATCTCGGTGATTGCGCCAGCAGGGCAAGCGTCAAGGCAAGCGCCGCAAGCTACGCAAGCATCGCCATCGGCAACCTGAGCAGACTCGTCGCCAAGCTCGAGTACGCCAGCAGGGCAGGTGTCAACGCAAACGCCGCAAGCAATGCACTCGTCGGCATCAATAACGGGGTGAGACATAATTGCTCCATTCCTTGTAAACCCTATCCGTTCGCCGCCTTAAATCCTCTCCAGGCGTTCATGCGAACGATTCCTTGCGTTGAGAATATCATGCACTCGGTGGTTTGCAAGGTTTAGTCGGGAACAGATGGCATAGTTTTTCGGAATGGTATGAAAATTTCCCTCAATTGGGAGACACATCGCGGAATGACCATCTGTGCAGCGGTTTGCCTACATAAACCTGTAACAACAAACATAAATTGTGAAGGGTTAAAAAATCTAGTATAAAGACGCTTAGATTTTGTATAGGATGGGCAATCACGGGATACAATGAAGGTGTAAAGAAAATAAAGTTCCAGGGCGTACATGCATAACGCAGGCGTCTTCAGGGAGGAGAAACATACTATGAGCAGCAAAATTCTAGGTATTGACCTTGGTACTACCAACTCTGCAATGGCAGTACTTGAAGGTGGCGAGCCTACTATTATCGTAAACGCAGAAGGTGATCGCACCACTCCGTCCGTTGTGGCTTTCCGCCCCGATGGTGATCGTATCGTTGGTAAGGCAGCAAAGAACCAGTCCGTCACAAATCCAACAAATACCGTCTTTTCCATCAAGCGTTTCATGGGTCGTCGTTACAACGAGGTTGCCTCCGAGATTAAGACCGTCCCGTATAAGGTCAAAGAGGGACAGGGTGGCCGCGCTGTTGTCGAAATCGAGGGAGAGGACTTCACGCCTGAGCAGATCAGCGCCATGATTCTCTCTAAGATGAAGAACGATGCTGAGAAGTATCTCGGCGAGCCTGTTACCGACGCTGTTATTACCGTTCCTGCCTACTTTAACGATGCTCAGCGTCAAGCCACTAAGGATGCAGGCAAGATTGCCGGTCTTAACGTCAAGCGTATCGTTAACGAGCCTACGGCTGCAGCACTTGCCTATGGCTTGGATAAGAAGGGCATTGATCAGAAGGTTCTCGTATTCGACTTGGGTGGCGGTACTTTCGACGTCTCCATCCTCGACCTTGCCGATGGCGTCTTTGAGGTACTTGCTACTAACGGCGATAACCACCTGGGTGGCGACGACTGGGATCAGCGCATAATTGATTGGCTGGCCGATAAGTTCCAGGCTGATAACGGCATCGATTTGCGTCAGGATCCTATGGCACTGCAGCGTCTGAAGGAAGCCGCTGAGAATGCTAAGAAGGAGCTCTCGAGTGCTCAGCAGGCTCAGATCAACCTGCCCTTCATCACGGCAGACGCCTCTGGCCCCAAGCACCTCGACTACACCCTTACCCGTGCCGAGTTTGAGCGCATTACGCGCGATCTGCTCGATCGCTGCAAGGGTCCTGTAACCAAGGCACTTCGCGATGCAAATATGCAGCTTTCCGACATCTCAGAAGTTATTCTCGTCGGCGGCTCCAGCCGTATGCCGGCTGTTCAGGATCTCGTCAAGCAGATGACAGGCAAGCAGCCCAACATGTCTGTAAACCCGGACGAGGTTGTTGCTGATGGTGCAGCTGTCCAGGGCGGCGTACTTACGGGCGATGTTGAGGGTATCCTCTTGCTCGACGTAACTCCGCTTTCACTTGGTGTGGAAACCATGGGCGGCGTAATGACCAAGATGATCGACCGTAACACCACCATCCCGACGTCCAAGACCGAGATTTACTCCACAGCTGCTGATAACCAGACTTCGGTTGAGATTAACGTCCTGCAGGGCGAGCGTGAGATGGCTGCTGACAACAAGAGCCTTGGCAAGTTCCAGCTTACGGGCATTCCTGCCGCACGCCGTGGCGTTCCTCAGATTGAGGTTACCTTCGATATCGATGCAAACGGCATCGTAAAGGTAACGGCTAAGGATAAGGGTACTGGTAAGGAGCAGCAGATCACCATCTCTGGCTCTACGGCACTTTCCGATGAAGAAGTCGACCGCATGGTGAAGGACGCTGAGTCTCACGCTGAGGAGGATAAGCGTCATAAGGACGAGATTGAGGTCCGTAACCAGACTGACAGCCTTGCCTACAGCACCGAGCAGACGCTTGCTGACCTTGGCGACAAGGTGCCCGAGGATCTGAAGAACGAAGTTCAGGGCGCAGTTGATGAGGCTAAGAAGGCCCTTGATGGCACCGATATCGAAGCTATCAAGGCTGCCGGTGAAAAGCTTCAGCAGGTTGGCCATAAACTCGCTGAGGTGGTCTATTCAGCCACTAATGAGCAGGCTGCTGCCGATAATGGCGCCGCTTCCGACAACTCCGACGATGTCGTTGACGCCGACTACGAGATTGTTGACGACGATAAGGACGAGTAAGACTCGATCTAGGAACCGAACATCCGTAAAGAGCGGATGGTAAAGACTCATTTGGAGGGTGTGTCAGCACCCTCCTTTGGGTCCCGGAGGGAGACGACGTGAAAGTGCCCATTGAAACAGATGATGAACTCAGAAATGAGCCTCAGCGAGGAGAGCAAGCATCGGGTTCTGAAATGAGTGCTGACGCATCAGCCCAGACTGAAGAGAAGGAAACTGGTAGTTCTGCAGGACAAGCTGCAGATACTGTTGAAGAGCTTGATGAAGAGGCTATGGTTGCAGAGGCAATTCGTCGTGGAGAAGCGGCGGCTGAAGCAGACTTCCAAGCACAGGCGGATAAAGCTCGCCGCGAACGCGATGAGTTAGCAGCGAAGCTCGATGAAGCTCGTCAAGAGACTGAAAAGGCTAAGGCAGACGTATCGGAGGCTCAAGATCGTCTTGCACGCTTACAGGCGGATTGGGAAAATTATCGCCGCCGTACTGCAACAGAGCGTTTGACAGAGCAAGCGCGTGCGACCGAAGGTCTTGTTACCAAGCTTATACCAGTGATCGATGACTTTGATCGTGCTCTTGCTCACGCGGGCGATGCCGATGGCACACCGGAGAGCTTTGCGCAGTTCGTTGATGGTATGAGTGCTGTGCGAACGAAGCTGCTCGATGTTCTTGCACATGAAGGCGTAGAGGTGATAAACCCCGCCAATGAACCCTTCGATCCTCTGAGCGCCCAGGCTGTTGGTCGCGTGGAAGATCATGAGGCGTACGAAGATACTGTGCGCGATGTGTACCAGCCAGGATATCGTATGGGTGGCAAGGTAATCCGTACAGCAATGGTTACAGTAACGTATGGCGGTCCGCGCCGACCAGTTTCTGACACCGAAGAGGCTAATGATAAGAAAGACCCAGAGTCTCAAGAGGCTCAGGAGTAGTAAGAGACCTGAAATTGTGACGCCCGGGTCCTTTACCCGGGCGCTTATTTGAAAGGGGGCGCAACCTTCACCAATGGCAGGCAAACGAAGTTTTTATGACATTCTTGGTGTGAAGCGGGACGCCACCCAAGATGAAATTAAACGTGCGTTCCGCAAGTTGGCCCAAAAGTATCATCCCGATGCTGGTGGCGACGAACAAAAATTTAAAGAGGTAAGCGAAGCATACGAAACGCTTTCGGATCCAAAGAAACGCCGAGAGTATGATCAGATGCTGCTCTTCGGCGGTATTCCGGGGGCCGATTTTGGTGGATCAGGAAGACGTGGGTATACGACCTACACCACCAATGTTGACGGTGACTGGTC
This sequence comes from Olsenella sp. Marseille-QA0557, assembly GCF_965119725.1. Taxonomy (NCBI): domain Bacteria; kingdom Bacillati; phylum Actinomycetota; class Coriobacteriia; order Coriobacteriales; family Atopobiaceae; genus Olsenella; species Olsenella sp. Marseille-QA0557. The sequence goes on along the minus strand of NZ_CBCPMI010000001.1, from coordinate 684,844 downwards.
CGACATATTCGGCAACGATGGATTTAGCGGGTTTGACTTCTCGTCTATCTTTGGTGGACATGGTGGTGCATCGAGTGGCCGAGCTCAAAAGGGCAGCGACCTTACACTGTCAATCGATGTTACTGCTGAAGAGGCGTTCACTGGTACAACGCGCAAGGTGAGCTTCAAGGTACCTTCTACCGGTGAAGAACAATCTCTGACAGTCAAAGTGCCTGCTGGAGCAGTGGACGGTGGCAAACTTCGCTATCGCGGGCGCGGTGAATATGGCCGCAACGGTGGCAGCCGAGGCGATTTAGTCATTACAACACGCGTAGCTGAGCATCCGCTGTTTAAGCGCGATGGCGCAGATGTCCGGATGGAGCTGCCTGTAAGTATTTATGAGGCTTCCCTTGGAACGAGTGTTGAAGTGCCTTGTCCCGATGGAACGACCGTACGCTTGAAGATTCCTGCCGGTACGCAGGATGGCAAGACCTTCCGATTCCGTGATTTGGGAGCTCCTAATGTTAAGCGTAAGGGTTCCCGAGGAGCTCTCTATGTGAAGATCCGAGTAAAGGTTCCTACGCGCCTTTCTTCGGAGGAACGTGAATTGCTTGAGCGTTTAAAGGATGCAGATAAGCGAGCTTATCGAGAGGACGTGGAACGCTATGGCTCGTAGCCCCAGAGAAGGCGATAGTCGCCGGGCAGATCGTAACAAGCCGCTCTATATGATTAGCGTTGCCGCTGAGCTTACCGGCATGCATCCACAGACGCTTCGCGTGTATGAGCAAAAGGGCCTTGTAACGCCAGGTCGTTCACGCGGCAATACGCGCCTTTATAGCCAAGCCGATATAGATCGTCTTAACCTCATTACGAAGCTCACCGACGAAGGTATTAACCTTGCTGGCGTTGTTCGTATTCTTGACATGCGAGAGCGGGCAGACCAGCGGGAGCAGGAGCTTGAGGATTTAAGACGTCGTGTGCGAGAGCTAGAAGATGAGGTTCATGAGTATCGCATGCAGGAGAAAATAACGGCGCTGGCTCGGTATCAAGAATCAAGTCCCGATAAGGTGATGCGACGTCTTCTCACCGGCGGTTTGAATGAGCAAGAAGATACTGAGAATGATCAAGACGCGGATTCTTAGGTAGAGAAGACGCTTAATAAAATTTATCCCGTGTGCTGCGTATCTCTATTGATATATGCCATTCAATATTTCAACTCTCTGGATTTGGACAGGTGGTTCAGATTCGGGGAGTTGAATCATATGAGGGCATAATGTCTTCATATATCGACACAGAAAATCTATCATATTACGACTTAGATTTATGGTTAAACAAGGCCCTGAGCGGGAATAATAAGAATGTCAAAACTGAAATCCCGAAGGGGGGGGGCATTATGAGACTAGACAAATGGGCAGTAACTGCCCAGGAGGCTTTACAAGCAGCATTGGGTATTGCTGCTGACGCACAGGCTGGTCAGCTCATGCCCATTCACATGTTAAAAGCGCTTCTCAGCTCAGGAGAGCATAACCTGAGCGCTATTATCGAGCGAGTTGGTGCAAATCCGCGCGCTATAGAATCTCAAGTGGATGAGGCTATTGAGCGTCAGCCCAAAGTATCAGGCGCACAGATGGGTGTAAGCAGCGAGTTTGAGCGTGTTGCTACTGCGGCAGAAAAACTTGCTTCAAAACTCGGAGACTCTTATGTAACTTCTGAGCACCTGCTCTGCGCTCTTGCAGATGATAAAACCGAAGCTGGTTCAATTTTGAAAGCTGCAGGTTTGACTGGCAAGCGTGTTGAAGAGGCATATGCCGAGCTCCGTGGCGATGAGCGTGTTACCAGCCAGGATTCCAAACCTGAGCTCGAAGCGCTCGAACAATACGGCCGCAATGTCACTGATCTTGCTCGCCAAGGCAAGCTTGATCCTGTTATTGGGCGTGTGGAAGAGATTCGCCGTACTGTTCAGGTATTGAGCCGTCGTACAAAAAATAACCCAGTCCTCATTGGTGAGCCGGGCGTTGGTAAAACAGCCATCGTTGAAGGGTTAGCACAGCGTATTGTTTTGGGCGATGTGCCGTCCACTCTGCGTGATAAAGAGCTGGTAGAGCTTGATATGTCGGCACTTGTTGCTGGCGCAAAGTATCGTGGTGAATTTGAGGATCGACTGAAATCGGTGCTCAAAGAGGTGGCAAACTCCAATGGTAGGATCGTGCTCTTCATTGATGAGCTGCATACTATCGTGGGAGCGGGCGCCACTGAGGGCTCTATGGACGCCGGCAATATTCTCAAACCAGCACTTGCCCGTGGAGAACTGCATGCGATAGGCGCAACAACGCTTGAAGAGTATCGTAAATACATCGAGAAGGACGCGGCACTTGCACGTAGATTCCAGCCAGTCATGGTGGGCGAACCTACTGTCGAAGACACCATCTCTATTCTTCGTGGCATTAAAGAGAAGTATGAGATTCATCATGGTGTCCGCATTACCGATGCGGCGCTGGTTGCTGCAGCAGATCTTTCCAACCGTTACATCTCTGACAGGTTCTTGCCAGACAAGGCTATCGACCTTGTAGATGAAGCTGCAAGTCGTCTGCGTATGGAACTCGATTCCATGCCGGCTGAGATTGATGCTCAAGATCGTCAATTAACACAAATGCAGATCGAAGAGCAGGCCCTCATGAAAGAGGACGACGATGCTTCTCGTGAGCGTTTGGAAGCCCTGCGGAAAGAAATAGCGACTGCTCGAGAAAAGCTTGATGGCATGAAGGCAAGCTGGCAAAACGAGCGTGGCGTTATTGATCATGTCCAGGATCTAAAGCAGCGCATTGACGATGCTCGCAGTGAGGAAGAGCGTGCTACGCGTTCAGGTGATCTTGCTCGTGCATCTGAGCTACGTTATTCAATCATTCCTTCTCTACAGAACGAATATAAGCAGGCAGAGCAGGATCTCGCAGAGCGTCAGGCTCGAGGAGAAGGTCTGCTCAAAGAGGAAGTAACAACTGAAGAAATTGCCGAAGTTGTGTCGTCTTGGACTGGCGTGCCTGTTGCAAAGATGATGCAAGGCGAGATGGATAAGCTCCGCAATCTCGAAGAGCAGCTGCATCTTCGTGTTGTGGGTCAGAACGAAGCAGTATCGGCAGTAGCAGCTGCTGTACGTCGTAGCCGTGCTGGTCTTTCCGATCCCGAGCGTCCAATCGGAAGCTTCTTCTTCCTTGGTCCTACTGGCGTGGGCAAGACAGAGCTTGCAAAAGCTTTGGCCGAATGTCTGTTTGACGATGAGCGCGCACTTGTTCGTATCGACATGTCTGAATACATGGAGAAGTTCAGTGTCCAGCGTCTTATCGGCGCACCTCCAGGATATGTGGGATATGACGAGGGAGGCCAGCTTACCGAAGCTGTGCGTCGCCGTCCCTACAGCGTGATCCTGTTGGATGAGATGGAAAAAGCGCATCCAGATGTCTTTAACATCTTGCTGCAGGTGCTCGATGATGGACGTCTTACCGATGGTCAGGGCCGTGTTGTGAGCTTCAAGAACACGATCATCATAATGACCAGCAATGTTGGTAGTCAGTTCATTGCAGGTGCAAACGCCTCCAGCGATCCTGAAGAAGTGCAGAGGCAGGTTAACGACGCTTTGCGTCAGACCTTCAAGCCTGAATTCCTCAACCGTATAGATGATGTCGTGGTATTCCACGCACTTGGGTTCGAAGATATCGAGAAGATCGTTGATATCCAGCTTGCTGATGTGCGTGAGCGTCTTGCCCGCGAGCGTATTGTTCTTGAGATGACACCATCCGCCATCCAAACGCTCTCGCTCGATGGCCTTGACCCAGTGTTCGGAGCACGTCCTCTGAAGCGTCTTATTCAGCGCCAGGTGGTTGACAATGTTGCTAACCTCATCATTGAGGGCAAGGTCAGCGAAGGCGATGTTGTCCGAGTAGATGTTAACGACCAGGGTAACTTCTTTGCTGAACGTGACGATTCTGCTACTGCAGAACGTGCAGCAGCTGCGGCGCACACTCCGTCGGACGACCCGATTGAGCCGGATGTGCTCGAATAGTAATCTAGCGACATATAACGTATCTTATTTACGCGGTACGGAGCGCCTTTTGCTTCGTGCCGCGTATCTGTTTATTTTACGCTCGTCGTTTTTATGAGTAATAATAACGAGGTCCGTTAGCCTGGACGCACGTGTATCAACTGCTTCACATAGACAAGCGTCTATGTATCACGAGCTCTTCTCGTGCAGGGAGGCCATTAGATGATTTGTCGCCAATGTGGCGCAGAAGTACCGGAGGGACAGCCAATTTGTCCGTATTGCGGGACAAAAATGATGCGGCACCTCTCCGACAACGATATAGAGAAACTTGCCAATACGCCCAGTATTCCAGAAGAAATATCTGGAGCGCATTTTGCAGCACCACCTACGAATGATCCAGTTCATCCTGATGATGCAGGTGTGGCTGCTCATGATGTCGATCAGGGCAGTGCGCATGAAGTGCTTGATGTCGTCGAGATTGATGTTCATGAGCAGGCTTATGACATCACGCCTGCCGTTGAACCGGCTGAGAAGATACCGACGGTGGAGGATATGCCACAAGTGGCAGAACAGCCGGCTTCTCCTGAGGTAAAGCAGGAGGCGCAGGAACCCACATCAACCGTTATTTATGGTTCAGAAAATACTCTCGCTGAAAGCCAACCGTCCGTAACTGCTCCTATAGAAGCTTCACCCGAGCGTCGAAGGCTGGAACGTATGGTGCGGCGGGCAAAACGTCGCAGTTTGGTACAGGCAGCTCGTCGTGGTATTGAACAGCAAGATCATCCGCACATCCATGTGCACGACAACAATCAGTCTCTTTCAGCTTTCCGTCTTTCTGCTCCTGAGGAACACCGAGATTGGCTCCGTAGAAACCGTCTTATTGCTGGCATTGTGTCCTGTGCATGCGTAATACTTCTTGGAATCGCTATAGCATTTGGCACGTGGCAAGCAGAACTTTGGGGGGGCCATACGATCGACGATGTGCGTGGAATGACCTCAACCGATGCAACTGCACGTCTTGTTGCCGATGGATTCCAGGTAGTTTTGGCAGAAGAACCCTCAGAAAACTCCGTTGGGTTTGTTGTGGCAATGTCGCCAGAGCCGGGCGTGCGTGCCGATAAAGGTACTACGGTCACGATTTATGTGGGAGTAAACCCAGATAACGCAAATGTGAATACAACCGAAGGTGCTGAAGGATAACTATGAAAGCATCTCGTTCATCAGATACATCTAAATCATTTGACGATTTAGATGTGCGCATTGATGCTACAAACAGTGAGTTTATGCGTGCAGAAAATGAAGATGATGATGGCTACGATCCGTGGTCAGATCGTAGACCTGAACCTGAGCCACTCTTTGAACGTGATCCTTGGGATTAAAGGTTGCCAGAAATTGTGCTTTAGACATTCGAAATAAGTTGCCACACAATAACCGCCACAATGGCAAGCATTACAACAAGGACAACAAGCGAAACAATTGATTTAACTTTGCGTTTGTGTTCGCGTGAGGCGAAAATCGCGCGCCTTCCCTTAGGAATGGATAGATACTGACCATAATGTAAATCGCGACTAATGCGATTCATATTATTGCGTGAGCGGCGGTATCCCCTGCCAGCAAGTGGATTAAGGGTGCCGACCGTAAAGTCTGATTCATGAGTAACTTCTGCAAGCGCGTCATCTTGTTCGAGATCATTGACTGGCTCAACGGTGCGATGAGGAGTGCGTGGACGAACATATCGAGTGTGTGAAGGCGTGGAATGCTGCTCTTCTTCAGGAGCTGTAGAGTGCTGTGCTTGATTGTCGTGCTTTGGGCCTTCTGCCATGTCTCCTCCGGCGCGAGCATAGAGAGGATTTAGAATCCTTCGTTTATCAGTGTCACTCATAATATCCCAATAACTTAAACAAGGCTTCCCTTGTCTAAGTTTTCATAAATCAAAATATATGTGAATAAGACTTAGATTTAATTAGTCAAAATAACTAAGAAAATTTTTGTATTTCTGTATAACTTTACTCAGCGCGGGAATAGTAAGTATTGAAAAACGACAGCCGGAACGCGGCGGAAGTGCCGTCGGTTACCGGCAAGCAAAAGGAGTGATCAGATATGGCTAGCATGATTCCGTACGATCGTTACAACAGAGCGCTTCATTCAATCTTTCCGTTTGACATGCTGGATGATTTCCTGGCAACCCCTTCCGAGGTAACTCCAGGTTTCACAATGGATGTTGAGGACGCTGGGGATAACTACGTAATCTCCGCTCATCTTCCTGGTGTCACGAAGGATGAGATTGACGTTGAGCTTAACGAAGGCCGTCTTTCCATCTCAGTTGATAAGAAGGAGACCGAGGAAGAGAAAAATAAGAACTACCTGCATAAGGAAAGCCACGAGTGGAAGGCTTCGCGCGGCATTTATCTGAAGGATGCTGCTACAGCGGGTCTGACTGCAAAGCTGAACGACGGCATTCTCACCATCAATGTTCCTAAGCAGCAGGAAAAGCAAAACGTTACGAAGATTTCCATCGACTAGTACAACGAGTTGTAAACAATTACAAGACTCAGCGGCCGAGTTGCTTTTGCAGCTCGGCCGTTATTTTCGTTGAGCCAACTGCTCTTTCTTCACGTTGGACTACCAAATAGATAGAGGACGATCTTGTCCTGCGGCTAGAATCGACAGCTTTCCATCTGTAGTGTGTGCTCTATGGAAAAGTTTGTCATCTGGCTCGGCATTAACGGATTGAGCAAGCGCTTGTACTGCCAGACCAGGTCGATTGTTTTCTTGTGATAGATGCATTGCAACTATTGTTTGAGTCGACTCTCCGACAAGCGTACTCAAAGCTTCAGACGCCTGATTATTTGAAAGATGGCCACTGCTGCCTGCGATACGAGCTTTAAGAAATGAAGGATAGGGGCCGCGTTTGAGCATATCTTGATCATGATTAGCTTCTAGAGCCAAAATGCGCGCATTGTACAAATGTTTTTGAGCTTGCTGAGTAAGTATGCCGGTGTCAGTGCAATATCCAACAGAATCATTGCCGGTATCAAACTTAAAGCCTATTGGATCCGCAACATCATGTGATGTGGGAAAAACTTGGATGTGCATGCCGGCAATGGTTATCTCGTCCTCGTCTTCAATGGCCTCAAACGCAATGTTTGTAAGCGATTTCCTTGCCGCCATAGTGCCGGCGGTGGCAAAGAGAGGGACGTTGGTATGTTTCATAAATACCGGAATACCGGAGGCGTGATCGGAGTGTTCGTGGGTAAGAAAAACTGCTTTGAGATTGTTGAGATCAAGATGCAAACTGCTCATGCGGTTTAATAGCTCACGACGCGAAAGACCGCAATCGATGAGGACTGTGCCTTCGGGGCCTTCGACAAGGGCAGCATTTCCTTTGGAACCGCTTGCAAGAATATGAAGGTGAAGAGCAGAAGGCATACACACTCCGATCGATCTGTTTCATTCTGTGCAGATATACCACTACAAAAGATGTAGAGAACTATACGTCGCTACAATGACAACACTACCAATTTGGTAAACGTGCTTTGTCTGGTTCATGATAAGGGAGATGGATATGACGAGTGTTGCGCGGAGATATGGGTCTCAGGGTGGGACCTTTTCACGTCCGCCTGTTCATGAACATGATGAAGGAACAGCCCCCGTTATTCTCATGGTTTCAGGAGGGGCGGATTCTACGGCACTGCTCGTTCTTGCTGCCACCTCAGCGCTTGATATCGAGGATGGTAAGGGATGCGCGCGGATTGCGCGGGAGCGTTTGCATGTGCTGCATATCAATCATCAATTACGCGGTGTTGATGCTGAGGAAGACGAAGAGTTTGTACGCGGGCTGTCCGCACGCTATGGTGTTCCCTGCACCGTAGAGTCAGTGGATGTTGAGGCATTAGCAAAGCAGCATGGCGACAACGTTGAGAACGTTGGTAGAGAAGTGCGCTATGCCGCGGCAGCGCGCCTTGCCAATGAGTTATCAGCGCAGATGGGCTGTCCGCGTTCAGCAGCGCGTATTCTTACGGCTCATACCGCCAATGATCGTGCCGAAACTTTTCTTATGAATGCAGTTCGTGGCTCTGGAGCTTCGGGACTTTCCTCGATTCCTCGTCGCCGGAATCGCATCGTGCGTCCTCTGCTTGACAGAACTCATGAGGAGCTTTGTGATCTTCTGCGCATGCGGGGTATCGTCTGGCGCGAAGATGCAACAAACGCCGATACACACTATCTCAGAGCTTTTGTACGCCATGAAGTGCTTCCGGTGGTAAAGCGCAAGAACCCACGGGTAGTGGCAAGCATTGCTTCTACCTGTGACATCCTTTCTGATGAAGATTCATATCTCACTCAGGTCGCATCTCGCGCGTTTCGAGAGCTTGAACGTCACACCTCAGAAGGGGTTGTCGCTCTTGATGCAGCTCGTCTAGCAGCATTGGATGTTGCTATTGCTCGTCGTGTGGTCAGGCTGGCAATCCTCAGGACCTGTCCAGACTGTCGACTGGAAGCGCGTCACATCAACGGAGTTCTGCAGCTTGTTGCGGCAGGTTCAGGTTCCATGACAATGCCTCTGGGTGTCGACTGTCGTGTGGTTCACGGTGTTCTTTTTATGCGCGCTCGCGCAGCAGATGAGTGCATAGAAGCAGGCTGGTTTGAGGTTCCGGGAGAGTTTAAATTGGGAGATGGTCGCGTTCTAACGGCACGCCTTATCCGCCTTGCTTCCGGACAAAACGCAGAAGAACTTGCCCGTTTTCATGGGCAGGAGTGGGAGAACATGTCGGTGTTGCTCGATGCGCACCTGTGTGAAATGGGTGAGCAGAGCGGTAAGTTGTGGGTAGATGGTCCAACACCAGGAGAAGTGCTCTGTCCTCTGGGCATGCATGGACAATCAAAGCGTCTTTCGTCGCTCCTTGCCGATGCCCATATTCCTGCAGCAGATCGCATGAATGTGCCTGTGGTAAGAACCGGGCCATCTGGACGAGTGCTTTGGGTGGCAGGAATTCGTGCAGATGAACGTGCTAAGTGCGGACCTGCTACTAAGGTGCTGCTAGAATTAGGACTTCATAGTGGTGTATAGCGCGTAACCTGTGATAGTTCTAGGATGAAGTGTCATGGGTTTAAATAAGGCATTGCGGTCGAAAGGGGCGCACATGGAGGGTCTGCATCCAGACGTAGAGAGCATCGTTCTTTCTGAGGATGATATCTCCCAAATCGTTCAGCGCATGGGCGCCGAAATCGGAGCCGATTACGAAGGACGTAATCCGTTAATCGTTGCAGTACTTCGAGGGGCGGTTGTCTTTACTGCCGACCTCATGAGGGCAATTCATTGTCAGCTTGGCGTGGACTTCATGGCAGTTTCAAGCTATGGAGATGGCACGAAGAGCTCAGGTGTAGTTCGAATTGTGAAAGACCTCGATACGCGCATTGAGGGCAGAGACGTTCTCATTGTCGAGGATATTTTGGATTCCGGCCTTACCCTGAGCTATCTGATGAAAAACCTTGAGTCTCGTAAGCCTCGCTCGTTGGAAGTGGCCGCGTTTCTCGTTAAGGACATTCCCGGTAAGACTCCGGCTGTGCATCCACGCTACGTTGGTGCTCATGTGCCCGATGCTTTTATTGTTGGATATGGCTTGGACTTTGCAGAGCGCTATCGTAATTTGCCCTATATTGGGGTACTTAAACCCGAGGTGTATAGCTAATTGTCAGCGTAAGACCGTCGCAGCAAATGCGACTGCAAGGAGCATTTTTTCGTGAGTATGAATAACGACAATCGTCCTGTTCCGCCACAGATGGGGGATGGAGGAGGCAAGCGTAAACGCGTTGGTCTTCTCTATATTCTTATTGCCTTAGTGCTTGTGGCATATCTGGTTGCCACAACACAGGGCGGCATTTTTGGCCCCTCGCCAGATACGATTGCAACCAGCGATTTTGTAACTGCTGTCCGCGATAATCGCGTGGAAGAAGTTACCTATAAAACCTACGACGGCTCGCTTCATGGCAAGTATTGGCGTGAAGCAAGTGAAGTAGGAGACGATTCTAAGCTTACCGAGTTTGATAGTACCTATGTGGGCTCTGACTCGCTTGCCGACCTTATGGCGTCGCATTCCAGCATTACGTATAACGTAGATACGTCTACTCCAGGCATCTGGACAGACGTGCTCGTTATGTTGGTGCCCACGCTTGTTATTGTGCTTGTCATGTTCTTTTTCCTGCGTCAGATGCAAGGGCAAAACGGACAGGCGTTGTCGTTTGGTAAGACCAAAGCAAAAACAACGGAAGAAACACGTCCGAAGGTTAAGTTTAAAGACGTCGCTGGCATTGATGAGGCTGTAGAGGAGCTTCAGGAAGTCCGTGATTTCCTGGCGGATCCTGAGCGCTATCACAAGATGGGTGCGCGCATTCCACGCGGCGTTCTTCTGGTGGGCCCTCCGGGAACAGGCAAGACCTTGCTGGCTAAAGCAGTTGCTGGTGAAGCTGGCGTTCCGTTCTTCTCAATTTCGGGCTCCGACTTCGTAGAGATGTTTGTTGGCGTTGGTGCCTCGCGTGTACGTGACTTATTTAAGCAGGCTAAAGAGGCTGCCCCGTGTATCGTGTTTATCGATGAGATTGACGCAGTTGGTCGTCAGCGTGGTGCTGGCCTTGGCGGCGGCCACGATGAACGTGAGCAAACGCTCAACCAGCTCTTGGTAGAGATGGACGGTTTTGAGGCAAATGACTCGGTCATTCTTATTGCCGCAACAAACCGCCCCGATATTCTCGATCCCGCCTTGTTGCGTCCTGGCCGTTTTGATCGTCAGGTAACTGTGGATCGTCCGGATGTTGCTGGCCGTGAACAGATTCTGCGCGTGCACGCACAAGGAAAGCCGCTTGATGATAGCGTGCGCTTTGATGAACTGGCCAAGCTTACTCCTGGGTTTACCGGAGCTGACCTTGCTAATCTCATGAACGAAGCGGCTCTTTTGGCAGCGCGCAGGCGTCTGAGCAAGATTGGCATGCCCGAGGTTGAAGAGGCCATGGAGCGTGTTATTGCAGGTCCAGAGCGCAAGAGCCGTGTCATTACACCAAAAGAGCGCACCGTTATTGCCTATCACGAGAGTGGTCATGCAATGGTTGGCCATATTCTTGAGAATTCAGATCCAGTTCACAAGATTTCAATCATTAGCCGTGGACAAGCGCTTGGTTATACCTTGCAGCTTCCTGAAGAGGATCACTTCCTTCAAACACGCGATGGTATGTTGGATCAGATCGCCGTGCTTTTGGGAGGACGTACCGCCGAAGAGCTGTTCTGCGACGACATCACAACGGGTGCGAGTAACGATCTTGAGCGTGCAACCAAATTGGCACGTGAAATGGTTACGCGTTATGGCATGAGCGAGACGTTGGGCGTTCAGGTGTTTGGTGAGGCACAGCACCAAGTGTTCCTTGGTAGGGATTATGCAGACCACCAAGACTATTCTGCCGAAACAGCCAAGCGCATCGACGACGAGGTTGAGCGCATTATGCGTGAAGCCCATGAGCGTGCCCGCGCTATTCTGAATGAGCACGCCGATCGCATGAATACCATGGCAGAGGTACTGCTCGACCGTGAAACAGTTGAGGGCGATCTGGCGCGCGCTTTGCTCGATGGTACGTGGGAAAGCTATGTAGCAGAGCATCCGGAGCTTAAAGAGGATGCACCTGCAGATCAGGATGACAAGAACGAATAGATAGACACAACAAGAGGGACACATGCATATTCCGGATAATTACCTTTCTCCGCAAACAGATGGTATTTTGTTCGTTGCTATGGTCCCTGCATGGTTACATTGCGCGCGCGTAGTGCGTCAAAAGCTTGATGCTCGTCATCTCTCCTTTTTGGGGATGGCGAGCGCTTTTTCGTTCCTGCTTATGATGTTCAACGTGCCGCTGCCAGGCGGAACGACGGGACACGCTGTTGGTGGCACTCTTATTGCGCTTATGCTAGGACCAGAGGCGGCTTGTTTAGCGGTAAGTGTTGCCCTTGCGCTTCAAGCGCTGCTGTTTGGTGATGGCGGTGTACTCGCCTTTGGTGCCAATTGTTTCAATATGGCGGTTGTCCTGCCTTTTGTTGGCTGTGCAATGTATAAGCTTGTTGCTGGTAGTGAGCCTTCGGCACTACGAAGGCGTATAGCGGTCGTGCTTGGAGCTTATATAGGGCTTAATGCTGCGGCATTCTGTGCCGCAGTTGAATTTGGTATACAGCCGCTTTTATTTACTGATGCCGCGGGCGCTCCTTTGTACTGCCCTTATCCACTTGCTGTGTCACTGCCTGCGATGCTTATCCCTCATCTTTTGGTTGCCGGCGTTATTGAGGCGGTGGCAACGTTGGCAATTCTTGAATTTGTACAGCGCGTAGCACCCGATTATCTCATTGGCCCTGCCGCGCCTGCTCGAGAGAAAAGCGAAGGTGTTGCCAATCGTTCGGCTTCAAGGGTTGCGGTGTCTGTGCTTTTAGTTGCGCTTGCGGTTGCAACTCCTCTGGGATTGCTCGCCCAGGGAACAGCGTGGGGTGAGTGGTCTACCGACGAATTGACTGAATTAGCTGGACTTTCAGCTCCTCCTGCTGGCATGACTGAAGGATTCTCATTCGAAGCTTTGCTGCCAGATTATTCCCTAGCTGGATTGCCCGATTGGGTGGCCTATATCATGAGTGCTGCAATTGGCGTCTTGGTGCTTGTTATCATTTTCAAACTTTTAGCTGCCTCATCGAACCGCCGGGTCAGTAGCTAAGATGGACCTCCGTTCTTCTGATACGAGTGAAAGAAATACGCAGGATAGATTCACACTTCCGGAATGGCTTCGCCCCGATAAACCATCTGAGTATGAGCCGCCGCGCGATCGTGACACGTTCCTCCGGAATAATGTGCTGCATATGGTGGGCATGTTGGAAGTGTTTCGTGGGGGAGGATTTGGATCCTGTCTCGTGGCTCGTACCGTGGGTAGGGTGGATGCGCGCCTGAGGATTCTTGCCACCTTGCTGCTTGCTATTCTTGTTTCTGCAGCTCAGAACATGGCGTTTGTCTGGGTGATGCTCATTATTGTTCTCATTGGGCTCGTTCTTCGACCGGCAGGCGAGATTTCTGCGATTTTGCGTCCTGCGCTTGTAGCAACAGTTTTAGCGGTATGTCTTTCTATCCCGGCAATATATTTTGGCGCCCTTGCTGCTCCACTGCGTTTAGCGGGAAAAACGTTTACTACTACTGTGCTCGTTTTAGGTCTTACGCGATCTCTTGGAGCACACGGGTTGGTGGAAGCAGCTCGTCGTCTTCATTTGCCAGCAACCGCTGCGCTTGTTATAGATTTGGCTATACGTGATCTTGCTTTGTTGGGGCAAATTGCTATTGAACTTGGGCAGGCGCTCGCTCTTCGCAGTATCGGCCATAACCGCGATAAGTCGAGCTCTGTTGCAGGGTTGCTCGCTACGACTTTTTTAAAAGCCCATGATCTTGCCGCCGCTCAATATGAAGCTATGGTTTGTCGAGGGTTTGACGGATTGGTGACAGTGCCGCCTCAGCCTGTCAGTCGTCGAAGCGGCTTTGCATCATTTTGCTACCTTGCGGTTGTTATCTTGATTGTTATGGTGTTTATCTGGCTTGAAGGGGCAATGGGATGAATGAACGCGACGTCCTTGCAGAGCTGTCTGAAGTGAGCCTTTCTTATTTCGATGAAATGGGAAATGAAGTCCCAGCACTCATTGACGTGTCATTTTCTGTGCGACGCGGCGAGGCAGTTGCACTGGTTGGTCCTAACGGATGTGGTAAATCTACGGCGCTGCGCGTTTTATGTGGTCTCACGTTTCCAGATAAGGGTGAGGTGCAATTTGATGGGGCGACCATCGATGCAACCTCGTTGGCACAGGCTGATTTTGCGAAACGCTTTCATCAGCGCATGGGATTTGTTTTTCAGGATGCTGATACGCAGCTTTTCTGTCCCAGCGTGTGGGATGAAGTGGCTTTTGGTCCTCGTCAAATGAGGCTATCGGAAGACGAGGTGACTCAGCGCTGCGAAGACGCTTTAAACCTCTTTGGCGTGAGAGAGCTTTCGCGGCGCGCTCCTTATCATCTTTCTGGGGGAGAAAAGCGGCGTGTCGCACTGGCAAGCGTGGTTTCCATGGCACCTGAGATGCTTGTGTTGGATGAACCAACCGACGGGCTTGATAATGCCTCACGAGATAATGTTGTGGGCTTCCTTCGCGCGTTTGTCGATGCAGGCGGTGCGGTGTTGGTTACAACACATCACCATGACCTTGTGGAGGATCTTCACGCGCGAGAAGTGCATATGGGATCTAACCATCGCCTGTTGTAGTCGTACAATGGCGTTTGGAAATATACCTAGAGGCGGTGCCTGTGTTTATCGCCGCCAAGAGAAATAGATAGAAAAGGGGTATATCGCATGACTATCAATGAGAAAAGCCGTGCATATGGAGCTCAAAAATCCACTATTCGTGAGATTTCTGCATATGCAAATCAGCGTAAAGCCGAAATTGGAGCCGACAAGGTCTTTGATTTCTCACTGGGCAACCCTTCGGTTCCTGCTCCAGATGCTGTAAAAGCTTCGATTGAGCACAGCCTTACGCTTCCTCCCATGCAACTGCATGGATACACGCCTGCTTCCGGATTGCCTGAAGTGCGAGAGGCATTGGCACAAAGCCTCAACAGGCGTTTCTCTACTTCTTACAGCGCAGGGGATTTGTACCTTACCTGTGGCGCGGCAGCATCTCTGTCTATTACCTTCAATGCAGTGGTAAACCCTGGCGATGAGGTAATCGTTATTGCTCCTTATTTTCCTGAGTACCGCGTCTGGATTGAATCTGCCGGAGCAACATGCGTTGAGGTAATGGCCGATCCTAAGAGCTTTATGCTCGACATCGAGGCTATTACCGCTGCTCTGAATGAGCGCACGAAAGCAATTGTTATTAATTCTCCCAATAATCCTGTCGGTGCTGTCTATTCGCGTGAGAATCTTGAACAACTTGCAGCCGCCCTTACAGAGGCTGAGCAGCGTTTTGGTACGACAATCTATCTTGTGTCTGACGAGCCTTACCGTGAGATTGCTTTCGGTGTGGAAGTGCCTTGGGTACCGTCGATCTATGATCGTACGATAGTGTGCTACTCCTATTCAAAGAGCCTGTCACTTCCTGGTGAGCGCATTGGTTGGGTACTTGTTCCAGACACCAACCCCGAGCATGATGTGCTGGTGCAGGCTGTTGCAGGTGCAGGTCGTGCACTGGGCTTTGTGTGCGCACCAGCTCTTTTCCAGCGAGTTTTGATGGACTGTGTGGATGAGCCCTGCAATGTTGAAGCATATGAGCGCAATCGTAAGACGCTAACTGAGGGTCTGTCCAAGCTGGGATATGAGTTTGTAGAGCCTCAGGGCGCCTTCTATCTGTGGGTTCGTGCTTTGGAGCCCGATGCTGAGGCATTCTTCGAGCGTGCCCGCGCTCATGAGCTGCTTCCGGTTCCTTCCGATAGTTTTGGATGCCCGGGTTGGGTACGTGTGGGTTATTGCGTAAGCCACGAAACAATTGTGAATTCGATGGATGCTTGGGAGGCACTTGCTCAGGAGTATCAGGCTTCGTGATACGGTCTGATGGCACGTGGCTAGCATAAGAAGGAGTTGATGGTCGTGCTCAAGAGCCTTTGTGATGTTCATACACATACGCTTTATTCACGACATGCGTATTCCACCATTGAAGAAAACGTTCGGAGTGCCGCTGAGAAGGGCCTGGAGCTTTTTGGTTCCACCGACCACTTCTCTTCGATGCTTTTCCCCACATTTGATGTTCGAAACTATCAGTTTTACTTCAACTACAAAAGCTGGCCTCGTGTTTGGCATGGTGTTCGTCTTCTGCATGGCTGTGAAGCGGATATCGTAGATTGCGATGGACATTTCTTTGGCTATGACGTTGCCTATGCTCGTGGCATGACACAGGAGCGCCTGTCGCGTGCCTGCTATCTTAACGATGCAGTGTTTTCAGAGTGCGATTATGCTATCGCAAGTATTCATAATCGTGAGTTCGCTGAGGGGCAAACTCTTGTGCGAACAACTCAAGCATATTTGGGCGCTCTTGAAAATGACCGTGTCTTGATTTTAGGTCACGTTGGACGTGCGGGTGTGCCCTTCGATCTCGATGAGGTCCTTACTGCTGCTAAGGAGCGTCATAAACTGATAGAGATCAACGAGCATAGCTTGGGAGATATGCCTGAGCGCTCTAAGCGTTGCCGGGAAATTGCTGAGCGCTGTGCAGAATTGGGTGTCAAAATTACTATCTCAAGCGATGCTCATATAGCCCCTGCTATTGGCGAGTTTAAGAATGCATACGCTCTGCTTGAGGAGATTCATTTTCCTGAGGAGCTTGTTGCAACACGCTCTGCAGAAGCGTTTCTCGAAGCTATGAGTGAAGCTGGACTTGCAGTTCCCGACTTTTCATAAAGGGATAAAACAAACGCCTGTGCATCTGGTCTGCACAGGCGTTTTTTGTAAGGAGCTTTTAGAGCTCTATTGTGAGCTCAACAGGGCAGTGGTCTGAGCCATAAATCTCGGGCAATATTGCTGCCCCTGTTACACGGTCTGCGATGGCATCTGATACCAAGAAATAGTCAATACGCCATCCTGCATTGTTTTTGCGCGCGTTAAAGCGATAACTCCACCAACTATAGGCTCCTGTCACGTCGGGATGACGCGTGCGGAAGGTATCGGTAAAGCCAGCGTTGAGCAGGCGTGTGAAGCTGGTGCGCTCTTCATCAGAAAAGCCAGCATTTCCGCGGTTGGGACCTGGGTTCTTAAGATCGATCTCTTCATGGGCAACGTTGAAATCGCCGCAGGTAATAACCGGTTTATCCTCAGCTAGTGAACCTAAAAATGAGCGATATGCACTGTCCCATGCCAGACGTGTATCAATTCGAGCTAATTCGTTTTGTGCGTTGGGAGTATAGACATTTACAAACCAAAAGTTTGGATATTCCAACGCGCAAATACGTCCTTCAGTTGCGGCTTGAGCAACGAGCGCTTCGTCATCCGAGGAAAGAACATGGTGAGCGAAGGGGAGCATGCTTTCTGCGTGGAGTACCTGCAAGGGTTGCTTGCGACTAAAGACTGCGGTTCCCGAATAACCCTTGCGCTCTGCATAGCTCCATGTTTGGGTGTATCCAGGCAAATCGAGCTCAATTTGCCCTTCTTGCAGCTTTGTTTCTTGAATAGCAAAAATATCTGCATCAAGCATAGAAACGACATCGACAAAGCTTGGATCTTTGCGCATAAGAGCGCGTAGACCGTTGACATTCCACGAAATAAGGCGCAGCTCGCGACCTGTGTCCATGTATCCTCCTGGAAAAGAAGGCCGCATGCCGCGGCACTTATATCATGATCTTAGGAATCTGTAATACCAAGAAACGCGAGCCATCGGGGCAACTCACGTAATCCTTGGCTATGACCAAGTGCATACGCTACTTCAAGTTCATCGCGATTGAGCGTAGTATTCTTCAATTTCATAACATCGGGACGAACTACGAGTGCATTGCCATCTGCTTCAAGTGCCGCAAGATGATCAAGCGCATTGTTATAGCGTGATGCTCGTGTGAGCAAAGCGTCGCGCACATAGGGATAGTCTCTAAACGTTTGCAACATAAGGCGTCGCTTCATGCCCGGTGGTGGTGTTTTTCGGTAACCTGCCTGGCGTGTGGTTACGACGAAAAAGCGACTAAAGCCATCTTTTTCTGCAATATGTGTGGGCAATCCGGCACCGGTGCCTAAGCCACCGTCATACATAACTCTGCCGTTAACTGCCGTAGGATTCATAACAATGGGTAGTGAAGAGCTTGCTCGAATAACGGTTAGAAGTTTGTCGAGCGTATCCATATCCTCGCGACTAAACAGAACTGTTCTTCCTGTGTCGCGCTCAAAAGCTTGTACACGCAGTGTGACGTCTGAAGCAAGGAATGCGTCCATGTTAAAGGGGAGTGCACCGTCGGGATAACAGCAACGTCCGTAGAGATATTCGCTGTTAAAGTACCCATGTCCGCGCAAAAAAGATCGAGTCCCACCAATCTGGGGATCATCGGCAATATCAACAAAGCAGCGCTTGAGACGGTCAATATCATGTGTCATATAGTTAGTTGCGCAGGATGCGCCAGCGGAAACACCGCAGATATAGCTAAATTCTATGCCTTGTTCGAGAAGGACGCTAAGAAGTCCTGCTGAATATGCAGCGCGCATTCCTCCGCCCTCTATCACAAGTGCAACATCACTCACTATTTTTGACATAGCTACCCCCTTCTTAAGCTAGGCGCAAAAAAGTGTATTCTTCTCCTTTTACCCATTCGCTAGAGAACGACGCCTTTTACCGGTGGACGGCACATAACGAAACCTTCCAGGCTTTGTAAATCTCTCGTAAGAATTCGGCTGGCATGCATGCGATTTTTTGCAATGACTGAAACGAGACTGTAAGCATCGGCAAATGATCGCCCATCCGACTTGTGACAGCACTATGTTGCGAATGACTCGGATCTGCCCTCTTGAGGCGATATCACTCTTAAGAAGGCAGGAGGACATGTTCTGGGCTTTGGAGAAGATGCATGGCGGAAGAGGGCTACACCATAGGCGAAAGATATCGTCTGCTCACACAAATTGGTGAGGGAGGTATGTCGAGGGTGTATTTGGCTCTCGACACCGTTCTGAACAAGCAGTGGGCTGCGAAAGAAATTAAGCATGTGGAAGACCCAGCTCAGCGCGAACTTATCGTAAAGAGCCTTGTAACAGAGGCGAATATGATCAAACGGTTTGATCATCCCGCCATACCTCGCATTGTTGACATCATTGATGAAGAGGGCACCCTCTACGTCATCATGGACTACGTAGAAGGGCGTACACTCGCTGAAATTCTTGAGTTAGAAGGGCCACAATCAGAAGAAAAGGTCGTGGATTGGGCTCTGCAGCTGCTTGATGCGCTTGAGTATTTACATCAGCGCAAACCTCCGGTTATTTACCGTGATATGAAGCCCGCAAATGTCATGCTTAAACCAAATGGCCTGGTTGAACTTATCGATTTTGGTATTGCTCGTGAATATCGTGAAGATGGTTCCTCCACTACGGCGGCAATTGGTGATACGGTTCAGCTTGGTACGCGTGGATTTGCTCCTCCTGAGCAGTACGGTGGAAGCGGGCAGACCGATGCGCGCACTGATGTTTATGCGCTTGGCGCAACAATGTATAACCTGGTAACTGGGAAAAATCCTTCCGATCCTCCCTATACCATGGCGCCTATTCGACAAGTGCGTCCGGAGCTTTCGGCAGGCCTTGAGCGCATTATTGCCAAAGCAACACAAGCCAATCCAGATGATCGCTATCAAGGGTGCGCAGAAATGGCGTATGACCTTGCGCATTATCGTGAAGAAGATGACCAGCACAAAGCAACGCTTCGCCGTACGTGGCATGGGTTTGTAGGGCTTGTTGCTGCTGCATGTGTTTCCTTAGCAGTCGGTATTGGTGGAACAGTTGGCTATAACGTAACGCTCAACAGCAATTACGACTACTGGATGAATATTGCTGAACAATCGAGCGACAAGGAAGAGGCTTCTGAGGCATATGTCCGGGCTGCAGCAATTAAACCTGGTGAAGTTGATCCCTACTTAGGCCTTTGTCAAATTTACCGTGCTGACCTCGATTTTTCTGCAGAGGAAGAACGACAAATACGCGAGGCATTGCTCCCTCATATCTCTGAGCTTGAGCAGTCCCCTCAGTGGGGAGAGATGGCTTTTTCTATTGGCAAGCTGTATTGGTACAACTATGGCGTAAATGATGCTGCAGAAAATGCAGATGAACTTGATGCGGGACGTGCATCGCGTATTCGTGCGGCATCGCAATGGATGCATAATGCCGCAGATGCTCCAGGTTTTGAGAATGCCGAGCTTGCACAGGTATATGCCGATATTGCTGACTTTAATACCGATATAGTTCCCCTTATAAATGAGGGTTCTGATGCGGGCATGTACGGTCCGTATTACGAACGCCTAAGTGCGCTTGTCGATGTTATGAGCAATGAAGATAACGAAGTAATGCGCCTTGAGGTGGCAAATCTTACGCTTGATGCCTGCCGTACGTATTCTCGGAAGTTTAGAGCTGATGGCGTAAGTGATCTAGAACTGCTTGATCTCTGCGATCGAGCACAGGCGCTTGCTGAGGACACCCAACCTACAACTGAGCTGCTCGATGATGAGCGTACGCAGGCTCTTGCGTCTGTTAATCCAGCGCGTCAGGCCGTAAATGATGCGTACGTAGATGTGGAGGCATAACTATGACCTCGACGTTTGGCATGATTGCAACCCTGGGTTATTCCTTTGCGGCAGTATTTACACTTCTAGCTGTGGTGTATTACTTCTTGCGCCATGTCCGTGCTGTAAGAGACGAGATGACCGGAAAAATTGCACAGCGTGAAATTGCAGATATTCGTTCTGGTAGGCGAGGACGCTCGTGGTTGGGAACTCAGTCATCTGGGATATTTTCTGATGTGCACGGCGTGCAGAGAACTCCTGCAGGTACGGGGAGCGGCAGTCTCCATGTGCGCAATGTTGAGGTTGCTACCAATGTGATTACACCTCTTGGTGAGAATGATTCTGAGCTCAGCACGACGCTTTTATCTTCACAGGCATCATCTACAACATCTGAAACAGAGGCAGGAACAACGCTGCTTTCTTCTCAATCGGATTCAGAGACAGAGACCACACTTCTCTCGCAGGAAGGGGAGGTGCGGAAATAATGCAGCGCTTACGTAGGCTACTGATAGCAAGTGTTGGGATTTTCCTAGCGCTCTCTGTGTTCTTTGAAGGGCCTGCTGTACTTGGATTTGCCCTCGATGGAGAGGAAGACCAGCTTCCCGTACAACAGAACACGTCAGAGACAACAACATCCGATTCGAAACAGAATGCGGCCGACGATCTAACACAGGGTTCTCAAGAAGAGGGCAATTCTTCGAGTAATGATCAAAATTCGCAGGATAGTGAAGAGCCTGCTAAAAAGGTACAGGTCACTTTTCCTAAAGATGAAAACATAACGGTACCCTATGGTGTAGATGTCGCTTCATGGTTGAGTAAACATCTCACATTTGTTGTGGATGGTAAGCAGATTTCTGCACAAGAGCTCTCTGATACGTATTTTGACGGCAAAGCTATTTTTGTTCGCAGAACGGATGTTTCTTCCTATCCCGCTAACCCCTCTGACGGTAGTGCTATTAACTGGTCGGATTACCTTGCTTTTTCTCAGTTGGGACAAAATGTAGATGCAAGCACAGTGCTTTTGCCCAGTTTATCTGAGCTTAAAGCGACAATGAGCTGGACCAATACAGGGAGTCCTGATGATGTAAAGCTGCTTCCATTGGCCCCAGAAGCTGCGCTTAAAACACTGCATGGCGTTCGAGCAGATGGAAGCGAAGCTGCACTTGCCACTACAGGAACGTGGGCAGATGGCACACTCTGCGTTTGGCTTAATGCTGACGATGAAGATGCATCCCCAGTAGCACTCTCTGTTGCTGGAGAAGAGTTAGATGAATTATCTGAGACGTTCACTCTTTCGGCTGATGGAAGTTTTAAAACAGGGGGTTCAGTAGATGTACAGGATTCCTGTACGGTGTATGGTCGCCTTAAACGCGACATGCAAGTGCGTGATGCACAGAATGTCGAGCGTGTGCTCTATCAAGGGCAACTTGTGGCAATTCCTGTTACACGTGATGTTTCTTCGCCGAGCATTTCTAACTTGTCGGTGGTAAGCCCTACTGGCGAGCCTGCTGATTTCTCAGCAGATGGCGTGGTCAATAATGGTGTTGTTACAGTTACTCGCAACGGTCTTGTAATTACGGCATCAATTGATGAGCCGGAGCCCGCGGAAGGCTCAGATGAACGGTCTTCAGGCATTGATCCTCAAAGCCTCATACTCAAGGTGGGCGACAAGAGTATTACGGCAACCTCATTTTCTGACGGAAAAGTCTCATTCACGCTTTCGGTAGATACGCTAGGCGAGGGCGTGTGGAGTCTTTCCGATATGACAATTACCGCTGCTGACTATGCAGGAAATACGACAAGCTGTGTTGTTGGAAATGAAGCACCCTTTATAAGTGCGGGCGTAACGCAGCTTGAGATATTTGACGAGGAGTCTGAAGCCAATCAGGCTGAGGTAGCCCTCCTCATTAATGGCGAGCCCGTCAATGACGATGAACCGTATATGGCTCAGTCAACTTCCGGCGTGAATCTTACTATGCAAGTAAGTGACGTAAACTTCGAAGATACGCAGACATATGATGATCTTGCTAAGTGGGAAGACAAGTTTGTAGCAGGGGATGTCACTTCAACTTCGACAGAACCCCTTTTATATAACGACTTCTCAAATGTGTCCGGTACCACCACGTGGCGAACTCAGCCCCTTGCTATTACGGGCGAAGGTACCCATTCCATTGACTTTACCTATCGAGGAAAGCGCGTGCTCTTCGGCTGGATTGTCCTTGAGCGCAGTGCGCAATGTACGGTGGTGATTGACAACACCGCGCCAGTGGCAACAGAAGCGCAGATAAAAGATGGCAATTCGATCAACGAAGATGAAGAGATAGCAACCGTTGATAACACAACCTATCTTGTAGGCGGTCCTCGCACTATTAAGGTGCATCTTGCAGATTTGCTCAACGGTTCTTCTCAGGGGACTTCCGGTGTTGATACAAACAGTATTACAGCAACAGTGGCCCGAAACCAGGATCTTGCGGGCACACCGGGCATAACTAACAACTACAGTACAGCCGATGAAGGAGGCCTTACTGTTGATAAAGATGGCTGGTTAGAGATTCCACTTTCTGGTGAAGGTGTTTACAGCCTCTCTCAAATTACCCTGTCATTCAAAGACTGTGCTGGTAATAAGGTTCAAAACCTTTCTTTAGCCGATATCGTTCATACCATGGCCGATAAGAGCGGCTGGACAACGTCTGACGGCAAAGTTATTACCGAAGTTGTGGTTGACAATCCTGAAATCGATCGAGCATCGGCAGATATATCCCTTGCTGAACCAGAAGATGCTCCTGCAAGTTTGGAGCATGGCACCTATCGTGGTGACGTTAAAGCTCAAATTGTTATTCGCGATCCCTGGTTTGAGCTGTACCGCGCTACGAAAACAGGTTCTACTGCACACGTGTTTGCAGGGTCGCTTGAGCCGGGGGCTTCTTCTCTCACCGCAGGTGTCCAAACAATAGATACTCCAGCTCTTGCGGATTTTACCGATAACGACGGCGATGGTACGTGGTCTTGCGAAATTCCGCTTCCGGAGAACGAGGCAGGCTTGCCCGTCGAAGGTGATTATGACCTAGCTCTGTCTTATGGTGGCATTGCTTGTGCAGATGATCCTGCAACCGACAGTGTTGCTTTTAAGATAGATAGGACAGCGCCGTCTATCACAGCTGCATCACTTGCCGAGACACTTGATCCAGCGAATGAGCTTGCCTGTATGGATGATGGTTCCTCTTATGTGGTAGGCAGATCTCGTACGCTGAGAATTCGCGTTCAAGATTTGTTGCGTGGGCAGCGTCCTGATGCTCAAACAGATAATGCCGAGAAGCGCGATCAGCCGCATACCTCTGGTGTAAATACTCAGGCCGTTCGTGTTCATCTTTCGCGAGCAGACGGCATGACAGCGCCTGATAATCCACTGATGCCATCGCATGTAACAACCGAAACCCTCGAGATTATGCCTGACAACGCCGGATGGATAGAAGTCCCACTTGATAAAGAAGGCCTCTATCGTCTTGATGGCATTACTTTTGAGTTGCCCGATAATGCGGGAAACGGATCTGAGTCTGTGGTGTCTCTTGCGGCGGCAATTAGCGCGCTCCCTGAAGAGGATCGTGCTGCATGGATGCTTAGCGGAGACCTTCTGACGGGCATTATTGTTGATGATCCTGCCACAGTTCCACAGGTTGGTGTATCTATTTCTGATGGTACCGATAGCAACGGCAATCCTATTCCGACTTCACTTGATCCGCTCTTCCACCGCGGACAAACTGACGTTGAGGTGTGGGTAGCAGACCCTTGGTTTGATGCATGGCGTCACATTGCAGAGAGAACAGACGACTTCTCGACTGTTATGTTTACCCCTGCCGGTGCTTCTGTCGAAGAGGCATTGCTGCCAGTAGATCCTCAGAAAATGACATACGACGCCAGCAGTAATCGCTGGAAGGTTGTGTATTCATTGCCGCAGGTGAGCGAGGATGATTCTCGTCCACAGGAGGGAATGTATAGCGTTGATATAGCTTATCAGGGCATATCGGGTACACATGAGAATCCTCTGTGCGACCCTGCTCCTGCTGTATTTGGCGTGGACTATACTGGTCCCCAACTTGGGCGTTTGGAGCTTTCAGAGCTTTCACCCCTGCAGTATGGTTGGATTTTCTCGAGAGGCAATGAAGACTTTACCGTCGGGGTGACCGACAACCTTTCGGGGATTAAAGAAGATTCTGGCTATGTAAACCCAACCGGGACACTTACCCAAGATGATGTGCCTGTTACCTACGAAGGCACAGATGGACTAGAGCGCAGTCTTATCGGAACACTTTCATTCGGATTTGGCAAGGATGCTCAACGGCTCACCTTCAGTGGAACTACGCTTGCACTTACCGATCGCGCTGGCAATCCAACAACCAGTGCTTCTCTAGACGCATGGAATGGTGAGGGTGGCACCAATATACCCGAAGGCGCCACGGGAGTCTCAATTGATACAGAAGCGCCCGTGCTGGAAGTTTCGTACGATAACAATGATGTGCGAAATGGCCATTACTATGCTGCATCACGTACAGCAACAATCACGCTGATAGAGTCTAACTTTGATATTGCTCGAGCTCATGATAAGAACAATGAGCTGGTAATTGCACGAGTTGGTCGCGATGGGAACAGCGTTGCTCGTCTTTGTTCGGAAGATTTCCAGAACCCTTCAGCCGATGGGAAAACGTGGGTTGCAACGTATACCTTTGAAGACGATGCCGACTGGACCCTTGACGCGGCATATACCGATCTTGCCGGTCGAGTTGCTCAACCCTATGCAACGTCTTTTGTTGTTGATACACAGGCTCCTTCTATAGTAGTGCAGTGGGATAACAACGATGTGGCAAACGGCATGTATTACAAGGCGCCTCGTAACGCCTCAATTGAAGTAAATGACCGTAATTTCTCTCCTGATTATGCAGCTGTAGAGACAACGGCAACAGATGCTTCTGGTGCAGGAGTTTCTGCGCCAGGTGCAAGCGCTTGGACACAACTCGAACCACGTCAAAAGTGGGGATGCTCAGTATCGTTTGCCTCCGAGCTCCATTACACGATGCGTATAACTGCAACTGATCTTGCAGGCAATAGTGCCGAGACGTATGAAGAGCCGGAATTTGTTATCGATATGACAGCTCCGGTGGTGAGCATATCTAATGTGTCACAGTTTGCTGCATATAGCGATGTTGTTGCTCCCACGATTTCTTACTCTGATACAAACTTCGATCCAACCTTTACAACGTACCTGCTTACTGGCGGACGCAGTGGGGCGAACGCCTATGTGAACGGTATTAACGAGCAAGATGAAGCAACATCTCGTACCGTGAGCTTCCCTGATTTTGAACACACTCTTGAGATGGATGATGTGTATGTCTTGGATGCTCAGATGACCGATTTGGCTGGCAATCAGGCACAACAGTCGGTGACGTTCTCAGTTAACCGTTATGGCTCCACGTATCTGTTGACCGACGAGAGCGGCAACATGCTGGGAAGTTATCTCAACCGCCCGCAAGACGTGGTGGTTCATGAGATTAATCCAAGTGGTCTTGATCAGAGCGCCGGACATGCTGAGGTAGTGCATGACTCTGAGGTTGCTTCGCTTACCCCCAACGCAGATTACCAAGTTGGAACTGGGATTGATAGTGATTCTTGGAGCGATACTACCTATACCTTTCCAGCAAGACTGTTTAATGAAGACGGATACTATCGCATTCTGCTGACATCGCATGATTTAGCAGGCAATCTGTCACAAAATACGATGGATGCTAAAAACGTCAATCGAGACGATACGGCAGAGATTGCCTTTGCTATAGATAGCACTGCACCGACCGCTGATCTTGTTGGTATTACTTCCTATGGCGTGTATCTCGATCCTCAAAAGACCGTCATGGTAAGCACGGGCGATAACTTAGCAATTGCCCATGTCGAGGTGCTTATCGATGGCGAGCAGATAGATTCTTGGGAAAACCCTAGCGAAAGTGACCTATCGACGCCAAGCGTTGCGCTTGAGGCTGATGGTGAGCCGCATGACATTGAACTTGTAGTGGTTGACCGTGCAGGCAATCAATCTCGCATTACCTATGACGGTGTAGTGGTAACCGGCGACTTACTCACCTTTGTCTTGAATACCCCACGGCTTCTGTTTGGTTCAGTTGCCGGCGTCATTGTGGCGGCAGCAGTTGCTGCTCTAGGCATTGCGCTCGCGCTCCGCCATCACAGGCTTACGAGAGATAAAAACAACCCCTTTGGCCATACGGCACAAAGGTAGGTTTTCAGGCCGATGAAGAGGTCTCGACCCGCTGAAGCGGGAGGAGATAGCAGGAAAGGGCGTTCGCCAGAGGGGCGTTCGCGCGAACCGAAAGGATGTAGACCATGGCTGGACAGATTAGGATCACCCCAGATCAGATGCGTTCCCGTGCCAATGAGTACCGTGTCGAGCAGGACAACGTGGGCAACGTTATCTCTCGTATGGACTCACTGCTGTCTGCTTTGCAGAGCGAATGGGAAGGCGAAGCTTCTCGCGCCTACGATGCTCGCTTCCAGGAGCTCCGCCCTGGTTTTGTAAAGGCTCAGGAGCTTATCGGTGAAATTGCACAGAGCCTTGATGCCACTGCCCAAAGTCTTGAAGAGACTGACGCCAACATCGCCAGCTCTTTCCGCGGTTAAGAGCTTTATCCGCTGGAGACGGACCGCCCTGGAAATGTTTCCGGGCGGCCGTCCTCACGGGCGGAGACGTTGTGTGCGGCTCCGTCTGCGAGGGCGGTTGGAATACGACGGGAGGGCATATGCCCGAAGCAAGAACAATTGCACTTGTCATGACATTGGTTCATGAAGGTGCAGCTCATACGGTTGCTTTTGACGGCGCATCGCGGTCAATGATGTGGTTGTGTCCTGGGCGCGTTGAAACGCAACGGCGTGCGCTTGCTTCGGTTGAAGCCACCGATGATGATGTAGTGCTCAAGCCCACGATTGGGCAAAGTCTTTTTCTCGAGACAGGCGAAGAGGTTTCATTGGCTTCGCTTGAAGAGTGCACTGAGGCGTTTTTTGTTATTCATTCAAATCGTGATGATAGCGACGCTACGCTGTATGTTCGGCGATCTTATGCAGGTGCACGTCGTTTCTCGAAGCTAGGTTTTTCGTGTGATGCTGAGCTGACTATTGGGCGCAACCAGGATGCACAACTTTGCTATGCAAGTCGGTTTGTTTCCGATCAGCACGCGGTGTTGCGTCTTTTAGGGGACACGCTTTCTATAGAGGATCTTGGAAGTTCGAATGGCACGTTTGTGAACGGTAAGGTGCTTTTACCGCACACGATCAGAACACTGAGAGCAGGCGATGTTGTTCAGGTGCTCGACCTCACTTTTATGGCGGGTCACCGCTTCATCTGTGTCAATGCGCCTGAAGGCCTGAGCGTCCGAGAAGTCCCTGGTATGGGGCCTATTGATCATGAAGCGTTCCGCATGGCCTGTCCTCCTGCCTCCGAAACACGTGGTGAGCTCGAGCCATTTTATCCCGCCCCACGTCTGATGCACTCTATCCATAAACGCGCTTTTGAAGTTGATGGTCCTCCCGCGGCAAAAAAGCCCGATGAGCAGCCAGCCATTATGCAAATGGGACCGTCGCTCCTCATGGGCTTCGCTTCCATTTTTATGGTGACTTCAGCAATTTCGCGTCTGATGGGCGGAGCAGATTTACTTACCACTATGCCAACGCTTGCCATGAGCATTTCGATGATTTGCGGTACGGCAATTTGGCCAGTGGTAAGCCGCCGCTATCAAAAGCGCATCGATACCCGCAATGAACTACGACGTGAAAGCGCATATACCGACTATTTAAATGGCGTTGAGTCTCGTTTTGCCAACGAGTGTGATGTTCAGGCACAGATTCTGCGCGATAACCGTACGCCTGTGGATGAACTTATTTCAGAGGCACTCACGCTTGCCCCAACACTTATGAATCGTACGGCTACACACGATGACTTTATGGACCTGCGCGTTGGTGTGGGCGCTACTGAACTTGAGGCAGATGTGAGATGGCCTCAACATCGCTTTACTATCGAAGACGACAAGCTCATGGACAAGGTGGATGCGCTGCGAAAGAATCCGCCGATAGTGCGTGATGTGCCTCTTGCGTTTAATCCGGTTGAGCATTGGGTGGCAGGAATTTTGGGATCACGCGACGAGGCATGGTCGTTTGTTCGCGGCCTTGTAATACAGGTATGTGCGCTCTTTGGCTACCAAGATGTGAAAATAGTGCTTGTTGCCGATCATGATGAAGAAGAGCAGTGGGCGTTTTTGCGTTCAATGCCCCACGTTTTTGACAATTCAGGTGTAGAACGTGCGATCGCCTGTGATATTGATGCCCTTATGGAAATTGGTATGGGACTCGAGCGTGTGCTTGAAGAACGTTCCCAAGCTCATGGGTCCTCACCTGCGGATTTCGGTACCTATTATCTGGTGATTTGTGCTCATAAAGAGCTTTGCGAGCGCTCCGACACGATAGCTCACCTGTGCAAGATGCGTGAGAACCTCGGCATTTCTCTGGTATTTCTCGGGGAAGAGTTGAAGGATCTTCCCCGCGAATGCGGCTATGTTATCGACCTTACCGGCGATGATGGCTTGGGCGCCATAGGTGGTTCTGAGGTCTTCTCCTGTGGGGTAGGAGAGGCGCCACGAGCTGGGTTGCAAACTTCAGGGAAAGCTCGCATGTTCGACCGAAATGACGTTTCGGGTTCTCTTGTTCGTTTTGAGCCAGATGTAGAGATCGATCAGAACACGGCGAATGCTGTAGGCCTTGCGCTTTCTCGAGTCCGTTTAGACATGCCATCGCAGCGATCACAGATTCCCGATTCACTGGGATTTCTTGAAATGTTTGAGGCTGGCAATACCAATCAGCTCAATATTGCACAGCGTTGGGCGGAAAACGATGCTTCTCGTACGCTGCAAACGCAAGTAGGTCGTGATGCGGCTGGCGAGTGGTCAATTCTTAATCTGCATGAGAATGTACATGGACCACATGGCCTTATTGCTGGAACAACAGGATCGGGTAAATCGGAATTTATTATTACCTACATTCTTTCGATGTGCGTAAACTACCCGCCTGATCAGGTTGCTTTTGTTCTTATCGACTACAAGGGTGGCGGTTTGGCGGGAGCCTTTGATAATGAGCGGTTTGTGCTGCCGCATTTGGCTGGCACGATTACAAACCTCGATGGCGCTGCTATTACACGCTCGCTTGTGTCTATAAAAAGTGAGCTCAAAAGACGGCAGGATTTGCTCAATAAAGCTCGTGATATTACTGGCGAGGCTACGGTGGATATCTATAAATATCTCTCCTATTACCGCCAGGGAGTCTTGAGTGAGCCGCTGCCTCATCTGTTTATTATTGCTGACGAGTTTGCTGAGCTGAAGCAACAAGAGCCAGAGTTTATGGATGAACTTATTTCTGCGGCGCGTATTGGTCGCTCCCTCGGTGTTCATCTTATTTTGGCAACACAAAAGCCTTCGGGTGTGGTGAATGATCAAATTTGGTCAAACTCTCGCTTTAAGGTTTGTCTCAAAGTGGCCGATGCGGCGGACTCCAAAGAAATGATTCGCCGGGATGATGCGGCAGAAATCAAGCAAGCTGGCAGGTTTTATCTGCTGGTTGGTTTTAATGAGTTTTTTGCTTGTGGGCAGAGTGCCTATTCGGGCACGCGTTATACCCCTCGTGATGTATATGAGCCACGTCGTGACAATGCGGTCGAGCTTATCGATGACCGTGGAAATACCATTGTGGGTGCGCGGCCGCAGATAAAAGCAACCCAAACGGGTGAATCAGAACTCAATGCAGTGCTCTCAAAGATATGCGAAACGGCAGAGATGGCGAACAAGCATGCGGGTCGCCTCTGGCTCAATCCACTCCCAGAGCATATTGAACTCAAGGATCTTGAGAAGCGCTACGGCTATGAGGCGTCTGAGGAAGACCTTACCTGCATTGTGGGTGAGATGGATGACCCGGCAAGTCAGCGGCAATCGCTTTATAGCATCAACCTTGCAACTGCCGGTAACGTACTCTTGTACGGCGGTCAGTCTTCCGGCGTAGATTCGCTTGCAGCAACCATGCTCTACTCGCTGTGCGAGCATTATGGGCCAGAAAACCTGGCGCTTTATGTGGCTGATCTGGGAGCGGGCACCCTTGCAGCATTTGCAGCGGTTCCGCAGTGTGGCGGTGTTGTGCTCTCCGGCGATGATGAGCGCATGATCAATCTTATCAAGCTTCTTGAAGCCCAAATTACGGAACGTCGTGCGCTGCTTGCGCAGGTAGGTGGCAGTCTTGAGGCATATAACCGTGATAAGGTTGGCGCAGAAAGAATGCCGCATCTTGTATGCGTGATTGCCAATCTCGCCGCATTTTATGAACTGTACAGCGACTTTGAAGATCGTCTCAACGCCATTACGCGCGACGCGCCTCGTTACGGCATCCATGTCCTGCTCACTGCTTCGGCTGCCATGGTGCCACATATGCGTATCAAGGCAAATTTCTCTGAGATGGTTGTGACTTCCTTTAACGATCCCAATGACTATGTAACGTTGCTTGGAAGTATGCGTGGGGTTGTTATGCCTCATGCTGAAAAGCGCGGCTTGGTAAAGATGGGCAAATCCATCTTTGAATTCCAGGGAGCATCTATTGGTCAGTCTGGCGAGCCCGACATGGTGGGCATTGAGGCGCTAGCAGAACAGCTCAAGGCGGCAACGGACCTGCGTTGTGCACCTATTCCAGTGCTTCCGCAGCGTGTGACTCCACGGGAGATGGGTACTGCGTCATGTACTTCTACGCTGGTCCCAGTAGGTTTCTCAAAGTCGGATGTTGCGCCCATCTCGTTTGATGTGAGCAAGTCCCCCTACATGCTGGTGTTGGGCAACGATATTGACTCTATTGGTATGTATCTGCGTGGCATGCGAGAAATGCTTGCACATGCAGCAGAAACATCCTCTGTGACGTACTACTTCATCGATCTTCAGCATGTGCTTGGAGAGGTGGAAGACAAACGCGTTATTCAAACAGAGGCGGGTGCAATTGCCATGTTGGAGGGCATCGAGAAACTCGCTCGTCCTTGCGACATATTGGTGCTCACTAGTGTGGCGCAGATTATGACATCACTGCCGACTGAGGCTTCCAAACCCCTTCAAGACTATATCGCTCAAGAGCGCGGCATTGCGTCTACGCGCATAGTTGCCTGCTCAGAGCTATGGCGTGTCCGTAGCCTGTATGACCCCTGGTACAAAGTCCTTTCGGCTTATGGCAATGGCATTTGGGTTGGCTCGGGATTTGCCGATCAGACCATCTTCAAATTCTCACGCGCGTTGCCAGAATACCGCCAGCCGGCAGCGCGTTCCGATGGCTACCTTGCAATGCGTGGAGCAGTGACATCCGTGCGTCTTGTGGAAGCTACAGATGAGCCTACAGAAGAAAGTTTGGCGGCCGACACACATCTGGATTCGTGAAGGGAGCGCAAATGATTACTAACCTCGATTGGCTGCCAGTTGGGTCTGTTGTTGGTCTGGAGGGCGGGGAGCGTCCCGTCATGATTGCTGGGGTCATGGTAACCGACGGAGAGACGAGTCAGCTGTGGGATTACTTGGGCTATCCCTATCCGGAAGGTCGCCAACAAGCAGGAGATTTCTTCTTCAATAAACCCCAGATAAATGAGATTTATCACGTTGGCTTTATGAATTCGACTGCCTGTGCATTCCAGGCATACGTGGAAGATAAGACGCCTGAATTTGAGGAAGACAAAGCAAAGCACAAGGGGGCGAAGTGAGATGGCCGATGAGATCAAGGTTAATCAGGCAGATGCGACTGCAGCAGCTAGTGGATTTAAAAACGAAGCCGATGCCGTAAAAGGCGCAATGGAGCTTCTGGCTGACATGGTAGATCAACTTGCCAACTGGCAGGGTGAGGCGGCTGATGCAGGGAGAGACACCCTTGCCAAAGCCTCGGAGGTTGGTAAAGAGCTGGGCGAAGGAACCAACTTCATTGGCCAGTGCATTGTTAACGCACAGCAGACCTTCTCAATGGCGGATGACTCCGCTGCGGCAAAGATGTAGCAAAGGAGGCACCCATGGCAGACTTCAAAGTAGTGAAGTCGGAATTCAACGACGCATTGAACACTGCCGCAAAAGCTAAGGAATCATTTTCTATGGCAGTGGTGAGAACTGCTGCAGTAAATAAGAAATTCCAGTTTTCTGCGCTGGGCCTTTGGGCGGCAACGGAAGCAGCTACAGCAGGAGCACTTGAGACTGATCTTCGTACTATGGAAGCAGCGCTTGATACATTAGTAACTAATCTTGATGATGCTGGCACCGAGATTGAAGGTACGCTCACTTCATCGCGAGACGACATTTTCTCTGCTGTAAGTGCATCGGCTGCAGTGCCGGGTACGCTTAGATTTACCGATGGTGAGAGTGCTAAAACAGCCACAACCACAGCAAAAACGAGCAATGAGTCTGTTAAGACAACAGCAGATTCCATTAAGGACGATTGTGGCAAGCTAGAAAATTCGGGAGCGATAGTTGCTGCACTCGATGCTCTTTCATCTGAATGCACAACTGTGGACTCAAAGCTATCTGATTTGGAAACCGCTCTTACTACACACAGGTCGAATGTCGATACTTTTGATGGTGAGTATGCAGGCAAGCTTGATGCAGCAAAGTTCATTACCGATGCCATGGTGACAAAAGCCCAAGAGGCAACGCGTGCAAATATTGGCGAAGGTAACTTTGCGCAGACCTCAAAGAACATCCTTAAGGTTGGCAAGAATTATCTGACATTAGCTGGAGAAATCTTTAAAGGAGAAAAGCTTTTTGATTGGGCTAAGAAGGGAGGCAAAGGCTGGAGGGAGACCTTCCTGAAAAAACTAAGCGAGGGAACATGGGGCATTTCAAGTCTTGGAAAAAGAATTAAACAATTTAAAAATGGCGAAATAGACAGCATTGAAATGGTCTTTGGACAAATACAGAGCAATATAACCGACATAAAGAATATGAAGGGGCTTGGCAAGAGAGCTGTAAACGATTTGAAAGTCATCAAATCCCTTAAAAAGACAGCCGCTCCAAACAATATTCATATGCAATGTTCGGAGATTATTCGTACAAGCAAGGAAGTTCCTCATACAAAATTTGGCAGCGGTCTTAAATCAATTGGCCGTACCGTTGGATACGTAGGCGATGTAATTGATGTTATAGACACGGTAGGTAATGCCGGAAAGGCTTTTTCTGAAACGCAAGGAAACTTCTGGAATAAAGCTGGGGCTGCAGCTGGACAGGTTGTTAAAGGGGCCGCAAAAATAGGCGTAGGAAAAGTGATTGGTGCGGCCGTGGGCGCCTGTTTTGGCGGGCCTGTTGGCGCGGTAGTAGGTATGGCGGTTGGCACAGCTCTCGGGACGGTTGCTGATGCTGCAATAGACGGGTTCTTTGGCCTATTTGGCGTCAAGTCTTACTAAGAAATGAGGACAGGTAATGTTTTTTAATATAGGCGGAAAGCTTAATAGTCCCTTGCGTTTGGAAGATGCAAGGTTTAGTGCCGAAGATCTATTTGGCATTCTTGGTGGCTATGATAGTTGCATGCTTACGGCAGGTACTGGCTTTCTATCCTATGACGATGAGAAACTGGCTTCTTCAGTGCAAACTTGGCGTAAGAAGACTGTTTCCCGCATGAGGGGGACAGGACTCTTTGACGATGATGGACAGGAAGCCGAGGTGCTTTCTCATGCCCTGCTCCCGATTTTGCAGCCTGAGATTGCCATTTCAAATGCCTCTCCAGGGGGCGCAGCTTCTGCGGGACTTTTCGTTGGGCAGGACGGCTGGACCGCTCTGAAAAAGGATAAAGGTTTTCTCGGTGGATGGGCAATTTTGCCATTTGATGTAAACCAAGACTTTTCAGAGGTGTGCTCATCTGTTTTTGACACTGCTAAAGTTGAGCGTTCGGCTTTTGAAGATTCGGGATATATACGTGATTCAGAACGCGACACTTTAACTGATGCTGTTAATTCGGGGGACCTAGAAGCTCTAAAATCGATTGCCTGGCTGCGTAATGTCTCCGCAGATGCACTTCAGGATTTATCTGATGCCTATGGAGCAAGTCTGGGCAAGAAACCAAAAGCGTTAGAGCTATGGACAACACATACTGAGGGGTGTGAGTTTGAGCCAGTTGGAGGTGTTCGCACGCCATTTCCTTCATCTGGCTATCGTAAAACCTCTCAGGTAACTGTCATACCCGCTAAAGGCTTCTATATGAAAATCGCAAGCGCTCCTTGTGAAGGCGATCCATTCACGTTTGAGTTTGATGATGAGCTTTGTCGAGCTCGAACATTTTGCCAGGTGGGCTTTGTGCGGGAAGGCAATCTTTTTAAAGAAGCATTCGCCATTCCAGAGTGGTATCCGAAGGATGCACTTTCTATAGACGATGAGACGTGGATTCCTACAAAGCGTTAAGCAGGGCATGTTGTGGAATTTCCACAGACAGTAGGGAGGAAACAATGTCAGATCAGGCCTATATCAACAGCCTTTATCGGTCTGCTGCCAACTATAAAAGCCAGGCCTCGTATTGGCGTGGTCAAGCTTCAGCTGCACAGTCCACTATCGATGCTCTGAATCCTCAGCTTGCCCATAAGCGTGAGCAACTTGGTTATGCCAATGAGGTTAATAGTAGATTCCCCAGTCTCGATACTGCTATTGCAACAATGGATTCTGATATCAACAGCTTAGCTACTGCACTCTCTACTCAGCTTGAGGATAACGGAGCAAATTCGCAGATAACCATGCTTGATGACACGTACACCGACCATGCGACTTCGGCAAAAAACGCCTGTTCACAGCTTATCGAACAACTTCAACAAGAAATAGCATCTCTTGAACAGCAAATTGCTGCTGCCACGAGCCAGCGTAATACCGCCCAGGCAAACGCTTCTACCGCCTCTGCGAATGCGTCTTGGTGCTACAGCAGGATTTCTGCTTTGAGTTAAGGCAATTGGTTTTATCTGGTGTTTTATCGAGAAAGGCCTGTTTGTATGGTTCTTACACAAAACTGGCTTCCTATTGGGTCGGTAGTTCATGTAACTGGCAGTGAGGGGCTTTACTTCATCATTGGTTATATGCAACAAACAACTGATGGTGCCGTTTGGGATTACGCCGCTCGTCCTTATCCGATGGGCTACATGGGTGATGATCAGGATATTTACTTTAACCGTGACGGTATTGATGGTGTGTATGGCATTGGCTTTCAAAACATTGATGGCGAACAGTGGCAAAACTACCTCACGTCTCTTGAACCGGAATACGACAAACTGAAGGCGCGGGTTATGTCTGGGGAACATCTCGACGACATTCGTGCTGAGAAGAGCAGCAAGTAGGGATGGTTGCATATGAAGGATAAGGTGCTGCTTGAAGTTCTTCTTCCCGCAACACAGGTGGTATATGAGTTTCGTATTCCGTTTGATTTGACGGTTAATGAAGCGTCGGCTCTCATGTCCCGTGTGCTTGCTCAGCGTGAACCACTTCGGTATGAGATAACCGGCGGTGTAGACCTTATGCTTCGCGGAGAGGGTGTGGGTGCAGGCGATGCTCTCAACCCTAATGAAACCATCCGTGCACTTGTGGAGCGTGGTATTTTGTCAGATGGATGTAGGGTGGCTCTTGCATGAAAACAAGACTATTGCGTGATAGAAAAGCAGGGGCTCTTACGCTACAAATAACGCCCAGTAAGCATGAGCTATTTGAGTATAGCCAGGCAGAGTGGCTTAAATCCGGCGTGCAACGTGGCTTTTGTACCTTTGATTATCGGCGAGATAGTGCAACAACGCTTTATTACGATCTCACCGGGCTTGTCAATCTCCAAACCTATTTAAAAGCAGCTATCAGTCTGTCTCAGTATCGGGTGCTGTTGGTTTCGCTTGCTAACGTAATGGATGCTTGTACACAAAAGGGTTTTCCAACAGCATCTCTTCTGTGTGATCCATCGCTGGTGTATGTAGATGCTGCAGGAACACCCCGTTTTGTATATGTGCCCCTTTCCGGCATGGCGGAAAAATCGGAGAATACACCCCTTTCACTTCTTCACTATCTCTCAAGTAAGAAGCACGTGACTTTTGCTGTTGCGTCGGATAGTTCGCATGCTGCAGCGCTGGATGATTTTGTTTCTCGTAATGCAGTGCTCTCACTTTCCGCGTATCGTTCGTTTCTTTCTTCTGAATTTGGGTCAGGTATTACTGGTTTATCTGCAAATCATGATGGTCGTGAGAACGCTTCTTTTAAAGCGGCCGGCAATACGGGTGGCATGCAGCACAACTCATCACAGAGTCAAAGTGCAGCCACTTCTCCCGTTGCGTTTGATTTTGTTGCAATGCTGCGAAATGCTCCATCTGCAACTGAGGTAAAAGCTTCGCAGTCCGTTGCTGAGCAAGTCCGTAATGCTGTAGGTGGCCATTCGCCAACTGCGGCTGTTCCGCCGCAGGCGGAGACTTTTGTTATTCCAGAGCGCATATCTGAGACATCCGAGCAAGTTGTTGGCGCGACACCAGGCAAAGCTACAAGCTCAGGAGGAACTACACTCCTGGGATCATTTTCTGCTACCCGACCTTCTCAGCCTTTATCGGCAATTCCGGCAGTTCCACGAGCTGCATGGCTTGTCCGTTTGTCAGACGGAAAGCGATTGCGTCTACCTGATGAAAACCGCTCTGTGGTTGTTGGCCGGTCGACAACCTGTGACATGCAGTTTTCGGGCAATAGCAATTTGAGCCGACGCCATGCTGAGCTTGTGCGTGAGGATAATACGTTTACGTTAAAGGATCTCGGCTCGGCTAATGGCACTTTTGTAGGAGGAAGAAGGCTTGCAGCGCAGGAAGATATGGTAATTTCTGCGAACGAGATCTTTACCTTAGCAGACGAAACGTTTCAAATAGTTTTTGAATAGGACGCAACAACTAGCGTGCCAGATGGCTCTGGATATATGAGCTGAGTTCTTGTGGCGTTGTGCCAATAAGCGCGTTGAGCGGAATAACGGCATCTTCAAAGGTATTACGTTTTTGATCGTAATATGCAAAATCAAAACCAAGGAGCCAGCGTGCGGCTGGGCCTGTCTTAGCTTTGCAAAGAACAATAAGAGCCTCAGAGGTAAGATGCACAGAGGCCCATTCTCCCCAGGCTTTTCTTACCATGCGTAGCTGGTCATCCGGAGCGCCAATGGGACCATAGCAAATGGTAATGCCTTCCTCATCGACAATTACACGCTCTCGAAACGCCCAAGGTCGAGGACTGTGAATATCAGCGCCGCGCCGTCCAAAAAAGTCGGCGAAAACAGCTTTACTTGCGCCACGGCCTAGGTGACCGCTGGCAATAACATAGACTCCAAGTGCCGTAAGAACAAATGAAACTGCACAGA
Organism: Olsenella sp. Marseille-QA0557; assembly: GCF_965119725.1. Lineage (NCBI taxonomy): Bacteria > Bacillati > Actinomycetota > Coriobacteriia > Coriobacteriales > Atopobiaceae > Olsenella > Olsenella sp. Marseille-QA0557. Next base: position 647,122 of record NZ_CBCPMI010000001.1, on the reverse strand, counting down.
ATCCTAAGGCTTCTAGTGTTATACCGAGATAAGACACCACGTAGACACTAAGAGCGTCCAGTAGAAGGCCAACGATAAAAAGACACCAACCATAAAAGCGCATTTGATGAGCATTGCGCACAATGCGATATGTCATGAAGAGCGGTTCATCAAAGGCGTAGTCCGCAACGGCAAGAGCAGTTTCTCCTAGCTTAGATGTATTGGGTTGAATGCGCATGAGGACTCCTTGATTTGGGAGGTTCGCTCTGTCCAACGATAGAGAATTGATATTCCATTCTGGTCTTGGCTTGGTAAACGGCTTGCAAGATATTGAAGGTAAAGGTAACGACAAGGAACATCATGGGTGTTACAAGGGGATGAGGTTGTAATGGGATACGGCAAGCGTATTGATAATGAAGTAGAGGCAGCAGAAACACTTTCCAAGCTTGTTGCTTCAACTAATAACGGAGTGTTTTTTGGCGGTGCAGGCGTATCTACTGCGAGCGGAATTCCCGACTTCCGAAGTGTTGACGGCTTATATCACCAACATTTTGCCTATCCTCCCGAAACGATGTTGAGCCATGCGTTTTACGAAACGCATCCAGAAGAGTTTTTTGATTTCTATCGAACGCGTATGATCGCCCCTGATGCACAGCCTAATCAGGCTCACCGCAAGCTTGCAGAACTGGAGAGAAAAGGCTGGCTATCGGCGGTGGTAACGCAAAATATAGATGGCCTTCATCAAAAAGCCGGCTCTCAGCGAGTGTATGAGCTTCACGGAAGCGTACACCGCAATATATGTCAGCAGTGTGGTGCTGTTTATTCTGCTGAGTGGATTCTTTCTACTGAAGGAGTCCCTTCCTGTCCTCACTGTGGCGGACGGATTAAGCCTGATGTTGTGCTTTATGGAGAAGCTCTCGATGAGCAGGTGCTTGCTGGTGCAGTGGAGGCAATTGCCTCGTGCGACGTGCTTATTGTCGGGGGTACTTCACTAGTGGTCTATCCTGCTGCGGGTCTTGTGCACTACTTTTCTGGTTCAAAACTTGTTATTGTGAATCGAGATCCTACGCCTCAAGATGATATGGCAGATTTGATAATCTCTTGCGATATTGCTCGAGCGTTTAGCTTTTAGCACCTGTCTTACTGCTTACGAGCTGGATAAGAACATGTGAGACGTGGCTAAGCGTTTACAATTTGGAGAGTAAGCCATCTATGCTGCGTTGAAACTTTTGAAATAGGTGGTGGCTTGCCGCCGCTGGGAGGGCCGGACTATGCTCCGAGAAAACTATGCTACTTGGCACTGTGGTGCATTTGAGTTGTCGCTTGCGCGCCCTCGAATCATGGGGATTTTGAATGTGACTCCTGATTCATTTTCAGATGGCGGCGAATATCTTGATACCGAAGCAGCCATAGCGCACGGCTTGGATATGCTCGATGCAGGTGCAGACATTATTGATGTTGGTGGAGAATCCACGCGTCCGGGTTTTTCGGCTGTGAGTCCAGAGGAGGAAGCTCGCAGAATTGTCCCAGTTATTCGTGCGCTGGTAGATGCGGGTGCTTGTGTATCAGTCGATACACGTCATCCCGAGGTCGCTAAAATGTGCGTGCGTCTTGGAGCATCCATCATTAACGATGTAACTGGTTTCACCGATCCGGAGATGGTTACTGTAGCCGCCGCAACAGATGCGGGCTGTGTGATTATGCATGCTGGCGAAGTTTCCTTAGGCGCGCATCGTCAGACCGTTTTGCTTGATGCTTCGGTACAAATGAGAGATACGTCTCAGACGACAAACGCTTCTTCAGATGAGGAAGATGCTGAGGCCTTGGAAAGCACTGCACAAGCCGATGAAGGAGCGCATGCACGTGCGGAATCTTTAGCTTCGTCCGCACCTGGACTTGAAGAAGCAATGCGGCGTGCTGCTCGAGCAACAACAACGTCTACCGTTCGGCTCGCTGGTAACCGTCGATTCACATTGCCGGAGTCGGCTCCTATCATGCGGCAGGTAATGGGCTTCCTTGGCGATCAGGCTCGCACATTGTTGCGTGCCGGGGTTGATCGCTCTCGTATCTGCATCGATCCGGGCCCCGGCTTTGGAAAATATGCCGATGAGAACGTGGTTATCCAGCGCGCCACTGCCAAAATGGTGTCTATGGGCTATCCAGTCATGTGTGCTGTTTCGCGGAAACGGTTTGTAGGTGCTGTTTCAGGTGTGCATGAGGCATCTCAGCGTGATGCAGCGACTGCTGGCGTAGTGTTGGGTGCTGTTGCCGCTGGAGCAAGTATTTTGCGCGTCCATGATGTGGCGGGTGTCGCACAAGCACTGGATGGCTATCGCAGCGTTATGTGTCCCGATGTTCGCCGTGCATTTATTTCGCTCGGCTCAAACGTGGGAGACCGTCTTGGCTATCTTGCGCGTGCCACAGCTCTTATCGACGCTATCCCATTAACCTGTGTTGTAGGCGTGAGCCATGCCTATGAAACCGAGCCAGCATATGGAATTGCAACACCGGTTGCGAATTGTGTGGTAGAAGTCCATACCGAGCTCGCACCGTTAGTACTGCTTGATTCATTGTTGCAGGTAGAAGATGAGTTGGATCGTGTGAGAAAACCCGGTGAAGAAGGGCATGGTCCTCGAACAATCGACTGTGACCTCGCATGGATGGAAGGCGAGATCCATGCAGGTCGGCGTCTTCGCTTGCCTCATCCAAAGTTGGGTGAGCGCGATTACATTCTTGTGCCGATGGAAGATCTTATGCATGATCCGGTGCGCTTCTTAAGCCATGCGGGTGTGCACATCGCTCCTCAAGAGGAACGAGTGGGCATTGTTCTTGCCGATCTTGGTGAAGTGAAATGGCAATGATGAATTCAGAAAACATGGCGCAGGACCTGTCTCCAATTACTTTCTGTGATGTCGTTGGATCAACCAATGACGAAGTGCGCAAGCTCGGACAAGAGGGCGCTGAGGCTGGCACCGCTCTTGCGGCACATGCACAGACAGAGGGGCGTGGCAGACGTGGACACCTGTGGCATTCGCCAGCGGGAGGGCTGTATCTTTCGGTTCTTTTGCGCCCTCAGGTGTCAATGCAAATGCTTATGGGGCTCCCAGCGGCATGTGCGCTTGGTGCCGTAGATGCTCTCCGCTCTTTGGGAGTGGGTGAAGCTGGCATTAAGTGGCCAAACGATATAGTTATTGCCGATCAAAAACTCGCTGGTATTCTCGTTGAGGCAGGATATGGCGAAAAGGGCGTATTTGCCGTCTGTGGTATTGGCGTAAACATTGCGCCACAACAGGAAGTTCGTCGAGCAGTTCTCGAGGAATTTGACGGCTTCCAGCGTCCACTTACGCCGGCTTTTCTCTCCGATCATGTGGAACAAGTACCCGACTTTGAGCAGCTTGCTACCACCATACGTGATGCCATTGTGAGACGAGCAAAACAGTGGGAGCAGTCAATGGCGGGGCGTACCGTAGCTGGTCCGCTTGCCACTATTCTTGATGAGTACTTCGATGCTATGCCTGCTGTCGGACAGGTGATGGATGCAGTTTTACCTGATGGGCGCAGCATGGCGACGGGTGTCTTTGCGGGTATGGATGTATGGGGACGAGCCATACTCGTTACCCAAGACGGCGAAGAGGTAACAATCTCTGCAGAGCAGGCTTCATTGCGTCGGACTGCGAGCGCTTAAGCAGACTGGATGCGTTGGGCTCGCTTGGTAGCTCTATGACGCCAGATCTCATAGATCCCTCGGATAGTGAGATCAGGATCAACCACGTCGAAGATATCGGTTGCTTCAGAGATGAGCTGTGCTAATCCACCGGTGCCAACTACTATGGCAGCTTTGCCATCTGGTGATTCTTGGGCAAGCTCTTGCTGAATGCGTGCAACAAGTCCTTCTGCCTGTGCAGCAGCACCAATAACTATGCCTGATTGCACGGCATGTTCAGTCGTTTCTCCGAGCGCATGTTCTGGCACTACCAACGGAACGCTGGCCAGTTTTGCTGCCTTTGAGAAGAGCGAGTTTGCCGAGAGCATGAGGCCGGGCATAATGGCGCCACCACGAAAATCACCGTTTTTATCGACAACGTCAATATTGGTTGCCGTGCCAAAATCAACAACAATAACCGGTGCACCATAGGTATCGCGAGCTGCGAGAGCATTTGCAATACGGTCGGCACCCACTTCGTGGGGGTTGGGCATGGCAACGGTAATGCCGCAATCGCGCCACGCGTTGATCATAAGAGGATCGGTGCCCAAAACAACGCGCATCATGCGCTGCCATTCAAGTGAAAGAACAGGGACAACTGAGGCAATGGCAACATCGCTCACCATATCAAGACTCAGGCCCAACATGAGAAAATAGCCAAACAAGCGCTCATGGAGTTCGTCGGCAGTGTCGGTTGTATCGGTTGCCATGCGCCATTGGCGGCACGGTGTGCTTTCGGATGCGCCATCCTCAAACAAACCCAGGGTTGTTTGACTATTGCCCACATCAACTGCGAGAAACATGACAAAGAGCCTTTCTATAAAAGCACTTCATTTGTAATGAAGAGGATGCCTGCTGCCTCATACTTTAAAAGAAGCATACGTAAAAATGGCGCGCAATAAACGGTTTGATCACCAGAACGTGTACCCTGCGTGAATACTCATGTGTGCGGGTGACGAAATACGTTTCCTGTGATAACATTCAACAGCTTGTGAGCCCTGGCAATTCCAGGGCAACCCCTGTCCTGGTCGGAAACCAGGACCTAACGAAGGAGTCCTGCTATGAAGAAGGGTATCCATCCCGACTACGTGGAGTGCACCGTACGCTGCACCTGTGGCAACACCTGGAAGACCCACTCCACCAAGAGCGAGCTGAGGGTTGACCTCTGCGACAAGTGCCACCCGTTCTACACGGGCCAGCAGAAGCTCGTTGACACCGGTGGACGCGTCCAGCGCTTTGCTGATAAGTTCGGTGGAGCTGCTGCTGCACAGCTTAAGAAGGCTGAAGAGGCCAAGGCTGCACGTGCCGCCAAGGCTGCTGAGGAAGCTGCTGCTAAGAAGGCTGCTCGTGAGGCTAAGGCTGCTGAGAAGGCAAAGCGTGCTGCTGAGTATGCTAAGAAGGCTGAGGCCGAGGCTGCTAAGCAGGCTGCTGAGGAGCCCGCTGCTGAGGAGCAGACCGAGACAGCTGAGTAATGCAGTTTGCGTAAGCACAACGTATTACGTAACAGAGCGCTTTGCGAGAGTTCGCAAGGCGCTCTTCTCTTTATTTCTCGTTAGTGCACGTTTTGTTTGCGTGTGAAGCGAGTAAAGAATCGGTTGGCTGAGAGGATGTACATGTCACAGCATGAAGGAATCGCCGAAGAAGGCGAATTATTCCAGACTCATATTGGTGGTTCTGCGCTCACTGAGGGTGTTATGATGCGCGGCAAACTGAGCTGGGCTGTGGCAGTGCGCGAGCCAAATGGATCCATCTATGTTGAGGAACATGAGATTCCCGGAGCAGCGGATGGTTCGCGTGCAAAAGCATGGTATCGACGCGTGCCAATCGTACGTGGCTGTGTTTCATTCGCCGAATCGATGGTCCTTTCATTTAAAGCTATGAGCATTGCCGCCGATCATGCTTACGACGAGAATGGGCTGTCTTGGGCAGATAAGTGCAAAGAGACGGTCTATATCGAGGAGGCTAGTGCTGATAAAGGCGATGTGGCTCCCGCTGCCAACCCTTCAGATGAGGGGATGTCAGAAAGCGCAGGCATGCTGCTTTCTATTATTTTGGGAGTTGTACTTGGCATTGGTCTGTTTGTGGCGCTTCCAGTTGCAGTTTCCAATCTGTTGATAGGTCCTTACGAGGCAAACAATGCCATTGCTTGGAATCTTGTTGAGGCGATTGTTCGCATTGTGCTTCTGGTTGCATATGTTGCTGCAATTGGTTTAATGCCCGATATGGCTCGAGTGTTCGGCTATCACGGAGCAGAACATCAGTCTATCCACTGCTTTGAACATGGATTGCCGCTTACGCCTGATAATGCGGCGCGTTTTTCTCGTCTTCACGTGCGGTGCGGAACAGCGTTTTTGGTGATGACTATTGCCATTGCCATTGTCGTAAACACGTTAGTGCCTGTGGCAGCTATAGCGGATGCCTTAGGTCTTACGGGCATAATCCGCACGCTCTTCGTGTTTCTTTCACGTGTGGTTATGTTACCCCTCGTAGCAGGTGTTTCTTACGAGATAACCGTAAAGTGGGCAGGCTCACACCCAGAGAATCTGCTCGTCCGTATTGTTTTGTGGCCAGGCTTACAGATGCAGCGTCTAACAACACGGGTGCCCGATCCTGGTATGCTGGAGTGTGCTATAGCAGCATTGAGAAAAGTTCGCGATACCGAGGAAGCTGCTGGCCTGTCTGTTCCTCCGGCACTTTAAGGCTAGAGACAAAAACCAAACACGCAACCAGCACTTTCATTGGCATCACGCCCATAGCCGGGAGTACCGCTTGCATCAACAGTCATAAATCTTCCTGCGCGTCGTGGGCTTGCTGAACGAAGCCACCAACCCTCAGGTGTATTGGGGATGCTCAACACGTCTGAGGGACCATCTTGGTTGGCGCCAAGTTCAGAGAAGAGCTGGTATTGTTTTCCCTCTGCATTGAGAATATCGGCAACATATGTTGCATCTGCCTCGTAATTTGATCGAGGAATTGTCCCGCCGACTTCTACCAATGAGGGAAGCCAGACGGTGTCATACGTAATGTTTACTGAAGAGGTTGAGTTGGTTTTTCCCGCATTGTTGGTGTGTTTCTCAACAGCTACTACCGAGTTTTTAAGCTCTGAAGGGAAGTGGTTAAGCACGTCGTTCTGAAGTGAAGATCGCAGCGCAGAGTCACTCCAACCACCATCGCTTGTGAGCGTTGAATTCATAACAGCGTCTCCAAGGGATGATGAGGCGATAAAGGTTAAGCCAGCGGGCGATCCGTTCTGTGCAGTGTCATGGCGAATGCCAGCAATTCTCACCGAGATAGATGTTCCGTCAGTGAGTTCAAGCTTTTTCGATGCGTTATGGGGCAGCGATCCGTCGGATTCAAGCAAGCCATACTCTTGAGCTATTTTTTCGCCCTGAGCATCATCGGAGGCACCGCCAATCGCTTGACCAAGCAAAGAGAGTTCTTGCCAGGAGTAATCTGCAAGATCCTCACGTACAGGCACTCCCTCAACACTTCCAGATTCGTTTTCTGTTTCGGATTCATCATTTTTGTTGAGCGGCGTAATAGGCGTCGCTTCTTTTAGTACGGGAGTTTCGGTTGGCTGGGCTCGAGGTCCAATAATTCCCATACCAAGGGCTATGGCAACACCCAATAAGGCAACGGCGAGAATTCCAAGGATAATTGCGAGCGGAAGAAAATTGCGATGTGGAACTGGACCATTTGGACCCGCCGCGGGAGCTTGTGCAGATTTGTGATAGGGATTTTGTCCTGCTGGTACAACTTGACCCATGCGGGGTGTAGTGCCTGGCACAACCGGATTAAAACGCACTTGTGTGTGGTCTTCTATGGCTGAATCAAGCTCATTATCAGCATGTTGTTCGGCTGAATTATCCCATGTTTCTGCTAAAGAGTTAAAAGCACGCGTAGCATCGTCAAGCTCTTCATTGCTATTGGAAGTGCTTGTGTCTTCATTGGGCAAAGTTGCCCCACAGTTTGGGCAAAAAGTGGAGTCGTCAGGTATTTCGCTGCCGCAATATATACAGAACATAGCTGCTCCGTTCATTAAAGCTTGCTGAGCACGCTTTGAAACAAGACTACTTATCAGTGTAACAACCAGTGATGTTTGATGCTTGTTAGGCGTGTTGAATGGTGATATTTAGAATCAGTTCTGCTGGTTCTTACGTGTATATATGTTCGCGTATATGAGAAGTGAGTCAGATGCGCTAAAGTTAAAATTTGCGGTGGTTTGTGTTTACACATGCCACTCTGAATATTCACTACACTCTCGCGCGCTGTTGGCGCGCCGCACGACAGGAGGCAACCATGCGGGACAAGCTCGAGAAGCTCATCGCCGCTTACGAGGAACTCGAGCGCAAGCTCTCCGATCCGTCCGTAGTGGCCGATCAAAAAGAGTACACGCGCCTTGCAAAAGAACATGCAAGTCAGGCAGATTTGGTAGCCCGGGCACGGGAGTATCTCCAGGCGCTCGATGACATTGAGACAGCTAAAGAGATGCTGCATGAGACGACCGATCCTGAAGAAAAAGAAATGCTTCAGGAGGATATTGCTTCCAATGAAGAGCGTCTTCCAGCTTTGGAAGAAGACATTAAAATCATGCTCATCCCAGGCGATCCGAACGACGAGAAAGATACTATCGTCGAGATTCGCGCGGGTGTAGGCGGCGACGAGGCAGGTATTTTTGCTGGTGACCTCTTTAAGATGTACGAGCGCTTCTGCGAATCGCGTGGCTGGAAGGTGCAAGTGCTCTCCTCCAGCCCCTCAGAGGCTGGCGGTTTTAAGACAATTGAATTTAAGGTTTCGGGCGATAAGGTCTATTCCGTCATGAAATACGAGAGCGGTGTACATCGCGTACAGCGCGTTCCTAAGACAGAAAGCCAAGGCCGCATCCAAACCTCTACAGCAACCGTTGCTGTATTGCCAGAAGCCGATGAGATTGATATTCAGATCGACCAGGCCGACCTGCGCATTGATACCTACTGTGCAAGTGGTCCTGGTGGACAGGGCGTTAATACCACATACTCGGCGGTGCGTATTACGCACCTCCCTACCAACACCGTTGTTCAGTCGCAAGACCAGCGCTCTCAGATCCAGAACCGTGAGGTCTGCATGCAGATGCTGCGTGCACGTTTGTATGAGATGGAGCTGCAGCGTCAACAGGATGAGCTCGGTGCCGAGCGACAGAGCCAGATTGGTCACGGTAACCGCTCTGAGAAGATCCGCACCTATAATCAGCCGCAAGATCGTGTGACCGATCATCGTATCGGCTTTAACTCCACCTATAGCTCGGTTCTCTTGAGCGATGGCCTGTCCCAGATTATCGAAGCTCTCGCTGCAGCCGATCGTGCTGAGAAGCTCGCGCGCGCTGTGTAAGGAGGCCCGAGGGCGTGGCGCAAGAACAAACGTGGACAATCAAGGCTATTCTCGATTGGACAAGCGGCTATCTTGAGCGTAAAGACGATGAGCACCCGCGTCTCTCAGCAGAATGGTTGCTTTCTGCTGTAACAGGCCTTTCTCGCGTTGAGCTGTATGTGAACTTTGATCGGCCGCTGGATGCTGAGGAGCTTTCCAACATGCATAACGCTATTGAGCGTCGTGCGCAGGGAGAGCCGCTGCAATATGTTACGGGAGAAATGCCTTTTCGCCATATCGTTGTGAAGTGCGAGCGTGGCGTTTTGATTCCCCGGCCAGAAACAGAAATCTTGGTAGATGCTGCTTTGGAAGGCATAGACCAGGCAAAAGCTTGTGGTGAGGATGCATCGCCTCTCGTGCTTGAAGTGGGAACTGGCACGGGCTGCATTGCGCTTTCACTAGCTTCAGAGCGTCCCGGTACAAAAGTGATTGCGACCGATCTCTCTGACCGTGCACTCTCCCTTGCGCAAAGGAACTGCGCAGCGCTTGGATTGGAAAACGACGTCACGCTTATTCAATGTGACCTTGCTGCTGGAGTAGACCTCGAGCTCATGGGGTCCTTTGATGTGCTTGTTTCTAATCCGCCTTATATTCCGACGGCTGTCTTGGCGCAAGAGGTTCCGGCAGAGGTTCGCGATTATGAGCCAGATCTGGCGTTAGACGGCGGGGCTGACGGGCTCGATGTATTCAGGCGCTTGCTTGAGCTTGCCCCCAAAGCGCTTGCTCCGCACGGAATGTTTACGGTTGAATTGTTCGAAGAATCTCTTGAACAAGCAGCTGAACTTGTTCGTATGCAAGACGGTTGGGAGGACGTTGAGATTCGTGAGGATCTTACACACCGACCGCGCGTTCTTGTCGCCAAACGAAAGTAGTCAGAGAGTCGAGAGGGGATTTTGTGGGCAGTGTTGTAGCGGTTGACCAGACGCACCCAAGTGAAGCTGTGCTTGAACAGGCACTTGCTGTGCTGCAAAACAAAGGCGTTTTAGTCATGCCTACCGACAGTGTGTATGGCATTGGCTGCGCTGCCTTCCCAAACAACCCTGCTCATCGAAGGATTTTTACTATTAAGCAGCGTGATCTCGCGCAAACATTGCCGTGGCTTGTGGGAACAAGCGACGCTTTACAGCGCTATGGAAAGAACGTTCCGAGTTGGATGGTCAATCTTGCACAGACCTTTTGGCCCGGAGCACTCACCCTTGTGGTCCCAGCTTCAGATGAAGTTGCTCCTGAATACCGCAACGCTCAGGACAATACGATTGGTCTGCGTATGCCAGCATCGCCTCTAGTGTGCACGCTGTCGCTTCGTCTCGGTATGCCGCTGGCAACTACGAGTGCAAATACGCATGGAGCGCCATCTCCAACGAGTGCTCACGAGTTGGAACAACGCATCATTGATGCCGCTGATCTCACACTTGATGCAGGTCCGGCCCCTAAAGGCGTTGCTTCAACTGTTGTAAGTTGCGATGTTTCTGGACGTCCGCGTATTCTTCGCGAGGGGTTCCTTTCGCGTGATCAAATCCTTGAAGTTGCCGGGATGTAATGCGCACAATCCTCTATAAGGGGTATCGTAAAGTTTGTTATCGATATGCTCTAGATAGGGGGTTCTTATGGCGGATATACACGAGGAAGTCGTCTCTGCTGCTGGTAGTGCTCCCAACACGGTAACTACCGAGGATTTGTCGTTTCTTTCAGTTGATGAAAAGAGCATTTGCAGAGGAACGCTCTGGATCCCACAGGGTGTAAAACCTGTTGCTATTTTGCATATCGTTCATGGCATGTGTGAGCATATCGGTCGCTATGATGCGTTTGCTCGCTTGCTAGCATCACGTGGCTGGGTTGTGTGTGGTATCGATTTAGTGGGCCATGGACGCACTGAGCCTGATCCTACAAAACGCGGAGTGTATGAGGATCCCGATCTTGCAGCAGAGGCAATGATTGAGGATCAGCGCACTCTTTTTACCCAGGTAAAAGCACGCTTTGTGAGCCTTCCGTATTTTATGCTGGGGCACTCAATGGGCTCGTTTATTGCACGGTGTTTTGCTGCGCGACATGGAGGAGTGCTTTCGGGACTCATCGTTATGGGTACCGCATGGCAAGACAGCGTTGAGGTCTTATACCGTGCGGTAAGCATCCTTGCCCGTTTGCGCGGTATGTCGTTCCGCTCTCATTTTGTTGATGCTCTGGGGTGCGGCGGATACAACAAACTGTTTGAGGGTACGGGTGCTCATACTGGATTTGAGTGGCTCAGTAGGGATGAGGGCCAGGTACTTGCATATGCTGCAGACCCTGCATGTGGGTTTATGTTCTCCTTGAGCGGCTACCTCATGCTGGCACAGCTCTTGCGTGAGGCCCAGGATGTTTCGCGCATATCAAAAATTCCTGCATCTTTACCAATTTTGGTAATTTCAGGATCTGAGGATCCGGTTGGTGAGGCAGGCAAAGGTCCTTCTCGAGTCTTTCTTGCGCTTCGTAATGCTGGCGTACAGGATCTTTCATTGGACATCATTCAAGAAGACCGTCATGAATTGCTTAACGAAGTAAACCGAGACGAGGTTGAAGCGGAACTTATAGCTTGGCTTGAAGCTCGAATTGCTTCATAAGATATATAACATGCGCTTGATTTTTACCCCTCGCCGAACAGGCAGCGTCGGTCACGATTCCGTTTACGGAATGGCTTCTTAATGCTTCTCTTGGCACCTATTTTAGATGGGATACCAAAAGTTAAGGCGACAAGATATTTGTCGATTCCTTTCTAAAAGATGCGAGAGGAGCAAGCGTGGCTTCAACGATTCTGGATAGCGTTATGGGATCAATCGGCGGGTCAGTTCCGCTTGGTAAGAGCTCGCAGGGTTATGTGATGGCGCTCGATGCTGGCACAACAAGTGTTCGAGCTGTCTTGTTTGATGAGTATGGCTGTAGGGTTGCACAGGCTCAGCGTTCGCTCACGATGCTGTATCCGCATCCCGGCTGGGTGGAGCAAGATCCTGTAGAAATTCTCTCACGACAAATCGCCTGCATGATTGAAGTGCAGTTTAAGAGTGGCATTCACTCCGATCGCATCAAATCGGTAGGAATTACCAATCAGCGTGAAACCGTAGTGGTATGGGATCGTCGTACAGGCCAGCCAATTTACAACGCTATTGTGTGGCAATGCCGACGTACAGCACCGCTTGTGGAAGAGCTTGTTGAAAGAGGTTACGCCGATCTTATCCGTGAGCGAACGGGTCTTGTGCCTGACGCGTATTTTTCTGCAACAAAAATTCGTTGGATTCTGGACAACGTTGAGGGCGCTCGTGAAATGGCGGATGCGGGCGCGCTGATGTGCGGCACGATTGACACCTGGCTGATTTACAACCTCACCCATGGCTTGGTGCATGCAACTGATTACACAAATGCGAGCCGCACCATGCTCTTCGATATTAAGAAGCTCGATTGGGACGATGAGCTGTGCAATATCGTGGGAGTTCCTCGTTCAATGCTGCCTGAATGTCGTCCCTCTGCTGGCGGATTTGGTCGCGTGAGCTCGGATATCATGACGCAACATCCGCCTATTGCTGGTGTTGCAGGCGATCAGCAGGCCTCACTGTTTGGGCATTGCTGTTTTGAACCTGGAAACGTTAAAAATACCTACGGCACCGGCTGCTTTATGCTTATGAATGTCGGGACAGAGCCAATCTTTTCACAAAATGGGCTGGTCACAACTGTTGGTATTGCCGACGGCACAGAGGTTGATTATGCGCTTGAAGGATCGGTCTTTCAGGCAGGGTCAACCATACAGTGGATCCGAGATGAATTGGGGCTTGTAGAGACAGCTGCGGAGACATCTGACATTGCTCGCTCTGTACCAAACACTGATGGTTGCTATCTTGTTCCAGCGTTTACAGGATTGGGTGCTCCTTGGTGGAATTCCGATGCTCGTGGCGTTGTGTGTGGCATTACGCGTGCCACAAATAGAGCGCGTCTCGTTCGTGCTGCCTGTGAGTCGCTTGCGTATCAAAGCTATGACGTACTTAAGGCTATGGAGGCGGATTCAGGGCATAGCATTCCTTCGCTCAGTGCAGACGGAGGCGCTGCGAGAAACGAATTCATCATGCAATTCCAGGCTGATTTGCTTGATATTGAAGTTGTTCGTGCAGAACTTTCCGAAACAACAGCGTTGGGCGCCGCCTATCTTGCGGGTTTGGCTACGGGTTTCTGGGCAGACCGAGAAGAGCTCCAAACCATCACAGCGCATTCAGCGATATATGTGCCTGGTATGGAGCAAACGACAAGAGAGCAACTTCTTGCAGGTTGGCATGAGGCAGTTCGTCGAACCTTAATGTAACAATTCATTAGAGGCTGCAATTATCATCCTTGATGCGGTACGCTAATCCGAACACCTCGCGTCTGTGGGGTTAAATTCCTATGGAGAGGAGTGCTCATGCGCATTGCAATTGCCTCTGATCATGCTGGTTTTATCCAGAAGGGGCCCATGATTGACTACATTCAAGGTCTTGGGCATGAGGTAACAGATCTTGGTCCTGAAACTGATGATCGCTGCGATTATCCAGACTACGCCGATCGTGTAGCTCGTATGGTGGCGGAAGGACAGGCCGATAGGGGCGTGCTCATCTGCGGCACCGGTATCGGCATGGCTCTTACTGCCGATAAGGTACCTGGAATTCGTGCTGCTGTTATCGAGACGCCGAATTTTGCTCACCTGTTCCGCGAGCATAACGATGGCAATGTTCTGTGCATTTCGGGACGCTTTACTGATCTTGAGGTAAACGAGCAGATTGTTGATGAGTTCTTGAATACGGCATTTGGCGGCGGCCGCCATGCTGGACGTGTCGAGAAGATTATGCGCGAAGACGATCCGGCATTTGCTGGTGTTGACGCTGAATAGGGGACGTATATGAACTTCGAATACCTCGCAGCTGCCGATCCTGAGATTGCTGATGCCATTAGTAATGAGCTTAAGCGTCAGCGCTCTTCCATTGAGCTTATTGCCTCTGAGAACTTCGTATCGCTTGCAGTGATGGAGGCAGTTGGTTCACCGCTCACAAATAAGTATGCCGAAGGATTGCCGGGCAAGCGTTATTACGGTGGTTGCTGGGCAGTAGATGTCGTAGAAAACTTGGCACGTGAGCGCGCCAAGCGCTTGTTTGGTGCAGGATATGCAAACGTGCAGCCCCATTCTGGAGCTCAGGCAAATTATGCAGCGCTTGCCGCACTGGCTAAGCCGGGCGATGTTGTTATGGGCATGTCGCTCGATAACGGCGGTCATCTTACGCATGGTTCGCCGGCAAACTTCTCAGGCAAGCTGTATAACATCGTTTCATACGGCCTTGATCCAGAAACAGAGCGCATTGACTTTAACGATGTAGCTGCCAAGGCAGAGCAATACAAGCCTAAAGTCATCATTGCAGGTGCCAGTGCTTATCCGCGTATTATTGACTTTGAGCGTTTTGCTCAGATTGCCCATGACAACGGGGCATACCTTTTGGTTGATATGGCCCATATTGCCGGTCTTGTTGCAACGGGTGCTCATCCCACGCCGGTAGGGGTTGCAGATGTGGTAACTACCACCACTCATAAGACACTCCGTGGTACACGCGGTGGCCTTATTCTTACAAACGATCCCGATCTTTCGAAAAAGATAAATTCGGCGGTTTTTCCGGGCACGCAAGGCGGTCCACTCGAGCATGTTATTGCTGGTAAAGCAGTGGCTTTTGGAGAGGCTTTGCAACCGGCTTTCCATGACTACATCGATGGCGTGGTTGAAAATGCTCGCGCACTTGGACGCGGTATGGAGTCCCGTGGTCTGCGCCTGGTAACCGGCGGTACCGATAACCATCTCCTGCTTGTTGATTTGACCGCCGCCGGAGATGTAACCGGAAAAGATGCTGAACAGGCTCTTGATGAGGTTGGCATTACGGTAAACAAGAACACCATTCCTGGTGAAAAGCGCTCTCCTTTTGTCACAAGCGGTATTCGAGTTGGTTCCGCTGCAATTACTACGCGCGGATTTAATGCAGCTGAATGCGAGCGTGTGGGAGAGATTATCGGCGAAGTTGTTGCAGCTCCAAATGATGAGTCGGTTCGTGCTTCGGCACGAGCAGAGGTGGCTCAGTTGCTCGAGCCACATCCACTTTATCCGGAGCTGGGATAAACACTGGTAATACGTATACGTGTTGGGCAATGGCTCAGCTGAGATAGGAGGGCACGTTGGCATACGAGTACGATAAAAGCAGGGTTACGGTTGTCGATCATCCTTTGGTGCAGCATAAGCTTTCCATTCTGAGGGATGTATCAACCGGAACTAAACAGTTCCGCGAGCTTGTTCGGGAACTCGCCCTTTTTGAGGGATATGAGGCCACCCGCGATCTTCCCCTTGAGGATGTTGAGGTTCAAACACCTCTCGAGGTTGCTACCTGTAAGCAGATTGCTGGCAAGAAACTTGCAATCGTTCCTATCCTGCGTGCTGGCTTGGGTATGGTAGATGCTCTGCTGGAGCTCGTTCCTTCTGCTCGTGTGGGACACCTGGGCATGTATCGCGATCCTGAGACTCATAAACCCGTTGATTATCTTTGCAAGCTGCCGGCGGATGTATCTGAACGAACCTGCTTGGTTGTAGATCCAATGCTTGCCACAGGAGGATCGCTTGCCGATGCAGTAGCAACACTTCGTTCGCGTGGTGTGAGTGATATTCGCTGCCTCGTTCTCGTTGCGGTTCCTGAAGGAATCTCAGCGGTACTTGAAGCTGATCCCGACGTGCATATCTACACCTGCGCTGTCGATCGTCAGCTCAATGAGCATGCCTATATCCTTCCTGGTTTGGGTGATGCTGGCGACCGTATTTTCGGAACAAAGTGATTTAGTTTTGACAGCTTGGGCCGTATTTGCCGGGATCATATCAGGGCTCGTTGCGGCTCTTCCAACAGTTTTGCTCTTGCGGTGCGTGTCACAGCGACATGCACCGCATGTTGCAGTTGGGCTTATATGCTCACTGTTAGGCGTTCTTACGCTTCAGGGCGCCATATTCATTATCCATTGGCTTAAACCGGCTGCAACACTTACTTATGGCGTTGCTGCAACGCTCACGTTGTTGACGACAATAATCGTCACAGCATTTCTAACATGGCGCAAAATGGACAAAAATTAACCAACTTCCATATGACAGATTAGTGTTTTCGCAGCTCAGAGCCTGTTCCATCCGATGGACGTTGGTGCTAGACTACCCTGACGGTAATACAAAAGAACAAAAATCTTGTCCTTTGAGATGTTGTACGGACCTCGGACAGGGAAACCGGCAAATAGGCCGGATGTTGGAAAGGACAGAGAGTGAATCCGCTGGATAAACTTCCTGAGGAGATGAGCAAGCTCCTCGATGGGTTCATGACTCACATGGTCGCAGGCGATTCTTCAGCCGGTGTTACAGCGTATATATTTTGGATGGCTGTAGCGATTGTCTTGCTGCTTGTTTTGATTTTTGCGTTTAAAGCGCGGCAAGCCAAGAGTCTGGTACCAGAGGGCATCTTTGTTAATGCGTGCGAGTACGTTATTGAATTTGTGCGCGACGATGTATGCCGTGGCATTCTTGGTGAGTCATGGAAGCGTCATTTTCCATTCCTCGCATCGCTGTTTTTCTTCATTCTTCTTAATGGCATTGTCGGTATTATTCCTGGCTGTCGTCCAGGCACCGGCACAATTGGCGTAACGGCCGCTCTTGCTATTTGTTCTTTTGTGTATTTCATCGCCGTAGGTGTTCGTCGACTCGGCCCCATAGGGTATCTCAAGAGTCTTGCTCCTAAAGGCGTTTCTGGCCCCATGGCAGCACTGGTATGGGTTATTGAGCTGTTTTCAACCTTTATTCGTCTGGTAACCCTTGCAGTTCGTCTTTTCTGCAATATGTTTGCCGGCCACGTGGTAATGGGAACCTTCGCAGTACTCTCATCGCTGTTCTTTGAGCCGATTTTGAATGAGTTTTCTACTATTGCTGTTGCCGAGGTTGGCGTTTCGGTATTTTGGCTGGTCATTCTTATCATTATCTACCTGGTAGAGATAATGGTTGGTGTAATTCAAGCCTATGTCTTTACGCTGCTGTCGGCAGTGTACATTCAGCTCGTTGAGGACGAGTAATCTTTACGTTGTTGTCTGCGAGGCATTCCGCTTCGTGAGCATAGAAATGAGTTTTATCGCCGTTGGTGGCGAACGACAAAGGAGGAATCGTGGGAGTCATCGGTTACGGTCTTGGTGTTATTGGCGCCGGCCTTGGCATTGGTTTGGCGGCATACGGCGCAACCTCTTCCATGGCACGTCAGCCTGAGGTTCAGGGCCGTCTGTTCACAGTCTTCATTCTTGCGTCGGCCTTCGTAGAGGCACTGGCGCTCATTGGCTTCGTCGTCAGCCTCATTGCGTAGGAAAGACGAAGTTTATCCGTGTTGGAGGCATGTATGGACAGAGTTAAGACAGCGTTGGGACAGCTGTGCCACGCAGGATGCATTGCATCTGCTGTGATGGTGCTTTCCCCTGTAACAGCGCTTGCCGAAGGCGAAGTTGGCCCCGATATTCTTATCCCGAAGCCAACAGAGTTTCTTCCCGCTCTTATTGCGTTTCTTATCATCTGGTTCGTTCTTGCTAAGTTTGCTTGGCCTCAAATTATTGGTGTGCTTGAGAATCGCGAAGCAAAGATTCGCGGGGATATAGAGGCGGCTGAGCAAGAGCGTAAGGCAGCAGAAGAGAAGTATCAGGAGTGCGAGAACGAACTTCTCGATGCGCGTCGTCGGGCTGATGAAATTGTTTCTCAGGCTCGTCGCGATGGTGAGCAGGAGCGCTCCCGCATTGTGGCTAAAGCCCAGAATGATGCTACGGCTATTGTGACAAAAGCACATGATGCCCTTGCTTCAGAGCGTCGTAGAGCTGAAATTGAGCTCTCCGATTCTGTGATTGACCTTTCGGTTGAGATTGCAGGTAAGATTATCGGTAACGATCTCAGCGAGAGCGAGCAGCGCAAGCTTGCTGAGCATTATCTGGCAGAAGTGGACGGCCCAGATGACAAGCAAGCGTAAATGCCAGGAGAAGGCCGAAGCATACGCTCGTGCGCTCATCGAGGCTGCGCGTCTTGAAGATCGCGCAAACGTAGATCTGGTGCAATGGAACCATGCTGTGAAGTTTTCTCCAGAGGTTTTAGAGACACTTGCAGTAATGCATGAACATGGGGACATGAACCTCATTGGTGAAGTAGCTCAGATTTATAAAGATATGCTCGACACTGAAGATCCTACGGTATCGGTTACGGTTACTACGGCGGTGCCTATGGATGATGAGCTGCGGAATAAGGTTCGCAGCTGGGCAGAGGATCATCTCAAATCACCCGTCTATCTTGTCGAGCGTGTTGATCCCGAGATTTTGGGTGGCGTTATTGTAGAGGCACGCGGCAAACGTCACGATGCTTCTGTACGAGCTCAGCTTTCTGGCATTCGTAAATCGCTATCCTCGGTCCGTGATGGAAGTGAGGGTTAATGACAGAAAAGATCAGTTCAGCCGAGATCATGGCCTCGCTTCGCGCTCGTCTCGATGCAATTAATGCAACGGTGAGTGAGCAGGAAGCCTCTGTTGTTACAGAAGTTGGCGATGGTATTGCTGTTGTTTCTGGCTTGAGAGGCGCCATGTCTGGCGAGCTTCTCGAGTTTATTAGCTCTACATCCGGTAAGAGCGTCTACGGCCTGGCACAAAACCTCGATGAAGATGAAGTTCGCGCCGTACTTTTTGATGACGTAGAGTCCATTCAAGAGGACGATGAGTGCCGTACTACGGGCCGTGTTATGGATATTCCTGTGGGTCGTGCCATGCTTGGTCGCGTTGTCGACCCGCTCGGTCGTCCTATTGACGGCAAGGGGCCTCTGGAGACAGAGGCACGTCGCCCCATTGAATTTAAGGCCCCCGGCATCATTGACCGTGCTCCTGTTAACGAGCCGGTGCATACGGGTCTTATGGCCATCGATGCAATGATTCCTATTGGTCGCGGCCAGCGTGAGCTTATCATTGGCGACCGCAAGACCGGTAAAACCGCTATTGCAGTAGACGCTATTATCAACCAGCGCAACACCGATATGATCTGCGTCTATGTTGCGATTGGCCAGAAGGCTTCAACCGTGGCGGCTGTTCGCCATACGCTTGAAGTGCATGGTGCACTCGACCATACCGTCATTGTTGCTGCACCAGCCTCTGCATCAGCTCCTATGCAATACATTGCTCCCATGTCAGGTGCTGCGATTGGCGAGTACTTTATGTACACCGGCGCTGACGGCAAGCCTGCAAATAAAGATAATCCTGGCGGTCACGTTTTGTGCGTATACGACGACCTGTCTAAGCAGGCTGTTGCTTATCGTCAGATGTCGCTTACACTGCATCGTCCGCCCGGACGCGAGGCATATCCGGGAGACATCTTCTATCTGCACTCCCGTTTGCTCGAGCGCGCATGCAAGCTTAACGAAGAGCTTGGCAGTGGCTCTCTTACAGCACTTCCGATTATTGAGACGCAGGACGGCGACGTCTCTGCCTACATTCCTACGAATGTCATCTCAATTACGGACGGGCAGATTTATCTCCAAAGCGACCTGTTCTTCCAAGGCCAGCGTCCTGCAGTTGATGTTGGCATCTCCGTGTCACGTGTAGGCGGTGCCGCTCAGGTAAAGGGCATGAAGCAGGTTGCGGGTAACCTCCGTCTTGATCTGGCGAGCTACCGAGAGCTCCAGAGCTTCTCGCAGTTCGGCAGCGATCTTGATGATGCAACCAGGTCGCAGCTGGAGCGTGGTGCCCGCATGACAGAGCTGCTTCGTCAGCCTCGCTATTCTGCTCTTGATGTTGCAGACCAGATTGCCGTTATCTACGCAGGCAGCCATGGCTATATGGACGATATTCCTGTCGAACAGGTAATTGAGTTCCGCAATGGGCTGGTGGACTATCTCAAGTCTTCTCGTGGTCCGCTGCGCCAGCGTTTGCGTACATCATCTGTTGATGATGGTCTAGAGCAAGAGCTTCGTCATGCAATTGAGGTGTATAAGCACAGGTATGCTCAGGCTCACGAAGACGGGAATGCGGAGTAGGCGGGACCTATGTCGAACCTTAGGGAACTCAAACGCCGCATAGACTCCATTTCAAGTACGCGTCAGATAACGCGCACGATGGAGATGATCTCTACAGCCAAGGTTGGTGAGGCGCTCGAACGCGCCTCATCAGCTGCGCCCTACAAGGATGCAATTACCCGCATGCTTGCAAACGTCGTAGATGCTGTACATGGCGATGTGGATCACCCGCTTCTTGTTGATCATGCCAACAGTACCGGTGAGCTTCTTATCGTCATTGCCTCCGATCGTGGCCTTGCCGGCGGTTTTAACGTAACCGTACAGCGTGCCGCGGAGAAGCGCATCAAAGAGCTTCAGGCGCAGGGCAAGAAGGCTGAGGTTATTACCTGCGGTGCAAAGCCTACAGAGTATTTCCTTGCTCGCGGCATTACGCCGGTTTTGCATTATGAGGGCATCTCCGATAAGCCAACTGACGAACAGGCTGCGCAAATCGCATCCTATGCTATGGATGGCTATACATCGGGTTCTTTTGCCCGTGTAGTGCTGCACTATAATCATGCGCAAAATCGTGTGCAGCAGCAAATAGTGTGTGAGCAGTTGTTGCCCGTGCAGCAAGATTCACTCACGATGCCCAACGCTCCAAGAACTCACGAGAGCCTAAATGTGGTTGGCACTGATGAAAGTGACTATGGTCATACGTATGGCCTGGTCGTTTCATTTGATCCATCTCCATCCGAGGTGTTGGGGCGTCTTATGCCGGCCTACGTAACAACTGTTATTTATCATGCGTTGCTCGATTCGGCAGCTGCAGAGCATGGCGCTCGTCGTCGCGCAATGAATGCGGCAACTGATAACGCTAACGCGGCACTTACCACGCTCAATAGAACGTATAACCGCAGCCGCCAGGGCTCGATCACCACAGAGCTCAACGAGATTATCGGCGGAGCATCCGCATTGGAGGACAGCCAATGACAACCATCGATGCGACTAGAGAAGTTGCTGAGAAGAGCGCAGGGCGCAAACAGGGTCGTGCGCCTTACCAGCACAAAAGTGTTGGTTGGGGCACTATCGTGCGCATTGTCGGCCCTGTTGTTGACGTGCGTTTTGATAAGCACGTCCCACCCATTTATTCCGCTCTTACCGTAAGTGCTGATACGCCTATCGGTCATGTGGATAACATCCTTGAGGTGGAAAGTCAGCTGCCAGGCGACGTTGTTCGTACAGTAGCCATGGCTTCCACTGATGGTCTGCGCCGCGGAATTAAGGCCTACGATACTGGTCAGCCCATGATGATGCCGGTTGGGCCTGAAACCCTTGGCCGTGTTTGGAATGTGTTGGGCAAGCCGGTAGACGGTAAGCCCATGCCCGAAGGTATGGAGAGCTACCCCATTCACCGTCCTGCACCGGCATTCTCAGATCTGTCTACCACAACAGAAATTTTTGAGACTGGCATCAAGGCAATCGACTTGCTTGAGCCCTATATTCGCGGTGGTAAAACGGGTCTATTTGGTGGCGCAGGCGTTGGTAAAACCGTTCTTATCCAGGAGCTTATCAACAACCTTGCGCAGGAGCATAACGGCACATCAGTCTTCACAGGCGTTGGCGAGCGTACGCGTGAGGGCACCGATCTGTATCTCGAAATGAGTGAGTCTGGCGTTATTGAAAAAACCTGTTTGGTCTATGGCCAGATGAATGAGCCGCCTGGAGCACGTCTGCGTGTTGGTCTTGCAGGCCTTACAACAGCTGAGTATTTCCGTGATCAAGGTCAGGATGTATTGCTGTTTATCGACAATATCTTCCGCTTCTCACAGGCTGGCTCCGAGGTTTCAGCACTGCTTGGCCGTATGCCTTCGGCTGTAGGCTATCAGCCCACGTTGGCCACTGAGATGGGTGATTTGCAGGAGCGTATTACTTCCACTAAGGAAGGATCGATTACATCGGTTCAGGCGGTCTATGTCCCAGCGGACGACCTTACCGACCCTGCGCCGGCTACCACATTTACGCACCTGGACGCCACGACGGTTCTCTCTCGTAACATTGCAAGTCTCGGTCTGTATCCCGCTATCGACCCTCTGGAGTCGTCATCCGATGCTCTGGATCCGGATATCGTAGGCGCAGAGCACTATCGTGTTGCTATGCGTGTACAAGAGATCCTTCAGGAGTATTCCGACCTCCAGGACATCATCGCTATTCTCGGCGTGGACGAGCTTTCCGAGGAGCAGCGCCTGACGGTTTCGCGTGCTCGTAAGCTGCAGCAATTCCTCTCTCAGTCTTTCCACGTTGCTGAGCGCTTTACCGGTAACCCGGGCGTGTATATCAAGATTGATGATACGGTTCGCTCGTTTGCCGCCATTGTCGATGGTGAAGTTGACGATTTGCCTGAACAGGCATTCCGCTACGCTGGAACTATCGACGATGTTCGTGAGCGTGCCCAAAAGATGCGTTCGGAGCAGTCTGAATCAGGCAAGAGCGCCGAATCGGAAGAGAAGAAGTAAGACATGGCTATGCTTACATGTCAAATTGTGCGCCCCGATCGCTTGCTCTATGAGGGTGAGGCAACCAGCATTGTGTTGTCAGCTGTCTCTGGCGAGCTAGGAGTATATCCGGGGCATGCAGCAGAGGTGTGTGCGCTTGGCAATGGTATTACGCGCATTAACGTGCCGGATGCATCTTCAGGGGAGCGTCAACTCCATATTGTTACCATGGGCGGCTATGCTGAGGTGGCAAACGATATGGTCATCGTACTCGCTGCTCATGCGCGCGAGATCTCTGACATAGATTTAGAGGCTGTTCGAGAAACTCGCAGACAAGCAGAAGAGAAACGCGACGCATTGCCCGAAGGGGATCATGGGCGTGCCTATTTTGAAGAAAAGATTGCTTGGTGCGATCTGCTTGAAAAAGAAGCGAGCGCTCGGAGCTAGTTCGAATCTTCCTTAATAGTTTGTGGGGGTTCAAACCTCATATGAAGCGCCCGCGAGCTGTCGCGGGCGCCTTTTCTATAATGAGAGGGAAGGGAAGGAGGCATCATGGACGTTATACGCATCGAAGGTGGACATCCCATCTCGGGAGAAGTGACGGTCGAAGGTGCTAAAAATTCTGCACTTAAACTCATGGCGGCAACGCTCATGGCTTCCGGCACAACAACACTTACAAATGTCCCAAATATCTCAGACGTTCATACCATGGGTAAGGTTCTCAAGCGTCTAGGGGCAACTATTGAAGTTGTAAATAAGCATGAGCTGCGCATTGATACATCATCGGTTGATCGCTGGGAAACGCCGTACGAACTTGTTGCTAAAATGCGCGCCTCTACAGCAGTGCTGGGGCCTTTGCTTGCTCGTTTTGGTCGCGCGGTTGTGGCAATGCCTGGTGGGTGCCAAATTGGTGCTCGAAAGATTGACCTACATATTCTGGGGCTCGAAGCCCTTGGGGTTCAATTTGAGTTCAAACATGGCTATATCTATGCCAGCGCGCCAAATGGCATAACGGGTACAGTTGTTACGCTGGATTTTGCGAGCGTGGGTGCAACCGAGAACCTGATGATGGCATCGGTACATGCCAAGGGCACCACGGTGATCGACAATGCTGCCCGTGAACCAGAAATTGTCGACCTTGCTAACCTGCTCAACGAAATGGGTGCCCATGTGCGCGGTGCTGGAAGTCCACTCATCGAGATCGAGGGTGTTCCAGAGCTGCATCCGGTAACCCATAGCGTTGTTGGCGATCGCATTGAGGCTGCAACGTTCCTTGCAATTGGTGGTTTGACAGGTGGTCCTGTTCGCGTTCGCGGCTTTGAGCCTATTCATCTTGGGCTTGTGTTGAAGAAGTTTGAGCTCATGGGCATTGAGATCGAACGAGGGGCCCACGAGGCTACAGCATCTCGTAAGGGCCCGCTTCGTCCGGTGGATATTCAGACACTGCCTTATCCAGGATTTCCTACCGATGTTCAGGCACAAGCAATGTGTCTTTTATCGGTAGCTGACGGCTCCTGCATTGTCACCGAGAATGTCTTTGAGAATCGCTTTATGTTTGCAAGTGAGCTCGACAGGATGGGTGCTGATATTACCATCGAGGGGCATCATGCAATCGTGCATGGTGTTCCTCAGCTCTCTGGAGCCCAGGTAAAAGCTCCCGACTTGCGCGGTGGCGCTGCACTTGCAATGGCGGGTCTCGTTGCCGATGGGCACACCACTATCAGTGATATTCATCATATTGATAGAGGCTATGAGGGGTTTGTTGAGAAGCTCAAGTCACTCGGAGCTTCTATAGAGCGTTTGACGGTACCTGATGAAGACCTTCTCGATAGCGAATAGTTTGCGTGACTAAAGGAGTCTTTACGATGCCACGAAATGAACTCACTGCCGCTCATGGTCTTACCATGGCCAATGAAGACTACCTTGAGTCGGTCTATCGGATTTCGCTGAAGACACCCGAAGGCGAGGGGGTGCGTTCGGTTGATGTTGCTGAGCAGCTGAAGGTTTCGAAAGCCAGCGTCAATAAGGCTATGACCGCACTCAAAGAAGTGGGTATGGTAGAGCAAGACCGCTATGGTCGCGTACGTCTTACTGACAAGGGCCGTGAGCTTGGAAGTGAGGTTTGGCGCTGCCATCGCATGCTCAGAGCGTTTCTCGAAGTCGATCTTGGGGTAGATGCTGAGACTGCCGATAAAGAGGCTTGCCTTATGGAGCATGCTCTCTCCCGAGAGACAATGCGCCGTTGGGCAGACTATCTTGAGCGCCAAGGCTTATCCATTGAGGAAGACTGATCAAGTATGCCGTTCGGCTTACGCCATACATCCACTCAGACCTTAGGTCTCTTGGGATACTGTGAAGGCAGGGTCATACTGCTTGGCTTGGGCTAGAGTTTTTACAAAGAACACTCGCATTGGCTGCCGAAGCTTCAAATCACGTTATGCTTCGGCTTCACGAAAGGATTTACACCATCATGAAGGCGATAATACCAGCCGCCGGTTTGGGCACCCGCTTTCTTCCTGCAACTAAGAGCATGCCAAAAGAGCTGCTCCCTGTTTTGGAGAAGCCGGTTATTCAGTATGTGGTGGAAGAGGCCCTTACGCCAGAAGGCGTTGATGAGTGCATCATTGTAAACTCTCACGAGAAGCCACAAATTGAAGCGTATTTTTCTGAGGATGCAGCATTTGAAGGTATGCTTCGGAACCGCGGTAAGGAAGCTGAAGCAGACCTGGTGCATGCAGCATCAGAGCTGCCTGTATCGTTTGTATATCAGGATGAGCCGCTTGGCTTAGGCCATGCCGTGCATTGCGCAGCTGAAAAGATGGATGGCGACCCCTTCTTCGTACTTTTGGGCGACTACTTTGTTCCTGACTGCCAGATGAACGTGCGCATGGCAGAGGTTTCACGCGCACATAATGGCGCTTCGGTTATTGCTGTAGCACCTGTTCCGCCAGATCAGGTGAGCCGTTACGGCATTATTGCTGGCGAGTGCATCGGTTCTCTCAACGAAGACTCTACAGGCGAGGAGAGCGAAGGTGCCGTGTGGCGTGTAAGCGGTCTTGTCGAAAAGCCCGCTCCCGAAGAAGCTCCTTCCCATCTCTTTATTGTGGGACGCTATCTTTTGTCTCCTCGCGTTATGGAATTGCTTGCTGATCAGAAGCCAGGGGCTGGTAACGAAATTCAGCTCACCGATGCAATGCAGCGCCTTCTGGCAGAAGAAGAAATGTATGCCTTGGTTGTTAATCCGGCTGAGGGGTGCGATACGGGCACACCTGCCGCGTGGGCAGCAACAAATGCTCGCATGGCATTAACCCGTTCTGATACTAAAGAAGCTTTTCGCGAGGCTCTTGGCCCCGCGTCGCTCTAGGAAGCGTGTGGGGGCGAGAGTTCCATGGTCAGCATCCATTTCGATGCCGAGGGGTGGCGCGCCCGTCTCGATGAGGACTTCAACGACGTCAATGTTGCCCGCATAGCTGAGGGGCTTGGCACTGTCTGGTCGGAAACGGTTCCCTATGGGCATGTGCTTGTGGGCTACGACACACGTGCTCAGGCACGCCATCATGCTGAAGTTGCTGCAGGCATCCTTTCAGCATGTGGTCTTCGCGTGTCTCTTAGTACAGAGCCTTGTCCTTTGCCGGTGCTTGGTTGGTCAGCCTCGAGTTCTGATGATATCTGTGGCGCCCTTATGATCGGCGCCAGTGGAGCACCTGCCGATTATCAAGGCCTTTGTATTCGATCTGGTTTAGGTCTTATCGAGACAGACGAATTTCTCGAAGAAGTTGAGGATCGCATTCCAAGTGAATGCACGCTAGAGCCTGGCGATTTTGAAGACATCAATTTAATCGATCCGTATGTTGCAGATCTTGCAGCTCGAGTTGATGCCGATCTCATCGAACGTGCACAGCTCAAAGTGGTTGTAGATCCTATGTATGGTACGGGTTGCGGCATTCTGGTTAACCTGTTGCGCAGCATGGGTGTTGAGGCAGCGGAGATTCACGGCGAGAAGCGCGAAGATTTCGCTGGCATACATCCACGCCCCGTTGAGCCTTGGCTCGATGATTGCGAGCGTGCAGTTGTAGAAACAGAATCAGTAGCAGGTTTTGTTCTCGACGGAGATGCAGACCGCCTGGGTCTCATTGATGAATACGGCCATTTCGTAACACCCCATCGCATGGCCCCGCTTGTACTCGAACGTCTTGTGGCAAAGCAGGGTCCTGGCCGTGTAGCAATACAGCTCAATGGCTCTTCCTATATTCGTCGTCAAGCAGCGCGCTTTGACTGCCACGTCAGCGCGGTGCCTGTTGGATTTGTCAGAACATACCGTGAGATGGCCCGTCACGATGGCATCATGGCAGTAGGAGAGGGTGGAGGCATTGCCGTTCCTGCTCACATGCTTGAGCGTGATGGTATCTATGTAGCACTCATGCTTGTTGAACTTCTTGCAGAACGTCAGCTGACTACACATGAGCTTGTGGAGGAGCTGGATGAAGATCTGGGACATCTCGAGTATGGTCAGCACGATATGCGTCTTGATGCAGCTCAGGTGCAAGCATTCAGGAACTTGTTGCCAGGACTCAATCCTGCAACGGTGTGCGATATGACGCCTGTTGCCGTGAGTCATGCCGATGGATTGCGTCTTCAGTTTGAAGATGATTCGTGGCTCTTGATTCGTCCTTCTCGTTCAGAACCATTGGTTCGCATCTATGCAGAAGCGCAAACCGCAGCCGAAAAAGATGCATTACTCAAAGCTGGTTGCGAGATCGCACAAAGAGACAGATAGAAATGACTAAACGTCCGTCTGAGAAGGCGGACGTTTTTGTAAAAAGGCTCAAAATCAGAAATTGGGGAGAACGAGCAGGTAAAAGGCAGAAAAGAGAGAAATCAAGGCTACAAAGCAGGCCTTCAAAGACAGTCCAATTATGTAGGAAATGTGTAGACAAGCGCTAAATCCTCGATCTCACTTGCAGCCGAGGCTTGGCGTGCGTATAGTCATTTCTCGCGCCGCGGGGCAAGCCCGACGGCCGCGAACCTTGAGAACCGGATACTGTAACTGAGAAGTTGTTAAAGACAGCTAAGAGTTCAAGCAGATAAGAAGGGTTTTTACCCTGTCTTATTTCTTTTGAATCCGAAGAATCGACAGCGTATAAGCTGGAGCCTGACGATTAACTTATTTTAAAACGTTTTTTATTCCGTTCTTGTAAGAACGGTATTTTGAACGGAGAGTTCGATCCTGGCTCAGGATGAACGCTGGCGGCGCGCCTAACACATGCAAGTCGAACGATTAAAGCACTTTCGGGTGTGTATAAAGTGGCGAACGGCTGAGTAACACGTGGGCAACCTGCCCCTCGCTCAGGGATAGCCTCGGGAAACCGGGGGTAATACCTGATAATCCGTACTTCCCGCATGGGTTGTACGGCAAAGCCCAGACGGCGAGGGATGGGCCCGCGGCCTGTTAGCTTGTTGGTGGGGTAACGGCCTACCAAGGCGACGATGGGTAGCCGGGTTGAGAGACCGACCGGCCAGATTGGGACTGAGACACGGCCCAGACTCCTACGGGAGGCAGCAGTGGGGAATCTTGCGCAATGGGCGAAAGCCTGACGCAGCGACGCCGCGTGCGGGATGAAGGCCTTCGGGTCGTAAACCGCTTTCAGCAGGGACGAGGCGAAAGTGACGGTACCTGCAGAAGAAGCCCCGGCTAACTACGTGCCAGCAGCCGCGGTAATACGTAGGGGGCGAGCGTTATCCGGATTCATTGGGCGTAAAGCGCTCGTAGGCGGTCCATTAGGTCGGAGGTCAAATCCCGGGGCTCAACCCCGGTCCGCCCCCGATACCGGTGGACTTGAGTGTGGTAGGGGAAAGCGGAATTCCCGGTGTAGCGGTGGAATGCGCAGATATCGGGAAGAACACCGGTGGCGAAGGCGGCTTTCTGGGCCATCACTGACGCTGAGGAGCGAAAGCTGGGGGAGCGAACAGGATTAGATACCCTGGTAGTCCCAGCCGTAAACGATGGACGCTAGGTATGGGGGGGACGATCCCTCCGTGCCGCAGCTAACGCATTAAGCGTCCCGCCTGGGGAGTACGGCCGCAAGGCTAAAACTCAAAGGAATTGACGGGGGCCCGCACAAGCAGCGGAGCATGTGGCTTAATTCGAAGCAACGCGAAGAACCTTACCAGGGCTTGACATGTGCGTGAAGCCGGGGAGACCCGGTGGCCGAGAGGAGCGCACACAGGTGGTGCATGGCTGTCGTCAGCTCGTGTCGTGAGATGTTGGGTTAAGTCCCGCAACGAGCGCAACCCCTGCCGTATGTTGCCAGCACTTCGGGTGGGCACCCGTACGGGACCGCCGGCGTCAAGCCGGAGGAAGGTGGGGACGACGTCAAGTCATCATGCCCCTTATGCCCTGGGCTGCACACGTGCTACAATGGCCGGCACAACGGGCTGCGAACCAGCGATGGTAAGCGAATCCCTTAAAGCCGGTCCCAGTTCGGACTGGGGGCTGCAACCCGCCCCCACGAAGTCGGAGTTGCTAGTAATCGCGGATCAGCACGCCGCGGTGAATGTGTTCCCGGGCCTTGTACACACCGCCCGTCACACCACCCGAGTCGTCTGCACCCGAAGTCGCCGGCCCAACCCGCAAGGGAGGGAGGCGCCGAAGGTGTGGAGGGTAAGGGGGGTGAAGTCGTAACAAGGTAGCCGTACCGGAAGGTGCGGCTGGATCACCTCCTTTCTAGAGAGCATCTTTAGAAACATCAGATCCAGTATTGTCGATGTCTTTAATCAATTTTTCGGAAGCAGTGTTCGGTCCCGAGGGTTCGCCCTCGCGCACCTTGAGAGCCGCATAGCGTGATAGTTAAGAGAATTATTTCTCTGCGAAGATCGCATCTATTTGTTGATAAATCAACAAAACAATAGTGTGTATACCCAAGATCATCAGATCTTGTAAGAGAAGATGATAAGGGCGCACGGTGGATGCCTTGGCACTGGGAGCCGATGAAGGACGTGACAAGCTGCGATAATCCTCGGGGAGGGGCACATACCTTTTGATCCGAGGGTCTCCGAATGGGTAAACCCCACAGGATTCATTTCCTGTGATTCTCTGGCCGAACACATAAGCCAGAGAAAGGTAACCCGGGGAACTGAAACATCTAAGTACCCGGAGGAAGAGAAATCAACCGAGACTCCCCGAGTAGTGGCGAGCGAAAGGGGATGAGGCCAAACCGGTAGTAGCGTAAGCGCTGCCGGGGTTGTGGGGCCTGCTATCGCGCATTGTTTCACAGGAGCAGAACGGTATGGGAAGGCCGGCGAAACAGGGTTACAGCCCCGTATGCGAACTGTCAAACAATGTCAGCAGGTACCCGAGTACCGCCGGACACGTGAAACCCGGTGGGAATCAGGGGGGACCACCCTCCAAGCCTAAGTACTACCCAGTGACCGATAGCGAACAAGTACCGTGAGGGAAAGGTGAAAAGCACCCCGGGAGGGGAGTGAAATAGTACCTGAAACCGTGCGCCTACAAGCAGTCGGAGCACCTTCTAAGGTGTGACGGCGTGCCTTTTGTAGAATGAGCCAGCGAGTCACGGTCCGTGGCGAGGTTAAGCCACGAAGCGAGCCGTAGCGACAGCGAGTCCTAACTGGGCGTTTTAGTCGCGGGCCGTGGACGCGAAGCCGGGTGAGCTATCCATGGGCAGGCTGAAGCGGGGGTAAGACCCCGTGGAGGGCCGAACCCACCTAGGTTGAAAACTGGGGGGATGACCTGTGGATAGGGGTGAAAGGCCAATCAAACCCGGAGATATCTCGTTCTCCCCGAAATAGCTTTAGGGCTAGCCCCGGGCAACTTACCTGCGGAGGTAGAGCACCGGATGGACGCGGGGGCCTCACCGCCTACCAACTCCAACCGAACTCCGAATGCCGTAGGTCTTTACCCCGGGAGTCAGAACATGTGGGCTAAGCCGTGTGTTCGAAAGGGAAACAGCCCAGACCGCCCGCTAAGGCCCCTAAGTCCATGTTAAGTGGCAAAGGATGTGCGTCTGCTCAGACAACCAGGATGTTGGCTTAGAAGCAGCCACCCATTTAAAGAGTGCGTAATAGCTCACTGGTCGAGTGGACATGCGCCGACAATACACGGGGCTAAACATGGCGCCGAAGCGGCGGAATGGATAGCAATATCCATTGGTAGGGGAGCTTTCCGTCTGGAGTGAAGCGTATGGGGTGACCCTGCGTGGACCGGCCGGAAGTGAGAATGCTGGCATGAGTAACGAGAGAGATGTGAGAAACATCTCCGCCGTAAATCCAAGGTTTCCTGGGCGAGGCTAATCCCCCCAGGGTCAGTCGGGAGCTAAGGCGAGGCCGGAAGGCGTAGTCGATGCACAGCAGGTAGACATTCCTGCACCTCCGACGAGACGCTATGACCGAAGGGATAACGGAGGAGGGTAGCCGAGCGGGGTTCTGGACGTCCCCGTGATGGCGCGTAGGCTGTGGAGTTGTGAAATGCGCTCCACGTGACGGCTGAGGCGCTGGACGAAGCACTTAAGCGAAGTCGGTAAGCCCATGCTCCCAAGAAAAGTCTCTAGGCAGTCTCTAGGAGCCCGTACCGCAAACCGACACAGGTGGATGGGTAGAACATACCAAGGCGATCGGGAAAACCATGGTTAAGGAACTCGGCAAAATTACCCCGTAACTTCGGGAGAAGGGGAGCCGGGCTTGGTGGAGGGGCGTGCCCCCCGAGCTAGGTCTGGCCGCAGTGAAGAGGTCCAAACGACTGTTTATCAAAAACACAGGACTCTGCTAAGCCGTAAGGCGACGCATAGGGTCTGACGCCTGCCCGGTGCCGGAAGGTCACGGGGAGTTGTTATCCTTTGGGAGAAGCAGCGAACCTAAGCCCCGGTAAACGGCGGCCGTAACTATAACGGTCCTAAGGTAGCGAAATTCCTTGTCGGGTAAGTTCCGACCTGCACGAAAGGCGCAACGATTTGGACACTGTCTCAACCATGGACCCGGTGAAATTGCACTAGTCGTGAAGATGCGACTTACCCGCGGAAGGACGGAAAGACCCCGTGAACCTTTACTGCAGCTAGACATTGGCTGCTGGGGCGTCGTGTAGAGGATAGGTGGGAGACTGTGATGCAGGGGCGCCAGCCCCTGCGGAGTCGCCCTTGGAATACCACCCTCGGCGCCTTGGCATCCTAACCCGCGGCCCTAATCGGGCGTGGGGACCGTGTCTGGTGGGTAGTTTGACTGGGGCGGTCGCCTCCTAAAGAGTAACGGAGGCGCGCGTAAGGTCTGCTCAGGACGGTCGGCAACCGTCCCTTTGAGTGCAAGAGCACAAGCAGGCTTGACTGCGAGACGTACAGGTCGAGCAGATGGGAAACCAGGCTCTAGTGATCCGGCGGCCCGGCGTGGAACGGCCGTCGCTCAACGGATAAAAGGTACTCCGGGGATAACAGGCTGATCTTCCCCAAGAGTCCACATCGACGGGAAGGTTTGGCACCTCGATGTCGGCTCATCGCATCCTGGGGCTGGAGCACGTCCCAAGGGTATGGCTGTTCGCCATTTAAAGCGGTACGCGAGCTGGGTTCAGAACGTCGTGAGACAGTTCGGTCCCTATCCTCCGTGGGCGTAGGAGAATTGCGGGAGGCTGCCCCTAGTACGAGAGGACCGGGGTGGACGGACCTCCGGTGTACGGGTTGTTGACCAACAGCATTGCCCGGTAGCTGCGTCCGGTCTGGATAACCGCTGAAGGCATCTAAGCGGGAAGCCAGTCCCAAGATGAGTTCTCCTTTTGGTAAGGCCACTCGTAGACTACGAGTTTGATAGGCTGCAGGTGTAAGGTAGGCAACTGCCTCAGCCGAGCGGTACTAATCGGCCGAGCTCTTCTCTTAAGCTTTCTTCTCAAGAACCTCTTAGCTACGCGCTGTGCGGCCCTCAGGGTGCGGTTTAAAACAGCATATGCCGAATGTCCCTTGCGGGTCGGCGGTTTTGGCGGGTGGGGTACACCCGGTCCCATACCGAACCCGGAAGTTAAGCCACCCCGCGCCGATGGTACTGCGGTTTAGATCGTGGGAGAGCAGGGCGCCGCCGACCCGCAAGCGACATTCGAAAATATGAACACCCTCGACATCGAGGGTGTTTTTGTATAGAGAGAGGGCGTGAGGGAGAGGTTCGTCTTTTCTTTCTGCTCTATTTTCGGCTGCATCTTATCAGCTTTTCATGCTGTTTTCTAACAATTACTTATGTATTTGTGCTTGCTTGTAACTGCGATGCTTTAGCTGCATCTATCCTAGTTAGGGATATAAGCTGTATTTATAATTGGTCTAATAGTTCACATATGATCCCTAAAACCTAACAAATAGATTGAACTTTCTAACTTTTTACAGTAGTAATAACCCCAGGATGAAGGTATCACCTTCAGTGTGTATCCAGTTCATATGGGGAGGTTATATATGGACCTTGATGCTGCTGTTGAATCTGTTAGACACAATGACAGTTCAAACTATTCTTTTCGACCTTTATCTGACAAGGGCCTAAAGTACGAGTCATCAGCTTTCATACCAGAGCGATTGGTTAACTTGATTTCCGATTTCTTCTCGGTTCATTCCATTGGAAAAGCTCTTGTTATTGTGAGTGAGCCAGGTATGGGTGCGGATGCTGTTCTCCGTTTGGTTGCGTCTCTGTGGCGCTCTCGCGGTGCGTATGTGAGCTTTGGAAACTTTCATACTCTTACTTATGATGAAGTGATTGCAGGTTTGCATAAGCATGTTTTAAGTGCAATAAAATCACCAAAGGAATCTCGCCTTATAGCTTTGGACTGCCCTTGTGTTACGAGCGATAAAGAAGCGAAGAATTTTGTTTCAGAACTTGCAACCGCTCTGAGTGATGGGGTTTCATGTGCGCTTGTTATTCGTCCTGAATGTTCTCGCATCCTCACATATTTGCCTGATGCTGTCATTCTAGGAAACAGTGCTCTGAGATTTTCTCTTCATGATATAGAGGGGTTGCTTCCTGAGGATTGTCCTTGCAGTTCTGAGGAGATATTTTCATCTACACAGGGGATAAGTGATCTAGTTTCTACCGTTATCGAAGTATTGAAAAGTCATCCAGAGAGCTTAAAAACACTCAAGCCATCTCATATTACAAATATATCGAGCTTTGCCGCGTATACTCGTTCTTTAATTGCGGAGTCTTTACGGCCGTCGTTATCGGATGATGATCTTCGGCTCAGACTTGCGATGATATTGCTTGGAAGCGGAACAATTGACGATGCAGTTGAGGTGGTTGGCGGTTTAGAGAACGGGTTTTCTGGAATCCATATTGATAATGCTCCTCTCTTTAATATGAGCTTTGATACAAATACTTTTAAATGTGTGTATCCAGCTACGCCTGAAAGTTTAAACAGCTGTGTTTCCGTGCTAACTAAAACCGCAGAAGGCCGTTTCAATGTTGTCGCAAATGCTGTCATGCACTTATCCAGAAAAGGGGACTATACCCGAGCAACACTTATAGCCAGAAGACTGGGCGGAAATGCTGTAATTAGAACCCTTGCTTTCTCGGCTCCTTTTGACCTTGTGGGCGTGGGAGAAACGAGCCTTATAAAGAAAGCATTAGCAATGCACGAAGTACGTTCACCTAGATCCGCGGTGATAGGGCGCTATGCTGCTGAAGCAGCACTTGCATGGGCTGAAAACGATTGGAATACTCTGGCGAAAATTGAGAGATCTCTTCCAGCTGCAAATGAAGAGGAAGAGCAGGTTCTTGTTCAACAAGTTCGTATGGCAGTTGCGTCAAAAATTGTAACGAGAGAACTGAATACCCAGAGCTACTCCGTTCTACAAAACCTGGAGGAGTATTCGCAAAATAATGCCAAGGATCCAATAAGCAAAATATTTGCTGAGCACGCGACTATCATCGCAAGCCTCTTTCAGGGCAAGTATGAGTACGCATTGCAGATTGCATTGCAAGCGATAGCAGATATTCGATATGAAGAAAAACAGTCGCGTGAGTTGCCAATCTACTACATGATGTTGGAGTCTGACTTTTTGGCAGTTCAAACTCTTGTCGGTGAGCAAGAAAAAGGGCTTTGTTCGTTTTCTAACCCCATTCATATAAATGAGGGAACGCTCTTACAAAAGGTATTGGAGACACGCACTCTTATACATCAGGCGCTCTGTCTTGTTCAAAGGGATTCAACAGATACGACGGATGTCGAGAGGGCTATTGCTGTGTTTGAGCGCACTGGCCAAAACGTCCTCGCTTCTGCACTGCTAATAGCCTGTGCTGTAGCTGATATTACTGATGGAGCCAAGGTGCGTGCGTTTGTGCGCTGTCAAAAGGCAGCAGAACTTGCTCAGAAGGCTAACGCTCGCTTTCTTTGGAGACAGGCAGCATTGATTGCCTCGGTAATCGAAATAAACCTCGGCAATGAAATAAAGGGACCAATTGCTGACATAACAGAAGATGTGTCATGGCATGACAAGGAGATAGGTCCGATTGAATGGGTTTTATCGGCGTTAGTGAGAAGCAATGCAGAAGATCTTGCACACAGCGCTTCTCGGCTGCGCACAGTTCGGTTACCTCTTGAATGGGTCTTTGTGCTCAAGGCTTTATTACAGATGGAAGGGATGGTATCAGAGACCCTTATTCATGCGCTTCCAACGAGATGGAGGGCAGCTCTCATAGACCACAATGCGCCAGCGCACACGAAGGAAGATAAGAATAGAAATTCCGGACACAAAGAGACAAAACCATCCGGCCTCAAACAGCGGGAGACGCACGTGAGGGCGTCTGGTTCTGGTGGCATGCCGCTTCTTCGCATCAATATGTTGGGAGGTTTTGAGATTCTCAAGGGTGATACGCCTATTCCAGAATCGGCATGGAAGCGCAAAGGTGCAAAGGTCTTGTTGGCCTTACTTGCTGTGGTTGAAGGACATGCAATGACAAGGGCAGAGGCTGTGTCAGCACTATGGCCTAACTGCGATTATCTTGTTGGGAGAGACCGCCTCTATGTAACGCTTGGTGCGTTAAGAAAAGCATTGGGCCAATCCTCAGCGCCAGGTGGATATATAGAGGGTTCTGATGGCAGGCTTTGGCTCAATATGGCTAACGTAACGTGCGATATAGATGAATTTGAAAAGTCATGCGATCATGCCCTTTCTCATGTTGAGAATGATGCCATCACTATCCAAAAATGTTTAAACGTGCGAGAGCTTTACGCAGGGGATCTCGTGGCCATGGGCGATGCAACGGGCATTATGCAGGCAAGAAGAGAAGAGGAACGCAGAAGATTTGTTGATGTGATGGTGGAAGGAGCAGAGGCTTCTTTGCGACAGGGTTCTCCAACCCGAGCAGAGTGGTTTGCCCGAAATGCGCATCATGCCGATAGTCTGCGTGAAGACGTGATAGAAGCTGAATTAAAAGCATTATTTGCGCAGGGAAGAACCGTTGAAGCACATCGTGAATACGAGCGCTATGCACAAGGTTTGATAGAAGTAACTGGTCTGCCACCTTCAAGCAGCATGCGACACCTTATGAAAGAAGCCGAATCAATGGTAAAACCACATCGGAAGAGGTCCGCTTAGCAACGCAACGGAGGAGCACCTGAAGCATCCAAATCGTTCATAATGCTGAAAAGGAAAGATTAGCTTTTATGCCATAAAGGGTACGTAAATGATGTGAGAACTGCGCAATTATCATGATGGCTTACGGTGGACTGTGCGCGCGGCGTTGCAATCGTTAGAGTAAGAGGTTGCACGGCACTGGGCCATATAGGGATACGGCCTATGGATGCGACTAGAGGATTACTATGGCAGGATTTTTCTCAAGGCTTCTTTCGGTTGGTTCAGATAAGGAGCTCAGGGAATTTGAACAGATAACACAGCATGTCAATGACCTCGGCCCTACCTTTGAGGCTATGAGCGATGAGGAGCTTTCGGGTCAAACAGAGCTTTTCCGTGAGCGACTGGCTAACGGAGAGAGCTTGGATGATCTGCTGCCTGAAGCATTTGCGGCTGTGCGTGAAGCATCAGCGCGCACAACAGGCATGCGCCACTTTGACGTGCAAATTATCGGCGGTATTGCTCTTCATCGGGGCATGATCGCCGAAATGAAAACAGGCGAAGGTAAGACATTGGTTTCGACCCTCGCAGGTTATCTCAATGCCCTTGATGGCAAAGGCGTTCATATCGTCACGGTGAACGATTATCTTGCCAAGCGCGACAGTGAGTGGATGGGCCAAATCTATCGCTTTATGGGGATGAAGGTTGGCCTCATTCAGAACGGCATGAGGCCAGCAGAGAAGCGCACGGCTTATGCTGCCGACGTTACCTACGGAACAAACTCAGAGTTTGGCTTTGACTACCTGCGTGACAACATGGTGACGCGTGCTAACCTTCGTGTTCAGCGTGGCCATCACTATGCAATAGTGGATGAGGTCGACTCCATTCTTATCGATGAGGCTCGAACCCCGCTCATTATTTCAGGCGCAGGTACAAAGTCCGCGAGCACCTATAAAGACTTTGCTCGGGCTGTGCGTGGCTTGGTGCTTGACCGAGATTATGAGATGGATGAGGCCAAACATACCATTACGGCCACTGATGAAGGTTTGCGCAAAATCGAGCGAAATCTCGGTATTGATGACATTTATGCCGATATGTCTGGTCAGCTGGTAAACCATTTGCAGCAGGCATTAAAAGCACAATATATGTTCCATCGCGATCAGCAATATGTTGTTGTCGATGGTGAAGTAAAGATTGTTGATGAGTTTACCGGTCGTATCATGGAAGGTCGCCGTTACTCAGAAGGCTTGCATCAGGCAATTGAGGCTAAAGAGGGCGTACTTGTACGTGAGGAAAATCAAACTTTAGCTACTATCACGCTTCAAAACTACTTCCGTCTGTATGACAAGCTTGCTGGTATGACCGGTACGGCTATGACCGAAGACGCGGAATTTAGAGAGATTTATAACTTGCCAGTTCAGGCAATTCCTCCTAATAAGCCAGTAATTCGTGAGGATCATGTCGATCTGGTCTATCGATCAATTCCTTACAAGTTTGAGGCGGTTGCAGATGATGTCGCGCGCCGTCATGCTAAAGGTCAACCTTGCCTGGTTGGTACTGTTTCGATTGAGAATTCCGAGCGACTCTCGCGAATTCTGGACAAACGCGGTATCCGTCATAGCGTGCTGAATGCAAAGTTCCATGAGCGTGAGGCGGCTATTGTCGCACAGGCGGGCCGAGAGGGAGCGGTTACTATCGCCACGAACATGGCTGGCCGTGGTACCGATATTTTGCTCGGAGGCAATCCAGACTTCTTGGCGCAGGACTTA
Organism: Olsenella sp. Marseille-QA0557; assembly: GCF_965119725.1. NCBI lineage: Bacteria > Bacillati > Actinomycetota > Coriobacteriia > Coriobacteriales > Atopobiaceae > Olsenella > Olsenella sp. Marseille-QA0557. The sequence goes on along the minus strand of NZ_CBCPMI010000001.1, from coordinate 609,178 downwards.
CTGCGTGCAGAGGGTATCGATCCAGAAGAGGCTACTGAAGAACAGCTCAATCAGGCACTTGAAGAAGCACGCAAGACCTGTGAAGTTGAACGTGAACATGTTATAGCCGCTGGTGGTCTTTGCGTTATTGGTACCGAACGTCATGAGAGTCGCCGTATCGATAACCAGCTGCGTGGTCGTTCGGGCCGTCAAGGAGATCCCGGCGAAACGCAGTTCTATCTGTCGCTTGAAGACGATCTTATGCGTCTGTTCGGCGGTGAGCGAATGGATCATATCGCCGAATGGATGGAACGCGCTGGCATGCCGCCTGACGAACCTATTCAATCAAAGCGTGTTTCCAAGGCAGTTGAGAGTGCGCAGCGCAAGGTTGAGGAAATCAACTTCTCAATGCGTAAGAATGTCTTGGACTACGACGACGTTATGAATAAGCAGCGTCAGGTTATCTACGAAGAGCGCAATAAGATTCTGGATGGCAAGGACTTAACCGAGCATGTGTCGGACGTCACTTCCGATACTGTCGCGCGTGAGGTAGCTAACTTCTGCCCTGCAGAAGCTTCGCCAGAAGACTGGGATTACAAGGGTCTTGAGAAGTGGCTGCATGAACTCACTGGCCGTGAGGACATTCCAGAAATTGATGAGAATCTCGACCACGATGAGCTGGTCGATCTTGTAGATGACTTTGTATTTAGTTGCTATGAGGATAAGGCTGCTCGTCTTGGCAATGAGATCATGGCAACACTCTCTACGCAAGTCATGCTGCGTGTTATCGATACCCGTTGGATGAGCTATCTGCAGGAGATGGATTATCTCAAGACTGGTATTGGTCTCAGAGGTTTTGGCCAGCGTGATCCGCTCGTTGAGTATAAGAGCGAAGCCTACCAAGCTTTTAGCGAGCTTGTAAGCACGATGTATGAGGATTTCCTGCGTACTATCCTGCGTATCGAAATTGCCATAGCTCCTGAGCAGCCTGCCGGGGATGAGGGCTTCTCTAAGGCGACATATTCAGGTCCGGCAGATGTGGATGGGGATCAAGGCGCCTCAACGCTGCGTCGCGTCAGCGCTCCTCGAGCGAAACAAGCGGCTTCCAAAGCAGTAGAAAGTGCCGGTAAGACTCCAACTCCTTCTGCTGGAAAGCCACGTACCTATCGCAAAGCAGACGATCCCGACCCATATGTAGGGGTAGGACGTAACGATCCATGCCCATGTGGAAGTGGAAAGAAATTTAAGAATTGCCACGGCAGGAATAGATAGGTATGGCAGTGCAGACGATGGACGAGCGACTTCAAGCTTTACGAGGTCGCCTGCAGGAAGTTTCTAGCTATCTTCATATTGAAGAAAACCGCTCACAAGTGGCTGAACTGGAATCTCAGAGCGCGCAGGCTGATTTTTGGAATGATGCGGAAGCCGCTCGTGCCACTATGGAGCGACTTGCACAGATGCGATCCTGCGTACGCGATGTTGATGAGGCTGCTGCTACGCTTGAGGACGCAGAAGCAGCCCTTCAATTAAGTGAAGAGATGGCAGACGATGAGCTTCTCGCAGAGGCAGAGAGTCTGGCTGATCGCTTAGACCACGATTTATCAGAACTTGAGGTGGCAAGCTGGTTTACCGATGAGCTCGATCATGGCGATGCGATTGTCACAGTTACACCAGGTCAAGGTGGTCTTGAGGCACAAGACTGGTGTGACATGCTCTTCCATATGTATTTGCGCTACTGCGAGCGTCGTGGTTGGAACGTAACGGTTAACGATGCTCCTCCTGCGGAGGTTATCGGTATTGATCGCGCTACGTTTACGGTATCAGGCATGAATGCCTACGGCATGCTGCGCTCTGAGCATGGTGTACATCGCCTGGTGCGTATTTCTCCAACAGATGAGAAAAAACGTCGCCAGACTACCTTTGCGGGTGTAGAGGTGCTTCCGCTCCTTCCTGACGATGTTGAAGTAGATATCGATCCCAATGATCTGCGCATTGATGTGTATCATGCCTCTGGTCATGGCGGGCAAGGTGTTAATACCACCGACTCCGCTGTGCGCATTACACACCTGCCGACCGGTACGGTGGTTACTTGCCAAAACGAGCGTAGTCAGTTGCAAAACAAAGCCTATGCAATGAAAATTCTACGCAGCCGTTTGTATGAGATGGAGCTCGAACGGCGTGCAGCAGAAATAGATGAACTTCGTGGACCCAAGCACGACATTGGTTTTGGCAATCAAATACGAAGCTACGTCTTATACCCTTATCAAATGGTTAAAGATCTGCGCACTGGTGTCGAGACAAGCGATGTTGATGGCGTGATTGAAGACGGTGATCTCGATCAGTTTGTTATCGCATATCATCGTTGGGCAGTTGGGAGTCGCGCATCTGATAACTCCCAGTAAGAGGTTCCGAGACTTTGTAGTTGCGAGAGGCGGGTGCCGTGAAAGCTCATTCCATTGGTGTAACGGAGGTTCGCGACGCAATATTAATTGCAATTGGATCTATGCTTTTTGCAGTTGGTGTTGACTGTTTTCAGGTACCCAATGGGCTTGCTGCCGGCGGAATAACAGGCCTTGCCACCATTATTCATGCGGTCGGTCTGCGCATGGGGATTGTCATCCCAATCGGCTTACAAGGCCTTGTTGCCAATGCACTTCTGCTTATTCCAGTGATAAAAACAGGGAGTCGACGCTACCTCGCATATACCCTCGCAGGAATTTTCTTCTCTAATGTTTTTGTCGATGCTCTCGCTCCAGTTCTGCCGGTATTCACGGGCGATGACATGTTGCTCTATGCCATTTGGGGCGGTGTAATCACAGGCGTTGGATTGGGTATGGTTTTTCGCACCGGTGGCAATACGGGCGGAACGGATATCGTGGCCCAACTTATGGCGCGTGGTGGTGCTATAAGCGTAGGCATGGCAGCAGCGGTTGTAGATGGCGCCGTCATTGCTCTTTCGATTCCCGTATTCTCAATCTCTAATGCTTTGTATGCCATGATCTGCATGTTTGTGAGCTCTAAAGTATTGGATGCGGTGGTGGATGGTCCGAGCACCGAGCGCATGGCATATGTTATTTCAAGCCGTCACGAACGTATAGCTGAGCTAGTTATGTATGAGATGGGACGTGGTTGCACGGAGCTTCAAGCACGTGGTGTTTGGTCGGGTAACAGTCGTCCTGTTCTCCTTGTTGTTCTCACACGTTCGGAACTTGGTCAACTTAAAGATATTGCAGGTAGAGTGGATCCAGATGCGCTGGTTGTGATTTCAGAGGTCCATGAAGCATTTGGTCAGGGCTTTGGTAAGTTAGGCGAACAGTGAAGTTGTTTGCCGTTTATTGAGTTTGCGTGCAACCTCTTAAAATTTCTATTTGATTTCAGCGTATAGTTAACGTATAGATACCAGTAGGTACTTTTGTTCGCGTAAACAAAACGACAAAGGGGAGTGGCATGAAGTTCTTCATCGATACCGCAGACCTTGATGAGATCAAGGAGGCGGCGAGCTGGGGTATTCTCTCTGGCGTTACAACCAACCCGACTCTGTATTCCAAGACGGGTGGCAACCTTGCTGATTTTGAGCCGCACATGGTCAAAATCTGTGAGATTTGCGAAGGGCTGCCTGTTTCTGCCGAGTCAACGGCTGAGACCACAGAGGACATGATTGCAGAAGGCCGTCGTCTGGCCGCTCTTGCCCCCAATATCGTGGTAAAGCTTCCTATTTGCGAGGCTTCTCTTCCTGCAACACACACGCTTGCTGCAGAGGGCATTCGCGTTAACATGACGCTCGTATTCTCCGCTCCTCAGGCACTTCTTGCCGCTCGTGCAGGTGCTCGTTACATCTCCCCGTTTGTTGGTCGTTTTGATGACATCGGAGATGATGGCATTGCTCAGCTTCAAACAGTTGTTGAGTGCGTAAAGAACTACGACTATGGCTACTGGGAGCAGGAGGGCGGCCCGGAGATTATCACCGCTTCTGTCCGCACGCCTAACCATGTAACCCAGGCTGCACTCATGGGCGCCGACATCGCAACCGTGCCGTTTGCTGCTCTTAAGAAGTGCGTACATCATCCTCTGACCGACAAGGGTCTCGAGGGATTTGCTGCCGACTGGGCAAAGGTTACCGGCGCTAAGTAATAGCCGTCCTGTGAACTTGGGCACGAGTTGTCCTGTGTAAGAAGAAATGTGAACGCCTCTTCGTATTTTTGCGGAGAGGCGTTGTTTTAGCGAAGGATGATCTTGCGCTGAGCAGAGCATCTATGCTTTGCTAGAATCCATATTGTATCCGTACTATAAACGCAACAAAGGAGCTCTTGTGGCAAATCATTTCGCCAACGATGAGCAACGAGGGGAATGGGCCAATATTCCGGATCCGGCAGAGCCAGCAGCACAGCCTGACAATGTGGCTCCGATCCAAAATATCCCAGATCCTGCTGCCATCGAGCAGTCGGTTCCCGATCCCTTCGTTTATGACGAGCAAACCGCTCTTGATGCTCAGTACGAGCAGGTCGAATCAGAATCCGAAGAAATCGTTGAGAGTGAAGAGGGCTTTACAAGCGTATTTTCACCTCTCCAGGACGCTGCTTCAGCTGAGCTCCCCCGCTCATCAAATCCGGTTATTTCACTCAGAAATGTAACGAAAATCTATCCCGCGCAGCCTAATAAGCCTGCTCTTGAGGATGTAACCCTGGATATTTATCCGGGTGAATTTGTCTTCCTCGTCGGGCATTCAGGCTCCGGAAAATCTACCTTCCTTCGCCTGCTTACACGCGAGCTTAAGGCTACTCATGGCCAAGTTATCGTTGCAGGCCAGGACCTTACGAATATGCGCAATCGTAAGGTGCCGTTCTTGAGGCGCCAGATTGGCTGCGTGTTCCAGGACTTTAAATTGCTCCCCGATAAGACCACCTACGAAAATGTATCGTTTGCTCTCGAATGCATTGGCAAACCGCGTTCGGTTATTCGTGCTCAGGTTCCTGAGGTGCTTCGTTTGGTCGGTTTAGGCGAGAAGATGGATAACTACCCCGATCAGCTCTCAGGTGGCGAGCAGCAGCGTGTATCTGTTGCCCGCGCTATGGTCAATCGTCCGCCACTGCTTGTTTGCGACGAGCCGACCGGAAACCTTGACCCGGCAATTTCGCTCGGCATCATGAAGCTGCTCGAGCGTATTAATCGTGCGGGCACTACAGTTCTTATGGCTACGCATGATCGTGAAATGGTTGACTCTATGCGCAAGCGCGTTATTGCTCTTGAGGCTGGTCATGTAGTACGCGATCAGGAGAGGGGAGGTTACGGCTACTATGGCATCTAATTTGGGTTATTCACTGCGTGAAGCAGGCCATCACTTTCGGAGGAATCTCTCTACGGCCTTGGGTGCTGTAGTTACCATTTTCCTTTCACTCTTTATTATTGGTTTGTTTGCTATTGGTTCGATCATGCTTAACAACATGGTTGGAAGTGTGGAGGACCAAGTAACTATTCAGGCATTTCTTTCCGATGATGCCGATCAGAGTGCGGTAGAGGCTCTTCAGGATAAGATTTCTGGGTGGGACAACGTTCAGTCGGTTACCTATAAGAGCAAGGATGAGGCTCTTCAGGAGTATCGCGAGACAATGTCAAACCGCAATGCCGAGGCTGCTGTTGCGGCACTTGATGGCGTCAATCCTGTGCCCGCATCTCTCGTTATTCAGCTCGACGACTCCCGTGAAGTGGCAGCCGTCGCCGATAAGCTGATTGCTGATTCAGACTTCCAGGCAGTTGCTGACGACGAAGATGCGTCTGCTTCAGTCCTCTACGGACAAGGCACCGTTGAGCGTCTCTTTAGCGTGACAGCCTATATCCGTATTGTTGCAATCGTGTTGGTAGCACTCCTGGTCTTTGTGGCATTTGTCTTTATCAATAACACCATTCGCTTGGCCATTACGGCTCGTCGCCGTGAGATTGCCATCGAACGTTTGGTAGGTGCATCAAATAGCTTCATTCGCGGGCCCTTCCTTACCGAAGGTGTTCTTGAAGCTTTGTTTGGCGCACTGCTCTCCATTGGTGCTTTACAGCTGCTTTGCTCGTTTGTGTTGCCAAGATTTGAAGAGAGTCTCTCGTTCCTTACCCTTACGGTTGATACGAGCTCGCTTTTGCATATCTATGCGGCGCTTATTTTGGCAGGCGTTGTCATTGGTGCCTTCGGTTCATTCATTGCAATGAGGCGCTACCTCAAGGTTTAATACCTTGTACAGGATTTGAGTTTCTGAGGCGGTGCAGCCATAAGGTGCGCCGCCTCTTATCTTTGGAGGACCTCGCATGGGCAGAAAAAGACATTCTCGTTCACGCGCATATGGATCACAGCGTCGGTCACGTGCGCTTGTCCTTGAGGGAACTCTACATATCGTGCGCCCTGGCGTGGCGACCGTGGAGACACAAGAGGGGACATTCCATGTTGCACGCGGCGGCATCCGTGAGGGTATGGATGGCGACCTGGTGCGGGTAACGCTTTCTCGTCATGCAAGTTACTCTCAGCCACAAGAGCCGCGTGCATACGTTCAGTCGGTAATGGCTCGTGCCTGTGAATCATTTTTGGGTACCTATGGTGTGGCATCTCCACTTGGTGTTGTTGTCCCGTTAGATGAACGCATCCGACGCGATTTCTTTGTATTGCCCGATGATAAGAGCGCAGATCGTTTGGGAATCAAAGAGGGAGATCTTGTAGTTGCGCGAATTTTGACGTATCCAACGCGGCGTGAAGCAGGTGTTGTAACACTTGATCGGCGTGTTGGCGCATCCGACGAAATAGATATTGATATTGAAAGTGTTATAGCGTCTTACAATTTACCCTGCGCTTTTCCTGAGCGTGTTTTGAAAGAGACGGACGCACTTACCCTTGATGTTGATGGTGTTCTTGCCGCCCAACCGTATCGTCGCGATTTGCGAAAGGGCTGCTGCTTTACCATAGACCCTGTGGATGCACGTGATTTTGACGATGCGTTGTCTGTGGACATAACTGATCAGGGCTATACGCTTGGAGTACATATCGCCGATGTTTCGCAGTATGTTCCACAGGATTCCTCATTGGATATTGAGGCACGGGCAAGAGGTTGTTCTGTCTATCTAGCCGATCGTGTTTTACCTATGCTGCCAGAGCGTTTGAGCAATGATATTTGTTCATTGCGCCCAAATGAAGACCGGCTCTGCATGAGTGTGCTGATAGACCTCTCCTTAGACGGAGAAGTGCAGTCGTTTGAAATAACACCTTCAGCGATTCGCTCACAAGCACGCTTGGATTACGATTCAGTAGAGAAGCTGCTCGAAGGTAAGAGCACATCGTCAGATCTGACCTGTGATGCGACTCATCGCGAAAAAATTGCCCAAGCGCTTATGACGCTCGATAAAATTGCTGAGAAGCGCAGGATTATTCGCAAGCGTCGTGGTTCGATTGACTTTGAAACCGCGGAAGCAAAAGTTGTGCTCGATAAAAAAGGTGAGCCACAAGGAGTTCGTATTCGCGAACGTACAAATGCAACTTCACTTGTTGAAGAGGCCATGCTTGTCGCAAATGAGTGTGTGGCTCAACGGTTGGCTCAGGCTGATATATCAAGTGCGTATCGCGTTCATGAGCCTCCTATAGCAGAAAGGCTCGAGAGCGCTCTTGTGATTCTGCATGAGCTTGAGCTTGTAAACTCCGAGGAATCGGAGCTTATCGCTGCTGGAGATCCGTATGTCGTGCAGACGGTGCTCGAACGTGTGCGAGATACCTCTTCTGAGCGTTTGGTTACATCGGTGCTTTTGCGAGCCCAGTCACGGGCTGTGTATGCTCCTCATAACGAGGGTCACTATGCGCTTGGAGCTCGTGCCTATTGTCACTTCACTTCGCCCATTAGGCGTTATCCGGACCTCGTTATCCATCGCAGCATAAAAGCGTTGCTGGGAGTTGATAAAAGCGTCGGCATAAAGGGTAAAAAGAAAGATCTACCGCAGTTATGCCGCTCCTGCTCTGAACTTGAGCGAAGAGCTGATAGCGCTGCACGCGCTTCTCAGCGAGCAAAATTGGCGCGCTTTTATTTGGATCGTATAGGAGAGGTATGCGGAGGCGTTATTTCAGGTGTTGAGAAATTCGGGCTCTTTGTTGAGCTTGAAGAGACGCTTGCCGAAGGTCTTGTGCCCATACGCTTGATGTCCTATGGCAGCATAAGGTTTGACGAGAAGCGCATGCTGTTGCGTAATGATCACGATGGACATACGTGGCGACTTGGCCAACGCGTCGCTGTACGCATTGAGGATGCTGATCCCGCGCACGGCAAAATCACTCTCACTCTGGTCGGGGGAGCAACTGGTCGGGTGCCGGGTGGGTTACACTAGGCAAACACATGCGCAGATAAACGAGCGCAGAAGGGACATATATGAGTACTGGTGTTGCAAACCAAGCATATTCTGGGCTTGCCGATGATCTTACCCGTGCTGAAGGACTCCTTGTAGCAGGGCGAGATGAAGATGCGGAGAAACTGCTTTCCTCACTTGCTGAGGATGCTGAAGAGTATGTCGATAGAAATTGTCATACTACGGATAAGGTGCAGTGGTTTAGTTTCCCAACAATTTTTGAACGCCTTTGTTATCGACGTGTTGAGAATGACCCTCGCGAGCTGTATGACGTGGGGGAACCTCTGGATAGGCTTTATGCTGATTTAGGTTTGGCTTGTGTGCGTCTGGGCGATTATGCTCGTGCCACCGAAGCGCTCAAGCAGGCCGTGCGCTGGAACCCGATGGAGTGTGCCTACAGGCTTAACTTGGCAGATCTTTATCTCACGAATGGTGATGAGCGCGAGTTTCTCGCTCTGAGTTTTTCAGTATTTGAGCGCGCGAGCAATGCACAGCATCTTGTGCGCGCATACCTCAATTTTGCGCGCCATTATGAGCGGACAGGACAAGCGGAGCTTCGAGCTGCATGTCTGCGCTGTGCACGTCGACTCGAGATGCCTTCTGAACAACTGGAAGCAGAGCTTGATGCCGTAAAAGGAACTGACGCTGATCCCGATTCGCTTGACGATGCACGTGCCCAGCAAATTTTGGCAGAAGAGGGTTTACCTGAAGGGGCAAATGCTGAGGTTGCTGTCTGTTTGCTGATGTGCGCTTCCGATGCAGCCGAAGCAGGTGATAAGAACCTTGCCACCGATTTAACGGTTCGAGCACGCGATCTTATTGGTGCGCCAGCGGCATCCGCACTTATCCAGCTCATTCATGAGACTGATGAGGAGGCAGAAACGCATGCCTAAGCGCGAGCGTAAGCTTATTGCCCGAAATCGTTCGGCACGTCATGAATACTTTGTTGATGAAACTTTTGAAGCAGGCATTGAGCTTCGTGGCACAGAAGTGAGAAGCCTGCGCGAGCGTGCGTGCCAGATAACAGATGCCTTCTGCTTAATTCGCGGAGGACAATGTTGGCTTCATGGCGTGCACCTGCATCCATACTCGCATGGCAATATTTGGAACGTTGATCCGGATAGAAAGCGCCGTCTATTGTTGCACCGTCGCCAAATTGACTATCTTGACGGTAAGCTTAGAGCAAAAGGCATGGCGCTCATCCCGCTTGAGTTGTATTTCAACGAACAAAATCGAGTCAAGCTGCTTATTGGGCTCTGTAGGGGTAAGAAGCTCTATGACAAGCGAGCGGATATGGCTCGCAGAGATGTTGATCGCGAGATTCGTCGTGCTATCAAGGAGAAGAACCGCTACTAGGTGGTACAGAGAGGCTGTACGTATTGGGTGGTTCAGGGGAGGCAGGTTATGGATCCAAAGGCGCTCTTCAAATTTTCATCCGGTCTGTATGTTGTAGCTGCTTCACACGGTGATGATGTTGGTGCTTGTCTCATCAACACCGGTATGCAACTGACGGCAGAGCCTCTGCAAGTGCAGGTTGTTATCAACAAAGAAAACCATACGGAATCTGTTGTTCGTGAAGCTGGGAGCTTTTCTCTTGCTGTTGTGAGCGAGAAGGCTGACATGATGTTTATCGGCCGTTTTGGATTCCGCTCCTCAGTTGATTTCGACAAGTTTGGCGGCATTCCGTGTGAGCATACATCACTGGGTGATCCTTATACCACCGAGTGTACGTGTGCAATGTTGGGATGCAAGGTTGTCCAAACGCTTGATGTTGGCACACATACGCTCTTTGTTGGAGAAGTGGTGGACGCGGAAGTGCTTTCTGACGATGCGCCCATGACCTACACCTACTACCATACGGTTCTTAAGGGAAAGACACCCGCCAAGGCATCTTCTTATATTCCTGAGGGATAGAAATACGTTGGCTGGGTATCATCAGGCAAGAGCTATGAAAAATAGCAACCAGATTTGTTCCTAGAGGAAGTGTTGCCTCGCGTGAGGCTGAAGGAAGGAGTTCTTATGAGCGACGAGAAGAAGACCTATACATTCCGTTGCACCGTTTGTGGCTTTGAGGTAACGGTAGATACCCCTGAGCTGCCCGAGGACTATGTTTGCCCAACCTGCGGTGTTGGCCCTGAGCTGTTTGAGCTCGTCGAGGACTAAGACTGTTCTCAAGGGTTTCGGAGCTCGCGCTTAACACATGAAGACCGAGCGCTGTTGCTCTGTAATCGGATGTAGTAAAAGCCTGCCATTCAAAAAATGGCAGGCTTTATTGTTGCCATTGCTTTATTGTTGCCATTGAGACAAAGATGCAGCAGCAAGTTCAATGTAATGAATAGCGTTTGAAAGATTGTTAGCCGCTTCTTCTGGTGATAATTTCCTGATAAGGCGCGCTGGGTTTCCAAAAGCAACATATCCATCGGGGATAACTGTTCCTTCAGTTATCAGGGCGCCAGCACCAATGAGACAGTTGCTGCCAATGTGAGCGCCATCGAGCACAATGGCACCCATGCCAATAAGCGTGCTGTTATCAATGGTGCACCCATGCAAAATGGCGCCGTGCCCCACCGTGACGTGTTTGCCGAGTACAACAGGAAAGTCCTTCGAAACATGTATGACGGCATTGTCTTGCACGTTGGTGCCGGCGCCAATGGTGATAGGTGCCTCGTCACCTCTTAGAACTGCGCCAAACCAAATGTTTGCCTGAGAGTTAAGTGTTACATCTCCTTGGATGGTTGCGTTTGAGGCAACCCATGATTCCGATGTGATCTCTTGCGTCTTCTTATCTGGCTGTGTCATTTGGTGCCCCAAGCGTTGGATGTGCGACAGAACTTTAATTGTGAATAGGTCTTTTTGATCTCGCATGATGCAATGGATGTCAATAAAGACCTGTAAATCATGGATATATGCGGGTATACTACCCAGACAGGAGTTTGTTTGCCAACTCATTTGTACGTTGATATTTGTATGGTGGTTTCAAACCTCCTTTTGGGGGCGACTGGTTTCGACAGGGTAGTTCTGAGGTGGGCAGCAGGTCGTGGTCTCCTCGCCACGTTAAACAGGGGTACCGTCAAATTGAATTGACGACAATAACTCTTATGAGCCTCAGCTGGCTCTTGCTGCTTAATTAGAATAGCGGCCGTCAATGCGGGAGTTGCTCCTGCTCTTGCGGCGACGTCACTTTAGGGAGCTGCGCACATGGACGTGGTTGGTATGCCGTGTGCTAAGGCTGAACCAACTGGAATGCGGCGTGCCAGTTATCGAGCATAATGCATTCGAGATCTAATCGATAACTGAGCCTGGAGACACTTGCCAGGGGATTGCTTTGGACCGGAGTTCGATCCTCCGCGCCTCCACCATCATTTCCGCGGGCTTCTATGTTTATGCAGGTAGAAGCCCGCGTTTTCTTTGTATATCTCATATTTCTTATGATATTTTTGGCAGATTTTGGCAGATGCCATCCCTGCCGGAACTTTCACTGTTGGCCGAATTTATCAACTCATGAGGAATAGGGCGAAGCCTCTGGGGTAGCTAAAGTCTCTGGAGGTTTTGGATAAAAACGTCATAATGAAGATTACAATATAGTTTCGGGATTCCAATTCCGAAGTTTGTGTCGCAATGCGTGTAAACGTCAACTTGGGCAGGCAACAGCTTGCCCTTAAGGTTTGATTGCCTATGCAGGCGGTCAGAAGGAGGAAACAATGGGACGTTTTACTAACCCGCGTGACCTGTATTTTGGCGAGGGCGCTCGTCATGAGGTGAAGAACCTCAAGGGTTCCAAGGCCGTTATCGTTACCGGCGGCGGCTCCATGCGTCGTGGTGGCTTCCTGCAGGAACTCGAGGCAGACCTCAAAGAGGCTGGTTTCGAAGTCAAGCTTATCGAGGGCGTTGAGTCCGATCCGTCTGTAGAGACAGTCATGAAGGGCGCAGCCGTCATGTCTGAGTTCGAGCCTGACTGGATCGTTGCTATTGGTGGTGGCTCCCCTATCGACGCTGCTAAGGCCATGTGGATTAAGTACGAGTATCCCGACACTACGTTTGAGGATATGTGCAAGGTCTTTGGCCTGCCTGAGCTCCGCACCAAGGCTCACTTCTGCGCCATTTCCTCCACCTCCGGCACCGCTACTGAGGTAACCGCATTCTCGATCATCACCGATTATGCTAAGGGCATTAAGTTCCCGATCGCCGACTTCCAGATTACTCCGGACGTGGCAATTGTTGACCCTGAGCTTACCTACACCATGCCTGCTAAGCTGTGCGCACACACCGGTATGGACGCCCTGACTCACGCCATTGAGTCCTACGTTTCCACCGCTGCTTCTATGTACACTGAGGCCAATTCACTGCATGCCATCCGCGAGATCGTCGAGTGGCTGCCCAAGTCCTACAAGGGCGACAAAGAGGCACGCAAGCACATGCACGACGCTCAGTGCATCGCTGGTATTGCATTCTCCTCTGGCCTGCTCGGCATCGTACACTCCATGGCACACAAGACCGGCGCTGCCTTCACCGGCGACCACATTATCCATGGTTGCGCCAACGCTATGTACCTTGGCAAGGTCATCCAGTTCAACTCCAAGGATGCTCGCGCTAAGAGCCGTTATGCCTACATCGCCAAGGAAATCCTGCACCTCCCCGGCGAGACCGAGGACGAGCTCGTTGCTGCACTCGTACAGGAGATCCGCGACCTCAACGACAAGCTGGACATTCCGCAGGGCATCAAGAACTACGGCAAGGGCGGCGTAAAGGCCGACGAGTCCATCATCGACTACGCCGAGTTCGAGGAGAAGAAGAGCCGCATTGCTGTTGACGCTATTGGTGACGCCTGCACTGGCTCCAACCCCCGCCAGCCGACGCCGGAAGAGATGGAGAAGCTCCTCGAGTGCGTCTACAACGATGTGGATGTTGACTTCTAATTCTTGCTGCAATTAACAGTATGATGTACGGCCGAGACTTTCGAGTCTCGGCCGTTTTTGTATCTATCGGAAGATATCTAACAATCAGTACTTTTGTAGCTTTTAAAAAAGGGGCGTTGGACAATCCAACACCCCTTGAGCTTTGTCTTAAGAGAATAAGCTAGCTTACAACGACTTTGCCAAAGCCAAGTTCGTGCGCAAGAGCCTCAATAGCATCCATTCGCTCATCGGAAGGAGAAGGAGCGGTTGCCATGGGGCCCTTAACGCCAAATACGCGGAAACGCATGAGACGAATACGGGTTGAGCTTACACGCTCGCCAAGGGTATCGGCTATGCCGTGTACAGCATCTTCTGGATCGTTCCATCCTTCGGTAACGATAACGCGAACTTCCTCAAGCTTGTTGTGTTCGGAGAGGTAGGCGAGGTTCTTTCGAACCATTTTTCCATCTGTTCCCGTAAGCTTGCAGAACCAATCATCATCCCACGATTTAACGTCAAGCATGACACCGTCTGCCACATTGAGCAGATCTGTGTAGTTGGCAAAATCAATTGTTCCGTTTGAGTCAATGAGTGTGCCAATGCCTGCGGCTTTGCACTTTTGGAACAACTCATACATAAAATCGGGGTAGAGCATGCATTCGCCACCCGAGCATGTAATGCCACGAATGAATGGCGCGTACCCGCTGACCTGTTCAAACACATCCTCTGCCGTGAGATATTTGATACGTGGCGAAGAGTGATTGGGACATACATTAATGCAGGTGTCGCACTTAACGCACTTATCAGGATCCCATTCAACGGCGCCAGCAACAATGGAAAGCGCATTGGTGGGGCACGCTTTTACGCATGTGCCACATCCCACGCAGAGGCGTTGCGTCTCAGGATTGTGACAATAAGCGCAATGAATATTGCAGCCCTGAACGAAAATGGATGTACGAGCACCTGGGCCATCTACCAGGGAAAATGGAATGATATTGTTAACAGGAACATGCGCAGACATATGCCCTCCCCTGCATTGAGGTAAAGAAAAGCCCCGCTACGCGCAAGGCGCAACGGGACTTAAACGTAGCCATAAGACTTACAAGCGAACCTTACGGTCGGCAAGGTCGTTGGCGCGCCAGTTGCCCTCACCGTCGTGAGAGGTGTCGGCAAGAACTGCCTCGCCGCGAGCGTACTTCTCCATCTCGGAACGCTTGACCAAGAAGCCAGTGATGCGAACGAGGTCGGAATCGGAGGAGTAGAAGGAGAGGTATTTGTCATCGATAGCAAAGGCGCCCTTGATGACGTCGAGAATAGCCTCGGGGTTCTTCTCAGCGGTGGGTTCAACGGGGAAGATGTCAGAAACGCCTGCGTTGAAGTACTTGTGCATGCTTGCGCACTGACGGATGTGATCGTAGAAGACCTCAGGCTCGTCGCCAACCTTGATACGAACGCCCGGTGTGATGCCCACCTGATCGGCAAAGCCGGCCTGTGCATGCAGGGTGAAGCGGCCGCCAGCAACTTCTGAGTAAACAGCATCAAACTCGTTGACCTGGTCATAGATCTTCTGGCAAATCTGCTGGGCGAGCTCATTGCCCTCAGGATCGGTGCCATAGGCACGATCATCACCGAAGTGCAGCAGCTCCTTGATGCACTCGCTCATACCAGCTACGCCGAACATAGCGGTAAAGCGGTCGCGGCTCAGCAGGCCTTCCTTCACCAAGAATGAAGAGTCGAAGAAGTGAGACTGCTCAACCTCAAAACGAATGCGGTCATTCATGTAGTTGCAGAGCTCAGCGGTGGCAGAGGGGAGGATGTTGTTCATAAAGTCGTCTACGCTCGAGGACATGCGAGCAAGGCCAGGGAGCAGGAGACGATCGAGGCTGTAGGCACCGCCGCCAAGTGGCAAAACGTTGTAGCAGCTTACGACGGTGTAGTCGCCGGGATAGGTGTTTACGTGCATGGGATGGTTTGCGAAGGCGGGGTTAGCGCACTTCATGGCAGCCTCAATGCAGAGAATCATGAAGTCATCAGGTGTGATGTTGGGGTCATACTTCATGGTGAGGTTGGGGCATGCGTTCTGTGTGTCAATCATGGCCTGAAGCAGCAGGCGTCCGGCGCGGGTATCCTCAGGGCCAATGTTGGCGTGGCAGTAGCCAGAAGCTACGGTACGATCAATGTAGTTCAGGAAACGGTGGAGGCGAGGAAGCACCTCGTCGTCGTCCATGTCGGTAATAAACGGATCGATGATCTTATCGAGCTGGCCACAGTAGACAGGACGGCTGGTGACAGAAGGTACGTTGTCATATAGCATGGCAAGGCCCCAAAGCAGGTCGTCAAGTGTCTCAGGCTTGTCGAGACGAAGGAATTCAGAACCCTGCTCGGCAAACAGGCCATAGTTGGGGCAGATGTAGCGAGGACGATAAGGAGCCTTGCCCTCGGTCATGTCATCGAGGCCGCGAGCGGCGAAGAATTTATCGAACTCTTTGGTTGTCTTAATGGGATTGCAGTTGTTCTCAGCAGCTTGGGCAAGATGAAGCAGCTTCTGCTTATAGGTGAGATTGCTTGCCGTAATAATGTCTAAGTACTCTTTTTCAGTGCTTTTATCGACGCTCATAGCTCCTCCTTCTATTTGCCCTGCGACAGGCCCGTTTCGAACTCGTGCTGTATTTCGCTATCCAGGCGCGCACGTGCCTCCTGGTCGATAACGATTTTGTGCCCCTCACGATGGAGCATATGTCGCTGCTCTAACTCGTCCAAAGAACGCGACACGGTCTTAGTGCTTACATTAGCTTTCTCAGCCAGCTCGCTGCGAGATGCCTTAATAACTACATCACCTGTTTTGCTCTGCTGCCGACAATACTGGCACAGCACAAACATGAGACGCTTAACTCCGGTCCATCCCATAAGGTCGCGCTCAGTTCCCGATTGACGCAAAAGGCTTTTCACAACCGAGCGAGAACGAGCAAGAAGTCCCTCGGGATCGGACTTGAGCCAAGCAAGATAATCATCACGACGTGCAGAGATGAACTCGCAGTCGGTTAATGCAATGAGCGAGCCGTGGAAAAGCGGGCTTTCCGAAAGAACTTCCATCTCCCCAAAGACAGCCGGAGCCTCAAACTCGTCAATTGCAAAAGTGGAGCCGGAAACTCCGTGTGTCGTCGTGCGAACACGACCAGAACAAAGCAGATAAACACGAGTGCATCTGTCGAGCATGTGCACAAGAATTTCCCCGCGGTTGAGACGAACAAGATGGGCGCGTGAAAGAACACCAGCAGGAATGCGGCTCACCCAAGGCAGCACAGCATCACGCACTTGCGGATCCAATGCTGAGATGTAGGTAAGTACGTCCATGCTGTCCTCCAGCATATTGCTTGCACCACGCTTGTATGCGAAAGGTCTACACCGTTTTGGGCAAATCTCATGCCATAACACGTGATTTGCCCACATTTTAAGGAGATGAAAGTGGACTTTCGAGGACATATGTCCTGAAAAAATAATAAAAATTCAACTTTGTGATGAAAGGCAATATTTTATCGGCGAATGGTATGCCAACAAGTTTGATAAGAGCAGCTTAAAGAAAAACCGGCCGCACCAGGGGGCGCAGCCGGTGAAACGAGCAACTATAAAGAGGCGATCATTTACTGCTCAATGGCACGAAGTGCGACAGCAGTCTTTGCGCCAAGGGCAACATTGTTAAAGACGAGCTGGATGTTTGAATCGAGAGAATCGCCACCAGTCAGCTCAGAGACCTTAGCAAGCAAGAATGGCGTGGTTTCCTTGCCGTGGATGCCCTGCTCTTCGGCTTCAGCAATAGCCTGATCGATAGCAGCATCGATGGTGGCTTTGTCCATCGAATACTCTTCAGGAATAGGATTGCCAACGAGTACGCCGCCCTTGAGACCCATCTCACGCTTGGTGTGGAAGATCTGAGCAAGCTCTTCGGGGGTGTCGACGCGATAGTCTACCGAGAAGCCCGAGTGACGCGTATAGAAGGCAGGGAGCTCTTCGGTCTGATAACCAAGAACAGGTACGCCGCGCGTCTCGAGGAACTCAAGGGTGAGACCAAGATCGAGAATGGATTTTGCGCCAGCGCAAATGACCATTACAGGAGTATTAGCAAGCTCTTCGAGGTCAGCAGAGATGTCCATGGTGGTTTCGGCGCCGCGATGAACGCCGCCTATGCCACCGGTAGCGAAGACTTCAATGCCTGCCATATGAGCAATGATCATCGTTGTGGTAACAGTGGTGGCTCCGTCCATGCCGCGGGAGCACAAAACTGCCAGATCGCGACGAGAAGCCTTGGTTACGTCATGACCCTTCTTGCCGAGATAGTCGATCTCTTCAGGCGAGAGGCCAACGCGCAAACGTCCACCAATAACAGCAATGGTGGCAGGAATTGCGCCATTATCGCGGATAATCTGCTCAACCTTAAGAGCGGTCTCCTTATTCTGCGGATAGGGCATGCCGTGAGAAATAATGGTGGATTCAAGTGCGACGACTGGCTTACCTTCGTCAAGTGCCTGCTGAACCTCGGGAGAGATGTCGAGGAACTTGTTGAGATTCTGCATTGGTACTCCTTCCGTCAGGCCGTTACTCGGCCATGTTTACTCACATACTATGCTGCAGTCTTTACTAAAAAAGACTGTTGCTGACAACATTAATCCTGATGCGCATGGGCAATGCGCTCACGCACCTTATCTGCGGTTATCTCAGTATTGATCGTAGCGGCAGATTCCACAGCAAGAGAAGAGGTGGCAAGTCCGGCAAGACCCTGTGCCCTCAGACCTTCTCCTTCGAGGGCAGACCATGCGATGGCTGCCATCATGGAATCCCCGGCACCGGTTGCATTGACAACGTTGCTTGGCATGATGGGAAGCAGTATTTGCTGCTCATGATCGGCGCAGAGAAGACCGCGGGTATCGAGGGAGATAAATACTTGCTGAAGCCCGGTATCGAGCAATTTGTTTGCAGCAAGCCTGAGAGACTCTTCGTCATGAATGGCAATACCGGAGAGCACTTCAGCTTCGAGTCTATTGGGCTTAAGCGTGTGAAAACGCCCTAGAGCGCCGCGTAGTTTAGGTGCTTTGGCGGTGGAAACCGGATCGCAGTACAAAGGTGTTGTAACGTGCTCAGCGAGCCAACGAAGTGTTTCGGCAGGGATATTAGTGTCTACAACACAAATGGCGGCACGTTCGATGAGATCGAGCTTTCGCTCAAGCAGCTGAGGAACAAGTTTGTCATAAATGCCCATATCGGAGATAGCGAGTTCCATATCACCAGTTTCATCCATGATGAACAAATAGGTACTCGTGGCCTCTCCGGGAATGGTAATGGAATCAGTGACATCGATTCCTACTGCTCGGCAGCTCTCTTGAAGCTCGCGTGCATGACCGTCATCTCCGAAGGCTGAGATGAAATGAACATCGCAGCCAAGCAGTGCCATGTTGTGAGCTATATTGCGTCCAGCACCGCCAGGGGAAAGGCGTACTGTTCCGGGGTTGGAGTCATGCGCCACCAAAGGCCGCTGTGGTTTTCCAGCAATGTCCATATTGGCGCCACCGATAACAACCGCATATGGCTTTTCTGAGAGCACGTACTGGCGCCCAAGAATTGCACCTTTACGCATGAGATTAGAGATGTGAACAGCAACGGAAGAGCGAGAGATTTGCGCGCGGTCTGCAATCTCTTTTTGGGTAATGGAAGGATTTTCGCGAATCCATTCGAGGATTTGGCGCTCGCGCTCCGTGACCATTTTTACCTCCGTTGCGAAAAGTAGTCATTTGTTTGTAGCAAACATTTATTAAGAAAAGTAAATGTTTGTCTATGTCTTGCGCTGATTTTACGAAATTGAATTAGGTCTGTAAAGCACAATTTCGAATTTCTTAAAACTGAAATAAATACCAGGAAATAAGCTATGCCAACAGGTGTTCAGCAAAAAAGAGAAAAATGCAATTCGGAGGTTTCAAATAAAGTATCCGTTCACGGAATAAGAGGTGCCATTCGGAGAACTGGATTACTTTCTCTTGTGGTAATGAACCGATTGGACGTTTAGAGTGCCCGAAATATTCCCTCCAGAGAGCTAAACAATTCTTTAGAATAGACAAGTGATAGTTCGAAGGATCGGATGGCCGCGAAATAAAGAAGAGGTGAGATGAATGGGGAACCCCAAGCGAGTTTTTCTCATCGTCCTTGATAGCTTTGGTATAGGCGCGGAACCGGATGCTGCAGATTATGGTGACGAGGGAAGCAATACACTTTGCGCTTGTGCCACAAGCGGCAAGCTTGTTATTCCTCATATGACAGAGCTTGGCTTGCTCAATATCGACGGCGCACTTGAGAGTCCCTATGATGTGGATCTCACTCCTGCCAAGGACCCCAAGGGGGCATATGCACGTCTGCAGGAAGCTTCAAAGGGTAAAGATACAACCGTCGGCCATTGGGAGATGGCGGGTGTAATTTCGCCACGCAAGTTCCCAACGTATCCAGATGGTTTCCCCGCAGAGGTTATTGAGGCATTTGAGCGCGAGACAGATCGTGGCGTGCTCTGCAATAAGCCTTATTCCGGTACTGATGTGATTTGCGACTATGGCGAAGAACATATGAAGACGGGCGACCTGATTGTATATACCTCAGCAGATAGCGTATTCCAGATTGCTGCTCATGAGGATATTGTCCCAGTTGAACAGCTTTATGAATACTGCAAGATTGCTCGTTCCATTCTAACGGGTGAACATGGTGTAGCACGCGTTATCGCCCGCCCATTTGTGGGTGAGCCTGGTAATTTTACGCGTACTTCTCGTCGACACGATTTCTCGTTGGAACCCACGGGCACAACGATGCTCGATGTTCTTTTGGACGTGGGCTATGACGTTTTGTCCGTAGGCAAGATCTACGATATTTTTGCCCATCGCGGCATTACTGACTTTGTGTTTACGTCCGGAAACGCCGAAGGCATTGATCGCACTATTGAGCGGCTTGATCGTGATTTTAATGGCCTGTGCTTCACCAATCTCGTAGATTTTGACATGGTGTATGGCCATCGTAATGATCCTGATGGATATGCAACGGCGCTTTCATACTTTGACTCAAAGCTTCCGGAGATTTGCGCTGGATTGCGAGAGAATGACCTGCTCATGATTACCGCCGACCATGGTTGTGACCCGGTAACGCCTTCAACAGATCATTCTCGTGAATATGTGCCGTGGCTCATATATGGTCAGCACGTACGTCCGGGAGTGAATTTGGGCACCCGCCCAACATTTGCTGATGTAGCCGAAACAATTTTGGACTATCTTGGTGCGCCAGCACTTGGGGTTGGTACGTCTCATGTACGTGAAATAGTGGAGGAGTAATTTATGGCAACTACACCCACTCCGCACAATGCGGCCACAGAGGGACAGATTGCAAAAACGGTACTTATGCCAGGCGATCCTCTGCGCGCTCAATTTATTGCTGAGAATTACCTTGAGGATGCCGAGTGCTTCAATACGGTGCGCAATATGTTTGGCTACACCGGCACCTATCATGGTGAGCGCGTTTCAGTAATGGGCTCCGGTATGGGCATTCCTTCAATCGCAATTTATTCGTATGAGCTTTATAACTTCTACGATGTGGATGCGATTATTCGTATTGGTACGGCTGGTGGTCTGGCAGAAGATGTAGAGCTGCGCGATGTAGTTATCGGTATGGGTGCTTGCACCGATTCTAACTATGCCGCTCAGTTTGAGCTACCAGGCACTATTGCACCTATCGCAAGCTGGGATTTATTGCGTCGTGCGACGCAGGCTGCTGAAAAGATTAACGTGCCTTATAAGGTCGGAAATATTCTATCATCAGATGTGTTTTATGCTGATCCTGAGGTCTCACGCAAATGGGCAAACATGGGCGTATTGGCCGTGGAAATGGAGTCTGCTGCACTGTATCTGAATGCTATGAAGGCTCACAAGCAAGCACTCTGCCTGCTTACCATTTCTGACCTTCCCCTTGTGGGTGAGTCACTACCAGCTGGAGAGCGTCAAACATCGTTCACCCAGATGATGGAAGTTGCTCTCGAGCTTGCAACAATAAGTGAATAATAATAGAAGTTGTTTATGGTGCGAGCTTTTGGCTCGTGTGGAGAGGACGGGACGACCTGTCTTCAAGGAGGGTGGCCGCGCACGACGCGGATGCCGGAAAGAGTAAGGAGTGTGCGTTATGGGATATCTCAAGAACGTGTCACGTCGCGGGTTCGTGAAGGGCGCTGGCGTTGCTGCTGCCGCCGCAACGATGGCTGGTCTTGCGGGCTGCAGTGGCGGAGACTCGGGTTCCGCTTCTGGTGATAGCGTCAAAATTGAGATGGTTACCGATACCGGCGGCGTAAACGACCAGTCCTTCAACCAGCTTGCTTGGGCAGGCCTTCAGCAGCTTGGCGAGGAGAACGGCTGGGAGGTTGGCTATCTTGAGTCCACTCAGGAAGCAGACTATGCCCCCAACCTTGATCGTTGCGTAGACGATGGCTGCGCTCTTATCTGGGGCGTTGGATTTGCAATGGCAGACGCTATCGCTACCTGCGCTCAGACCAACCCTGATATTAAGTTCGCCATTATCGACAATGCGAATCCCTCTGATGCAGAAAACATCGTAGGCGTTCAGTTCCGTGCTCAGGAGCCTTCGTTTATCGTTGGTTATATCGGTGCTTCGTTCTCTAAGACAGGCAATGTTGGCTATGTTGGCGGCATTTCCTCTGACGTTATCGACCAGTTCGAGTATGGCTACAAGGCCGGTGTTGCCTATGCCAACTCCGTAAACGGCACGAACGTCCAGGTTCAGGCCCAGTATGCCGAGTCCTTCTCCGACTCTGCCCGTGGCAAGGCTATCGCTCAGTCCATGTTCTCCAATGGCTGCGACGTTGTCTTCCATGCAGCAGGTGGCACCGGCACTGGCGTTATTGAGGCTGCTGCCGAGGCTGGTAAATATGCTATTGGCGTTGATATGGACCAGAATCACCTCGCGCCCGAGAATGTCATTACCTCTGCACTTAAGCGCGTCAACGTAGCTGTTGTTGATGTTTCTAACCAGATTATTAACGGCGAGCTTGCAGATCCTAACGTCACACTTGGCCTTACTGAGGACTGCGTTGGCATTCCTGAGGATCACGCTCTGTATGGTGATGAAATTTACAACGCCGCGATGGAGATCGAAGAGCAGATTAAGAATGGCGACATCGTTCCGCCGGCAAATGAGGAAGAGTACAACACGTACGTAGCCTCCCTGTAAGCTTTACGGCTGTAGTGCCGCTGCGACGGTCCCGTCACGCTCGCTGCGGTTAACAATTTAAAGTTGGGCATTGAGCTCGGGCGTCGGGGGACACCTTATATAGGGGTCCCCCGATTGCTAAAGACTAGTGAGAGGGAGGTGGCACATGGAAGTAAGCTCTGAATATGCAGTTCAGATGCACGGGATTACCAAGACATTTGGATCTTTCAAAGCTCTTGATAAGGTCCAGCTCGATGTAAAGAAGCAAACAATCCATGCCATCTTGGGGGAGAACGGAGCGGGTAAAAGTACGCTCATGAACGTCCTTTATGGCCTTTATCAGGCCGATGAGGGCGAAATCTACCTCAATGGTGAGAAGGTGAATATCTCAAATCCAACCGAGGCAATTAAACATGGCATCGGTATGGTCCACCAGCACTTTATGCTTGTTGAGAATTTCACCGTAACCGAGAACATTGTTCTTGGCGATGAGGTTTGTGGTGCAGCGGGAATCTTGGATCCCAAACGTGCACGCGAAGAAGTGACCAAAATCGTCGAGGAATATGGTCTCGAAGTTGATCCCGATGCCAAGATTGAAGATATTTCAGTAGGCATGCAGCAGCGCGTAGAAATCCTCAAAGTTCTCTACCGCGGAGCTGAAACACTTATTCTCGATGAGCCT
The DNA here is from genome assembly GCF_965119725.1 of Olsenella sp. Marseille-QA0557. Lineage (NCBI taxonomy): Bacteria > Bacillati > Actinomycetota > Coriobacteriia > Coriobacteriales > Atopobiaceae > Olsenella > Olsenella sp. Marseille-QA0557. The sequence continues at coordinate 586,024 of NZ_CBCPMI010000001.1, read as the reverse complement.
ACGGCAGTGCTTACACCGCAGGAGATCGAGAAGCTTATCGAGATCATGCATGACCTTGTACGTAAGGGTAAGACGATCATTATCATTACGCACAAGCTCAAGGAGATTATGTCATCGGCTGATGTGTGCACCATTATTCGTCGTGGCGTATATATGGGTACGGTAAATGTCTCTGAGACCAACGAAGAGGAGCTTGCCTCCAAGATGGTTGGTCGTCATGTTGAGTTTGTTGTTGAAAAAGCACCAGCTCATCCGGGCAAGCTCGTACTTTCAATTGATGATCTGCATGTAAAAGATGACCGAGGCATTGAGAAGGTCCGCGGTCTTTCTCTGCAAGTTCATGCAGGCGAAATTGTAGGCATTGCCGGTATTGACGGTAATGGTCAGGATGAACTTGCAAATGCGCTTGATGGCCTTACTAAGGTAGAGTCAGGCACAATTTCTATCAACGGCACTGAGATTCAGAACACTTCAATTAAAAATGTTCTGAATCACTCAGTAGCTACCATTCCTGCTGACCGTCAGCGTTGGGGTATGGTCTTACCCTTTACCGTGGCTGAGAACATGGTGCTCGATACGCACGATGAAGAGCGTTTTGGTAAAGGCATTAAGCTCGATTACGACGCCATGCGTGCATTTACGCGTGAGCTTATTAAGGAATACGACATCCGTCCCGATGATTGCGAAGATCATGAAGCGGGTGGACTCTCCGGCGGTAACCAGCAGAAGGCCATTATTGCTCGTGAAGTTTCTCGTGAGCCGGATCTTCTGGTGGCTATCCAACCAACACGCGGCCTGGACGTTGGCGCTATCGAATTCGTACATAAGGCGCTTGTGCGCGAGCGTGACCGCGGTGCAGCAATTCTGCTCATTTCACTTGAGCTTGACGAGGTCATGAGCGTGTCGGACAGAATTGAAGTTATCTATGACGGAGCTATTGCAGGCTCGTTTAAACAAGGCGAGGTTGATGAGCAGCAAATCGGTCTCCTTATGGCTGGAGGTGGTAGCAAATGACGGTCTTTACTAAGATTCTCAAGAAGCCTATTACCTCTGCCATCGTCGCTATTATCATCGGCTTCTTTGTTGCAGCCATTGTGTTGGGCGTGGCGGGCTTTAACCCCATTGAGGCTTTCGCGGCGCTTTTCCAAGGCGCACTCGGTCGTCCGAATTACATTTCCAATGTCATTATTAAGGCAACCCCTCTTTTGCTGTGTGGCATTGGTATTTCATTTGCCTATAAAGCGGGTCTTTTCAACATTGGTGCTGAGGGTCAGTACATTGTGGGCACCGTATTTGCCATGATGGTGGGCTCCCAACTCAACTTTCCTGCTCCTTTGCAGATTCCTCTTGTAATCTTGGCAGGCGCTCTTGGCGGCGTCTTGCTTGGCTCTTTTGTTGGTTGGCTTAAAGCGCGCTTTGGCATCCACGAAGTAATTACCAGCATCATGTGCAACTGGATTGCTTTGTATTTTTGCAACTTTATCGTTTCAACCGATACGTTCCATCGCGCGAACTCCACGGGCTCAATCATGGTAAATGAGTCGAGCTATACCATGGTGTTGCCGCAATGGAAGCTTTCCGATGAGGGCCTGAGCACGCTTTCTCAGATTCCTTGGTTGCGTGACTTCCTGGTAAGAACAGATGTCAACTTTGGCATTGTCATTGCCGTGATTGCTGCTTTTGTTGTTGCTTGGTTGCTTACGCGTACAAAAGTTGGTTATGAGATTCGTGCCGTCGGCCTCAACCGTGATGCAGCTCAGTTTGCCGGCATTAGTGTGAGCAAAAACATTGTGCTCTGCATGGCTATCTCTGGTGGCCTGTGCGGTCTTGCTGGTGCCCTTTCAATTACTGGTACGCAGCCTCATGCCATTTCGACACTTGCGGCCTTTGAGAACAATGGTTTTAACGGCCTTTCAGTTGCTTTTATTGCGGGCTGCTCTCCTATTGGGTGTATTCCTGCATCACTTTTGTTTGCTGGCCTCATCTCTGGCGGACAAACTGTCCAGCAGACCTTGGGCGCTCCTTCTGAGGTCATTGACATTATGATCGGCACCATCGTGTTCTTCATGGCGTTGGGTGGAATCGTTCCAGCTATTGCCGATCGCATTGAACATAGGCGCACACTCACTATTGGCGAAGCCCAGATGGCAGAAGCAACAGATGCTGTAGCCGTAGATGAAGAAGACGCAACTTCATCTCAATCAGGATCTGCAGACACCTCCGCTGACAAGACAAACGCAGACGCGGATGCTGCTGCGAAGGCGTCGCGAGTAAGTCCTCCTGGAGAAGAAGATGCTACAGACGCTCAGGATGATGTAAGCAGAAAGGAGGCAGACAATGATCGGTAGTCTTGTAATGCTTATCAGCATCACACTCATGTATTCAACGCCGTTCGTATTTGGCGGAATGGCTGGCGTTATTTCAGAACGCTCGGGTGTTACCAACATTGGTATTGAAGGCATGATGACCATCGGCGCCTTTGCTGGTGTCGCAGGCAGCTTCCTTTCTGGCAACCCTTGGGTAGGCCTGCTTACCGCTGGTGTTGCAGGAGGATTAGTGGCTACGCTTCATGCAATTGCTTCTGTTCTCCTTGTCGGTGATCAGACTGTTTCCGGTGTGGCTATCAACCTGTTTGCTCCTGGCTTCGCTCTGTTCGGATGTCGTATGCTTTTTGATGGTGCGGCCATGTCTCCGATTGTTCCCAAGCTTCCGAAACTTATCAGCTCCGGTTCTCTTCCAGGGGCATTGGGAAATCTTGATATCGACGTAACAGTGCTGCTCGGTCTTATCTGCTGCGTAGTATTGTGGTTCGTGCTGTATAAGACAAAATGGGGCCTGCGTATTCGTTCCGTGGGCGAGCATCCAGCAGCGGCTGATACCTTGGGTATTAATGTGTCGGCAACACGCTTTATCTGCGTTGTTATTTCAGGTGTGCTTGCAGGCTTCGGTGGTGCGTCCATGACGCTGGCAATTATTTCCCAGTTCACGCAAACCGCCATTGCTGGCCAGGGCTTCATTGCACTTGCTGCAGTAATCTTTGGCAAGTGGACACCGCATGGAACCTATGGCGCATGCATGCTGTTTGGTTTCACACAAGCGCTTGTCATTATGCTTGGCGGTGGCGTATTCCCCATTCCATCGCAGATTCTGGCTATGCTGCCATACGTCATGACCATCGCAGTTCTCGTCTTCTTTGTTGGTGGTTCTGTTGCACCTAAGGCCGATGGTGTGCCGTACATAAAAGGCAGTAGGTAGGAACGGGTGACGACGTATGGACGATAAGGAACTGGTACAGCTTGCAATAGCGGCTCGAGAGCATGCGTATGTTCCGTATTCGCACTTTGCTGTTGGAGCTGCTCTGCTTACAGGCGATGGCACGGTTTATCAGGGCTGCAATATTGAAAATGCTGCCTATACGCCGAGCAATTGTGCCGAGCGAACAGCCTTCTTCAAAGCAGTATTTGATGGCGTGAGGGATTTTCGTGCTATTGCTGTGGTAGGCGGTCCAGAAGGCAAGCCCATTTCTGAATGGTGCGCCCCTTGTGGCGTGTGTCGCCAGGTTATGCGCGAGTTTTGTGATCCAGATTCGTTCCGTATCATCTTGGCTCGCAGCGAAGATGAGATGAAGCCTTATCTGCTCCGAGACCTGTTGCCAATGGGATTTGGGCCTGAGGATCTGGACAAGCCTGCTCCGGCACAAGCTGCCCATTAAACAACGTTAGATGTGCGTTTAACCGAACCCGGCACGGCCGAAGCGGTTGTGTCGGGTTTTCTTTAAAAGCTTAGATGAGCAAAAGAATGAAGGCGTATACCTATGAGAATGTACGACGTTATCGAGAAAAAGCGCGATGGCGGTGAGCTCACCAACGAAGAGATTGATTTCTTCGTTAACGGCTATGTTTCAGGCGATGTGACTGACTATCAAGCCGCTGCGCTTTGTATGGCCATCTTTTATAAGGGCATGAATGCACGTGAGACAGCACGCCTTACGATGGATATGGCACATTCCGGAGACATGATGGACCTCTCCGGTATTAAAGGCATTAAGGTAGATAAGCATTCAACCGGTGGTGTAGGAGACAAAACAACCCTTGTCTTGGCGCCCATCGTTGCTTCTCTTGGTGTGCCGGTTGCCAAAATGAGTGGACGTGGTTTAGGCCACACGGGCGGTACGCTCGATAAACTCGAGTCTATCCCTGGTCTTTCGATCGATATTGATCTCAATCGCTTCTTTGAGATTGTTAACACCGTAGGCTGTGCTGTTGTTGGTCAAACAGGCAATCTTGTTCCTGCTGATAAGAAGCTCTATGCCTTGCGTGACGTTACGGCAACAGTCGATTCCATTCCCTTAATTGCCTCGAGCATCATGAGTAAAAAGATTGCCGCCGGGGCAGATAAGATCCTGCTTGATGTGAAGTGTGGCAGCGGTGCGTTTATGAAGACGCCAGAAGATGCCATTCGCTTGGCGCAGGCCATGGTTGAAATCGGCGAAGAGGTTGGACGTACAACCGTTGCACTTATCACTGACATGGGCCGTCCGCTTGGAAATGCTATCGGCAATGCGCTTGAAGTCATGGAGGCGTGTGACACACTCAAGGGCGTAGCACCTGAAGATCTCACAGAGACGTGCATAGAGCTTGCCGCTAACATGCTCTTCCTTGCGGGAAAAGCCTCGCTCGAAGAATGTCGCGACTTGGCGCGTGGCCAAATTGACAATGGTGAAGCGTTTGTCAAGCTGCATGAGATGGTTGAGGCCCAGGGTGGCGACTCTCGTGCGCTCGATGATTACTCATTGTTTGCTCAGCCAAAGGTCTCCCGAGAGGTGCGCGCAACCGAATCGGGCTGGGTATTTACTATGGATACCGAGCGGACTGGCATTGCTTCTGTAGCACTCGGTGCTGGCAGAGCAACGAAAGAAGATGCTATTGACCCTGCTGCAGGGATTATGCTTGCAGCAAAAACTGGCGCATACCTGAAAAAGGGCGATCTTATGGCCACGCTTTATGCGGCGGATGAAGCTCGCCTTGATGAGGGTGAGCGTATTCTTCGCGAAGCCTATGAGCTCCGTGAAGAAGAGCCAGCGCCCATTCCGCACTTCTTTGCTCGCGTCTCACGCGATGGCGTAGATCGTCTCGCTTAAAAAGGTTCTTGCTCGCCGTTTGCTATTCGTGAGCGGCGAGCAAGGTGCGCATTGCGTCGCACCATCCATCAGTTGATGGAAGATTTGAAACCCAAATATTGTTGTGTATGGCAAGCTCTTTTTCAGCAAGAGGATGATCGAGGCCGTTTCTCATGAAAAGGAAGCTGCCAACATAGTCTGCCATTTCGCAGTCGGCGGGAGAGTCACCGCAAGCAATCATTTCATCGGGGCTGATGTTGCGCAGTTCCGCATAGCGGCGAATGCCCGTTCCTTTAGTGAGTCCCTTCGGCATAATGTGATACGTATGTATACCCTGAGGGTGTTTCATATCCACATTTTCAAGAGTGGTTGAGCCATTGATACGCCTGACATAGCCGTTGTCTGCCATATAAAGTGGCAGGCCACTGTGATCAAGGAATACTTGTACATCGGCAGGATCGGCATCTCCGCGCATGGCTACGGTAACTTCACGGTATTCAAAGCCAATATAGTTGTCGTGGTAGCACTCCATGTGACCACGCCAGTGTTCGAGGATTTCGTCAATAACGCCGGTCTCGCAGATAAGATCGTGCGGCGTTTTCCATGAATCCGGGTTGTAGGGCATATCGCCGGTGTAGTAAGTCCACTCCGGCTGACTGCCAGATTTTGTGCAAATAAGGCCGCCCATTTCAGCGATCCAAGAATGAAGACCCAAGATACGGGCGTCTTCAAAAATCATCGAGCGATTACGCCCGGAGCAAGGAACAACTTCAATACCAGCCCGTTCGAGTTCCACAAGCACTTCGATAAGCTCTGTTGAGGGACGTCCTGATGAGTCGACGGTGGCTTTTGCACCTGTAAGCATCGTTCCATCGAGGTCGGTAATGACGTAAGAGATTTTGGCGAGTCGCTCTGCCATTTCTCCTTGGGGCTTGCCGGTGGGGAACGAGCAGTACTCCATGGGGGCTCCTTGCTACGCGGTCTCTTCGGTTTCTTGGGCAAACTCACGCATGGCGCGGGCAAAAACATCACCATCAGGCACCATGGGGACAAATTCTTCCCCTACATGTTGATCGGTTTCGTCGCCTTTTGCCAGAAGGCAGACAAGCCAATCATCCTGCGATTCCTGCGCCAATTGTGTTACATAGCGAATGGCTTCAGTACGGTCGCAAATGACCCGAAAATCCTGCCCTTCCGGTGTATTGGCTGCCATTTCGGCACAGATATCCTCAACGCGCTCTCTGCCGGGATCTTCTTCGGTGTAGACGAGAAGGTCGGCCCATTTTGCGGCTTCTTCGGGAAGCTCATGACGACGTTCTTGTGCTTTTCCTCCAGGTGCTCCCAGAACAACCGATATTTTTCTGTTGGGAAATTCCTTGGTTACAGACTCAAAGAAGCGCTGATAGGAAAGCTTATTGTGGGCATAATCCACCAGACCAATGACGTGGCGCGTGGATGCAGGGGAGATCTCCATTCTGCCTGGGACCCGTGCAAGCGCCAGGCCATCGCAGATGGCATCTAAAGATTCGCCAATAAGATCGGCGAAGGCAATGGCGATAAGCGCATTTTCAACATTGAAAAGGCCTGCCATACCAAGGGTGATGCGCTCCGTCCAGCGAGGTGTGTGGGCGACAAAAGAAATGCTTCCAAAAGAAGGAGTTATATCAGAGGCCCAATAATCAGCAGCAACGCCAGCAGAAATAGGGCCATGAGCACTTACGGTAACAACCTTCTCACACTGACGGGCAGCAGAAAGAACGCGACCTAAATAATCTGTTCCAAGGTTTATGACAGCAATGCGAGAAAGCGAGAAAATCTTGAGCTTGCTTTCAAGATAATCCTCAAAGTTGGGGTGCTCTGTTGGAGAAATATGATCACGCCCAATATTGAGCCATCCGCCAATAGCCAGATGAAGGCCGAGTACGCGGTCGTATTTCAATCCGTGGCTCGAAACCTCCATAACCACAGGGTTATGACCGGACTTTACAGCATTGGCAAGGTGACGCCAAAGGTCGGGTGCTTCAGGCGTGGTGTTATGGCTCTCTTCATGCTCAATGCCGTCATACGTTTCGATGGAGCCCATGATGGCTGCGCGTGAATAGGGGTCGTTGCCTTCCAGAATCGAGCGCACCATGTATGCAACAGTCGACTTACCCTTTGTGCCTGTTACGCCAAGAACATCAAGGTGAAGATCGGGGTGTCCCCAGGCGTCTGCAGAAACAAGCGCCATAGCTCGACGAACATCGTTTACGACAAGCGCAGGCATGTCGGGGAGAATGTCGTGCAACTCTTGAGCATGAGCTTCATCACAGAGATAAGCGACTGCTCCTGCCTTTTGAGCGGCAACTAAAAAGCTGGAACGAAACGCAACGCCCTTACAAATAAAGAGGTTGCCAGGGCGAACAACGCGAGAATCGCAGGCAGCGCCTGCTATGGTGGTGGCCAGCATTTCGTTTGCAGGAGCTTTGACAAGAAGATTCTCTTCTTCAAGCGTGCTTACGAGCTGGGCTAAAGTAATGGTATTCATAGGATTAAGTATAGGCGACCAGATAGCACTTATGCCTCAAAGTGTTTTGACGGGTCCGGTAATCAAAGGTTATACAAATGATAAAAAGATGGGGTTTGAGGTTTGGTGGCAGTCTGTGTTAGACTACCAATTCGTATTGGGCGATTGGCGCAGTGGCTAGCGCAGGTGCTTTACACGCACAAGGTCGGGGGTTCGAATCCCTCATCGCCCACCAGGGAATTTCAAAGCCCGGCCGGTTCTGCCGGTCGGGCTTTTTTGCCGCGAAACATCGCGGTGGGCTGCGAGGAGGGAACGTCATGTCAAGCAGCAAGCCCATCGGCGTGTTTGATTCGGGCCTTGGTGGCCTTACGGTGGCGCGTGCTATTTCTGCAGAATTGCCCTTAGAACCCATCTTTTATGTAGGAGACACAAAGCGTTGTCCCTATGGTCCTCGTAAACAAGAAGAAGTGTGTCAGTTTGCCTTTGAGGTGGGCACCTGGCTTGCGGCGCGCGATGTGAAGCTGCTCGTAATTGCGTGTAACACGGCAACGGCTGCGGCTCTTCCCATGTTGCAAAAAACACTTCCAATGCCTGTTATAGGCGTTATTGCCCCTGGTGCCCGAGCGGCTGTACAGGCTACACGTTCAAGGCGTGTAGGCGTATTGGCCACGGAAGGTACGGTTGCATCGGGCTCATATGAACGTGCTATTCATGCTATGGATGCTGGTGTTACGGTTGTGCAGCAGGCTACCCCGCGTTTTGTGCAAATAGTTGAACATGAGCTTGCTTCAGGAAACCATTTGCATGAAGACTGGATGCGCAATAAAGAAATCTTTGATACCGAGGCTATACGCGAAGTTGTTGCAGAAGATGTTGCAAGTCTGCGCAATCACAAGATAGATACGGTTGTTTTAGGCTGCACCCATTTCCCCTTGTTAGCCCCAGAGATTCGCGCGGCCCTTGGGGATGGTGTGCGTGTAGTAAGTTCTGCAGAAGAGACTGCCTCTGAAGTGCGACAAATTCTTGAGCGCAGAGATGAACTTGCAGCATCGGACAAGAGTAGCAGAGGTGCTGCTGGCGAGCCGATGTATCGATTTGCTACAACCTCGGATGATATTACGGCGTTTGCTGTTGCGGGGCGTTTTATTTTTGGACATGCGCTTGATTCTATTGAGCATATAGATCTTGCCACGCTGAGTGAGCTGGCGCCTAAAATAACTGATCTCGCTTAACTGTGCACCAAAGAAAGGAGGCTCGCATGGCTGATAGCTGTGCGCGAGAGCGTCGAGATGGGCGTGCAGAAAATGAAATGCGGCCGGTTACGCTTACACGCAATGTCATGAAAAATGCGTTGGGTTCCTGCCTGGCTGAATTTGGTGATACCCGTGTATTGTGCGCCGCAACGATCGAAGAAGATGTTCCTCGGTGGCGCAAAGGTGCTCATGCGGGATGGGTGACGGCGGAATATGCTATGCTTCCCGCTTCTACCTCACGGAGGACAAAGCGCGAAACGCCTGCGAGGAAAGGTCGCTCAATGGAGATTGAGCGTCTTATTGGTCGAAGCTTGCGAACCGTAGTAAACCTCCGGACACTTGGTGAGATTACAGTTACGGTTGATTGCGATGTCATACAAGCAGACGGTGGCACACGCACTGCCTCAATTACCGGTGCTTGGGTTGCACTGCACGACGCGCTCCTTGCCTGGGTGCAAGCTGGCCGTATTGCTCGTCTGCCTTTAACAGGCCAGGTAGCAGCTATTTCTATGGGCATGGTGGACGGTCGACTCTTGCTTGACCTCGATTATCCAGAAGATTCGCAGGCTGAAGTAGACATGAATCTTGTGGGCACTGATGATGGGCGCATCGTTGAAATTCAAGGTACGGGAGAGCGTACGCCTTTTGATAGAGAGCGTCTCAATGCGCTTCTCGATATGGGGCAGGATGCAATCGCGCGCCTTGTCGCTTTACAGAACGAAGTTACGGGCTTTCGGGCTTAATGGGACGGAGTGAGACTATGGCACATATCGATAAGGCGGAACTTGACCCGCAGAAAACTGTGGTTGTAGCTACTGGCAATGCTCATAAGGTCACAGAAATTGAGGCTATTCTTGCTCCGGTTCTTTCGGATGTGAGATTTGTTGCCTTGGGAGAGCTGGGAGATTTTCCTGATCCTGTGGAAGATGGCGACACTTTTGTGGCAAATGCGCTGATTAAGGCACGTGCCGCCCTCGAAGAGACGGGTCTTGCGGCGGTTGCTGACGACTCTGGTCTTGTGGTTGATGCTTTGGATGGTGAGCCGGGCATTATGAGTGCTCGTTGGGCGGGTGTTCATGGAGATGACGCGCGCAATAATGAAAAGCTTATGCGCCTTATGGCAGAAGTGCCTGAGGAGAAGCGCACTGCTCGTTTCCATTCCAGCGTGGTGCTGGTATGGCCAGATGGCAGCTATCTAACAGGTGAAGGTAACTGTGAGGGGCGTATTGGCTTTGAGCCTAAGGGAACTCATGGTTTTGGCTATGATCCCTTGTTCTTACCCGATGACACGCCGGGTCGTACCATGGCCGAGCTCACCCCTGAGGAGAAAAACGCTATCTCTCACCGATTCCATGCGCTGCAAGAGCTTTCCAAGCGCATTGTGGAGACGCGTGGTTAATTAGTTCCCTAGGTGAAAGGACATGCCGTGAAGGTTATCCATGCTAAGGATTACAACGATATGAGCCGTAAGGCTGCTAACATCATCTCGGCTCAGGTGATTCTTAAGCCTAACTCTGTTCTTGGCCTTGCAACAGGAACCACTCCTATTGGTGCCTACCATCAGTTGATTGACTGGTTCAAGAAGGGCGACATTGACTTTTCACAGGTGAGCACCTATAACCTCGATGAATATCGCGGCCTCTCTCATGACGATCCTCAGAGCTATCATCATTTCATGCGTGAGAACTTCTTTGATCACATCAACATTAATGTTGCTAATACCCATGTTCCTGACGGATCAAATCCCAATGCAGAGGAAGCATGCTCAGAATACGATAAGATCGTGGCTGCTGCGGGCTACCCCGATCTGCAACTTCTCGGTATCGGCAATAACGGTCACATTGGTTTTAATGAGCCGGACGACCATTTTTCCAAAGGCACGCATTGCGTCAATTTAACTGAGTCAACCATTCAGGCTAATAGCCGTTTGTTTGACCGTATTGAGGATGTGCCACGACAGGCTTACACCATGGGCGTTCAGACCATTATGTATGCGCGTATGATTCTTGTTATTGCCAGTGGTGCAGCCAAAGCTCAGGCCGTGCATGACATGTGTGCTGGTCCTGTTACGCCAAGCTGTCCTGCTTCCATTTTGCAGCTGCATACCAACTGTGTAGTGGTAGCAGATGAGGAAGCCCTCGCACTTCTGTAAACGTAAAATGCCCACCGATTTCTCGGTGGGCATTCCTTTTTTATAAGAACAGTTCTTATTAGAACGGCTCTTTTGTTGAGCGATGTAGGCGAATTTCGTCTATCACACCGTCGGTACGATGGGTGACAAAGAACTCAAGTGCATCAGCAATATCATCGGGCACAATCATGGGTACGCCTGCGAGATCGGGACGTGCCTCGGCAATCATGTCGGTAAGAACGCCGCCGGGCGAAATAACATGCACGCGAATGCCCTCTTCGTAAACCTCACGGGCAAGCGATTGACTCATGCCAAGCAGTGCATGCTTACTTGCTGCATAGGCAGATTGCTGAGCATATCCAACGTGGGCAACCGTCGAGCAGATATTGATAATTTCGGCGGCTTTGGACTTGCGCAGCAGGGGCAAAAACTCGCGACACAAAAGATACGGTGCACGGATATTGGTGCTAAGGATGGCGTCAAGCTCCTCCGTTGTTGTTTCTTCGAGCGTTTTGCTCACCAATACGCCTGCGTTGTTAACCAGAATATCGAGATGTCCGAAATCCTTCTCAACAGTTTTTACCAGGTCGGTAATAGCATCTGCGTCCGTAATATCGCACGCCATAATATGAGCTTTACCGGGGGTAACATCGTCTGTTGCAGAAAGTTGAGCGATGCTGTTGGCAGTTTGCTCTAATTTTGCAGCGGTTCTGCCAACCAAAATGACATCAGCTCCAAGCTGAGCCAAACGCAATGCAAGGGCCTGACCAATGCCACTTCCAGAACCGGTGACAAGGGCGAGTTCTCCTGCAATACTGTTTTTCATACTGCCTCCGCTCTTTTCGATCTACCCAGCCTGTTCCTTATACCCGGAGCGATAGAAACTACACCATGAAATTGCTACCGTACGATGGTGAGTTCTTTTGGATAAGAGTTGATAATCTCGCAGCCATCGTCTGTAACAATAACAAGATCCTCAATGCGTACACCGATGGATCCTTCAAGATAAATGCCTGGTTCAATGGAGAAAATCTGGCCCGGCTGTACCGGCTCATTGTGTGAAGCTGACACGTCGCCCGGTTCGTGTTCCTTGAGTCCAATTTGATGGCCAAGACGATGAGTAAAGTTAGGGCCCCAGCCAGCGTCTTCGATGACGGAACGTGCGGCATGATCTATTTCGGCAAACGTGATACCAGGGGCAATGATGCGTTCAGCAGCTTCGTTGGCTGCACGAACTGTTTCGTAGACGCGGCGGGAGAGCTCGTCAGGTTCTTTTCCTTCTTTGCCGGCAAACCAGAAAGTTCGAGTCATGTCTGAGCAATAGGCATCGAGTTTGCATCCCACATCAAACAAAGCCATTTCTCCAGCAACCAGTTGCGTATCATCCGGCTCATGATGCGGATCTGCGGCATTTGCGCCGAAACTCACAATAGGGGAGAACGAAAAACCATCTGCACCAAGACGACGATATTCTCCAAGAAGGCCTTCGGCAATTTCTCTTTCCGTTACGCCTTCATGGAGCTGAGAAGCAAGCCAATCCATGGCTTGATCATTGATCTGAGACGCGCGTCGCATAGCGTCACATTCGTCGGCATCTTTGATAGAACGTGCTGCATCTACTGCAGGAGATCCCAAGCGGTAGCTCTGGGCTGCACCCGAATCCATAAGCGGCAAGAGCCAACCGGCATTGAGTGTTCTATCAATGCCGAGAGGAGCGGTGTGGTCGCATGCCTCCGCAACAAGAGCTATGGGGTTGTCGGTGTCTGTGAAGGTAATGACCTTGTCACAAGCGCTGGAGGCATCCGGAAAGAGACGGTTGCAGAACATGATGGGTTCAGAATTTTGGGAAAGGTAGAGGCCGAAAAACCGCTCATATGGCTCGGTGTAGTATCCCGTAAGCCAAAAGATGGCAAGCGGATCGTTTATAAGCATTTGTGACAAGCCGAGCTTGTCGAGATTGTCTAAAACATGCGTAACCCGTGCTTGATGCATGGTTCCTCCTTGTGGCCTTTCATCTTCCGTTTGAGGAGATATGGCTCAGTGTAGATTCTTTTCAGTTGGGAGTGTACAACGGGATGGACGGTGTTCGTGATATTGGCGTGGGGAATCTCAAAATCCGTTGAGACGTGGCAAACAACTTTGTAAGATGCTTGTTTGGCTAACTATGACCTTTCCATCGGCGTATAGGTGACTTTGCCGGTGGTATTTGGAGGGTAGTAATGGAAAATGAGATGCCGCCCGTTAACCGGGTAGACCAAATCCGTGACGAGCTCCTTACTCTTCAAGGACATCGTATTAAAGTGCGGGCTAACATGGGCCGCAGTCGTATTGTTGAGCGTTCTGGCACCCTTTTACATGCACATCCGTCGCTTTTTGTTGTTGAGGTAGAGGAGCGTCGTGGTCGTACTGCTCGCCAGTCTTACCAATATGTTGATGTGCTTACCGGTACGGTAGAACTGTTTAATTATGAAACGGGCGAGCGCCTGTTTGATTTCGAGATTCAGCCTCAGGAGTAAGCATGGCTTCGGCGTTGTCATATGCTGCTTCTGATGGTTGGCTTGCATTTGAGGCGCCTGCAAAAATCAATCTGTATCTTGGTGTTTATACAGAAAAAGATGAACGTGGATACCACCGCGTTGATTCAGTAATGACCGCGGTGGATATATCCGACAAAGTGTTTGTTCGGCCTGCAAAAGACCTGTCAGTGAGCTGCGATCCCTCGGCACATGTACCACAGGAGAAAAATACTTGCTGGAAAGCAGCGCAGGCATTTGCAAGCATGTTTTCCTATGACGCATCCGTAGAAATTCATATTGAAAAGCACATTCCATCCCAAGCTGGATTAGGCGGTGCTTCTGCGGATGCAGCTGCCGTATTGTGTGCTCTTTGCGAGCTATCGGGAATTGATACTGCAGATGTGCGTGTGAGCGAGGTAGCGCGTCAGGTAGGGGCAGACGTACCGTTTTTCCTATCTGGAAAGCCCTGTTATTTTGCTGGAGCGGGCGATGTGCTGGCGGAGGAGTTTGCTGCGCTCGATGCTCTTCCCGTTGCGCTTGTGCGTCCGCCTGGACACGGTGTTTCCACGCCGGCCGCTTATGCAGACTTTGATCGCTGCCCTGTTGAAGCTGGTTCGCTCGATGAGATGCTGAGTGCATTGCGTGCAGGTGACACCGATAAGATGGTGTGCGCAGTAACAAACAATCTCGGTCCTGTGGCATGTCGCCTACATGAAGGGTGTGCTCAAGTCTTGAAGTGGTTGAGCAACCAGGACCACGCACTTGTCGCACAGGTGAGCGGTTCAGGCAGCTGTGTCTTTGCCCTCTGTGATAGTTCAGATAATGCAACGCGTATTGCGCAGGCAGCCCAAATACATGGCTGGTGGTCGTGTGCAACGAAAGTACGCGATCATGGTATTTGTCGCATCTAGCTGAGAACTCCTCCGGCTAACGGTTCATAGAGCGGATAAATTTCAACTGGTTTTCAGATGAAGTACAATTACTCAGTCCACTCTTTGTACAAAGGAGAGCCATGAAAAGGTTGTTACCCCCCCCCCTCCTTGCTTACACGTAAATTAATCAGCGGTATTTCTAGGATTTTTTGCATAGCTGCTGTGATGGCGGTCATTCTTGGTTTTCCTGTTCATGTCTATGCAGCAAACGGTACTCCAACACGAGCTACACCTCTTGATATTGATTCGACAACACAGCCCACTGATCAGCTGAATAGTGAAGGGTGGAAGTGGGAGCCCTCAGGCGATGGTACCAGCGGCACTCTCACGCTTCGAGACTGTTATATTCAGACCGAGCTACCGCAAAATTCAAATGTTCTTCATTTTGGGAGCGGATTGACAAACGTCACCATTCATCTTGAGGGTGACAATACCTTGGAAGCCACCAACCAAACTGGCTCCATTTATCTGATTAGTACCGACGCAACAATCACGTTCACTGGCAATGACGATGCATATCTACACCTTGTGACTTCTGAGGAAAATAACAATACATATTTGTACGGTATATATGCAGATGGCATTTCGTTTCAATCCGGGAATATTGAATGCAACGCACAGCTTGCATTTGTTGACCATCGGGTAGAAATATCCGGAGGATCAGTGACTGCAGATGCTTCCCGTATTGGCGGATCTGATGTGATCTATAGCAACCTGGGTCCTGTTGTTTTCTCAGGTGGTGTGGTTGATCTGACAGGACAGCATGCAGGTGTATACATCTCTGGTATAGGCGCGAGTGATTTCAACATGCTCAAGGTGGCTATTACAGGAGGCAATGTAAGTATCCGTGCCACTGGTGAAGCCAGTAGTTACGCCGCTGCTGTTATTGCACGCTATATTGATGTGAACACGAAGAATAATGTTGTGTTGTATGGCACTGCTGCACCGTTTGGAATCTATGATCCGGGCGACCCTGTCGGAAGTCTTACGATTGCAGAAATTGGACCAGAGAGCTCTATTACATGGGCTGAAGACTCAGCCTATGGTCTGTATTACAAATATAACAACACTGTTATTGATATTGCGCCGGCTGATTATGCTGCCGTCAATACTGCGAAAGCTAATGCCGATGCGATTGATCGAAGCCTGTACACCGAACCTTCCCTCAAAGCGGTCGATGAGGCGGTTGCAAAAATCGACAGCAATAAAACTATCTTAGAGCAGGACGAAGTTGATGCTATGGCGGATACCATCAACGAGGCGCTCAATAACCTCGAATATCTGCCCGCAAACTATTCGGCTGTCGATGCTGCACGTACGTCGGCCGATAATCTTGATCGAACTCTTTATACTGACAACTCCCTTGCAGCGTTGGACAAAGCGCTCGATGGAGTACATGAGGGGTTAGACATTACTCATCAGGACGAAGTCGATGCCATGGCGGCGGCCATAAACGAAGCACTCGATAACCTTGAATACCTCCCTGCGGATTATTCGGCTGTTGATGCTGCGCGTACGTCGGCCGATAAGATCGACAGAACGCTCTATACTGCCGACTCTCTTGCAGTCCTAGATAAAGCGCTTAGCGAGGTTCGTGAAGGGTTAGATATTTCACATCAGGGTGAAGTGGATGCTATGGCGGCAGCCATCAATGAGGCGATCAATAATCTTGAAAAGATTTCAGACGTGCAAACATCTACCGATGAGGAGTCTTCTGACATCCAGACAGATTCATCTGAAGAGAATGAAGCCGACGCCCTTCCTGCAACAAGCGATGACACTGTTTCGGTAGTCTCTGGACTTGTTGCGGGCATTGCTGGTGCTCTATGTATTGTCTCTTCACGACGTTTTCAGAGGGATTAGCACAATCATTATCGGATAGACGGTCAATGAACTGCTTTCTATTAATTAATTGACCAAGAAAAGTAAGGTTTCTTGGCAAGGCGCGCGTCGAATCTGATAGGATATATTGTTGCAAAACGGGTTGTGGCTCAGCTTGGTAGAGCGCTCGGTTCGGGACCGAGAGGTCGCTGGTTCAAATCCAGTCAACCCGACCAGGACGTAATGGCCGTCGGCTCTATGCCGGCGGCTTTTTTGCGAGTTTCGATGCTGCTAGTCGCCTTGGGGCTGTCCAGTTTTTGATGCTGCAGCAAACTCCTCAAATCCAATTTGACGCCGTAGTTCATCGAGGAATACTTGAGCTGGCGGTGTTGGAATAACCTTACGCCAAATAATACCTTGTCGGGAAATGAGCGGTGGATCCAGAGGAACAAATGCAATCGATCCGCCAGTATGTGTTTCAAAGATCCCGTCATAGGTAAGCATTATTCCCACGCCCTGCTCTACAAAGTAGCGCCCATTGCAGGGGAGATTGTAATAAGCAACAACATCCATCTGCTCTGCCAACTCTTTTGCCCAATCATGAAACATCTTCGATGCCATTGCTTGACGAGAACAAATAAGAGGTCTGTTCAGTAAGTCGTTTGGCCGCACAGCTTTCTTTTGAGCAAGGGAATCGGCGGCAGGTACAAGTACACCCCAGGTGTCACCGCCTGGCAACTCAAGTACATTCATATCAACATGAGGGCGTACTTCGCATTCCAACATAAAGTCATAGGCTCCACGCGCCAAGTTCTCAAGTAAGTCAGTTGAACTGCCGCTGTAGAGCTGAAAAGTTACATCAGGGTAGCTCTGTCTTACAGCAGCAAAGGTGCGGGCTAGCAGGCTGGTCATGTGCGTCTCTCCAGCAGCAACATGCATGGGACCTGAAACAGTGTTGGCAGGAAGTGCAAGCTCGTCTCGGACCTTATCAGCCAGATCAGTAAATGTTTCGGCATATCGATCGAGGATAAGTCCATGTTCGGTTAGGACAATGCCACGAGAAGTGCGTCGGTAGAGCTCGCGGCCAAACTCTCGCTCAAGCGATGCTAACTGACGGGAAAGTGTGGGAGCTGTAATATGCAGCGCTTGAGCAGCACCTGTAATACTTCCTTCGCGGGCAAGCACGTGAAAGTAATGAAGTGTGCGCAACTCCATGGCCAAAACTCCCAGTAAAAGATCGTCATGTTATATCTCAAAAAATGAGAGCGTTGCCTAAAAGGCAATAAGCTATTTGCATTTTAGGACATTCACTATAGCTGCAGAGCGTCATAAGGTAAAAGAGCACATTGAGTGATGTTGTGTTTGATACATCGCTTTTCCGTTTGCAGATAAACTTATGAAAGGAGTGCACTATGCAGGAGGCACAGCTTAATCTCACGCAAGATTGGGATAAGACCTTTCCAAAATCTGACAGAGTTGATCATTCAAAGGTGACGTTTCATAACCGCTATGGCATCACGTTAGCGGCAGATTTGTATCGCCCTGCCAATGCCGCGAAGGATGCTCGTATGGCTGCGATTGCGGTCTGTGGGCCTTTTGGTGCCGTAAAAGAACAGTGTTCTGGTCTATATGCACAAACTATGGCTGAACGTGGGTTTCTTACGCTTGCGTTTGATCCTTCATATTGTGGCGAGTCGGGTGGAGAGCCGCGCTATATGGCTTCTCCGGATATCAACACAGAAGACTTTATGGCGGCGGTTGATTATCTCAGCTGCCGTGAAGATGTCGACGCAGAGAAGATTGGCATCATCGGTATTTGTGGTTGGGGTGGACTTGCACTCAATGCTGCAGCGCTTGATCCGCGTATTAAAGCTACGGTTGCAAGCACCATGTACGATATGAGCCGTGTCAATGCAAAAGGTTACTTTGATGCGGACGATAGTGTAGAGAAACGCATGGAGAGCAGGCGCGCTTTAGCTGCTCAGCGCACATCTGATTATCAATCGGGAAGCTATAAGCGTGCAGGTGGCGTGGTTGATCCGCTGCCTGAGGATGCGCCCTTCTTTGTTAAGGATTACTACGATTACTACAAGACACCTCGCGGCTATCATCCACGCTCACTCAACTCAAACGACGGTTGGAATATTATTGGCTGCATGAGTTTTCTTAACCAGCCGATTCTTTGCTATGCCAGCGAGATTGAAAGCGCTGTTATGGTGATGCATGGAGATAAGGCCCACTCGTTCTATATGGGCAAAGATGCTTTCGAACAACTCACAGGCGACAATAAATATTTCGAGGTAGTCCATGGTGCGGTGCATACCGACCTCTATGACGGTGGCAGCAATAACGCTATTCCTTGGGATCACATGCAGTCGTTCTTTGAGAGGTATCTTGGATAACACATTATGCGCAAAAGCTGCGGAGGAAATTGGGGTAAGTGAAGCTGTGTTAAGAGCGTTTCTTGCCCACCGTACAGCAAGAGAGTCTATAGTGCCAGGCACAGCAGACGCTGAGGTGCTCCATGCTGGGGCACAACGAGCGCTGCGTCTTACTGTGCAATTGAATGGGGCATATCATACGCCCGATGAGGTGGGCGAACTTTTTGCAGATCTCATTGGTACGGCATCGTGCAACGGCTTTAGCATGTTTCCACCGTTTCATACTGACTTTGGTCTGAATATTCAGGTTGGTAACGGCGTGTTTATCAACAGTGGTTGTCATTTTCAAGACCAAGGTGGGATCTCTATTGGTGACGGCGCATTGATAGGTCATAACGTAGTAATCGCTACGCTTGACCATGATATTGATCCTCACAAGCGAGCAGTGCTTCATTGTGCGCCAGTTACTATTGGAAATGACGTTTGGATAGGTGCAAGTGCAACAATAACGCGGGGCGTTACTATCGGTGACGGAGCTATTATTGCAGCAGGTGCTGTTGTGACGTGCGATGTAGCGCCGCGAACCGTTGTTGGCGGTGTGCCTGCACGTGAGATACGCACTATTGACGAGGCCCTTGCATCCCAGTCCTAAGGCCTGTCAGTTTTATTGCGCGTGATGTTTGCCGCGCTGTTTTGAGTTTGAATGACTGTGTTTGCCGCGCAATTCTTGTGCTCCGGTAGCCTCGCTGCTGCCGGAGCTTGTTGTATCTGTGTCGTTGCTAAGCGAAACATTTTCCCGAGCCGCCAAATCGTAGAGCTCACGCATAGTCATCTCGGAAGCTTCCTCAGGAGAAATGGCAACGCCTGCCTCAACAAGCTGTGTATAGATGCGCCATTTTGCGATGCCCATGCCAGCGTTGTGAGCTTCGGTGCGTTCGTGTGACGATGCATGAGAGCAAACGACCCGTCCGTTGCCGGTTTCAAAGCATCGCATTCCCTCATCTGCAAGTTCGTTGGACCATGCTTGCTCATCACACACAACGGTTATTTCTATTACTGCATCGGAGGACGTGTAGCTATCCATCTCTGTCTTGATGCTGTTCAGGGCATCTTCGTAGCTCATCCAGCGGACATCTGTCTGAGCAAGAATGGCTTCGCCGTCGGCATTAAGAGCCTGAGTATCACTCACAAGACCCAGACGATTGACTCCCAACTCTAAAGAAGGATTGACATCAATGGCTACGTAGGCGGCTGGGGCTAGAAAGTAAAAGCCTCCGCTCACGACAAGAGCAACCACTATCAAACATGCTGCAAGAGCGCCTATCAAGCGAGAACGATGCCTCGGAGGTCGCTTCGTCTGAGTAACAACAAGATGAGGTTTAGAAGTGTTGGCTTCTTCGGCCCGCAAACGCTCAATGCGCTCCCGTGTTTTCTGTGCTACCTCGGGAGGTACATGGACAGCGAGAAATGCGTCATGTACATGCTTTTCGTCGGTCATGAAAGCACCTCCCTGAGCTTGCGCTTTCCGCGTGAGATCCATGAATAGACAGTTCCAAGAGGCATATCGAGCATCTTTGCTATTTCTGGTGCTGAATACCCCTCGCAGAGTGAGAGATACAGCTGTGTTTTGGGCGGATCATCCAGCGCATTGAGGGCATCAAGCGCCTCTCGCAAAGCGTGGATATTGTCGTCAGTGGTGCCAAAGGAGGATGCGCCGCCTGTTTCTATCAGCTCGTCCAACGAGGTGTTTTGCTTCTGTGCGGATTTGAGAATGTCTTTACAGTTATTAATTGCAACGCGAAGTAGCCATGCGCGCGCATGTTCAGCATTTGAAAAATCCGCATCATGCATGGCATAGCTTATGAAGGTGTTTTGGAAAACATCTTCGGCCTCGCTCGGTGATATATATACCAAGCATGCTCGCCATACTGCATCTCCAAAAGTAGCTATAGCTTGTTCTATGTCATGAGACTCTCGCACCGTGGGCCATTCTCGCTTGGCTTAGTAATAAAACTGTTTGCTTCTATCGACAATTATGATGCTGTCGCTGAGCTTGCCCATGCCGAACGCCAGACTGGTGGTTTCCATGGCGCCTGACATTGGTGCTTGTGGTGTCTTGACTGTTCTTGGAGCTGTTATTTGCTTTGTTGTTTTGCGGGCAAGAAGAGCTGTTGCACTGGTCGCAGATGCCGTCATTGTCGTTGTCAATAAACCCGGTACAACCGGCATTTTTACAGTGGGTGCCGGGAGTGGTGCAATATGCTCCGGAAGTAGTGCCGCTTCCTCCGTTTGTGCGACCCCAACCTCTAGCAAGAGCAGGCGTGGCTACAAGGGCAAGCAAAACAGCAAGCATTGCACACGCGCCAACAATACGTTTGATGAGGTTTTTCTTAGGTTGGTTGGTAGGGGAGCCATGCTTATGAAACATACGAAGCCTCTTTCTCACGGTGCCTTGAAGTAAAAATCGTGGCCACTTGTTATAGATACGAGTGAGAGGCTTCAATCCATGCAGGCTTGTTGAAATTATTTACTATTTGCTGGCGATACAGAGACAAAACAGAGGTTGGATAAGCCGAGCATTGTTCGTTTGTTTATGCTTCCGTTCCGTCGACAGGGGCTCTATCAACAGGATTCTTGATAAGGGCGTCAATCATGGCAGTGAGACCCTCCACCATCATAGAAAGTGGCATGGAAGGCGCTTTACCTGAAAGCGCATCTGGTTGTGTTGAAAGGTAAGGCACATGGATAAACCCGCCGCGCGCGTTGGTGTGTTTCGTTGCGAGCAGATGGAGCAAACCATACATAACTTCATTGCAGCAGTATGTTCCGGCAGTGTATGAAACTCCCGCAGGTATGCCCGCTTCCCGGGCAGCTTCTGTCATAGCAAATACCGGAAGCGTAGAAAAATATGCATCGGGGCCATCTTCTACGATGCGCCCGGTTGGCTGATTGCCGTCATTATCGGGGATACGAGCGTTCATATAATTGATGCCAACAAATTCGGGTGTGATTTGCGTGCGGCCACCGGCCTGGCCTACGCATACAACAGCATCGGGGTTGTATTTTTCTAACGCTGCGGCAATACAATCGATGTCTTTTCCGAAAGCAACAGGTATTTCCATCTTGATAATGTGCGCATCACCAAGCGCATCGGGAAGCTGCCGAACAGCTTCATAAGAAGGGTTTATCGCTTCGCCACCAAAAGGCGCAAAACCAGTTACGAGAATCTTCATGCAGTAAACCTCACAAACTGTTTTTTGGAATTAGAACATCCATAAGACAGCACGCTACTTACTATAGGGATTTAGGCGGACCCCATGATTGAGCCATTGAAGTATTGAATTACCAGCAGCATACCGGCAAGACTCGCCACAAAGATAAGCACGCCAAGACCGCAAAGTATTTTTCCTGCATGCTTGTGAGGAGCTGCATATAAAACAATGCCTCCAAGAGCTGTTATAGCCCCGCCGATACTCAGACCAAGCATGCAAAAGCCTTCCCAAAAAGTAAAAGCCGGCATGGCCTGAGCAGATACGTGCTCGTAGTGGTAGTAATGCAATAAGCGGGGATCTCCCGTTGCCATCATGTACACCGCTGGGGCCGAGAGTGCTACAAAAACAACAACGAGCACGATGCCCACTAAAGCCGTGCGGAATGAAAAGCGAGTGGAATGATGCTTGTTCTGGATAGAAGGTGTTGTTGCAAAGGAGAAAAGCGCTCCGTTGTGGTGCACGATGCAGGCAAGCATGGCGCCAATACTGGCAATAAAGAAAATGAGTCCCAGGATGGTAAGAACGGAGTAGTTGGTAATAAGCAGTCCTGTGCTCAATCCGCATACGATGAGGCATACTCCGGTTTCTTTTGCCAATTGTGGTCGTTCTGCCTCTGGTGTGGTGGCGTAATGGTAGGAGTGTAAGAGGTGATAATTGCCTGTTACCAGCATGTATATGCCGAGACCGACAATGAACAACATCACCAAGACCATAAAGACATATTTCATATCTTTGTCCTTTTGACAGGTCAAGACTTGCTGTAGACGAATTGCAAAGCAGGATAGTACCCTTGGATGCAAAGTCAAGGGTTTGGAGGCATGCTATGGGCGAAATTACTTGTCCCCAATGCGGAGCCGTATTTAAAGTTGATGAAACGAGCTACGCCGAAATTGTTCGCCAAGTGCGCGATGAGCAATTCGTTCGTGAAGTGCATGAACGTGAACAGGCGCTCAAGCGTGAACATGAAGCAGCGCTGAAGTTGGAGCACGAGCGGGCTGCGCATGAGCTGCAAACAAGCGTAGAGACAACCCGTCATACTTATGAAACAGAGCTCACTGAGCGCGATGCAAAAATAGCTGAGCTCTCTGCCAAGATTGAGACGCTTACCTCACAACAATCCACTGAAGTTGAACTAGCTGTTGTTCGAGCAACGCATCAGATTGAACAAGAGCGCGATGAGGCACGCTCTCAGCTGGCTCAAGAGCGTGCCGTCCACGAATCGGAGCGAAAGCAGCTTCAAACCGCCCATGCATTAGAAATTGAACAGGAGCGCAAAAACAATGCAGCGCTTGTTCGATATAAGGACGAGGAGATTGAACGCCTGCGCGATATGAAAGCACGTCTCTCAACCAAGATGGTGGGAGAAACGTTAGAGCAGCATTGCGAAACAGAGTTTAATCGTCTCCGCATGACGGCATTTCCGCGCGCTTATTTTGAGAAAGATAACGACGCATCTTCTGGAACGAAAGGCGATTATATTTTCCGCGAAGCCACCGAAGATGGCACTGAAGTTATCTCTATCATGTTTGAAATGAAAAACGAGAACGACACTACGGCTTCAAAGCATAAAAACGAGGACTTTTTTAAGAAGCTCGACCATGACCGTAGGCAAAAAGGATGCGAATATGCAGTGCTCGTTACCTTGCTTGAGCCAGAGAGTGAGCTGTACAACACCGGTATTGTGGATGTGAGCTACCGCTATCCCAAGATGTATGTGATTCGTCCACAGTTCTTTATCCCTATGATTACGCTTCTGAGAAATTCGGCTATGAATGCCCTTTCTTATCGACAGGAGCTTGCAGAGGCGCGTCGTCAAAACATTGACGTTACCAACTTCGAAGAGAAGATGAATGAGTTCAAAACGGGTTTTGCGAAGAACTATGACGCAGCACACCGTCGTTTTGAAACAGCAATTTCTGAGATAGACAAGACGATTGACCATCTCAACAAGGTAAAAGAGAATCTTTTAGCGTCCGATCGCCAGCTGCGCTTTGCAAACGATAAGGCCGATGGACTTACTATCCGAAAGCTCACATGGGGCAATCCAACCATGAAAGCGGCATTTGATGAGGCGAGAGATGCGCAGCAAAAGAGCGTTTCTTCAGAAGTCGCCCCTGATTTAGATGAAGCTGTGGAGCCTGACGATATTATGCAACCCTGAAAATGCAGCTCGCTACGGTAAATAGCTTTCCGTTTGGGCTATTGCGAAGCTGAATGGAGCGTTTGCTATGGTACCGTTTGTCCCATCCCTTGTACGTTTTCTCTTTTGAGAGTTCGAAAGAAAGGTCAGTAATGATCAAGGAGCTTATCTCCGACGAGGAAGTTTTGAGCAAGCCTGCTGAGCCTGCAGGCGTGGAAGATGCAGATCTTGTACAAGACCTGCTTGATACTATGGCATCCCTTGATGATTGCGCTTGTCTTGCAGCCAACCAGATTGGTGTTGCCAAGGCGGTCATTGTGTATCAAACCGACAAACATCCTCATGTAATGCTCAATCCCAAGCTTGTTGCGATGGTGAAGCCTTACATGGCTATGGAGGGTTGTCTCAGCTTGAAGCGAGAGACACCTGTTAAGCGTTTCCAGCTCATTCGTGTGAGCTATGACACCATTGTTGACGGTAAGTTGGTTTCGCAGACACGCAAGTTTACGGGTTGGACCGCTGAGATTATTCAGCATGGTATTGATCACTGTGCAGGTGTGCTCGTGTAAGTATTTTTTACTAAGTGAATAAAGGAGGCTGGATGTTCTGTACAAAATGTGGCGCCCAAAATGCGGATGGTGCAAAGTTCTGTACAACGTGCGGTGCACCGCTTGGAAATTCTGAAACTGCTGCAACGCCTCAGCCTAGCACTGAAGCATCGCAGCCTCCTATTGAGGGCGATAAGACATCTGTTCAAACCATCTCCTATGATGTCTCTTCGCCATCGAATGCCGCTGCTAGTTCGTCGCAAACCTCTGGTTCTCAAGAGCCGCCTCAGTCCTGGCCGGACAAGGGCGATTCTCATCAAAACTCAAACGGAAAGAAATCAAAAAAGACTGCGATTATCGTAGCGATTGTGATAGTTATTCTCGTGGTTATCGCCACGGTGGTTGGCCTTACTATGGCCGGCATTATTTCTTTTGGGGATAACGCAACAGAAGAGGTTGCAGTAGAAGAGGCAGCTACATCGGACGATGCATCCGAGAAGTCGAAGGATGAAGAAAAGGAGTCAAGCAAGAAGCGTTCATCTTCCGACTCCTACCTCGAGGCAGATTTTTATGATTGTGACCCCGAAGAACTTCAGAGCTCGCTTGAGGACCTTGGTCTCGAATTAAGCGACGTTTCTGCTGTTGGACCTTCTGATGGTAGTAACGATAATCCTGGAACACTCTTTGCAACCTTTACAGGGGAAGCATCTGAGGATTTACCAGGCCTTAAGGGCGATGAAATTGAAATTACCGTTGGAATAAATCTGACTGACGACGAACAGTTTTCATACGATTCCTATGGACTTGCAGACAATCCGGTTGATTCACTTGATGAGCTTTCTGACAAATGTACGGTAAGCAACGTGGTTTTTGCCTATGAGTCAGATGTATCGAAAGATGAGTTTGTTTCTATCATGAGCGATATTATTGATACATGCTCGTTTGATAAGCCCTCGTATGCTTCTGCAAGTGATGATGAGTTGCTTGATGAAGCGGTAGATGAGTTTAAGCTGAGCTCCGAAAACGCCCACATAGAAAGCAGCTATGTCGGAGATGTGCTCTATCTCTCCGGCTCTGACTGGTCAATAAGCATTATGGGCGGAGATGAGCTTGGAGGTACCTTCGTCGACTTCGATCTTTATATGTAACCTCGTGTTAGAAATGCTTTTCTGAGAGGAGGGGGCTTCTGGCTCCCTCTTTTTTGAGCTAGGGATGTACGTCAGCGCAAGAAGACCGCTCACCAGAAGAGTTCAATTTGTTCAGAAGTTCAAAATAAATCATGAGAAAACTGTGCTAGAGTTTCCAGAAATTGAACTGATAGAGAGAAGTTCAATTTGAACCGGCTCTTTGGTATGAAGAATTCAATTTGAACCGAGGCGTCTATGGAGCAAGAGAAGCATAAGACATTTGCTGACCGCATGCGCCAGGCTATGACCAAACGAGATTTGAAACAGTCTGATCTCATTCGGATTGCATCACAACGAAATGCTCATCTGGGGAAAAGCCAGGTGAGTCAATATCTCAGTGGAAAGGTGCTGCCGCGTCCAGACTCGCTCAAGTTGCTTGCAAGCCTTTTAGAGGTAAGCCCAGAATGGCTTCTCAACGGAGAGAAACCCGCTGCTAGAGATAAACGAGCACACGAGCGGCTTGAGACCGCACAAACAATCCCTTCCACTTCCACTCCAAGAGAAAGTAAGCCAGCTATGCGTACCTTTAAGAAGTCTTCCAAGCTCGACAATGTGCTCTATGACGTCCGTGGACCTGTGGCCGATGAGGCGGCTCGCATGGAGAGCGAAGGCCTGCGTATTCTCAAGCTCAATATTGGCAATCCTGCGCCATTTGGTTTTAGAACACCAGATGAGGTTATTACCGATATGCGCCAACAGTTGCCCGACTGTGAGGGCTACTCCGACTCTCGAGGTCTTTTCTCTGCTCGCAAAGCAATAATGCAGTATGCACAGATTAAGAATTTGCCCAATGTAACGATGGATGGCATCTACACCGGTAATGGCGTTTCCGAACTCATTCAGCTCTGCATGAACGCCTTGTTGGATACGGGCGATGAGGTGCTCATCCCCAGCCCCGACTATCCACTTTGGACGGCATGCACCACCCTTGCGGGTGGTACGCCAGTTCATTATGTCTGCGATGAAGAGGCTGAGTGGAACCCTGATATTGCGGACATGGAGTCTAAAATTACCCCGCGTACCAAGGCTCTTGTCATCATTAATCCCAATAATCCAACGGGTGCGGTCTATCCACGCGAGCTTCTTGAGGAGATCGTTGAGCTTGCTCGTCGTCATCAGCTTATGATTTTCTCAGACGAGATTTACGATCGTCTGTGTATGGATGGGGCAGAGCACATTTCAATTGCGTCGCTTGCGCCAGATCTGCCTTGTGTCACATTCTCCGGCCTGTCAAAGAGCCATATGATTGCTGGCTATCGTATTGGTTGGATGGTGCTTTCGGGCAATAGGCGCAGCATGCGCGATTTTGAATATGGCGTGACCATGCTCTCTAACATGCGTCTTTGCTCGAATGTTCCCGCACAGTCCATTGTGCAAACAGCCCTGTGGGGCTATCAGAGCGTAGAGCGCTATGTAAAGCCTCATGGCAGGATTTATGAGCAGCGCAACTATGTGTACGAGGCGCTGAATAGCATTCCGGGCATTAGTGCGGTGAAGCCCAAGGCGGCGTTTTACATCTTCCCCAAGATGGATGTTAAGCGCTTTAACATTACTGATGACGAACAGTTTGCACTCGATTTGCTCCACGACAAGCGCATTCTTATTACTCGTGGTGGCGGATTTAACTGGGGTGCACCTGATCATTTTCGTATCGTGTATCTTCCGCGTATGGAAGTTTTGCATGAAGCAATGGATGATCTGGCCGATTTCTTTGCATACTATCGTCAGGAATAATTAAGCTTTGTGCAGGGTATGCGTCATTGCGCTCATAACAAACTGCTTACGCGAGCTTTTCGGAGTCCTTGCTTGCGAGTTGCTGCTGGTTGCGCCATTGTTGGATAATAGGTCGTTGTGCTCCCAGCGCCAAAAAGGCGCATACCGAGCCTGACTGGAGTAACTATGCCCGATAAGCGTACAAATGTAATCACCTGGGATGAGTTCTTTATGCGTGTTGCAATTGCAGCACAGCTTCGGAGCAAAGATCCAAATACGCAGGTGGGCGCCTGTATAGCAGACACAAATCATCGTATTTTATCGGTGGGCTACAACGGCACGCCATCCGCTTTGAATGACGACGATTTCCCCTGGGGCGTTTCGGATGATCCGCTTAATGATAAGCACAGCTATGTGGTGCATGCAGAGGCAAATGCCGTGCTCAATTACCGCGGCTCTCTCAAAGATTTAAGTGGGGCCACGGTGTACGTTACGCTGTTCCCTTGTCATGAGTGTGCCAAGATCCTTGCTCAGGCAGGTATTGGCGAAGTGGTTTATCTGGATGATAAGTACGAAGGGACCGACGACAACCGAATCTCAAAAAGGATTTTTGAGTCTTGTGGCATAGCGTTTCGTAGTATGACGGTTGAGGGGTAAGGCGAGTGCATGCCTGCGAGCGCCCAGACAGCCCCAGAAGTCTTTTTGCAAAGAGCCCGCGAACTTGTTGAAGCTGACCCTGGCCGGGTTTCCGGATTCGATGTTTCCTTTAATATGCGCGATTTGGGTGGTCATGCAACGGTTGATGGCCGGCGTGTAAAACATGGGCTGCTTTTTCGCTCTGGTGAGCTTGCTCGTGCCGATCACAACGAAATGCTGGTAATAAGCTGTATAGGCTTGAAATACGTGGTCGATCTGCGCACCAAGGCGGAGGCCGCCGCAGCTCCCGACCCCCGATTGCCCGGCGTTACTTCGGTTCGTATTAGTGGCTATTTAGATCGCAATGGTAAGGAAGTCGATCTTTCTCCTGGTCGTGCGTGGCGTCTTATTCTGAAGCCTCGACATCGTTGCTCATCAACAACGCGCAATCCTGAGGCAAGTTGGGAAGCGTCGATGGTGGCAGGCGTGTACGCATCGCTTGCCTTCGATAATGTTGCCTTCCGTGAGCTGTTTACGCTGCTTGAAGATGACGACGTGCCGCTTCTTTTTCACTGTTCGGCAGGTAAAGACCGGTCTGGCGTAGCAGCAATGCTTATCCTGCTTGCCCTTGGTGTATCGCCAAAAGATGTTGTATCCGATTTTGCACTGTCAAATGCTTACCGAGCTTCAAATATTATGGGGGCACTTCAATCGCACCCGCTTCTTGCACGTCTGCCGCTTGGCAACTTTATTCTGTGTGCTAATGAGGGTGTGATAGAAGAATGCGGCCATCGCATGATTCGCGAAATCGTACACGCATATGGAACGCTCGAACGCTTCTTTGAAGCGGAGTATGGCCTTACGGCAGAGCGGTTATCGGCGCTGCGCGATCGCTATTTAGAGGATTAAACAAAGAGATTAAGCTCTTCGCGGTCCTTCTCATCAATTGAGCGATGAACACGACAAGGTGCTCCAAAAGCAACTACATTAGCTGGTATGTCATGAGTGACAACGCTGCCTGCTCCAATGACGCTGTTCTCGCCAATGCTCACACCTTTGCAGATGGTGGCATTTGCACCAATCCACACATTGCGCCCTATGTGAATGGGAGCGGCGCATGAAACACCTGCTTCTCTCTGAGCAGGGTCGAGCGCATGGGATACGGATGCAATAACGACGCCCGGCGCAATCATGACGCGATCTCCAATGGTTACAGGGGATGAATCAAGAATGGTGACGCCATAATTGAGAAAGGCAAACCCTTCGAAATGAATATTAAAGCCGTAGTCGCAGCGAAAAGGCGGCTGGATAATGGGTTTACCTCCTGGGGCAAAGAGCTCCTGAAGAATGGCTGTGCGCCCCTCCATATCAGCGCAATCGGTGGAATCGTAACGCTGGCAAAGACGGCGTGCGCGCGTTTGCAAGGCAATCGACTCAGAACTGACCGTGCCTATCCAGCCTTCTTCTGAGGTGAGAGTGGCATATAACTCTTGAGAATCGGAGGAGCTCAACATAGCTGTTCCTTACATACGCTGATCGAGCCAGAGAAAATTCATAAGGCTTGGAGCAAGAGCGCCCCAGCTCTCTTCATCTGATCCACCATTTTTTTGAATGGTTACATAGATGCTGGCATTTCGCGCAGAAAGCAGCTGAGCGATTTTAGTAGCAGCGCGTGTTTCGGGGCTATCGCGCACAATGTGAGAACTCGTGGCAGTTGCAGCCAGATCACGCTCGCCCCAAGAGAGAAAAACACGGGTATCGGGGCTAATTTCTTGAGATAAAAGCTCTTTGGTTAGCAGGTGGTTGCTGTCGCGCAGGTCGCAAGAAAGGCAACCCGCCTTTGAAAAGACTTCGTTATGGCCAAAAACGGCGTGAAGGGCAAGAATGCCTGTGCTGCCCGCCCCCACAATAGCCGTAGCTTCACGGTGAGACCACGTGCGCAGTTTTGCGTCGATATGTGGTTTGATCCTTTTTTCGATGAGGTCAACCGGATCTGAATTGTCGGCGGTAGTTGCAGGAATGCCTGTCTGACGTTCAAGAGCAACAACAATCATGCGTTTGCTCCAGTTATCCAAAAACTGCTCAAGGCGCCAGTTGGGAAGTGTTTTAAACGGTTGAACCTTTGTTTTGTTTTCGGGTTCTTTGGTACTTTGCTGAGCTTTTGCAGGTTTGGTACCAGCGCGCTTTTTTGGTTTCTCTTCGTCTACAGGTGCGTTATTTGCAGGCAAAGCATCTTCGGATGCTTTTGCACCGTCTGCTTGAGGAAGAGATACTTCCTGTACCGGTGAAAAGAGATTTGTGCCATCGAGCACATAGGTTACCGGATAGCGCTCGTTTGAATCCCAGTAGTCATTTGGTAAGTACACCTGGATCTGACATGTGTCATTTGGTGGCCAGAAGCGTTCGTCTCGTGTGACGACCATTGTGCTCCCTTCCAAATGCCCTGCGCTATTCGTTTTACTTTATCGTATCTTGGTATCCTCTGATGCTCTCGTCGAGAGCAAAGCCGGTAGATTTCGACAAGCGCCTGATAGTCGGTGTAAATTTGTGTTGGCTTTGTGTCTGGCCTTTGAAAGACATTGTTGCGAACTGAGGAAAAGAGGAAGCGATATGACAAAAAAGGGGCTTGTTGCGGCAGATGCTTCATTGGATGAAGTTCGAGAGACCTTTGCGCACGACCTCTTTGCAACGCAGGCATGTGGCTGCCAGATTGAAGAGGCATCATATGGTCATGCCGTTTGTTCGTTTGAGGTAGCGCCCGTTCATAAAAATGCCTCAGGAGGTGTTATGGGCGGAGCTATTTTTACGTTGGCGGATTTTGCGCTTGCCGTGGCTTGCAATATGGGGGAGACGCCCACGGTTTCGGTGAGTAACTCCATTGAATTCATGTCTGGTTGCCGAGGCACACGACTCATTGCTCGCGCTGATGTAGACAAATCGGGCCGATCGCTCGGTTTTTATACCGTGGATATAACTGATGAGTTGGGCACCCAGGTTGCTCGTATGACAGCAACGTGTTTTCGCAGGGCAGAGTAGAAAAGCAACATTGTATAATGCCAGCTCGAATGCAGACGATAGTTGACGAAGTGTACTCTGCAACCCAGAGGTTCTTTTGAGAAACGCTTTTTCAGCTCTGAAATAAGAAAGCGAGAAGTTATGGCGCTCACAGGTAAACAAGTTAGACAGCTCAGGAGTCTTGCACATCATCTTGATCCAGCGGTGCTTATCGGCAAGAACGGCGTTGTAGAGGGAACCGTGCATCTGGCGGCAGAAAGTCTTGAGGCACATGAGCTCGTAAAGTGTGACGTGCAGGATGGAAGCGGGCTTACTGCCCGTGAAGCAGGCGAGATTCTCGCCGAGCGCCTGGGAGCTGATCTTGTGCAGGTCATAGGTCGTAAATTTGTGTTGTATCGTGAAAGTTCGCGCAAAGATATTAAGCATATAGAGCTTGAGCGCTAGGTAAAAACTGCAAAGAGCTTGCTAAATATTGCCCGTAAGTTTGTTTTTCACAATGCCCAAGCACTCACGAAAAACATTGTTTGGTAAATACCAGGGCGTTGAATATGCTGCGATTCCGAAAGCATGTTCAATGCCCTGTTTGCGTGCAATGGCGAGTGCACGATAGACGTGAAAATCATTTGTCACGATGCCGAAAGAGAAATCTCGATAAGGGCAAGCGTGGTCTTTGTCAGACGTCTGTTCCAGGATAGTCTGCATAGAGAAACGAAGATTCTCAACCGTGGTTGTTGAGGTGCTTTCATCTAAGATTCGTGAAGAGGCTATGCCCTGCTGAGTGAGGAAGGCATGCATGCAGGCAGCTTCGCTGCAAGGCTCGTTTGCACCTTGTCCTCCAGAGACAACACAGCGTGTAGATGGGTTTTGTTTGAGATAGTGCACTGCACTATCCAAACGATAGCGCAGTGCATAACTTGGTTCGCCAGAGGCGCGTACTTGTGCCCCAAGCACGATGAGAAAGTCCAGACCAGCAGGCACGTCTTGATGGGCGGCGTGCATAATTTTGAGACCAAGCACGACGAAAAAGATGCAAATAACCGCTAAACCCAGAGCTACAGCTCCGCCAATCCATGCTGGAAGCATCTCCCAAAAACCCAGATAGATGGAGCAGCCCAAGGCGATACATGCCGCACCGATGCCATACCAAACGACAAAGAAGTGCACACCAGAATGTATGGCCATAACGGTTGCGCCGTATGCCACCGAGAGTATGCCAATGAGGATAAGAAAAATACCCATGCGAATTACTCGACGCCTGTCTCCAGCGTGTCGCGAATTGCAAGAATAAATCCTTCAGTGTCGAGCGTGGTGGGATTGGGCAGCGTAGTGATGCGCGCTAAATCTCCCGTCATTCGCCCAGATTCAATGGTCTTACGTGTGGCTTGCTCCAGGCGATTGGCAAAGTCTACTAGGTCGGGCAGCTGGTCAAGTTCACCGCGCTTACGCAAAGCACCTGTCCAAGCAAAAATAGTTGCGACTGAATTGGTGGAAGTGGACTCACCCTTGAGGTGTTTGTAGTAATGGCGCTGTACTGTTCCGTGAGCAGCCTCATATTCACGCGTACCATCTGGCGCTACGAGTACAGATGTCATCATGGCGAGGCTGCCGAAGGCCGATGAGAGCATGTCGCTCATGACGTCACCATCGTAGTTCTTGCAGGCCCAAATAAAGCCACCCTCAGCTTTGACAACACGTGCGACAGCATCGTCAATAAGCGTGTAGAAGTATTCAATGCCAGCCTCTTCAAAACGGCTGCGATATTCATTTTCATAGGTGTCGGCAAAGATGTCCTTAAAGCGATGATCATACGTTTTTGAAATGGTGTCTTTCGTGGCGAACCACAGATCTTGCTTTGTGGAGAGGGCATAGTCAAAACAGCTTCGCGCAAAGCTTTCAATTGAAGAATCGAGGTTGTGAGTGCCCTGTACAATGCCGGGTTCGGTGAACTGGTGGATGAGCTCACGCTGCTCGGTTCCATCTTCGGCTGTGTAAACAAGTTCAACTTTACCGGGGCGATCGATGCGCATCTCGGTATTGCGATATACGTCGCCATAGGCATGACGTGCGATGGTAATAGGCTTCTTCCAAGAGGTAACTACCGGCTCAATGCCGCGAACTATGATGGGCGTGCGAAAAACCGTACCATCGAGCATGGCACGAATGGTGCCATTCGGGCTTTTCCACATCTGCTTCAGCCCATACTCTTCAACGCGTGCGGCATTGGGAGTGATGGTTGCGCATTTGACCGCTACGCCCAAACGACGGGTTGCTTCTGCGGATTCGACGGTAACGGCATCGTCAGTGCGATCGCGGTTCTCAAGACCTAAGTCATAGTATTCGGTCTTGAGGTCAATATAGGGCAAAAGCAAGTCATCCTTGATCATTTGCCAGATAATGCGGGTCATTTCGTCGCCGTCCATCTCTACGAGCGGCGTCGTCATTGCGATTCTGGCCATGAGGGCCTCCTTGCTCGATAAGTGTTTACGCATGCTTTGGGGAAGCTGCGCCAATACCGTCAATTGTAGCTGCCTTGCTCGGCTGTCGAGCAAGGCAGAAATAAACTAGAAAGGTTAGAGAACCTTTTCTGGGGAGAGCCATGCGGGCTGTTCGGCGCTTATCACACGAGCGCAAGCATAGGCCTTTGCAAGCGAGATTACGGAAACGCCCTGGTAGTTGCCAGATGGTTGACGGATAAGTACCAGTGCACAGTCAGCGTTTTTGTCATCGATCAAACAGATAGGCAAAAGCAGGCAGATGACATTTCTGATGGGGTCATAGGCTGGTGCTGCTGTTCGATAGCTCACACGACAGCGGAGCAATGCTGCATTGCAGGCATCGTCAAGCGCATGAACGAGACGGCGATAGGTACCCGGATCGGACTTTATGGCGTGAGACAGCGTATGAAGTGCCTTGGTGCGCTCCTGCTCAGAGCTTACTTTTTCGGTGTTGATAAGAAGCTCTGTGAGAGAACTGTTGCCTTCAAGCTGTTCGTTCAGGAATGCGCGAGGAAGACGTCCAAGCTGTTCGTTAACGATGCGCTCTGAATCGATAACAACAAGTTTGCCCTGTTCAGGACAGACATCGCTGA
Organism: Olsenella sp. Marseille-QA0557; assembly: GCF_965119725.1. NCBI lineage: Bacteria > Bacillati > Actinomycetota > Coriobacteriia > Coriobacteriales > Atopobiaceae > Olsenella > Olsenella sp. Marseille-QA0557. The sequence continues at coordinate 551,766 of NZ_CBCPMI010000001.1, read as the reverse complement.
GGGTGGAAAGATAGGTGGGCGGCAAAGGAACTGGATCGAGGGATGCGGCGAGACGCATGCCTAGCTCACCCGAGCCAACACAGGCAAACCCTGCAAACTGCCATGCAATATCACCAGCGTGCGGCTCAAAGCAGGCGTATACATCGGTGCCAAATGGAGTTAGTAAGCCGGTATTAAATGCAGCTAAAGACTTATCCGGGGCTACCCCGAGAGCACCACTTAATTGTGCTCGATGAAAAGTCGCGCACAGATAGTCGCGCAAAATACCGTAACGTCCTGAAGTGCTCGCTGTTTGACCTGGATAGTTCCAGCGCTCTGGCGCAACCATGGCAGCAAGCCGGCCAAGCAGGGCATCCCACGAGCCGATAATGGCAAATTGAGCAAATTCACGTACGGGACTGGGCGCTGCAGGAGAGCCAAGCGGTTGCAAAGGAGCAAAATCTGTCCAGGCTCCATCGTCGGAATTTGGAAGTCCTTCGAGGCCAATGGCTTCGTGGGTTCCACCTGTGCCATCGTCGCCATCTATGTAGGCGAGACTCCAGCGCTTGCCTGCAACAGGTCGAGCGGTGCGTCGTAAGGTAACTTCAACCGGTGCCGATCCGTCTTCGCGCAGGTAGCGCAGGGGGAAGGTAACTTTGCTTCGCGTGCCGGAAAGCATGCCGGTGGATCGTGCAACACGCCAATCTTCGTCGAGAAGCGCCATGATATCCTCATTGAGTGGCAGCACGCGGTACAGAAGCGCAAGGGTGGCGTCTTTGCAGTGCACATCTGTCGAGAAGAACTGCGGTAAATCTGATTGCAGCTGTACCGGTGGTGTGCCCGCAGGAGAGCTATGTACATCAAGGTAAACGGCAGGCTTTGCTGGTTCCTCTACAGGAGCAGTTGGTACTTCAGGGACAGGCTGCTCTACAGAAGTGGAAACCACTTCAGAAACAGGTTCTTCTGTAGAAATGATTGTCTCTTCAGCTGATATTTCAGAAGTCGGTTCTTCTGAGGGTGTGAATGAAGTTTCAGGGGAAGATTCTGGCTCTTCAGAAGGTGCTGCAGGCTCTTCTTGCGTGTCGTCTGTATCAACAGCAAGGAGCTCTTTTAGTGTGAGAGCAGTGTGGGACGGCTGTTCGATTTCCGGCTCATCAGACTCCTGCTGTTCAGGCGCAGGAGCTGTTGTTTCTGTGTTGGATTCTTGAGAGGTTTCTGATGGTTCGGTTTTAGTAGCGTGGGTAGCCTTATGGCGTGGTCGTACGGGTTTAAGAGCTTTGGCCCCACGAGCGCGTTTCCAAGGTTTGCCCTTTTTGGCAGCCTTATCCTCAGAGGAAGATTCGCTCTTTTCTAGAGCAGTGTCATATTCAGCATTTGCAACAACTGTGGCAAAGATGCGGCCGCCTTTAAAGCGCGTAATACGGATAAACTCCGAAAGATTTTCTAACAGCTCTGTTGTGTCTGTGCAGTCGAGATCTTCTGGAGCAATCTGGTCTGATGCAAGCGCTTCTTCAACTCGCGTCAGCGAAGCCTGGTGGCCAACTCCGAGCTCATTCTTTAAGAGACGATAGAGATAAATGCTATTACCTGCGGAGATATGTGCCATCATGGTTCCTTCCTTAGTTATTACGTTCTAGGGTACTACCAAGGACTGCTTCAATTGGACTGCAAAATACTGCGAAGAGGTACAACAATACACGACAAGTCTGAAAGCATGCACCAAAGCGTATGGCTCAATTGCGCAAAAGAACGAGGGAGTGTTTTGTCCAAACAGTCTGAAAAGTATGTGGTGAATGGCATCCCTGTGGAGATAGAACGCAAGAAGGTTCGCCGCTTCAATCTGCGTGTTCGCAGAGACGGAACAGCGCATCTAAGTATCCCTAGACGTGCAAACTTTTGTCAGGCCTACGCTTTTCTCGATGCGCATGCCGAGTGGTTGAGAAATGCGGTAGAGCGCACAAAACGTGCTGCACAGGAGCAAGAGGCGTCTTTGAACAACGAAGGCAAGGTGCCGCTTTGGGGTGAGCTGGTGCCGCTTCCCGAGGGCTTGGGTGTTGATGAGCTGTACCGTCAAGAGATGGAAAAGCGTTTGCCAGCTGTTATTTCTCGTATGGAGTACGCCACAGGCCTCCATGCTGCGGGGTGGCAACTGCGTGCTATGACAAGCCGTTGGGGATCGTGCACACCGCAAACCGGCAACATACGCATCAATCTTCGTCTAGCAGCATATCCACCCAAATGTTTGGCTTACGTGGTAGCGCATGAGCTCACACACCTTGCAGAACCGAGCCATAATGCGCGTTTTCATGAACTGCTCCGGCGTGTTGTTCCCGATGAAAAAGATGTCCGTGCTTTATTGCGGGCGAATCCCTCCGTGCTTGCTCGTAAAAAATCATGTTGAAACGGTTCTGAGCGGTATCAAATCTGCCGTAAGCGGCAAGGTCGCTCTCTAATTTACTTTTGAGAGGATGACATCAGTCCATTCTTTGTTAGGCTTCACCCCAACGTTAGACCGATAGGAGAGAGCATGTCTTACTCACACCTCACAACTTGCGTGTCTGAGCGCACAGTTATGTGCGGTGCATGGTGGTGGACAAGGACTAACTCTCTTCCGGACTGACGTCGGCCATACGTGCACGCTTATAGAGGGCCCTCGGAAGTATCCGGGGGTCCTCTTTTTGTTTGGAAACAAGGTTTTATCCAAAACAGAAGACGCACTCAGGCAGATGCAATAAAAAGCACGCGAGAAAGGACACCTACCATGACAGCTACAAACACCAACCCTTACCGCCTCTATCTTCGTGAAAATCAGATTCCTACCGCTTGGTATAACCTGCGTGCCGATATGCCTGAAAAGCCGGAACCCATGCGCTTGCCCAATGGCAAAATTGCCACACATGAGGACTTAGCACCGGTGTTTGCCGATGCTCTTGTCGACCAGGAGCTTGATGACAACACAGCATTGATTGATATTCCTGATCCGGTGCTTGAGATGTATAAGGTGTATCGACCGAGCCCGTTGTGTCGTGCCTACAATCTTGAGCGCGCGCTCAACACACCTGCGAAGATTTATTACAAGTTTGAAGGTAACAATACCAGCGGTTCTCATAAGCTCAACTCCGCTTTGGCACAGGCCTACTATGCCTACGCACAGGGTCTGACCAACATTACGACAGAGACAGGCGCAGGTCAGTGGGGTACTGCCCTGGCAGAGGCAGCCGCTCATTATCATCTTGATCTCGACGTATTTATGGTTAAGTGCTCCTATGAGCAAAAGCCGTTTCGCCGCAACATTATGGAGACGTTTGGTGCAACGGTTACTCCTTCGCCTTCTAATACCACTGAAGTGGGCCGTCGTATTTTGGCGGAGCATCCGGACTCCTCAGGTTCGCTGGGTACGGCCATTTCTGAGGCAGTAGAGCGAGCACTTCATGTACCCGAAAATCGCGGCAGGTATCAGTTGGGAAGCGTGCTTAACCAGGTAGTGCTCCATCAATCGATTATTGGTTTGGAGAGCTATGAGGCTCTGCGTGAGCTTGGTGAGTACCCCGATATCGTCATTGGATGTGCGGGAGGCGGATCAAACCTCGGTGGATTAATCGCACCCTTCATGCGCGATAAGCTCAAAGGCGAAAAGCCCAACACGCAGTTTATTGCAGTTGAACCGGCAAGCTGTCCTTCTCTTACACGCGGCGTGTATGCCTATGACTTTGCTGATACCGGCCAAACCTGCCCACTGTGCAAGATGTATACCCTCGGCAATGGCTTTATCCCCAGTCCTGATCATGCGGGAGGCCTGCGTTACCACGGCATGAGCCCTATTGTTTCTAAGCTCAAGCACGATGGCTACCTCGATGCGGTGGCGGTAAAGCAGACAGATGTGTTTGGAGCGGCTGAGCAGTTTGCCAAGCTGGAAACCATTTTGCCTGCACCTGAAAGTGCTCATGCCATTTTAGTGGCAATGCAAGAAGCAGAGAAGTGCCGAGAGACGGGCGAGGAGAAGACAATTCTTTTCGGACTTACAGGGACGGGATACTTCGATATGGTGGCCTACGACCGCTATAACCGCGGTGAAATGGAAGATCATATTCCCACCGATGAAGAGTTGGAAATTGGCTTTAATACCATTCCGCACATTCCGGGAATCCAATAAGCCATTGTCAAAAACTTCTTCAGCCTGCAAAGCAAAGAGGTATAGAAAAACCCGCACAGACATGTTTGAAGACATGCCTGTGCGGGCGCTTTACGCAAGAGAGACGAAACTATGCGCCGTACTTCTCACGGCCAAGCTCGCTCCACTCAGGTTCTTCGTCGGGAAGAGAGCCAGCCTTTTTAGTAAAGAGCTCCTTCAAGCAGTTGTAGGCAACAATGAGGCCGAGAATGACCAGCAAAATTGCAAAGACAAGCTGAAGTCCAGAGGTGGCGATGACGGCAGCGCCCTTGAGCGAGAGAGCGTTAATGCAGCCCATGATGCTCTGGACAAGTGAGGTGAAGGTGCACACCAGCAGGAAGGCAACAGGCACATACAGCATGAAACCCTTGCGGCCAGTGCACTTGCAGAACACTGCCAACATGATCATAGTCATGCCGCCGAGCAGCTGGTTTGAAGCGCCAAAGAGTGCCCAAATGTTGTTGTAGCCACCAAAGGCAAGAGCAAAGCCCAAAAGAAGTGTCAGGATGGTAGCAACCCAGGTGTTAGATGCAGCCTTGGCAACACCAGTCGCATTGTCGCCAGCTTGCTCAGCTGCGTCGTTAGTCTTGGTAAAGAACTCCTGGAAGGAGAGACGGCCAATACGAGCGACAGCGTCAACAGAGGTGAGTGCAAGAGCGGAAACACACATGGTCATAAAGACAGTTGCCAGGGTGTTGTTCACGCCAAAAGCGGTCATGCCTTGAGCTACACCAGTAGAGAAAATCTGGAATGGCGTTGCAGAAGAAGCGCCCGTTGCATCAAAGGTGAAGAACGAACCATACATAATGGCAGCAACAACAATAGCGAGTACACCAACGAAAGACTCGGCAACCATGGCGCCATAACCAACCGGAAGCATGTCAGTTTCGTTGGAAACCTGCTTGGAGGAGGTGTTTGTCGATACAAGGCTGTGGAAACCAGAGAGTGCACCACAGGCAACGGAGACAAACAGCAGCGGGAACATATGCTTGCCGTTCTGAGCAAGTGAATCGAGCATAGCGCTATCGGCAACCATGGGAGCATTCATCTGAGCTTGGCCCTGTACGCCAAGAACAAAGATGCCGATAACTGCACAAACAATCATGACGATCATCATGATGGAAGTGAGATAGTCGCGCGGCTGTTTGAGTGTCTGAATAGGCATAGCGGCAGCAAACAGCAGATAAACCGCGATAACTGCAAACCAGCCAAGCTTGGGCAGATAGACAGGAATCTGCATGCCAATGGCAAACATAAGCACGAAGAGCACGATAGCCAGTACGAGCTCTTTCCAGCCTTCAAGCTTGAAGCGACGGTTAATCCAACCAAACAGGATGGCAACAAAGGTAAAGAGAATAGAGATAGTACCTGCGGCTCCACCGGCGTAGGACTTGGCTACATCAACGGCTCCTTCAGGTGTGTATACAGCCTGGAAGGTATTTGCCACCATATCGACAAAAGCAGCGATAACAATAATAGTGAACAACCAGCTGAACAGCAGGAACAGACGACGGCCAGTACGGCCAATGTACTTCTCAATAAGCTGAGCAAGTGACTTGCCGTTGTTCTTTACAGAAGCGTACAGAGCGCCAAAGTCGTGAACAGCACCAAAGAAAATACCGCCGACAAGTACCCAAAGCAGTACCGGCAGCCAGCCAAACATCATGGCTGCAATGGTACCCGTAACAGGGCCAGCGCCACAAATCGAGCTGAATTGGTGGGCAAATGTTGTAAAGCGAGATGCGGGTGTAAAGTTCTTGTCGTCCTCCATGCGCTTGGCAGGTGTCAGAGCCTTGGGATCGATGCCCCAGCTCTTTGCCAACCAGCGGCCATAGAGTACGTACCCTGCAACCAGCAAAACGGCTGCAATGAGTACGATTACAATTCCGTTCATTGGTCCCCCTTTAGATAAAATAGCGAAGCTTATCTATCCTGCTCCTTTTTTGTTCATACTTTCACCACGTTTTACAACCGATAACCAGCCTGAAACATACCGCTCACCCGGATACCGAAGAAATAATCCATTCAGTGAATTTATTGATTAAAAAACTGCGATGAGGTAATGGGGCTGCTGATCTGTCAGCAAGATGATTTTTCTTTATGCCGCTCGCCGGAGGAGCGTTCGTTTTTACCGCTAAAGCTTTGTTCATATTTCAGGATGGATACGGAGAAGGGTATGAAGAGCAAGACTCGGATTGATCTATTGCGTTGCAAGTAATAGTTCAAACAGCTTAGAAGGGAGCGCTTATGCGCAAAGACTTTGGGCCCAAACCGTATCTCTTTCCTATGCCGGTACTTATGATTGCCACGTATAACGAAGATGGCTCCGTCGATGTTATGAATATGGCATGGGGAGGAATTTGCGATACGGATAAAGTGGCGCTCAATATTTCTGAAGGTCACAAGACTTCTCAGAATATTATTGCGCGCCGGGCCTTTACCGTATCGGTTGCAGATGTAGCCCATGTTGACGAGGCGGATTATCTGGGAATTGTTTCCGGTAATAAGGTAGCCGATAAGTTTGAACGTTCAGGCCTTACAGCAGTTAAAAGCGAATTTGTAGACGCTCCGGTTATCCAAGAATTCCCTGTTGCAATTGAGTGTGAAGCAATTGAGCTCCATAAATGTGAGTGGGGCTTCCGCGTGGTAGGGCGTATTGTTAACGCATCTGCTGATGAGGCGGTGCTCGCAGAAGATGGTAAGCCCGATGTGACTCGTATGAATGCCATTGCGTTTGATCAGTTCCGCAATGGTTACTATGTCATTGGCGAGCATGTTGCCGATGCCTGGAATGCAGGTAAGCGCTTTATGAAATAAGGCGGATATCCTACAGATTATGCATGTGCCGTCGCGTTCCGCATGCGGGCGCGGCGGTTTCTTATGTTGATAACAGTGCCTTCCATGCCGTGAGGGATATAGGAAAGATGGTCAAGATCCTCAGGCAGATAATCAACGAGGCTCATCTTGGCAGTCTGTTCAATCTTTTCAGGTGCCGGGCCAGGTGCTATCTCAAATCCGTAGACATGAGCTCCCTGCGCGGTTAAGCGCAACTCGTAGCCTGTTGGAGGCTCGTCAGGAAGTTGCGAGCGCACATCATCAGTGACCCACAAGGTTGTATATCCCGCGGCTTTAACCTGCGTGAGTGAGAAATCAAAGAGCGGTTGACTATCGGTGCGGAAAATGACCGTCCCATGCTCTGCAAGAACTTCTCGATAGCTCATGAGCTTTTCAGCATGGGTGAGGCGTGCGAGCGCATCGCGCTTTCTCGGGAAAGGTGTGGGGTAGTTGAGATAGATGCGTGAAAGTTCCCCTTGAGCAAAATAGTCGGAAAGTTTGCTGACATTTCCTCCAACAAATACAGCGTTGTGCAGCTGGGCTTCGCAAGCTTTTTGAGCAGCATAGGCAATGCATACTGGCTCTGAATCAATTCCTACAACAAGCACATCGGGGTACAAACGAGCCAAGTCACACGTAAAAGCTCCTTTTCCACACCCAAGATCGAGCCACACTTGAGAAAAGTGTCCAAGACCCTGGCAAGAAAGGGGATAGCATGCCTCTGCCCATTGCCCTGCAAGGTGGCTTGGCAGAATCTCAATGGCAGTCGCATAGCGCTCAAGGCGCTCTTCAAGAACAAAATGTTTGGGAATGCGTGCGTGAAGACCGTGCATGTTACCGTCCGAGAAGCTCGTCTAAGGTAGAACCGTATGCTGGAAGAAAATCCTCGAGGAAGTCGGCAACTTCTGGCAACTCAGAAGCCATCTGTTCTACAGCTTGACGCGTAGAAACCTCGGCGGTGCGAAACTCTGCATTGCCAGCTTGTGCCTCCTCAAGGCACTTTATGAGCGCGGAAAGCTTATCAGCAGCTTTTACCAGACGCAAGAGATACTGGTTATCTTCCGTGTGCTGCGGATTGAGCAGCGGGGCATATGAGCTGCGCAGATCCTCAGGAAGTGTTGCAAGCAACTGTTCGGCTGCGCTCGACTCCACGTCTTTATAGGCATCTCGAATCTGGCCATTTGCATACTTTACCGGTGTGGGCATGTCGCCCGTAAGGGTCTCAGAGGCATCGTGGAAAAGCCCGAGAACTGCCGCAGCATTTGCATCGAGATTGCGGTTGTGCCGTACATTGCCAAGCGTGACAAGAGCATGGGCAATAAGGGCAACCTCAAGTGAGTGCTCAGCAAGGTTTTCAGGGCGAGCATTGCGCATAAGTGCCCAGCGGTCGATATATTTCAAACGCGAGAGAATGGCGAGAAACGTTGAAGTTTGATTGGTCATTGTAAGAAAGCTCCGTTCATGACCGTTTTACTGTACGTATGTAGCAAACCGGAGGTATTGCACTTTTGCCATATCGTCTATGACTTCGACTTCTGGGCCGCCTTCGAGATCGTACCAAGCGCCATCAGGCGTTTGATAACCAAAGGGGTTGAGGGCAGGAACCTTGCTGAAGTATGTCAGATTTGCTTTGTCGCGTTCGGTTAAAGGAGCTCCGATGATCTGTTTAACCGAGGCACCGAGGTAATTTAGGCTCATGTTGGACTGCATGTCGTTCTGCTCGTTGCCTGCAATGTCGTAGTTGGCCCACACGACATAGGCTGTGTGGAACATTCTCTGCTGATGCAGGATCTCATCGGTGTCTCCACCGTAGATATTGTGGTTGAACCAGTCGGTTAAATAGGGCTGATGGTCACCAAAGAATACGAGTACTGTTGGCTCATCCAGCTCCGAAAGCATGCTGACAAGATATTCCAAGTCCTCATCAGACGCTTGAATGCAGCTCAGATATTCATTCATCTGACGATTGCCCTCGTCATCAAGTGCATCGGAGTGGTACGTCGTCAGTTGGTCAGCAGAAATGTTGTTCTGGTCATAACCGCTGTGGTTTTGCATGGTTACGTCAAAGATGAACTGAGGCTGATCGCTCTGCTCAAGAACATCGATTACTTTTTCATAGGTAGCAGCATCGGTAACGCCACTGTGAAGAGTCTCGGCGCCCTCAAAGCCGGTGATATCTATGAATTGATCAAAACCAAACTGTTCATAGACAGTTTCGCGATTCCAGTTGCTTGCAAGATTGGGGTGAATAGCGGTTGTGGCATAGCCAATATCTGAAAAATCCTGCGCCATGTTGGGAACACCCTCAAGGTCATACGTAGCATAGGGGTGTTTGCCATAGCCAATAAAAGCGCAAGAATTGCCCGTGAGGAACTCAAATTCGCTGTTGCATGTGCCACCGCCATTAACAGAAACGGTAAGATTGCCGCGCTGCGCGGTGCCGGTAAGCCCAGAATTAAAGTAGGTAGGACCTTCGTATCCAGCCCAGAGATCTTCAAAGGTGGAGAGGTCGGCAAACGACTCGTTCATTACTACGACAACATTTGGTTGTATGGCTTCAAACTGCTCTTCTGCAGCTTTGCGGTTTTGATCTTGACTTGCGGCTTCATCATAAGCACTGGCAGCCTCTGCTTCAATGCGCTCGGCATCTTCTGCGCTATAGCCCTCGGGCTTTTCGATGGGCATAGATTGCATGCCAGAAAGGAAGGTAGGAATAAAGCCTTGTTCGCAATAAGAGAGCAGCAGGCGAGAATTATTCCAGTAATCCATAACAATGTCGTAGTCGAGGCGCAGGTTTACCGAGGTGTATCCCTGAACACCGAGCGCGACGATAAGAGCAGATACGGCCAGTCTGCCAAGTACACGCATCCAACTTTTTCCGCCACGAAGCACAGGGCGAGCAAATGAGCAGATAAAGAAAGCCAAGGATGCGCAGGCGAGCGCAATCATGCAGTTATTCGTAAACACATAGCGATAACCAGTAGAAACAGCCGCTGCGGTGGGCGCTGCTAGAATATCGCCAGGTAGCAGTGTCTGTCCGCGGAATTGTGCGGTGAAGTATTGCACCATGCCGATAATTGCACAGACAAGTACCAGTACTGCCATACCGCCGCCGTGTCCTTGACAAAGGGACAGCATGATTACCATGGCGCCAATAAGAACGGCAGCCTGGATGGCAATAGAAAGTGGGTTGGTGGGGAAGAGCCACTCACTCCAAGGCAGATCTATTGCCATAAAAGCAAGTGCTGCAGCACCAATAATGACGAGCACATCTATGCCAAGTGCACGCAGATTGATAGGCGAAGCCTTTGCTGAAGTCTGCTCTGATGAGGAATTCTGTTCAGGTTTAGCGTCTTTGGCAGGCGTATCCTCGGGCTCTGCCTTAGATGCATGTGGTAGATGTACATATAAGGTGAGAATTCCACAAACAAGCGTAATAAGGCAGACAACCACAAACACAACTGGCGAGGTGCCGGCTGCCTGCAGAAAACAGCTTACGGCTGCAAGCACAAGGAGGGCAAATTGAGGTGCCACCCATACAAATACTGAGCGAGGAATAGGAGCATTTGCTTCGCGGTGTTTTTTCACGAAATAAAAGCAGCCAACAATGAGTGCGGCAATTGCAAGAAGCGGAATAAGTGCTGCTATGCCGGGAAGTGCTGGGCTTGCAGATGGAAGACTTGGTTCGATCTTATCTGTGGCGGTCATAATCTTGGAATGCGTCCTTTAATACAAATCGTGGTGTAATGTTACGGATTGCTCATGTTATGCGTTCGTAAGTATGACACTGTAGAGCTTTTATCCTACGGATTTGTCGTAAAGCCTAGACCTGCAAAAAGATTCCGCGTTCGTGGTGCGCTAATGCCGTTTGGCTTTCTATTCTGGTGAAGTGCTTGTGGAGGTCTTAACACTTCAGATGAGGTATCTCGCTGTTTTTGTACATCCTGAGTACCATATCTTTTCAGATAAGACGAAGTAGACCTAATAAAGAGCGAAAGGCGGACACGTGGCCGAGTTCATCTACCAGATGTATCAGGTTCGTAAGACTCACGGCGACAAAGTCATTCTTGACGATGTGACCATGGGATTTTACCCGGGAGCAAAGATCGGCGTTGTGGGTCCTAATGGTATGGGTAAGTCTACGCTTTTGCGTGTAATGGCTGGTCTTGAAGATATTTCCAATGGCGAAGCACGTCTGAGTCCAGGTTATACCGTGGGCATTCTTGAGCAAGAGCCTCAGCTTGATGAAGATAAGACGGTGCTTCAAAACATTGAACAGGCCTTTGGCGATGTGATTGCCAAAGTTGCTCGCTTCAATGAGATTGGTGAACTGATGGCTGAGCCCGATGCGGACTTTGACGCATTAATGGCGGAAATGGGCTCTCTTCAGGATGAGATTGATGCTGCTGGCGGTTGGGATCTTGATAGCAAGCTCTCGCAGGCTATGGATGCGCTGCAGTGCCCAGATCCTGATGCACCGATTTCAGTGCTTTCCGGTGGTGAGCGCAGGCGTGTAGCTTTGTGTCGTCTTTTGCTCGAAGCTCCCGACTTGCTGTTGCTCGACGAGCCGACCAACCACCTTGATGCCGAGAGTGTGCTTTGGCTCGAACAATTCCTTCATGATTACCCCGGCGCTGTGTTAGCTGTAACGCATGACCGATACTTCCTCGATGATGTTGCAGAGTGGATTTGTGAGGTTGACCGCGGTCGCCTTTATCCCTATGAGGGAAACTATTCCACCTACCTGGAAACTAAGGCAGCTCGTTTGGAAGCACAGAGCCAACAAGATGCTAAGCGCGCGAAGAAACTGAAGAGTGAGCTTGCGTGGGTGAGAAGTTCTCCCAAGGCGCGTCAGGCAAAGAACCGTGCGCGTTTGGAGCGCTATGAGCAAATGTTGTCTGAGGCTAAAGCATCGGCAAAGCCCGACTTTACAGAGATTCATATCCCTGCAGGTCCCCGACTTGGAAACAAAGTGCTGGTAGCCGAGCATGTGCATAAGGCTTTCGGCGATCGCGTTCTTATCGACGATCTTTCCTTTACGCTGCCGCGCAATGGCATTGTTGGCGTCATTGGTCCTAACGGCGTAGGAAAAACGACTCTTTTCAAGACGATTGTTGGACAAGAATCTCTGACATCTGGCACGCTTGAAGTAGGCGAGACAGTCAAGATTTCTTATGTCGATCAGCTGCGTGGCGGTATCGACCCCAAGAAGACAGTTTGGGAAGTTGTTTCCGATGGTAACGATTACATTCGTGTTGGCGATGAAGAAATACCAAGCCGTGCGTATGTGGCAAGCTTTGGATTTAAAGGAACTGATCAGCAAAAGCCGTCCGGTGTTCTTTCTGGTGGCGAGCGAAATCGACTCAACTTGGCTTTGACGCTCAAACAGGGCGGCAATCTGCTGCTGCTCGACGAGCCTACAAACGACTTAGATGTTGAGACCCTCGAAAGCTTGGAAGAGGCGCTGGAGGCTTTCCCGGGCTGCTCAGTGGTGGTAAGCCATGACCGCTGGTTCCTCGATCGTGTGGCTACTCATATCCTTGCATGGGAAGGCACCGACGAAGAGCCGGGCCGCTGGCACTGGTTTGAAGGCAATTTTGAAGCCTACCAGGCCGATCGTGTTGCACGTTTGGGTGCCGAGGCTGCTCGTCCGCATCGCCTGCATCGCAAGCTTACGCGCGACTAAGAAGCACATACACCTTATTAAGCAAAGGGAGTTAAGACGTGGCCTATAAGGCAAAACAGATGATCGTTATGCGCCGTGATCTTAAGATGCGCAAAGGAAAAATCGCTGCTCAGGCAGGTCACGCCTGTGTTGAGGCAACACTGACTGCACTCGTTCGCGAAAACCGTCTTACGCAGGTGCGTGCAACTGAAGATGGTTGGGTGTATTTAGAGGATGAAGGCGTAGAGCCGTCGCCACTCTCTGCGTGGTTTGAAGCGGGTGTAGCCAAGGTATGTGTGTATGTTGATTCAGAAGAGGCACTTCTCGACCTCGCCGAACAGGGGCGCGAAAAAGGGTTTGCATACTCTCTTATTCGTGATGCAGGCCTGACTGAGTTTCATGGCGAGCCGACCTATACCTGTTTAGCATTCGAGCCACTTTTTCCAGAGCAAATAGATCCGCTGACAGGTGATTTACCTCTGTATTAAAAAGCCAGTGGATGAACAGTAAGAACAACTGTTCATCCACTATTTACTTGGGGCAATAATAATGTTTGGCCCATCTTCTGTGTCTTCTAGACGGATACGGTCTTTTTCACTTATAAAATCATCAACGATAAGCGTGGATATGTCGGATAATTGTGCAAAATTCACAGTAGTGAATGCACCAATTTTTGAAGAGTCTAAAAGCATAATGTGCTGTTCAGAGCGGTCTATGAGCATTTGCTTAAAGAGTGCAAGATCTAGCGTATGAATAGAAAAACCGCGTTCAAAAGAAAAGGCACTTGTTGCTAAAAATGCTGTTGGAGCCGAAAGACAAGAGAGTGCGTCTATTGTTGCAGAGCCAACGGTGTAATGAAATCCCGTACGAACAGATCCTCCCAAAAAAATGATATTGCTTTGAGTTATCACTCGCTCTGATTCAGAGGCAATTAAGAAATCATTTGTGATAATCGTAAGATTGCGTCGCCCGGCAAGAGCTCGAATAAATTCAAGAGTTGTAGATCCTGAGTCGCAGAACAAGACATCATCATCATGTACAAGTTCTGCAGCAGCTTTACCAATTGCTTGCTTTGCATTGTGGTGTTCAGAAATGGCAGCCTCAGCTAGTTGTTCAGGAATTCTAGATTCAATGGCAACAGCACCGCCGTGCGTCCGTCTTAATTTACCTTCTTGCTCGAGTTCTCGTAAGTCATTACGCAGTGTTGCAGTAGACACACCAAAATACTCTGAAAGTTCGTTCACAAGCACACGTGATCTCTCAGACAATATCGCAAGGATACGCTGTTGTCGTTCTTCTGCAAATAGGCCACGTTCTTGAGAAGCCATATTGACCCTTCGAATTAAGATTTTGCTGCTGACATCTCTATTGTACCGGTCTCTTCGATTTTTAAACATTTTCGAATGCTTTCATTTAATACCATTTAAGGATGAAAAATAACCACTCACAAAACTGAAAATAAGAACATATGAAAATAAACAAAAGATAACAATAATGATATGAAAGCAAGTCGACTGGGCTTTTGAACGAAAGGGAAATGAATCCTAAGGAGAAGGGATTACCATGGCACTGATGGGTCTTGATGTTGGCACATCTGGTGTGAAATGCACTATTGCTGATGATCGAGGAACTGTTATTACGGAAGCATACCGTCCATACGACACGCTTATGCCTCGGCCAGGGTATTTCGAGCTAAATGCAAATGAGATTTGGGATAAAACAAAAGAAACAATGAAGGAGGCTCTTGCGGGCACCTCTGAGAAAGTTCTTGCTATTGCAGCCTCTTCGTTTGGTGAAGCATTTACTACGGTTGACGAACATCAGAATGTTCTTACGAATTTTATGACAATGACTGATATTCGTGGAACAGAAGAAATGGAGCGTCTGAAAAATCGTATTTCAGATGAGACAATAACCGAAAAAACCTCACTTAAGCCCGCGCTTACTTACTCGCTCTCTAAACTCATGTGGCTACATGAAGAAGCCCCTGAAATATATGAGCATGTCTATAAAATTTTGCCTGGTGGTGCTTTCATTACATATCGTTTAACTGGTGGCGTTGCGAGTGCAGATTATGCACTTTCAGCTCGTACGCTTTGTTTTAATGTTCATACCAAAGATTGGGACGATGACATTATTTCAGCCGCCGGTCTTACTCGCGATATTTTTCCCGATCTTGTGCCAATGGGCTCTGTCGTAGGTGAGATGGATCCCGCCCTTGCTGAAGAGCTGGGCATTAATTATCACGATATTAAAATTGTTATTGGCACTCATGATCAAATAGCTGCAGGCATTGGTGGGGCTGTAGATGAGCCGGGCGTTGCATGCAATGGTATAGGAACAGTCGACAACATTCTTCCTATTTATACTCTTGGGGATGTGGATGTCGCAGAGAACGCTTCACATAACTATCCGCTTGTACCTTACATGGGTGATTTGTTTACTACCTATGCATATATTTTCGATGGTGGAGCGCTTACAACCTGGTTTAAAGATGTACTCGGACGTTCTGAGAGTCATGCTGCTGAAGTAACAGGCTATAGCGTATTTGACATTCTTGATAAAGAAGCACCCGAAGAGCCCACACAGCTCTTGTTTTTGCCACATCTTTCCGGTGCTGCTCTTCCGTACATGGATCCATTCTCCAAAGGTGCCATTTTGGGACTTGACCGCAATACCGATAGAGGAACTTTGTTCCGCGGACTGAGAGAAGGTCAAGCGTACGAACTCAAAGTAAACCTTGATCTTTTGGAAAAGGGCGGTATTAAGGTAACCAGTTTGCGTGCAACGGGTGGCGGTGCTGCTTCTGATCTGGGTATGCAAATTAAAGCAGATGTTTGGAACCGTCCAATTGAAGTCATGAAGATTAAAAATGCAGGCACCCTCGGCCTCATCATCATGGGCGGTGTTGCATGTGGCATTTTTAAGGACTACCACGAAGCAATGCATGCAATGAATACTCCAGTTAAGACATTCTATCCCGATCCGAGAAACGTGTCTTTCTATGCGGAGCAATACGAGAAGTACCGGAAGCTCTACAAGATGCAGAAAGAAATTCTTGGCGAGACAGCATAGCTTTTTGTAGAGCGCTTCGCACGTAACTGCTTGCTTATCAAATTAATCAATATAAATCCCCATGGGAGGGGTTGAGATGGAGTTTTTAAAGGACTTACTGAGTCAGCCTGCTGTAATTGCTGGCATAGTTGTTCTTATCGGCTTGTTGGCGCTGAAGAAGCCAGCAACTGAGGTTGTAACTGGTACAGTAAAAGCTATTTTGGGCATGGTAATTCTCTCAGCAGGTGCTACGCTCATTACCGGCGCTCTTACCAACTTCTCAGCGCTATTTGAAGGCGCGTTCAATATGAAGGGAATTGTTCCTTCAAATGAAGCAGGTATGGGTATAACACTGGGTAAGTTTGGTACGGTAGCTACCTTTATCTTTGTATTTGGCTTGGTACTTGATATTGTTCTTGCTCGTTTTACAAAGTTTAAGTTCATCTTCCTTTCGAGTGATCATGCCCTATATATGGCGTGTGCCATTGCTCCATTCCTTATGCTTGCCGGTCTTGACACCGTTCCTGCAATTATTTGTGGATCGCTTATCCTGGGTGTTATCTTGGCGACATTTCCCGCAATGGTCTACGAGCCTATGAAGAAAATTACTGGTGATAATTGTTCGTTTGCGCACTTTGGCACTATTGGGTATTGGTTTAGTGCCAAACTTGGAAAAATTGTTGGCAAGAATTCTTCCTCAATTGAAGAGATACATTTTCCAACAGCACTTAACTTTCTCTCCGATTCCAATGTGTCTGTGTCTCTCGTTATGGCAATCATGTTCTTCTTGGTTACTGGGTTTGCTCCCGCTGATACCGTAGCGGAGCTTGCGAATGGACAAGATCAGTGGGTATGGGCATTTTTCCAGGCAATTAATTTCGCTGCAGGTATCTATGTGCTGGTTGCTGGCGTGAATGTACTTCTTGAAGAAATTACTCCAGCATTCCGTGGCTTCTCCGAAAAGATTGTTCCAAATGCAGTCCCAGCCTATCCATTTGCTGTTCTTTTCAAGGGTACAAGCAATGCTTTGATTGCCGGTTTCCTGCTTTCTATGCTCGGTGGTGCCATAGCCATGGGTATACAAATTGTCTGCGGCTTGCCAGTGGTGCTTTTTGCTTCTGGTATCGTGTTTCACTTCTTCTGTGGTGGCATAGCTGCCATCTTCGGAAATGTTACTGGTGGTCGTCGAGGTGCATTAATTGGTCCATTTATTATAGGTTTTGCTATGACATGGGCACCAATTCTGACGATTACATTCTTGGGTGCACAGTTCCCAGAGTATGCTACGACATTCTTCTCAGATGCAGACTTTAATGTGGTTTCAATCATCTTGGGTGCTCTTGCCCAGATGGGCCCAATGCTTATCTACGTTCTTACTGCTGTTGTAATTCTCTTCCCCTTTGTGGCAACCGCGCTTTCGAAAAAGAAGTCTCCTGATCCCACAATTCCTGAGGGAGCTCCAGATATTGACCTTATCAGTGGCAAGCGTCGCGATACTTCTAAGGTTTCATCTGCGGAGAACAAGAAAGAATAGATAATTTGACATTAAATTCCAGTCAGCCTAAACAAAATTTAGTACTGACTGGAATTTGCAAGGCAGTAATAAAAAGGGTGTTAGGACACCCTTTGGAAAGGAAGTATACCGTGTTAGTAAATCTCAGAGATATAACAGCAATTGCAGAGCAAAACAATATGGCTATTGGAGCCTTCAACTCTCCAAGTTTAGAGGCGGTACGAGCTGCAATTGATGTCGCTGAGAAGCTCGGGTATCCCGTTATTATTGACCACGCAGAAGGACACGAAAGTTTTGTTCCGCTTGATTCAATCGGGCCTGTAATGGTGGCACTTGCAGAGCGGTCAAGTGCTCCGGTTTGCGTGCATCTTGATCACTGTGAGCATCTTTCATATATGCGTCGTGCTCTTGAAATGGGATTTACGGGTGCCATGTTTGATGGCTCCATGCTTCCATATGATCGAAATGTTGAACTTGGTGCACGAGCAGCCGAGATGTGCCACGATTTTGATTGTGGGCTAGAGTGTGAACTTGGGTCCATGGGAAAGCGTGAAAATGGCGCTGGCCATGAGGACGAGAATGTCGACACTCCAGATGCAATCTACACCAATCCTGATGATGCAGTCGATTTTATCGAAGCTACTAACTGCGATATTCTTGCAGTGTCTTTCGGTACTGTGCATGGTATCTATAAAGGTGAGCCGCATCTAGACTTCAACGTATTAAGTGAAATTCGCAAGCGTACCCATACGCCGCTTGTTATGCATGGTGGCTCGGGCGTGTCGGATGAAGATTACCATAAGGCAATCGATGTAGGTATTCGTAAGGTGAACTACTACACTTATGGTGCTAAGTTTGCTGGCGAACGTGTGCGTAAAGTTATTAAAGACTACGAAGAAAAGGAAGATGGTGCCATAGTATATTGGCATGATATGACCATGGCTGCTTATGATGAGCTGTGTAAAACATTTGAACACGTTATGCAGGTATTTGCTAACGGAGCAGGACCGATTGCCTAGGTCCGTGAAGCAAAAGCTTTCTTAAAGAAGAGGCGTTGTTTTTTCAACAACACCTCTTCTTCCTTATTAATGAGGACTATATAGTTATCCGCTTCTTCACACTTACTCTTCCTCAGAGAAGCTCTGAAGTGTAGACATAAGCGGCGGTGTTACCTGCTTCTTACGGCTTACAACACCCTCGAGCACAGCGATGCCATCTTCTGGCTGAACGCCAAAGGCATGCTCGATAACCTCCTCGGCATTATCGCCCCAGTAGAGAAGGTCGGAGGTCTGTGTCTTAACATCGGTGAACAGATAGAAGACGAGCGGAATTTCATTGGCGGCAGCACCTTCGCTGAGGTAGGGGCCAACGAGCTTCTCGGCTGCGCGGCGGCTATTCTCCGTCATGAAGCTGCCCTGTCCGACACCAAATCGAACATTGCCACGGGAGAATACCTTGAAGTCGGAGTTAAAGACTTCCTCTGCGGTACGGCCGGTCAAATCTGCGCCAGCATCAAACATGGCGTCGGCATAGGTCTCAATATCCTCGCCGCAAATCTCAGCGAGTGCCTTGCCAGCGCGGACATCGCGTGGCGTGCAGGTGGGGGAGCGGAAGCACAGCGTATCAGACAGAATTGCCGACATCATAAGGCCGGCGATGTTAGCGGGGATCTCAACGTCGTTCTCTTTGAAAATGCTGTAAATGATGGTGCAAGTGCATCCAACTGGCTCATTGCGGAAGACAACCGGTCCATCGGTTTCGATAGAACCAATGCGGTGGTGGTCAACAATCTCCATGATCTCCGCCTGCTCAAGACCATCAACCGCTTGGCTGCGCTCGTTGTGGTCTACGAGGATAACGTGCTTACGTCTGACATCGATCATGTTTGCCGAGCTTACGACACCACAGTACAGGCCATTCTCATCGGTAACAGGGAATACACGATGCTGCGTGGCAGCCATGGACTTCTGTGCGTCGTCAATAGAGGTGTTAACAGAGAAGCGCAAGATTTTATCGCTCGGAAGCATCTTTGCGCGTACCGGAATAGACATGGTAACCAAGCGAGCTGCTGCATAGGTGTCGTATGGGGTTGCGATAATGGCGCAGCCATTGCGCTCGGCGGAAGCAACGACACGCGGAGAAACGTGTGCATCGCAGCAAATGATGAGGCACTGAGCACCGCAATCCACGGCAAACTGCTGTGTTTCGTAGCGGTTGGTGCAGAGAACGATATCGCCCTCTTCGACCATGTCCTCCATCATTTCAGGGGTGGTGCCGACGCACATTTTGCCGCTTGTAATAACCTGCTCAGGATCGCCAAGCACCATGGTGGCATCGAGCGTAGAGAGGATGTTCTCGTATCTGGTTCGTGAGGTGGCTAAAACCTCAGTATCGAGAATATCCATGTTGGCATTGGCGATATCGCGCACAGCAATAAGGCCCTTGAGGTCGCGCCTATCGTCAACAATACAAAGCGTTCCAGCCTTTTCGTCACGCATAAGATTCCAGGCAGTGAACAAGCTTGTTTCGGCATCAATGCCGGGAAGGGGGGTGATTTTAATGTCTTTAATCTGCGGGGTAACCGTGGTGATAAGGGGTGGCTCTTCGAAGCCAAAGTGCTTGAGTACAAAAGCGGTCTCACGGTTGATTGCACCGGCGCGGCGTGCTTCGTAAATGGGCTCGCTAATCTGATTTTTGAGATAAGCGTATGAGATAGCAGAGCAAATACTATCGGTGTCAGGATGCAGATGACCAATTACATTAACTTTGCGAATAGCCTCGGCCATAGAAACTCCTTGATGCGTTGTGAGGACATACGTCGTTACGTACATATTGCTTCTCATTTTGCCACGTACTGGCGTGATTTTTCATTCCACTTACAAACCACCACCGAATTCCCGCTTCCGTCTACCGTCTGCCGCGTTCGTTGTGCGTTGCGCTATCAATTTGACGTCATTTTGCGGCGCACGTCCTACTATGACTGACGGGATGTTGATTGAAGGGAGCGCAGTTTATGCATACCGGTGATTTGAGAACAAGAAAAGCCGTCATTATTGGCGCGGGTCGCGTGGGGTCTCATGCGGCATTGTGTCTCATGTTTCAACATTTGGTGAATGAGATTGTCTTTCTTGATGTAAATAAAGAAGCTGCCTACGCACAGGCACTCGACTTGGATGACCTGGCATCATCGTTGGGCGATTCGTTCCGCATTCGCGTTGGTGACTACTCAGATTGTGCCGATGCACATTTCGTCATTCTTACAGCAGGGCGCTCTCGTCATCCGGGCGAGACGCGCCTGCAAATGCTCGATGGCACCGTTAAGGTTCTCAAGAACATTGTTGGCCCCATTCGTGAATCGGGCTTCCACGGAATTCTGATTAGTGTGTCAAACCCCGCAGACATTGTGACGGAGTATTTGTATCGCAATCTGAATCTGCCACGCGGTCAAATTTTTGGTACGGGCACAGCACTCGATTCTGCTCGTTTAAGGCGTGTGCTCTCCGAGATTCTTGATGTGAATAGTCGCCAAATTCAGGCATTTTGTATGGGTGAGCATGGTGACTCCATGTTTGTGCCGACCTCGCGTATTGCAGTGGAAGGTATGGCACTGCGTGAATATCTTTCACTCAGGCCAGACATTGTTGGGCGTGTGGACTACGACGAAGTTATGAAACGCGTGCGTGAGAGCGGTTCGACCATTGTGAGTGGCAAGGGGTGCACTGAGTTTGGTATTGGTTCAGTCATTGCCACGCTTGTAACGGCTGTTCTTCATGATGAGAAGCGCGTTATTCCGCTTTCGGTACACCTTGATGGCGAATACGGCGAGTCTGGCATTTCAGTTGGTGTTCCCTGCGTTATTGGCGATGATGGCGTAGAGTCAGTTCTTGAAATTGATTTGTCTTATGAGGAGCGTAAGGCTATGCGTTCTTCGTGCTCTATTATCCGTGAAAATCTTGCCCATGCACTGGGGGAGTAGCACACACCGAAGAACTCGTTAGCTTCATGAAGAAAGGGAACCTATGAATAACTTTTCTTTCAATTGTCCAACAAAGTTTGTATTTGGGCGCGGCACAACCGACCAGACTGGTGCTCAGTTAGCAGCGCTGGGTCATCGTCATGCGCTTGTCGTATATGGCCAAGGTTCTGTTGTGCGCACAGGCACGTTGGGGCGCGTGCTGGCTTCGTTAGATGAGGCTGGCGTGAGCTATGTTGAACTTTCCGGAGCACGTCCTAATCCCGAGATAGAGCTTGTTCGTAAGGGCGTGGAGCTTGCCCGCAACGAGAAGGTCGATGTTATTCTGGGTGTTGGTGGTGGTTCTACTATTGATACTGCTAAGGCTATTTCGCTTGGTGTTCCCTATACGGGCGATACCTGGGATTTATTTAGCCGTGCAGCACAGCCAATTGCAGAGGGTAAGCCTCCTGTTGCCTGTGTGCTGACAATTCCGGCGGCTGGTTCCGAGGCATCTGATTCCTGCGTTATTACCAATGATGAGAAGTGCCTGAAAAAGGGACTTTCAACAGACCTGAATCGTCCTGAGCTTGCCATTATGGACCCCGAGCTCACCTTTACACTTCCGCCTTATCAAACAGCCGCAGGCGTTACCGACATGTGCGCTCACATTATGGAGCGCTATTTCTCCGGCGCCGATGCTGTTCCTGTTACCGATGGTATTGCCTGTTCATTGCTGCGCACGCTGATTGCTGAAGCTCCTCGCGCGCTTGCGAATCCTGAGGACTACGACGCGCGTGCCAATATCATGTGGGTAGGCATGCTTGCTCACAACGGCATTGCTGGTGTTGGGCGCAATTTGGTGCCAACCTCGCGTGCTGGTGGATGGGAGAGCCACGGTCTGGAACACGAACTCTCAGCCCATGATCCAAAGATCGCTCATGGTGCTGGTCTTGCTGTTATTTTCCCAGCTTGGATGCGCTATGTGTGGCGTGAGAATCCAGAAAGATTCTTGGCGTTTGGCCGCGATGTCTTTGATATTGAGCCCGTCAATCCGGAAGAGGATGGCGTAGATATTACTGCCGAGCAAGCGGTTGCCGACGCGGTTGAAGCGACCATCGATGCACTGCAAGAGTTCTTTGTATCAATGGGTATGCCTTCGACGCTGGGCGAGCTTGGCATTACTGAGGCTGATATTGACGCTTTAATTCAGACACTTGAGCAGAACAAAGGGGCTGAATTCGGAGAGTTTAAGCGTCTAACCATGGAGGACGCTCGCAACATTTATATGTCGGCGCTGTAAGGGGACAACATGGATATCCTGAGTGGCGTTATCGACTACGTTCTTAACGATCTGGGCTCTACCGTAACTCTTTCTATACTCATGCTTCTGCTCGGCCTCATTGTTGGCATGAAGCCTGTTAAGGCAATTTCTGCTGCCGTCATGTTTGGCGTGGGTTTTTCGGCCATGTCGCTCGTTATCGAGTACATGACAAATGCCATTAGCCCTGCCGCTGAGGCCATGACAGAAAGTGTTGGAAAGTCGTTTGAGATTGTAGATGGCGGCTGGCCCACACTGGCACTTATTACCTGGACGTGGCGGTCGGCGTTTTTGCTATTCCCACTGCAAATAGCGATAAATGCCATCATGTTTGCGATGGGACGGACAAAGACGCTCAATGTCGACCTTTGGAATGTATGGGGCAAGGCCTTTATGGCACTTGTCGTTGAATACGTCACAGGATCGTTTATTGCAGGCATGATAGTGGCATCCCTGCGTATTGTGCTGGAACTTGTATTGGGCGATGCGATTCAGCCGCGCATTTTTAAGCACACGGGACTGCCTGGTGTAACCTGCCCCCACTCAGGATTGCTCCATATGGCAACGCTTTATCCGATTGATTTGTTGTTGCGTAAAATTCCTCTTCTTAACCGAGAAAGCTTTGATGCAGAGTACCTGCGTTCAAAGATTGGCATTTTTGCCGAGAACCACATCATGGGCTTTATTTTGGGCATCCTTTTTGGTTTGATGGCGCGCTATAGCTTTGCTCAAGCGTTGGTATTGGGCTTTTCTGCGGCATGCGCTATGACCATGCTGCCCATTGCTACCGGGCTCTTTGGCAATGCGCTTACGCCCATCTCGGATGCCTGTCGCTCATTTATGGAGCGCCATGCCAAGGGACGTGAGGTTCTTATTGGTCTCGATATTCCTATTCTTTTGGGCAATACGGAGATCTGGGCAGCCTCTATGGTGTCGGTACCGTTCACGCTGCTTTGGGCTGTTATCATGCCTTGGAACAACATGCTGCCCTTTGCAGGAATTGTTAACTATGGCTGCGGTCTGGTTGCTTATTACGTGTGCAATGGCAACCTTCTGCGCATGGTTCTTCTTATGGCAGGCGTTTCGGCTCCTCTGTATTTGTGGTGCGGAAATGCCGTTGCGCCCGTGGTGAGCGATTTGGCGCTCAACGCAGGTATTATTCAGAGCGGTTTTATTTCCAACTCCGGTATCGATTGCCCGCTCTTCACCTACGCATTCTCGTTCCTAAGCCAAATAACACAGGGCAATTTCTTGCCACTGATTATGTGTGTCTACTTTGCCTTTGGATACTTCCTGCTTATCCGTGATCTTCATCGTGAAGAGGCGGAGAAGCGTGGTGATAAGGACGTAAGCGCTGCACAAACAGCAGAAAACACCGCCTCACCCGATGCTGCGGCTGTTGTTGAATCAGTGAGCACAGGAGATAATTAGAGCAATATTTGGCTTAAATAGAACATTTGGCAGAATGCTTTTATCGGCAACTCACGCTAGAGTCATAGATAGAGAACGCGGAATAAAACAGGAGAATGTTCAGTTGGTTTTATCGAAAGAATCCTGTGTTTAGACGTGTTCACACAGCAGCAAGTTTTGGTTAGCTCGGTAGAGGAATGAGAGGATGAGCATGGAGTTTGTAACCTTCAATAACGGCGTTACGATTCCGCAAGTTGGTCTTGGTGTATTCCAGACACCTGATGGCGAAGAAACTGCAAATGCTGTTCGCTGGGCACTCGAGGCAGGCTATCGCCATATCGATACCGCTAAGGTATATGGCAATGAGGCAAGTGTTGCTGAGGGTATTCGCCAGAGTGGTGTGGCTCGCGAAGACATCTTCCTGACTACTAAGCTGTGGAACGATGATATTCGCGCTGGTCGTTTCCGCGAGGCATTCGAGGAGAGCCTGGCTCGTCTTGATACCGACTATGTAGACCTGTATCTCATTCATTGGCCTGTGGATCGCCGTCTTGAGGCATGGGCAGAGATGACACGCCTGTATGAAGAGGGTAAGATCCGCGCTATTGGCGTAAGTAACTTCCAGCAGCATCATCTTGAGGAGCTTGCTGAAGTTTCTGATATTGTGCCTGCCGTCAATCAGATTGAGTCCAATCCCTACTTCAACAACCAGCCGCTGGTTGATTACTGCCTTGAGAAGGGCATTCAGGTTGAGGTCTGGAGCCCGCTTGGTGGTACTGGCGGAAGCATTCTCGATGACGAGCGCATTGCGCCAATTGCAGAGCGCTATGGCAAGAGCCCCGCACAGGTAGTCATTCGCTGGCACTTGCAGCGTGGCACCATTTGCCTGCCCAAGTCTACGCATCAGGAGCGCATTGTTTCCAACCTTGATGTATTTGACTTCGAGCTGTCTGACGAGGATATGGCTGCTATGTTTGCACTGGAGCGTGGTACCCGCACTGGTGCAGACCCAGATAACTTTGATTTCTAATTAACAGAACTTCAAAGCAGAACGGTTTATCACAACTGTTATCTATCGTTTTGTTTGTTGGGCCCAGACTTCTTGTCTGGGCCTTTTTCTATTTGCATGGTAAAGAAGATGTCCCTCCTTTCTTCTTCTCCTATATCTCCATTCACCTACGAAAATCATCCGTTTGTCTCTAAAAATAGATAAAAGTAGATACTAAGCTAGATAAAACTCGAGATTAAATTAGGATGATACCTAGTTAAAAAGAGATATATGAAGAAAGGAAAACGAGATGGACGAGATTGAACAGAGTCCACTGTTCGAGGAGGCGATAACCTCCTGCCATTATTTTTGGCAGGCGGGATGGGGTGAATTTCACGCCGGCAATCTCACCTACCTTCTTGATGATGATGAAGTTGCCGAGCTCTCAAAGTATTTTTCTCATAACCCAGTAAAAGTACCTGTTGAGTTTGATACCTGTGGTCTTGAGGGCAGATATTTTCTTGCCACGCGTACCGGGGGGTCATTCCGTACGTTGCCACAGCGTGTTGCGCGTGATATGGGCATTATTCGTTTGGGTGCAGGTTATTACGAGATTCTTTGGGGTTATGACAATGGAGAGGGTAGGCCAACGAGCGAGTTGCCGTCACATCTTCTTTGCCACGTCGCACGACTAGCATCTAATCCCGAGAACCGCATTGTGATGCATGTTCATCCGACATACATCAATGCGATGACCACGCTTGCACCACTTGATAGCCATGAATTTACTCGAGCGCTGTGGTCGCTCAATTCAGAAGGCATTGTTGTTTTCCCTGAAGGTGTAGCAGTTCTTCCTTGGATGGTTTGTGGCGATGGGCCAATTGGTCCTGCTACTGCAGAAAAAATGTCTGATAAGCGCGTTGTTATCTGGCCATATCACGGCATTTTTGCCGCGGGAAAAGGCTTTGATGAGGTCATTGGCCTTATCGAAACAATTGAGAAGTGTGCGCAGGTCTATGTGAGTGTTAATGGCGCCCCAAAACATTGCATTACCAATGAAGAACTGCGCAGTTTGGCTGATCACTTTGGTCTTGTAGCGGATATCTAGAACAAAGGAAGGGAGTCGGTAGATGGACGTTCTTGCTACAGTATTTCAGAGCGTGCTTGACCTTGGTGCGGCGGTGTTTTTGCCCATCGTTATGTTCATTATTGGCATAATTGTGGGAATGAAGCCCGGAGAGGCTATCTCAGCTGGCCTGATTCTGGGTGTTGCTCTTGTAGGTGTTAACGAAGTACAAACCTTCATGAGCAATACGGTTGGTGTTGCCGCCCAAGCATTTGTCGAGAATACAGGCATTCAACTTACGGCACTTGATATGGGCTGGGCTCCAGCGGTTACACCTTGTTGGGCATGGCCTTATGCATTCCTCATGTTCCCAATTCAAATTGGAATCAACATGATAATGCTCTTCATTAAGCAGACCGATACCCTCAACGTTGACATGTGGAACGTTGTAAACAAGATTTTCACTGCTTTTATCGTTACATACGTTACTAATAACGTACTTCTTGGCTTTGTCTTTGCTTCCATTGAGGTAGTTCTTGAGCTTAAGAACTCTGACCATATGAAGAATCAGGTTACTGAGCTTACGGGAATTCCTGGTGTAGGCCTGCCTCACCCAATTTTCTTGGAGAATGTCTTTTTCTATCCGATCGCCCGTCTTCTCGATAAGGTAATGCCTGAGTCGAGCAAGATCGATGCAGCAGCCTTAAGGCGTAAGATCGGCATCTTTGGCGAGAACCATATCCTGGGCTTTATTATCGGTACTGCAATTGGTTTGCTTGGAAATCAGGGTGTTGCAGCTCTTATGACCGGTGTGCAGGCGGGTTGCGCACTCACATTGTTCCCCATGGTATCCAAGCTCTTTATGCAGGCACTTTCTCCCATTTCTGAAGTAGCTAATGGATTTGTTAAAAAGCATTTCCCTGGCCGCGAAATGGTCATTGGTCTGGACTGGCCCATCCTTGCTGGTGCTCCAGAAATCTGGGTAACCATTATCCTTACGATTCCTGTTGCTCTTGCTGTTTCCGTTATCCTCCCGGGTAACACGGTTCTGCCATTTGGCAACTTGATGACAGTTGCAGTCGCTGCTCCTGCATATGTTGCTTGCAAGGGTGACCTTCGCAAGATGCTTATTATCAGCTTCCTCTGGGTTCCAGTATTCTGCTATGCAGCTACAGTGTTCTCTCCGATGGTTACCGCTCTCCAGGCAGAGACAGGCGCAGCACTTCCGGCTGGCCAAATGATTGGCTGGTGGGGCATGGACGACTCCGGTTTGCGTCTGGCACTCATTGAAGCTGTACAGCTCAATCCTATCGGTATTGCAGTGCTCGTTCTGTTTGCAGTGCTGGCATTCTTCTACTTCCGCTGGATGAATCAAGAAGAGCATGCTGCAGCAGTTCGTATGGGTTGGATTTCTGACGAGCCTGAAACGAAAGAAACGGACGATACAGCAACCGCTTCTGTTGTTGAGGAAAAGTAAAAGTTTGTTATGAAAGGAGAAAAGCTAGACATGCGTGCTTCAAATCATAAAATACGGCGAATGGCCTGGTACATAGGTGTTCTGTTTGCTGCAGTACTCACAGTTCTAGCTTTTCTTACCAGAAACCTTATGCTTACCATTGCGCTGGTGATTCTTGTGTGGGCACTGAAACGCAATACCGATCTTGTCTCAATAGCCGATGTCTATCGTGGCAAAGGTGTTACAGATGAGATGTTTGATAATGGAAGCGCTCAGAAAATGACACAAGCTGAGGCCGCTAACGACGTTCACCATTCGTAAGCAATTTAGAAATCACCCCTAACGGATTGTTAGGGGTGATTTATGCGTAAAGGAATGAGGAGGGCTTATGGGTTGTAATTCCATTGCAGGATATCGTGCTGTGGTAACAGGAGCAGGCTCGGGAATCGGCAGGTCGTTGGCACTGAGACTTGTAGATTTGGGTTGCAATGTTGTTATTACCGGAAGAACTAAAGAGAGGCTTGATGCAGTGTGTAATGAAGCATCAGGCGCTGGAAGCATACAGTCATTTCCTATGGATGTTGGGGAACCCACTGATGTTGTTCGCCTGGCAACACATCTTCAGGAAATGGGTGGGGTAGACATCATCATTAATAATGCAGGCGCGCTGGTAAACACTTCGATAGATGAAACGAGCATAGATGAGTTTGATGCGGTAATGCGCACAAATGTACGAGGCCCCTTCCTCATGTGCAAAACATTCCTTCCGCAGCTTCGTTCAAGTGAGCACGGAACGATTATCAATATTGGTTCTGCAGCCTCTCATAATGCTTATCCAAATCAAACAGCCTACGGGGCGTCTAAACATGCACTTCTTGGCATGTCTAAGTCTCTTGCTCGTGAACTTGCAAAAGATGATGTGCGGGTGCACGTCCTATGCCCAGGTGGAATTGCAACAGGCATGCTTTCTGGTGTGCGAGATGATTTGCGTGAGCAAAAACTTATGACACCAGAAGACATTGCCGATATTGTTGAATTCCTTCTTACGCACCGCGGGAATGCAGTTATTGATGAGATAGACGTTCGTAGGTGCGGAAAAGAGCCCTGGCCTTGGTGCTAAAAACACTTATTAGGAAATAAGCTCTATTTCTGGATTTGCCTTTTTTATACGATCGGCCATTTCAGCAGGGAATGGCCGTTCAGTAACAATGCCGTCTACATCATCAACACCTAAGAAAGAAGAAAGCGCAACAACAGCTGTTTTGCTTAGATCCATCAAAACATAGCTTGTTGAAGCACGTCGTGCGTAAGTAGCCTTTATTTCCGCCTGATCAAAGGTTTCTGTAGTAAAGCCGCCTTCCGGTGAGAAGCCCGTTGTGGAAATAAAGGCTTTATCTGCATTAAGCTCTGAAAGAGCACGCAGGACAGTGATTCCATTGCTATATCGATGACCAGGCCTAATATAGCCGCCTAAGAAGAAAGTTTGAGAGTTTGGAAGAGTTCGTTCTGCCAAGGATGCAATTTCAAGGTCGCTGGTAATAATCGTTAGACCCTGAAGCTCTGTAAGATTGCGTACGAGCTCTATTGTGGTCGTTCCCGTGTCCACAATAATGCAGTCGCCATCGTTTACGAGTTCTGATGCAAGTTCACCTATGCGTTGCTTGGATTCGCTGTGCTGCGCCAGACGCTGTTCGTAGCGTATGGCATCTGTTGGCTTAGAAAGAGGAATAGCTCCACCATGGCAACGGCGTAGCTTACCCTCGGCTTCCAGTTCATCTAGGTCTGCTCGAATGGTAAAAGCAGACACATCAAACTCCTGCGTTAAATTGCTTACGAGAACTTTTGGTTCGACGTTCAGTTTTTCCAAAATTTTTGAACGACGTTCTTCAGGAAACAATTTCTTTGAGGCCTGCTTGTCCTGCATACCTACACCTTTCATCAGCGCCCCATAGCGTAAAAACAATTCTGGCATATCTGCCCTTGAAGCGTCTTGAGCTATTCAATCCTATCTTGCTACATATCGAAATATGGCAAGAAGTTGTCCATTCAGACGGTACATCATTCCATTCATCGATAAAGAATATATCTCTCTTTTCCAATTTTAAACAGATAATAAGCTATAAAAAGTAGATAAAAAGCGGTAAATAAAGATAAAACTGAGACTGAAAATAGGTTAATGAGGAGGAAAAAATGAAGTATGGGATGTGTTACTGCTATTGGAGTAAAGATTGGGAAGGCACGAACTATCCCCAAACGATTGAGCGTGCTCGCAAATGCGGATTTGACGTATTAGAAATTTTTTACGGTCGTCTTTTGGATATGGCTCAAACAGAAGTGGATGACATTAAGGCCGCATGTAAAGCAAATGATGTTGAGCTATACATATGCGGTGGTTTCGGTGCTGAAGAAGATTTATCACAGCTTGATGAGCCGGGCAGAAAACATGCTGTAGAAAAAGCAAAAGAGCTTTTAGCTGCGATTGCTCGTGTTGACGCTCATAACTTTTCGGGCATTAACTACGGCTGTTGGTGCGATTTTTCTCATCCGGAGAATAAGCAAAAGAATCTTGAGGCTGCAGCAAGATCATTGCGCGAAATAGGGGCAGCTGCTGGCGACTTAGGTATTAGCTGGAACATGGAAGTAGTAAATCGCTTTGAAAGCTATTTGCTAAATACAGCTGCAGAAGCTCGGGCACTTACTGATGAAGTGGATAGTTCAAACATCAATATCTTGCTTGATATTTTCCACGGCATGATTGAAGAAGATGATCTGGCAAACGCAATTCGTATTGCTGGAGATAAGCTAGGCCATTATCACGTAGGTACAAATAATCGCAGACTGCCTGGCCCCTGCTTCTTGCCATGGAAAGACGTTGCTCGTGCGCTGGTGGACGTAGGTTATGACAAAACAATTTCTTTTGAGCCTCTTGTCCGCAGCGGTGGAACAGTGGCTTTACAGGGCGGCCATGTCTGGCGTGAGATGCTTCCAAATGATGCAACAGATGATGATTTAGACCGTATGGCTACTGAAGCTCTCGGTTTCATGAAGGGCCTTATCGAGGAGGCGAGGGAGCAGTGAGCCAATATTTTGTCGGCATTGACTCTGGAACGACAGGCATCAAGGCAGTCCTGTTTGATTTACAAGGGCAAGAGCTTTCTCAGTGTGGTTTGCCGTTAACTGCAAGTTGCCCCACTGAGGATCGATACGAGGAAGATCCTCTCGAGATTTGGGAAAAGTGCCAGCAGTGTGTAAAAACGGTTACCTCATCTGTTGATCGCGATGGAGTAATAGGAATGGGAATTACAGCCCAAGGCGATGGTCTTTGGTTGTTTGACGAAGGTATGAACCCTGTTCGACCTGGTATTTGTTTCTGTGATGGAAGAGCGGCAAATATAGTAGAGCGC
Organism: Olsenella sp. Marseille-QA0557; assembly: GCF_965119725.1. NCBI lineage: Bacteria > Bacillati > Actinomycetota > Coriobacteriia > Coriobacteriales > Atopobiaceae > Olsenella > Olsenella sp. Marseille-QA0557. The sequence goes on along the minus strand of NZ_CBCPMI010000001.1, from coordinate 520,952 downwards.
TGGGAATCCGATGGTACCGTCAGGCGTTTGTTCGATATCACTGGTACTTGGCTTTGTGTTGGAAACCAGAACGGTATTGTAAAGTGGATGGACGAAAATGATCCAGATGCTTTAAAACAAGCCCGTTGGTTTATGCATCTCAAAGACTATCTGTTCTGGTGTCTTACGGGTCAGATAACAACTGATGCAAGTGATCAGTCACTGGTATTTCTCGATCAAAATTCCCGTGCCTATCTTCCAGAAACCTTTGAGCTCTGCGGTATCTCTCAATATGCAGAGAAGTGGCCACCTGTGCTTACAGCATCGGAAAATGCTTTTACTATTCGTCCAGAACTTGCAAAAGCTCTTGGTGTTTCAAATGAGTGTGTAATTACGTCTGGTCCGATGGATGTTGCAGCGTGTGCTTTAGGGGCTGGCGTAGTGGAAGCAGGTCAGTGCTGCTCCATTATGGGAACTGCGGCTTTGCATGAGATGGTGGTGGATAAGCCACTCGATGACACTGTCCAAGCTGGTATGACTGTTGCGCACGCCCCAAAGGATCGCTGGTTAAGGCTTATGGCCTCATATGCTGGAGCTCCAAATACCGATTGGGCTATTCGAACGCTTGCTGGCGGGCTCGTAATGCAAGCGGAACAAAATGAAGAAGACATCTTTTCTATTGTGGAAAAAGAGCTGTCTGAGGTTCCCGTTGGATCAAATGGCGTTATGTATCATCCATATCTTTTGTCCGGCGGCGAGCGTGCCCCCTTCTCTGCACCACATGCGCGTGCAAGCTACACAGGAATATCCTCTAGGAATACCATTGCCGATATTTTGCATGCAACATATGAGGGTGTAGCACTTGCCATGTTGGATTGTTATAGGCATATGCCACGTGAGATTGCATCAGTCACACTCTGCGGCGGTGGAGCAAAAAGCGCCTTCTGGTGCCAGATGTTTGCTGATGCCCTTGGGCAAGAAGTAGGTCGTGTGCACGGCAATGAGCTAGGCGCTCTTGGTGTGGTAATCAATAATGCGGTAGTGCAGGGTTTTTATCCCTCTTATGTGGACGCCGTGGAAGCGATAGTACGGCCAGCAGGAACATATGTGCCCAACGCTGAAAACCACAAGCGTTATGAGCGACTGTATGGGCTCTACCAGGTTACCTATAAGGCATTGCGTGAATCATGGAGCCTTCGAGCTGAATTGTTTGGAGGTCAATAGTGTTTGAGGAAGAAAAGCAAAACGTAATAGATGCTTGTAAACAGCTTCAGCGTGAAGGAAGTGTAATTGGGACCTGGGGAAACGTCTCAGTGCTTTGCGACGACAAGATAGTGCTGACGCCCAGCCGCGTTGCATACGATGATCTTACGGTTGAAGACATGGTTGTTATGTCACTTGAGGGAGAAATATTAGAGTCGCCTCGAGGTAGGGTTCCAACTTCTGAACGAGAAGTACACAGGCAACTTTATCTCGCTCGTAAAGATATAACGTCGGTTGTTCATGCACATACGCTTCATGCAATGGCTGTATCCACGTTGCCAATCGTAGAAGTGCCTTGTCTTGTTGAGGAGATGTCTCAGTTGTTAGGAGGTGGCATTCCCTTAACAAAGAGGTATGTTCCTGCAGAGCAACATGAGAAGCTAGGGATGGCTGCCGCTGAGGTTATAGGAGATCGCGGCGCCATACTACTTCGCAATCATGGGCCGGTAAGTTGTGCAACAACTCTCGAAGAAGCGCTCTTGTCTGTAAAAGTGGTTGAACGTGCCTGCGAGCTGTATTTATCTGTGATGCATAGTGATTACAACAAGATTCCTGAGCAATTTGTTGTCTCAGAGCGGTATCGCTATACCCATACCTATGGAAAAGAGGTCTAGGGAATACCGATAATTTCGATTTCAGAAAGGATTTATCTGAATAAATATCAAATAGAGCCATTGGAGCCCTTCTCCAGGACCTCGCGTATATTGCGGGGTCCTGTTCTTTTGTGCAACTCTTTGTTGCTTGTAGTTACTGCTTGCCTCTCGGAGAATAAAGATGTGAATATCGACTTCATCTCACGAGGAGATAATATGCTGCTTAAAAAGGATGAGCTGTCTCGCCTACGCCGCGAGCGTGGACTTACTCAAGAGGACCTTGCTCAAAAACTCTTTATCACTCGTCAGGCGGTTAGTCGCTGGGAGCGCGGTGAGACTGAACCTGGTATCGATATGATTAAGCTCATTGCTCGAGAGCTTGAAGTGCCTATAACAATGCTTCTCGACATGCCGGAGGAGTATTGTCAAAGCTGCGGGATGATGTTTACTGGACCTAACCAACATGGTCACGAGGCAGATGGTACAGAAACCAACAGATACTGCCGCTGGTGCTATGACGAAGGCAAGTATACCTACGAAACCACTATGGAGGACATGATTGAGGAATGTGCTCCACGCATGTCTGAAGCGATGGGTTGGTCGGTGGATGAAGCAGCGTCGCTGTTGGGCGCAATTCTGCCCACGCTTGAACGCTGGACGAGAGATTAGCTCATGGACTTCTCTGATATAGATGCAAGGCTGCTCTCCCGTGCAGGCGCAAGCAAGGCTTTCCATGAAAAGTGGGGCTGGATGATTTACTGGGTCGGTGGTAAGCAGTTTGCTTGTGAGTTTATTACCAAGGTGGATGCTAAAGCGCCTTATGCTGGACGTCACTTACTTTCACTTAAGTGTGATCCTGATCGTATTTTAGAGCTACGGGCTGAATATCCAGAAGCTGTTTTGCCAGGATACTATTCAGATGGCCGTACTTGGATTTCAGTTGATATAGATGCTGATCTTCCTGAGAACCTTATCTTTGATCTCTGTGATCAGAGCTACGAACTTGTATTTGCGAAACTCCCTAAACGTATTCAGAGCGAGATTTGTTCCTAAAGTATCAGGAATAGATGTTATAGCTAGCTATGTTGTAAATGACACTTAAGTGAGGAGCAGGCGCATCTCGAAGATGCTGCCCTTTCCCGGCGCACTCTCCACCGAGATGGTGTCGCCGTGCAGCTTCACGATGTGATGGTAGAATGCGAACCCAAGCCCCGGCATGGATCATATCGCCCTATGCTCCTTCATGCCTCGGCGCCATCGAGAAACCACCTCCAAGCAGGTACAACGTGCACGGTGCCCGAACTGACGGGGATGTCGCTTTCCTCATCAAGCGTGATGAGTGTAGATTCTGCAAGACCCGTCTCTGCCATCGCCTGCTCGAGGTTATCCACTTCGCTGCGATATTTTCTTGCGTTGTTCTGTTCCGCCACGCGTTGCACACCGCTTTCCACGGCGACTTGAATGAGTTCATATTCTGCGCTGAGCATGACATCGCCGACCACGAAGTCCACCTCGGGGCACGCGGTGGACCGATAGCGAGAGATCACCTGATCTCGGTTCATGCCGTATCGCCGCTTGAGCTCAATGAACACAGCTGTTTCAAGCCGCTGTCCCATATCGATGTGGTTCGCCAGCGCAACGGCGGCCGAGAGACCGTGGTCGACGGCATAGACCTTATACACTGATTTGGGATTGTCACGTATCGACAGGCTGTAATCGGACACCTTGAACGCCAGGTGCGCGTCTTCGAAGTCGTCGAGTAGGCCGTAGGCAGACTCGTTCGATATCGAGATCCCCGCGCTCCGCATCGCCTTGATCTGTTTGTTGACCGAGAGCTGGAGGCCAGTCGACCGAAGCACGGTGAGCGCCATCCTGCGTCCTGCGCGATACGATGCGCTTCCAAAGCGCTCAAGTACGTCTTTCGTCATGATTTCATCGGCGTACGCCTGGAGGGTTTGTGCTCGCGTTGTCACATCCATGTCGTGCACGGCGGGGAAACCCCCAATATCGAGATATTGCCGGAAGGTATGCGCAAGCGCGGCGGCGTTGCGCGGCTCGTATGCGCCTCCTATACAGTGCGTCTCTATACTCGAAAAGGTACAGAACTCGGAAAAACCGAGAGGCCATACTTCATGAGTGAGTGCTCGTCCGCGTAGCTTGGTTGGAATGTCTGATGAAAGGAGTTTGGACGATGATCCAGTAAGAACCATAGTCACGTTGTATTGCTCTGATACACGTCGAGCGAATGCCTCCCAGTTCGGCATATCCTGAATCTCGTCGAAGAACAGGTAGCATCCTTCGATGGCATCTGGCACCAGGGCGTAGTACGCATCAAGCACCTTCGATGCCGTCAATCCGTCGAGTTCCCCCAGCCGATCGTCGTCAAAGGGAAAGTAAAACAACCGGTTGCGCGGTATACCTGCCCGCAACAGTTCACTCATGGTCTGAAACAGGTGGAAGGTTTTCCCGCATCTCCGAACCCCAATGAGCGTTGTGATCATATTCCGCTGCTTGGGCTTGGGAAGTTGTTTGAGCAGAGATTTTCGAGGGATAAACGTAGGAATCTGAAAGCCGAGATACTCCGCGACAAGCGATTCGTACATGAGCGTACCTCCATCTTCTTCGAAATCTGAATAAGATGATATCTAATCTTATTCGGATTTCGAAGAAGATATTTCAAAGGGGGTGGTTTTAAATGATTTTCACTACTGAGCCAACGGAAGCCTTTTATCGAAAAGCCCGTAATTCCAAACAGCTCTTTAACAAACTGTAATCAACAAACAAACGCCAAATAGGTATCCTAGAGGAGTGATATAAGGACAACGGCTACGAATTACATTAATTCGTCCTGGTATAAGGGAGGACTCATGTTCTGTCCAAAATGCGGTTCACAGCTTGCAGATGGGACAAAGTTTTGTCCCAAGTGCGGTGCTGCACTTGGAAATAATGTAGGCACTCCAGCATCTGGAGCTCCCAATCAATTTAATAATGGACAAGGAGTTCCTCAGCCCCAAGGGGTTAACTATACTCCGTCTCCTATACAGCCAAAGAAAAACAACAAAGGCCTGTTTATCGGTCTTGGTGTGGCAGCAGTAGCTATTGTTATTGCGCTCATTTTGTTCTTTACAGGCTGTCTTGGCGGTGGTAAGGATAGCTATGTTGGAACCTGGGAGGGCACCGCTACATATCAGGGCATTTCTGTTGACTGCACCCTTCAGCTCAATGAGGATAAGTCTGCAGAAATGGAGATGAGCTTTGCGGGTCAGTCTCAAACAATGGATAACCTCCAGTGGCGTGCTACTGATGATGGTATAGAAGTTGCTACTGAGGATAAAGATGACTGGACGGAATTTGAACGCGATGGCGATGCACTTGTCATCGATCAAAGTGGCATTGAGATAGAGGTCACAAAGAAATAGCGGGATAAAAAATTCCAGGAAGACTCAAATGCGCAGCTCGTGACAAGTGTCAGGGCTGCGCATTTTGTATAGCTTGCTACTCTGGTAAAGCTTTATGCAGCTTCGTTTTGCTTGCAAACGAGCGTCATAAGTGGTGCGCCAATAATATCGGCTACGAGGTCGCACTTTGTCATAAGAAGGAAGAACACATTGCCGCGACCACAGCCGTCGCCAAGCGTCTCAAAGTTACCCATGCCCTTACTGATAACAACGTCAGCATTGTAGAAGGTGCGCTGGAACTCTTCAGTACTGTCTTCAACAATGGTGGTCGGAATGGCTACGCCGCTCGGTAGAACGCGAGCAACACGATCCATGCCAACTTGCTGAGCGTCTTCTACCGTAACATCGTTAATAATGGGGCCACCGCGAACGCCAAAGGTAACCTGTACATTCGGGTTTTCCTGCAAGATTTGCTCGATAAGGATTTTGTCCAGAACAATCTCGCCGCAGTTATCACCTAAATACATGATGTTCTGTGCTGAACGGATCTGCTCGAGAAGCTCTGCTGAATCATCAAGAGCAAAGGTGATATCAGGCACGCGGTCAAGCAGAGCGGTTACATCGTCTTGGGTAAAGGTGTTTTTGGAACCAAAATCAATGAGATTACCTGCTGCTGCATAGCGCAAGGCAAGCTGGAAAGGATTATCGGCAGCAGCAATTTGCTCCAAGCATTCTGGCTCGCGGTCCAGCAGGAGCTGGTTGTACTGGATTTTTATATCGTGATAGGGATCATTCGTGCCAACAAGCGGCATGATGCGCTCCAACAAGGTGCCCATATGTGTGGGTTTTACACGCTCGCCGCCAATCTCTTCAAGAAGACTGTCCTTAATATCAAGCATTTGGGACAGCACGTAGTCACTCAAATTGCAAAAGGTTGCAATACGGCGAACTTGCTTCTCGTAGCATCCACGGCAATCGGGTGACTGAGGGATGGTGCTGGACGTTGTAGTGGCTTCTGCCATCTATGCCTCGCTCTCATCAGAGATAAATGTAATTTCACCTGTTGTAGCATCCATTGAGCTAATACGTGCGAGTGATTCCACACGAATGCCCTGTTCGCATAAGATATTTCTGCCCGGTTGGAAGGATTTTTCAATAGCAAAACACATGGCCACCACTTCGGCATGAGCCTGTTTACACAAATCGAGAAGTCCTTCTGCGGCCGATCCGTTGGCAAGAAAATCGTCAACAATAACAATACGTTCATTGGGGTTGAGGAGTTTCTTCTCTACGACAACGGTGTAATCACGGTTGTGAGTATAGGAGTGAACAGAGGTGCGCCACTGCGACCCCTGGAGGTTCTGTGACTCCTTCTTGCGGGCAAAAACAACGGTGGGACACCCCAGAGCAAGGGCTGTTACGCAGGCAAGGCCAATGCCTGAAGTCTCGATGGTGAGGACTTTATCAACCTTTTCTCCTGCAAGCCGACGTGCCCATTCATCGGCCATGTGCTGGTAAAGCTGCATATCGCAGCCATGATTGAGAAATGAATCGACTTTAAGAACATTGCCGGGACGAACCGCCCCATCATGTCTCATTCGTTCTTCAAGCTCGCGCATGACACTCCTTGCCACGTAAAGATCTTGTAGTTCAAAAAAGCCCGGGAGCACGCAGGCAGCCCGGGCTTGGTGTTTTAATGCACCACAAGACTCTATGCTTGTGTGAGCGCTTCAGTAATGGAAGCAGCAGCTGTCTTACCGGCACCCATGGCAAGAATAACAGTAGCGGCGCCCGTTACAATGTCGCCACCGGCCCAAATGCGCGGGTCAGAAGTGCGGCCGTTCTCGTCAGCCTCAATGTAGCCCCACTTGTTGAGCTTGACATCGCTGATCATGCCAGCCAGAGGGTTGGCGTTGGTGCCAATAGCAGAAATAGCTACGTCACAAGGAATTTCCTCGATAGCACCCTCGATAGGAACAGGACGACGACGGCCAGAAGCATCGGGCTCACCGAGCTCCATCTTCTGAACGCGGACAGCGCAGACGTTGCCATCTTCGCCAGCAAGGAACTCAAGCGGTGCAACGAGCTCGCGAACCTCAACGCCTTCGGCCTTGGCGTGATGCAGCTCGGCACGACGAGCGGGCATTTCGGCCTCGGTACGGCGGTAGCAGATAATTGCGTGCTCTGCGCCCAGACGCTTGGCGGTACGCACGGCGTCCATAGCAACGTTGCCGCCACCAAAGACAACAACGCGCTGCCCATGCTTGGTGGGCGTGTCGTACTCGGGGAACTGATTTGCCTTCATCAGGTTTACGCGCGTGAGGTACTCGTTTGCAAAGAAGACATTGGGCAAGTTCTCGCCGGGAACGTTCAGGAACTTGGGAAGGCCAGCGCCCGTAGCAATGTAGATGGCATCAAAGCCCTTGTCGAACAGCTCTTGAGCATTGGTAATACGGCCTGCGACTGAGTTGTACTCAAAGTGAACGCCGAGATCCTCAAGACCATCGATCTCGCGCTTAACAACTGCCTTGGGCAGACGGAACTCAGGAATGCCGTAGACAAGAACGCCGCCGCCGGTGAAAAATGCCTCAAAGACAGTGACCTCAAAGCCATTGCGTGCAAGCTCGCCTGCGCAGGTAATGCCAGAGGGGCCAGAGCCAATAACGGCAACCTTCTTGCCGTTGCTCGGGGCAACCTTAGGTTTCGAACCAAGCTCGGGCTGGTCGCCTACGAAGCGCTCCAGCTGACCAATGGCAATAGGATCGCCCTTCTTGCCCAAAATGCACTTGCCTTCGCACTGGTTCTCCTGTGGGCAAACACGACCACAGATGGCAGGCAGCATGGAATCCTCGCGGATAATATCCAGTGCACGACCGAACTCTTCAGCGCGAATGGCCTCAATGAACTGAGGAATCTTAATGTTTACGGGGCAGCCCGTTACGCAGAGCGGCTTCTTGCAGTCGAGGCAGCGATTGGCCTCAGCAAGTGCCATCTCCTTAGTGAAGCCCTTATCAACCGGACGGAAATCGCATGCGCGCTCAGCGGCCGGCTCTTCGTTGTCGGGCGTGCGGGGTGCCTTTGCGTTGGGAACGTACTTACCGTTTACCTGTGGCATGCGCAGGTCGCCTCCTCGTAAGCCTTCATAGCCTGACCTTCTTCAGTGCGATAGGCTGCCTGACGCATACGAAGGTCGTCCCAGTTGACCTTTGTTGCATCGAAATCGGGGCCGTCTACACAAGCGAACTTGGTCTCGCCATCGATCTCGACACGGCAGCAGCCGCACATTCCTGTGCCATCAACCATGATGGGGTTGAGCGATGCAATAACGGGGGTGTCGTACTTCTCGGCAGTGAGAGCAGCGAACTTCATCATGGGAACAGGACCAACGCAGAAGACGTGATCTACAGCCTTGTCCTGAAGCAGACGCTCGAGCGGTGCAGTTACGACGCCTTTTTCACCGTAGGAACCATCGTCTGTGGTGATATGGATGTGATCCTCCGGGAAAATCTCGCGGAACTGATCTTCCAGCAGCAGCAGGTCCTTGGTGCGAGCACCCATAATGGCGTGAACTTCATGGCCGGTAGCTGCAAGTTGGCGTGCAACAGGAAATGCGATAGCAAGACCAACGCCACCGCCGATAACTGCCCAGGTACCGTCGCCCATCTCTGTGGGCTGGCCGAGCGGACCAGTTACATCCTGCAGATAGTCGCCCACCTCATAGGTGGAGAGCATCGTGGTAGTTTTACCAATTACCATGAAGATGAACTCAACCCAGCCCTCTTCGCCGTTCCAATCTGCGAAGGTGAAAGGCACGCGCTCGCCTGTTTCGTTTGCACGGACCATCAGGAACTGACCAGCATGGGCATGCTTGGCCATCTCTGGGGCCTCAATGCGGAACTTAAACACCTTCTCAGAGAACTGCGTTTTTTCGAGGATCTTGTACATACAACGATCTCCTCTCCGCTACTCCCTGTCGTGTCGGAGTACAGAGACGCCTCCGACAATCCCTCCTTGTGGCACCGCTTTTACTGAGCGGGGTCATAGACTGTTCTATTCTAGCGACTTCTCGCGCCTTTCTTGTGATTAGATGAGGACTGAATAAAAGCATTTGAAATAATGCACTGCTCAGCAACGGATGCTGCATCTTGCACCATCAGCTCAAAATCATCCAGAAATGTGCCTTTGAGCTGACGGAGAGCCCAATCGGCAACCGACATCTTTCCCGGCGGTCGACCGATACCACAGAGCACACGAGAAAAGTCGCGAGTACCTAGCTTGTTGGCTATCGAGCGAAGCCCATTATGGGCATTGAGGCCTCCGCCAAACTTGGTGCGCACCTCTCCAGCGGGAAGATCGACCTCGTCATGAATGACAAGAATTTCTGCAGGAGAAATTCCGTGAGCACGCATGAGTTTGGAAAGAGGGCCGCCACTTGTATTCATATAACCTTGTGGTTTAGCGAGAAGTACCTCATGAGAACCAATGCGAGCAGGTGCAACTAAGCAACCAGCATCGGTTTTCCAATAATGAACCCGCGCTCTTTCGGCAAGAGCATCTATACAGGCAAACCCTGCATTGTGGCGGGTGTGAACATACTCATTGCCCGGATTGCCCAGGCCGCACACAAGGCGAACCTGGGCAGGACCAGTTACTTTAGCCATAGAACTGCTCGGCATTCGTGCTTTTTACAGCTCGGCGCTTCCGCCAAACAGATCACTTACAGAGTTATTGGCATAGACTGCATAGATAGCGTCGGCCATTTCTTGTGCAATGGAGATGGTCTTGATCTTAGAGCCAGGCTTATTGGCTGCTTCACAAGGAATGCCGTCGGTTACGACACATTCAACCAGCGGTGCTTCCTGCAAACGTTGAATAGCGGGCTCTGAGAAAATGCCGTGGGTAGCAGAGACATAAATATCGCCGGCGCCCATCTCCTTAAGCTTACGTACGGAGTTGCAAAGCGTGCCGGCGGTGTCGATCATATCGTCATTGACAATACAGGTCTTTCCCTTAATGTCGCCGATGATACCCATGACTTCTGCTGCATTGTGCTTGGGGCGACTCTTATGAGCAATGGCAACCTCGCACCCAAGATAATCGGCCAGCTTCTTTGCATGCTTTGCACGACCCATGTCAGGGGAGACAACCACGGTGTTTGACCAGTCAAAATTTTTAGCCTTGAAATAGTCACCAATCAAATAGAGGGCAGTGAGATGCGTTACTGGAATATCAAAGAAGCCCTGAATTTGTCCCTGATGGAGGTCGAGCGTAATAATGCGATCGACGCCAGCGGCCTCAAGAAGGTTAGCAACAAGACGAGCGGTAATAGGCTCACGAGACGCTGCTTTGCGGTCTTGGCGAGCATATGCGAAGTGCGGCAGCACAACTGTGACGCTCTGTGCGGATGCACGGCTGGCGGCATCGGCAACAATGAGCGTTTCCATGATAAGGTCGTTCAGATTTTTACCGGCAAGGGTCTGAACGAAGAAGACTTCATCGCCGCGAACGGACTCCTCAAAGCGGGCATAGAGTTCGCCGTTGGCAAACTTCTCAATTTTGAGACCCTGGAGCTCCAGGTGCAAAATATCGGCGATCTCCTGGGCGAGCTTAGGGTTACCTGTTCCTGAATAGAGTTTGATTTCCTTCTGGTAGTTGATGGGCTTGCTCAGGTTCTCGTACATCTATTCCTGGCCTTTCTTTAGTCGCTCCAGCCGCTTGGCTGCATACCCCTCCACGATCCGCTGGTTTGAGCGCTCGAGAGCGAGTGCCCCAGCGGGAATGTCCTTTGTAATGCAACTGCTGGCGCCTACCAATGCGCCATCGCCTATAGAAACTGGCGCTACCATCATGGTGTCAGAACCCACGAAGACATCGTTGCCAATGGTGGTGCGATGCTTGTGTACACCATCGTAATTGCAGGTAATGGAGCCTGCGCCAATGTTAACACCTGAACCCATGGTAGTATCGCCAATATAAGACAAATGTGGTATTTTTGACCCCTCACCAATGGTGGAGTTCTTAATTTCTACGTGAGTTCCCACATGAGCACCGGCCAATAGGTGGGTGCCGGGGCGCAGATATGCACGGGGACCAACGGTAACACCCTCTTCAATGCAAACAGAGAGAGCAACGGTTTCTTCCACTTTGCAATTATCTGCAACAGACGTATCGGTGAGGCGAGAGTTAGGGCCAATCTGGCAATCTTCGCCAATGTGGGTGGAGCCAATAAGATGTGTTTGCGGCCAAATGATGGTATCGCGACCAACCGTGCAGTCGGGGCCTATCCAAGCTTGTGTTGGATCGAGGAATGTTACCCCTTCATCCATAAGGCTCAGGTTAATGCGATCTCGAGCAAGCGCTGTGAGTTCTGCAAGCTGCGCACGGCTATTGATGCCAAGTCCCTCGCGGTAATCTTTGCAGCAAACAGAGGTGATAGTCTCTCCGGCATTGCGAAGAATCTGCACCATATCGGGCAAGTAGTACTCGCTCTGAGCGTTGTTGCAGCCAACTTCTCCAATATGAGCGGTGAGAGTCTCTCCATCAAAGGCGTAGCAGCCGGCATTGCATTCGGTAAGTGTGGCGGCCTGCTCGGCGGTGCAGTCCTTTTGCTCGATAATGCGCAGGACGCTGCCGTCTTCGGCAAGCTCCACGCGCCCATATCCAAATGGATCAGGCGGCACCATGGTGAGAACTGCAGCAGCATGCGACTTATCTGCAACTGCTTCCACGAACTGAGCAATTGTGGCGCTCTCGATAAGGGGAAGATCTCCATTGAGCACCACAACAGGTCCGCTAACGGAGCCTAGTTCGTCAAGCGCTACGCGAACTGCATGTGCAGTACCGAGGCGCTCTTTTTGCTCTACACATATAACCTGAGGGGTGAATGAATCGTTGTTTGCTTGGGTGCCATAATGGTCGCTGATAATAGCGCGCACTTCATCGGCATGGCTGCCAACTACTACGACGATTTGGTCACAACCGCCAGCGGCTGCTGCGTCTACCACCCAGCAAATCATTTCTTTGCCAAGAATTATGTGGGCTACTTTCGCATGATTTGATTTCATGCGCGTCCCTTCGCCCGCTGCGAGGACGATAGCAGTGGATGGCAAGCTTACGCCTCCTCCTGAATAGCGTTTAACCCATATCTATGGGCATAACACAAAATAATGGCTGGCCCATAAAGGACCGGTACCATCATAGCGCAGGAGTAAGGCCTTGCGGGGCGATGTAGACGGCAGTGCCGCCGACGGCTCGTGACCGCAGAGATTACCGTGCGCTTACAAAGCGTCTGCCCGGAGCGATTCTACAATGTTTTCAGACCGACTTCTTCGTAATGCGAATCTCACACTAATTACGATGACAAACAACACAAGTAGAGCGGCTAGTCCGATTTGTTGCCATGGTATAAGGCCCAAGAAATCCATACCAACAAAGGATGATTGCATAACAACAAACATGCCAAATCCGGCAAGTGCTGCAAGTATGAGGCCAATAACAAACCCGCGTAATGCATAGCTCATGCACTCATAAATAAGCATGGCGCGGAATGCGCGTGGACCCATGCCCACAGATTTCAAAACGGCAAACTCTCGCTTTCTGAGTATGAGTGAGTTAACGAGCGTATTAAAGGCATTTGCAATAGCAATGAGACCGGTTATAACAGCGAAGCAATAGATAAAGAGCTGCATTGTTTGAGCTATTAAACGTGTTTGTGCTCGGCTGTCTGCAAGGTTATAGATTCCAATATCATCTGCTATGTCGCCGAAGTCCTCTTCGTAGATTTTCTCGAGTGAGTCAACTGCCTTGTTGGCGATCTCGGCATTGTTGTTGCAGGTAAACGATGCGGAAATGTTACTCAACGTGCTTGCAGCGACGACGTCAGAAGCCCATTCGGGCAAGATGACCTGTGGTATGCCTGACTGGTTTACACACGGAGGTAATGTTTTTTCAAGTGCACCAATTTCAAGTGCTTGGGTGTTAACGGGCTCACCACTCTCAAATGGGTTGAGCGAGGAGGCATCATCTGAGGTGTTTGGAGCAGCAATTTGTATGGTCCCGATGCCTGAAAAAAGCTCTACCTCTGCATATTTTCCATCATAGGTGGTTTGATAGGTATTGATAAGAACACCACGCGGATGGCTTTTATCGCAAAAGAGACTTTCATCCAAGCCAAGCGAGGAGATATAGGTATGCCACGTTGTCTCGTCTACTAGCTGTATTGAGATATCGCTGCTATACGTATTGTTTTGCAGCTGGTGAGAAGAGGCAAAGTAGTCTTGAGCGCTACTGCTGAGCATAGCGTTTGGAATGACACAATAGCTGAGGCGCCCAATACTCCATCCAAGTCCTTCAAGGTCGGTCTTGTCGCAACTTTCGCTATAAAGCTGACGAATGGTATCTGATGCAGCAGAGGCATTATCCTCAAAGGAGCTTGTGGGAAGCGACACCATAATGTCTTGAGAGATCTCTCCGTCTCGTCCCTCAGAGATTCCACTTGCGTTGGACGCATAGGTGAGCAACATTGCAAGAAGACCAGCAATAACAATTAAAGCTACCGAAACCGAGAGTGAAGCCACTGCTACACGATGGCGGCTCGCTCCTCGTGTGAGATTGCAATGTGCAATATAACCCGGTGTTCCAAACAGCTTTTCAATAAGACTTTGGTGGTACGTGCCGTGCGATTTTGCTCCCCTTCGAAGTGCCCGACGAGAAATGCGGTACGTCTGGTTTTGACGAATAGCGTCAACAGCTGAGACTCTGCTCGCGCGGATGGCGGGAATCCAGGCGCTTATTAATATGACAGCCAAAGAAACAAGGGCTGTAAGAATAAGGACTGGCCACGAAATAATGGCATGAACAGCGGCCCCTTGCAGCGTTTCTGCGCCAACAATAATAAGGATGCTTTCTGCACTTGTCGAAAATACAACCTCGCATCCAACAATGCCTAACACCAATCCAACAGGAATGGCGATGCAACCCAACAACATTCCTTCAGTGAGCACTGCTCTTCTCAGTTGACGACGGCTTGCGCCAAGCGAGGCCAACAGTCCAAACTGCTGCGTTCTTTCTGCTACCGAAATGGCAAAAGCGTTGTAAATAACTGATAACCCCGCAACAATAATGACTATCCCAAGGACAAGCGCGAGACCCCAGAGTGAATCCCAGATAGAGCGGTTATCAAATATGCCCTGCCAACGGAGCAAGCTGCTATGCAAGTCGTAGGTATTGCCATCCTGCAAGCCATCATTAGCTGAGCTTTTCTCTCCAAACAAACTGGTTGAGAAATCGGTTAGGTCGTCGTATGACTTTGCATCGACAAGAGAGAAGGCAACCGATGTGCGTGTTGCATCGGAGGTATCTGTTGCAGCCAACAAAAGGGCATCTGGATCATAGGTGTAGGCAGATTGGCTGAGCAAAAGATTTGATCCGAGGGCATTTTCTCTCACAAATCCAACAACAGTGAACGTGTGAGTTCCTAAGTCTGGCAAGAATTGCTCTGAATAAGGCTGACCGTCACTGGGCTCACGAAGCCAGGTGCCTTGTGAAGAAACGATTGTTTTTGGAGTGTCGTTTGGCTTAGTTATATCAAATGATAAACGCGTACCAAGATTGAGTGTAACGGTACTGCCAAGTGAGAGTTTCCCCGAGGTCGAAAGGCCACAGGGGGCGAGTTCAACATCCTCCAGATAGCTCGGCAGAACAATTTCGTTAGGGGATTGCGGTGCTCGTCCGCTTACGAGCGCTGGTAAAGCGAGTGCTGAAGAGGTTTGCTCAAAAGATTGGTCTGATTGGCGTGAGAGCTCTTCCGGCCATGTTTTGAGATAGAGATAATCGCCGTAGTACTTGGCGTTTTTGTCACCAAGCTTAACTGCTCCAAGTTCAGTTACGGTTTGAGCGGTATCAAGACGAGGAGAATCAGCAAGCTTCTGCAACTGGTCCGGTGTGACATTTTCTACGAGAACCTGCCAAGACCCTTCGTCTGCGCGTGTTCTTTGTTCCAACAGGGTTTGAAAGGTGACAACGCTGGTGCATACGGCTGTTAGTAATGCGCAAGCAAGGGCAATGCCAATGATTGAAACTACCGTGCGGAATGAATTGCGCTTAAGCGAGCGAAGAGTAAAGCTTGTAATAATGCCCATGGTCTCCTCCTAGCGCGTTTCGGTGGCTAAAGAGGAGATGATGTCGCTCGTTTTTGAGGGTGTTTGTCGCTCGTCTGAAGCGATGTGACCGTCTTCTATGGAGATAACGCGGTCGGCCATAAGGGCAACATCCTCATCATGAGTAATAACAACGAGTGTTTGGCCGTATTTGCGATTTGATGCGCACAGCAGATTCATAATCTCGGCAGTGTTGCGTGTGTCGAGATTGCCTGTTGGTTCATCTGCAAGAACAATGGCAGGTGCATTCATGAGGGCTCGTCCAATGGCGACGCGCTGTTGCTGACCGCCAGACAGTTGGTTGGGAAGGTGTTGTTCAAGGCCAGTGAGACCCAGTTCATGGATAAGGGCATCCAGCCGTTCTTTGTTTATCTCTCTGCCGTCTAGCCGAACGGGCAGTGTCATATTCTCTACGACGTTAAGCACGGGGATAAGGTTGTAAAACTGATAGACCAGACCAACCTCGCGGCGGCGAAATACTGCAAGTTTTTCGTCAGAGCGAGCGTAGATGTCTTCCCCGTTGAGATATACCGTGCCGTCGGTGGGACGGTCCACGCCACCTAATAGGTGCATGAGGGTTGATTTGCCCGACCCCGATGAGCCGACAATAGCAATGAATTCCCCCTCCTGTATCGAGAGGTTTATGTCACTGATTGCGTGGACTGCACTCTTTCCCGAGCCATACGTTTTGCTTAAATTGCGTGTGGTAAGTAGATCCATAACGCCTCCATTATCATGCGGCTATGCCAATCATGATGATGAGGACCGTAGCTTGCACGGCCATGTCGGCAATATGACAGATCTGTCATACAGATTGAAAGACGGTCAATTCTCTGTGTATTGCTTGCGATCAAACAATGGCTTTGAAAAAGGTTATGTCAAAACGGGCCCCAGCTACTGATCCGTCGGGATTCGTGTTATTGGAAGCTGTTATGCGTCCACCCTGGGCCACAATAAGGCTTTGTGCCAATGCAAGCCCAATGCCTACACCGATAGAAACAGAATGTGGTTGAGACGTTTCTCCTGTTGTTTGACAGGAACTTCTCTGCTTGCCTCGATAGAATCGCTCAAAAATATGTGGCAAGTCTTCAGGATCAAAGCCGGATCCAGTGTCGGTAATGCACAGGCGGCAGGCAAGGGTATCTTGCGACGCACGTATCGATATCGAGCCACCTGGTTTCGTGTGTTCCAGACAATTTTTAAGAATGTTCTTGAGTGCCTCGCTGGTCCATCTCTCATCACCAACAAAATGTATGGTTGGATCGATGTTGTATTCCAGTTGTATTTGAGAAAGCTCGCAAACAACTTCAAACGGAGACGCTGCTGCCTTAACAAGCGCCTCAACGTTTACCTGCTCATGCTGTAAAGCAATAGCACCTGCGTCGGTTCTCGCAAGGGTGAGTAAAGATTCCACCAGCCATTGGATCTGATCAACAAGCTGACGCGCGATGTTTACATGTTTGGCAAGGTTGGAGTAGCAGGAATCCTCTGAGGTGTGGTTTGCGTTCAGTGCGAGCTGGGAAGGCGTGCACGAAGTCTCCGACAACCCCTTGAGATCTTTGCGAGCCAACGCAAGCATAAGGCCTAGCGAAGTTAAAGGAGTGCGGAGCTGGTGGGAAATATCGGCAAGCGAATTGGCTAAGAAGGTGCGCTCCTGTGCGAGGGTTTCGTTTGTCCTGTGTAGGCGCGTGAAGGCTTTATCAATCTCGTTGGCAAGAATCGCCAACTCTCCTTCGCTCATGCTTGCAAAACTAATTGACCTATCAGAATGAAGTGCTTCATCAATACGGGCAGCGAGATTTCTCAGTTGGCGGTAGCGCCAGATGGTAAAGAGACCAAATATGCTTATAAGAATTGCTGAGGTAAGAAGTAACCAGGCACAACCTGTAGTAACTAAACCACTGTCGAGCCCATAGGCAGAAGTCAGCTGTGAGAGATAGATTCCCAATCCAGCTGTGCTGACAAGAACGACGCCTCCTGCTATACCGAGCGATATTTTCAGCTCGTTATTTCTCAATAGCATGTTTGTCTCCTGAGAGGTTGAAAATGTAGCAAGGGACTTGTGGTTGATGGAAGAAGCCACGTTCCTATCCATATATTTTGTAGCCCAGACCACGAATAGTAACGATGCACTGGGGATGAGCGGGATCTTTCTCAATCTTATTGCGGAGCCGCTTTATATAAACGCTAATAGTGTTTTCTTCGATATAAGCACCAGCATCATCCCAAAGGGCCTCACGGATCATGTCGCGTGTGACCAGATGACCTTTATGAGTTGCAAGAAGGAGAAGTAGTCGATATTCCAAGGCTGAGAGGATAAGCTCTTTGCCTTCGCGACAAACGTAGGCTCTCTCTGGATCTATGGAGACCGATCCAAGCTGTACAAGACGATGTTCGGGATGAGATCGGCGAAGAGCTGCGCCAATACGAGCTAAAAGCTCATTTGGGCGGAAGGGCTTGGCAATGTAGTCGTCAGCACCCATTCCAAGACCAGCAACGGTGCTGTATTCATCTCCCGATGCGGTAAGAAAGATTACTGGTAGGGAAGGGTGCTTTTGCTTAATTGCGCCACAGACGGTAAAACCATTGCCAGAAGCTAAGGCGATGTCAAGTAGCACCAGGTCATAGGGATTGGAGGCAGAAGACGAACAAGCGAGCTGAATCGCTTCATCTTGTGTGGTGCAAGCCTGTACACTATGCCCCTCTGTTCCGAGAAGCTCTGAGAGTGAAGATGTGATAATAGGATCATCTTCAACCAGCAGAATACGCGCCATTACATACCTCTCTTCCTTCATACTCCATTGTGATTCAGAAGTTTGTTGGTGACGAGTGACGAATTAGTAAGGAAGGATGAAACGCTTTGATTAAGGAGTTTTGTGCGGAGAACATGGAACATGTTGCTCAGGCTGTGGCTGCCGGAGCGCAACGTATTGAACTCTGCGACAACCTTGCGGTAGGGGGCACTACTCCTAGTTATGGTGTTATTCGTGCAGCAGTTGCCTTTGCGCGCGAACAGGGGGTTGAGGTTATGTGCATGGTGCGGCCTCGCGGGGGCAACTTTGCATATACTAATGATGAGGCAGCCATGATGCGCGATGATTTGCTCTGCGCTAAAAACTTGGGCGTTCATGGTGTTGTCTTTGGTTGCTTACATAATTCCTCAATTGATCAGGAGCTTACACGTGAGCTTATCCGTTTAGCTCATGAACCAACTGATACGGCGCCACAGGGGATAGCAGTGACGTTTCATATGGCATTCGATGCGATTGATCCAGACAAACAGCTTGTTGCTATCGATTGGCTGGCTCATGAGGGTGTAGAGCGCATTCTTACCCATGGAGGGGCAGCTGGAACGCCCATCGAGGAAAACATTGGCCGCTTGCAAGAGTACGTATCCTATGCTTCAGGGCGCATTATTGTGCTTCCTGGAGGAGGTATTACTTGGAAAAACGCCGAAGCTGTGGCGAATGAGTTGGGTGTTTCGGAAGTTCATGGGACAAAGATTGTGAACATATAAAAATTGAACCCTTGGTGCTGTTTTCGACTGGTATATAGCTATACGGCATCGTGTATCGATTTTCGAATTAGTACCACATGTACGTTCCTGATTCTGGGATAGACCCTGAGCTGATGCACTTTTCGAGATAGGAGATTAGCTTACTGGCGTAGCGAATGTGGTTAATGGAGTCAGTGTGATTGATGGGATATCCGTTGCCGGTTGATACATCTAGACGAATGCGGCCAGTATTGTTGGGATCCCCTTCGATCGAGTATTCGTATTCCACGGTTGTATCGGTTTCTTCAATTTTTCTGTAGTCGAGCATTAGAAGCCCACACCGCTCTCTGAGATCCAATCTTCCAGCGTATTCTGATAATTGTACTTCCTGTTTGTTATGTCCTTCTCCTTATCTGGGTTTATCTGCATGTTTCTCTGCGAGGGCAGATGAGCTTTTGTGTATATCCAAGCAATATGGAGAAGGGGCAAAAGATCTTGTTTGAAACGTGGTTATGAAAAAAGCCACCCGAAGGCGGCTTGCTGCTTTCTGTTTGCGTTGCTCTGCTACGCGGGCAGCGGTACGTCGACTGCGTCCCTCGCCTCGATTTCGATGGGCAGCAGCTCCATTCCGAGCAGGTCGGATGGGATGGGCGGCATGGAGTAGTCCGCCTCGCCGCTCTGCTTGTCTATGACGATGGGTGAGCCTCCGGGAACTACATCGACGAGCACGTCGCCCACGCCGAAGAACCAATGGTTGGCTCCCTCGGCGGCGGACGTGATGTGCATGTCGTCTCCGATGGACTGAAGTGCGGTCTCGTATGCCTGCGCCAGCGCCACGCTCATGATGCCGCTCCGTTTCTGGACGTGCAACAGCCGTCTATGAGGCTAGACGGATCAAGATTATTAATTCTTGCAATCATTGTACGATCTTCACGTGCCATATCGAAATAGCTACTTACGCCATCCCTGCTGGTTTGAGGATCGATATGCTAACTCTTCCTGTCTCTATTCTCGGCAACGAACACATGGGCACTGTCTGTTTTAGACCACGCAACAAATACCTCGACATGCGTACCGTCTTCCCACTGTTTCATAAACTTTCGCAATCCTCACGCCCAGTGCCGGCGTATTGTTTAAAGCTCGCACTCGTAAAGACCTCGTCCCGCCTATTCAATGCACGGTCGTTGGTGTTTGGGTTGCCACCTTTATCTGCTTTGCGTAGCTTGACTACAACGTTTTCTCTGCGTGGGATAGGTGGGTCTTTTGCGCATGTCCAGGCGATGTAGAGAAGATACATAAGATGTCGCTTAAAACGGGGATATGAAAAAAGCCGCCCGAAGGCGGCTCATTACTCCTGTTATACGAATTCAACTTCCTTACCTATGAAGTCGTGCTCCCCGCGAATTCCGATCGAGTTGTTCTTTGCGCGGGAGATGTCGCCTGCATACATGGGAATTAGAGGTTCGTAGATCTTGCCGCCTATTATGACGTGCCGCCATGACTTCTTTGGCAGCTCCTCCGAAAGCGCAAGGAGAGTCAGTCCTGCGACATGGCTGCAATCAATCACCTTTATCGTAATTCGCCTCCTTCAACAGACGAAGATATTCATCGAGTGTGCGTTCTGTTTGACGCGCCTGGGGACATTGTATAGTTCCAAAAAGATGAGGAAATGGCGCAGTGCGTCCTCCTTGCAAAACTTGATGCTCAGCCAAACAAGGCCAAATACATCAAGGAACTTATTCGGGCTGATATTGAGGGCAGAGTTTCATGGGATGGTGAGGGGTAGTCCGACTCTTTGGAGGCATTAGAAAACGAACAAACCCCCAGTTCGGAAACCGAATCTAGGGGTTCGCTTAACTCTCAGGTGGCTGGGGCAGAGGGAGTCGAACCCCCATCACGGGAACCAAAATCCCGTGTCCTAACCATTGGACGATGCCCCAATTGCACAAACTAAACCGAAACAAAGTATAACAGGTTTAGTAAGCCTTGCCGATTGTATCAGGGTGAGCCTGGATTTGCACAGAGATTGAGAGAATTCTTCTTACAGCATTCACTAATAATCGATACGCTCGTATTTAAGCCTGCTTAATTCTAGGCTCAGAATGTAAGCAGGCTTTCAGGACAAAAACTTGAAACCGCCTACTAGATACGGTCGCTAAATGCACCGCAGATTGCATCGAGAAGCATGACTGCCAAGGTTTGCGCATCGTTTGCGGAAAAGGTTCCGTCGTAAGAATGCGCAACAGGAAGCTCAAGTCGTACGGGTGCATGTTTGGGTATTGAGGCCTCACATGCGGTATGAATGCGACGGGGCAGTGTGTCAGGATCATCAATCTCGACGTTAGCAAGCTTGCAGTCTGAAGGACGCTCGCCAGGAGAGATGAGAAAGACAATGCGGTCTTCTGTATTTGCTTCCTCAAGACGGTCGATAAGTGTCACACTTGCGCGCTCAGTGGTGGCGTAGGCAAGATTCCATATACGCCCAGCAACGTTGCGTGAAATAGGATCATCTGCAGCAAATCCCAAGCGGATGTCTTCGAGTACATCAGAGGCGCGTGCATAGCCCATGGGCCCTTGTGGGTGTGGGCCTGACGCGGGTTTGCCACCCCATACATGATGCAGTCGATCAATGGCGTCAAACGTATCTGCAAAGGCCATGCCATCAGCAAGAACGCCAACGTTTTCTTGGAACTGCTTTACGGCAGCTTCGGTATGAACGCCATAATATCCATCTTCAACACCACAGGAGAAACCCAAAATATTGAGACGTGTTTGCAATTCGCGTACATCGTTGCCATGGAGATTGGGAAGGCGCAAATAGAGCGTGCGGTCACCGAGTTCATAGCACTCATCAACCAGGGCAGCCCAGGTAGCGGAGTCAATCTCAGAGCCTAAAGGCAAATCATGGTCAAGCCTAAAGCGTGTGACTGCTTCAGCTGTGGAAGATCCAAAGGAGCAGGCCGTCTGCTCTGCCTCGGATATTTCGTATCCAAGCTTCTTCAAACGATCCTGTATATCTTCTACTGCGACTCCGCTCGCGCCTTCGCGAATGGGATCCATCGTACCTCCTCGTAAGTGAGTCAAACCAAATGCTTACTTGGCTCGCTCAACAAAAAAATCCGCCATAGCTTGAAGCATTTTGCATGCTGTGTCAGAAATAAGCCCCTTGTGGGCAAGGCTTTCTGCTGCCTGTATGGCCTTATCGACATTTTTTTGAGCAACTTCCTGACAATATGCTATACCGCCGCCGATCTCAATAAGCTCGACAGCTCGCGCAAGCTGCTCTGAATCGTTAGTTGATGATTCAAGAATAGTAATAAGCTCCTCGCGATCGGGAGAACCCAAATGGCTGAGCGCCCATACCACTGCAAGCGTGCGCTTACCTTCGGTAATATCCGAGCGAAAATCTTTCCCTTGGCTGGTGGGATCACCTATTAAATTAAGCAAGTCATCTTGCACCTGGAAGGCAATACCCGCAGGAAGACCCACCTCAATAAGACCCTGAGCTGCCTCTTTTGAGGCCCCAGCAGCAAGAGCGCCAATATAAAGAGGGCTTGCAGCGGTATACCAAGCTGTTTTGCTCGTGACCATGTAGAGATAATCCTGTGTTGTAAGGTCCCAGCGACCATCACGGACCCAACCAAGATCCAACGCTTGCCCTTCCAACGTGTGTCGTTCCATTTCGATAAGTGCCTGGGCAACGTTGAGACGATGCGCTTCATCGAGGCTGTTATCGTTAAGAACGATTTCAATCACGTTGGTAAGGGCTAGATCTCCAGCATTGATTGCAAGTCCAATACCTTCTGTTCTGTACAGGCAGGGCTCACCGCGACGCAACTCTCCTTCGTCGGCAATGTCGTCATGGATAAGAGCGGCGCTCTGAAACAATTCAATTGCGACTGCTGCAGAGAGTGCCTGTTCAGCCTTACCTCCAACTGCCTCAGCACCCAAGAGAGCGAGAACAGGTCGAACGCGCTTGCCGCCAGAAGCGGTAAAGCGTGCAAGCGGACTATAAAGATAGTTCGCAAGATCGGCAGCAGAAGCAGAATCCGTTAAAGGATGAGTCTGTGCATCAGTAAGTGCCTGCTCAACAAGCGGCAGTTTCTCATGCAAATAGACAACAAAAGGATTCTGCTCTGTTTTGGGGGAAGATGTTGTCATCACTAGTCCTCGTAGCCATTAGGGTTGTGAGACTGCCAGTTCCATGAATCGCGGCACATATCGTTAATGTCGTAACGCGCCTCCCAGCCAAGCTCGCGTTTAGCCTTGGAGCAATCGGCGTAGTTTGCCGTTACATCGCCAGCGCGACGCGGCTCAATAACGTAGGGGAGATCACGGCCACAAGCAGCGGAGAAGGCCTTGATAATATCAAGCACTGAGCTGCCTTTGCCGGTACCCAAGTTAAAGATCTCTACGCCGGTGCGGCCATTCATCCAAGCCAGTGCAGCCACGTGGCCAGAGGCGAGATCCATTACGTGAATGTAGTCGCGCACACCAGTGCCATCGGGCGTGTCATAATCGTCGCCATACACATGTACGGCATCGCGCTTTCCAACAGCCACTTGCGCAACATATGGAACGAGATTATTGGGAATACCCTTTGGATCTTCGCCAATAAGGCCTGAGGGGTGAGCTCCAATGGGGTTGAAGTAGCGCAGAAGTACAACGTTCCACTCATCATCGGCAACGGTAAGATCGGACAAAATCTGCTCAATCATCCATTTAGTCCAGCCGTAAGGATTCGTTGCGGGTTTTTTAGGGCTCTCCTCGGTAAGAGGCAGCGAGTCGGGATCTCCATAGACCGTGGCTGAGCTTGAGAAAACAATCGATTTGCAATTGTGATTGCGCATCACATCAACAAGGGTGAGCGTATTGCCCAAGTTGTTGCTGTAGTACTCAATAGGCTTCTGTACCGATTCTCCGACGGCTTTATAGCCTGCAAAATGAATAACCCTATCAATGGGGAACTCTTCGAATACCTTTTCCAGTGCCGCCTTATCGTTTACATCCAACTTGCGGAAAGCGAGACGAGAAGCGGCTTCTTCTCCGACAATTTGGCCAATACGGTCGATAACACGCTCTGATGAATTAGAGAGGTCGTCGACAATAACAACGTGATAGCCGCTTTGCAAAAGTTCAACAACCGTGTGGCTACCAATAAAACCAGCGCCACCAGTAACAAGTACGTAAGTATCCTTCGGATCTTTTTTCTGAGACATGATGCCTCCTTTTGGGAGTGCGCAAGAGAAATTCTGCGCCTTGCGGATGCGTCGTCTGAGAGAATTTACTCCCATCTCAGAAAAGTATACGACCCTAAGGTGTTGCTCGCGAGTTATCCATAGCGTGAGGACAATTTGTTATCAGTTTTATTGCGGGTTATTGATAGTGCCAACAGATGCTAGGATTCCAACTTGGCACGTTTAATTTCTTGCCCCGCGCTGGTGCAAGGAAAAAGATACAGAGACGCTCTGGCAATCTCGGGTGTAACTGCGAGTATACCGTGCGTCTGGAAGGAGAAGTATGTCACTTGATTTCAAGAGAAAGCTGCCCATTCCAAAAGAGATACGTGAGGATATGCCGCTTTCCCCTGAGATGGCAGCTCGCAAGCCTGCATTTGATGCCGAGGTAGCCGCAGTTATCAAAGGCGAATCTGACAAGCATCTTCTCATTATCGGTCCGTGCTCAGCAGACCGTGAAGACTCGGTGCTCGACTATGTAACACGCCTTGCAGCTCTGGCTGAGCGTGTTTCTGACAAGCTCATTGTTATTCCGAGGGTGTATACAAACAAACCACGCACAAACGGTACGGGCTATAAGGGTTTGCTGCACAATCCCGATCCTGAGGCAGCTCCCGATCTGCTTGAGGGCGTTAAGGCTATTCGCCATATGCATCTTCGTGTGGTGGAAGAAACGGGGCTTTTTACAGCCGATGAGATGCTGTATCCCGACAATTATCAATATCTTATCGATCTGCTTTCATACATTGCAGTGGGTGCTCGATCAGTAGAAAATCAAGAGCATCGCTTGGTTGCAGGTGGTGTTCCCTATCCAGTTGGCATGAAGAACCCAACCGGTGGCAGCGCAACGGTTATGCTCAATTCGATTTATGCAGCTCAGCAGCCACAGACGTTCATTTTCCGTAACTGGGAAGTCCAGAGTTCGGGCAACGAGCTTGCGCATGCAGTGCTCAGAGGCTATGTCGGTTTGGATGGTATTAACTACCCGAACTATCACTATGAGTATCTTGAGCGCTTGGCCGACAATTATCTGCCCGAGAAATATGCCAACCCGGCGGTTATTATCGACTGCAACCACGACAATTCGGGCAAGCGTCCTTTGGAGCAGGTGCGTATTTGCAACGAGGTGCTCGATAGTGTGGCGCGTTCAAGCAAAATCGCTCGCCTGTTCCGTGGCTTTATGGTTGAGTCGTATATTGAGGACGGCAATCAGCCCGTTGATGGTGGCGTATACGGCAAGTCCATCACCGATGCTTGCTTAGGCTGGGATAAGACCGAGCGCCTTGTGCTTGAGATCGCAGATCGCCTGTAAGCGTCGCTTCATAGATATATAACAGTTTCGCAGGACCCTTGGGAAGTTATCCTAAGGGTCCTGGCATACCTATCGTTGATAAGAACGCGAGAAGAACAAGGTAGGTGGCGCACAGTACGGCTGCGATGAAATCTCTGCGCGTATACGCCAACGGATGCCAATGAGTTCTTCCGCTACCACCCTCATAGCAACGAGCGTCAAGTGCACGAGAAAGTCCATCGGCATGATGAAGAGAGCTTGCAAGCAGCGCGATGAGGATTGAACTGATGGCGCGCAGCCGATTTGAGCCATGCTTAAAGGATGCACCACGCACTGTTTGAGCATCGATAATAGCTTGAGTCTCGTCAGCCAGCAGCGGAACAAAGCGCAGCATAAGAGAAAAGACTAGTGCCAGCTCATGACCTGGCAGCCCAAAGCGCGTTAAGGGCGAGAGTGCTGCTTCAAAAGCATCGGTAAGCTGCGTTGGCGTTGTTGTGAGCAGCAGAACTGCCATGATAATAACGGCAGGAATCATCCTCAAAGGATAGAGAAGTGCGGCGCGTATGCTGCCAGTAGTAATTTCAAACGGACCGCAGGTCCAGAGGGGCTGGCCGCCGCGAGCAAGAAGCAAATTAAAAAGGCTCAAGACCAACAGCATAATTACCACAGGGCGGATAGATCTGAGCACTTTGCTCGGCTCTGCTTGTGCGGCCACAATAATGCCAAGCGAAACAATGAAGGCAAAAAGCAGCTGAGCCGTATTGGATATAAAAAAGACCGAAATCATGCCAATAAGCGCAATAGCAAGTTTGGCGCGTGGATCCAGTCGGTGAACAAAAGAATTACCTGCACAGTATTGGCCAAGGGAGATACGAAATGCCACGTTAGCTCACCCCTTGGTATGAATAATTGCTCACAATGCGGGTAACCAGCGTGTCCATATCGAGCGGATTGCCCAGGTTGTGTATGCCGGCGGCTTGTAGAGCGAGATTGTAGGTTAGAGCGTGGGGGAGTCCCAATCCAGAGTCTTTGAGTAACGCACGATTCTCTACCGAGAAGACTTGTTCTGGAGTTCCGTTCATAAGGATGTGTGAACGATCGAGTACCACGACCTGATCTGCCTGTGCGGCATCATCCATGGAATGGGTGACAGTAATGAGTGTAACGCCCTGCTCATGCACGCGTTTAAGAATAGTTTCCAGCTCATGGCGACCATGGGGATCAAGTCCTGCAGTTGGCTCGTCAAGCAGCAGAATGGTGGGTTCCATCGCAAGGATGCCTGCAAGTGCACAGAGACGTTTTTGTCCACCCGAAAGCTCGAAGGGTGAAGCATCTTTTCGCTCAGAGAGACCAACAAGTTTAAGAGCGCGTTCTGTCTTTTGCCTAACTTCTTCATGGGTGAGCTTGAGGTTGCTGGGGCCAAAAGCGACATCTTCAAAGACAGTTTGAGCAAAGAGTTGGCGTTCAGGACGCTGCATAACATAGCCAATACGTCCATAGAGCTGACGGCGATTTCGCTTGCGTGCGGTATCAATGCCGAGCACTACCACATGGCCCTTATCCGGTTTCTCAAGTGCGCACAAAAGGCGAAGGAGGGTAGATTTTCCTGAGCCTGTTTGTCCCACTATGGCGCAAGTAGTACCTGTGGGCACAGCAAAAGAAACATCATCAAGTGCGACGTGGTAATTCTGATTGCCCTGGGGGGCATATGAGTACGAGACATGATCGCAAAGAATAGCCATTTCAGTGTTGGTGTTATTTTGCACAGGCGTTGAAGAGACGCGCTTTGAAGAGATAGGCAATGAGACTGGATTATGAATAGGATTTGCTGTAGATGCCTGCAAAGTGGCGATTCCAGCAAGCTCTTGAACAAGAACATCTTCTCTGCATGTCCATGCAACAGGAAGGCCTCTATGCTGCAAATGCTCGGCAAGGCGTGCGGCGAAGGGTGCCTCAAGACCAAAAGAGTTGAGAGGCTCAGAAAAAACCTCTTGAGGGGTACCTTCGCGCACAATATGGCCATGGGACATAACGAGCACACGGTCGGCTGCAAGCGCTTCATCCATGAAATGCGTTACATGAACAATTGCAACACCAGCGTCATGCAGACGTTTAATGACGCGCATGATTGAATTGCGTCCGCGTACGTCAAGCAACGCACCGGGCTCATCAAGAACAAGAAGTTGCGGCTCCATGGCAAGTGCTCCTGCAATGGCAACACGTTGTTTTTGTCCTCCGGAAAGATGCGCCGGGTCGGCCTGAGCATAATCGCTCATAGCCACGCGTTTGAGTTCACGCTCAACACGAGCGCCAATAACCTCGGGGGGAACGCCGAGATTTTCTGGACCAAAGGCTATATCGTCTGCAACCACCGACGTTACGAGCTGATCGTCGGGGTTTTGAAAGACAAGACCAAGCGCTTTTCGTGCCTGTCGATATGCCTCAAAATCGGCTTGTCCGTCTTTACAGACTGTTTGTCCAACCAGTTCTACGGTTCCCGTATCGGGAGCAGCAAGCCCGGTAAGCACTGAAGCAAGCGTAGACTTACCGGACCCGTTTGCGCCGAGTATACAGACGCACTCTCCAGGCATGAGCTCAAAAGAAACATCATCCAATGCAATGGTGCCATGCTCATATTGAAACTTTATATGTGAGAGACGTGCTAAGGGTTTATCGTTTTTAGTGTGTGTCATGGTATGGAGTACAGTTTTAGATGCGATTTATGCCGAAAGAACCTTGGTAACAGGCTTGTAGATCAGGACAGTTACCACGCAGTTGATGGCAATTTTTGCAAGGTTAAAAGGAAGAAGTATAGGCACGATTGTGTCAATCACGCCCTGCACAGAGATATCCATATACAGCGGGGTAATAAGGATATTGCCTACGATACAAGCTACGAGGCATACGACAGCACCCACAACAAGGCCTAAGATAGCGCCACGCAGGCTTCTGTTGTGGCTGTATATGAGTGATGCTGGCATAACGAGTGTAAAAGTAGCCAAGATAGCCATGATGGTTCCATATACACCGCTCATAGTGGCCAGGTGTACTAAGTAAGGCAGAATGGAAACGACGGCTCCTGTGGCTGGGCCAAAGGCAAATCCAGCGAGCAGGGCGATGATAGCCGATGGGTCATACTGCAACCAATTGATGCCAGGAATAATGGGGAATTCCAGCATAAGGGTGCAGACAAGAGAAACAGCACACAAAAGAGCTGTTACGGCAATGCGCTTGGTCGACCAGGTGCCTTGAGCCGTAGTTGAATGAGTGTCGTGCCGCATAGGGGTAGTGGTTGCCATACATGGCCTCCGTTTCTTCCGTCCGGACTGTTACCGTTGGTTCCGGAATCTCACCGGATCAACCGCATTTGCGGCTCGCGGACTTCGGCTTTGTAGAGCCTTGTGCTCTAGTGCCGTTACCGCCAGTGGGGAATTGCACCCCGCCCTGAAACTGATACGGAACTATAGCACGCTTATATGTCAGAAAGTAGATAAAGATGAGCTTTGTGGACATGGCGGGTATACTTTATGGAGCATGTAAGGAGTGAAACGATACGTCTTATAAAGTTTCACTTGCACAGATATTGAAGGAGTGAACCTCATCATGGCCGACGACCATGGCAGTGATACGCCCGATCTTTCTCGTTCTGCTCTTGTGGCACGGCTTGAACGTGCAATGGGGCCTGGCGATGTACTTCTCGATGAGCCTATGTGCAATCACACCACGTTTAAAATTGGTGGCCCTGCAGATGTCTATGTAACGCCCGATTCACCCGACCGCGTTGTTTCGGCTGTAAACATATGCCGGGATTTAGGCGTGCCTTATTTTATTTTAGGGCGCGGCTCAGATCTGCTTGTGGGAGATAAGGGCTATCGAGGCGTTATTATCTGCATGGCTGATGCCTTTGATGATCTTTTGGTAGATGGCGAGCGCATGGTATGCCAGTCGGGGGTTACGCTTTCCGATGCTGCAGAGATGGCGTGCGCCCTTAGTCTTACCGGGCTTGAGTTTGCTTGTGGTATTCCTGGCACTGTTGGTGGTGCTGTCTTTATGAATGCCGGGGCCTATGATGGTCAAATTTCCGATGTGCTTGAAGAGGCGCGTGTGCTTACGCCCGACGGCGAAGTGCTCGATCTCAAGAATGATGAGCTTGAACTTGGATACCGCACGAGCCGTGTTAACACCGACGGTCTTGTGGTGCTTTCTGCCACCTTCCGCCTTACCCGTGGCGACGAAGAAGCCATTCGTGCTCGGATGGATGATTTAACAGCTCGTCGAGAAAACCGTCAGCCTTTGGAATTACCAAGCGCGGGATCGACCTTTAAGCGTCCAGAGGGCTACTTTGCGGGCAAACTCATTTCTGATGCTGGCTTACAGGGCTATCGTGTGGGTGGCGCTGAAGTCTCACAAAAACATGCCGGTTTCGTTGTAAATGTTGATAATGCCACAGCAGCGGATGTGCGCGCGGTTATCACGCATGTACAAGATGAGGTAGAGCGCCTTAATGGCGTGCGCTTGCAGCCGGAAGTTCGTTTTGTGGGCGAGTTTTAAGCGCTAACTATCAGATGGGATCTGTGTTTGTGGTGTTATGAGTGAGCTGGTGCTTCCACCGGTAAGCTCTCCATGGGCCATGTTTACCGCATCTACGACAGGTATAAGAGCTGCAAAATCTTGTGGTGCATTTGACATGATGGCCACTACGTAGGTACCAGAATCTGATTGAACAATACCGGCATCGTTGGTAGCCGCTAAATCGCTGCTGGGATACCAGCCGGGCTTTGTCCAGGCAGTATAGGTATCTGTTGTAAGTGCATGGATGCATGAGTTCTCAGATACTTCGAGATATTCTTGAAGCTGTAATGCATTGGCAGATCCACTGGTGAGGTAGTCGTAGGCATGGAGCCACATAGCAGCCAGTTGGTTGGGTGTGATATCGGCATATCCCCTGCCATAAAGTGCCTGTGCGTCCTCTTCAGAAAAACCTGCAGCTACGAGCCAGTCGTACATAAAAGTGGAGCCATAAGAATTGCGGAGAGACTCGTAGGCTTCATTATCTGAATACACCAAACAGTTCTGAACGGTTTCGCTTGAGCCAAGATAATTCATTGAGTGCTCGTTTGACTCGTAAAGCGCAATGACATAAGGCGCTTTGATTGTGCTGGCACTATAGAAGGTCTGATCAGCGTTATATGAAATAGAATTGCCAGAATCGATATCCGTAAGAGTAAACCCGAGCGAAAAACCGTTCGATTCGAACGTATCGATAGCTGCAACTAACGTGGCATACGCATCAGAGTCGGGAAACGATGCGGGACCTGTGAAGGTAATACCTTCAGGTGTGGTTGTCGTAACTATCTCGTTTTCAGAGGAGCTGTCGGAAGCACTTTCCTCCGATGCAGCATTGTTGCTTTCGGTGGCCTGAGAAGGCGCGCTCGTGCACGTGCGCACAATGAGAATAATCCCCAGTATGAGCACAAACCCAAAAACGACCAAGACAATGCGCAGGGACCTCTTGTTATGAAGTACGTGCAGCCTTTGTGACTGTGATCCAGATGTAAATGAATGCTTCATTTTGGAATAAGCAGCATGAGATGAGCTGCTAAGACGGGCAAGGCGATGCTCGTTTTTGTGTGTATGGCTGCGCTTTTGCTTCAAACTGAGGTCACCTCCTCACGAGGCATTGTAGTGGTGTGTTTTTTTGAAAGCTCTCGTACCCGTTACGGGCACAGAAAGCTAATTTTTGAGTGAATTGAGCGGTGCAGGGAAACGCCCTCCACGATGTGCAAGTATGGTACCAGCATTTGGATTAACATGCATAACCGGAGCTGAACCAAAAAGGCCGCCAAATTCCAACATCTCGCCTTCTCCATGGCCAATAGCCGGAATCAGACGAACTGCCGTGGTCTTATTGTTAATAACACCAATTGCCATCTCATCTGCAATAATGCCGGCCAAAGTCTCCACAGAGGTATCGCCAGGAACCGCGATCATATCGAGGCCCACGGAGCACACACAGGTCATAGCTTCGAGCTTCTCAAGTGAGAGCGCTCCCGATTCTGCAGCGGCAATCATACCAGCATCTTCTGAAACGGGGATAAAGGCACCCGAAAGGCCACCCACACTTGAGCTTGCCATGACACCGCCTTTTTTAACAGCGTCGTTGAGCATGGCAAGCGCGCAGGTAGTGCCTGGTCCTCCACAAACGCCCACACCCATTATTTCAAGAATGCGTGCAACGGAGTCGCCGACAGCAGGGGTTGGGGCGAGCGAAAGATCGACAATGCCTTTCTCAACGTTGAGACGGCGAGCTGCTTCACGGCTCATAAGTTCACCGGCGCGGGTGATCTTAAAGGCTGTTTGTTTGATGCGCTCGGCAACTTCCATCATGTTGGCTGTTTTTGGCAAATCTTCAAGAGCAGCTGCCATAACACCAGGGCCAGAAACACCAACATTGATTACGGCGTCTGCTTCACCAGTTCCATGAATGGCTCCGGCCATAAAGGGTGAATCTTCCACCATGTTCGAGAAAACAACGAGTTTGGCTGCACCGTAACACTGCTGATCGACAGTGAGCTCTGCTGCCTTACGCACCGTTTGGGCCATAAGCAAAACGGCATCCATGTTGATGCCTGCGCGCAAGCTTGCAACATTTACGCTGGAGCAAACGCGATCGGTGGAAGCCAATGCTTCAGGGATGCACGCAATCAGGCGTTTATCTGCATTGCCAATTCCTTTATGGACAAGAGCGGAAAAACCGCCCATAAAATCGATGCCCAAAGTTTCGGCAGCACGATCCATAGCATGCGCAAGCGGTGTGAGATCGTTGTCTGAGCATGCGGCAGCAATTTGAGCAATGGGTGTAACTGAAATGCGCTTGTTTACGATAGGAATACCGTATTCGCGCTCAAGCGCTTCCGCTACTGGAACAAGGTCTTTAGCGGTAGTGACGATTTTCTCGTATACCTTGTCGCACATTTTGGAGAGATCAGAATCCGCACAGCTCGAGAGATTGATTCCCATTGTGATGGTGCGAATATCGAGGTGCTGACGCGACACCATGCTTAGTGTCTCGGTAACCTCTTCAAACGTGATAGCCACAAGACCTCCTCAGGCTTAGAGCTCATTGCAAGAAATGCTCAGTAAAAGGGGTTTGTCCTTCAAACGCATGCATTCTACCGTATAAAGAGTACCGAACTGCCCCCGCACATTTTGCCATGAGCAGCATTGAGAGCATCAATAAGCGGCAAAAGAGCATCAAAATCTTCGCTTGCATTGCTCATGACGATAAGAACGTAGGGGCCACAGTCGGAAAAGACTACGCCGGCATCCACGGTGGCTTCTAATCCGTTGCCATCGGCGGGATACCAACCGGGTTTGCTCCACACTTCATACGAGTCGCGAAGAAGATCTCCCATAGCAGTATGGTTGGTTTGCGCTAAATATGAGCCAAGCTCAGCACCTCCAGCTTCTTCGGATGTGCCATAGCGCCATATCTCCTGCCAGATGGCAGAAAACTCATTAGCAGAGATCCAGGGGTAGTAATACACATAGGCGTCACTTCCGGCTTGAGGTGCGCCATGTGCTTCGAGCCAAGCACCGTAGGAAGAAAGTCCAAAGGTGTCTATGAGGGTATGAAACGCATCATTGGATGAATTGACCAGGCAATCCTCAATAGTTGAAGCCATGCCTGCCGAACCGCCGTTATTCTCCATCACCATGGTGCAATAGGCAGCCTTAATGGAACTTGCAGGGTAAAGACGTTCATCGGCGTTGTATGACATGCTTCTGCCGCTGGAGAGATCGAGCATCACAAAGCTGAGGTTGTAATTCTGTGCTTGAATGTCCGAAAGTGCACTCGCTACCTGCGCATAGCTCGGTGTTTCTACAAATCCATCAGGTGCATTGACGGTTATTTGCTCCGGTGTAGTGACGGTTACTACAGAGGCGGAAGCACTGGTATCGAGCGGGGTGGTATCCCCGGCATCCTTGTTGGTAGAAGTTTGGTTGTCAGAAGCCGCCTCATTCGAGGTGTTATTGCTGGTGCGGTCAAGCACCTCTGCATTATCTTGTGCGTTGGAGTCTTGCGAGGTTTCTGTTTGACTGTTGTTTGAGGAAATACCGAATGCGCTGAGAAGTGCGGTGCGCGGGGCGGGAAATGCAATAACACATACAAGAGCTGCAGCCAATAGGAGACCACAAATAACAAGTACACGTTTATTGTGTTTGTTTGAGTGGTGTGATGCTGTGCTTGCGTGCTTGCCTTCGCTCATTGCTGCTCTTTCGTGGGATTGATTCGACATCGTATGGCTATCGTAGGCCCTGCATTACACAACCATAGACAAGAAATTGCAATTGATGTGAGGTTTACTGCAAATAAATGGCAAGTAGCTGTAAAAAATACTCCCACATAGCGCACTATGAGAAGCGCCATGCGGGAGTGTCGTAAAAAAAGAGATCTTAAAGCGTCGTGCCAAACCACTTTTGTTCGAGTTGGTCGAGCGTTCCGTCGGCCTTTATTTCTTCAATAGCTTTGTTTACTGCTTTGGTGAGGTTGGGGTTATCTTTAGAAATAGCCACACCACACTGTTCACCAGTGGGAATTTCCTGGGCAATTTTAAGGTCGTTATAGGCAATTCGAATCTCGTAATTTGCTACAGGAAGATCAAGCAAAATACCATTGTAAAGACCGGTTTGAACACCAGTAAGACCTTGAACAATATCGTCGAGCGGCACGATAGTGGCTTTAGAAATGTTTTCCTCTGCCCAAGCCTCACTTGTAGTACCCGACTGAACAGCGACTTTGTTGTTTTCAACATCGATCTGTTCTGTATTAGAGATGTCAGATGTAGCGGGGACCACAAGTGCCTGATTGGAATCCATATATGGGTCGGAGAAGTCCACCTGCTCAAGGCGCTCGTCGGTAATAATGATGCAACCCAGTGCAACATCTGCTTTACCACCCTGTTTGATGGTCGGAATAATGGCATCAAACTTCATGTTGGGCAGGATGTTCTGCTCAAGACCCATTTTGTCGCAAATTGCGCCATACACATCTATATCAAAGCCTTCTGGCTGATTATCGTCGTTCAGCATTTCAAACGGCGGGTAGTAAAACTCTGATACAAGTGTGAGTTTACCGGGTTCGACAAGCGAATAGGAATCGCCGCTGGCAGCGGAGCTGTTGCCGCTTGTTTGATTTGATCCCGAACAACCTGCAAGCGTTGCTTCTATACCGAGCCCGCAGGTGCCAAGAAAGACACGACGAGAAAGAGGGCTAGATATCTTCACGAAAACCATCTCCTGATGAATGAAATCTTAAAGCGTCGTGCCAAACCACTTCTGTTCGAGTTGGTCGATGGTGCCATCGTCTTCGAGCTCCTGAAGGGCCTTATTGATGGCGGCGGTGAGTTCGGGATTGTCCTTAGAAATAACAACGCCGTACTGTTCGCCTGTGGCAATTTCTTGCGTGACTTTCAAATCGGAGTAACCAACCTGGATCTCATACTGAGCAACAGGCAGATCGCAAACAGAAGCAGTGTAAAGGCCTGTCTGAACACCTGTGAGGCACTGAATAATATCGTCGAGTGGAACTACGGTAGCGTTAGGAAGATTTTCACGAGCCCACGCCTCGCCAGTTGTTCCTGCCTGCACAGCGATTTGAGTACCTGCAACATTAAGATCCTCAGCGGTAATGTCACCAGCGGACGCAGGTACCACGATTGCCTGATTGGAATCCATGTAGGGGTCACTCATATTAACTTCGTCAAGACGATCGTCGGTAATGGTGATAGCACCAAGGGATACATCAGCTTTGCCGCCCTGTCGGATGGTGGGAACAATGGTGTCAAACTGTACGGTTGGCAAAATATTGGGCTCGAGACCAAGCTTGTCGCAAATTGCGTAGTACAGATCTACGTCAAAACCCATCTGTTGCCCGGTTTGATCATCCATATAAACAAACGGAGGAAAGTAGAAGTTGGAAATCATAGTAAGTTTGCCATCTTCTACCAGGTTGTAACCGGATGCATCAGAAGTGTTTGAGTTTGATGTTGTGGAGTCTGAGCATCCTGAAATTGAGAGTACTGCCGCAATACCAAGAGCAGCAAGTAAAGCGACACTGCCTAACAAACCCTTTTTCATGTGCTTTAGTTTCATGGGGGCTCACCATCCTTATTGCCATTACCTCCATAGCAGGGTATGTATGTTTGCTTCAATAACTCGTGGTTCTAAGTCATCTGGGCAAAACATGTCCAAGCAGTTTGTGCCAATTGAGAGAGCGGTATGTATCTAAACGTGAATTCGTTACATACATTTCGCATTTATGACTCAATTTTGCAAAAATTCGAATTAAATAAGATAGATTTTGAATAAAAGTAATAATTTGAGTAAAAATATAAGTTAATAAAAAACAGCGTGCCTGTTATGAGCCATTGTTTATTCATGGTGATATGAGGAAGAATCATGTCTGCAACCCACTTTCGCTGAAGTTTTTCTCACACTGTGCAATACTTCCCATGCTGTGTAGAAAGTCACACGTTGCCATGAGGCAGGGTGTGCAAAGGGAGGTACATGCAAGGAAGTACACACGTTACGGAGCACATAGACCCGAGAACAGCTCGTTCTCGTGAGCTATTACGAGATGCTCTTGCAGCGGAAATAGATTTAACGGGGGACCTTTCTCGTGTCACCGTTACGGCGGTAAGCGATCGTGCTGGCCTCACGCGTCGTACGTTTTATTCGCATTTTCGAGATATCCCTGATCTTGTTTCACAAGTAGAAAACGAAACGGTGGAAGCGCTTCGTCCTTACGTGGCGCAAATTGCTGCCGTACATCTTGATGAGTTGAGTCGGGCTATCCGTCATCTGGAGCCTTGTCCTGGTTCTGTAGAACTGCTTGAGTTTTTGGGCGAGCGCGGTTCGTATCTGGGGCCGCTTCTGGGCGATGGGGGAGATCCGGCATTCGCCAAGCGTTTAGAGGCTCTTGTCCGCGAAGTTGTCTCTGCGCGTGCGCTTGAAGGTTTGGATTCAGAGGCTGTTGGCGCGTTCTTTGATTATTACTTGACGTATGCCATTTCTGCCGAAGTTGGCGTTCTCGTTCGATGGCTTACAACCGGTAGACGTGAAAGTGCTCGCACAATGGCACGCGTTATGACAGCGCTTATGTTTGTCCGACCGGGCGACCTCTACGGGAAAAGCATTGATTTTGATGTACATGGTATTGGGCTTGCACTTGCCCGACGTTCAATTCGTCCGCCTTGGGCAAAGCACGATCGTTCAGAACGTGCTCGTCCGCAACCCGAGTAACGCCTGTCTTTTATCACGTTGTAATTTACCGAAGGCCATTCGGAGAACAGCGTTGCTTTCGTGGCGCTAGGGAGGAAACCGATGACTAACCACAAACTTTCAAATATGGAGCAATCAACTGCTGCTCACCCGTTAAAGCTGGTTGCTGACGGCGCAGAGCTTAAACCTGCCAACCCCGTTGATTTTTCCCATGCACATCTGCGTTTGGGAATTGATGTTGGTTCCACAACGGTAAAGCTCGCTGTTATTGATGAAGCAAATCATCTTGTCTACGCCAATTATGAGCGCCATCATACCGATGTTCGTGCAACCGCAAAGGCTCTGTTTGAGCGAGCTCGCGGTGTTTTGGGCGATGCTCCCATGCGCGTATCCATTACTGGCTCTGGCGGTCTTTTGCTGGCCAAATGGCTGGATCTTGAGTTTGTGCAGGAAGTTATCGCGTCTAAGCGAGCCGTTGAAACCATTATTCCTCAGACCGATTGTGCAATTGAGCTTGGTGGCGAGGATGCCAAGATCATCTATTTTGATAATGGCATTGAGCAGCGCATGAACGGCACATGCGCAGGTGGTACCGGTGCGTTTATCGATCAGATGGC
This sequence comes from Olsenella sp. Marseille-QA0557, assembly GCF_965119725.1. NCBI lineage: Bacteria > Bacillati > Actinomycetota > Coriobacteriia > Coriobacteriales > Atopobiaceae > Olsenella > Olsenella sp. Marseille-QA0557. The sequence continues at coordinate 483,638 of NZ_CBCPMI010000001.1, read as the reverse complement.
AACCCTGCTTCATACCGATGCTTCCGGTTTGAATGAGCTTGCGAAAAATGCAACCCATATCTATCCCATTGCAAGCCGCTGCGGCGTATTTGCAAAGTCTGACGTCCAGCCTCTTCTGAATGAGGGCGCTGCACCGGCAGATGTTGCCGCTTCCATTTTCCAATCGGTGGCTAACCAGACGGTCTCCGGCCTTGCCTGTGGTCACCCAATTCGTGGCTATGTCGCGTTTCTCGGCGGTCCGTTACAGTACCTCTCTGAGCTGCGCCATCGTTTTTATGAGACGCTTGATTTGGATGAAGAGCACCGCATTGTTCCTGAGAATGCCCACTTGTTTGTAGCGACTGGCGCGGCACTTGCTGGTGAGTCTGACAAGATCGTGACGTTTGCAAGTGTTATTGAAGCTCTTGAGAATCTGGGTGATACCCAGGGTTCTGAGGTGGAGCGTCTCCAGCCGCTTTTCGAAGACGCTGAGGCCTATGACGAGTTTAAAGAGCGCCATAACGCTCAGGTGGTACCAAGAGGCGATCTTGCCGGCTATAAGGGTCGCGTGTTTATCGGCATTGATGCTGGCTCTACCACTATGAAAGCTGCAATGGTGGGTGAAGACGGCCAGCTTCTGCACACGTGGTATGGCTCAAACAATGGTGACATTTTGGGCACCGCGCGCGTGATCATGGATGATTTTTACGTTCACATTCCTGAAGGCTGCACCATTGGCCATGTAACAACAACTGGCTACGGTGAAGCACTGCTGATTGAGGCACTTCGTGCAGACTCTGGAGAAATCGAAACCGTAGCGCACCTGCGTGGTGCAAAGGCATTTGTGCCAGATGTTGAGTTCATCCTGGATATTGGTGGCCAGGACATGAAGTGTTTGCAGGTCCGCAATGGCGTGATCGAACACATCATGCTCAATGAGGCCTGCTCTTCTGGCTGCGGTAGCTTTATCGAGAGCTTTGCTAAGTCCATGAACATGGATGTTATTGAATTTGCGAAAGAAGCCGTGCATGCTCGCAAACCGGTTGATTTGGGCAGCCGCTGCACGGTCTTTATGAACAGCCGTGTTAAGCAGGCGCAAAAAGAGGGAGCAACCGTCGGCGATATTGCTGCGGGACTTTCCTATTCCGTTATTAAGAACGCCCTGTTTAAGGTTATTAAGCTGCGCGACTTTGACGAGATCGGCAAATATGTTGTTGTACAGGGCGGCACGTTTATGTCTGATGCAACACTGCGTGCTTTTGAGCTGCTTACGGGCCGCGATGTCATTCGTCCAGACATTGCTGGCTGCATGGGCGCGTATGGTGCAGCTCTGCTCGCTCGTGATCGTGCTGGTGAAAATGGCACCTCTACACTGCTCTCTCGTGAAGAGATCGACAATCTGAAAGTTAAGCACACCAATGTGCATTGCGGCCGTTGCTCAAACAACTGCCTGCTCACGATCAATGACTTTGGTGGCGGACATCGCTTTATTACCGGCAACCGCTGTGAGAAGGGCGCTGGTAGTAAGGGTCGTAAAACTGAGGCACCCAATCTCTTTGCCTTTAAGAATCAGCTGCTGTTTGATAGACCAGTGCTTGATCCCGATAGTGCTCCTCGTGGTACGGTGGGTATTCCGCGTGCCCTTAACATGTACGAGAACTATCCGTTCTGGCACGCATTCTTTACGGAACTTGGCTTCTCGGTGGTGCTTTCCGACAATTCCAGCAAAAAGACCTATGAGGCTGGTATTGAGTCCATGCCATCTGAGAGTGTGTGCTATCCTGCCAAGCTCTCTCACGGCCACATTATGAACCTGCTCGGAAAAGATCCTGACTTTATCTGGATGCCCTGCATTCGTTGGGAGCGCCAGGAGGATGAGACTGCAGGCAACCATTACAACTGCCCCATTGTTATGAGCTATCCGCAGGCACTTGGTCTGAATGTTGACGAGCTTGCCGATCCTTCGGTTGAGTTTATCGACGAGTTCATTCCTTATGACAAGAAACGCGAGCTTAAGCGTCGTCTCTATGAGTTGGTAAGCGTGCGCCGCGAGAAAGATGCAGCTAAGGGACGCGGTAGGTTCCGTGGCGAGCACATTACGCGTGCCGAGGTTGATCGCGCGGTCAATATTGCCTGGGAAGCAGATCTCGAGTTTAAGCGCACCATGCAGGAGAAGGGTGACGAAACACTCGCTTGGATCGAAGAGCACCATGCACATGGTATCGTGCTTGCAGGTCGTCCATATCATAACGATCCTGAAATTAACCATGCCATTCCTGAGCTCGTTAATTCGTTCGGCTTTGCGGTGCTTACCGAGGATTCCGTCGCGCATAAGATGCGTCCCGAGCGTCCTATTCGCGTGGTAGACCAGTGGATGTATCATTCCCGCCTGTATCGTGCAGCACGTTTTGTTGCCACACGTAATGACCTCGATCTTATCCAGCTCAACTCGTTTGGCTGTGGTCTCGATGCTCTGACAACCGACCAGGTACAGGAGATTCTTGAGGCCTCTGGAAAGATTTATACCGTGCTCAAGATCGATGAGGTTTCCAACCTTGGTGCAGCACGTATTCGTATCCGTTCTCTGATGGCAGCCTTAAACGAGCAGCGCGAAGAGCTTGAGGAAGAGGCAAAAGCTGGCCGTTTGCACGAAGCTGCACCGGTTGATGTGCGCATGGCTGACGGTTCGCTTGAGCATGTGCGTCCGGCGTCCGAGCCTGGCGAAGACGCTCAGGTGCCGGTGTATCGTGAATCCGAGAGCGCTGCGTGGGATAAGGTCGAGTTTACCGAGGCAATGCGTGAAGAGGGCTACACCATCCTTTGTCCGCAGATGGCACCCATTCACTTCGACCTGGTTGAGCCCATTATGCATGCCTACGGCTACAACATGGTGTTGCTGCCTTCGGTTGACCACGGTGCAGTTGAGGCGGGCCTGAAGTATGTAAACAACGATATTTGCTATCCGTCTATTCTGGTAACCGGCCAGATTATGGAGGCTATCGAGAGTGGTAAATACGATCTCTCCAAGACTGCCGTTATTATTTCTCAGACGGGTGGCGGATGCCGTGCAACCAACTACATTGCTCTTATCCGCAAGGCCTTAAAGGATTCTGGACATCCCGAAATTCCGGTTATTTCACTTTCTGTTGCAAAGACGCTTGATGAGAAGAACTCCGGTTTTGACATCAAGAAGCCGGGCCTTATCCTTCGCGCAGTATATGCCTTGCTGTATGGCGACCTTATTATGCAGCTGCTCTATCGCGTGCGTCCGTACGAGGCAGAAGAGGGCTCAGCCAATGCTCTGTACGACACCTTCATGGCGCGTGCACGCGATTTGCTCCCCACCGTCGAGCGCAGTGGCTTCTATAACTTCTGCCGTGAAACCGTTGAGGCATTTGATGCGTTGCCGCTGGTAAATGACCGTTCCAAGCCTCGCGTTGGTGTTGTTGGAGAGATCCTTGTAAAGTTCCATCCAACCGCAAACAACCAGGCTGTTCAGGTTATTGAGTCCGAAGGCTGCGAAGCCAATGTTCCGGGACTGCTCGACTTCTTCCTGTTTGGCATGAGCAACCAGATAAATATGAAGCGCGAGCTGGGAACTAAGTTCACAAGCCGTCTGACACACAAGGCGGGCATTGATCTTGTCCAGTCGATGCGTCGACCGATTGACAAAATGCTCGAGGCGAGCGAGCGTTTTGAGCCCTATGAGCCCATTCATGAATTGGCAGAGAAGGCCGAGCGCGTGCTTTCGCTGTGCAACACGATGGGTGAGGGCTGGTTGCTCACTGCCGAGATGATCGATCTGATTGAGCACGGAACACCCAACATCGTGTGCTGCTCACCCTTTGCCTGCTTGCCAAACCACGTTGTTGGCAAATCGGTGATCAAGCGTCTGCGTCAGATGCATCCCGAGAGCAATATTGTTGCTGTTGACTATGACCCGGGTGCCTCTGAGGTAAACCAGCTGAACCGTATTAAGCTGATGATCTCTGTTGCGAAGGAAAACTACCGGCGTTTGCACGAGCAGCAGGGAGGCGGCAAGGGCCTTGCGGAGGCTTTTGCTGACGATGCACGATCTGCAAACGAATTGAATGCATATGGTGCAGACCCCAATGATGGCTTCCGTATCGAAAACCCTGCCGATCCTACCTTGCACGTAGTTTCTCCGTACGTTGAAGAGCCTTTTGCAGCCCAAGAAGGGGCAGGCACATCCTGCTCTGCTCATGGCTGTGGATCTGGTGAGGAACCTGCCCTCAATCTTTCTGATGAGCAGCTTGCTCGCATTGAGGCCGCTAAGCGTGCTGCTGCCAAGCGTGCTTCTGGAGTTATAGACAGCAAGAAGTAGGGTTCTCCATACCAGCATTTTGCTATTTGAGTAAGAAAGCGCCTGTGCAAAAGAACTGCACAGGCGCTTTTTTTCAATATGTCCAGCCACCGAGTAGATAAGAAATCTTAAAAAATATATTGTGTATATACAGCATATACAGTATGCTCAGATTAAGCAGAGGAGGACGCTCTGAAGCCAGGCCGGATATAAGGGACGCCTTACCGGTTCAAAGCAAATTTGCTTGCATGATTTTATAAGTGCAGGAGGAAATGGTCGGGTGGATATTGTCATCTCAAATTCGAGCGATAAGCCCATTTATGAGCAAATAGCTTCGCAGATAAAAGCCCTTATCCTCTCGAGTGAACTTAAAGAGGGAGAGCAACTGCCAAGTATTCGTGCCCTTGCAAATGGCTTGCGCGTGAGTGTTATTACCACGAAGCGTGCTTATGCCGATCTTGAAGCGGCGGGTCTTATAGAGACGGTTCGCGGCAAGGGTTGTTTTGTTGCAGGTGGCAATGCAGAGCTCATACGAGAAGAGCATTTGCGCGCAGTGGAGGCGCTCTTGGAGCAGGCTGTAAACGAAGGCCGTGCTCTTGGGCTTTCTGATGAAGAGCTTCTTGAGATGTTATCTACCATGATGGAAAGCGAGTAAGTATGAGTGTCGCTGCCTTTGGGGATGAGGTGCTCATTTCAGCACACGATATTTCGAAACAGTATGACGGCTTTCGGTTGGATGGCGTTTCGCTTGAGGTTCATGAAGGTGAAGTTGTAGGTTTTATCGGGCAAAATGGCGCCGGTAAGTCCACGACTATTAAAGCGATACTTGGTCTTATCACCCTTGATGGAGGTAAGGCAACACTGCTTGGTTGTAACTCCTCAACACTCTCAAAGAATAACGCGCAGGTAAAAGAGGAAGTTGGCGTTGTATTTGATACTGTCTCGGTGCCGGGACATTTGAAAGTATCGGATGTCGGTCGAGTTTGTTCTCGTGCCTATAGCAACTGGAACGCGCAAAGGTTTGCCGAGTTTACCAAGCTATTCGATCTGGATGAGTCAAAAGCGGTAAAAGAGCTGTCCCGAGGAATGGGAATGAAGCTCAGCCTTGCTTGTGCGCTGAGCCATCAAACGCGCGTGCTGGTGCTCGATGAAGCAACGGCGGGCCTCGATCCGATGGCTCGCGATGAAATACTCGACTTGCTCCTTGAGTATGTTGCCCAAGATGATCATGGTGTGCTTCTCTCCAGCCACATAACGAGCGATCTAGAAAGAATTGCAGATAGGGTGGTGTGTATTGATAAAGGCCGCATTCTTTTTGATATGGAAAAAGACGCCATTACCGACGAGATGGGCATAGCTCATTGTCGCCTTACAGATTTTGAACGCGTGCTTGCAGCACAAAACGAAGGGGAGCAGGTGCGCTATCTGCGTCGAGACTACGGTATTGACCTCTGTGTTCCTCATAGATACGACTTTTTGCGGCGCTATCCAGAAATCCCCTGTGATCGTATGACGATTGATGAATATATGACATTCATCTTGAAAGGTGGTGTGCGTCAATGAGGCGTGCCTACTTGATTGAAATGACTGTTCTGCGCGACTATGCTCGTCAGCTGCTGGGTCTTGGCTTATTTATTGCTATTTGTCTTAGCGTGGGTATGCACTCGATTGTGGCTGTACCAGGTCTTCTCTGCATGCTGTATTTCATTATGGGGGCACTCTCTACGGCCGCCTATGACGAGCAAAACAACTGGGGGCTTTACCGGCTTACCTTGCCGGTCAGCCGCCGCGATGTCATTCTTGGTCGGTATGCCGTAATAGTTACCCTGGGCATTTCCGGGATGCTTGTTGGGCTTATCGGCACCCTTGGATTGAGTATTGTTGTTTCCGTTCTTAACGTATCTTTGGATATTCAGTCATTGTTTGCTCTTACGCAAGAGCATGTGATGACGGTGATATTCACGATGATGTTTTGCATGCTCATGGGGGTTGTTGTTGCGAGTGTAGAAACCCCCATTTACGTTCGTTTTGGGCAGACAAAAGCGACGCAATGGGTTCCGCTTATTACTATTGTGCTTTTTATCGCGCCGTTTCTTCTCTTTGGTGGAAGCGGTTTGTTCGAAAGCGGTGCCATTTCAATGGAATCATTAAGGCAGTTCTTTGCATTTTTGGAGACACCGCAGGGTCTTGCTATGTGGTGTGTGGCAGCAATTGTAATTGCAGCTCTTGTTCTTACGCTTTCTATTGCTGTTTCTATCAAACTGTATGAAAGACGAGAATTGTAACGATACGTATAAGTTGTAAGCATATACACAACTTTAAAACCATCTTTTGAATGCTGCATATATCGCGGTACCATCGGGGTGATAGACAATTAATCCCAATACGAAAGGGCAGCAGCTATGGAAGATGGGTCCAGAAGCGATGTTTTAGAGAGATTCCTTCGGTATGTTCAGGTGGATTCTCAATCTGATGAACACCAAGAAAATCAGACACCTTCAACTGCTTGCCAGCATGATATGGCACGTCTACTTGCAGAGGAGCTGCGCGATCTTGGTTGCGCCGATGCACAAGCAGATGAGCATGCCTACGTTACTGCTCATTTTCCGGCAAGCGAAGGTTTAGAAGATCTCCCGGCACTTGGACTCTGTGCCCACATAGATACCTCGCCCGATGCTCCAGCCTCAGGTGTGCGCCCGCATGTGGTGCACTATGAGGGAGGCCCTTTGGTTGCAGGTGTGGTAAATGGCACAACCATTCAAACCACACCAGAAGAGGTGCCAGACCTCAAACAGTTTGTTGGCTTGGACATTGTGTGCTCAGACGGATCGACGCTCTTGGGAGCAGATGATAAGGCCGGCGTTGCTGCCATTGTTGCCCTTATCGCCCGACTGGCGAAAGACTCTTCGCTCAAGCATCCTCGGCTTGCGATTGCCTTTGTGCCCGACGAGGAGATTGGTCATGGTGCAAGCCTGCTCGATCTGGACAGCTTTGGTGCGCCTTGGGCATACACTGTAGATGGCGAGGCGTTGGGTGAGTTTAACTATGAGTGTTTTTCTGCGGCATCTGCGCAGATAACGGCTCACGGAACAATGGTTCATCCGGGCAGCGCAAAGAATATTATGGTAAATGCTCTCACACTTTTAAGAGAGTTTGATTCGTTGCTGCCAGAATGGGAGCGTCCGGAGCACACAGAAGGGCGTGAAGGGTATTATCACGCCACCGAACTTAATGGCACCGCTGGTGAGGCAACCATCTCATATATCATTCGCGATTTTGACGACCAGCGCTTTGAAGAGCGTCAGCAGACAATGCGCGATGTTGTCGCGTTTCTCAATAACAAATATGGTGCCGGTACGTTTGAGATTGAACTGCACGAGCAGTACCGGAACATGGGGAACCATTTTAAGGATCGCGAGTTTCTTATTACAAACGCACTTGAAGCCAATCGCGAGGTGGGCGTTGAGCCGTTTATCGTGGCGGTGCGTGGCGGCACTGATGGTGCTCGCCTCACTTTCCGCGGCCTTCCATGCCCCAATATTGCTACCGGTGGGTATAACGCTCATTCAGTTCGGGAGTTTGTGCCGGTTGCCAGCTTGGAGAAGACCGTCGATATTCTCGAACACCTGGTAGCAAAGTTCACCGTGCCACAGCAGTAAAAATCCGCAGCAAGCACGAGGCTAACCTACGGAGGAAGCATGATAAAACTCGTTCTGACTGACCTCGACAATACCATTGTGCCATTCGGAGCGGAGGAAGTAAGCGATCGTGGAATGCAGGCTATCCATGCGCTTGCCGATCAGGGTATTCGATTTGGACCAGCAAGCGGCAGGGCTTTGGGCAGCTTGCGACGCTTCTTCCGATTTGATGATGTGTGCACACAAACTGCAGTGGCTTCAAATGGTCTGGAAGTTTATGCCGATGGGCAGCTGGTAGCAGCCTGGGAATTTGATAGAGATATTCTTGAAAAAACGGTAGAAGCTTTGCGTGATGTGCCTTCAGCTGCACTTGTTGTTGAGAATCCCGACGATGAAGCGACGCCGCCCGTTTTGGTTGGCTTGGGGTCTGTCCCCTGTGCTCTCATGGACAATTCGCTTGTCTTTCCCTATGGCTATGAGGTTTCGGATGACATACCAGATGATTGGCGTTTGACGAAAGTCTCATTCTGCTATGACGCAGCATATGTAACACGCGAAGAGATGGAAGCAATTCTTGCAGCGGTTTATCCCGATCTTGATCCGCGCAAGTCCATCAATGATTGGTTTGATGTTGCGCCGAAAGGATGGAGTAAGGCTAACGGTGTGCGTGCTTTGGCGGCATCATTGGGTATATCGCTAGATGATGTGGTGGTCTTTGGCGACAACCTCAATGATCTCGAAATGCTGCAGCTTGTTCCTCATTCCGTAGCTGTATCCAATGCGGTGCCTGAGGCGGCAGCTGCTGCTCGGTATCATATAGGGGCTTCTTCTGATGATGCTGTTGCAAAAGCCATGGAGGAAATTGCCGCTGCGGCTGCCGAAGGTTCAATGCCACGTTTTATGCGATAAGACTTGGTTTCATTCAGAGGAGGAACTGTGATTAAACTCATTGCTTCCGATATGGACGGTACGCTTCTTGACGAACATTCTCAGGTGCCACCTGAGACATACGATCTTATTCTTGGCCTTCGTGAGCATGGTGTTCGTTTTGCTGTGAGTTCAGGACGTCGTTATGACACACTGTGCGAGTTCTTTGCTCCAGTGATTGATCAGATGGATTTTGTCGCCTCCAATGGCGCGCAAGTGTATGTTGATGGACGAATGGTAGATCGAGAAGTGTTTAGCCATAGCGCCATTTTGCGCTTGGAAGAAATTATTCGCTTCTTCGACTGCCTGCACCTGGTGCTTTTTGATCGTACCAGCAGCTTTTTGTTTGATGACACTGAGATATACGAGCGCGAGATTGATAAAGACTTGCCACGCGCATGCCGTGTCTACAAAACCCCTGGTCCAGAAGTTAATATTCTCAAGGCTTCTATCTATTGCGATGACCATGACAAGACCATGGATATGGCATATGCGCTGAGTCGCGAGCTTTCCGATAAGTTTGTGTTTGCACCTTCGGGTTCTAAATGGATTGATGTTATGCAGCTGGGTGTTACAAAAGCAACAGGCATCCAACAAGTAATGCACGCGCATAACATTACTGCCGACGAAGTTATGGCATTTGGTGACGCCATGAACGATTACGAGATTCTTCGTATGGTGGGCGATGCTTGCGCCATGGGTAATGCGCGTTATGCGATCCGACAAATCTCTAACCGTGTTGTTGGAACAAACGTCGAACATGGTGTTCAGCAAGAAATGCGTCGCTTGCTGGAGTCGCTCTCATAGCGTGTTTGACGGAAGATAAAACAGGAAAGGCTGCCCATGACAACTGAGGAGCACAACAATCTGGATGAGGGACAAAATCCAGTAGAAGAAGACCTTCATGATGAGAAGGACTCCTCAGTTGAGGCGGAAGAGGCCGTTCCTGAGGAAAGCGTTGATGACGAGCCTGGTCATACACAGGCTCGCGCCACAGTAGTTTTGGGAGACGAAGAGAAATTGGCGGCTGCTGCAGATAAAGCAGCTGCTCAAGAAAAACCAGCAGCCTCGGCCCAACTAATCAATCGCATTAAGGCGTTGTTTGAGCGTCTTCCGAATTGGGTGCCAATAGCGGGCCTTACGCTTATTGGTGTTGTGGCAATTGTCGCAATTGTCGCTACGCTTGTGCTGCCGCCATCGCTTACACAGGACCGGATCCTGTCAGATTTTGATGCGCCATCAGTTGCTGCTAAGGGTCTCACAAATTCTGTTTATGCCTCTAACACTGGCTATCGCCTTAAGGACGAAAAGGTGGTTTCTGTAAGCAACAATGGTGCAGAAGCGCGCGTTGCTACCGTTAAAGCCACTTTTGTAAATGAGAGTTTTGAGGTTGAGGTATCTGCGATCATCGACTATGAGTTGTCTGACAGAAGTTGGATGGAGCATCAGCCAACTATTACCGAAGTAAAGGCCACGCCCATTGCTGGAGTAAATGACGATGCGGTTTTAGCAGATATAGATACGATCCTCTCCGCCGCGGGCTCACAGGATGGCGTGACACTTGAAAGCATTTATACGGGCGGATCTTTTACTGTTGATAAAAGCACGCTTGATGTGGGCGATGATACAACGACATCGACAGTTGAGATTGCTGCTGAACGTGTGCGGTCACTCTATAAGTATTCTGGAACCTTAACAGCTCATTTTGAGTTTGTTCCAGGCAAAGCCTCAAGTGATGCAGGCTCTTGGAAACTTGTGTCGGTTGATGTGAGCGATAACGCCTATGCTCGGTCTCAAGCTTCCATCCTGGGAACTTGGGAGGGAACGCTGGAGTCAACTGAAACATCCAATTTCATTCTGGATATAGGCCGTTGTTGGGCAGGGGGTAGCACTCCACTTTCCTTAGAGGTAACGGCTTTTGATCCCGATAGCGGTCAGATGACATGCAATCTTTCCTTTGTATCGCATAATCATGGTGGGCTTGGATCAGACGCAGATACTACCGATGGCGATGCTGTGGTAGAGATATCCGATGCGACAATCATGCTTGATCCAGATACTCTTACAGGCTCGTGGACACCGCCTACGGGAGATCGTTCTCAGGGAGCATACCGTGTGCAATTCCGTAATACCGATGGTGTGTGGCGTGTGATTATAACGAGTGGTGTTGCAGGAAGTGATGGGTTGTTGCCCTTTGGCTATACCACGTTTACCGATACCTATGTGTTGGAGCGCGTATAGTGCGTTTTAATGCAAGGCGTATGAGCACACTTGTTTGATGTTGGTTTGATGTGAAGATCTCTCCACATTCTGAGGTTCATGTTGACTTTAGTGTTTGAGATCTGTAATGTATTCAGTTGCGCAAAGGCGCGTACATATTGCGGGGTGGAGCAGTCTGGTAGCTCGCCGGGCTCATAACCCGGAGGTCGTAGGTTCAAATCCTGCCCCCGCGACCAAAAGCCCAGGTCAGAAGCCTAATCGCTTCTGACTTTTTTGTTATCTCGGCTCCACCGCCCTCCCTCCGCGCGATCCGCGGGACGACTGGCGGGGCCTTCCTCCCACATTCGAAATGCAACCTCCCGACGCCTCCCCGACCGGCCCGCCGGGGGGAACAGGTGGACGGCGGCGAGCGGCGTCTCGCACTCCTCCGTCGCGCCCAGCGCGGGGATGGTCACCGCCACCTCGTCGGGGATGAGTCTCTCCTGCATCTCGTTCTCCTCTCTCGCGTCCGCGCCCGCCGGATGCAAGCGCGCTTGCCTCCGGCGTTCCTGCCGCCGGGCCCGTGCGACCGCCTGCGCCCAGAACTCCTCCGCGGCGTCTACTACGTCCCGGAGAGAAGCGAGCTGCTCGGCGCCGAGGTCCCCGCAAGCGTGGACGAGGTGGTCCGCGCGGTGGCGCGCGCGAACAAGTGGGTCGTCACGTCGGCGGGGGACGCGGCGCTCAACGCGCTGGGGCTCGACACCCAGGTCCCCGCGCGCCACGTCTACGTGAGCAGCGGCCCCTACAAGACCTATTCCTACGGGCCGCACGAGATCGAGCTGAGGCACCGCGCAAACCGCGACCTCCTCGGCTGCTCGCCCGCCACCCGCACCATAGTCCAGGCGCTCAAGGCGCTCGGGAGGGGCGGGGCGAGCGACGAAACCCTGTCCGCCCTCGCGCGGAACCTCACCGACGAGGACGCGGAGACCTTCCTGGAGGAGTCGAGGGGGCTCACCTCGTGGGTTGCCGAGGCAGCCAAGAGGATTTGGGAGTAGCGGCGCGACGGATAGGGTCGTGTGAGCGCAGCGTGCGCGGCCTCGTTCAGGGCCGGGGCGCCGGTGCCGCTGCTCGGCAACACCCGCGCGGCCCTCACGGGACGCCGCCCCTCCTTCTTCGGCGCGCTCGGCACACCCGTCGAGGGCGTCATGACCGACAACAGCCCGGGCTATCGCAGCGGGGGAGGTGTCTCTATGGTTGACAAAACCATAGAGACCCCCGCGCGAAGACCCGGGAATAATACCACTGAAAACAGGCCGAGGCGACAAGCGACTGATCGGGAAATGTCGGAGGCACCCCCTACGGCCCTGCTGTCGCTCCCACTCCCGTAGACAACGGTCGACCAATAACATCTTTTGGGCCGCCGCGCATGAACGCGTAGCGGACCCCGTACAACTCCCCGCGGAATTGGAGGAGCCTCCCGTGGTGGCAGGTGCGATCTACTCAAGCGCAAGTCGAAACTTTCTCGATTGTCGCCTCGAGCTTCTCGTCCGCCACCACACTCATGCCGAAGATGCCAATCTTCATCGAGGCCGAGCGAGATACGCCAGTCGCATAGGCGAACTATACCGCGCAGAGGCGCGCGGCCAGCGCGTTCTTGGCCGCGCCCAATGCGCGGTGTGCCGACCTCCTCTATACGGGCGGGAACACCCATATGATGTCCGTCTCGCTGAAAGGCTTTATTACGCGGACGTCGGAGCCGTAAGCACGGGATGCCAGCACTAACCGTGCGCGTCGCTTAACGTCCTTCTCTCCGAACCAAAAAAGCGCGGGCGCAGGAGAATAGGACCGTTGTGGCGCATTGTCATAATGATGCTTTCCCAACATCTATGGTGGTAATAAGGCACGAATCGCAGGCATGCCCTCGGGCTCGAAAACGCATCTGGTGGTTCGATATGCGCAGACGCAAAAACTACGCCTCTCTTTTCGCGCGCTTCCGCACTTTGATTAACTTGAGAGAGATGCCAAGTATAATTATTATGATTATATTTTTATAATGGTCAATCATTTCAATAACTGGTGCTCCCACTGAAATATCCTTAGTCAGCATCTGTAAGAACAGGAGCAGCTGTCCGCCAAACACAAGAACCAGGACACACGCCATAGAGAGAAGGTATGCCCAATACGGAAGCGTCTCAGCCGTCACGCCCTTCCCGATAAGGTCCTTTAGTCCAAAGAGCGATTTCTTTCTAAGGTTGGGCATCTTAAGAAGGGTTGACAGCACATAGTATCCATCCGAATACATGAACGGCATGAGATTGTTTACAGCCATCATTAGATTAACGAACATACCGACAAGAAGAAACAAGCGATGGTCGGCAGGACAGACTACACTTAGGATTAAGAAGCCGGCGGACAAGAGCAGGTTAGCGACGACGTCAGCACACCATATCGCAATTCGCCTCCGTGGTGGCAGGAAGTATATTCCCGGAATTTTAACGTACAAGGCGAGGCTCACGTAGTAGAAGAAGCAAATCGACAGCTCTTTGGGACGCGCCCCCATTCTGACCGCCACCACTGCGTGAGAAAGCTCGTGCAGGATAATCGACGGCACCTGAACGATCCATGCGAAAATCAGCACCTTGGAGTCGGAAAACAAGGAGTAGAAGAGGGAGTAATCCACATGGGGGGCAACGAAAATGGCACAGGACACAAGGAGGATTCCCACAATGGACAAAGCTGGCAGATGTCTCGCCACAAACTCTAAGTCTGGCATTATGTAGTCGAGGCGGACAGTTTTAATGTCTACGAGCATCAAGTCCGTCTCGTCATGCGTTTCGAAACCCCGTTCCGACCCATCGCTCACAATGCCGGCCTTGCGCGCCACTTCGTACAGCCGACCGATGTCCAACGAGCGCCCGGACGCCAGCTCCTTGTCAAACTTGTTCTGGGCGTCCTCGACACTCCTGCTTCCGTCCAAGAGGAGAAGCGCTTTGTAGACAACCGGAGCATCATCCGCCCGCACGGCGATGTACCTATCGCTGTCCTTGGAGCCAATACAGTAGATGTCTCCTGACCTTTTGCGAAAGAGCAGGTGGCACTCAAGCTCCCCGTCTATTCTGGGATTGTCTGGCAAGCCTATCCCTCTTTTTCGACACGCAGAGCGAGGCGAACGAGCAGCCTCTCAAGCATTTTTCTTGTCATTGCGCAGCTAGAAACAGAACTGCGGAAAGGATCGCCGGTTGTGTCCAAATTCGCACCTAAACAGCTGTGGCACACGTGTTTGCGAAACAGCGGGCGCACTCGGGGAGAGCCCTCTTCCTCATTGCGGAATACTTCTCCCTCATTCTACGCAGGGCGAGGTCAATCGAATCGAACTCGTCGTGCACGTTTGCGGCACGATAGCCGGCTCGATCGGTGAAGTAGAAGCAGGGGTAGATGTCCCCAAAAGTGGAGACGGACAGCGTCCCGAACCCTGCGTTGCACAGATATTCAGAGGCGACCTTGTATTTCAGACATGACTCAAGCCCCGCAAGAAGAGCAAAGCTGTCATTCTTTCCATCCTTACGCGCGTCGTATACATCGTCAACTGCATCGACGAACGCCTGTGTAGAATTGAGCTCGAACTGGGGGTCGGTCGAGCAAACTGGGGTAACATAAACGGGGATATCACCGAATTCCTTTCTCAGCTTCTCAATCAGCTCGACAATAGAGCACTGTTCATCCTCGTGTGCTTGGGTATACGTCAGCTCAAATTGAGAAGGCTGCCCCGTGGCTTCGAGGAGACGCAAGACGTTGTGGTGGACCCTATCCCACGACGCAGAGTCCCCCGGAAATGGACGCAACCGGTCCTGAAAGGATTTTCCGTCAATACTCACGGTCACATTAAGGTCGAATCTCTTTATCAGGGATAAGAGCTCGTCGTTGACAATCACGCCATTGGTCACGAATCCGATTTTAGGATTCTGTCGCTTGTCAATAAAGTACTCGCAGGCCAGTCTGATTGCCGGCATGTTCAGCGTCGGCTCCCCGCCAAACAATTGGATAACGGCAATCTCCTGATATCTGCTGCAGAAATAATCTAGCGCGCGCGTGAGCGTATCCACGCTCATCAAGCCTCTTTGGCCTCCGTAATCCCCGCAGTTTGCATAGCAGTACTTGCAGCGCATGTTGCAATCGTTGCTTATGTTCAGAACGAGACGTGGGAGCTGACCGGCGGGCGGGCATCCAACCGAGCGAACGTGTACGCCACCCAGCTTTTCGCGCAGCCCATTTAGCTGCCGGTCCGTGATGCTGAAGCCCTTCGCATTCAGATCGTCCAGATCGGCGCCATTCGCAACTTGGCGAATGAGGGGAATCAGACCCGCTTTCACAACAAAAAAGCGCATAGCATCCGGGCAATAAACAATCTTGCGCTCACCGTCGAGCGGTAATACGTGGACTCTCGTCATCGGCTTCGCCCCATCTATATCCATCAATTTGCCGCACCGAATTCAACTAAATATGGCAAAGAAACAGCCCATGGGGGCATCGTTACTCGATGCCCCCATGGGCTAGCATGCTAGCCGCACCAGATTCCGAAGTTCCCTGCTCCGCAGCCACAGAAAATGCCGAGGCCTCCGAGCGCAACCGCAGCCTCGAGCTCTTCGACGTCGTCAACGTTGACCTCGTTCATCTCCAGGCTGAAATCGTTCTCCTTATCCTTTACCCGCACCTCCCATCGTCCTTCCTAGATTGATTGTTCACCCGCCCTCTATCGAAGCTCCGCTCTGCTCCAAATCGCCTTCGCAACCAGGAGAACGACCGCGGAAGCTCCGATGCAGGAGCACACAATGAGCAGCATCTGACCCATCGTCGCTCCTGGAAGAACGGCCATCTTGAGCGCCACCGCCGGATGTACAAGAAACTGCGGTGGAAGTCCCTGGACAAGATTCCCGGATGGGGAGATGTAAGGGTGAACGAGCAGCGCCATGCTCCAGAGTTCTGCGAAAATCACTAAGGCGGATGCGGTGACGGCCCGAAGCACATCTCGAAGCAGCACAATGGCCAAACACGCCGGGGAGGCCATCGCCACGCACGCGCAGGCAAGCGCGATCACCCTGCACGCATATCCGTCGAAACGCCCGAGCTCGGAGCCAAGTAGCCCAAAACACGCAAGGGCCGACGAGCTTAGGCAGATAAACAGCACCATCACAAGGAACTCTGCGATATGGGCTGTGAACACTGACGACCTGCTGTTACCAGCGCATATCTCGCCACCTACTGTCCGTGATTGCAGACCCCTGCCAAACACATATGAGCAGGCAGGAACCGAGACGAGAAGAAAGACCCCCATATAGTCCGGTATGTTCTCTGAAATAACTGCCAGGGTACCCGCAGACGCATCGCCCGACGGAACTAGAACAGCAAGGACAAATGCAAGTGCCCAAGACAGGGCGATTGCCGCAAGGTAAACGCGCTCCCTCGCAATTCTCCAGAGTGAGGCCTTAACTATTCTCATGCCAGCTCCAACTCACCCGAACACTCCCAATCTAGGACTAGCCGCAGAAGATTCCGATGTTTCCCACGTTGCAGCCGCAGCCGAATCCGATAATACCGGGAGCGATTGCCTTCTCCAGCTCCTCCACGCCTTCGAGGTCGACCTCCTTCATCTCGAAGCAATCAATTTGCTCCTCGATCGCAACGCCATCCCTTGTGTCAACCATGAGTACTCCTTTCCTTATGAAGGATTTATCGTTTTCGGCGCGACTTTTCCACTGCACCTCTTCTCATTTAGAGTCGCTCCGAGATGTGGCCCGTCTATTTCATGTCAGTCTTTTCAAGAATGGCCGTACAAACCGCATACAGCACTATCGACCACACGACACCGAGCATGACGCCGTATAATGGAGACATGTCTCCTTTTGCAACGAACCACATTGCTCCGAAAGGAAGAAAGTGCGCTGCAGCGAGGCCAGACGCTCCGTTGAGAACGGGCATCTGCAGGAGAGTCACGCCCAGAGAAATGGCAATTGCAGCCGCAGAACTCCGGGTGGCTACCGAGACCAAGACTGGCACCATCGCCGTCGACGCTGCCAACACCATCAGAGACACCAACATGACAAAGAAACTCGCCGCCTCGGCCGGCGTGAATGAAGCCCCCCAGCCGTTGGTGAGCGTGCACCAGGCAACCGCACAAATGGGGAAAAGGATAATCGCAAAGGCCATGAACACAACAAATACCAGGATCTTGGACAAAAGCGCCTTCCCCATCGTCCAGCCGCATCGAATCGGATAGGAGAACGTCCCCCTTTCGAAGTCTCCGCCGAAGCTTAGTCCCGCGTAGACACCGACAATCATCATGGTGGCAACAGATTTCATCATAATCTTCCCCAACACCTCGCGACCGGGTGCCTCCAGCTGATGCCCCCCGGTCAGGACCACCATATTCGCCAGGACAATCACAAGGAGCGCAATCCAGAACGTCCGATCGTATAGATATCGCACAAGCTCAGCGCGAAGCAACCTCCCCATCACATCATCGCCCGCCTTCCACTGCAGCCAGAAAGTAGTCTTCTAGGGACTCATCCGAATACTCAAGCGTGTCAATCTCCAGACCGCGCGACTCAACCTCCGCCCTCACCTCGTCAGCAGCGGGGGCCGGACGGGCATTCAGAACGATGGCGCCTTCGACATCGCGCTCAATTACCGCGTCCGGGAAGCGGGCCGAGAGGAATCGAATCGCAGTCCCCTGGTCGCTTGTGATGATTCGGAAAGTTCGTCCCCTCTGGCGAGAAAACTCCTCCCTGCTGAATTGGTCAGCCACATGACCTTGGCGCAGGAAGATGTAGTCGGTTGCCGTATGAGATAGCTCGGCCAGGATGTGACTCGAGATCAGAATCGTCGTCCCCCGCTCACGATTCAGAGTTTCAAGGAGTCCCCTAATCTCGCGTACCCCTGCTGGATCGAGGCCGTTTATCGGCTCATCCAGCACCAGAAACTCAGGATCTCCTAGCAAGGCTACTGCCAACCCCAGTCGCTGCTTCATGCCGAGAGAGTAATGCTTGACCGAACGTCTTTCGTCGGGACGCAGCCCCACCAGATCGAGCGTCACCCCGATATGTGAGGCGGCGTCAAGACCTCGAAGCAGGCACTGAACCTCCAAGTTCTGCGAGGCAGTCATGCTCTCGTAGACCGCCGGAGCCTCGATGAGAAACCCAGTCTTCGCCCGAGCCGAGCGCAGACCGCGCTCACCGCTCTCCCCGAGCAGGGAAATAGCGCCCGCCGTCGGCCTAGAGAGCCCGGCGATTATCCTCATTGTGGTCGTCTTGCCCGCACCATTCTCACCAATGAACCCGTAAATCCTTCCACGTCGGAGTTCCATGTCCAACTTGTCAAGGACGGTGAAGCTCCCGTATCTCTTGGTGAGCCCCGATGCCCTAAACACGACGTCCTGAGCCTCGCTGCTCTCCATTACGTCTCCCTTCCGTATCCTCTATCTTTTTTGGCCAAAAATCGCCTTGCTGTTCTGTTGTATCGATCCGTGTCAAGCGCGCTGGCGCAGACCAAGCTATTAACGAGTAGCCCGGCGGCAACCGCGATGGCCAGCCAATATGCCGCAGATGCGTAGGCTGATTTCCCGTCCAGACCAGGGACAAAGCTCGGCGCTATCACGATGGCGACAGTCAACAAGAGGGAAAGATAAACCGACCTTCTCCGGTGGCCGCGTAGCGCTTCCTCCTCGGGCGCCGAATCCCGAACACTCCCGTTCCTTGCGATAAAGGCCACGCGGGAGCGATGCGTAGCGAGCCCTAACACTGCTGAGAGTGCAACGCATATCATCAGCAAAACTGGCCCAAGCTGGTTGATCTCGCCCGTCAAGTCCAATTGAACAGCCTCGGCGAAAAACTCAGCCGAGAATCCACCGGCGAGGAAAAGGGCAGAGAGCGAGAGCGTGCGTGCACGCCTCTTCATATACGCATCAAAGTCCACCCAAGAACAGCCCTCAGCTTGTGCCGCGGTCTTCGGTTGGCAATGAACGGCCTTTGGAGCAGGAGACCCCGCGACGGCATAGACGGGCGTAACCCCCTCCTTGGCCGCATCGATTGGAAGTGTAGTAGAGTCGCTCCTTGCGGTATCATCCTGATGAGAAAGCTCCGGATCGGAAGCCCCGGAAGCGGCATCAACGTACTCCTCCTCGGCTGCCTCGCCCGCCGACGCTGTCAGGTCTCCCCTCACCAAGTCATCCATTGAGCAGCCGAATATGTCGCAAATCTTTATTAGCTTTTCCATTTCTGGATAGCTTTTCTCGGCCTCCCACTTTGCCACTGACTGACGACTTACGTCGAGCCGTGCCGCTAGCTGGGACTGGCTCATCCCCCTCTGCTCGCGCAGATACAGCAGGTTCTCCCTTAGGTTGGACATCGCACACCCCCTCGCCCCGTTGAGCCGCATCCGTTGAAATCATTTTTGGCTCGAGGCCGGCGACGACTCAACCACTTTCAAGTTGCTTTTTTAGGATAAGTTGACAACCACTGGTTGTCATGGCGGCTAGCAGGGATTATCCGTCTGCTTTGTGTTCGATTCTCAACAGTTGGAGTGGCTGGAATTCAGTAAGACGATATGAGAAAGCCATTGGAAAGAAAGCCTCCCCGCGACATACCCTACTCGCGGGCTGGGCGAGGACAATGGCTGTATATCGTCAACCTGCGGTGCTCGCCATACCGCACGTATGGGAGGAGGCTTCCCATGTCACATGTTACCTCCATCGGCCTCGACGTACATGCTCGCTCGGTTGCCGCCTGCGCGTTCAATCCTTTCACAGGAGAGATAATACAGAAATCGTTTGGCACCAATACAGAGGAAATAACTTCCTGGATTTGCCACTTTGAAGACCCTAAGGTTGTCTATGAGAGTGGACCTACTGGCTTTACGCTTTGTCGCACACTCCGTGCTCACGGCATAGACTGTGTTGTCGGAGCTGTATCAAAGATGCAAAAACCCGCCAGTGATAGAAGACAAAAGAATGACAAGCGCGATGCAGCATTTCTTGCACGTTTGCTTGCAACACACAACATTGTTGAGGTATGGGTTCCTCCTGTTGAGGTTGAAGCGAGCCGTGATCTGTCGCGTGCACTTGATGATGCGCGGGAAGACTTGCAGCGTGCCCGGCAGCGCCTCTCAAAGTTTTTGCTAAAACGTGGACATGTATTTGATGAAGTTGATGCACTTGGGCGTAGGAAAAGCGCCTGGACACGCTCATTTTGGAGATGGGTTGAGGGATTGAGACCAGATGAGGTTGCAGCAGCAACAGCGTTTAATCACTACGTTACCTGTGTGCGCTGTGCCGAGTCGGACAAACGCGCGCTGGAAAAGCAAGTTCTTTGTGAGGCTCAAACCCAACGATGGAGCCCTGTTGTCGGAGCACTTGCATCCATTAAGGGTATCGATATCATCTCTGCTTTTTGCTTAGCTACCGAAGTCGGCGTCTTCAGCCGTTTTCCAACAGCAAGATCGTATGCCTCTTGGGTTGGTATCACACCTTCTGAACACTCAAGTGGTGAGAAGAAGATATACGGAGGCATTACCAAAAATGGCAATTCAGCTTCTCGCCGTACCCTTATCGAATCTGCTTGGCACTACATAACATGTTCTCCAAAACCAAAGCCAATACCTGATGGCTTTGATGTTTCGCGAGGAATCAAACGCAGAGCAGATGATGCTACAGCCCGTCTTGTATATCGACACAAAGCACTGAGATCAGCTGGCAAACGTACTTGTGTTGCCAATACAGCAGTTGCACGAGAGCTTGCTTGTTGGGTGTGGGAAATTGGTAGACGTGCTGAGGGAACACTCAGCTAGACGACACTACTCAAAAAATTTCTTGCCAGTGAGAGTTGCATATCGACGCATTGTCGAGACCGGTTTACGAGGCTTTTATGGGCAACCAAAAGGCAGTACCCGATAAGAAAGACTATAGGTTTTTTCGAATGACGGTCTCGGACGGAGAATCGAAATGCGGTACGTACGCAATCTCAAACATATATCTGAGCTACCCGCTGGTATACAGCGTACAAGCCCGCGGATATTAGCTTGCCAGGCAAGCGACGACTAACGATCATCAATGCGACAGAAGCTGGCCAGAAATAGTTGCAGACTCGGGCATTAAAACCTGAGTCTGCAACGTCATGCCTCTTGACAATGGCTTTCTCATATTAAAAAGAAGGACCCGAGCCTGTCGGGTCCTTCTAGGTGTCGCCCGAAGGCTACCACCGCTATTACAAACACAATTTACCACTACAGTTTACTCCTGGCATTAACGGCAGTTGCTCGAAAAGTCAGTACGCATAGCGTCGCTCATAACCTTGCTGGTGGAGACCATTTAGCTACACCTCTCTTTCACTCAGTGTCAGTTTGGTATCACGTCAGGCTCATAGCTTGCGAGGCACACAAAGTCTAAGCTTCAAAAACCTTCTTGCCACGAATATATGTTGCAGTAACCTGCACCTTATCAATCTCGTCTTCGGGGATTGTGAGCAAGTCTCGGTCAAGAACAGCAAAGCTTGCCTTATAGCCCGCACAAAGCATACCAAGACCCTCAAATCCAACCACTGAAGCAGCTTCACGTGTGTATCGGCTCAGCGCTTCCTCGCGACTGAGGCGCTCATCTTGACCAAAATCAAAGCCTGTATGTGCACGGCGTGTAATGGCACTCTTCAGGTTGGGGAATGGGTCGGATGGTACGGCCCACGAAGTGGCAGGAGCGTCAGTAGATAAAGCTACTCGTACTCCAGCGTCAGCCATAGTGCGGAAAGGATAGCAACTGCGGGTGCGCGTATCGCCGAGGTTAGTGCGGTACGTATCAATTTCTGCGTAAGGAAAGATGGGTTGAGTTACAACTGCAATGCCTGTTTGAGCAAAAGTTTTTATTGCGTGGGCAGAGGGAGCTGTTACATGCTCCACACGCACCGGCGGTACAGAACCTGCGTCCCAAAGTCCGGCAGCCGTGACACGATCGAGTACACGATCGATAGCGTGGGTACCCATAGCATGAAGTGAGAGCTGGCAGTGATGAGCTTGGCAAAAGGCAATGGCGGCATCAATATCTTCATCGGTGCAGGTAGGAATGCCGCAGTTCTCTGCGCCAAGATCTCGGTCAGAGGGAAGGTAAGGCTCATAGAACCATGCCGTGCGACCTGAAACGCTGCCATCAGTGAGAATTTTTATTCCAGCAGAGAATATCTGCTGCGAACGATCCATTTCGTCCGGACCAAGTATGTATGCATCGGGATTTGCCTTGATATAGTCCCACAGCATGTAGCTGGCAATATCTTGCGGCAGCCCATGGCGTGCTGCATCGACAAGAAGCGGGTGAGTATCGGTACCATCGACGCTGCACATATCTGTACCAGCAACAACGCCTTGCGATGCCAGAAGCTGTCCAAGCGCCACAATGTTGTGTACAGCGTCTTCTCGGCTGGGCTTGGGAATTACCGGTGTTACAAGGTTACGAGCAGTTTCCTTGAGAACGCCTGTTGGCTCACCGTTAGCATTACGTTCGATTTCACCACCAGCAGGATCGGGTGTATCGCGAGTAATACCAGCAAGCTCAAGCGCACGGCTATTCACACAGCGAATATGTCCACAGGTACGCATTATGCACACGGGTGCATCGGCACATCCACGGTCTAAGTCCCAACGAGTGGGAGAGCGTTTCTCTGCAAAGAGCCCCTCGTCATAGCCCCAACCCTCAATCCAAGCATCAGGACCCTGCTGGGCACGGCGGGCGGCAATGGCATTAACAAGATCTTCAATGGAGTTTACCGCTGGCGGTAGTGCTGAGATTTGCGGGGCAAAGTTGGCGAGCATAACAGCATGCATGTGGGCATCTACAAATCCTGGAATAACACGAGCACCTTCAAGATTGACAACACGACAAGCACTTCCCGTATAAATCTCTGGAAGCTCGGTAGCCTGCCCAATCCAGGCAATACGACCCTGTTCGTTCACAACCATGGTATCTGCTTCTGGCTGGGAAGGATTGGCAGTCCAAAACCGACCGTGTTCGAATCGTGTTACTGAATGATTTGAATCTGTGTCATGATGCGTGCTTGTCATCATTCCTCCCAACCCCAACTTCCATACCGTTTGCAGTATTCGATAGCATGGTTGCGCTGCTTCGATTCTTTTAACGGTACCTGGGACTCTCTTGTACTGTTGTTCAGCATAACGCACTCTATATGGAATACCGTACACCGAGGTTGTCGCTATATTGCAAAGTAGTTGCCATAAAGTTGATTTTTCAAACAGAACTCGGTGTATTGCTCTTGGCAGTGCAAAGAAGCTGGTAGGGTGTATTGCACTTATAGTTTGCTTATAGGCTATTCGTGCAAGGACAGTACGACAAGATTGCGCACAGGATTCATTGAATTAAATCCTGTGCGCTGAGGTCGAACCAAGATTTGGAGGCAAACCATATGAGCGCGGACGGCATTAGCAAGGTGCATCGTCTTGCTCAGCAGCTTTTGGACGAGGCTCGAAGTTTGCAGGAAAACATCCTGGCAGACCGCCGCTGTTTGCATCAGCAACCTGAAGTAGGCATGAATATACCCGAGACCGCTTCATATGTTGAGCAACGCCTGGATGAGCTGGAGATACCTTGGACTCCTTGCGGTAAAGTGGCACCCGAGCTCACGCAGGTATACGAGGCATTGGGGTATCCAAATATAACAACTTCAACGGGCGTAGTGGGCACCATTGGCAATGTTGGTCCTTGCATCTTACTTCGCGCCGATATGGATGCTCTTCCGATTGTTGAGGAAAATGACCTGCCGTTTTGCTCTGATCGTACATGTAGTCATATGTGCGGACATGATGCACACACAGCCATGCTGCTCGCGGCAGCGAAGATTCTCAAGCAACATGAGAATGAGCTTCAGGGTACGGTAAAACTTATGTTCCAGCCGGGTGAGGAGCTTGGCGCTGGATCGCGCACCATGATCGAAGACGGCCTTTTAGAGAACCCGCATGTAGATGCTGCTTTTGGCCTGCATATTATGGCAACCGAACCAGTTGGTCAGATTTCTTATGCTCCCGGAGTATCAAGCACATCATTGGATACCTTTACGGTGACAATTCAGGGGCACGGTGGCCACACATCAGCACCGCAGCAGTGTGTTGATCCGCTTATGGTAGCAAACCAAATCTATCAGGCACTTAATTTGCTGATGACTCGTGAAGTTGATCCTGCAGCCGCAATAACGCTTTCCTGTGGTGCACTTCAGGCAGGTACAGTTCCCAATATATTGCCTGATACTGCTGACCTTAAGTTTGGAATACGGAGTCTCAATGTGGCAGCTCGCGAACATGTGCTTAAGCGCATTCCGGAGCTTGTTGATGCCTATGCACATGCATGGCGCGCTTCGGCAAAAGTAGCAATGTTTAATTGTCCGAGTGTTATTACCGATCCTATGCTAGCTGCAAATGTCTTGCCTGCGCTTGAGTTTGTTGCTGGACCGGGGAAGGTGCATGAAACTGCGCCTATGGCAGCTACCGAAGACTTTTCCTATGTATCTAAAGCGGTGCCGAGCTTCTTTGCTATTTTGGGCGCTGGCGGTCCCGATTGGGCGCCACATCACAATCCTCATATGAAGATCGATGAGAGCGTCTTATGGATGGGCGCTGCTTTACATGCTGTAGTTGCTGTCTCTTGGCTTGCTTGTCATAGCAACTGAGTTTTTGAGAGTGTATATATTGCCGCTCCAGAGAGAAGGGAAGTCCTCAATGTTTTCGACTACTCCAGCTGCTTCTCAGCGGCGACCTTACTATGGCTGGCTGCTTGTTATTGCCGGTTTTCTTATTATGGGGACATGCTATACCACGATGGTAAGTGGCATGTCGCTCTTCCAGCCTCACATTGTTCAGGATCTTGACATTACCGTGGGCACCTATAACCTGGCAAATTCCATGTCAACACTCGTCTCAATTGTGGGATCGCTTGTAATTGGCAATGTTGTAGACCACGTTGATGGTCGTATTTTGGGTGGATTATCAGTTGCTATTACCGCAGCCGCTCTTGTTGGTTTTGCAAGTACATCTGCTGCGTGGCAATTGTTTGTCCTGTTTGCCATTGATGGTTTGGTTATCGTTGCAGGAACTCGCCTGCTTATTTCTATCGTACTAACGAATTGGTTCACACTTAAACAAGGCCTGGCGGTGGCAGTAGCACTCAGTGGTTCGGGCTTTGGTGGGGCTATTTTCTCTCCAGTTGTAAGTTCACTCATTGCCTCCATTGGTTGGCGCTCATCGTTTTTGGTGCTTGCCGTTGTGTGCTTTGTGATTGCATTTCCAATTACGGTCATTGTGTTTCACAGTCGTCCTTCGGATTTGGGCCTTGTCCCCTATGGCGCTGATATGGCCAACCAGGACTCAGCAAAGGGTAAGCGTGCGAAAGATACGCCCGTTGATATCGAAGTGAATTGGAGTCATGTGTGGCGTCATCCATCATTCTGGCTTATGGTTGCTGGCTTTATGGTGATGGGCGTTATTAATGGTGCGGCTATTCCTAATTCCATTACCAACATGACCGCCGTTACGGTAGATGGACAGCAGATTATTACGGGCGGACATGACATGTCCTTCGCAAGCGCCATTTATTCTTTCAACATGATCGTAGTGCTTGTTTCTAAGATTCTTACGGGATGGCTGTATGACCGTTTTGGTGTACGTACAGGCATTATTGTGGGAAGTGCGGCGTGTCTTATCGGTTCAGTGGGTTTGTGCTTTGCGGCAACAAATTGGGGACCCGTGGTCTCGGCAATTTTCTTTGGCTTTGGAACCTGCATGGGTACGGTTGCTCCGTCGCTGGTGGCGGTTCGTTGCTATGGTCCGAAGGATGTAGGGCGTATTACCGGCTGGCTTACAAGTCTCGAAATGCTTGGATATGCGTTTGGAACGATGCTTTCCGGCGCTATCTTCGACGCATTCCAGTCGTTTATTCCCATGTGGGTTATTTCTTGTGTTGGCTCTGTTGTTATGCTTGTACTTCTGCTTGCTGCTGCTCCTGCCGCTCATGCACTCGTCAAGTACTTGCGTGAGCATGGTGCTCCGCGCTTGAGCTATGGCAAAGCTCGCTGAGCAGGATTACATAATTTGTATCATTGGGGGGTTGCACGGTATGACTCTGGCCAATCTCATTGCTGTGTCGTTCGAACTACTGTAAAGACAAGCAGTGCAAATTTTTTTATCTATTCAAAAACACTTATTCAAGTAATTTTCCCGTGCCATAACTATGCACAGGCACTGCAACACGTTGCAAAAGACGTACCAACAAGCACTGTGCATGTAAATAGGGGAAGGTGGCACACATGGGAACGCAGCCAACAGATTTACTTGCTGGAATTACAACCGCACATGATTTAATGCATCAAATAGTTGGACTTCAAAATCGTATTAACCAGATGACTTCGCGCTATGCAGTTAAAGAAGAAAGAAAAACAAAGAGACACCCCGTTTTATATGCGGTGCTCGGTTTCTTGATTGCATTTACGGCAATTACCAGCACGCCGCTCAAAGTAATTACCTACCCTCTTACCATCCCATTTTTTGCTATGGGAGGCACGGGCAGCCAGGTGACCGTGTGGAA
The DNA here is from genome assembly GCF_965119725.1 of Olsenella sp. Marseille-QA0557. Taxonomy (NCBI): domain Bacteria; kingdom Bacillati; phylum Actinomycetota; class Coriobacteriia; order Coriobacteriales; family Atopobiaceae; genus Olsenella; species Olsenella sp. Marseille-QA0557. The sequence continues at coordinate 456,952 of NZ_CBCPMI010000001.1, read as the reverse complement.
TATCATCAACCTCTGTGTTTCGGCCATTATTGGAGCTGTGCTGTATGGTGTCATTGCTCGCTCAGCTGATAAGAGCCGCAGTCAGGTAAACGCAAATATCGATAGGAATAATGCTCGTATAGAGGCTAACAACCAGGCTATCACGCAAAATATCGAGCAAACCAAACAGCAAATATTTGCCGTGCAACGTCGTTGGGCACATGAGGTTGCTCCGTGGTATCCGATGGACTACGACAATATCGCCGCCGTTGATTTCTTTCTCTCCGCCGTCCGCAACCACCGAGCGACGACCGTTCAGGAGATGGTTAACCTCTATGAGAGTGAGATGCATCAGCGTCGCATGGAGGCTGGGCAGCAACAGATGATCAACCAACAGCGCATTGGCAATATGCTGCAAATTGGCAACTTGTTTATGCAGGGCAGAATTCTCAATCAGGCACAGCAAATCAACGCCAACACCGCAGGTGTGAAGGATAATCTCGACTGGATGACACGTGTCATGGGTAAACATTAAGGGATGCGTCTGCTAGTCCCATCTGTCACAATCAGACATTACAGACCCCAACCGAAGGAAATCATATGAGTAACGAGGGCAAGAAGGTTAAAGTCCACTATGTAGGCACGCTCGACGACGGAACAAAGTTCGATTCTTCGCGTGATCGCGGTGAGCCACTGGCATTTACCTGCATGGCAGGTCAGATGATTAAGGGCTTCGATGAGGCTGTGCGCGATATGGAAGTTGGCCAGGTGGTTGATGTTCATCTCGAGCCTGCAGAGGCTTACGGTGAGCGAGACGAGCGTCTGGTGCAGACAATTCCGCTCGATCAGCTTCCCGGTGCTGAAGAGCTTTCCGTGGGCCAGCGTGTCATGCTTTCCGGTCCAATGGGTCAGCCACTGCCTGCTTCAGTCGTCGCTAAGGACGATACAAACATTACGTTCGACCTCAATCACGAGATGGCAGGTAAGGCTCTTAACTTCAATATCGAGCTTCTCGAGGTTGAATAAAACACACAGTGAGGTAATGGCGCTCTTGCACAAGGAAGAGCGCCATTTTAGCCGCTTCTTTGTTGAGGTGAGAAAGCTTAGACTTTTCTCACCTCAGAGCAAGAGCTGATAAGAGTCTCTTTTCACGGAAAGGCAGACCAATGACAGTGCTTTTTGTTGAATACCCCAAGTGTTCTACGTGCAAAAAAGCAAAAGCATGGCTCGATGAGCATGGCATTGCATATGAAGATCGTCATATTGTCGAGCAGAACCCTTCCGCAGAGGAGCTAGCCCTTTGGCAGAAGCGTTCTGGTTTGCCTCTTCGCCGCTTCTTCAATACGAGTGGACAAAAATATCGCGCGCTCGGTGTTAAGGCACTGTTGGATGCTGGTATGTCAGACGAAGAAGCGTTTGAGCTTCTCGCAAGTGATGGCATGTTGGTAAAGCGTCCGCTTGTTGTAGGTGATACCTTCGTTTTGGTTGGCTTCCGTGAGAAAGAATGGGAAGCACAGCTTTTACCGTAAAAGCACCCAAACGAGGGCTATTACTCAGCCTGAGGAAGCTTGCACACATCAATCCAGCTACAAGGAGCGCAAAGTTCTTCGAGTTCAGAACAGCTGAGCTCAATGGCACTGTTGGAGCTGCCACAGGCTGGATATACCGTTGGGAAGCGTTTGAGGGATTCGTCGAGATAGATATCGCATCCATCGTTCACAGCAAAGGGACAAACGCCTCCAACCGCGTGGCCAATGAGCTTCTCAGCATCTTCGGCTTTGAGCATTTTTGCCTTGGTGTGAAATTGTGCTTTGAACTTGGGGTTATCAATGCGTGCATCACCTGCGGCAACGACTAACGCTACGCGATCGCCCACATAAAACGAAAGGGTCTTTGCAATGCGAGCAGGCTCGCAGCCAACGGCTTGAGCCGCAAGTTCTACGGTTGCGCTTGAGGTTTCGAACTCCATAATACGATCGGCCATACCGCGTTCTGCCATGAATGTTCTGACCTTCTCGATTGCCATAACAAAAACCCCTTATGAGATAAAACATTGTGATTTATGGCAGTACGGTATAGCAAATATGCTGAATGTGCCAGTAAAGAATATGAGGTTGCCTGCCCGAGATGAGGTTGTGAGCAAGCAGACCTCACCGAGTGCTTAAGACAAGAGCAACTTACAAGCTAAACCCCAGAGCACTTTGGGAATGCCAGGATGTGCATAGAGAAGATGTGAGTCGGCTTGTCCTTTGAGTGCTGTTTGAGATCTGACAGCCGCAATAAGCGTATCGAGCGTTTCTGATATGGGGCGACGAAGAATTCCCATGCGGGGTTGATGTGCGAGATAGGTTGTGAATTCTGCTCCGCCTATGGCAACCCCGCCCATCCAACGCTCCTGAGCAATACGAGCTAAAGAGGCGAGATAAGGTGTGGCAAGGGTGGGATCTGGTCCATCGGTGCTGCAAATGGTATAGACGCGAGCATGAGGCGGCAGCTGTTCGAGAAGTGAAGCGAACTGTCTGTTTGTATCGTCAAAAGCTGTTTGCATATCTTGGTTGGTGCAACCCACAACAAGGCAGTCACATGTTTGAAGTGTTTGAGTGCTCGTAGTATTATCAGGGGCTTTGCCAGACCAGTTAAAGGTGAGTATCTCTGGAGGTGGCATTTCAGCACCCTTAATTGTTTGTGCAGCCAGTTGGGAGTAGGCAAGCGTTGCCTCAACAAAGTCGGAAAGGAGCCAGTGAAGTGCCCTATGGCTCTCTTTACCATCGATGCATGTAAGGGCAACCTGAGTAGCATGCATGAGCTTCACTCCTTTCACAAGATAGGTTGGTCTGTGGCTAACACAATGCAGTATGTTTTACCCATATGAGTTGTCCAACTCACAAGAGAGGGACTATGGAATCAGAGCTTGTAATTCATACGTTAGATCCCGTGTTTGATAACAACTCACGGGTACTTGTTCTGGGCACTATGCCCTCTCCAAAGTCCCGTGAACAGCACTTCTATTATGCCAATCCTCGAAACCGTTTTTGGCGTGTCATGGAGCAGCTTTTCTCTCTCAGGGATCAGGCATTATCAGAAAACAAAGCTCGTTGTGAGTTTTTGCTTGCACATCACATTGCGCTTTGGGATGTATTGCACGCATGCCAGATCGCTGGTGCTTCTGATGCTAGTATTGCCAACCCACAACCAAATGACCTTGTGCGCATTGTCTCGCAAGCGCCAATTGCGCACATTTTTACAACAGGAACGACTGCGTACCATCTCTATCGAAAGTTATGTGAGCAGCGGGTGGGTATGAGCGCTACGCCACTTCCTTCTACAAGCCCTGCAAACGCACGGATGCGGCTGGACGATTTAGTGGAAGCATATCGCCCAATTGTTGATGCATTGCAAGCTTAAAAGGGCAGACATGCCAGGTGGTATGAATTGCTTTACGTGTTGTATAACCATGCCTCAAATACTCTTTTATCATGCTTCATCTTTATAACGATGTGTTTATCTCGCCTGCCAAAAGAGTTCTGAGATGTTACTCTCGAAGGAACCTTCGGTCGGCCGCACAGGTTTGAGCCGTAGATAAATGAACACTAATCACACTTCGTTAGACCCAAGGCGGTTTACCAGGGAGAGCACTATGGAATGGCGTACGGCTATAGCCAAGCATCATGTCTCGGACTCTACGCCCGCAAGCAAGACTGTTTTGAAGGAACGGCGCGCTGATGCGCGGGTTCTGCCGTGGCTTTTCTCGCTGTTGATTGTGGTATGTGCCCTCTGCTTACCCGTTACGGCACTTGCAGCCGATGACCCCCAAATTCAAGGCACGGCGGCTTTGTTAGTCGAGCCTGAAACAGGCACGGTGCTGTATGAGAAAAATGCCGATGAGCAGCGCTATCCCGCCTCGATGACAAAGATCATGACAGCATTGGTGGTACTTGAAAATGCACAGCTCACTGACCAAGTTACTATGACCGATGCTGATTTTGCAGGTCTGCCTGTGGATAGTTCGATGGCAGGTTTTGAGCCGGGAGAAACGCTCACGGTTGAAGAGCTGCTCTATGGCCTGCTCTTGCCGTCGGGCAATGAAGCATCATACGCACTTGCGCGCTATGTGGGCGGTGGTTCTGTAGACACCTTTGTTCAGATGATGAATGACAAAGCAGCAGAGCTCGGCTGTGATCATACACACTTTGTTAACCCGTGCGGTTTGCATGATCCAAATCATTACACGACCGCTCGCGACCTCTATCGCATTATGTCTGCCGCTATGGAAAATGAGACATTTGCAAAGATTGTCGCTACGCCGGTTTACAACATGCCTGCAACGAATCTTCAGCAAGCTCGAGAAATTAAAAACTCCAATGAGCTTCTCGACAAGGAATCTTCGGCGTATCTGGCTTCTGCCAATGGTATTAAAAGTGGCAACACGTATGAGGCTGGCAGATGCTTAGCTGCTTCAGCAGCAACAGACAATATGAAGCTCTACTCGGTCGTTATGGGCTGTGCAGATGTGCCCTACGGCGAAACGCCTCCGAGCATGACGGAATCTAAGCGCCTTTTGGAGTGGGGCTTTGCCAACTATGCAAACACAACTGTTGTAGAGGAAGGCGAAGAGGTTAAGGTTCAGCTTGTTACTGACTCTGCAGATAATCAGACCCTGAGCATTGTTGCTAATAATTCTCTCGTAGAACCTCTGCCGTCAGATATCAATACTGACGATATTGTCGCTACGTATGATCTCCCAGATGAATATGTAGCCCCTATCGAGCAGGGCACCTATTTAGGAACAGTCACCTATACATATAACGACGAGGTGCTCGGTGAAGTTGATCTTGTTGCTGGCAACGATGTGGAAATTTCTCCCATTGCGCTTGTGCGAAACACACTGCACGGCGTGCTCTCCAACAGGAATTTGATGATTGGCGTGGCAGGCGGTGTAGTGGCGCTCGTGGTTTTGGTGGTATCGCTGTGCGTATGGCGCCATATTCGTCGTCGCAACGCTGGCAGCCACAGCGCGGCTTCTTCTCCTAAGAAAGGAACGAAGTCGAGCAGTGGTGGCAGCCATATGCGCAGCTAGTTCTTACGCATAAACCGACGGAGTGCAATCCCGCCAAGGACTACTTGCAAAATCATTAACACGCCACCGGCGATCCAAAGGCCCAGGTAGCCACCTGCGGCAACAATGATGCTGCCAATCGAGCTACCGACGCCTCCTCCTGCAAACACACCAAGACCCACAAGTCCGGTGCAGAGTCCCGCCTGAGTAGGATCAGCATCCATTGAGAGAGACACCAAGGTGGGCTGGACAAGGATATAGCCCATACCAAGTGCTCCGGCGGCGAGTAGTGCTACGGGCCATGCTCCTACGAGCGATACCGCAATGAGTGCTCCTACAGCAATAAGGCCAGAAGTTTCGCCCACGGCAATAACGCGCAATGGTCCACCAGAAGCTCCAATCTTTCCAGAAAGGGCGCCTCCCACCAGGCACATGACGCCATAAAGCATCATGATAAGGCCAGCTTCGGTGGAGCCGAGGCCGCAGCGTTCAGAGAGAAAGGTTCCCATAAAGCCGTAGATGCCGAGAAAAGCAATGCCTGTCGTACAGGCGGTGAGAAAAACTGCACGATGGGGACCAAAAAAGAGTCGAAGCGCACGAGTGAGAAAAGGCTTCTGCGCTTCAGAAATGTGAGAACTACTTTTGGTGGGCATTGTTGGGTTGTTGAGGGCATCCCGCGATTTAGTTTTCAACGTCAGGACAGGTTCGCGCAGCGTAAAAAGACCGGCGAGGGCAATAAGTGCTAGAACACCAAAGCAGCAAAAAGCAGCGCGCCAGCTAATAAGATCAGTAATGATGCCACCTAGGCCAGATGAGAGTCCTTGTCCCGTAAAGGTAATGCCCATCAGTAAGCCAACAGCAGCTCCGCGATTCTCATGACCAACAACGTTGCCCACAAAAGCTTGCGCAACAGAAATAATGCCTGCTGCAAAACAGCCGGTAAGAATTCTGGCAGCTATAAGAAAGGGGAGTGTTGGACAGAGAGCGCAAAGAAAGGTGCCAATAGCTAAACCAGCAACTATCACGCGTAATACTCTCAGACGACCGAGTCTATCTCCAATTGTTCCGCATACGGGCTGCAATACACCGTATGGCACAAGATATGCGCTGAGAATAACGGCGGCAGCTGAGGCGGCAACGTTCAGCCCGCTGGCAATAGCAGGAAGTGCTGGTGATACAAACCAATTGTCAGCTGCTGAAACAAGTCCGCAGAATCCAAGCGTGACAATAACGTGCAGTTGTGATGAGGTAAAACGCATGAGAGGCTCCAGATTTTATCCGGCATAAACGGATAGTACGTACAGGCACGAGTGCATCGTAAGTCTAACGCTCTTGGGCAGAACAGTTTTGTGTTGTGGTTCGAGAGATTTTGCCGGACCACCTTCTATGACTTGGTGGCGCTCAGCTGGGAGCAACCGAGCATCATGAGGCAGTAGCAACCTATGTGGAATCATTTCAATCGGGAATTAACTTCGTTGATTTGGCGGCTGGACATGCTCCTCTGTTTTCAGCACTTGCTGAGGCAATGCGTGAAGTTGGTCCTACCGCTCGTGAGCAGCTGTATTTTCAGATGCATTTTGGCGCGAACTATGTTTCGCCTCAGGTTGAATACGGCTGGACAACCAATTTGGACGCTATGAAGCGCTCAATAGATTGGGAATTATCGGTACTTGGAACTGTCTATATTGATTTCGGCCTCATTCACTGCATTGATGAGACATCAGATTTGAATCAATACGTTGCTTCAGGCGCACTCGATTATGTTCGCACCCTACATGACCAGGGAATTATTCATCATATTGGTCTTTCGATCCACAATCCCGAGCTTGCGAATCGTGTGCTTGATCTTGGGATAATCGATCTCATGATGTTTAGTATCAATCCGGTGTATGACTATGGCAAAGGCATCTATGGCTTGGGCACGTCTGCTGAGCGACAAGCGCTTTATCAGCGGTGTGTTGATGAGGGCGTGGGTATTTCGGTTATGAAGGCCTTTGCTGGAGGTCAGCTGCTTGATGCAACACGTTCACCATTCCACCAGGCACTTACACGCTACCAGTGCTTGCAGTACGCGCTCGATACTCCTGGTGTTGTTTGCGTAGTTCCTGGCGTGTGCGATAGAAAAGATTTACATGAGTTACTCGGATTCTTTGAAGCTTCAGATAAAGAGCGTGATTACTCAGTCTTATCGGACCTTGCGCCAGAAAACGCTGCTGGGAGATGCGTGTACTGCAATCATTGTGCACCTTGTCCGCAGGGGATACATATTGGATTGGTGAACAAGTACTACGACCTTACACTTGCTGGTGATGTGCTCGCTCAGGAACATTATGCAAAGCTGGAGCGCAAAGCCGGAGATTGCGTAAGTTGTGGCCATTGCAATTCTCGGTGCCCCTTTGGTGTGGATCAGGTTGCTCGCATGCACGAGATTGCTTCGTATTTTGGAGCGTAGGACGACGGTATTAACGCGCAATAGCCCTCGCAAGTGCGAGGGCTATTTTCTGTCTCTATTTCATTCACTGTTGCATGTATCAACAGTCGCTTAAGCCGAAATAACAGCTGAGCGTGATTCAGAGGTAATGAGCTGCTTTACTGTGATTGTGGCACCTAAATACTGCTCTACAAGATCTGCAAGCTCATCAATGGCGGCTTGGCAATCCTCTATACGCTCCGGTTCAACGCATTCTTCGAAGTGTCCGTGAGCGCTGTTCGTGCGCCATCGCGCCAGTTCCAGCAACGGCATACTGCCCCAGCATTGTCGCAATAACACAGCTCACCAGGGAGTGTGGGATCATCATGTTCGTTCTCGCCGAGCGGCAAGAAGGTGTCGCCACCTTCGGTAATTCCCAGGCGCAAATCACCCTCAAATGTATCGATGTCTTCTCCGCCCACGGGGAGGGCATACTTGAGTGAGACAGCGTTATAGATATCAACTGATGGCGTAATGTGACCTACAGGATTGCCCTTAAGCACACGCTTTAAGAGGTTTTCGATAGAGCTTCGGACGCTCTTCTTTGTCTTGAATTTTCGGTATGCCTCACGCCAAGCTTTTACCGGTGCGTTCTCGGAGATGGTGTCACTCGTAAGATGACGCTTGGCAAGTTCGTTAGCGCGGTCGAGTAATTGTTCTATCTCAGCAGCGTCTTCTGGAGACACTTCATCTGTGGGTTTCATGCCTTCAGCTACCACGATGCCGATTGCAGCATCGGGAAAGAGCTGCCAGAACGAATTCTCAGCAGTGAACTGTTTCATGAGATGTTCCTTTCTATGCATATGACCTGTAGTCGATGCAGCATTCCTTGAGGAGCTTGAGAAACGCAAAACGCGTGCATACCGACCATCTTCTATGCCCTACGATGTCGGCTTGCACGCGTTTGCGTTGTCCCATTCGGGAATGGGACTTCTCTGTTGGACCGTATGATACCCGCGGCGTATTTCAGCGTCAAAATTGTCTGCTTATCTTCAGAGTCTAAACCCTAACGCCTTTCTCAAATTTTTTTACCCCTTCAAAATCTCTATTTAGGATTATTCAAATTTCTATACTCAAAAGTGTCGAAAGGCACCAAGAGCAAAGCAGCTCAGACAAGGAATTACAAGCTGGGTGTAGATGAGAAAGGACCGACTATGAGATACGATTTCAAGCCTGAATACCAGTTTTTTGAGCAAAAATTCACTGGTAGTTCCCCTGAGATGGTTGAATCACTCGTTGCACGTTTTCTCGTGGAAATTCCCAGAATCGCTGAGGAGGAGTGGGGCATTCCAATAACGGTTCGACGTGATGATATTGACGCTGGTGGACTTATGGGTGGACTTAAGAAGCTTGCAAAGGTATCCGACGGGTCAGAGAACATGATGCCCACCATAGTCATAAGCTCCAACGATCATAAGGAGTATGCACGAGTTATCGTGGTGTTTAAGCCTATGGGTCGGGTGTGCGATTTCCAGATTTGCCAATATGGACCCGTATCAGGAAATTATCAGCGTGTTGTTCAGCGCAAACTTCTGGCAAATAAGCGTGCCTTTGAGGAAGAGAAAAACTTCTACGAAGCAATGATTCAGATTGCACGCGATCTCATGTGCCAGTAGGAGCAAAACACCTCAACTGTTTTTGGTAGCTCCAACATCGTTCTCATAACTTGCCTTGAGGAAAGGATAAACAATGAATAAGCGTATCGTTTCTGTTGCTATCCCTATCATTCTTGAGATTATTGCCTTCTTTGTTGCTGCACAAGTTGCACCCCAAGCAGCGGCTGTATCCGGAGATTCCAGTGCCTCATTCGCTGCTATTGGAAATGTGTTAATGGCGGTTGGTCTCGGCTTTGTCGCAGGTATTTTTGCCATTGTATCCAGCGTCCATAATGGAGGAAATCCACTGGGAGCGTTTCTCTGCATTCTCTTTTCGCTTATCTGCCTGCTCTTCTTCAGTTTATCTCAGGCCAACATGTCATTTGCCATTATCTCTATCATTTTCTTTGCTATTCCGATGCGCAAAGCCTTTATCTAACGTAAATGTGGGATGGCGTTGCAAAGCAGACAAATCTGGAGTCTAGTGCCTTTGTTGAGCCATCTGTTTGAGCTGCTCGCGCCTTTTAACGGTAAGAAGTTTCTGAATATTCAGCCCTTCTTTTCTGCAGCGCATAAGCAGCTGAGCATGCCATCCCTCCTGCTCAATGGCATCATCAACCGTGTGTTTAAGTGCTGGCCAAGACTCAAGGTCTCTGCGAACCTTTGCCTGTCCTGTTGATGGTGTGTCCTGTTCAAAGTAACGATGGGCCAAGATAGTAACGTCGTCACCCGATAGAAAGTCCTGACGCAAAGCATCACGACGACGGCGAGAACGTTCATTTTTAGCTGCAGTTTTGCATGCTTCGCTACAAAAACGTCGGTCGATGCCGCGGTGTCCTACAAGCGAAAAAGGCTTACGGCAACGAGCACAATACCCAATACGTGCCACATCGAGCTTGCACGAGAAGTCATACCAAAGCCAACTGAGATAATTACCAAAGCTTAAATGGCCAGTTTTCTCATCAGCGGCAAAAACATCCACACGTGCATTTTGCAGATGGGCAGCAACGAGGGTGTGAACAGCAGAGGCGAGTGAAGGCAGGTCATTTTCATCTATGGGTTGTTCGGTGCTGAGAAGATCTACATCAGAGGAAAACTCGTAGGCACTTTTTTCTGCTGTGCTCGTACGTGACAGTCCAAAGCGCACTGCGGCCTCAGCATCAACTTCCTCGCCAAATTCAAGCACACGGGAAAGTAAAAGATAGTCCGAAAGAGACATTTCTTGTTCAAATGAGGCGACGATAAGATCGACCACACTGGAGCCATCTTCAAGGTCATCACACATAAGGAAGGAATAGTTGATGCGACCACCGCGGATTTCTCGACGTACAAAGGCGGCACCACACATCTCTTTTGCGTAGTGGGATTCAACCAGGCGAGAGATGGTGAGAAGGTCGAATGTTGCACCAGTTCGAGGGTTTGATACGGTGCGTTTTACCAAATTCCCCAGCACTACCGATGCTTGCACAGGCATGCTGCCATTTACGAATTCCTGCAATACCAGTGCTAAGTTTGCGATGAGGGCAGCCGAACTCCAGGCAAACAAAGATTCGACAGTTGATGTCCCAAAGAGTGGCCCAGACTTTAGCGCGAAATCCAAAAGGGCGTTACGGAATACCTCAATGCGTCCCTGCTGTTGTGAGACACACATGGTTAGACCAAGCAGATCAAGGTCATCTTCACTGGCGGTGTTCTCGTCAGAAAACAGTGAGATTGCCGTAGGAGGAAGAGGATCAAAGCGAAAAGCCGTGCAGGATTCAAGCGGGCATGGCGTGTTGTTTGATATGGGCACTACAGCCGAGCAGGGTATTTTCCCACGTGATGTTCTGGTCTGTGCGAATGGATCCACGCTCTGACCTTTCACCTGGACGCTCTTTAAACACCGCAATCATACAACGAACGGTGTGTACCTCAGGGTAGCACTGAAAGGCAAGTGGAGGCTTTTATGAAATGCAGTATCTGCGGTAAAGTATCGCCAGATTACTGCACGTTCTGCTCGGTATGTGGGGCAAAGCTTGAAGTAGTTGGCGAGGACGTACGTTCAAAGGAAGCTCTAGAAATGCAAGCGTTACCTGGAGATCCTTTACGTCCGCAGGAGCGTGTTACGCGAGAAGTGCAACAACGTTCGAGTCAATTACAAATGCCGAGAAACGTCCAGTAATCGCACATCTGTTCAACAAAGATGAGCAAACTAACAAGGAGAGCTCATGTACTGCAAGCAATGTGGGAAACAAATATCTGATGATGTGAAATTCTGTCCCAGGTGCGGCGCTGCTGTGGGCGTGGGCACGAATGAAGCAAACGCCACATCTCGTGCCAGCGTCGAACAGATTGCGAGTGATGCGCCGAGCACCACTCCAATGTTGGGTGGCATTGCTGAGCAGGTAAACAGTTCTAAACAACACAGTCGTAGACGCATGCCAATGGTGCTCATCATCATCCTCGTTACGCTTGCTCTTGCCAGCGCTGCATTTGCTGCGGTCTACATCTACACCACCTATATCGCTCCAGCCCAGGAAGAACAGCCTGCTCAGGTAGAGCCGGAGGCTGATGAAAACAACGAAACAGCAGAAGAACCGGTGGAAGAGCCAGCAGAGGAACCAGAGGAGCCTGATACCACATCGGAGGAGCAAGAACAGCGCGCTGTCTATGATGGGATTCTGAATGAATACCAGGATTCGCAGGCACAGGGATGGTCAAATGCATCAGAGTCTAGCCTTTCCGATCTCTCATCTCTCGGTCTCATTGTGGATACGCAGCAAGATATGAATACAGGTCTTAGCTACGACACGCTTGAGAGTGGAACAGTTAGCTATGCCTATACCGACCTCGGCAATGATGGTGTGCTCGATCTGGTAATTGGTGTTGTGCAAGATGATGGGAACTATCAGGTAATAGGGCTCTTCTCAACCGATGGGACCACCACAACATCTCTGATGAATGGTGATATTACGGCGCGGTCATGGTGGTATGTTCTCGATGACGGGACTATTCTCAACAGTGGATCTTATGGCGCATCTAATAACAATCTTCTCGTTTATACCGTCAATCTTCTCGTTTATACCGTAGTGAATGGCCAGCTTACTCCAGATCGATCTGCTTATATGCAAGATGGTGAATTCCTTTCGTGGAATTCAGATCCGTCTGTTCAGGAAGATCCACAGACCGCGTTTCAGGAGATTCAGAATGCTCCTCGTGCTACCCTTGATTGGCAACCGCTTGATGAATTTGAGCCAGAAGCATAAGCCTGCAAGCTGATTAAAAATTGCGTTGATCGAGATGCAAGGAGAGAGAAAAACGATGGATGCTCAAGAGACAAACGTAAAGGCTCAACAGGGTGTGACACCTGAGGTTTCTCCTATTTCGGATTCATCTGACTCCTGCCTTGCGACACCCGCCCCTTCGAGTAAAGACTTGACGTGGTGTGTTGGCTCAAAATCTATGAACTATACCGCTACGGCTTCTCATATCGATGTTTTGAGCGATACGGGCAGCTTGCTCGGCAAAATGTTTTCGGTGGCCTATGTGAAGGACGGTGGGCCTCAGGATGTTGCGCAACGTCCCGTAACGTTTTGCTATAACGGAGGGCCGGGTAGCTCTTCGGTTCCTATTAACTTTGGCGGTATTGGACCACGTCGAGTAAAGACTGATGGAACCAAGCATCTGAGCCTGCCAGCTGTAACAGAAGACAACCCGTTCACGCTGCTTTGCCAGAGCGATCTTGTCTTTCTCGATGCATTGGGAACAGGGTATTCGACCATAGCGCGCGACGTAGATCCTGCCACACTGTGGAATATCGACGGGGATGCAGATGCATTTTGCCGTGCCATTATTGCTTGGCTCGATGCAAACAATCGCTGGGGTTCTCCAGTTTATCTGTTTGGTGAGTCATATGGCACCATCCGCAATTCTGTTCTTATGCGCCTTTTAGGAGAAAAGGGCGTCCCGGTACGTGGTGTTGTCATGTTGTCTGCTCTGTTCGATTGGGTACAGACACTGCCCGGTGAGGATCTCTACTATTTGGGCATGCTGCCCACCTTTGCTGCAACAGCAAAGTATTTTGGGCGTGCTGGAGCAGAGGTAGATGAAGAAACCTGGTTTAACGATGCCATGGAGTTTACCGAGACCGTATATGCAACGGCCCTGCTGCGTGGCGATAGACTTTCTGCTGAGAAAAAGTCTGAGGTTGCCGAGCAAATGTCAGAGCTTATCGGACTTCCTGCAGAGCTGATTGAGCAGCATAACTTACGCATCGATCTGGTTACGTTCCGCCGTAATATTGTTGCTGATAAAGGGCTTGTTGCGGGCCGTTTGGATACACGATTTACGACAGCAGCACCTCTTCCGGTGCAGAATTCTGCAGGATTCTTTGCCAGCGAAGATCCAGCGGATGATGCGGTGGAATCTGTTTGGGCCACTGCGTTCCGTGCCTTCTTGCACGAGATTGGTTATAAGGGCGCGCCGATATATCTTTCACAAAACTATGCAGTTGTTAACCGCTCTTGGAAGTGGCAACACATGGAGCCAGGTATCGACCAAGTTGTTCCAGCTCCAAATGTAACGTATGACATCGCCGTTGCCTTAAAGCGTAATCCCACTATGCGAATTGCTGTATTGGGAGGTCGCTACGATGCTGCAACGACCTATTGGAACGCTCTACATGATTTCTCATGCATGTTCTTGCCGCCAGAGCTCAAAGAGCGCATAACGTTCCATCTGTATAGTTGTGGACACATGGCATATGTTGATGAGCCAACACTTAAACAGATGAGCAAAGACATGGAGGCGTTCTACGCAGAAATGTAAAGGCTTCTTCCGTTTGTCGAGTCTTTACTTAGCCAATGCATTTTCTTGCGCTGTAATAGGGTACAGAACAAGCGTTGACCCCAATGAAAGGAGCCACGTTGAAGTGTCCTGTATGCAAAGATGTCACGCTGCTCATGAGCGAAAAAAATGGCGTTGAAATTGACTACTGTCCAGAGTGTCGTGGAATTTGGCTTGATCGAGGGGAGCTCGATAAAATAATGGATCGCGCACGCGGTGTGCGAGATTCTTATGACGAGGAATTTCATACCCATAGAAGTGATGATCGCTATGATCAAAAGTCTCGTGAACATCGGGAAAGCGCCTACGATTACGATAAGAAGGGTAGGCGCAAGAAGAGTCCCGCTTCGGCTCTAAGCGATATTCTTGAGATCTTTGGTGGGGAATAACTGTTACATCAACTTATAGGTAGCGTGAGAGGCTTGCACATTGGTTGTGTAAGCCTCTTTTCATTATGCGCAGTATAAACTCCCCCATATAACTATTAAACCTTGAGGCTCTGGAAATATGCCTTCTGCTCAGGGGTAATGCGTCTGCTTTCTCGAGCTTTTTGCAGGGCTTTGTTGTGTGTCCAGTTATCCAGCATAGGCGGCTTTGTTTCAAACAGCGGCAGAGTCGCTTGAGGCTGTTTTGCCAACGCGGTAGCAAAGTACCAAGCTCGTGCCATATTGATGTAATACTCAGGGCGGTTGATGCGAGCTACTGTCTCTAACTGCTCAGGATGAAATGCCTCGTCTAAGAAGAGTGTCATGAGCTGAATAACCGCAAAACGAACCATATACTCCGGTTCTGCAGATGTCCATTTTTCGATATGCGACAGCGTGGAGCTGAGGTCATGCTTTAACACGGGTACTCGAATAAGATCGCATGTTGCCCAGTTGTCTATTGCAGGAAGAAATGCCTCAAGCATCTCAAACGCTTCTTCAGGTGTTTGTGCAAGAAGACCAATGAGCATGCCATGAAGATTCATCTCATCGTAGGTGTCATGGGGAAGTGGCTCACTGATAAAAGCACGGGCTTCATCAGGGTCTTTACGTACAAGTGTGCGTGCGTATTTTCTTAATGCAGGTGTTCGTACACCAAGAATCCGATGAGGGTCCACAGTGGGAACTAGCGGAGCGGTAAAGTCTCGATATGTTGGATCTGCCAGTGTAGCGAGTTCACTGCGTATAGACGACAAGACTATTCTCCAAGTTCGTGTACAGAGGCATTAACCCATTGAGTTTGGTTTACGCCCGCTCCCGTAAAGATTCCAATATCAATCTTAGTATCCCGGTAATCGCGTCCATGGGCTATAACAATGTACGTATCACCAGCTAAACGATCATGTGTAGGATCTAAGCCAACCCAAACACCGCGTTCGTCATAAACTTCTACCCACGCATGGGTCGCGCCCTCCCCGTCGAGCATTCCTGCAATATAACGTGCTGTAAGTCCAACATGTCTGCAGACAGTAAGCATAACGTGGGCATAGTCCTGACAAACGCCGCAACCTTGCGTCAAAGCTTCTTCGGCTGTGGTATCTATGCTGGTAGTTCCAGGTTTATAAGTAAAAGCAGCAAATACGCAATGCATAACTTCTTGTGCACGCGCTAAAACACGTGCATTGGGGCCAAGAGCATCAACTCTTTCTTTGCAGGTCTTTATGAGTGCATGTAAAGAAGGGCCAGGAGAGGTAAGCTCCGTATCATAGCGGTACAGAGGTTTAGAAGAATCAGATTTAGCATTTGCTACATCAACAAATGCGATGCCAGTCACTGAATAAGAAAATGAATTGTGAGGCTCGGGCAAGTATCCTGTGGCAACTACTGAGCCAAAAGAGTCAACCATCATATCCAGGTGGCAGGTGGGTTCTACTTTAAGGAGAACGTCTATGACTTGCTGGCGTGCTCGTGTAGCAGGAATACAACGTAATTGAAATCGATGCTCAGTTACAGGACCACTAAAAGTGAGCTTCATTTCGTAATTAAACGATAATTTCCTCACGATGAATACGGCTCCTCAGCAGCATGAACAGTCTCTATAACTACAAACCCTTGCAGCACAATCAGTATCTCACGATCAGAATATACAGATCATACTCCCGGCTCACCAAGAATCTGGCAGAGGTGATCTTCGACCGCGGTATAGCCTCGCAGAGGAAGTTCGCTTGCGAGTTGGCGCATTCCTTCGGCAATACTTTCGGGTAAAGTGGCTGTTGCAAGTGAGGTGGTATACGTTGCCAGCTTCCGTAGAGGAGCGTCGAGATAATCTTCTGAAAGAGCGAAGCGTGTGTACAAATCAATGCGCTCAACATACTTACTTAAGAAGAGCAGCGCTTTAAAAGCCGGATCTGCTGGAGAGTTTTCAATTCCACCCCAGAAGGCAAGAAGATCATCGCTTATGTCTCGATAATCAAACAGATCGCTATATCTATCACTTGTATTTTCGTTATGTCGAGCTGCATCCTCAATGTGTGCCATGGCAAGTTCGAGATACTGCATAAGACGGGTGCCAAGTTCAGGGCGCAGGATGGTGGCATTATTAAATGCTGCCCTTACCGCACTTATGACCGACCCTGGATCCTGCTCGTTATAGAGCAGGTTGTGAACCATTTCATCGAGGTTATCAAAGTTTTCTGGAAGATCGAGCGCATGTGCGAGCGGCCTAAAGGCATCAGGGCCAGCATCCATCATGCGATCGTAATATGGAACAAAAAAGTTGAGCGTGGTGTATACACGCTCGGTGTAACGTCCAAGCCAATAAAGATAATCTGCCTTAGAAGCTGTTACCAAAGAAAGTGCATGAGAACGCAAATGAAGTGCTTCTCCCAAAACGGGACCAGGCGTAGTGTCCCGGGTAGCGCGATTTTCCGGTGCCAAAACCCAGGTGTCTTTAAATCCTCCTCCTTGAGAGGAGTTCACAATCATCTCTCCTGGAACTGATGAGTAACGAGTGAGGCCGGAGTACCATACGTGCGTATGGGCACCGGTTAATACAAAAGCTCGTAAGTCATATTTACGTAAGCTCGTTTTGCCTTCTTTGCCGTCAACAACCGCTATATCACGAAAGTTAATCACTTCTTGCGCGATAAAGCGTCGTGGCTCTGCTGTAATGCGCTCTGCCAGGGAGGCGCGCTCAGTAGCGGAAAGGGATGAGCCAAACACAACGCCGTAACCGCCTGCTTCTGAAACGTCCTTAATAACCAATTCGCCAAGTCTATCGAGCACGAGCTTGCGATCTGTTTTGAAATAAGGCAAGTATGTTGGCGCATTGTGAAGCAGGGGTTCTTCGTGCAGATAATAGCGCACCATTTCAGGCACGAAATAATAAATGCCCTTGTCGTCCGCTATGCCATTTCCTGGTGCGTTTACAATAGCAACGTTGCCTGATCGATATGCGGCTAAAACACCTGGTACGCCTATTACAGACTGTGGGTTAAAAGCAAATGGATCGAGATATTCATCGGATAAACGCCGATAAATAACTCCAACTCGATGAGGATTTCCAGCATAATCGCGCAGGTAAACCTTATTGTTTACAACTTCAAGGTCTTCGGGAAATGCCAGCGTGGCACCTGTTTTCTCTGCAAGATACGCATGTTCAAAGAAGGCTGAATTAAGACGCCCAGGTGAAAGAATCACTGCAACACCTTGCGTGGAGACAAAATCCATGGTTTTGCGCAATAACCGTGGATAATCGCGATTATCTCGAATGGAATGATCGCGAAAAAAGCGAGGATCAGCATGTCGTTCGATATCGCGAACAAAAAGAGGATAGCTCGCACCCGAAGGAATGCGTAAATTATCTTCAAGGACCCACCAACGACCGTCGTTATCCTGTACCAAGTCCTCGCCAGCAATATGCGTGTAGATTCCTGCTGGAGGAGTTACGCCATTAACCTGTGGGAGATAGCCTGAGGAGCTGTAGACAAATTCCTCAGGGATAACACCATCGTGGATGATGCGCTTGTCGGAATAGATGTCGCGTAAGAATGCATTGAGCGCGCCAACACGCTGCTTAAGGCCAGCTTCAAGCAGATCAAAGTCGTCGGAAGTAAGAATGCGAGGTATGGGATCGTAGGGGAAGAGTCGATCTTGATAGGTTCCATCTTTATAAACACCAAAACGCACACCGTTGCGTGCAAGTTCACGATTGATGGCTGTTTGATAACCAACAAGGTTAGTAGCTAAATGTTCGGCAGAGGTATCGACCATGGGAACCTCGCTCTCTGAAAATACGACGGTAACCTATGTAAGGTTACAAACCGAGTGTTTCAGAGAGTGTTCCCGTGCGTTGCAAGATGATTGTTACTCTATGTAATGAGTAAGACACATGCTAATGAAGTCGCCCATCTCGGAGCGAAAATCTATTTGTGGGCGCTGAATATTCAGCTGCTCAAGTGCTTCAGCGACGAGCGGATTGCTGCAGAAGCCATTTACATAACCAATAGCATGGTAATAAATTGCCAGCATAAGTGGCTCGACTGCATCACGCTCGAGGGACATGATTTGCGGCAGCCGCTCCTGCATCTTCGCCAAACAATCGTAGTAACAGCGTTTGAAATCCTTGAGACGTTCTACGGTGACGTTTGTCTCAATAATGGTAGAAAGCAAGTCGCTTAAACGGAAAAATTCCTTGTGGGCATTCGCAATGCCAGCCCAAACCTCAGCAATAGTGGGAATAGAGAACTCGCATCCTATGGGTAATGCAGTGAGCAGAGCATCGTAGTAGGCGCTACATTCATCTGCGGTGAGCAGTAAGAAGATTTCTTCTTTGGTGCTTACATACTTATAAAGATTCGCGCGCGACCAGCCAAGCTCTTCTGCAATGGTGGTGAGCGTTATCTCATGATAAGGATGCGATGCAAATTGGTGTTTTACAACATCCTTTATCTGGCTTAAGCGCTGTTCCTTTTGTTCAGGACTTCGTGCTCGAATAAATTCCTGCATGGTACTCTCCGTTGTTTGACTTCCTGTAGTATATCGCAACTAAACTCGTAAATAAAAAAACTCATGTCACTTATCTATTTACAATATACGTAACGTCGCTTAATCTAAGGACTAGTAGATATACGAACGAGTAACTCTTTTGCCACAACGAGTGCGAACAAAATGGCAAGAGAAATTGAAGGATGCTTCATTCCTGCGTACATAACGTTATTCAAATCGTTTGAATCTTTCCAACAGTTTGAGAGAAGGGAATAATCATGGCACAGACGGTTGTAGCGTATTTTTCTGCAAGTGGTGTTACTGCTCGTAAAGCAGCTGAAATTGCCGAGGCAACGGGAGCGGAACTGTATGAAATTCGTTCTGCTTCTCCCTATACCTCAGCAGATTTAAATTGGCAAAATAAAAAGAGCCGCAGCTCTGTTGAAATGGATGATCCGGCAAGCCGTCCGGCATTGGTAGAAGATACGCCAGACTTTTCTGGCGTAAGCACGGTATTTTTTGGTTTTCCAATCTGGTGGTATGTGGAGCCGCGCATCATTGATACCTTCCTTGATGCAGTTGATCTTTCCGGTGTAAAGGTGGTTCCATTCGCCACTTCGGGAAGCAGTGGTATTTCAGGTGCAGAGAAGCGCTTACGTGAGCTTTATCCTGCAATTGATTGGCAGTCTGGAGCCCTGCTCAACAACAAGAATGCTGCTTCGTGGGCCCAAGGCGTGGCATAAGGGGACAGTGTTGCTCTCATACAACTCAGTGAGAAGCTGCATAAAGATGGAGTAATTGACAGCTGTTCTGAGGAACCAGTCCTTATCTATCGTTAGAATGATCGACGGATATAACGATGAGAGGAGTGCTGTGCGACAGGCAGTTGTGGGTCTTTTAGCGCATGTAGATGCGGGCAAAACCACGCTTGCTGAAGCAATGCTTGCAGCTTCAGGTGCTATTCGCGCTGCTGGTCGTGTCGATGACGGGGCTTCGCATCTCGATACCAACTCAATGGAGCGCGAGCGCGGCATTACGATTTTCTCATCACAGGCGTCGATAGACTGGAATGGTGTCCACCTTATGTTGGTGGACACCCCTGGTCACGTGGACTTTTCTGCAGAGGCAGAGCGCACGATAGCGGCGCTCGATATGGCTCTTGTCGTAATAGGTGCAAATGATGGTGTGCAGGGTCATACGGAAGTGCTTTGGGATCTTCTTGAACGCCAAGGCGTTCCAACCCTTGTCTTTATCAACAAGTGCGATTTGGAAAATCCCGGCCATGATGCTCTGCTCACTGAGCTGAAGGATCGACTTTCGCCAAATTGTGTGGACATGTCGGCGGACAAAGCAACTGCACTTGAAGATATGGCTTCCACCGATGAGGCAGCTCTTGAGGAATATCTTGAAACGGGTGCGCTCGCTTCTGACACGATTTCGCAACTCTTTTCTCATAGATCCTTCTTCCCGGTACTTTTTGGTGCAGCTTTGCGCAACGACGGGATTGCAGATCTGCTTGATATGGTGGCGAACGTAACTCCCGACCGGGTGTATCCACATGAATTTGCAGCACTGGTATATCGCGTCAGCAGAAGCGATAAGGGTGAGCGACTCTCCTGGCTCAAGATTCTTGGCGGCACCCTACAGGCAAAGATGCAGCTTGAAGGAGTGGATGGTCGCGGTGAATCTTGGGCTGAGAAGATCAATGAGGTGCGCCTGTACCAAGGTGCAAATTACACGACAGTACAAGAGGTAAAGGCTGGACAAATTTGTGCGGTAACAGGCCTTACCCATGTGATGCCTGGTACCAGCTTAGGAGCAGCTCCGCGTGTGATGCCTCCTCGGCTTGCACCTGTTTTGTCCTATCAAGTGATTCCTGCTCCTAATACTGACATTTCTGCTCTTGTGCGCGCGTTGCGTGAGCTTGCTGATGAAGATCCTCTGCTTGCGGTGAACTGGCAAGAACAATTACAAGAAGTGCATGTGCAGCTTATGGGTGAGGTTCAGCAGGATGTCGTGCGAGAACTATTGCACGACCGCTATGGCATGGATGTGAGTTTTGGTGCGGGAGGTATTCTCTATAAAGAGACAGTAACAACACCCGTGGAAGGTGTTGGTCATTTTGAACCACTTCGTCACTATGCTGAAGTGCGTCTTTTAGTAGAGCCCTTACCTTGCGGCTCCGGGGTAGAGTTTGGGACACGTTGTTCAACGGATGATTTGGATCTTAACTGGCAGCGCCTCATCCTTACCAATGCAATGGAACGAGACCATCTTGGAGTACTTGTGGGAGCTCCACTGACTGATGTACGCATCACACTTCTGGCGGGTCGTGCCCATGTAAAACATACCGAGGGTGGAGATTTTCGACAGGCGACGTATCGTGCTGTGCGACAAGCCCTTATGAATGCTCGAGAGCAAGGAGCATGTATGTTGTTGGAGCCCTGGTACCAGTTCTGTTTGGTGGTACCTGCAGATCGTTTGGGCCGTGCTCTTGCCGATCTCCAGCGTATGGCTGCTGAGTTCTCCGCTCCTACTGCCGATGAGACAGCACGAATTACTGGCGTAGTTCCAGCGTCTGAGGTGGGGGAATATGCCTTGGAGGTTGCGCGTTACACTGCTGGCCGAGGCAGACTATCCCTCGAGTTTGCGGGTTATCGTACATGCCATAATGCCGAGGATGTAATGACGGAAATTGCTTATAACCCTGAGGCGGATCTTTCTAACACACCCGACTCTGTCTTTTGTAGCCACGGTGCGGGTCATACCGTAAAATGGCGCGATGTTCCAGAGCATGCTCACACACAGGTCAATAAGGCACAGCTTCGTCCATATGTGCCTGCTGATGCAGCGTTCTTTTCGAATACAGCAAAACGGTAGATCTCTCATGTAAAAACAGTACTGTTATGCGGTAGGCTCATTGCGTTGATAGAAACTTCAAACGCGAGAGGAATGTTGCATGCAGAACACTGGCACTCAACAAGATATACGTGTGCTTGTGGTTGAAGATGATGCTTCTTTAAGTGATGTGGTATGCACATTTCTTGGAAAGCATCAGATGGTATGCACGCCAGCCTTCTCAGGTTCTGAGGCACTTCTCCTGCTGGATCGTGCGGAAAACAAGACTGATAGAGCTACCGGAAATACCGTTTCACAGAGGCGTTTTGACGTTGTGATTTGTGACCTTATGCTCCCAGGCGTTTCGGGAGAAGAGGTTGTGGCAGCAGTACGAGAATCATTGGGAAATATACCAGTGCTGGTTACTTCAGCACGTAGTGAGGTGGATAGGCGCATTGCTCTTTTGCGCTGTGGAGCCGATGACTATTTGGTAAAACCTTTTGATTTGGAAGAGTTGCTGGCACGAATTGAAGTTCAGTTACGTCTGCGTGCCGAGTCCCCGTTAAATAACTCTGATAAAACAGCAGCAAGCCCACAACATGAAAGCTCAGAACAGGTGCTTTGCATCGGCCCTTGGAAGCTTTCCCCAGCAACCCGCGAGTTTATTGTTAATGGAAGAAGCCTTCGTCTCACGAGAACTGAGTTTGATATGTTGGCGGCAATGATGCGACAGCCAACCCGTGTCTTTACAAAGCGCGACCTCTATCTCGCAGCTTGTCATGATACAGAAATTGCTGATATAGCTGCATCGGGGGTAACGCTTGCCGATGAGAAGACCGTGAGTACACATATTGCAAACTTACGTGCAAAGCTCAAAGACTCTGGTACCGACAACATGATTCAAACCGTATGGGGAATAGGCTTTAAGTTGAATAGTGCAAGTCAGTCATAGGTGGGGCTGTGCCTCACTCTCAAATCTTGCAACTTTCTTATAACCTACCTGGAAGTTTCTAAAAGTGTGCTCCGTATTGTGCTTCTTAGAAACAAAGCAGAGTACGGAAGGAGCGTCATGTATGCACTAGAAACGGCAGATCTTGAGCGCAGCTTTCGAGGTCACCGTGTAATTGATGGTCTTAATTTGCATGTTGGTAAAGGTGAAATATACGGGTTTATTGGGCGGAATGGGGCTGGTAAATCAACAACCATGCGCATGATTGCTGGTTTGCTTGCACCACAGGCTGGACAGATTCGTATCTTTGGACAAACGCTCACGCCTTGCGAAGCCAATCCGGCGCTTGGAACCCTTATTGAGAATCCTGGCCTCTATCCCAACCTCTCTGCGTTCGACAACTTGATGACAAAAGCACTTGTTCTGGGAGTTGTTAACGCACCCCAACGTTGTCGCGAACTCTTAAATCTTGTCGGACTGGATGGGAGTAAGAAACGTGTCAAGGGCTTTTCAATGGGTATGCGCCAAAGACTTGGTGTTGCCATGGCATTGCTTGGAAACCCTGAAATCCTCATTTTGGATGAGCCATTAAATGGCCTAGATCCCGAGGGTGCACGTGAAATACGGCAACTTCTTTCGCGTCTCAATAGAGATCGTGGCATAACTGTGTTGGTGAGCTCGCATGTGCTGGATCAACTTGAGCGCATGTGCACCTGTTATGGCGTTATTTGTGGCGGACGTATGGTACGTGAACTTACAGCTCAAGAGGTTGAACAAGAATGTGCCAGCTATCTTGCGCTGTCCTGTTTCGAGCCCGAACGTGCCTTTGCAATTCTTACTGAGCGTTTTCCGCAATTTACCGCTTCAGTTTTACCTGACAACTCTTTACATATTACAGGCGATATTGAAGCAAGCGATGTTGGATGTGTGCTTGCAGAAGAGGGCATTGTCATACAAGAGCTTCACCGCACCGAAGGTGATATTGAGGACTTCTTTGTTCAACTTATGGGCGGCGATGATTCTAAGCAAGCAGCTCATGTAAGTACTTCAGGGCATATTCCAAATCATTTTGTTAAAGGTGGCGATGCACGATGATGATGAATTTTGTTCACTCTGATCTGTATCGTTTGCGCAAGTCAGGAACACTGTGGGGCATGATGCTCTTTTGCTTCGCTTTTCTCCTTATGCGCTATCTGTTTGAGTGGATTACTGTTAAAGGGATGTTTGGATTAAGTCCTGCGGAATCATCAGTAATAGCTCGATCGTTTCTTGATTATCTCGCGATAGGTTCTACAAGTGGTTTGCTCTTAGTTCCAACAACATGGTTTGCCGTTTGGCTTATTGCAAGCGACTATAAAGCTCATTCGTTTAAGAGTTTGTTTGCCACTCCACATGCTCGTCGCGACTACATTCTTTCTAAGCTAGCTCTCTCTGTCTTTTTGTCCGCAGTAGTTATCATCTTTATGCTTGTATGCAGCGCTTTTATGCCGATTGTTTTTGGACTTCAATTTGAGTTAGTCCCTCGTGTGCAACAAATCATAGGTTGGGGAGTGCTCGCTCTACTGGTTAATAGTATGTACAGCGCTATCTGCATCTTCTTCGCGATTTTAGTTGCGAATGAGACTATGGCATGGGTGTGCAATATGTTGCTCGTGCTCGGTCTTGCTGGTGCTGCTGTAATGGCAGGCCTCAATCTCATCCCGTTGGTATTACCAGGAAGCACAGAGATTGTTCATGCGATATCAGGATGCTTGCCTGTAGCGCAATGTGCTTTTATGGACCGGGGTTTGGATGTATTTATACAAAGCTTCGATCTGCAACATTTCATTCTTGTTTGTCTTGCTTGGATTATTGTGAGCGGTATTGCCTCAATGGTGATATTTAGGCGCAGGGCATTATAAGAGAGAGTGGGAGGTGGACATGTCTTTAGAAACAGCACTGCTAATTGTGCTTTGCGGCGTAGGTGGCGTGCTTGCTATGGTGCTGGTCGACGTGGCACGGCGCGAACGTGAGGTCTCTCGGATTGCGCGCGAGTTGCTTAACCATGACATAGCAAGTAATGCTCGTATTCTTTTACATGTCCACACTCCAGCGTTAGAAGCATTGGCACAAGCAATAAATGCACTGCTGGAAGCCGAGCAGGAGCGTGCGATAGCTCATAGACGTTCTCGTGAAGCTTTTCAAGAAGATCTCGCGGCACTTTCGCATGATATTCGCACCCCTCTAGCAGGAGCACAAGGATATTTGCAGCTTGCTCGTATGACAGATAATGCTCAAGAGCACAGCAATGATATTGTCCGTGCTGAGGAGCGGCTGAGTTCTATGAGAACCCTGGTGGATGGGTTGTTTGAGTATGCGCAAGCCACTGACCCCTCGTTTAGCCCTGAGTGTGTTCCGGTGGCACTTATGCCTGTTTTATCGGAAGTACTCGCGGACATGTATCCGAGATTTATTGCTCGTGAATGGGAACCTCACATCAGTATTGACGATGAAACAGTGGCGGTGTTGGCGGATGAACGTGCACTTACTCGTGTACTTGAGAACCTCATGACAAATGCTTTGCGCTATGGCATATCTGCTCCACGCATTGTTTCTCAAACAAAAGAAGACAGAGTCGCTCTGTGCGTTTCCAATGATGTGCCTGATGCAAGTGCACTTGATACCAACAAACTGTTTGACCGTTTTTATCGTGCTGAAACTGCTCGATCTGGTGAAGGGTCTGGATTGGGCCTTGCTATTGTTGCTCATCTTGTTGATGCGATGGGTGGCGAGGTGCAAGCCTGGCTTGACCAATCCACCCTTACCATCGAAATTATTCCTGTCAAAGCTTGTGATATGGCATAAATACTTGCCACAAAATTCATGAACATCTTCATTCTGTTGGTGTGACATCTCTTTACAATGATCTTTTGCATATTCGGATACATTCGAAGTGAGAAGATCGTCTATGTCCAACCAAGACTCCGTGCAAGAGACAAAAAAGGGTGTGCTGCGGCGTGCATTTGTGTGCGCGTTTCCCTATACCTTGCCGATTTGTGCAGGCTTTCTCTTTTTAGGTATTTCCTACGGCTTTCTGATGGGAACACGCGGTTTCCCATTTTTCTATCCCATGCTTATGGCGCTGTTCATTTTTGCTGGATCAATGGAGTTTGTAACCGTCAATTTGCTGCTTGCTCCCTTTAATCCGCTTGCAGCGTTTTTGTTGGCGCTCATTGTGAATGCACGCCATTTGTTTTACGGCATAGTTATGCTTGATCGCTTTAGAGGTCTGGGGCTTAAACGTCTTTATCTCATTTTTGGCATGTGTGACGAAAGCTTCGCAATAAATAGCACGGTTGAACCTCCCGAGGATGTTGATCGCGGGTGGTTCATGTTCTTTGTAACGCTGCTTAATCAGTTGTGGTGGGTAAGCGGTGCCACCCTGGGTGGCATATTGGGCAATATTGTTACCTTTGATACGACGGGCCTGGACTTTGTCTTAACCGCCCTCTTTATCGTGCTCTTTTTGGAACAGTGGCTTGCTACACATGATCATGTTCCTGCAGTTGTTGGTGGGGTACTGGCACTCATCTGTCTTGTTCTTTTTGGCCCTGACAACTTTATGATTCCTGCAATGCTTGTCATGGTTGTTGCGTTCTTTATTATGTGGCGCTTTGAAGTGCCTCTTTCGTTTCGTAAGCAGAAAAGGGGTGCTCGCTCATGACCGGAATTGAACAGGCTATAACCATTGCAGCAGTTGTTGCCGGGACAATGGTGACACGCTTTCTCCCCTTTATAGCGTTTCCTGATAAAAAAACACCGCCTGCATTTGTAACGTATCTCGGTAAGGTTTTACCTGGTGCTGCCATGGCATTGCTGGTTATCTATGCCCTTCGAAACGTAGATATTCTCTCAGGTTTTCATGGCTTGCCGGAAGCCATTGCGATGCTTGCGGTTGTTGGTGTGCATGTGAAATGGCGCAATATGCTTATCTCTATTGCTGTGGGCACCTTTCTTTATATGGCGCTTATTCGATTTGTCTTTGTATAGGAAATGGACAATTGGCGAGGTAACTCAGGGAGACATGCTGCATAGCAACCAATAGATCAGCTGTAAGTTGTTTCGAGCTTTGCAAGTTCTCGTAAGTTTTTTATACAGACTGTCTAAAATCATCTTGAAATAGCTAGACTAACCAGGGTGATATATAAGGTATCACGCGTATTTGATGTTCTGTGTGAAGCGGGAGACAACTACATGAAGATGGGTATCGACAGCAAAATTCAGGTGAATGCACAGGATGGCGTGGAAGAATCTGTGTGTTCGCAAGCTGCGCCCCGTGAGTTGTATGTGGGTATTGATGTTGGTTCTACAACCGTAAAACTGGTTGCGTTGGATGTTCAGTCTCAAGAGTGCGAGCCGCTTATTTCTCGGTATGTACGACATGGTGCTCGTCAGGCAGAGACAGCGGCAAAGCTTTTGGAAGAACTTGCTCAAACCTTCCCTCAAAGCACTATTTATGCAGCACTTACGGGCTCTGGAGCTACGGGGCTTGCAGAAGCATTGCAGCTTCCCTTTGTTCAGGAAGTTGTTGCGAACTCCATAGCAGTACGCCGTCTTTTTCCACAGGCAAAAACTGCCATCGAGTTGGGCGGACAGGACGCAAAGATTGTTTTCTTTGAGCGTGATCCGCGAACCGGTGAGCTTACTGTTTCAAATATGCGCATGAATGGATCGTGTGCAGGAGGTACCGGCGCATTTTTGGATGAAATTGCCTCTCTGCTTGAGGTGGCGCCTGAAGATTTTGATGGTCTTGCAGCCGCTGGCACGGCTGTGCATGACATTTCAGGACGCTGCGGCGTATACGCTAAAACCGATATTCAGCCCCTCATAAACCAGGGTGTTTCCAAAGAGGATATTGCACTTTCTTCTCTGCATGCTGTGGCAAAACAGACGATAGGCGGTCTTGCTCAGGGCTTAGACATCGAAGCGCCTGTGGTGTTTGAGGGTGGTCCCCTTACGTTTGACCCCACGCTGGTGCGCGTGTTTGGTGAGCGTTTGGGGTTGTCTGCCAATGAGACTATTGTGCCTGAGCGAGCAGAAACCATGATGGCGCTTGGTGCTGCATTATCGGTCGAAGAGCTCTTCTCCGACAGAGACTGTTCGATGGATGTGTCGCGTGCTGCTGAGATCTTACGTGCTTACGAGAAGCGCCCTCATGAAGAGGAAAAGCCGGCACCACCGTTTTTCTCATCAGAGGAAGAGCGTGCCGAATTTACACAGCGCCATACGGTGTCTCAAGATCCCGAGCCAGTGCCCTGTGTGGATGGGGTTCGCCGTGTGTGGTTAGGCATAGATTCAGGAAGTACAACCACGAAATTTGCCCTGCTCGATGAACATGGCGTGCTTGTCGATTCGTTTTATGCCTCCAATGAGGGGGCGCCTCTGGATGTAGCGGTAGCTGCTCTCCGCGAAATGTACAATCGCCATGAGGCGGCCGGTGAGAAACTCGAGGTACTTGGTGTAGGCACGACGGGCTACGGTGAGAACATGTTCGCAAGTGCCCTCGGTGCCGATTACCATGCCGTGGAAACTGTGTCGCATGCGCGTGCGGTGCGCAATGTAGTGCCCGATGCCACATTTGTCTTGGATATTGGTGGTCAGGACATGAAGGCCATGTGGCTTGACCACGGTGTTATTACCGATGTAGTGGTCAACGAGGCATGTTCATCTGGCTGCGGATCATTCCTCGAGACGTTTGCCCGTACACTGGGAATTCCTGTTACGAGCATAGCCGAGGCGGCATTTCGCTCGGATGCACCGGCTCGCCTGGGAAGCCGCTGCACTGTTTTTATGACCAGCAGCATTGTGACAGAGCAGCGCAACGGCAAGTCGCCTGACGACATCATGGCAGGCCTGTGCCGTTCCATCATAGAAAACGTCTTTACAAAAGTTGTTCGCATTCCCAGCATGGATGTGCTCGGTGACAAAATCGTGGTGCAGGGCGGTACCTTCCTCAATGATGCTGTTTTGCGCGCTTTTGAACAACGCGTTGGTCATAACGTTACCCGCGCTCCTCATGCTGGGCTGATGGGAGCTATCGGCGTTGCTCAGCTAACCCGCGAACATGCCCTAGCATCTGTTACCGCAGGAGAGCCGTTGCCTGTGAGCTCCTTTATCGGCTTTGACGCACTCGATGCCTTCTCATATCAAACAGAAAACAACTTGCGCTGTCCTTTCTGTTCCAACCATTGCAATCGTACCCGTGTGACAT
Source organism: Olsenella sp. Marseille-QA0557 (assembly GCF_965119725.1). Lineage (NCBI taxonomy): Bacteria > Bacillati > Actinomycetota > Coriobacteriia > Coriobacteriales > Atopobiaceae > Olsenella > Olsenella sp. Marseille-QA0557. The sequence goes on along the minus strand of NZ_CBCPMI010000001.1, from coordinate 428,081 downwards.
TCTCCAATGGCGCATCATGGGTAACGGGCAATCGTTGTCCACGCGGTGAAGTTGTTGGCGATCCAAAAGACGATGCTGTTCGTGAGCGTGTGGCTGCTGTGCGTAAACGTGTAGCCGCTGTTCCTAATTTGTTTGAAGAGCGTGAGAAGCTCCTCTTCAAGAGCTATCCAGTAAAGCCAGTTCGTGATTTGGGCGATGCTGCTCCTACTATTGGTCTGCCTCGAGTGCTGGCTGCATGGGAATGGGCGCCATTTTGGACAACGCTTGTGCGCGCTGCGGGATATCGCGTAAGGCTCTCACGAAAGAGCACGCGTGCAATGTATGAGCGTGGTTTACCAGCAGTTACTTCGGATACTGTTTGTTTTCCGGCCAAGCTTGTCCATGGCCATCTGAGGGATTTGGCCGACTCTGGTGTCGATCGTATCCTTATGCCTTCCATTACGACGGTCCCATCCGACAATGCTGCCAAAACGAGTCAGTCTATGTGTGCTGTTGTAAAGGGCTATCCGCTGGTTGTTGCCAATTCCGATGACCCTTCTCAGCGCTGGGGCATTCCATTTGATGCACCGCTGTTCCACTGGTATTCCGATGAAGATCGAGAAGAGCAGCTCGTACAATTCTTACGCTCATGGGCACAGCTTGATACCGCACAGGCACGTGATGCCATACATCAGGCGCAGGCTGCACAGGATTCTTTTGAGCAGACAATGCAACGTCGTGGCCGCGAAGTGCTCAACTCGATTGAAGGGTCGGGCTGGGCTGTTGTGCTGGCGGCACGCCCATACCAGACTGATGAATTGGTAAACCATGGGTTGCCTGCGCTGTTTGCACAAGCAGGAATTCCTGTGCTCACAGCCGATGCGGTGCCTGGCGTACACGAGGTTGATCTTTCACGCAGTCGTATTGACGTGGTTAATAACTTCCACGAGCGCATGCTTGGCTCGGCTCTTATCGCCGCTCGCGATCCTCGTCTGGAGTTTGTCCAGCTTGTAAGCTTTGGGTGCGGCCACGATGCCTATCTCTCCGATGAGATTGTTCGTTTGATGCACGAAACAGGCGAGAAGGCCCCGCTTATTCTCAAGCTCGACGAATCTGATGCTACGGGTCCTCTAAGTATCCGTGTACGTTCCTTTGTGGCAACCGTTCATGAGCGTCGTGCTCATGAGCTGGCAGAAGGCGTGATTCCTGAGCCTCACGAGCTACCTGATCCATATCCACAGAAGTTCCGCCGTGGCGATAAAAACCGCTACACCGTTTTGGTGCCCAATACCTCGCATGCATTTAGTCGCTTGATGGCTGCGGCAGCCTCTCGCCAGGGCCTTACGATGGTCTCGCTCCCCATAGGCCGTGATCGTGCTATTGAACTTGGAAAACAATACGTTCATAACGACATTTGTTTCCCGGCACAGGTGGTCATTGGCGAGTGCCTTGCTGCTCTGGAAAGCGGCACATATGACCTAAATACCACTGCCGTTATGATGGCTAAGTACGTGGGTGATTGTCGCCTTACGCATTATGGTGCCCTTTTACGTAAGGCATTGGACGATGCTGGCTATGCTCAGGTACCGATAATTACCAATGATGGTGAGGATGCTCATAATATGCATCCCGGTTTCCGTTTGGGGCTGGGCGCTTCAATAGATATTGCTACGGGCTTACCGATGATTGATGAGCTGGAGGCAATGCTCAGGCGTGTTCGCCCGTATGAAATCGACCCGGGCAGTGCCGATAAGGCCTTTGAACAGGCGCTTGATGAGCTGATAGATGCTATTGCTTCGCATGGTGCTCTGGCGGCTCCGGTAGCATTCCGTCATGGTATGGAGCTGTTGTCTTCAGTAGAGATGTCTGATGCTCCTCGACGCCCACGCGTTCTCATCGTTGGCGAGTATTTGCTTAACTTCCATCCAGGCGCCAATCATGAGATCGAGCGCTATCTTGAAGATAATGGACTAGAAATTATCGAAGCGCGCATGACCGATGTCATTCGCAAGATATATTTCAACCGCCATGCGCAATCGCGTGAATACCATGTTTCGCTCCCACTGGTAGAACGCGCTTGGAATGCTACGGCAGATGAGATTTTCTCGGCGTCTTGTGCTCTTACCGACACCATTGCACGCAACTTCCCGTTGCATGAACCTGCAACAACGTTGCCCGAGTTGGTTGGCAAGAGCGACACCATTATTCATCACACGTTTGATGCGGGTGAAGGTGTTCTTATCCCTGGCGAGATTTTGCACCATGCCTCTCATGGCGTGCGTAACTTTGTGGTGCTCCAACCGTTTGGGTGCTTACCGAACCATGTGGTTGGACGTGGCATTATCAAACGTATTAAAGAGCTTTATCCTGATGCGCAAGTTTTGCCGCTTGACTACGATCCTGATGTCAGCTTTGCCAACATTGAGAATCGTTTACAAATGCTCGTCATGGATGCTCGCCCTGATGTTGAGCCTGAGAATACCGAGGCTGTTTCAAAGACAGATGAGAGCATGCGTGCTTCTGAGGAAACGGTATATCGCTGGGGCAAGATGGTGGTTGATGCAGCTGGCCGTGCGCTCGACGACGCTGGTCAGGCAATTGATGATGCGGGTCACGCTTTGGATGATGTGGCTGCTTCTGTGGCGGCTATGGCACCAACACCTGTTGTTTCTCGTCGTGCTGCCAGGGAGTCACGATGAGTGCGCGAAATGCTCGGGCAGGCATCCATATGAAGAGCAAGCTGGCCGATGCTCTTTGGAGTCTGCTGAAGACACAGTGTTTATCAACCATTTCGGTTGGCGATGTTATTGAAGCGGCATCTGTGAGCAGGGGTTCGTTTTACTATCATTTCGCCGATCTAGATACGTTGGTTCGTTGGGCTTTATTGCGAGAAGTCTTCGATTCCGATCGCCAGGGACATCCGTTCTTTCTTCTTGCAACAAAAACAGCTTTGCCCCAGGAAACGCATGAGCTCAAACGCAGCATTAGTCGTGTGTGTTTGCTGCTTGATAGAGGCGGAATGAACATTGTGTTCGACGTCTCACTTGATGCGTTGGTAGATCTCTGGTGCCGTGTATTGCAGCCCGATGCGAATGAACTTCCCAATGAGGTGATATCGCAGCTGGAATACGCCGTAGGCGGAACGGTTGGCATGCTGGCGCGTGCAAATGTGCGCGATGAATCAAAACGCCGTACCTCAGTGGCATTTATTCGCGAGCAACAAATTCGAATGGTCCGCAGTATTGCGGCGGTACTCCACATGAGTCCGAGTGAGCTCATGGCACGCTTGGCTCAGGTGGAGTATCCCGTAGCAGCTGCGTAAAACAGCCTATGCTTTCTGTGATGGAACACGTGCGGAATCAGAAGGTGTAATGGTCATAGACTGGAAGCGATGTGCCATGTACTCATTATCAAAGTGATCGGCATAAAACTCTTCGATAGGAGAATTTGGCTGTATGCCGCTTTCTCGGTCGTACCAGCATTCAAGCGCTTGTAGGGTCATAACACCATCGATGATCATCAGAATGGCGCAAAACGTTGTGAATGAGTACCGCAGTTTCCAGGGGATTTTATTGATGAGCCGCAGGAGCCACGGGAGGCAGGCTTTTATCCAAACAAATCCCAATGCTCCCCACATACACATAAAATTGATGCAGGTTCTCCCCCCTGTAAGCTGGGCGATGGGGTCGGGGAAAAGACCAAATACTTTAGCGCCTGAATAGCTCCAGGCAACAGCGCCAAAGCCTACTTGCATAAACCAAGACACTGCTGCTTCGAACATTCCGCCAATGACAGCGGAGACTAAAAAGATAATGATGGGATTGGCCTTATAAAAACGATTGAGTGCAACGGTCATAAGAACGGCACCAAACCCATAGATGGGGGAGAAGGGGCCAAACAACAGACCGGCGCGATCCTGATAGTGTCCTGGATCAACAATGACAAAGTGATAAATCGTTTCGATAGCAAGGCCTAAGAAACAACAGACAACAAACACCCAAAAGAGATTGAAGAAGTCGAGCTCAATGAAACCCCTGTCACCTTTGGCTCTGCCTAAGGTACCCTCTTCAGCTTCCTGTTCGGTTTCCATCTCACGCAAGTGCCTTTGAAGGCGGCGTTCTGAGATAAGGGTGGGGTCAATCGTGGTTGCAATAATGATGAGAATGGCAAAATGCACCATGGAAGCCAGGACATTATTCACAGCACCATGCAACATAATGTCGACTACAAGTGAGGCAATATTAAGGGCAATAAGGGCATAGGCCGCCTGTGCTGCATGACGACGCTTATTACGTATAAGTGCTATACCAAGACCAACGGCCATTGCTGCATTTACAATAAGTAGAACAATTTGAAAGACAGATAGAACCGTTGTAAGTGTCACATCATTCGAACTGATGAGAACATGCTTTCCGTCGGTCGCTAAAATAAATCCCAGGAAAGCGGCTATGCCAAGAACAAAGACCCCTGATATCAAGTTGTACAAACCATAGAGACACAGCACGAAGTGTATGCGTTTCTCACGCCGTGCTTTACGCTCATCATGAGGTTGTTGTCCATTACCAGAGGAGTTGTTATCAGCAGTCGTGTTGGCTGTTGGACAAGAGTCTTGATTATTGGCAAGGTCGTGCGGAGCAGTAGACATACGGGCTCCAATCCCGATTAAGCAGCGTTCAGCCGATCCGATGCTGCAAATTTGTCTTATGGTACCCATTGGGCTTAGAGGATTTCCTTATATCGAGAAACATTGGGTAAGCGGGTGGATCATCTTGCCCTTTCACGCGAAGATAGAAGGGATGACACGATGGCATCACAGGTATACGATCGACCCAGTTGCATACAAGTTCGTGGCGCTCGTGTTCATAATCTCAAAAACATAGATATAGATATACCGTTGGGTTGTTTAGTAGGTATTGCTGGTGTATCGGGTTCTGGAAAGAGTTCGCTCGCCTTGGGCACCCTCTATGCCGAGGGAAGCCGACGGTATCTCGATGCACTCTCTACTTATACACGCCGTCGGATTGCACAAACCGGTAGGGCGACGGTGGACGAAGTATTGCATGTACCTGCTGCATTGGCGCTTCGTCAGCGACCTGGTGTACCCGATGTTCACTCCACCTTTGGTACTTCTACAGAGCTGCTTAATTATCTTCGCCTTATGTTTTCACGTTTAGGGAGTTATGTTTGCCCCAACGGCCACCATGTACCACCCAATATGGATGTTGCTCTTATGCGTCCAACTACCTGTCCGATATGCGGTGCAGAGTTTTATGGCCCTGGTGCAGAAGACCTTGCTTTTAATAGCGGTGGTGCCTGTCCAACATGTGGTGGTACAGGAGTGGTGCGTACAGTTGATGAGACAACGCTCGTGCCTGACGAATCTCTTTCAATAGACGATGGTGCCGTGCTTCCATGGGGTACCCTGATGTGGGATCTTATGAAACAGGTCTGCGGCGAGATGGGTGTACGCACCAACGTCCCCTTCTGTGAATTAACCCCTGAAGAGCGTGAAATAGTTTTCCATGGACCAATGGAAAAGCGTCATATCATCTATAAAGCCAAAAAGACTGACACTTTTGCCGAGATGGATTTCACCTATTACAGTGCAGTTAATACGGTTAAAAATGCCTTGGCAAAAGCGAAAGATGAGAAGGGGCTTGCGCGCGTAGCTCGCTTTCTGCGAGAGGTTGTTTGCCCCGATTGTGGAGGCACACGTTTATCAGCAGCAGCGCATGGCCCGGTAATTGATGGTATGACACTGGCTGATGCAACAGCGCTTACCCTTGATGAACTTGCCTCATGGGTGCCCACCGTACCAGCTCTTATGCCAGATGATATGCGTCCTATGGCAGAGACTATCTGCAATGAGATGGTTGAACCTTGTATGCGCTTGCAACAATTGGGCTTGGGATACCTCACGCTTGATCGAGCTTCGGCTACGCTTTCAACAGGAGAGCGTCAGCGTGTGCAGCTTGCCCGTGCCGTTCGCAACCGTACCTGTGGCGTGTTGTATGTGTTGGATGAGCCTTCGATTGGACTCCATCCTTCCAATGTTGAAGGCTTGCTGGGCGTTGTTGATGATCTTCTTGCCGATGGAAACTCAGTGGTGCTGGTCGATCACGATGTGCGTGTTTTACGTCATGCCGATCATCTCATTGAGATAGGTCCAGGATCTGGTGCTCATGGGGGCGAAGTAATCTGTCAGGGCACACCTGAAGAGGTGGAAAAGAATCCAGCTACGAGGATCGGTCCTTTTCTTACGGGCACATGCCAGGTTCGTGTAAGAAAACGGTCAGATAAAAACGAGGTTTTTGACCAGGGGCATATACATCTTGATACAGGCGCACTCCATACTGTGCAGCCTCTCTCAGTGGATATTCCCCGGGGACGTCTCACCGCAGTAACAGGTGTTTCGGGTTCGGGTAAAACAACGCTGGTGCTGGAGAGTCTCATTCCTGGTCTTAAAGCTGCAATTGCTGGGGTTGCTCTTCCGCAGCATGTTCATGCAGTAGATTCTTCAGATCTTCGTCGCGTTAACCTCATTGATGCAACACCTATCGGAGCTAATGTTCGTTCGACGGTGGGAACATATTCGGGAGTGCTGGACGATTTACGTCGTGCCTATGCAAAAACACCTGAGGCCAAAGAGCAAGGTCTTAAAGCAGGGGCTTTTTCTTATAACACCGGATCATTGCGGTGTCCTACCTGCGATGGCACAGGGCAAATCTCGCTGGACATACAGTTTTTGCCCGATGTTGATATCCCTTGTCCCGATTGTGGCGGTGTGCGTTATGCACGAAGTGCTTACGACATAGTGCTTGCTGGCATGAGCTTGCCTGAGTTGCTTGCCTGTACGGTGGATGAAGCACGAGAAGTGCTTATCGATACAAACTTGAAGTCTGCCAAGACAAAACTGCAGGTACTTTCTGATTTGGGCCTGGGATATCTGACGTTAGGAGAGGCAACGCCGGCGCTCTCGGGTGGAGAAGCACAGCGGTTAAAACTGGCGAGTGAGCTCACACGTAATCAGGCCGATGCACTCTTTGTGTTTGATGAACCGACTATTGGTTTGCACCCACTTGATGTTGAAGTGCTGCTGCAAGTTTTGCAGCGTCTTATCGATAATGGTGCAACGGTTGTAGTTATTGAACATGATCTGGATATGATCGCCAACGCCGATTGGGTTATTGATATGGGTCCTGGTGGTGGCGATGCCGGTGGGCGCATTGTTTGTGCGGGCACGCCGGAAGAGGTAGCGGCGTGCCCGGAAAGTATTACAGGACGTTATATCGCAGAGGAGTTAAACATCAAGAGGTGAAGTGCTACTGGTTGAGCAATTCTTCCACCTCAGCGCGGGTGGGCATTGCGGGAATAGCACCACGTTTGCGTACACAGAGCGAGGCGACGGCATTGCCCTTACGTGCAAACTGCGCAATATCATCCAGGGTAAGCTCCTCAGGCTTCTTGCTGCTTTCGCAAAACGCCGCAAGGAATCCTCCCCAGAAGGAGTCGCCTGCTCCTGTTGCATCAACCGCAACTGCTGGGAAAGCGGGAACTTCCATACCACCATCGGCACAGCAGACATAGGCGCCGCCTTCGCCAAGGGTAACCGCCACAACAGACGGACCTTGCGCAAGCAGACTTGCTGCTGCTTCCTGAGGGTCGCTCTTATCGGTGAGCAGGACACACTCCTCATCTGAAAGCTTCATGAGGTTCATGTAGGGCACGACCGAGCGCATTTGCTCACAGGCTTCTTCTACTGATGACCACAGGTTTGCACGGTAGTTGGGGTCATACGAGAGAACGCAGTCATGGTCGCGGGCATATGCCAGAGCAGCATGTGTTGCAGAGCGTACTGGTTCGTTGGTAAGAGAGAGCGATCCCACATGAAATACGTGGGAATCTTCGATGACGTTATAAGCGAGTTCGTCTGTGGTAAGGCGTGTGTCGGCACCGGGTTTACGTGCAAATGAGAATGTGCGCTCACCATCTTCGGAGAGAGCGACAAAGGCAAGGGTGGTAAACGTATCGGGATCAGAAATGAGGCCGGTGGTATCCACGCCCTGCTCTTCAAGGGTTTTGCGGAGAAAATCTCCGTGCATATCGCATCCAACTTTTCCAAGAAAAGCTGTTTTGTGACCCAAACGTTCAAGTGCTACCAAAACATTTGCTGGTGCACCTCCCGGGTTGCGTTCAAAGAGGCGCTGCCCACTTGCAGAGATACCTGCGTCAGTAAAATCAATTAAAAGCTCGCCAAGAGCACTAACGGAAAACATAGGTCGTCCTTTCCATGCTGTTCTCAATACGTAATGTCAAAACTCCCTTCCACCCTCGTTTTTCAAAGTTCTTATAGTGCTTTATCTGCATTTTGTTCAGGGCTATCTGTGGTGGTAAGAAGGCATACGGCCCAAGCCCCAATGCCTTTTCCTTCACCTTCCCAGCCTAAGCGTTCTGTGGTGGTTGCTTTAACGCCAATTTGAGCAACCGTTACTCCCATGGCATGAGCCAAGTTTTCACGCATGGCCTGACGATGTGGGCCAATTTTTGGAGCCTGACAAGCAATGGTGCAATCTGCATCTATGAGCTCAAAACCCTGAGAGCGTACAAGCTCCATGACGCGGGAGAGCAGTATGAGAGAGTTAGCGTTTTCAAATGCTGGATCAGTGTCAGGAAAGAGGCTTCCAATATCATCGAGACGTGCAGCGCCGAGAAGAGCATCGGTGAGTGCATGAGCAAGTACATCTGCATCAGAGTGTCCCAAAAGACCACGTTCATAAGGAATGGTTACACCGCCGATGATGCAAGGACGTCCTTCTACCAGGCGATGTACGTCGTAGCCGTGTCCAATATGCAACATAGTGTTCCTTTCACAAGGGGAACAAAAATTGAACTCATACTACATTACTGATATAGTTCCGCTTTGACCCGTGAGGGCCCCTGACGAGGGCAGCCGTACCAGGATCGCAAAGACGGCGCATCATAGAAAGGGAACCTCATGGATTGGATAGTACTCATCGTTTCAGGTGCTATGGAAGCGGTTTGGGCAACAGCTCTTGGTGCTTCCGAAGGTTTTAGTAAACCACTTCCCACTATAGTATTTTTTGTTGGCTTACTTGCCAGCATGGCAGGTCTTTCGTTTGCTGTGCGTACGCTTCCTACGGGAACTGCTTATGCCGTTTGGGTTGGTATTGGGGCAGCGCTTACGGTTATCTGGGGCATGATTACGGGTGCCGAACCGGTATCTTTTGTTCGAATAGCTCTTATCGTGGGGCTTGTTGGATGCGTGATAGGGCTGAAACTCGTCTCTGAGGGATAAAAATCGGCTACATTTAAGCGTGGATAAACACCGGATGATATCGGAGGATCCATGCAGGAGAAGGCAGATAGTAAAAGGGTTCCTACAGCGGAAGAAATCGAAGAAGCTCAAGGGCTCTGCCATTTTGTAAATGACAGCCCCACTGCATTTCATAGTGTCTCTTCTATACGCGCACGTCTTGATAACGCAGGGTTTGTGTATCTCCCTGAGGGTGCAGCATGGCACGTCGAGCCCGGATCGAAGTGCTATACCGTACGCAATAATTCCAGCATCATTGCGTTTAAAGTAGGAGCGCAGGTATCCGAAGAGCAGCCCTATCACTTTCAGGTGCTTGCTGCGCATGGGGATTCGCCAGCGCTCAAACTTAAGGCAACCTCTGAGGTTGCCGGCTGCGAATCGTATGTGCAACTGGATGCTGAGCCATATGGTGGCATGCTTGACTACACCTGGTTTGATAGGCCACTCTCGGTGGCTGGCAGGCTCCTTGTTCGCCATGAGAATCGCGTATCGAGCCGTCTGGTACAACTCGATCATGTTGCAAGAATTCCGAGCTTAGCAATACATCTGGATCGCTCTCAAAATGAGAGCTTTTCTCCCCATCGTGAGCGTGACTTGATGCCGATAGTTTCTGCCGGTTTATGTGCTCCTGGTTCGTTTGAGGCATGTCTTGCACATGTGGCAGGAGTTTCTGAGAACGATATTCTCGCACGCGATTTGTTTTTGGTGAGCAGTGAAAAAGCATCGATATGGGGCATGGCGCATGAGTTTATTTCAGGCCCTCGTTTGGATGATTTGATGTGTGCCTATGTGGCTCTTGAGGCATTTTTAGCTGCTACAAATCCAAATGCCATTTTGGTTACCTGTTGCTTTGATAATGAAGAGGTAGGTTCCAATACCAAGCAAGGTGCCATGTCAACGTTTTTGGCTGATACGCTCCAGCGCTTGAGCCTGAGTTTGGGCGCTTCGAAAGAGGACTACCTGAGGGCACTTGCATGTTCAATGCTGGTGAGTTGTGACAATGCTCATGCGGTGCACCCCAATCGCTCAGGACTGTACGATCCACATAATCGCTGCCATCTGAATGAGGGTATTGTCATCAAAGAGGCGGCAAATCAACACTACTGCACCGATGCATTTAGTCGTGCAGCACTTATTGCCATTCTTGAGCGTGCTGGTATTCCGTATCAAAGCTTTGCTAACCGATCTGATATGGCAGGCGGCTCTACACTGGGTAACCTCTCAAATATTCAGGCAAGCATGCATGCAGTGGATGTTGGTTGTCCCCAGCTTGCTATGCATTCGTTTAGTGAAACCGCAGACGTACGCGATGTTGCGTTTGCACGTCGTGCTCTTGAGGCATTCCTTTCGGCAAATGTGATCATTACTGGTGCGGAGAGCATTGAGATTGATCCTCGTTAAGCGCAACTGAGAAGCGCGGCTCGTAGCGAGCTCCCGTTGAGGATAGGTGGCTCTGGAAGAGTGTGACCTTTGTGGCACAACAAGCTTTTGGAAGCGGTGTGGACAAGGTGTCACAATCAATCTCTTCCAAAGCCGCTTTGCGTGCGAGTGTGATGTGAGGATAAAAGTCCTTCTCGTCAAAGGTAAGAGATGCGAGTGTGAGAGCAGAGCGCACGGACTGTGCCAGCTCATTGGGAGAGCTTGACGCTGATGAAGCAGGATTATGAGCTGTTCCATCCATTGCGAGTACCAGGGTTGCTCTCTTCTTGTTGCCAAAGTGGGCAAGTTTGGTGGGTTTAAGCATGACTTGTCCACACGAGGCACAGGCAGTTTGCAAAGCATCTTGTGCAACCAGGAACTGCTCTTCCGGTATGTCCCCTAAAAACGCCAGCGTAAGGTGGTAATTTGCTTGAGGCACGAAGCGCCCTTTAAGCTTTTCCTGAAGGTGCTGAGAAATCTTGAGTACCTCTAACGAAAATGCCGGTGGAATTTCAAGAGCAATAAATGCGCGCATGTCAGCTCCTGTAACACGAAGAAATATTGCTGCTACTTTACTCTGAACGCATGGAAAAGAGCCACTTTTGCAAAATCAATTCCTATGCCACCCACAAGGCAAATAACGCCTGTTGTAAGTACTGCTCCACAGCTTACGGCGGGAACAATCCACCCAAAGAGAACCATACCTAAGAACAAGGCAGTTGTGAGAAGAGCAACGACGAGCATGCCAATACCGGGGCGTGAAGCCCAAAAATGATTTCGTTCTCTGACGCACAGAATACGTATTTGAGAATTTACGACAAGCGCAAACACGACAAGTGTACAGGCCGCATTCTGATCTAAACCAAATACCGTTGTGGACAATACCCAGATGAGAAGATCCTCAAGTGCGAAGAGCGCACCGAGGCCGCTTGCTGCTGCAACAAGAGAGCGTAGTTGCCACGCATTGGGGGAGTTGGTGGCTTTGACATTGTCAGTTGCGATGGACATTGTGGCAAAGTCATTAGCAAATACCAAAAGCGACATTCCAAGCAGGGTAATAGGCATTGATCCTGTAAGAAAGTAAGCCAGCGTAAAGAGAACTACCGTCTCGATAACTTTTGTAACTTTGTTTATTACCCATGTGAGCATGCGTTGGTAGGCACGTCGGCTCTCTGTTACTGCTCGCACAAGCCCGATAAGTCCAGGTGTTGTAAGTACTGCACTGGCTGAAGAGCGGGCAATATCACTTGCGCCTTCAACAGCACACCCGAGTTCTGCTTGGCGAAGAGCTGGTGCGTCGTTAACGCCATCGCCTGTCATGCCAACACTATGTCCATTTTCCTGCAGCAAGCTCACAATACGGTGCTTGTCTTCTGGAAGCACCTCAGCAAAACCATCGGCAGTTTCAACCGTGGAGAGCTGTTCGGTATGCGAGAGTTTACGCAGATCACTCGCACGAATAATTGTGGAACCTATGCCAACTTGTGCGGCTATTTCTTGTGCAATGGCTCTGTCATCCCCGGTGAGCATGACACAACGAATCTGAAGCGCCTGAAGTTGTCCAATAAGTCGCGAAGCATCTTCTCGTGGTGGATCGGCAAGACCGAGCAAACCGACTGGCTGAAGAGGCATTGTTGTTCCTGTTTTGCTCGCAAGGAGGATGGCGCGGAGTCCTTTATGTGAGAGCTTGCCAACGAGGTTAAGAATATGCGCTTGCTCGTCGGGGGAGAGCTGTGTGCAGCGAGCAAGAATAACGCGCGGTGCACCTTTAACAAGCGTAAGTTCTTGTCCGTCTGAAAAGCGTACGCGCGCCTCGGTGCACTTGGTGACAGGGTCAAAGGGAGAAAAAGCTATCTGATGTGCGTTGAGGTCTTGAGAGACTGCAAGTTTTAGACAGGCGGCATCGATAGGTTCAGAACCTGTCTGATCGCAAGAGATTGCGGCAAGCTGTTTTATCTCATCTGGAGTAGATGCCGCCGTAAGCGGAATTAGTGTTTGAACTTCGAGCTGATTTTTGGTGAGCGTGCCGGTTTTATCAAGGCAAAATACATCAATTGAAGCGGCATCTTCGACGGAGTCTAGACGCGTAACCAGCACACCTTCGTGGGAAAGTGTGGTAGCTCCGGCTGCTTGAACAATGGAGAGAACAGCTGGCAGCGCCACAGGAACTGCTCCCATTAAAAACGTTACGACAAGGGATGCTATAGAAAGCAAGCTCTTGCCAGTAATGAGGGCATAAATACCAACGACACCAGAGGCTGCAACGCCAACATACATCATGATTCGAACGATCTCAAAAAGTAGATCTTGTTGGTGTGAGCGTGGTTGAGCATCGCGAACAAGAGAGATGGTTTTGCCGTAGGTAGTGTTTTCGCCGGTTGCGTCCACGCGCGCTTGGAGTTTGCCACGAACTACCACGCTGCCCGAAGGTACGAGATCTCCTGAACCTACTGTTTTAGGGAGAGATTCACCTGTGAGTGAAGAGAGATCAACATCACCGGTTCCCTTCAAAACAGAAGCGTCAGCAGGGACGATGCAGCCGAGAGAGAGGGTAATGACATCCCCCGGAACAAGTTCTCGAGCAGCAATATCTTGCCAAACTCCATCCCTCAGAACAGGAAGCTGTACCTGAAGGTTCTGTTTAAGCATGCGCACTGATCGAGCAGCGCTATTCGATTGCACACTGCCTATAACAGCATTGATGGTGAGAAGAACAACGATGATAAGAGCTTCGGTTATATGTCCAACAAGCAGTGCAAGTACGGCGGCTATCTCAAGCAACCACGGCATGGGGCCCCAGTATCGTTTGAGGAATGCAAGGAAAGGATGATGCTTGGGTTCTGCAACTTCATTGGGACCGTATTGCAACAGGCGCCGAGCCGCTTCTGCCGACGTAAGGCCTGCTGTTTGAAGATGGCCTTTGTAATCTTGATTGAATAGGGTGTCCATAACCATCCGTTTCACCTACGTTCTGCCATAAAACGACCGTAGTCCACTCCTATTCATATGTAAAATATTATTATTGATATTAAAACCATAGGTAATTATCTATGTATTACCGGAGGATAAAAGTGTCTGATCGTCTTACCCTGCGCAACCTAGAGCTCTTTGTGGCAGTGTGCGAGTATGGCGGGGGTACGGCTGCGGCACAGCACCTTCATGTAGCACAACCCTCGGTAAGCCAGGCGATTCGAGATTTAGAGCATCATTTTCATGCTGATCTGTTTGAGCGCAGACCTCGATGCATGCTTCCAACAGATGCAGGAAGAAAGCTTCTTACCCATGCACGAGAGTTACTCGATGGTTTTAGTTCGCTTGAACAGGAAATGCGAGCTGGTGGTACCGAAACACTTCGTATTGCTGCAAGCATTACAACAGGAACCTGTTATCTGCCGGAATTTCTCAGGAAGCTCTCGCAAGGATTTTCCCCTGTGCAAATAACAGGCCATGTAGACGATGATTTTTCTGAAGCAGTACGCCTTAAAGCTCAGGTGATGATAGAAGATTCTGCCAGCGTTGAGCGTGCGGTAGTGGCTGGTGAGGCCGATGTTGGATTGGTGGAAGGCATGATACGGAGTTCTGACATCGTTGCTCATGCCTTTGCTCGTGACAGATTGGTCGTTGTAGCGCCAGACGATGCGTCTTGCTTACCAGCATTGGGCGACAAGAACTCGCTTACGCCCGTTGAACTAGCCCATCTGCCTTTGGTTTTACGAGAACAAGGATCGGGTGTGCGCGATTTATTTGAAGCTGCCTTGCGGACACAAGGGCTTCCTTGTACACCACTTTGGGAGAGCGTGAGTACCCAAGCTCTTATCGCTGCCGTTGAAGCGGGACTCGGTCTGTCCGTGCTCCCATTGGCGCTCGTGCAAGAGGCTCTCAGGCGCAATAAGATTCGATGCATTAACGTGCCTGGCCTTAAGCTCGATCGTGAGCTTTTAGTTATTCATCATCGCCGCAAGCTGCTCACACCTGGGCTTAAGGCCTTTCTTGCTTGTGTATGTGCGTCATCCTAACGCCACGTCAAGAACCATCATGATTACAAAACCAACTATGAATCCCAGGGTTCCAATGTTGGAGTGTTCACCAAGATGTGCTTCAGGAATGAGCTCTTCTACCACAACGTAGATCATGGCTCCTGCAGCAAAAGCGAGAAGCCACGGCATAAAGGGTGTAATCCAAGCGCTGATAAGCACGACTGCAATACCAAAGATGGGCTCAACAATGCCTGAAAGGCTGCCCAGTACAAACGCACGTTTCTTAGACATACCTTCGCGGGTAAGGGGCAGAGAGATAGCTGCTCCTTCGGGGAAGTTTTGCAGGCCAATGCCCATGGCCAGGGCAATTGCCAAACCTAAATACGTATCTCCCGCAGCGCCTGCCGTCTGTGCTGCCATAGCAAATAAAAGACCTACCGACATACCCTCGGGGATGTTATGCAGGGTTACGGCAGAAACAAGTAGTGTTGTGCGCTTCCAGTTAGAAGAGATGCCTTCAGGATTATCTTCACCTGCATGAAGGTGAGGTAGGAAAGTGTCCAGTGCAATAAGAAAGGCCACGCCAAGCAAAAAGCCGCCGGCTGCTGGAATCCAGCCAGGAATATTTTGTGCTTCAGCTTGTTCAATAGCAGGATTGAGCAGCGACCATACGCTTGCTGCAACCATAACGCCTGCCGCGAAGCCCAAAAAGATGTGGTGCATGAGCTTTCGCGAAGTATTAAAGAAAAAGACAACAGCTGAACCAGCGGTTGTCATAAGCCAAGTAAACCCACAGCCGAGTGCAGCCCACAGTAAAGCTTGGGTGAGGTTTGCTGTCATGATATTTCCTCTCGCAGATACTAATGAATATCAGGATAGCCTGCGAGAAAGGGCAGCTTGCCAAATGTTTGGAGATAAATGAAAAAAGTGCAGATACGAGCTCTTATAAGCACCATATCTGCACGTAGTGAGGCGAAGCTATGCAAGAAGGTCAGCGTGTTCAGTGTGCTTCTTGAACCAGCTTACAGCGTAGGAGCACGTTGGACGTGCATGGAATCCGCTTGCAGCAATAACGCTTACAGCACGTGTGAGGAGCTGACTTGCTATACCTTGGCCACGTAATGACTCATCCACAAATGTGTGATTAATCTCAACGATGCCTGGCTCGACCTGAGGAAAAGTAACCTCGGCGAGCATGTTGCCTGACTCATCAAAATACCTTACGGCATCACGTTCGGCTTGGCACTCCATGTGCTCCTCCTTTTGTAGGGTAAAAACCGAGCTCTGTGTTCGTATTTTTACATATAAAGGAGTGTGGTGTTAGGCTGCTTCCTGCACCATAGGTTGTTCAAGAACTGTTCCTTCAGGAAATACACGACGGAAGATCCACCGTGAAAAAGGTCCAGCAATAAGAAGGTTCCAAGGAAGTGCTGCAATAAAGTTCCAAGGAATATTTGCCATCCACATCATGGGAATGGCAGCGGGAGAGCCGATATGGAAAGCAGCTTCAACAGCACCATAGAGCGACATGAAAAATACCATGGGGAATACCATCATGGTGCTAATGGAGAGCGTAATTGCGAGTCGAGAGCTTTTCTTTGGTGTTACGAGGAAGCGGAAGGCAAACCACTTGGCAAAACGGCTCGCAACAAAAACATCTAAGAGCATTGCAACAATATATGCCGGTGGGAACCCGTCCCAAGCTTCCACAATTACATTCATGTCAAAAGCCCAGCCATGCGTGCGCGCAACGTTGTAAACGGACATCCAGAGAACCATGCAGAAACACATGATGATGGTGAAGATAAGACTTTCTCGTTTGTTCTGGGGCATGAAGTTCAGGCCTTTCTCGACGATGGTTTGTGCATAAAAAAGGCGTGCCGTTTCGCGCGGCAACGCCAGAGTGGATCTATCCAAAATCCTCAATGACCCTAGCATGTATGAGGCGCTCTTCGTAAGCGTAGAGTTTGTGAAGTGTTGCAGTGCTTTCCTCATAAATAGGTTTTTACGTCATATCACTCAGATCGTTTTACCTGGTAGACCGCATTATTTGTGCAGACCTGCTTTCCTTACCAAAGCGTCACGTTCACGTAAGCCAAATCGATGGCACTTCAAATTCTTACTTGAGAGGATGGTCTTACAGAACAGGTAAAGCATCAGAGTTTGGTTGAAAAGGAGTGAGCGTAATGGCATCTGGGATTGAGGTTGGTACTATGACACGGCACAAGGGTGGGTATGTACCATCTGGCGACTCGGATGGTATTTGGACGCCGGCACCACGTCAGTTACCGCAGCGTCATCGCTTGCGGGAAGCATTTCGTGGGCTTGGGAGCCTCATTGCCTACGTTGCCATCATGACGGTAATAACGGTTGTGGCTCTTGTCATGCTTTGGAAAGTTTCAAGTTAGTAAGGATAACGACAGGGAGAAGGGCGGAGAAACAAGGTGGTTGTGAGGCGCTTATTGAAAGCTCTTGGCGGCTATAGCGGCAATTTTATGGCGGCACTCTATCTTTGGCCGATTGCTTCCATTGTGCTGACATTGCCTATTCTCGCGTACCTTTATCACCGAGATGGAAGACTGAAATTTGGATCAATTGTTTCAACGTATCTCGCTGTCTTATATCTTGTTGGACTTGGCTGTTTTACGCTCTACCCACTTCCCAGCGGGTCATCGGGACTGGGAATCACATACGGAATCCCGTGGCAATTGAACCCGCTGGCACCCTTGTCAGACATTGCTCGTTTAGGATTTGCTGCTATTCCACAGATTCTTTTCAATGTAATTTTCTTTGTTCCATTAGGGTTTATAGCTGGACGGATGTTGCGTTTACGCCTTGTTCCGTCTCTTTTGTTGGGTTTTGCCGTCTCGCTCCTTATTGAAGTCGCGCAGGGCAGTGGCCTGTTTGGTATTTATCCATTTGCCTATAGAACCGCCGATGTCGACGATCTTATTTACAACACTTCTGGTGCTTTGCTTGGGTGGCTGGGAGCAAGGCTGCTGAATAAAATTTTGCCGTCTGGGGCTCTTGCTGAAGAGGGTGAGATTACCCATACACCGGGATTTGTGAGACGCTCTGTTGCGTTCTGGCTCGACATGTTGCTTGTAGGCCTTATCTCGATCGTTGCTGAAGGCCTTTTGCAACTGGGAGTTTGGGCGCTTACCAATCTTTTAGATTCAGGGGCATTTGCAGATCCTTCATCGGTATCAGAAATCTCTCAGTGGATAACAGCAGTAGCTCAGATGCTTTCTTCATGGATTGGGGTAGCCGCTTTTGTGCTGGTAGAGGTCATCATGCCGTGGTTTCATGAAGGTTCTACTCCAGGTGGCGGCTTCGTGCGTATGAGCTTTGAGACTCACGAGCGTACGGCGGGGAAGCGCTTTATCTTCTATGTCGTGCGTGTAGTAGTACTCATGCTGTCATGGCTCTACATTCCTATAGCTTGGCCGATCCTTATTATCTTTTGGCTGTTTTCTCACAAGATGCCTTACGACCTGATTTAGACCGCTTGCACGTTTAGATTGTTCTTTACCTTAAACCTGGTATTCTTCGTAGCAATATATCCCCATTTCGCCTGCGAAGGAGGAGGGACGATGAGCTCTTTAGTGCCTATCTTTTGGCTCATTGTGTTTGTGGTAATTGTTGTAGTTGTGCTCTTTAACACGTTGTTTGTCGTTAAGCAGCAGCATGCGGTCATTATCGAGCGACTGGGTCGATTCCAAAAAATTGTTGGATCGGGCTTGCATGCAAAAATTCCTATCATTGATCGTAAGGCAGCTACTGTAAGCTTGCGTACGATGAAAAATGGGTTTGATATTGATGCAAAGACAGAGGATAACGTTACCATCGGTCTTGAAGTCTCAGCTCAATATCATGTTTCCTATGAAATGGGGCGTGGTCCCGCCGACTCTGGTGTTTACAAGAGCTATTACATGCTTCAGCAGCCAGTGGCACAGATGCGTGATTTTATTACCGACGCTTTGCGTTCTTCTATTCCGGTCTATACGCTCGATGATGTTTTTGCCAAAAAAGACGATATTGCTAAAGATGTAAACGCGACAGTATCGGAACAAATGGCTGCGTACGGTTTTACGCTCGTTTCAACACTCATTACGCGTATTGCTTTGCCACGCGAAGTTGAGGACTCCATGAATCAGATCAACGCTGCTCAGCGTACAAAAGCAGCAGCTCAGGATTTGGCTGAAGCAGATCGCATTCGTCGTGTTACCGAGGCTCAGGCAGAAGCTGAAGCAATGGAGAAGTCTGGCGAAGGTATTGCAAACCAGCGTAAGGCCATCGCTGTAGGCATCAAAGATTCTCTTGAAACTATTCAGGAGACAGGCGTTACTAATGATGAGGCAAATAAGCTCTTCATGTATACGCAGTGGACCGAGATGATGACTGAGTTTGCCCGCACCGGAAAGAGTTCAACGGTTGTCTTGCCTGCAAGCTTTAAGGAAACTGCCTCCGTCTTTGAGCAGATGGTGGCAGCAGAAGAAACAAATGAGCAGGCAAATGTTCCTCCCGTTCCACCACAAGAAAACTGAGGATGAGGTAAGCCTCGCTGAACAGACAGTTAAACAACCTACGAAAGCTTAGGCTCCAAAAATAGTTCGGACCGTATCATCCCAGGTGGTTTCATTAAGCGAAAGCGTGAGATTCGAGCCACCTGGGATAACTTCACCAGAAACATCGGCTGTTACAAAGCACTCGCGAATAGGTGTCTCAGCAATAAGGCGATTGTATTCTTCTGCGATAAGATCAAGGTCCTTATCATCAATCTCATCGCCTGGTTCGAGGTCGAGGTCATACGTTATATAGGATGCTAGATCCCATGCAATGGAATCTACATCGGGGCAGTTCGCATAGAAGAAAATAATGCCGGATACATCGTAGCCTGCTTGAGAACTTTCGTCTCCCGACGTATAGATGCTTACACTTGAGACTTTATAGGTTATTTTTGAGGTAATGTCAGAGCTTATAGTTTGGCTGTCCAAACCAACTTCATCGAGCTCAAAGCCACAGGAATCTGTGAATTCATAGGAGAAAGCAGCCGAGGCTTGCTCTGAATAGGGGCTTTCGCCGGCAGCCATTTTATCCATTTCTGTACGCAATACATCAGAAGCAAGGTTATCGGCCGTGGTTTCGTTGTCGTACCAAGAAAGAGCAGGATCGATCGATGCCGTAGCAGGTTGGAGCGTGTAGGAGTAATCCAAGTCTTCAAATGGATCGATATATGCATAGTCGAATGTGTAGTCATACTCGTCATCGTCGGAAAACGACGATGAGATCGAATCTATACACGAAGGAATAATTGTTAAGGCTTGTGATATCACAATGATGATGAAGAACAGACCTAAGATGCGGTTGGCTGTTTTTCTCCGATGTTGTGGCACAGGAGAAGGATTTGCATACCTTTTACGGTGACGACGTCGAGGTAAAGGTTTGGAAGCGGGCGTTTCTTGAACTTCTGGCGCTTCATAGGTAGGCGCGGTATATGAAGGATCATGCCAGGTGTGCGTATCTTTTTTGGTGCCAACGGTACGATCTTTGGAGGACCTAAACGCATTGTCCGTATCTTCATCAGGCGAAACAATAGGATCATAAACACTGGCAAGGTCTGGTTCATCATGGGGCATGATGGGGTCCGGTGCATTAAAGGGATCTATAACTTTTTCGTCTTGCTCGGAGCGCCTGGTGCCTCGTCGTGCCATTGCTTCTCCAGTTCAAAGTAATACAAGCGTCAAAGGCCGATATACTCGTAAAACATGAGTATATCGGCCTTATAGTACGACGATCATATTGCTTCGGTAACCGCCAAACGATTTTTAGTCGTCGATTCTTAAATTGTATTCAAGGGTTTCCTCAGCATGATCAAGACGGTCTTCTAAGCGATCGGTCTCGCGGTCAATTTCGCGGAATTCTTCACGCGTTATAGTGCCGTCACGTGCCTCGCGTTCACGGGCATTTTCAAAGGCATCAATCTCACGATCAAGGGCATCAAGCTGGCTCTGAATATCGAGGTAGGTCTGATAATCTGCTTCGTAGTCGCCTGAAGCAGTGGTGTTTTGGAAGGTTGTTTCCAATTCACTGATGCGTGCTTCGAAGTCTGCAAGATCATCTGAGGAAGCTTGCTGAGAAGTATCAGTTGTAGACGAATCCTGCGTAGCGTCCTGTTTGTTTTGCGATGACTGTTGGTTTTCGGTTGAGGTGTTCCCTTGCGTTGCTTGTAGCTCAGCAACCTGTTCTTCCAGTTCTTCTATGCGCTGTTGATCACTCGGATTTGAGCAGCCAACAAGAGCGAGGGCTCCTATGAGAAGCATGGAGCTTATGAGCTGGACGCGGGAACGGCGTAAAGCAGATCTCATGTCGGGCTCCTTTTCATCGAGGTAACTGCTGTTTATTTGTAAACAGTTGCTAAAACGGGTGAGATGAGAATGCCCAATCTCAAGATCTGCTTTTCAGAATCTTTACAGTTCATCGGTGAATTGCATAAAACATCCGCCGACTGAAGCAGTTTATATGAGTTCAATAGAAGCAAACATCGTGTCGTTTGTATCGTCGAGTGTAATAACGAGGTTGCCTTCTTTATTTCGACCAATACCCGGGCGAACTAAATCTCCCAAAACGGCAGCGCGGCGATAATCCACACGAAGGACGTGTGGATCGATCTCACGATCGAGCTGTTCTAATGCCATTTGAACATACTCGGCATTATTAACATGCTCGTTCGTATCTATTTGCCCACGACGAATGGTAAGAGGATCGCGGAATTCTCGCGACTCAGGAATCACAACACGCCTTGACTCCGGCGGCATGGGTAAAGGCTCATGCGTGCCATATGGCTCTACAAAACGCGGTTCAATTCGCGCTGGTTTTCCAGTTTCCATATTGAGAAAAACCCAGGATGATTTGCCTTTTGCGACGAAATTATCCTCATCGTCGCGCAGATAAAAGAAGCGCTCTGCTGTAACACCTCGAAAACGGCTTGCAAACGTACCTACAGTTATATGTTCACAAAGGGCTGGATAGCGATCGATTGCAATGTGCCAGTGAGTAAGCACCCATGCATGACGTTCTTGTTTAAGCCATCGCATTCCGACGCCGAGCACCTCAGATTGAAATGTACTGCAGTCTTGGAAAGCATTTACAACAGCAGGAAGCGTCATAAGGCCACGATGATCTACCTCGCTGTAGCGAACGTGAAAATCATATTCAAAAGGAGCTGTTTGCCCTTCTACATTGTTTGATGTGTTGGTGGCAGGCTGTTTATGCTGGGGAGTTGTATCAGACATAAACCTCTCTTCTCACACGCGTTGGATGCTCTGTGTATTGCAAATGCATTCTGTATGATAGGCCAGTATAAAGAGTGAGCAAAAGCCTTATGAATTACTTCTTCCCATAACAGCTTGCTCAAGGCTCAAAGCGATGGGATAGGGCAGGATCTTTGTTGCTGCATAAAGAGTGCGCATATACGGGGAAGGTATACAAAGCGCACGTCCAAGCCGTGCGGCTCTCAAGGCTTTTGCGGCAACCCTTTCTGGTTTTTCAAATCCTGTTAGACGGGCCATGCGCATTGCTTCAGCAGAATCGAGGGTGTGGTCGAGAAATGCTGTCTGCATAAAGCGGGGGCACACAGCAGTTACATGAATGCCAACACCTCCAAGTTCAGCATCAAGGGCACGAGAAAAATCCAATATGAAACGTTTAGCAGCTGAGTAGACCGAAAGACGGGGCTGCGGCATAAAAGCAGCTGCGCTTGAAACGTTTAATATGCGTGAGCCAGCCAGCATGTAGGGGAGCACGTGATAAGAAAGCTCCACTGGAGCAAGTGCAAGAAGACGTACCATTGCGGCATTGTGCTCTAAGGGGACAGATGAAAACCTGCCAAAAGCACCAAAACCTGCGTTGTTAATGAGGAGTGCTACCGTGAGGTTTGTTTCTTGTGCGAGTGCATGAGCAATCTGCTCGCAGGCATCTTCTTGTGTTAGGTCAAGCGCAAAAGGACGGAGAGGTGTTGACAGAGACTGGGCAAGCGCTTCGAGTTTGTCGGCATGGCGAGCAACGGCCCAAATTTCATCCAGACGTCCAAAGGCGCCTTTATCGAGTTGATGGGTAAATGCCGCTCCAAGTCCTGAAGAAGCACCTGTAACAATAGCAATGGTAGGCATGGTCTTACTCCTTCTTGGCAAATGACCAATACAATCATTGTAGGTATGTTCGAATAGTTCTACCGCATGAAGGGAAGTGTCTATGAATGAGCGACAGCGCCGTGATACAGGTCTTTGGTATGACGCAAATTATGATGAGAGTCTTGTAAAAGAGCGTCTCGATGCTGAAGAACTTACTTTTGAACTCAACAGAACGGCACCACAAGATGCCGAGCGTCGCAATGCCTTGCTCAAACAATTACTTGGCTCCCTTGGTGAGCACGTAGAAATACTGACACCTTTTTTCGTGGATTATGGCTATAACGTTTCTGTTGGCGATTGGTCGTTCATCAACCATGGAGCGTATCTGATGGATGGTGCGTCCATCACCATTGGTTCCCATGTATTTATCGGCCCAAATTTTGGCGCATATACTGCGCAACATCCGCTTCTTGCTCAGGATCGCAATCGCGGTCTCGAGATTGCGCACCCTATTGAAATTGGCGATGACGTATGGATAGGCGCCGACGTCAAAGTGCTCGCAGGCGTTTCTATTGGACGTGGAAGTGTTATTGGTGCAGGCAGTCTTATTACCCGTTCTATTCCGGAAGGTGTAATAGCCTTTGGAAATCCTTGTCGTGTGATAAGGGAATTGAATGAGGACGACAAAATAGGAGACGAGTAGCTTATGCGCGCGTGAAGGGAGCAACAGCACGCACAATGCTGTCGGTAACAGCAGAAACCGCCTGAGGGTCGGCGACGCGCAGGTCGATTTGTCCCTTAAATCCTGATTCGGTTATTTCTGTAAACCGAACTTGTACTTTTGGATTTGAGGTAATGGCACATATGCTTTCAGCGGCCTTTTGTGCAGACCCCTCGATTGATTTGGCGTAGGTGTCGAGGGTTTCATCCGCAAAAGTTCCTGCGATGGGAACGCTTACAGCAGCGTCGTCAGAAAGCTTAGAAAAAGATGTCTTTGAGAGAACTGAGTTTGGGATTATGACCGTACCGTCTGTTGCGGTGTCAATAGTGGTGTGGCGCCAACCAACATCGTGTACGCGTCCCTTTGCGTTTCCTACCTCAATAAGATCTCCGGGAACAACCACACGCATAAACGTGAGCTGCAGGCCACCAATAAGATTTGAGAGCGTATCCTGAAAACCAAGCGAAAGAGCGATACCGCCAACGCCAAGAGCTGCAATAAAAGCGCTGACATTTACGTTGAAGCAGGTGTCCAAAATAACACTAGCTCCAAGGGCCCATACCGTTCCGCGGGCGATATTGACAATGATTGAAGAGGATGGCAGCGGATTCTCTTCACTTCTCAGCATGTGACGTAGAAGTTTAGCAACCAGGTTTGCAAGTATCTTTGTTGCGAGAACAAGGATGACAAACCATATGAGGGTGCGTACCCAGGGCTTGGCAAGGATTTCTTGAATCATATTGAAGATGTCGGACATGAGTCCTCCCTGCGTTTTGGCCGATTGTTATGCCAGAGCAAAGCCAAGCCTCGAAGAATGAGTGTCTCATCAACAATGACATCATGATGCACAAGGCATGCCATCTCTTGGGCATATGTTCCGGTTACAACAATAGTGACAGTATCAGTGTTCCCCAATTCGGCAATAACAGCCTCGAGCAATCCGTCGACTCGCGCGGCTTCACCTAAAACGACACCAGATCGCATGGCAGCTTGCGTATTGCGCCCTATAACTTCTTGAGGAGCTTGAAGTTCAATTTCGGGGAGACGGGCAGCTGCTTGCGAGAGTGAACGGGCTCCAAGTTCAATACCAGGGGCGATAACACCGCCTATAAAAGTGCCGTTTTTATCAATGACTTCCAAGTTGGTTGTCGTACCAAGATCAACTACGACAACAGGGGTTTGGTAGGAATGGCGTGCAGCTACGACATCGGCAACACGGTCGGCTCCGACTTCGGAAGGATCATCAAAGCGCATGCGTATTCCCGATTTAAGACCAGGGCCAACCACTAAAGGTCGCGTGGGACTTATCTGAGCAAGTGCGGTGCGCCATGGTTGGGCAAGCGTTGGCACAACGCAAGAGAGTATGCAGCCAGCCAGTGCGTTGCCGGGCAGTAGAGACAGAGCTTGTTGAAGTTGGATTCTCGCATCATCTGCTGTGAGGCGGGAAGGAGTGGAAAGCTCACAAGAGCCTTGTAGAAGAGGCTTTATCTGCTGTGTTGTTGTGGCATGTTGTATGGTGAGCACACCGAAGCGTGTAATAGTGTTTCCCACGTCAACGGCGAGTATCGTCTGTGCGTTGGCTGTGGCAGATTGCTGTTGCTGCACAGTGTGCCTCCCGATGAACTGATTTTTTTACACTTAATCGTCCCTACAATGCTTTCTTTTTGAATTATACTTTTCCTACTCAAGGCGTAACCCGACTCCCTAAGCCACGTTTTGTTGGGCTTAAAGAGGGAGCGGATATACGAAGGGGCAACTATATGAATCATGCAAGCAAGCCTACGGCTTTACGTGGCCAGCTTTCTGGTGCCGGTATTCTTATCGGCTGTATAGGCTGCGTCATTATCACGGCATCATCGGTGTATACCGCTCTTAAAATGGGTTCATTGCCGTGGCCTACCATCTTCACCTCTATTACTGCGCTTGTGTTACTTCGTGCTTTTGGGCGCACAAGTCTTAACGAGGCAAATGTTACACAGGTAATTATGTCTGCCGGATCGATGGTCGCTGGCGGTCTGGCGTTTACTATTCCCGGTATTTGGATTCTGGGAATGACCGAAGAGGTTTCCTGGATAGAAATGCTAGGTGTTGCCCTTGCAGGAACGTTGCTTGGCTTGGTATGCACGGCGCTTATCCGCCATCGTTTTGTAGAGGAATCTGATCTCGAATATCCCATTGGTACGGCGGCAGCTGAAACACTCCTTGCAAGTCGTGAGCGTGGACGCACTGGCCAAAGGCTCTTTGGTGCCATGGGACTTGCTGGTCTTTGGTGTGTTGTAAGAGATGTTTTTGGTCTCATGCCTTCCCTTGTGTGTTCACTGCCCATTCCAGGCGTTGCGTTCGCAATTCAAAATTCACCTATGCGACTCGCGGTGGGTTTTCTCGCTGGTCGCCGCTCGATGATCTATTGGATGGCAGGTGCTCTGCTTGGTTGGTTTGGCCTGGTGTTTGGTGGATCCCTGTTAGGTGTTTGGGATGTTTCTACCGCGCAAGGTATTGTGAGTAGCTTGGGTATGGGCCTGATGATGGGATCTGGCGCGGGCGTTGTGGTACGCGATATTGCGATTCCAGTTTTCAAACGTCTGAGTTCTTCTCATGAGAAAAGCACCACGCAGAAAAAAGGTTTCTTTGCCGATATTACCTCCCGTTTTGATGCGGGCGTTTTGGCTCTTATGACCGCTGCAGCGGCTCTGATTGCTTGCATATGGCTGAATTTGGGCCCTGCCGTGAGCATAGTTATTGTGGTGCTCTCTTTTGTAACAGCTGTGATGAGTGCCCAATCGGTGGGCCAGTCTGGCATCGACCCGATGGAGATATTCGGTCTTATCGTGCTGCTCTTTGTAGCCGCTTTCTCAGATGTCTCACAGGTGAGGTTGTTTTACGTGGCAGGCATTATCGCGGTTGCTTGTGGTCTTGCGGGCGACGTAATGAGCGACTTCAAAACGGGCGAAATAATCGGAACCCCTCCAAGAATGATGTGGATTGGCCAGGTCATTGGTGCCTTTCTTGGAACGGTAGTATCAGTTGTGGTGCTTGTAGCACTGCTTGCCGCCTACGGTCCTGATGCCTTTGGTCCCGATGCGCTCTTTGTTTCTGCGCAAGCAAATGTTGTGGCAACAATGGTGTCCGGTATTCCAAGCGTCCCAGCGTTTATCATTGGTCTTGTTGTAGGCATGGTTCTCTATTGCCTGGGTATTCCATCTATGATGTTGGGCCTCGGTGTTTATCTGCCGTTTTATATGACTTTTTCCACGGCCTTAGGTGCGCTTATTCGATTTGCATACGACCGTATTGCCGCAGCTCGCGGTGTTGAGAAAGACTCCGCTGAAGAAACAGGCGTCGTTGTCGCTTCAGGTGTCTTGGGTGGAGAATCAATCGTTGGCGTCATTATCGCGTTGGCGAGCGTGATAACCGGGCTTATGGGATAACCATGACCGGACAGAGCAACCACCCGAGCAAGGCACTTTCTCGCTAAGAAAATAAATCCGCTAACCCATAGCTCTTGCTGTGAGCAGGGTTTCAAAAGCTACAATCAAAAAGGTTTGGAACCAACATCTCGCGATCGATAGGCTGCTTATGCATTCCTATCGGTTGGTTGAAAGGGGAATGTCTATGGCAAACTTTGCCCTTACCTGCTGTTCGACAGCAGATTACCCAAAGTCCTTCTTCGATGAGCGTCAGATCGGTTACGCATGTTTTCATTGGAATGAGTCGGGCGTAGATCATCTGGATGATCTCTATCAATCCATTTCGCCCGAAGAGTTCTTTGCAAATATTTCTGCTGGTGCAATGCCAACTACCTCACAGGTGGGTATCGGTGAGTATGTCGCCCTTTGGCGTCCGATGCTTGAAAACGGCTCCGATATTTTACATCTCACTCTTTCGAGCGGCATTTCGGGCACTTATGGCAGTGCGGTTCTTGCGGCACAAGAGATGGCTCAAGAGTTCCCCGATCGTAAAGTAGTGGTTATCGACTCGCTTGCTGCAAGTGCTGGTTTTGGCCTGCTTGTGGATTATGTTGCCGACATGCGCGATGCAGGGGCAACGCTCGAAGAGGCGGAAGCTTGGGTGTATGAGAACCGCCTTAAGGTGCACCATTGGTTCTTCTCGACCGATCTTACCAGCTTTATTCGCGGCGGTCGTGTTTCAAAAGTGAGCGGCTTCTTCGGTACTGCGCTCAAAATTTGCCCGCTGCTCAGCGTGGATAGAGAGGGCAAGTTGGTGCCGCGCGAGAAGATTCGTACGAAAAAAAGAGTCGAAAAAGAAATGCTTGCGCGCATGGTTGAACATGCCCAGAACGGCACAGGCTATAGCGGTAAGTGCGCTATTTCACAGAGCGACTGCCGCTCCGATGCCGAAGATGTGCGCGACATGATCGAAGAGCAGTTCCCAGCTCTTAAGGACAAGGTCCTTATTAACGATATTGGAACGGTTATTGGTTCCCATACTGGTCCGGGTACTGTTGCGCTGTTCTTTATGGGTGATGAACGCGAGTAGAACAAAGGGCGCCAAGAGTATACAGGCAAGATAAAACCCACCACACGTTGAAAGGCGTGCGGTGGGTTTTGTTGTACAACCTAAAACATCTGAGGTGTTTACTGTTTCTGTGGGAAACGCAGGCTTGTGAGTGCACTATAGTCCACAGGGGCGGTAGAGGGTTTCATCTCACCAGGAGCAAACCAATCCAACGCACAATCAATCCAAGCATTCCAGAAGGGCCATTCGTGTGCTCCAATGTCAGGCTCCCAGTAGGTGACATCGAAGTTGCAACTACGAAGCAGCTCTACAAAGTCGCGATTGCATTGGCAGAGGCTGTCATGTGCGCCACACGCAACGTAAAAATTGGGCTTGGGTAAGTCGGGGTCTTCGCGGAAGCGTTCTGCCATAGCGGCATAATCTTTCTCCGAGCCCAAAACAGTATCGATGTCTCCAAAGAATCGCTCGTAATAGCGTTTCTTGTGAGGGGAGTGCGATTCTACTGCCTCCAGGACTCTGTCGCGCATAAATGCACCGGAAAGCGCGATGATACTGCCAAAACGATCGGGCCTGAGCAGGCCGTTTATTACAGCGGTGTATGCACCAATAGAAATGCCTGCAAGCGCAGTATCTTGTCGTTTAGAGGAAAGCGGCAGCAGGCGGCGTGTAAAGTCGACGAGCTCTTCTGAGATAAATTTGCCATGGTACTCATCTATCTCGGGCTTGTTGAGATAAAGGCCGTCTTCACCCGAAGGCATAATAAGAGCGATATCGCGGGCTTCTGCCGTTTCTACGACATGGGTTTTATCAATCCAGTCGTAGTCCTGCCCGAACAGCCCATGGAGAAGGTAGACCGTGCGATACGGCCCTCGTCTCCCTTTGGCCAGGCGATCGCCATCCATTTTATCTGCAGGGATCACCGCTGTGACAATCACATTGCGATCGAGGTAATTGGAGTGGAAGTCAATTCTGAGGAGTGCCATGAGGTTCACACCTCCGTGCCCTTGCTAGTCTTTCGGAAGCCAATCTAATGCGCGTGGAAGCGCTTCATTCCAGTAGTTCCAGTCGTGTCCGCCCTGATCCTCGGAATACGTTACATCAAGCCCAATACCACGGATTCTATCTACCATGATACGGTTGGCTTCGAGGAGGGGATCTTGATTGCCGCAGGCAACATAGAGGCGAGGCCGCGGTCGGTCACAGTAAACAAGATCTGCAGCAAGACGCACAGGGTCTTTATCGCTGTTTGCAACTTTGTGTAAGTCACCAAAATTGCTTTCCAAAAACGATCTTCTTAAGAAAAAGAGGTTATCGGAAACAAGGTATTCGAGATTATCTATGGCCATAGCCGTGGAGAGCGAAATGATGTTGCCAAATGTCTCGCAATACTTAAGACCGTTTCTCATGGCACCGTAGGCTCCCATCGAGATGCCGCCAATAAAGGTATCCTCGCGGCGGTGGGAAAGGGGAAACATCCGACGGGTAACGGCAACCAATTCTTTGCCTACAAATCGACCATAGTAGTTGTGCGAATCAGGGTTATCGAGGTAGAAGGCGTTGTAGCCCGATGGCATAACAACGGCGAGATGGCGTTCTTCGGCCCAAGAACGAATGCGCGATTCACTTATCCAATCGCCATGATTACCAGAGATGCCATGGAGTAAGTAGAGCGTCTTGAAGGCTGATTGCCCTGCGGGATAGGGATGTTGTTCCCAGCCATGTTCCGGATCGTGGACAAGAGCTGAATCCGTTGCCATGGCATCGCCCACTGAGTCAAAAGGAAGGATGACTTCGAGCGTGGTGGTTCTCATGAGTGACGGAGAAAAGTAATCGACAGTAAGAAGTGCCACAATAACCCCTTCCGGTTTGTCGACAACAAAGAGCAGTATCGATATCACAAGCTGAAATTACCATCTCATGTATGGCCTGCTTCAGCACAATAAAAGTATACCGCTGGTTTGTTAAAGGAATACCAGCTTCATTAAACAATGTCGTACGCGGTTCATGTACTTTAAAAGGGTACATACAATAATCTGTATGAAGCTACGTCCTGTCTTTTGGCGAAACTGATGAAGAGGACGATGGCGCGTGGTGTAAGAAGAGAGGAGCCTGCATGCTTGGAAATAAACATGTTGGGTTTATTGGTTTTGGGAATATGGCCCAAGCGATGGCGGATGGTTGGCTTCGCGCCAAAGCAATTCCATCGGATCATATGCATGCATGTGCGGCTCACTTTGATTCACTTGTCGAGCGTACCAGTGCGCGAGGCATGCAAGCCCATGCAACAGCTGCTGAGCTTATAGATGCGGTTGATGTAGTCGTAGTGGCGATAAAACCGCATGTTATTGAAGGGGTAATCGCTCCACTTGCGTCCGAGCTGTCAGATAAGATCATCCTGTCTGTTGCTGCTGGCTGGTCTTGTGCAGATTATGAACGTATTGTTCCGGGGGCTCATCATATTTCAACAGTACCTAATACACCTGTGGCAATTTGCGAAGGTGTGGTGGCTTGCGAGACACAAGATACGCTTACAGATGATGAGAGAGGTTCTATCCATGCTCTTCTCAGCACATTGGGCGAAGTGGTAGAGGTTGATAGCTCATTGCTTTCGGTGGCAGGTACCGTTGGTGGCTGTTCACCGGCATTTGTGGCTATGGCAATTGAAGCTTTGGCAGATGCGGCGGTAAAGCATGGTATTCCTCGTGCAACAGCCTATCGTATGGTGAGTCAGGTATTTGTAGGAACAGCAAAGCTGCAGCTGGAAACAGGGCGTCATCCAGGCGTTATGAAGGATGCCGTATGTTCTCCGGGGGGTACGACAATAAAAGGTGTTGCCGAGCTGGAAGCGGCTGGTATGCGGTCGGCTTTCATTCGTGCTATTGATGCCATAGAGGGATAATTTCTTTTCGGAAAGAGGCACTTTTTCATGACTATGTATGATGGCGGACCAGAACCTGGACGTAATGATCCATGTTGGTGTGGCAGTGGCAAGAAGTATAAGAAGTGTCATTGGGCGTGTGACGAGCGTCTGCAAGAGCTCTTTGAGCAGGGTGAGGAAGTGCCACACAGAAGCCTACTCAAAACGGCTGCAGATATTGAGAGTATTAAGCGCAGTGCTGCTATCAATATTGGCGTGCTGGATTATGTGGGAGAGAAAATTGGACCTGGCGTTACCACAGCTGAGATTGACCAATGGATTTACGACTACACCGTTGAACATGGCGGTGTCCCTGCAGATTTGAATTACGAAGGCTATCCAAAGAGTGTGTGTACGTCGGTAAACGATGAGGTGTGCCATGGCATTCCATCGTCTGAGGTAGTCCTTCGTGAGGGCGATATTGTAAATGTGGACTGTTCGACCATCCTAGATGGCTTCTATTCAGACTCATCGCGCATGTTTTGCATCGGCGAAGTTTCTGAAGAGCGGCGTCGGCTGGTCGAGGTAACCCGTGAGGCAATGCAAGCAGGTATTGATGCAGTGCGTCCATGGGGCCATATGGGTGATGTTGCCCATGCGGTGCAAACGGTAGTCGAGTCCCATGGATATAACGTCGTACGTGAGTTTGGCGGACACGGCATTGGTCTTGAATTCCACGAAGAGCCCTTTGTTGGTTTTGTTGGTGAGCCAGATACCGGCGTCGTGCTTGTTCCAGGCATGTGCTTTACGATTGAGCCTATGGTCAATGCTGGTGGAGCGTCAATTGATATGAGCGATCCCAATGGATGGACCGTTCGCACAGCTGATGGATCAGACTCCGCTCAGTGGGAGGTTCAGCTCGTGGTAACCGATAAGGGATGCGAGTTGTTGTCCTGGTAGCAAAAGCTTTTCTTGAAGGAGCGGTTGGCTTTTCTTGTAGCGAGTAGGAGAACTCCTTTTGGCGCGTATTTACATTGTTGAAGATGACGAAGCAATTAGAGGCGAACTCATCACCTTACTTAACCGTGAGGGATATGAGGTGGCTTGGTGTGAGTCATTTGATAACGCCGCAGCCGAGGCACTTGCCTCGGCTAGTGATCTTGTCCTGCTGGACTTATCGCTGCCACAAACCGATGGTCAGCTTATTTGCCGAGAAATACGCCAGTCTTCTGAGGTGCCAATCATCGTACTTACTTCTCGTACAACTGAAGTTGATGAGGTCATGAGTATGACGCTGGGAGCCGATGACTTTATTGCGAAGCCATATAGCTCCCGCGTCTTACTTGCACACATCAGCGCAGCTTTGCGTCGCTCTGGCGCAGCTTTGGCTAAGGCAACTGTGGAATATAAGGGTGTGCGTCTCAATCTCTCTCGTTCCGAGGTGTCTTTCAATGGCGCAACGGTTGAGCTTACAAAAAATGAACTGAAGATCTTATCGTTGCTTATGAAACGCGCAGGTGCGATTGTTTCTCGAGAAGAGCTTATGAGAGATCTTTGGGATTCCGACGTCTTTATTGATGACAATACCCTTACGGTCAATGTAAATCGACTGCGCAATACGCTTACTAAAATTGGGTTGCAGGGGTTTCTTACTACACATCGTGGTATGGGTTATTCCGTGTAACTATCGACTGCAGGTGTGTCCATGAGTATCACTGAGTACCTTCGTTCTCGTTTATGGGCTTTAATGCTCCTTGCACTACTGGAAGCGTTGGTAGTGCTGGTGCTATGCGCAATAGGCGCGAATGATCAGCTTGTTGTTTTTATTTGTTTGCTTATTGGTGCAGCATGGTGTTGCTTATTAGGTATCGAATACGCTCGTGAACGGCGTTTTTACGATGACTTAGTAGATATGAGACGACTGCTCGATAATCCGCGTATGATTCCAACGCTCATTGAGGAACCCGATTTTCCCGAAGGTCGTATTGCGCTCGAAGCGTTGAATGCAATGGCAAAAGTAACAAGTGATGAAGCCGCAGAAGTTCGTCGGCAAATCGAAGACTATCGCTCATATGTTGAGACATGGGTTCATGAGGCAAAGTCACCGTTGGCCGCTGCGCATCTTATGGTTGATAACTTGCACGATGATCCGCTGCTTGCAGCCGAGGATCCAGATCGTTTGATTGCCCTTAAAGATGAACTTTCCCGTGTAGAGAACTACGTTGAGCAGGCACTGTATTATGCACGGTCAGAGTCAGTTGAACGCGATTATTTGGTGAGACGATATGTGCTGCGCGATATTGTGTCATCAGCTTTGCGTACCAATGCTCACGAGTTGATAACAGCTCACATAACACCCAAGCTCGAAGACGGTCTTGATCTGGCGGTCTTTTGCGATGATAAGTGGCTCGAATTTATCATCGGACAGGTGCTGCAGAATAGTGTTCGTTATGCTGAGCCAGATACTCCCGAGGGGCCATACATTAGTTTTTCGGCTTGCTTGCTCGGGGAGGGGACTGCTTCTGAGCGTGTTGATCTTACGATTGCAGATAATGGATGCGGAACTTCTCCAGCAGATCTCTCACGTGTGTTCGAGCGAGGTTTTACCGGCGAGAATGGTCGAACACATAAGCGCTCTACTGGATTAGGGCTTTGGTTAGTTGCTCGTTTATGTAACAAGATGGGCTTAGGGGTACGTGCTCATTCAGTTGAAGGTGAGGGTTTCAGCGTCACGATTGAGTTCCCAACAAATAAGATGCATTACTTCGAAGAGTAAAAAGAAAGGCGCAGGTCTCTTTGAAAAGACTTGCGCCTTATTTAGCAGTTGTTACTACAGGCTATGCCGCAGGTGCACAGCATCACGGACGATGCCTTTGCTCATTGCATAGGTGAGCAGGAAGTATCCGCCGTAAGCAACCAAGAAAATCGCAACGGTCATGCCGGCGGATCCGGCAATAGTGAGTCCGCCAAACAGCGAAACTAACTTAACAATTACCGATAGAGCAATGGCACTGTGAGCTGCTCCGATAACAAGTGGGAAAAGGAAGAAAATGGTTTGCTGAGCAAAGATTGAGTGATGCATCTGAGATGTTGCAGTTCCCAATTCTGCAAGGATGCGATAATTGGAGCTCGCTTCTGCAACGCCAGAAAGTTGCTGAATGGTTAGAATTGCTGCGCATGCAAGAACCAGGACAAATCCAATATAAATTGCCAGGTAGCTGATAAGACCATTCATGGAGTCTACGCTCTCATAGGTTTGTGTGCGGCTGGCTTCTGTTCCCCATGTTCCAACAACGTTGCCAGATGTGTCTTTGACACCTTCGCCGTAGTCCCGATATTCAGATATATATTCGTCGCCCTCTTCAGTGGAAACGTTATCGGCGTAGTTGAGCAGCAAATAGCTGTTATAGAGAGGGAGATTGAGATCGTCCACTAAGGCATCGGGCAATACGATAGTTCCTGAGTTCATGCCCATCATGGCATTGATAAAAACGCTGGCCTCTGCAGGTACGCTATCCGCAATGGGTGTAAGCGTATGTCCACCTAGGGTGAGCTCAGTATGCTGGCTCAAGATCTTGTTATATATGTTTTGGAGATCCCCTCCCATGTCAGAAAGAATGAGATAGCCATTGCCGTGGAGGTTAATCTCGTCCATTCCGCGGAAGCGCAAATACTCGTTGTAGTTACTCTCTTTCACGACCATCAAGCCAAGTGATGTGACATCAGAACTCTCTGTTCCTGCTGGCAGAGGAGAACCTGTCATATCGCAGAGATCTTTAAGGGTAATGAGAGGCATAGTGGCACCGCGAGGCGTGGAGTCATAGGCATTTACTTGTACATAGCTTCCGACAATTTTTGAAAGATCAAACGGATGGGCATCCGGTGTGTCGGGATTGACTACGTCGTTCTTGCTGGCTTCCATCATATCTATGGGAGTGTTGGCAACTGCATAGGTTGGGGATCCATCGGGATCTGCGGCTGCCATTTCATTCATTTCTGCAGCCGAATCATCGCCGAGATAAACGAGCGTACGAGAATAGTCTACGGGCGTGCCTCTCTCAACAGAGTTATTCATCACGTCTGCCAGAGACATGCCGGTGCTTACTGCTGTGAGTGCCAAAAAGAGAATCATAGAGATAACGGCCATAGAGAGGCTGACGGTGTTCACACGAGCTGACAGCTGCCGCAGGGTGACCATATTGAGACCACGCCAATACAGCCCCTTTGTTGCCTGAAGTGCTTTGAGAAGAAACCCCGAAAAGCCGTAGAAGAACAGAATGGTGCCAACAACCACAATGCCGGTAGTAAGGAAAAACGCATTCATTTCTTCGGCTGCGCCATTTACCGGGAGTCCATCTTTGAGTAAGCGCGCGTAGGCAATTCCTATTGCCACAGCACCAATAATAAAAATAACTGCAGAAACCCAAGCATTACGAACCTTAATAGTTTCGTTTCTGCGATCTGCGCTCATAAGATCGATGACTTTGGCTTTCCTTACAACGCGCAAATTAAAAACGAGCGTAACAAGAAAAATCGCAATCATGCATCCAACTGTGGTGATAAGCGCTTGAAAGGAGATGAAGAAGTGAAAGTTTGCTATTTGAGTTTTAAAGATCGAGGCGGTGAAAAACACCATTATCTGCGAAAGAGCAATACCTAAAACGATGCCCACAATCAGTGCTGCAAAAGAAACGAAGATTGTTTCAAGTGTCATGATGCGAGCAACTTGTCCACGACTCATACCTAAGACTTGATATAAGCCAAATTCGCGCTTACGCCTTCTCATGATGTAGTTGTTGGCATAGACCAACAGAAAACCCATTACAAAAGCGAGAAATATGGTGAGGCCAGAAATAATAGAGCCTAAAAGCGTGCCCATACCGGGATTTTTACTGCCCACACCGGCAATATCAACCTGGAAAGAAATGGTATTAAAAGCGTAAAACACCGTTACAGCAAGGGCGAGGGTGAGGAAATACACCAGATAATCGCGGCCTGCTCGACGGATGTTAGAAAGTGCAATCCTAAAGAGCATCGGAGCCTTCACCACCCATCATGGCAACGACCTCGATAATGCGATCGAAGAATGTGCGTCTGGGAGTATCTCCACGACGGATCTCAGTGAAAATCTTACCGTCACGAATAAAAATGACTCGCTGAGCATAGCTGGCGGCAAAAGAGTCGTGTGTCACCATAAGAACCGTAGCATTATCACGCGTGTTGAGCGTTTCGAAGCACTCCAAGAGCAAGCGAGCGTTTTTCGAATCTAAAGCTCCAGTTGGCTCGTCTGCCATAATTATGGCAGGGTCGGTAACAAGGGCGCGCGCCGCCGAAACACGTTGCTGCTGTCCACCGGATAACTGATAGGGGAATTTATCAAGGGTATTTTCTATATTGAGCCGCCGTGCAACTGCGTTGACGCGCTCAAGGCATTGAGCAGCAGGAACATGACCAATGGTAAGGGGAAGCGCTATATTCTCACGCGCTGTAAGGGTGTCGAGAAGGTTTGAGTCTTGAAAGACAAACCCGAGCTGTTCACGACGGAATCTTGCAAGCTGTCGACTTTTGAGAGCAGTCACATCGGCCCCGTTAAGCCAAACATGACCACTGGTTGCCGTATCAATCGTAGAAATGCAGTTGAGCAAGGTGGATTTTCCTGATCCCGATGCTCCCATAATGGCAATAAACTCTCCGCGGCACACATTGAATGAAACATCCGTAAGGGCATGGGTGATATTTCCACGGCCACCATAGATCTTCTCAAGGTGACTTACCGAAAGAATTGGGGGCTCTGCAGCTTTTTGTTGGTGTGATGTAGAACTCGTAGGTACGACATGTAAATGTTGAGAAGAACCAGCCCCAGATTCCGGCGCGTAGGATGCCCCCTGTGCCGGACTGGGTGCGAAATGGTTGGACATAACAGCCTCCTTTCAGGGTCAATGTGTGACCCGTGTGAGCAGTACGTTTATATCCTCGCGCCCGCTCTTCTCAACAGCCATCGAATTGTCTTACGACATGGTTACGCTTTTGAAAGGTAACGAATTTTGTCAACGAACAGGGATAATAATGTGAGTCCTCAACGGACAATCGTGCTTACAGACAATAAAGCTTACGAACTGCCGTTGTTGAGACAATCGAACGCGGTACAATCGTGTTACATATGTATACGATCGATCCATCGTTGAGGGTAACGGTGTCTGGCGGTCGATAAACCATTGCGAGGGGCAGTTGCCGACTGGCGGTAACGCCTTGCGTTGAAGGAGAGGGGATAATGGAGAGGAAATTTAAGTCCATGGACGGCAACGAGGCGGCGGCGTACGTCTCGTATGCGTTCACTGAGGTGGCGGGCATCTACCCGATCACCCCATCCAGCCCCATGGCCGACCACGTTGATCAGTGGGCAGCCCAGGGCATGAAGAACGTCTTTGGCACACCGGTAAAGGTTGTCGAGATGGAGTCTGAGGCGGGCGCCGCTGGCACCGTTCACGGCTCACTTGGCGCTGGTGCTCTTACGACCACCTATACAGCGTCGCAGGGTCTGCTCCTCATGATCCCGAATATGTATAAGATCGCTGGCGAGGGCCTGCCGGGCGTTTTCCATGTGTCGGCTCGTACGGTTGCCTCCCACGCGCTTAACATTTTCGGCGATCACTCCGATGTTATGGCTTGCCGTCAGACCGGCTTTGCCATGCTCGCTGAGGGCAATGTCCAGGAAGTAATGGATCTCGCACCCGTTGCTCACCTTGCAGCTATTGAGGGCAAGGTTCCGTTCCTGAACTTCTTTGACGGCTTCCGCACTTCTCACGAGATTCAGAAGGTTGCTGTTTGGGACTTCGACGATCTGAAGGACATGCTCGACATGGACGCTGTCCAGGCGTTCCGCGATCACGCCCTCAATCCGGAGCATCCGCATGCACGCGGCTCCCATGAGAACGGCGACATCTTCTTCCAGCATCGTGAGGCTTGCAACAAGGCCTATGACGCTCTGCCCGCCGTTGTTCAGTCCTACATGGACAAGATCAACGAGAAGCTTGGCACCAGCTATCACCTGTTCGACTACTATGGCGCTGACGACGCTGATCGCGTCGTCGTGTGCATGGGTTCGTTCTGCGACACCCTTGAAGAGGTTATCGATTACCTCAACGCTCATGGTGAGAAGGTCGGCCTGGTCAAGGTCCGTCTGTATCGTCCGTGGTCCATTGAGGACTTCGTCGCTGCTCTTCCTGAGACCGTCAAGAAGATTGCTGTTCTCGACCGCACCAAGGAGCCGGGTTCCATTGGCGAGCCGCTCTACGAGGACGTTATTACTGCTCTGTATGAGAGTGGTAAGACCGGCATTACCGTTGTTGGTGGCCGTTATGGTCTTGGTTCTAAGGACGAGCCTCCTGCAGCAGCCTTTGCTGTATACAAGGAGCTTGAGGCTGACGAGCCCAAGCGTGAGTTCACCATCGGCATCGAGGATGACGTTACCAACCTCTCCCTGCCCATGGATCCTGACGCTCCCAATACTGCCGATCCGAGCACCATTGAGTGCAAGTTCTGGGGTCTTGGTGGCGATGGTACCGTTGGTGCCAACAAGAACTCCATCAAGATCATCGGCGACCATACCGACAAGTACGTTCAGGCTTACTTCCAGTACGACTCAAAGAAGACGGGCGGCGTAACCATTTCGCACCTGCGCTTTGGTGATTCCCCCATTCGTTCGCCGTACTACATCAACAAGGCCAACTTCGTTGCTTGCCACAACCCCTCTTACATCATCAAGGGCTTCCCCATGGTCCGCGATGTCAAGCCGGGCGGTACCTTCCTGGTAAACTGCCAGTGGTCTGACGAAGAGTTTGCTTCTCACCTGCCAGCTGTTGCTAAGCGTTATATCGCTCAGAACAACATCAAGGTGTACCTCATCGATGCTATTGACCTGGCAGAGAAGGTCGGCATGGGCAAGCGCACCAACACGGTGCTCCAGTCCGCATTCTTCTCCCTGGCACAGGTGCTTCCCGCTGAGGATGCTATCCAGTACATGAAGGATGCTGCTGAGAAGTCCTACGCCAAGAAGGGCCAGAGCATCGTCGAGGCCAACTGGAAGGCTATTGACGCTGGCGCAACTGCATTCCGTGAGTTCGAAGTTCCTGCAGACTGGGCAGACGCCACCGACGAGCCCAAGAAGCTTACGCTTGAGGGCCGTGAGGCAATCATCAAGCAGGTCCGTGAGCTCATGGAGCCCATTAACCGTATGGACGGCGACTCCCTGCCTGTCTCCAAGTTTGTTGATTACGCAGACGGCCAGTGGGAGCTCGGTGCTTCTCAGTACGAGAAGCGCGGCGTTGCCGTTATGGTTCCGCATTGGGATGAGACCAAGTGCATCCAGTGCAACCAGTGCTCATTCGTGTGCCCGCACGCCACGATTCGCCCGATCGTTATGAACGCCGAGGAGCAGGCTGCTGCACCCGAGAACATGCGTCGTATCGACCTTACGATCCCCAAGGGCACCGGCTACACCTTCACCATGGCTGTAAGCCCGCTCGACTGCATGGGCTGCACCAACTGCACCAAGGTCTGCCCGAAGGACGCCCTTACCATGGTTCCGCAGGAGTCCGAGCTCGATCAGGCACCTGTTTGGGATTACGCCGTTAACAAGGTCTCCGAGAAGAGCGAGCTTGTTGCTGCCAACGTTAAGGGCAGCCAGTATGCTAAGCCCTATCTCGAGTTCTCCGGCTCTTGCGCCGGCTGCGCTGAGACCGCTTATGCACGTCTCATCACACAGGTCTGCGGCGACCGTATGTTTATCTCCAACGCTACTGGCTGCTCTTCAATTTGGGGCAACCCAGCAGCAACTTCACCGTTTACCGTTAATGCCTGCGGCCATGGCCCTGCATGGAATAACTCGCTGTTCGAGGACAACGCTGAGCACGGTCTTGGTCTCGCCCTTGGTTATCAGGCCGTCCAGGACAAGATTGTTGCTGAGACCGAGGAGATTCTGCAGTGCGATAAGGCTTCCGATGAGCTGAAGACCGCCGCAACTGCTTGGCTTGAGGTCCGCAAGGACGCCAAGGCCAGCAAGGCTGCAGCCGAAGCATACGTTGCTGAGCTCGAGAAGTCTGATTGCAAGAAGGCCAAGGCTGTTCTGGCCGACAAGGCTTATCTCACCAAGAAGTCCTTCTGGATCTTCGGTGGCGACGGCTGGGCTTATGACATCGGCTTCGGTGGTCTCGACCACGTTCTTGCTTCCGGTAACGATGTAAACGTCTTCGTCTTTGACACCGAGGTTTACTCCAACACCGGCGGCCAGGCTTCCAAGTCCTCCAACCTTGGCCAGGTTGCACAGTTTGCTGCAGCTGGTAAGACCACGAAGAAGAAGAGCCTTGCTGAGATTGCTATGACCTATGGCTATGTATACGTAGCTCAGGTTGCTATGGGCGCCAACCCCGCTCAGACGCTCAAGGCAATCCATGAGGCCGAGGCTTACGATGGTCCTTCCCTCATCATAGGCTACAGCCCCTGCGAGATGCACTCCATCAAGAAGGGTGGTATGCAGAACTGCCAGGCCGAGATGAAGAAGGCTGTCGAGTGCGGCTACTGGAACCTCTTCCGCTTCAACCCGGCTGCTCCAGACGGCAAGAAGTTCTCGCTCGATTCCAAGGAGCCGAAAGAGGGCTATCAGGACTTCCTGATGAACGAGGCTCGCTATGCTTCGCTTACCCGCTCCTTCCCCGAGCGCGCTAAGGAACTCTTCGCCGAGAATGAGGAAGCCGCAATGGCACGCTATGCACACCTGATCAAGCTCAAGGATCTTTACGCTGACGAATAGTCTGTGTATGTGCACATAGCTGCATTAAGAATGAGAGCCCGTCGAGAAATCGGCGGGCTCTTTTTGTAGCAAGTTTTTGATTGTAAATAGCAGGCTTGCTTAGCTCTGTAAATAGATTTTGAACTACAAAGAAAGCAGCGGCGTTATCTTTCCTTGAGAAAGAATGGTTACACGGTGCATAGCGCGAGAGATGGCGGTATAAAGACGTCGACGTGCGAGTGGCTCATCTGGATACACATCTGCTTGTGCATCGGGAATAATAACTCCGTCGAACTCGAGGCCTTTAGCAAGGGTGAGATCGAGCAGGACCACTCCATCTGCTGGAAGCGTGTCGTCACGGTGCATTACTCGAACGGTATCTCCGAGCTGCTTTGCCAACCACCCCATACGTCCTCGATCGAGCGTAATAATTGCCGTGAGTCCTTCTTGATCTGAAGCGTTAGCAACTTCTTCGCGAAGGGCACTCAGATATTTCGCGCGCCCTTCATCGCTGATAGAACCATCAACAAACTCAGAGATAACAGGCGCAATACCGGAAGGATGAACCGAGGTAAGACGCACCTGCTTATCCTGAGGCAGAAGACTTGCAAATAAGTCGGTAATCTCAGGTGAAGAACGGTAGCTTGTGAGCAGTTCTACTTCTTCGACCTCGCGTTTGCCATCTGCAGCAAAAACGTTACGGATTTGGGGGAAGGATGCAGTGCCTTCACGAATTGCCTGGAACTCATCACCGAGGAGCATAAAGTGTGCTTGTGAGAAATACCGTGCAAGAACAAGCAGTTGCGTTTCAGTGTAATCTTGCACCTCGTCAATAAGGACATAGCGAACGTTCTTAGCGCTATTTCCCGTAATTGCGATCTTAAGATACAGCCATGCTGCTGCCGATAAGCCGCGTGTTCCCAGGATGCGCATACCAATACGATCTACCCTGAGCCAATCGCCCCGCTCAACAAGCTCGTGTGCACGTTCAAATTGAGGGGTGAGATAGGCCCTTGTCCAACGGATAGTTTCGTCCTCATCGAGCGGGTTGATGGTTTCACCAAAAGCTTCGATTTGTTCGTCGATATTGAGGCTGAGCACTTCTTCCTGGAGATCGGCATCTTTCGACAATGAAGTAAGGCGCCGCTCCAAACGCTCATGCAGATCATCTTTGACAAGCGATGAGAAGCGAGGGCATACACCAAAGCGTTCGAATTTCTCTGCGGCACTTACCACTTGGGACGTTTTAAGCAATACGCGACCATCAACAGCGATTTCATGGAAGTCGTCGGGCTCAAGTACCAAATCTTTCAAGCCTTGATCGAGATCAAGCAATATCTGAGGATTGTCATCAGCACCCGTTCCTCGTTCAGAAAGACCGAGCTCGGTCAAGAAGGAACGCCAGGTACGCACCTGTGGATTTGCTTCTCCCAAAGAGGGGAGAACAGTATCGATATAGCTCTCGAAGACATCGTTGGGAGTGAAGAGAAACACCTGGTCAGGGCTGAGTGTTTCTCGCTCACGATAGAGCAGGTATGCAATGCGCTGCAGCATTACTGAGGTTTTACCGGAACCAGCAACACCATTAACGATAAGAACGTCAATATCTTTATGACGAATAACTTCGTTCTGCTCACGCTGAATCGTTGCTGTAATGGCCTGGAGCTTTTCGGTGTGGTGCCGACGAAGACTCTCGAGAAGTAACGAGTCTTGAATAGCTACGGTGGTATCGAAGTACATGTCAAGATGGTCGCGGGTAATCTCAAACTGACGTCTGAGCTCAAGCGTAACGTGACGTGTACGACCATCTACCTCATATGAGGTATCACCCATCTCCTGGTTGTAATAGGTTTCAGCAACGGGGCTTCGCCAGTCGACAATAAGCGGACGGCGTTTCTCATCGGTAATACCAACAGCACCGATATAAATATCGCGCGGGGGACGTCCTGGCCTCATACGAAGGCGAACCTTAGCGAAATAAGGACGCTGTAAGAGCAGAAGAACGCGGCGGAGCTTATCGGTTGTAAAGTCGTGATACTGGTTATACGCATCAATAACGCTGTTGAGCGTCTCGATGGCAGCCAGTGTTTCCATAGTTTCATCTGCACCGCCAAAGTCGATGCGAATCTCTTCGCTCAAGTCTTTGAGGTCTTGAGCAGCGCCGGCATGACCAGTTTCGAGCTCCTCGCCGATCTCGTCACGCATGCGTTCAAGTTTTGCATATACCTCAGAAAGGTACGCCTGTTCTTCTCTATAGACAGGATCGGTCGAAAGATCTTTCTGTTCATTGTCAGATACAACAGATGATTCAGAAACAGCTGAGGGATGGCTGTCCATGAGACCTCCAATAGCAGAAAAATGGACATACCATCGTAGCGCAAAAGCGTTCTTACAAACAGGCCAGTTCTATTCGTTGCTTAAGTTCATCAATTCCCTGATGTGTTGCAGATGAGGTAATAACCATATCCTCTGGCTCAAGTCCAAAAGAGCGAGCAAGTACTGAGGCTTGTCTTTGCTGTTTGGAGCGAGTGAGCTTATCTGCTTTGGTCAGAACAATAACATGCGGCAGTTGTAATTCTGCAATGTAGGAAAGCATTTGAATATCGAGCTTTTGCGCCTCATGGCGTATATCTACCAAAACACAAACGAGCTTAAGAGGGCGATCGGATTCAAAGTAACCAGAGATAAGATCTGCCCATCGCTGACGTTCGGTTTGGTTGACACGTGCAAAACCATAGCCAGGAAGATCCACAAGGTGAATTCGATCCACCTGGAAGAAATTGATATTTGCTGTTTTCCCTGGCTGCGACGAGACTTTGGCTAAAGCTTTGCGGCCAACAAGACCGTTGAGCAGCGATGACTTGCCAACGTTGGAACGGCCGGCGAGCGCTATTTCTGGTGCATTGGGTTTGGGAAGCTGGTCGATAGTACCGTAGGAGGCAATAAATTGGGCCTTCTGGTAGTTAATTGCCATGAAAGTAGACCTTTCTATCAACCGTTTGCTCAAAGCAAATCCGAACTTCCTATTTCGCAAGACTTACAAAGTGCAGGGTAGTATACCTATAGGCTATTATGCCTATCCCTAAAGGAAATACATCTTAATTTAGCCGGAATTCCTTGGTGAGTACATGCGCCTGGGGCCGGCTCTTGTTGTGAAGTGGTGGTATGCGATGAACAGAAGGATAGCTTTCATTTTGAAAGACCTAGCCCACTCTGTTGATACGCTAAGCTTGTCAGAACTTTCCAAGCGTTATGGAGTGTCAGAGCGGACCATACGCAACGATATAACTCAGCTCAATGCCATGCTCAAACAGGCAGGGATTGGTGAGCTTACCTTTGATTTAGGTGGCGCAATCGTTCTGCCCCCAGATTTTTCTCATGCACAAAAGGCTTTGCATGTTTCAGACACAGTGTCCTATAGGCTTTCATCCGAAGAGCGTGCTGTCTTTGGCGCTGCACTTCTTATTGCCAGTCGTGATTACCTTACAACCAACGAACTGGCAAAGATCTTTTCTGTGAGCAGAACTACCGTCTTAAACGATTTGCCCGACATCAAACAAGCGGTGGTAACTGCGGGTCTCCAAGTTGAATCGAAAGCAGGAAAAGGAATGCGAGCGATTGGTCCTGAGAGCGCTCGTCGTTTGTTTCTTGTTGATCTGTTAGTGCGCAAGGATCCAGTCTCGAGTTTGTGGCTTTCTTCGGCTGAAAAACTGCAGATACAAAAAGCGACCCGTCTTGCTCAAAAAGTCTTAGAGGAAGCTTCACAAAAGTTTGGCATTTCGCTTCCTGATATGAACTA
This sequence comes from Olsenella sp. Marseille-QA0557, assembly GCF_965119725.1. Lineage (NCBI taxonomy): Bacteria > Bacillati > Actinomycetota > Coriobacteriia > Coriobacteriales > Atopobiaceae > Olsenella > Olsenella sp. Marseille-QA0557. The sequence continues at coordinate 383,600 of NZ_CBCPMI010000001.1, read as the reverse complement.
TCAAACAGCAGTGTGCGTTCTGATCATTACGATTATTCGTGTTGAAAATGGCGTCTCGCTTGATGGCTTAGAGGACGAGTTTTTAGGATGTTCTCGCGAGTTTGTAGGTCCTTATGAACACGAGATAATGAGTCTCATGGCTCAGCAATGTAACGTAAGTCTTTCGAGTGATGATGAACTCTTCTTTACGGCAGTTGCTCAGACCTTTCGTTATCACAACAAGAGCGCAATAAAAGTTGATAAAGCAAATGTGACCCAGATTGCTCAGAATTTTATTCGAGGGGTTTCTCAGCGATTGGAAGTTGGCTTAGAAGGCGATATGGAACTTCTAGGACAACTCTCAAACTATTTTGGCATGATCTTTGTTTCTGCAGAACCCCTCAAAGCTGATGATCCAATTGCAGGAGGAATTGCTCAAAATCAATCGTGGATTTTAGAGGCAGTTCAAAGTGAACTCACTTTTGTGGAACCGATTATTGGACGCCCTCTTGGAGATGATGAAGCTGCTGGTATTACCCTTTGTTTCTGTGCTGCTATTGAGCGTTGGAAAGTTGTTCGAGGCTATCCAAGGGTAGTAGTGGTGTGTTCGGGTGGTGATACCACAGCGCATCTTATGGCAGAACAACTGCGCAGAAGATTTGGTGTGCGCGTAGTGAAACTGCTGCGTGTACATGAGGCAAAATCGATTGATACAACATCGGCAGATCTCGTAGTGAGTACGACACCACTTACAAATTGTAAGATTCCCCTTGCCGTTGTTCATCCCGTGTTAGATGAACGAGATCTTGCGCTCATTGCTCAAAAACTTGATGAGATGGGCATTGGTTGGAGTATAACGGCTGCATCTCAAAAGCATGTTGTAGGACAAGGCCAAAGTAATCACCATGATGATGGAGAAGCACTCCTGAATGAATTGATGCCGGTGATAGAACAGCGAGTTGGCGCTTCAGATCCCCTTCTTGAAAAGGTGCGCACAATTGTTTTGCAACATTTTTCTTAACTGCTGAGTGCTCTGAATGACCTTACAAGCTCTCTATAAAACACTGCCTAATTAAACACTTGTTGACCGAAATATCAGTGGCTTTTACACGCAACTTACTTTCGGTGAAGGGAAGTTTTAGTCGGTTAGCGCAATTTCTTTCATAGAAGCGTGAAGAACATTTGACTGGTCTGATGAAGATTCTGTAGCTATGTTTGTTTCGTGATTCGCTTTTAGGACATGGAAGGAGAGAGCGTAAGGATGGATGTCCTCTATAACGTCGTCCAGTACATTCTGGGCTTCGGCGCAGCGGTATTCGTGCCGCTCATTATGCTCATCATCGGTCTGCTCTGCCGCATGAAGTTTGCGGATGCATTCATTGCAGCACTGACGCTGGGCATTGCTTTTACTGGCATGAATGTTGTTATTAACTTCATGACTGGTGCCATTACTCCGGCTGCACAGGGTCTTGCCGATGCAACCGGCATTGCTCTGCCGACAGTTGACGTGGGCTGGCCTGCACTTTCTGCTATTGCTTGGGCATGGCCCTATGGTGTTCTGTGCTTCCCGCTGCTCATTGCCATCAATGCAATCATGCTGACAACGAACACCACCAACGTTCTGAACGTTGACCTTTGGAACGCTTGGACCAAGCTGTGCACCTGCGTTATTACGTACTATCTCTGCAGCTCTGCTGGTATGGCTGAGGGTCTTGCAATTGCTATGGGCTTCATTGCTGCTGCAATTCAGATCATCGCTGAGCTCAAGATTGGTGACGCTATTCAGCCCACCATTGAGAATGTTACCGGCATTCCTGGCGTTACGGTTCCGCATGCTCTGATGCTCACCTGCACCATCGTGCTTCCTTTTGAGCTCATTCTTCAGCGTATTCCTGCTATTGAGAACAACAAGGTTGACGCTAAATGGCTCCGCAGCAAGATTGGTATCTTCGGTGAGAACTCTGTCATGGGCTTCATCATCGGCCTTCTGCTTGGTGCTGTTGCTTATCGTGAGCTTCAGGCTGCTCTGACCCTTGCTATTCAGGCTGCTACTGCTCTTACGCTCTTCCCGATGGTTTCTAAGCTCTTCATGCAGGCACTTTCCCCCATCTCCGATGCAGTGGGCGACTTCATGAAGAAGCGTTTCGCCGGCAAGCAGCTCATCATTGGTCTTGACTGGCCTATTCTTGCTGGTTCCAACGAGCTTTGGGTTACCACCGTTCTGCTCATCCCGTTCGAGCTCGTATTTGCCTTCCTGCTTACCCCGCTTGGCAACACCGTGCTGCCGTTCGCTGGTATCGTCAACATCTGCCTCGCACCAGTGCTGCTGATGATGACCGGTGGCAACCTCACAAAGATGCTTATCGAGGGTATTATCGTCACTCCGGTCTACCTGCTGGCTTCTTCAAGCTTCGCACCGTATCTGACTGAGCTTGCTCGTACGTTCTCGCCGGACTCCCTTGCGGGTATCGATCAGAACGCAATGATCACCTGGGCTACGCTCGAAACTCCGGACTTCCGTTGGTCTGTTGCCAACGCACTTTCCGGTCACCTGCCTGGCATTATTTGCTTCATCGTTTGGGTTGTCCTGTTCGTTGCACTGATGAAGTTCTTCAAGAAGCGCAACGAGAAGCTTGCAACTGCATAGTTTCAACTAAAGCAGTTCAAGAACTAACATAGCTCCCAACTCCAGTCGCCTCGCCGTCCTGACGGGGCGATTTTTTTGTTTAAAAACATCTTCTTATAGAACATCTTCGACGAAGCCTACGTGATACGTTGAGAAACGTGCTTCTCCTTCATCTTGGGTGGCATCCAGATCTACATCGGCCCAAATGCCAAAGTCGCCATCACCATCGGCATCATGGAAGATTTGATGTACATGCCAAATGTGAGCAGACGTCTCGGCTGTTTCATCAATTTGGAGAAATGCGCTCGAGCGAGCATCTCCATCGAGCAAGATTTCGTCATGTACTTCGTAGAATGCATCAAGCGCACGCTTCCACGCACCTTCTCGCCAGCCCCAGTCAGCATCAAGTTGGCCTAAGTCTTCGGTACGTCCCAAAGCTGCCAGGCGTACTCGCAAAAAAAGAGCATTTCTCACCAGAAGCGTAAGACCTCGACGGTCTTTTACTACTTGGTTGGTAGCTTGTGGGGCAGCGCCGGCATCTATTTCTTCGGAGGTAGTACCGCTCCATTCATCCACCAGGCTGGAGTCTACTGTGCGTACCATCAGACCAAGCCATGCGGCAATATCTTCAAGGCGCTCATCGTACTTGCTTGTTGGAATGGTTCTATCCAACACGCGCCATGCATCGGAAAGATAGCGCAGCAAGGTACCTTCAGAGCGAGCAATGCCATAGCGGCGAATGTATTCCTTAAAATCGGAGGCAGTCTCAATCATGTCGCGCAGCACCGATTTGGGACTGAGCTCATAATCGTTTGCCCAAGGTACTTCAGCGCAGTAACGTTCAAAAGCTGCATCGAGGAGTTCTTCGAGCGGTTTGGGATACGTTACCTCTTGAATACGCTCCAACCGCTCCTCGTAATCTATACCCTCAGCTTTCATACTCGCCATGGCTTTATCGCGTGCTTCACGCTCTTGTGCTCGCAAAATTTGCCATGGGTCTTCCAATGTTGCCTCGATCATAGAAATGAGATCGAGTGCATAGGAATCTGATTCTGGATCAAGCAATTCAAGTGCCGCTAATAAGAATGGTGATAAAGGCTGGTCTAGTGCAAAATCATCTGGCAAATCTACAGTGCACGACCACTGTGTTGTGCCATCTTCAGCTTCAGTTTTCACAATGACACCCGCATCCAAAAGGGTGGCAAAAATTTCATCTGCACGACTCGAGAGTTGGATTTTTTCTTCCTCTGGTTGTGCAGAAGCATCGATAAGTTCATGGACACGAGACCAAGCATCGCCACCTTGTTCAACTTCGGCAAGCACCATGGCGTGCGTAATACGCATTCGAGAACGAAGTTTCTCTGGCGTAGCCGCTACGAGACGCTCAAAGGTTTGCTGATTCCATCCAACATAACCTGCAGGAGGTTTCTTCGTATGTATTTTCCGGGCGCGTTTAGGATCGCCTCCTGCTTTTGCAAGGGCTTTGGCATTTTCAATATCGTAGGGTGTGGCTTCTGCGAGAACGACGCCCTCATCATCAAAACCAGAGCGACCAGCGCGCCCTGCAACTTGATGAAATTCTCGGGCGTTGAGGTGACGCATGCGTTTGCCGTCAAACTTTGAAAGTGCGGTAAACAGAACGGTATGAATTGGCACGTTAATACCAACACCAAGCGTGTCGGTTCCGCAAATGACAGGAAGGAGTCCCTGCTGCGCGAGTTTCTCAACAAGAAGTCGATAGCGGGGGAGCATGCCGGCATGATGTACGCCAACGCCACAACCAAGAAGCCGTTTCAACGTTTTGCCAAAACCTGTGGTGAAGCGCGTGCCTTTAATCGCTTCTTTGATAGCTTCGCGCTGCTCTTTCGTGGAGACACCGTAACTCGCAAGAGCCTGCGCGCTGGTTAACGCAGCGTCTTGTGCAAAATGCACAACGTAGATAGGTGCTTCCCCATTGCGGAGTGAGAGCTCTACGGTTCCTTCAAGTGACGTGTCTACAAATCGATAGGTAAGTGGCACCGGTCGGGGTGCATCGGTGATGGAGTCTACGGTGCGTCCGGTGCGCTGTTCCAGTGAGTGAGCAATGTCTGAGATGTCTCCGAGTGTAGCGCTCATCAGCAAAAACTGAACATTGGGGAGCGCTAAGAGGGGAACTTGCCATGCCCAGCCACGGTCTGGATCGGCATAGAAGTGAAACTCATCCATAGCTACGCAGCCTATATCTGCGTTTTTGCCTTCTCGAAGAGCATCATTGGCGAGAATTTCAGCTGTACAGCAAATGATAGGGGCGCCTGCATTGATGGATGCATCGCCCGTTATCATGCCCACGTTATCGCGACCAAACACGTGCACAAGATCGAAGAACTTTTCGGATACTAAAGCTTTTATGGGTGCTGTATAAAACGCACGTCTATTTGTGCAAACTGCACAAAAGCACATGCCCAATGCTACGAGGGACTTACCAGAACCAGTGGGAGTACCAAGAATAACGTGATCACCCGCAGCAAGGTCGAGGAGCGCTTCTTCCTGGTGAGGCCACGGTTCAATGCCTTGCGATTCAACCCAAGAAAGAAAAAGATCGAGTGCATCTTCTGGTGGAATATTGGCGTAGGATTCGTCGTCGGGCCAAGGGATAAGTTGTCCAAGTGTAGCTTCGGGCATACCGTTCATCCTTTACAACAAAAGGACAGACGAAGTTCGAGGAACTCCGTCTGTCGAAAAGCAAGTTGTGCCAAACGATATTGTATGTCGTCTATGTGGCCCAGTAGGTTAAAAAGAAGGCCTAGGTGTTTACAGAAAAGGGTACGCCATGTCCCCAGGAGCCAGACCAGCCGCACGCCTGAGCAGCTGCACTTGCAGCAAAATCGAGTGCGCTCTCCATGCGCTCACAGCCTGTAACGCCGCTTTTAGTGGAGGTAATCCAAGAGACAACAAAGCCGGAAAGGAAGGTATCTCCTGCTGCCATGGTATCCACGAGATGTTCTACCGGCTTAATGCCCTGATGCCAAATACGTTCGCCGTCAAAAGCAAGAGAGCCTTCAGAGCCCATGGTGGCGACAACTACTTGTGGACCTTGTTCGGCAACCCAGCGCATGCGCGCTTCTGCATCTTGCTTGCTCAAGGCCCCGCATGACATAAAGGCAAAGTCTACGTAGGGAGCAAGTTCTTCGATGTAGGCATCGGACGAATCGTCAGAAAAATCAAAAGATACCGGAACGCCCGTGCTGGCAAGCTTGGGAAGCTGACGCTCGGTAAAGCAGTAGTTGCCGGTATGTACTACATCAAATTGTTTGACATATTCCAGATCAAAGCGATCGAGCACATAGCGTGATTCGCCACGAATGCCACCTTCGTTGGAGGAAACAAAAACTCGGTCGCCATCAACGAGCGTTACATGACATGCGCCATTAGGTCCAATAACTTGGCGGCATTTCACAAGCTCAATATTTTCTTCCTGCAAAGATGAAATGATGTGCTCACCAGGACGATCATTGCCAAAAATACCCATATATGCACTGCGACCAACACCAAGGCGTTTGCATGCGACGGCAAAGTTTACGGCATTGCCGCCCGGATACATTGTGTTGGTGTGATCATAGACATCAGCAGTATTGTCACCAAAACCTAAAACACTCACACAAGAAGTATCAAACGCATCCAAAGGCATCTCAGCCGAAGTGGTCATAGGAAAACTCCTGGTCTCAAAAAGTAAACGCCGAGAGGAAATCCCCTCGGCGTTGCGTACAAAACAATTGCTTAGTACTTCTCAATGCCCATATAGCGGCGTACCGAAGGATCGTGGTCAAAGACACGACCGCGAGCAGCTCTGAGCTCTACGTTCATGTAGTACATCATGATGGGCTCCAGATAAGCGCGGACACGCTCATCCACTGCATCCATACCATACTCGAGAGCATCGAGAACCATAAGGGTGTCGGTATGGGTGTTGAGGAATGCAAGAGCGCGCTCGTCCTCAACACGAGAAGGACCGGAGCTCATCTGCAAGAAATAGAACACACCTGGCTCGGTGCATTCAAAGGGGCCATGGAAGTACTCGGCAGAATGAATGTAGCAGCAGTTCTGCCACTGCATTTCCATGAGCGAGCAAATTGCAAAACCATAGGTCTGTGCAAAGCAGGCACCAGAGCCAAGAATATAAAGGAAGTCATGCTTCTGGCAGAGCTCGGCAAAGCGATTGCAAAGCTCTTCGTTCACCTTTTTCTTAGCGGCAGGGATGATGCGATCAAGTTCGTCAATGCCAGCTTGAAGAGCATCGTAGGCGTCGTAACCCTCCTGTGCCTTGAGAAGCTCGGCAACAACAAGAATTGACTGAGCGGCGTCAAGCTCACGCTGCGGCGTGTCATCTTGCCAGTCGTATACAAAGGTGTCCCATTCAGGGGCGTCCACAATGGAGCCAGCAGTGGAAGTCATAGTAAAGATATAAGCACCGCGCTCCTGTGCAAGTTTGCATGCCTCTACAACCTCGGGCGTACCGCCTGAGTGAGAAAGAGCAACTACCATGCTATGGGAACCCAGCTTACGCGGGGGAGCTACCGTAAACTCACGAGCTGTATAAACGTGGCTCTCCACTTTGGCGGATTCAGCCTGAAGCATGTAGTCGGCAGGCATCAGGTCGATCATTGATCCGCCGCAACCAATCCAATAGACCTGTTCAATTGGACCGTGTCCCTCAATCGCCTTTGCAACAGCTTCCCGTGCTTCCATCAATCCTCCCTGTATCGTTTGTAAACGGTCGTTGTATCAAATCGTATACAAATTGCGATCTTTTTTATCCCAAAGTATAAGGCTCATTAGCCCTGGCGATAACGGCTGAGGAAGTCGGCCGTACGCTGGTGCTCTGGGTGCGAGAAGAGCTGCTCAGGGGATCCCTCTTCTACGATGACGCCTTCGTCCATAAAGACAACGCGGGTAGAAATATCGCGGGCGAACATCATCTCGTGAGTAACGATCACCATGGTCATGCCCTCGTTGGCAAGCTGTCGAATAACCTCAAGGACTTCGCCAACCATCTCGGGGTCAAGAGCACTTGTAGGCTCGTCGAAAAGAATTACCTCGGGGCGCATGCAGAGAGCGCGTGCGATGGCCACACGCTGTTTTTGGCCACCGGAGAGCTGGGCGGGTTTGGCATTTTGATAGGCATACATGCCAACCTGGCGCAGGTACTTCTCTGCGAGTTCGCGAGCTTCTGCTGCAGGACGCTTCTTTACTACTTGGACGCCAATCATGCAGTTTTTAAGCACGGTCATGTTGTTAAAGAGATTGAAGCTCTGAAAGACCATGCCCATTTCTGTGCGTAGGGCGCTCTTATCCTTTGGTGCGTAGGATACGGGCTTGCCTTTGAAATAGATGGTGCCAGCGCTTGGCTCTTCTAGCAGATTGATGCAGCGTAAAAGCGTTGATTTGCCGGAGCCGGACGCGCCAATAATGCTGATAACTTCACCTTTGTAGACCGAGAAATCAATATCCCTCAGGACTTCATGTGAGCCAAAAGATTTTCCAAGGTGTTCGACGCGAAGAATTGCGCCACCGGAGGATGCGTTCTCACTCATGATTAGGCCACCTCCTGAGCGGCATCGGCGTCATCGACAACGAGGTCGTAGCTCTTAGAACCGTCAAGCTTACGCTCGAGTAGTTTGAGCAGACGCGATGTGACAAACGTGAGGAACAGATAGATCATCGAAATGATGAAGAATGTCTCGAAGAATCGGTAGTAGGTGCCGGTGATACCGCGACCAATGAAGTAAAGCTCGGTAACAGAAATAACGTTCAGCACCGACGTATCCTTAATAGCGGAAATAAAGGTATTTCCAATCTGAGGAATGAGGTTGCGGAAGGCCTGAGGAATAATAACGCGCACCATAGCCTGCAGGTGTGTGAATCCGATAGCATAGGCACCTTCAAGCTGACCAGGATCGATACCGGTAATGGCACCACGAACAGACTCTGCCATATAAGCGCCTGTATTAATGCTCAACACCAAGATGCCGGCGGCAAAGGTATTGAAGTACAGACCGAACATTTGAGCCGAGCCATAGTAGATAACCATGGCCTGAACCATCATAGGTGTGCCGCGGAAAACCTCAACGTACACCGCCACGACAGCTTTAAGTATTTTTGTAACTACGCGAGAAACAATGGATGCATGGCGGTCTACGTGGAGGCTCTGGATAATGCCAACAATAAAGCCCAGTAGACAACCTAGAATGGTGCCAATAAGGGCGAGTTCAAGTGTGGTGATAGTTCCCTGAACAAACTGGGGGCCATACATCTCTAAGAGGAAGGCTACCCAGCCGCCAAAGGTTGTCGGATATTCCATGCGATACCTCTCAAATGCGGCCGGGAGGGCCTTCACATACGCCTCCCGGCCGGTTGACTACATCTAGCTAAGGTAATTACTCGGTGCCCTCGGTAACAGAAAGCGGCTGCTCGTCAAAGGCTTCCTGCATCATGGTTTCCTGATCTTCGCGTGTAATCTTGTCAACAACAGCATTTATCTTGTCGAGAAGGACGGTGTTGCCCTTCTTAACAGCAATGCCAGCAGAGCACTCGGACAGATCAACCTCAAAGCCTTCGCCTTCAGGGAAGCGAATGTACTTGAGATCGGGGTTGGACATCATGCAGCTCATGGCCTCGGTCTCGCCCATGATGGTGGCATCGATGGTGCCGGACTGAAGAGCTGCGAGAATGGTATTGACGTCAACCATGGAGTCTTGCTTATCAACGCCAGGAATCTGATCGACCATGGGCTCCCAGATTGAACCAATCTGAGCAGCTACCTTAGCGCCAGCGAAGTCTTCAAGCGTGGTGCCATTGGCATAAGGGGAGCTGGAAAGCAGTAAAATGCCCTGGTCGCTTGACCAGTAGTAGTTGGAGAAGTCTACGGCCTGCTTACGCTCTTCAGTAACGCCCATACCATCGATAATGCAGTCGAAGGTACCTGCATTCAAAGCGTTGATAAGACCGTCCCAGTCAGTACGTACGAATACAACATCCCAGCCGTATTCATCACCGATCATTTTAGCGACCTTGGTGTCATAGCCGCCGACATAGCCTGAGCCATCCTGGAGAGGAAGAGCCCCATTGGAGTCATCAGATTGCACCCAGCTATGTGGTGCATAGGCGCAGTCAGAGCCTACACGAAGGGTAGAACCCTCGCCCCACTCTCCGCCGCCAGACGATTCTGAACTGGAGCAACCTACAATTCCAAGAGCGCCCAACGAAAGCAGTCCTGCACCTGTTGCTTCAATAAAACCACGCCTGGAAATGGTGCCCATGTGTCCTCCTTGAACAATTGCCGCATTTGGCAAACGGCACATAACGAAAGGAGCTTAGACCTATGAGGTCTGCTCTGAATGAGCAAAAGCATCCCACTTACGTTGGCGACTATACCTTGATTTGGCATATAAATGGTCGACAGATGTACTAAGGGCGTGAAATTTAATCTGAACGTACCCTCGTTGAAATATTTATGCGCTTCCGGCTGGGGTAAGTGCTGCTGCAATACTGGATAAGGGCATCGTTTGGAGCCAAATTCTTCCGGGTCCTGTAAGAATGGTATGAAACAGACCTTCTCCGCCAAATACTACGTTCTTAGCTCCATGAACCGTTTTTGCTTCAATAGTGACAGTTTCTTCAAAGCCTGCAACATTGCCAGTATCGACTACCATCTGCTGTCCGGCCTGCAGCTGATATTCAATAAGGTCACCGTCAATTTCTGCAAAAGCCAGACCTTGGCCACTTAAACGCTGCATGATGAAGCCTTCCCCGCCAAAAAATCCTGCGGCAACTCGCTTATTGAAGTGAATACTCAGCTCTACACCTATCTCAGAAGCCAAAAATGCTCGCTTCTGCAAAACCCAACCTTTACCAGGTGTAATTTGAATCGGAACAATTTTTCCGGGGAAGCTGGATCCGAAGGTAATCATACCTTGGCCATGAGATGTATATATGTTTTGGAACATACTTTCGCCTGAAAGGGCTTTCGAAAACATTTTGCCCACGCCGCCTCCGCGGGTGGTCATTTCCATGTTGGGAGTCATCCATACCATTGAGCCGCGCTCAGTAATCATCTGTTCTCCATCGGTAAGCTGGCAAGAAACTACAGGAAATGAGCCGCCCATAATTTGGTATTGCATATATGCCTCCCTATAGCGTGTGTATAGTCAATTGGATCATGGCTTTTACCATATATTTTGCAGTCTGAAGAACCGCACTTATGCTAGTTGCTTTTATTCATGGCAACTGTCAACAGCTTGTTAGAGAAAGGCGAGCGGTGTCTTCCAGACGCTAAAATATAAGAGCTTTGTGGGAGTCGATAAATGCAAGAGGCTTCCGTACCAGTCTGTTTTTGAGGAGGCTTTATGGCTAGTAACTTTACACATGCAATTGTGCGTCGCCCATCTCATTCTGTTATTGACGGAATTACCGGCTCGCCTGAGCTTGGAAAGCCCGATTATGAACTTGCTTGCAAACAGCACGATGCCTATATTGAGGCGCTCAAAACTGCAGGTGTGGAAGTAACTGTTTTGCCTGCTTTAGAAGAGTATCCCGATAGCGTGTTTGTGGAGGATACAGCGGTTATAACCCCTCGTGGTGTTGTTGTAGATCGTCCTGCGACAGATTCACGTCGCAATGAGGCAGAGCTGATGCTCCCTACACTTCGTGAGTTTTTCTCAGAGGATCAAATTCGCTTCATTACAGATCCGGGTACGCTTGAAGGTGGAGACGTAATGATGGTTGACGATCATTATTTCGTTGGACGTTCGAGCCGTACGAATGATGAGGGCTTTCGTCAATTCACTGAGGCACTTTCTGAATGGGGCTATACCACCGAACAAGTTCCTGTTGAGCATATCTTGCATTTGAAGACAGGTGGCACTTATGTAGAAGATGGCAATCTTCTTGTAAGTGGCGAATTCAAGACTTGCGCACAGTATCGTGATGGCCGCTTTAATGTATTTGAAGTTCCTGATGAAGAGGCATATGGAGCAGACTGCGTGCGTATTAACGATTACGTAATTATGGCTGCCGGATATCCTGCCGTTCGAACACAACTCGATGCATGGGGTTATAAGGTTATAGAAGTAGAAATGAGCGAGTTCCGTAAGATTGATGGCAGTATTACTTGTCTCTCTCTTAGGTTCTAATGCTCTTTTAAGAAAAGGCTGTAAACCTGCTAGGAGTATCTGGAAAGGAAGTTGCTATGCCTGTAATTCATACCTACACCTCTACTCCCATCTCTTCAGAACAACAAGAAGAGCTCAAGTCTGCTTTTGGAAAGGCTATCGAAGCAGTTCCTGGAAAGACTGAGAAATGGCTTATGTGTCTATTTGAGGATGAAGTTGCTATCTACCATGGCGGAACCGATGATGCTCCAGCTGCGTTTGTAACAGTAGATGTTTATGCAACAGAACCTGTTGCTCGTGAAGCCTGGGAGGCGCTTACCGCATCAATTTGTGACGAGCTTAAGCGTGTATTGGGCATAGATCCTGCACGAGTGTATATTCGTTATGGAAGTACGCCTGATTTCGGTTGGAACGGTGCGAATTTCTAATATCTAATAGTTTTTACGAAAATAGTTTACGTACGCCGGACGGGAATTATTGGATTCTCGTCCGGCTCTTTTGTAGAGGCGCATAACCGTCTACCGCTTATTACCATCCTTTATGTGGTATAGAAAAGTATTGTACTCGTATATTTATAAACGCTTTGGTACAGTACCGTTGATTGCTAGGCTAACTCGTAAACAGTGCAGGTAATGTGCTTGAAGTGAGAAATGAGGGCGAGAGACATTATGATCAAACTCGTGTTAACCGATATTGATAATACGCTCGTGCCCCTAGGAAATGAGAGCGCAACTGAGCACGCTATTGCAGGTGTTCATGCCTTGCTTGATGCTGGAATACATTTTGGTCCTGCAACAGGCCGCGACTTAGATGGCATGGAGCGTTTCTTCCGTGGAGATGCAGATTGTTATGCAACAGGTCTTATCTCTAATGGAAAGCTCGTTTATCTCAACGGTGAATTGGTTAAGGCGAACTACTTGGATCATGCGGGTGTAGAGCGGCTGTGTGAGTACCTACATCCCTTTGAGGATTCATTTGCACTCTTACGCGCAAATGAAACAGACTATACCTACTCTGCTCATCCAGACGTGTTGAATAAGCTGGTAGAAGGGGGAGTGCTCGATGAGAATACCCCCGATTTAGAGGAAGTTCCTGAAGCAGATATTGTTGCGTGTACCGTTGTATGCATGGGTGACGAAGAAAAGAACAAACAGATAGTTTCTGATCTAGCTGAGCTCTGCCCAAACTTTGAGCTTCTCTCACCAACGACCGGAGTATACGATGTGGTGCCAGTGGGCTGGAATAAAGCAACGGCACTGCAGCATCTTTGCGACCTCATGGGCATATCTCTTGATGAGGTTTGCGTATTTGGTGATTCGGAAAACGATGTTCCTATGCTCAAAGCAGTTCCCAATTCAGTTGCAGTTGCAAACTCAATGCCATCTGCAGCTAAAGCGGCTCGGTGGCATATTGGAGCAAGTGCGGATGACGCTGTAGCGGATGCTCTTTTCGAAATTGCAGAAGCCTCTTTGGCCGGAAGACTGCCCTCGTTTATGCAGTAAGCTGCTGCAGGAAAAGTTTTATACGCCCCTTACAGCAATGATGACGATTTGTTCCATACTTCATGCTGTCGAGAGTGGAGCTATCGCATACACTAGTTCAGGTCTGTGAATTCAATTCGATAGGAGTAAAAACCCAATGATCCAAGGTGCAATTTTTGATATGGACGGCCTCATGTTCGATACTGAACCAATTTGGACGGAGGCTTGGGTTCCCGCTCTTGCCGAATTTGGTCTGGAGATAAAAGAAGGGCTTGCCGATGCTTGCCGTGGTTCTTCGGATGAATCGTGTGTGGCAACGTTAAAGCGCTTCTATGGTGACGATACGCCAGGACAAGAAATTATGAATACCCTTCGTCGTTTGGCGCAGGATATGATTGCCGGTGATGTCAGAAAGAAACCCTGTCTCGATGAGATTCTTAACTACCTGTCTGAGCAGGGAGTTCCTTGCGCAGTTGCTTCTTCCAGCACACCGCAACTTATTACAACTTGCCTGCATGAAGCAGGTATTGACGATAAGTTCGAGGCAACATTGAGCGGTATGAATATGGAGCACTCCAAGCCGCATCCTGAGATTTTCCTCAAGGCCGCTGAGGCATTGGGTACAGATCCTGCTCAGACGTTGGTGCTTGAAGACAGCTACGCCGGTGTTCGAGCTGGTGCTGCCGGAGGATTTATTACTGTTATGGTTCCCGATATGGTTCAGCCCGACGAAGAGATTTCTCAGCTCTATACCGCTTGCTGTCATGATCTTGGCGAAGTTCGGGATCTTATAGCTGCAGGCAAACTGGGGTAGTAACAACTGAAAAGAGACAGGTGCGCTTTTTGCTCGTGGGTAGAGGCTAGCTCAGCTGAGTTGGCTGTACCTTCGTATCCGAAATGGTGAAGCAACTCACTACAAAAGCGAAAAAGGCGAAGAGCGCACCAACAAATCCCACAGCGCCAATGCCAACACCTGTGGTAACAAGGCCACCAATAAAGCTGCCGCAGCCTATACCGAGGTTAAAAAGTCCTGAGAAGATAGCCATGGCAACAGCTGAAACATCTGGTGGTGTGTCTCGGATAACTTCCGACTGGAAAGATATATTGAAGCAAGTTGCACTGATGCCCCAAAGTGCACAGATAATAAGAGCAGCTACAAAGCCAAAATATGCTGTTGCAAGCAAGAGCAATGCTGCAGCAAGACCCGCGAGCACAACATGAATAAACCGTACACGGTGACTGTCGAAGCAGCGGGAGAATAGAATGCTTCCACAAATACCCGCTAAGCCAAACACAGTGAGTGCAATCGTAATGAGATTGGCAGAAAGGCCTCCAATTTGCTGTAAGAATGGCTCGATGTAGCTATATCCAACGTAATAGCCGGTAGCACCAAGTATGGTCATGATATACAGTGCAGCGAGTGCTGGGTTGCGAAAGAGCTGCGGGAGCGCTCGAACGCGAAATGGTTCGCCTTTCTCCATTTTGGGAACGGTGGCGGTGAGTCCGATCAGTGCAACAAACGAAGCAATGGCAACACTGGTAAACGTCATGCGCCAACCAAGCGCAAGGCCAATGGCACGACCCAATGGCATACCAAGAACCATTGCAACGGAGCTACCTGATGCAACCATGCTGAGCGCCAATGAGCTGTACTTGGGCCCTGCAATTTGCGATGCGGCTGGAGTTGCAACAGACCAGAAAACGGCATGGGCACTGGCCACAATCAAGCGAGCTGCTATAAGAAGGGCAAATGTTGGTGCAAGAGCAGATCCAATTTGCCCTATGAGAAAAATCCCAACCACTCCAAGAAGGATGCGGCGGTAATCGTAGCGCGATGCGAACACCATAAGTGGGACTGACAAAATCATAACGCCCCACGCGTAGATGGAGATCATCATGCCTGTTTGAGCCTCAGTCAGAGCAAATGAGGAAGCTATATCGGTGAGAAGGCCAACAGGAATAAATTCTGATGTATTGAAAATAAAGGCTGTAAAAGCTAAGCACAGAAGCGGGAGCAGGTCTGCCAAACTCATGTGCCGCTCTTCTTGAACGATATTTTGAGCCATAGGTATATTACCTTCTAACAGTTTTCAATGATGTAACTACATGTCAGAAGCGGGCATTGTAGCAAATCCTAGCACCTTTGGCTCCAAGCAAGTTTAAGTACGTCAGGCATGGCTTGGTATTGATATTGGGCTAACCGCTCTGGAGTGTAATGAGTTTTCCCGAGGAGCCAGTCGATGGTGTTGCCCATACATCCAAATGAGTAGTGACGCAAAATATAGTCGGTTTTTTCGTCAAGCTCAGTAATCATGAGGTAACGACACACTGCTTTGCGCTCGTACTCAATATAAAAATCGAGCATATATTGACGTAAATTATTTTGCGAAGGATCTTCAAGTGCATTAAGAAAGAAATCTCGATGATTCTCTAAATGTTGAAGCATTCGAGTGATCATAGCTTTGCTGTTGGGACTATCTGCACGAGCTGCTTCCTGCTCGTAGAACTGACTGAAAATCCAAGCTATAAGCTCATATTTATCGTGGAAGTGGTAATAAAAGGTTGTTCGCTCAACGCGGCAAGCGCTACAGATATCTTTCACCTGAATTTTTTGAATAGGCGTATCTTTGGCCATATCCATCAGGGTATTTGCCAATAAATGTTTTGTTCGTTCATGCCGAGCCATAGTCTATAGTCCAAAAGATGTTGCAGTTTTATAACAAAATAGAGATATGTCTAGTATTTCAACATATCCCTATTATGTAAAGATTTCACTAGAAGATCCCTCCATATAATGGGTCAAATTAGTACAGAGTGGAGGGTCAGATGAATGACTTCAGTAGTGTGGCGGGAAAAGTAGCTGTTGTTACTGGTGCAACTTCGGGCATTGGCCGTGCCATTGCTGAGATGTATGCCAATAATGGCATGAAAGTTGTACTTGCTGGTAGACGACAGGAACGCGGCGATGAGATTGTCAATGCGATTCTTGAAAAGGGCGGAGAGGCGATATTCTGTCGTACCGACGTTTCTGTTGAAGAAGATGTTAAGCGTCTTATGCAAACTGCCGCTGATACCTACGGTCAGTTAAACGTGGTAGTAAACAATGCTGGCGCCGGTTCGCTCATGCATCCAATTCACGAGTTTTCAGTTGAAGATTTTCGCCATGTATGCGACATCGACTATCTCGGTGTATTCATGGGCATGAAATATGGCGTTCAAACTATGTTGGATACCAAGTCTACAAATTGTGCAGTGATTAATATATCTTCAGCAAATGGAATGGTTACCTGCGCAAACTATGCTCTTTATGATGCTGCTAAACGCGCGGTATTAAGTCTTACACAAACTGCTGGTTTGGACTATGCCAAACACGATATTACGGTAAATGCCATTTGCCCTGGTGTGATTGATACTGAGATATATTCACATTTAAGCCCTGAGCAACGTGATTACAGTGTTTCGATTGTGCCAAATAACTCCTTTGGCAAACCTGAAGACATTGCTTATATGGCGCTCTTCCTCGCATCCGATATGGCACGGTATATAACAAGTGCCATTATTCCTGTCGATGCTGGTCTTACTGGTGGTCGTTATGCCGATGGAGTATGGCAGACCCCAGATCCTCGCCAGCTTGATAACTAGAAACTATTTGAGCAATCTGCAGACTGAGTTAGTAGACAGATTCTCTCGCCAAAGCTCAATATCTAAACAAAAAGAACCCCGGAACAAATCCGGGGTTCTTCCTTATCAAAGCAAACGAAGCTTTATCAGTAGCTTTGACCTTAGGCCATGATCTTGCGGAAGAGCTCCACAACGTCGTCATGGTTAGCCTCGCGGGGGTTGCCCGGGAAGCAAGCGTCGTTCATAGCGTCGGTTGCAAGCTGATCGAGGTCCTCCTCAACCAGGCCGTCGCAGGTCGGCTTGATGTTTACATCAGCGGAAAGCTGGCGAACAGCAGCAATAGCGGCGTCGGCAGCCTCTTCGTCGCTCATGCCGGTGGTGTCAACACCCATGGCAACGGCAACGTCAGCAAGACGCTTGGTTACGACAGGCTTGTTGTACTCCATGGCAACAGGAAGCAGCATTGCGCAAGCAACACCGTGTGGAGTGTCATAGTGAGCAGAGAGCGTGTGAGCCATAGCGTGGTCAATACCAAGACCAACGTTGGAGAAGCCCATGCCAGCAATGTACTGACCAAGAGCCATGCCCTCACGGCCGCTGCCGGGCTGGCCGCTCTTTGCCTCAGCAACAGCGTCGCGGAGGTTCTTGGCGATAATCTCGATGGCCTTGATGTGGAACATGTCGGAGAGCTCCCAAGCGCCAGCGGTGGTGTAGCCCTCGATGGCGTGAGTGAGAGCGTCCATGCCGGTTGCGGCGGTGAGGCCAGCAGGCATGGTGGACATCATATCGGAGTCGACAACAGCAACCTCGGGGATGTCGTTTACGTCTACGCACACGAACTTGCGGACCTTCTCAGGGTCGGTGATGACGTAGTTGATGGTAACCTCAGCAGCAGTACCAGCGGTGGTGGGAACAGCGATGGTGAAGACTGCGTGATTCTTGGTGTCGGCAACACCCTCGAGGGAAACAACATCCTCGAACTCAGGGTTGGCAACGATAATGCCGATGCCCTTAGCGGTGTCCATAGAAGAGCCGCCACCGATGGTGACGATCATATCTGCACCGGACTCCTTGTAAGCGGCGACGCCGTCCTTGACGTTCTGGATGGTGGGGTTCGGCTTGATCTCAGAATACAGGCTCCATGCAATGCCAGCCTCATCGAGCAGGTCGGTAACCTTGGAAGTAACACCAAACTTTACGAGGTCGGGGTCGGAGCAAACAAAAGCCTTCTTGTAGCCACGGCGAGTAATCTCTCCCGGGATCTCCTTGATGGCGCCGGCACCGTGATAAGAAATGTTGTTCAGTACGAAACGATTGACAGCCACTTACTTCCTCCTTGTGTATATTGTGCTGACAATGTCAGCTTTCCCACACGCTTACAGCATATGGGAACAATTACCAAAGTACCTATCATAATAGGCAAATTTATTTGCTTTTCTAGACGAGAAAGATGTTTTCAGGAATTTGAAGGATCGTTGCGAAGAGGTTATATGAGATACCCCAAGCCTTTAGCTCCCGGCGGTGTAATAGACATAGTTGCTCCGGCGTTTGGCGCCATGACTGAGCCGTATCGTTCAGCTCTTGCCAATGCCGAACGCCGCTGGAAAGAAGCTGGTTATACCGTGCGAGAATGGCCATGTGTACGCGCTGACGATGGTGTTGGTATCTCAAGCTCTCCAGCTCGTTGTGCTGATGAGCTGATGCAAGCAATGCTCGATCCCACCTCCGATGTTGTGCTTTCCTGTGGGGGAGGAGAGCTCATGTGTGAAGTTGCGCAACGTCTTGATATTACTGCGCTTGCAGCAGCTTCACCCAAGTGGTTTATGGGGTACTCGGATAATACGAATCTAACGTTTCCACTTGCATGTCTTTGTGATAGTGCAAGCATTTATGGTCCCTGTGCACCTGCTTTTGGCATGGAGCCATGGCATCCGGCACTCCATGATGCATGGGATCTTATCTGCGGTAAGGACCCCCGTAAGAAAAATGACTTTGCCCCTACCGTGGGGAGTTATGAGTCCTGGCAATTGGTTGCTCTAAAAGACGAAGAGCATCCGCTTGCTCCCTACAACACGACCGAGAAGCCTCGAACAACGGCATGGCATGTAGTAAGAAATACATTTGAGCCAGCAGAGCATCTCACGCTAAACGGTCGGTTGATAGGTGGTTGCCTCGATGTGCTTGCTAATCTTTGTGGAACACCACTTGATGGTGCTCAGAAGTTTAATGAGCGCTATCAATCTGAAGGCGTTATCTGGTTCCTTGAGTCATGCGATCTTGGTCCGTTTTCAGTACGACGCGCCATTTGCCAGCTGGCGGCGGCGGGGTGGTTTTCTCAGGCGCGAGGATTTATTTTTGGTAGACCGCTGCGCATCGATGATGAAGAAATGGGCCTTACCCAGCAACGTGCCATTCTGGATGGACTTTCTGAAGCTGGTATCCACGTGCCCGTTATTCTCGATAGCGATTTGGGACATTTGCCTCCATCGATGCCAATCGTGTGTGGAAGCTTAGGCAGGGCTGTGTTTGATGCAGATCCTCTGCAGGCTCCGCTTGGCACACTTACACTTGAAATGTGCGAGGAGGTGTAGAGATGCGTGTTCTTATCGCCATGAGCGGAGGCGTCGACTCCGGAGTTACCGCTCTTTTGCTTGCGCGTCAGGGGTATGAATGCATCGGTGCAACCATGCTCCTTGCCGAGGATGTTGTAGCAACGGGCTCGCTACCATCTGCCGAGGTTTTATCGGCGGATGATAAAGACTGGAGCATTGCCGATCCCATGGTTCCTCATCCGCTTGCTCCTGTGCCCGAGCCTTCCGATGTTGCAGATGCGCGTTCAATTTGTCGTTCGCTGGGAATTGAGCATCGCGTGATAGATGCGCGTCATGCGTTTGAAAGACGTGTGGTTGCGCCTTTCGTAAATGATTATGTTAACGGTCTTACACCCAACCCTTGTGTTGTATGCAACCGCTTGGTGAAGTTTGGCCTGCTCTGGGAAGTTGCTCAGGAGCTTGGTTGTGATGCTATTGCAACAGGACATTACGCGAGGATAGAGCGTGATAGCCAAGGTCGCCCGTGGATAGTTGAGGCCGATGATGTTGAAAAAGATCAGAGCTATGTGCTCTATCCGGTTCCTGAAGAGGTGCTGGAGCATCTCGTCTTACCTCTTGGAGAAGCCCCTGACAAAACATGGGTGCGCACAATAGCAGAGCAAGCAGGTCTCACCAGTGCGCATAAAAGTGATAGTCAGGACATTTGTTTTGTGCCTGATGGCAACTACACTGCCTTTGTTGAGCGCAACACCAAAGTTGGCCCTCATAAAGGACAAATTCTTTCGACGGATGGAACCTGCCTGGGGTGGCATATGGGTCACGAGCGTTTTACGCTGGGCCAGCGCAAGGGTCTCGGTGTTTCTGTAGGGAAAAGGGTGTACGTCGTCGGCAAGGACACAGCAACAAATACCGTGTACGTGGGGGATGAAGAGCAACTTATGGTCAGGCGTGTGACGGTTGACAATGCTGTGTTTGCCCCCGGGTGTCCTGAAGCGTCGTTTCAGGGAGAAGTGGTTACGTGCTACCACGGAGCCCGTCATAAAGCATCCATAGTACGAACAGGCGCTTCAACTTTTGAAGTGTGCTTTGAATCTGCCGTTCGTGCTCCTACGCCAGGTCAATCTGCCGTTGTTTACCTGGGCAATCGCGTGGCATGCGGGGGCGTGATGATAAAAACGTCGCCTTGTTAAATTCCGCTAGAATGAATTTTATATTTCGGCAAACGGTATCATCTATTTCGTTAGTGTCATCCGGGGTATGGTGATATCAGTTGAGTACACCCGCTTTGCGGGTTGACGCATAAGGAGGCACTGTGTCAGAACCCTCTGTAAGTTCTCTGTCTGAGCACTCCCTGTCGTCGGCTGCAGCTACCGAAGAGGCGGTATCTCTGGCAGTTCCAGAAGAGCTTCAGGGCAATATGCTGCTGTTTTTGCGACTCGTTCGTAAAGTATTAAACGAATATGACGCAGAGTTGTTATCGATCTTTGATGAACTGCTCGCCGATGCAATTCGTGCAAACTCTGAAGATGCTACCGAGACAGACGATGAACGTGAAGCATTTTCTGATGCGGTACGTATTATCGATTCTTTGCCTGTGGAGCGCGCCACCATTCTGATGCGTGCCTTTACGGTTTATTTCCATCTCGCCAATATTTGCGAAGAAAACTATCGCGTTACTTCGTTGCGCGATCGAGAGGCAACCGTGCCAACCGATCAGCCTGAAGATCCTATCAACGATCTCACCGTGGCCTATCATCGCTTGGTTGACGAGTGCGGGCGTGGCAAAGCAATTGCCTTGCTCAATCGCTTGGAGTTCCGTCCCGTCTTTACTGCTCACCCCACTGAGGCGCGCCGTAAAGCGGTTGAAGGCAAGATTCGTCGCATATCAGATTTGCTCGAAGAGCGTTCGCGCCTGGGTGGTGCTTCGCTGGCCGAGAATGAGCGCTGTATGTTGCAGGAGATTGACGCGATGTTCCGCACTTCTCCGATTGCCTTGAAGCGTCCAACTCCTGTTGAAGAAGCAGAGACCGTTATTGATATTTTCGATAACACCCTCTTCGATATGGTGCCTGAGGTATACCGTCGTTTTGACGATTGGGAGCAGGGTGATAAGGCCGGCTGCGTGCCGCCCATGTGTCCGGCGTTTTTCCACCCGGGTTCTTGGATTGGCTCCGATCGTGATGGTAATCCCAACGTAACCGCACGAGTATCACGGCAAGTTGCTGAGAAATATCGTGTCCACGTTCTGAAGGCATTGGCGGAGCGCACACGCACTACTGGTCGTAACCTTACGCTCGATGCTCAGTACACCAAACCGTCTGACGAGTTGGTAAACCTCTGGAATCATCAGGTTGAGATGAGCGAGACGCTTACCAATCGTGCAGCAGGCATCTCTGCAAGTGAGCGTCATCGTGCTGTTATGCTCGTTATTGCAAATCGCCTGGAAGCAACCGTTACGCGCGTTGCCGACGTGATGTATCGCAACGCTGATGAGTATATTGAGGACCTTCGTGTTGTGCAGCGCTCACTCGCAAAGGCTGGTGCCGTCCGCACAGCTTATGGTCCTGTCCAAAAGCTCATTTGGCAGGCACAGACCTTTGGCTTCCATCTCGTCGAGATGGAGTTCCGTCAGCATTCCGTTGTTCATGAGCGTGCCTTAGCCGATATTCGCGAACATGGGCGATGGGGCGAGCACGGCGAACTTGATCCCATGACCCGTGAGGTGCTCGATACGTTCCGTGCCATTGGCTCCATTCAGCGTAAAAATGGCATTCAGGCCGCCCGTCGCTATATCGTTTCGTTTACAAAGTCTGCACAGGACGTTGCGAATGTGTACGAGTTGGCGCGCCTTGCCTTTGCTCACGCGCAGGATGTGCCTGTCTTGGATGTTATCCCGCTCTTTGAGCAGATAGAGGACCTCGAAAATGCTGTAACAACGCTTGATGGCATTATTGCTCTGCCTGAGGTACAGCAGCGTCTTTCCGAGACGGGGCGTCGCCTTGAGGTTATGCTTGGCTATTCGGACTCTTCAAAAGATGCCGGTCCGACCTCTGCCACGCTTGTGCTGCATGCAGCGCAGGCAGCCATTGCAAAGTGGGCCGATGAGAACAACATCGATTTGGTGCTCATGCATGGACGTGGTGGCGCTGTTGGACGTGGCGGCGGCCCTGCTAACCGTGCGGTGCTTTCACAGCCGAAAGGTTCGGTTAACTGCTGCTTCAAACTTACTGAGCAGGGCGAAGTCATCTTTGCTCGCTACGGAGATCCCACCCTCGCGCGGCGCCATGTCGAATCGGTTGCAGGTGCTACGCTCCTGCAGTCTGCGCCATCCATCGAGTGGGTTAATACCGAGACGATGGATAAATTTGCCGATGTAGCCACTGCGCTCGATGAGGCATCTCGTGAACGCTATCTCGATCTTCTCAACACCGAGAACTTCCCAGAGTGGTTTAGCGAGGTAACACCACTCAACGAGATTGGTCTTATGCCTATTGGTAGCCGTCCTGCGAAGCGTGGCTTGGGCGCAAAATCTCTTGATGACCTGCGCACCATTCCTTGGATTTTCTCGTGGTCGCAGGCGCGCTCCAATTTGGCCGCATGGTATGGCCTGGGAACGGCATGTGAGCGTTTTGGAGATCTCGACCGTTTGCGTGAGGCCTATGCGGAGTGGCCACTGTTCACTACGTTTATCGACAACATAGAGATGTCGCTCTCCAAGACAGACGAACGTATCGCGCGTATGTACTTGGCCTTGGCAGAGCGTCCCGATCTCGATGAGAAGGTCCTCTCTGAAATGGAGCTCACACGTAAGTGGGTTCTGGCGATTACCGGCGATAACTGGCCGCTTGAGCATCGCCGTGTGCTTGGTCCGGTTATTAAGATGCGTCTGCCCTTTGTAAACGTGCTTTCGATTGCGCAGGTTCGTGCACTCGATGCCGTTCGTACGCATACCGACAAGCTGACGTCCGAGGAAAAAGAGCGCTTCATTTACCTTATTCTTTGCACGGTTTCTGGTGTTGCTGCGGGCCTGCAAAATACAGGGTGATGTTCAAAGAAACGATGAGATTTACAATGCGCTACGTTTACGTGGCGCATTGTTTTTATAGCGACAAAAGATAAAAGCCCGTTGGGCTGTATGGGCTGTGTATACTTGACGGCTAGTGCTTGCGTGTTGAGTATGCTGGCGAGAAGGGATTGCACAGATGGCGCAGAGGGTGCAGGGAACTGAAGATCTGTTTGGCGATTACATGCGTGCATGGCAGCGCATGAGTGATATAGCGCGTGATCTCTTTGGAGCTTACGGCTTCGACATGATAGAAACACCTGCACTTGAACAGGTTGATACGTTCGTACACGGTATTGGTGAGTCCACCGATGTCGTGCGTAAGGAAATGTTCCGTGTGTTCTCCGGCGCCCTGCTCGAAGGCATGCTTGAAAAAGGTACTGAGAAATACCTCAAGCCGCGTCAGCGTATGGCTATGCGTCCCGAAGGAACTGCAGGTGTGGTCCGCGCAGCTGTTGAGCATAATTTTGTGCCCCAGGGAGCTGCTCCTGCAAAACTGTGGTATGCCGAAGCAATGTTTCGCGGCGAGCGTCCGCAGAAGGGCCGTCTGCGTCAGTTCCATCAGATAGGTGTGGAGTGGCTTGGAGCTTCTGATCCTGCTGCAGATGCTGAGTGCATCATCATGCTTATGGAGTTCTACAAGCGCTTAGGATTTAGTGATTCAGATCTAAAGCTTTCTATCAACTCCATGGGCGATGCAGCATGCCGTCCCGCTTATCGCAACAAAGTTCGCGATTTTATCCTCGACCATGCCGATGAAATGTGCGAAGAGTGTCGTGAGCGTGCAGAGCTCAACCCCTTGCGTGCCTTCGACTGCAAAAATGATCACTGCCGTGAAATTATGGCTTCCGCACCGCTTGCACCCGATAATCTCTGTGATGAATGTGCAGCTCATTACGATGCTGTGAAGAAGTATTTGGATGCTGCCGGTGTTGCATATGTGGAAGACCCAACGCTTGTTCGCGGTCTCGACTATTACACCCGTACCGTTTTTGAGGTTGAGGCACTTGGTGCGGGGATTGGCTCAATTGGCGGCGGCGGTCGCTACGACGGTCTTATGGAGCTTGAGGGAGGCCGTCCAACACCTGGTTTGGGCTTTGCAGTTGGATTTGAGCGTATCGTTTTAGCGCTTCAGGCCAAGGGTATTGATCCTTATGGAGAAAAGTCTTCTTGCGTCTATGTAGCCCATACGCCAGGTGTCACAGAGCGTGATGCTGTGTTTGATATCTGTTTGATGCTTCGTAACGCCGGTATTCATACCGAAGCCGATTACCAAGGACGTTCACTCAAAAGCCAGTTTAAGCAGGCCGATCGTCTTGCGGCGAAACTCTGTGTTGTTGTGGGTGCCGAAGAGGTTGCAGAGGGCGTTGTTACGGTGCGCAACATGGCAACACACGAGCAGACGCGCGTGTCAAAAGACGAGCTTGTAAACTACATTTTGACCAACCTGGCCGAAGTATAGGAGTTGGCCTCATCGAGGCAATACTCTTGTGTACGGAAGCACTGCCATGTCGTATACGGCAAGTCATAAAAACGTTGCTTTGGCGCAGGATAATTGCGTCAAGATACCGGTACATGACACGGTATCCGCCCGTAATTATTTGCTTGGTTTTGGAATAAAGCCTCGTGAGGTTCATGCCATCTTTGAAGAGCAGCGCCTTACTTGTGCAGGAGGGATTCTCAAACGCAATGATCTGGTTTCACCGGGAATGGTGCTTGAACTCAGGCTTGCGTGTAGTGAGATAAGCCCATCCGATACGGAGATCCCTGCGTGTCGGGTGGTGTATGAAGATGGCATAGTGCTTGCGTGCGACAAGCAGGCTGGCATTCTTGTGCACAGCGATGGGAAAACTGCAGCAACGCTTACCGATGCAGTTCAAGCTCATCTTGCAGCCCAAGGTATTTATCGGCGCGCACAGGCTGTGCAACGCATTGATGTTCCTACCACGGGTTTGGTGCTCTTCTCGACAGCGCGCGAGTTTCAACCTGCTTTGGATGAGCAGGTGGCTTCGGGGTCGATGCATAAACGATATCTTGCGATAGTTAGGGGTACGCCTTCGTGGAAAACGCGTCATATTACCGCTGGAATAGGACGCGATCGTCATCATGCGCAGCGCATGCGTGTCTGTGCGCCTGGACAGGGAAAATATGCGTCGACATATGTGCGCGTGTTGGCTCACCACAATGGATTAACACTGCTGGAAGCTGAGATTGAAACAGGCAGACGCCATCAGATTCGAGTGCATCTCGCATCGGTGGGTTACCCCATTTTGGGTGATACGCTCTATGGAGATAGCACTGGCGATGTTAGTGGCAAAAATGAGAAAAGTGCATCTTCTCGGATAAGAAAAGGACAAAAGCAGAAAAAGGCTCATGGCAGCGTTTGCGCAGACGATAAATCGCTTATGTTGCATGCTTGGCGTGAAGAGTTTGTGCATCCGCTTACACACGTGCCGCTTACCATAAGAACTGCTTGGCCAGAACGTTTCGAACATTTGGGCTTCTACGAGGACTACTTTGTTTGATACTCTATCCGAGAGGAGAGGTGGCTGAGAGGGGCCGCCTTGGGAGGAGGATAGATGAGCAACACCATGCGCGGCGTGTACACGAATCTTACCGAGATTCGCCGCAAAGTATTCCGAGGCGTTGCAGAGATTGCCTATGGCGACGAGGATGATGCAAGACGTCTTGAACAGCTGCCGTACGAGATTATCCCAGGTGAAATCGCCACGTACCGTGAGAGTGTCTTTCTGGAGCGGGCAATTGTTGCTGAGCGTATTCGCCTGGCGCTGGGGCTGCCCTTGCAGGGTGTAGATAAGCCAGCTGAGCTCACTGAAGGTCTCACAGAAGCCTGGAAACCTGAGACCTACTATGAGCCGCCCCTTATCAATATCATTTCTTTTGCATGCAATGCCTGCAAAGACAATGTGTATGAGGTCAGCAACGCATGCCAGGGTTGCTTAGCTCACCCTTGTCGTGAAATTTGCCCCAAGGGTGCCATTACCTTTGTGAACAAGAAGGCCTATATCGATCAGAGCAAGTGCATTAAGTGTGGTCGATGCATGGCTATTTGTCCCTATCATGCAATTCAGCACTACGAGCGCCCCTGTGCAAAAGCTTGTGGCATGCACGCTATTGGCTCGGATGAGCATGGTCGTGCCACGATTGATTACGACAAGTGCGTCTCTTGTGGTCAGTGTCTTGTTAACTGCCCCTTTGGTGCAATTGCTGATAAGAGCCAGCTCTTCCAGGTCATTCAGGCCATCAACCAGGGCGATGAGGTTATTGCTGCTGTAGCGCCTTCGTTTGTTGGTCAGTTTGGCGGCAAGGGCAATGTGGGCAAGCTGCGTGAAGCTTTCAAGTTACTTGGTTTCTCTGGCGTTGAAGAGGTCGCGCTCGGAGCGGATTTGTGCTCTGTTCAGGAAGCCGATTACTTCATAGAAGAAGTGCCGGATAAGATGCCCTTCATGGCAACTTCTTGCTGCCCCGCATGGTCGGTTATGGCAAAGAAGGAATTCCCTGAATACGCAGAGTGCGTTTCGATGGCGCTTACACCAATGACGTTAACGGCCCGTATGATTCGCCGTGAACACCCCAATGCCAAGATTGTGTTTGTTGGCCCTTGTGCGGCAAAGAAGCTTGAAGCCATGCGTAAGAGTGTCCGTTCAGAGGTAGATTTTGTTCTTACCTTTGAAGAGATGGCGGGCATGATGGCTGCAAAGGACATTGAATATCTTGAGCTTGAAGATGACAATAAGTCCGACTTTGATGTTGCCTCTGCCGATGGTCGTGGCTTTGCTGTTTCTGGTGGCGTTGCCAAGGCTGTTGTAAATGTCATTAAGGACAAGTACCCCGATCGTGAGGTCAACGTTGAGTCTGCGGAAGGCCTTGAGGAATGTCGCGTCATGATGAAGGCGGCTGCTAAGGGCAAACTCAACGGCTACCTGCTGGAAGGCATGGCATGTCCTGGTGGCTGCATTGCCGGCGCCGGTACTCTTGCTCCCATTCAGAAGACGTCTGCAATGGTTGGCATGTATGCCCGTCGTTCTCCCCACAAGCATGCAGATGAGAGCGGTCTTGAGGGAAATATTCCTGAGCTTGTGCGCGAAGACGATTACAAGAATCTTGGCGCCAACGAGATCGCCGAAACCGAAGACGCTATGGGAACGGCTCATAAGGATGACGCTGCGAAATAGCGTGTTTGTTACAGCGTGTTTGAAGGCCTGAACAGTTTGTTCAGGCCTTTTTTCTTCATGGACTTTAGTCCGTGCCGCGCAGTACGCGCGGCATAGAAAACCACCCGCTGTGCGGGTGGACAGTACTTGGTGCTATGCAACGAAATGCCTTCCCCTCTAGCATGGTGATTGTTCAGGTCGCCGGCCCCGAGGGGAAGGTGATTGCCGTGGCCCAGAAGGCCAACAGCCTTGCGCACACGAAGTGGCTCTGCAAGTACCACATCGTGTTCGCACCAAAGTATAGAAGGAAGGTCATCTACAACCAATACCGCAAGGACCTGGGGGAGATTCTCAGGCAGCTGTGCCAGTGGAAGGGGGTCGAGATCATAGAGGGGCACCTGATGCCGGACCACGTGCACATGCTGGTCAGCATCCCGCCCAAGATCAGCGTGTCGAGCTTTATGGGCTACCTTAAAGGGAAGAGTTCGCTACTCATGTTCGACAGACACGCGAACCTCAAGTACAAGTTCGGGAACAGGAAGTTCTGGGCGGAGGGCTACTACGTCTCCACTGTAGGCCTCAACGAGGCCACGATCGCGAAGTACATACGCGAGCAGGAGCGCGCCGATATTGCCCAGGACAGGCTGAGCGTCAAGGAGTACGAGGATCCCTTCGCGAGGGGCCCGCAGAAGGAGGGTTAGGCGCGCCGCCGGTTTGACCGGCCCGCCACGAGTCAAGGGGCTATCGGGCCTGAACGTCAGTTCAGGCCGGGGGCTTGAGCCCCTGGCCTGGGACCCTAGGGTTATACCCTAAGAGCAAACCACCCGCTGTGCGGGTGGTTTTGATTGCAGATGTAAGCAATTGCTATTCTGTCTTTTCGCCTTTTACTGAGGCATAAAACGTAGCAGAGGGGAAAACATCCTTGATCTTGCTGCCGTTTACAAAAGGAATTGCTAAGAATTCATCAAGTGTGGGAACGAGATCGCTGCAATCCACATAGTGATTTTTATGGTTGCGCTTACTGGTATCTTGGGCTCGCCATGCTTGGAAATTTGCATCGGTGAGATAGTACATGGCCGATCCAACCTTCATGTACACAGAGTGATTACTGTGAAGGTACTCGACCAGGCCGTCGTAATCCAAATCAAGAGCCTCGTTTGCACGCTTGCCCATGGTGGCCCGTCCTTTCCTCGTAGGGGAACCTTCCTATAAAGGCATCATACCTTTGTTTATTGCTTACCTTCCCTTTTTTGCCCTTACATTTTGCTAATGACAGAGAAGCTAAGGATGCAGGGCCTAAATCGTTCGGCGAACGGAAAGACAAATTCTATTATTGGCAGGTAGGTTATGCTTAATTTCATTGTGGTACTTATGTGTTAGCGCTGATGTAGCCTTTGGGGGGACAAGCTGTGAAACAGAGACCTCACCAACAGGTGTCCCATATGGCACAACCGGCAAAAGCTCTTCCTAAACATCGCGGAAAAGTATTTGTTGCTGCACTTTTTGCGGTTGCCTTTGTCTGTGTTTGTATCTTTTGCGGGCCAACACTTTTCAAACAAATTCCGGGCATAGCATCCAACATCTTGTCAGGTGGAAATCCTGCCGAAAGCACAGCTGCTGTAAGTGAAAACAATGCCAATGCTTCTGATTCTGGCGCAGTGGTGTTAGATCGAGAGTCGCAAGAAACGGAAGTTTCGGTTGTGATGATTGGCGATGTTCTTGTCCACCGAGGGGTATGGGAAAGTGGCGAGCACTCCGACGGTACTCGCAATTATGATCACCTCTTTGCTCAGGTGGCTCCTGATATTTCTTCTGCCGATGTGGCAATTGTTAATCAAGAAACTGTTTTAGGTGGAGCTGATCTGGGATTTTCAGGGTATCCAACATTCAATAGCCCGCAGGAGATTGGCGATGCGGAAGTAACAGCGGGCTTTGATGTGGTTCTTCAAGCGAGTAACCATGCATTGGATAAAGGACAGGCGGGTATTGATAATGCGCTTGTGTATTGGCGTGAAAAGCATCCTGATATAGCTGCAATTGGAGTGGCAAAACAGGGTGAGCAACTCAATTCTATGGGCGTTATTGAGCGCAATGGCGTGAAGATAGCAGTGCTCAACTACACCTTTTCAACAAATGGTATTCCTTTGCCTGAGAATAACGCCAACGCAGTAAGTATGCTTTCGGAGAGTCAGATTGCTCATGATGTTCAGGCCGCACGTGATCAAGGTGCTGACATTGTGATTGCTTGTCCACATTGGGGTGAAGAATATCAAAATGCCCCCAATGAGAGCCAAAAGCATTGGGCGCAGGTTTTTGCTGATAATGGCGTAGATGTTGTTATTGGCACTCATCCGCATGTCCTGCAGCCCGTAGAGATGATTTCACGCTCCGATGGTGGAGAGACTCTCGTTTTTTGGTCGCTCGGCAACTTTGTCTCTACGCAACCAACCGCAGGAACCATGGTTGGCGGCATGGCAAAAGTGACGCTCGCTAAAGACGAGTTTGGTAGCTCCATTGAATCTTGGGAACTTGTTCCGGTGATAACCCAACGTCTTTCTGGCAGTGGTCTAACAACCTATCCGCTCTCTGCCTACACCGATGAGCTTGCTCAGGCAAACGGGATTCGTGGCGTTGATGGCTCAGTGGACTTTTCGTTGCCGTGGATAAAAGATTATTGCGCACAGGTACTTGGATCCGATTTCTCAAAAGATGCTTGTGTCTTGCGCGGAAGTTCAACGGATAACCAAAAAAGTGCAGGTAAAGAGCAAAAATAAAGCCAGCACAAGTGTGTGCAAAGCATGTTGAGCGCTTCGACAAATAAATGGTTTTACAAAGAGGCATTCAATAACAACTTAGAGCTGCTACTATGTGGGGTTACGTGCGGATGGGTGCCGTCTACACCTCCGCAACGTCTGACGGATTTGTTGCCCGTAACGGCACGGGGTGACACAGACGAGAGGATACATATGGGCATGACCCACAGTATGCATACACACACCTGCGGCGAGCTGCGTCGCGACCAAATTGGTCAGGAAGTTACCCTTACTGGTTGGGTTTGGCATCGTCGTGATCATGGCGGTCTTATCTTTGTAGACCTTCGTGATCGTGAAGGTGTTACACAGATTTCTTTCGACCCTGAACATTCTGGTGGCGAGGCATTTCATATCGCAGAGACCATTCGTCCTGAGTGGCCGCTTAAGGTAACTGGTGTTGTTCGTGAGCGTCCGGAAGGCATGAACAATCCAAAGCTGGCAACTGGCGATATCGAAGTTCTTATCGACCATATTGAGGTTCTCAATACCTCAAAAACACCGCCGTTCCAGATTGAGGACCATATGGATACGGCAGAGGATGTTCGTTTGCGCTATCGCTATCTCGATATCCGTCGTCCTCATATGATGTCCAACCTCAAGCTGCGCAGCGATTTTACGTTTGCCATTCGCGATGCTCTCCATAACCGTGCGTTTATGGAGGTAGAAACACCTGCGCTCTTTAAGTCAACACCTGAAGGCGCACGAGACTTCCTCGTGCCAAGCCGTACGCAGCCGGGCCATTTCTATGCATTGCCGCAGTCTCCTCAGCTTCTCAAGCAGCTGCTTATGGTTGGCGGAGTTGAGCGTTACTACCAGGTTGCTAAGTGCTTCCGCGATGAGGATCTGCGCGCTGATCGTCAGCCTGAGTTTACGCAGGTCGATATTGAGATGAGCTTCGTTGATCAAAACGATGTGATGTCTGAGCTTGAGGATGTTCTTGCAAGCGCTTTTGCAAAGGTTGGCGTGGATATGCCAACGCCTCTTCGTCGCCTGAGCTATTGGGATGCTATGGATACCTATGGCACCGACAAGCCCGACACCCGCTACGACATGAAGCTGCACGAAGTAACATCCATCTTCACGGATTCAAAGTTCAAGCTGTTTGCAGGTGCTGCCTCCACCGAAGGGCAATACGTCAAAGCGCTCAACGCAAAGGGTGCTGGTACATGGCCTCGTGCACAGATTGATAAGCTCGCAGATGTTGCAGCCGGCTTTGGTGCCAAGGGTCTCGCTTGGATTGCATTCAGAGAAGATGGTTCGATTAACAGCCCTATCGTAAAGTTCTTCTCAGATGAGGAAATGGCCGCCCTGCGCGAAGAGATGGATGTTGTCCCCGGCGACCTCGTTATGTTTGCTGTGGCAGATCGTCTGACGGCAGATACAATTCTTGGTGGCATGCGTTGCCATATGGCCGATGCCTTAGATGTGCCTCGTGAGGGCCACGATTTCCTGTGGGTAGTAGACTTCCCGCTGTTCCATTGGGACGACGATACCAAGCGTTATGAAGCTGAGCATCAGCCCTTTACGCTTCCTACCGAGACCGATGTCGAGAAGATCAAGGCCGATCCGCTGGCAGCTGGCTCTGCGACGTATGACTTCGTTATGGATGGATACGAGGCCGGCGGTGGTGGTATGCGTATCCACAATGCTCAGATGCAGCTCGAGATGCTTGAGCTTATGGGCTTTACCGAGGAAGACGCTCGCGATAAGTTTGGCTTCCTGATGGATGCCCTTGAGTATGGTGCGCCTCCTATGGGTGGCTTTGCGCTCGGTCTTGACCGTGTATGTATGCTGCTTGCTGGTGAGGATTCCATTCGCGAAGTTATGGCGTTTCCCAAGACTTCAAGCGGCTCCGACCTCATGAGCGATGCGCCGGGTGAGGTTACCTCAAAGCAGCTTAAGGAAGTTGGCCTGCGTCTGCTCTAAGGCGTCTTCGCTTCTGAACCAGGTTTATTTCTTTATATGTTTCAGAAAGACTGCTCGCTGTGCGGGCAGTCTTTTTTTAAGCATGGGTCTCGTTCTCTTTTCATGCGCTCTGTACTTACCCAGTAAACATGCTTGACAGAGACACGACTAAGACCTATATCCTTGACTCGTCAATAATTGCTAAGTCAAGGATTTGTCATGAATCAAAAGAGATTCGAAGAGACACGTGAGGAAAACGAAGAGCTTGGTCGTTCACTTCATGATCCTCATATGCTGCTTTATCGGGCATTTCATGCTCAACGCTCCTGTTTAAGGTCTGCAATGACAGAACTGGGTCTTGCGAGCGGTCAACCAAAATACCTTTCTTACCTTGCCGCCAATGGTTCAGCAACACAGCGCGAGCTTGCAGATTACTTTCTCGTTGATCCAGCGGCGGTAAGCCGTGCACTTGATGCGTTTGAACAAGGTGGTTTTCTTATTACCGAACCAGCAAGTGATAGACGTACAAAAAAAGATACGTCTTACCCAGCGTGGAGTTGTGCTTGGTTCTGCGTGGGATGCGTGTTGCGATGAGATCGACGAGGCAATGCTCAAAGGCTTTTCTGCTGACGAATGCAAGAGCTTTGCCACCTTACTCATGCGTGTACGCGAGAATCTTGAAAACTACGTAAGAGGTGAGGCGTAATGGATGATATTCGCCTTCTCCTTCATCACTTTGGTCCTTATAAAAAGGATGCGGCAGTTGGCGCCTTGTTTGTTCTGCTTGAAACAACACTTGAGCTCATTATTCCAATTCTCATGTCGTCCATTATCGACGATGGCATTATGAAAAGAGACATGCAGCTCATTTTTGTGCGTGGTGCACTCATGTTTGCCTGTGCAATCCTTGCCCTTTTATTTGGCCTGGGCTATGCCCGATCTACAGCAAGAGCTGCGATGGGTTTGGGAGCAAGTCTTCGTGAAGCTGAGTTTGCATATGTCCAGCGTTTCTCCTTTTCCAATCTCGATAGTTTTGAGACATCCTCACTTGTGACTCGCATGACATCGGATGTAACGGTCATCCAGAATGCGCTCGTAGCATCATTTCGCCCTATGCTTCGTGGACCTTCTCTGTTGGTAATGGGTCTGCTCCTTGCTTGTTTTATGAGTGTTCCTCTGGCGCTCATATTCTGTATAGGCTTGCCGTTTATGGCAGTTGCTCTGTTTTTGGTTGTTCATCATGTGGCACCGTTGTATCAAGTGTTGCAGGGTGTTATGGATCGTCTTAACGATGCGCTTGAGGAGGACCTTACGGCGATTCGTGCCGTCAAAGCCTATGTGCGAGAAGGTTATGTTGCTGAGCGTTTTGATGAGGTAAACAGAGATTTAGCTACAACCGCAACGCGCACATTTCGCAGCGCTGTGCTAAATACTCCAATCTTTCAGCTCAGTATGTATGCAACCTGCGTGGGTATTCTCTGGGTTGGCGGCAATATGATCCTGGAAGGGACGCTTGAGGTTGGTACCCTCACAGGTTTTATGACCTATGTCTTCCAAATCGTAAATTCCCTCATGATGATCTCCAACGTTTTTCTGCTTATGGCGCGTGCAATTACATCGGTGCATCGTGTGGGAGAAGTGCTTGCCGAGGAGCCAACGCTTGTATCGCCGGAAAAGGCCCTTAGAGAAGTTCCTGATGGATCAGTCTCATTTAAGAACGTATCGTTTAAATATCGGCAGGATGCTGAGCAGAACGTGCTCACCGATATCTCGTTTGATATTCCAGCCGGTGCTACCGTGGGTATTTTAGGCGGTACGGGTTCTGGCAAATCAACGCTTGTGCAGCTTATTGCACGTCTCTATGACGTTAGTGTTGGCAAGGTGTGTGTAGGCGGGCATGATGTGCGCGACTATGATCTTGTCGACCTTCGCGATGCGGTAGGGGTGGTACTCCAAAACAACGTCTTGTTTACGGGCGCTGTGCGTGACAATTTGCTGTGGGGCAATCCAAATGCATCTGATGAAGAAATGCTCCATGCTTGCCATTTGGCTTGTGCCGATGAATTTCTTGATCGCATAGGCGGTCTTGATGGCGATCTTGGGCAGGGCGGCGTCAATGTTTCTGGCGGACAAAAACAACGCCTTTGCATTGCACGTGCGCTGCTTAAGCGACCAAAGGTCCTCATTCTTGACGATTCAACCAGTGCGTTGGATATGGCAACCGATGCACGTGTTCGTAAAAATCTCGAAAGCTTGGACGAGATTACCAAAATCGTTATTGCTCAGCGTGTTGCTTCGGTTATGCAGGCAGACGAGATTGTTATTCTCGACGAGGGTCGCGTGCATGCTACAGGAACACATGACGATCTCCTTGCCCATGATCCTATCTATCAAGAGCTATATCAGTCGCAAATCGGATCTGGTATTCACGGGGAGGCGGTCTAACTATGCCTGCTAGAGGATCTGCAGCACCCGCTCGTCCAAAGGATTTGCGTCATACGCTGCGCACCTTGCTGCATTACATGGGTCACGCAAAGTTCAGCCTTTTGAGCGTTGCAATCTTGGTAACTCTGAGCGGAGGAGCAAATCTGCTCGGTACCTATATGATTAAGCCCGTCGTAAATGCTGTTGATGGGGGAGACTATCAGGCGTTTTTGCATGCGGTGGTGCTGACAGCACTTATCTATATCGTGGGAGTGCTTTCGAGTTTGGGCTATACCCAGGTAATGGTCCGTGCTGCACAACGTGTGGTGTTTGATATTCGTCGAGATCTCTTTGCCCACATCGAACGCCTTCCCCTTTCCTTTTTTGATCGCACGCGTTCGGGCGATGTGATGAGTTATTTCACCAACGATGTGGACACTATTTCTGAGGCGCTCAACAACAGTTTTGCTGCAGCAGTGCAGGCACTTATCCAGATTGTGGGTACTGTGGCGCTTCTGCTCATTCTCGATTGGCGTCTTACCATTATCACGGTAATAAGCGATGTGATAATTGCGCTTTATGTGCGCTTCTCTGGCGGTAAAAGCAGTCGATATTTTGCGCGCCAGCAAAATATGCTGGGTCGTGTTGATGGGTATGTGCAGGAAATGACTGCCGGTCAAAAGGTAGTTAAGGTATTCAATCGTGAACCGGAAAACCTTAAAGAGTTTAATGGTCTCAATAACAGGTTACGAGTGATAGGAACTGCGGCGCAATCATATGCTTCAACGATGGTACCCATGACGGTATGTGTTACTTTTGCTGGCTTTGCCATTGTGACCGTAGCTGGTGCGTTGCTTGCCGTGAACAATCTTACCGATGTGGGATCACTCGCAAGCTACTTGGTATTTGTTCGTCAAGCGGCTGCACCACTCAATCAGCTCACCCAGCAGGGCAACTTCTTGCTTACGGCACTTGCAGGAGCGGAACGCATCTTTTCGGTTATGCGTGAGGAACCTGAAGTGGATGAAGGCCCTGTTACACTCGATCGACTTCATGGGCAACTGGAAGGTGTTGATCATTTGCGCACTGCAGCTGGTGCTGCCGGCTGGGCTTGGAAAATTGCGGGCGAACAGGTGCCGCTTCAAGGTGACGTGCGCTTCTATGATGTTGATTTTGGCTATGTCGAAGGACAAAAGGTACTTTCTGATCTCACACTGTATGCCAAGCCTGGTCAAAAAATCGCTTTTGTTGGTTCTACGGGAGCAGGCAAGACCACAATTACCAATCTCATTACTCGTTTCTACGAAGTTAACGGAGGGGTTATTACCTACGATGGCATAGATGTGCGCGATATTGCCAAAGAAAGTCTGCGACGCTCACTCGGCATTGTTTTGCAGGATATGCATCTCTTTAATGGGACCATTGCAGACAATATACGGTTTGGCAAGCTTGATGCTACTGATGAAGAAGTTCGTGCAGCGGCCCGTGTTGCAAATGCTGATGGTTTTATTACGCGTATGCCCCATGGTTACAACACACCGGTGGTATCGGATGGGGCAAACCTCAGCCAAGGACAACGTCAGCTTATTGCAATTGCTCGCGCTGTTATTGCCGATACGCCCGTACTCATTTTGGACGAAGCAACGTCCAGTATTGATACGCGCACTGAAGCTCTTATCCAAAAGGGCATGGATGCTCTCATGGCGGGACGTACAACCTTTGTTATTGCTCATCGCCTCTCCACGGTTCGCAATGCCGATGCCATTATGGTGTTGGACCATGGACGGATCATTGAGCGCGGCACCCACGAGGAATTGCTCGCACAGCATGGCGAGTATTGGCAGCTCTGGACCGGTGCAAAAGAGCTGGATTAAAAAATGGCAGCTGCCCGCCTATGAGCGGGCAGTTTTCATAATTGAGAAGTACTTCACAAGCAATAAACCAAAGAGAACCGCCATAGAAACCGCTGAGGCGATAACTGCGCCGGTGAGTTGGAAAAGGCTGACGAGTACGAGAGAAATAACCAGCGCAATAATGAAAGAGATGAAGTAGATAGTGACTACGCCTTCCTGTGCGCGCAAAACGGTAATGATTTGATAAAGAAAATCAACGGCAGCAGAAAGAAATCCTGCCAGCACCATCAGCAGGATCAAGAAGGCAAATTGCTGGAAATCGACCCCGTACATAAAACCAAGAATGGGGATGCCGAGCCACATCATAAAGACACCAACGACAACCGAAACCAGTGCCACTACGCCGATCAAAGCAAAAACAATCAGACTGAAACGGCGATGTTTGGAGGGCTCTGACCAAATGTTAGCAAGACGCACAAGCTGTGGTTTATAGAGCATGCTACCCACCATAATGATTGAGTGAGTAGGGAAGTACATGGCATTAAAGTACAGCTGGTTATCGTAAGAAAGCACTGATTGCATAACGAGTTTTGGTACGCAGTCGATAAGAGCATAGAGAAACATGGCACCAAAGAGCGGGGAACATTCTTCGAAGATGGCTCGTATCTCTGCGATGCTGGCTTTACGAGCTGGCTGTGTTTCAAAGAGCGTAAGCGGCAGCGTTACCAGTACAAAAGAGATAACTGCAGCAACAATCATAGAAATGCAGGCAGCGGGCATACTGCGAGTAAAAAGCAGCACTATTGAGAAAAGCACACCTGCTCCTACGGAGCGTATTGTTTGAGAAATGCCTGCAAGGTAGAGCTTATCCATCTGTTGCAAGCGACCCTCATATACATCGGCAAGCTGATCTACTGCACGGAAACCTAATACACCGGTACAGATGCCTAACATGGGCTGGGTGTAGCGCATGATACTGCAGTAGAGGAAGCTCACAATTACCATGGCGGTGCAGGTTAAAACACGGCAAATCACATAGTCACGAAATGAGTGACCTTCATCAAGATCGGATACTTGGTAGGTGCGTACACCAAAGCTTGCAATCCAAAGGAGCACTTGGCCTAATGCAAAGGCCATCGAGAACATGCCTGCCTGTTCAATACCGGCAAGCTGTGTAGCCACGATAGTGAGGGCGGGAAAAAGAAAGCCCCACATGGAAGAACCAATGGTGTTCCAAATATAGTCGCGAGTCGTGCTATGTGCGGCGTATTGTTCAGTTTCATCGGAGAAGCTGCCCGAATAAACAGCGCCGATAAGACGGTTCCACCAATTATTGGCAACTCGCATGAGCCAGGGGCCTTCATCGCGACGATGCTTACGATAGGTGTTGCGTGTGCGCTTGCGTTTTTCAGCGCGTTCTTGTACCGCAAGACGAGTTTTGGCTAAATGGCTGCCCAAAGACGATCTATCTTTGGTGCCGCCTCGTTTTTCTCGAAGATTAAGCATTACTCGTCGAACCTCTCTATTTCTTGCTGAGACGTACCGGAGAGAAGTACTCGTTTGACTGAAACAAAAATACCGTAAAGGGCATTGTACTCGCCTCAGTATTTCTCTGTTCATTTTAAAAAGTTAGCTGTATACTACTTTCCGTATAGTTAGCTAAAGAAAACTCTTTCATAGTCTGGTAATGAGGGTGTGAACTTCATGGAACTAGCTTCCAGTCCTTGGACAGCGCAAAACGTGTTGGAGAGTAAAGAGGCTAACTCCCCAGTTAAAGGAGGCACTATGGGCGCTCAGCTTCCTCTTACGATGGTGGAGGAAGGTACAACAGTTGAGGTTTCAAGGATTGGCGGTGCAGCTGAGCTTCGTCAGCATCTTGCTGAACTTGGCTTTGTTGTAGGGGCTGAAGTAAAAGTTGTTTCTCGAGCTTCCTCTGGTCTTATTGTGAGCGTTAAAGGTGCGACCTTTGCCATTGATACAAGCATGGCAAGGCGTATAGCAACACGCTAAATCTCCATTCGGGTTCCCAACTGCATGCAATGTGTGGTTTACGTATTTCAAGGAGGATGAGCATGGCAACACTGAGAGATGTGAAGGTGGGCGACTCCTGTCAAGTCGTTCGTCTCACAGGTTCTGGCGCGGTAAAGCGCCGCATTATGGATATGGGGGTGACCAAAGGTGTGGAGATCTATGTCCGCAAAGTTGCTCCCCTTGGAGACCCCATTGAAGTAACGCTGCGCGGCTATGAACTTACGCTTCGAAAGGACGAAGCGCAGAGTATCGAAGTTGCACCAAACGCTTAATTTGCACTGATGTGGCACCCGGGTTTGCCGGGATTTTTTCAGGAGCGCAAGTTAACTGTATCTAATATATATGGGTTTACCTGCGCTTACTTACCGAGGTGCCGAGTAAGGATGGAAAAGAACCAGACAAATGGTGAGCAATTCGGGGGACCACATGCTCGCCAGATTGAGAAAGGTAAGGTATGGCAGAACAGATCAACATTGCTCTTGCCGGCAATCCAAACTGCGGCAAGACAACGCTGTTCAATGAGCTCACTGGCTCTAATGGCTATGTTGGCAACTGGCCGGGCGTAACAGTTGAAAAGAAAATGGCTGCCTGGAAGAAAGATAAGCGTGTTGAGTTTGTAGATCTCCCGGGCGTGTATTCGCTTTCGCCGTATTCACCAGAAGAAGTTGTTTCGCGCGATTATGTTGTGAAGGAACGCCCTGATGCAGTTATTAACCTGGTTGATGTTACAAATTTAGAGCGCAATCTCTATCTTACGACTCAGATTCTCGAGACCGGTCGCCCTGTTGTCGTAGGTCTTAATATGTGCGATCTACTCAAGGAGCGCGGCGATACCATTGACATCGAAAAGCTTGAAAAGATGCTCGGTGTTCGCGTTATTGAGACATCTGCCCTCAAAGGAATGAATATCGACGAGCTTGTAAACGCTGCTCGTGAAGCTGCAACTTCGGGTACGGTTTCGCAGGGAACCAAGTGTTTTACCCAAGAAGTTGAAAATGCCCTTACTGGCATTGCCTCCATCATTGAGGATAGCTGCGATCCAGAGGTGCTTCGCTGGTATTCAATTAAGGTCTTTGAGCGCGATGCAGAGGCGCTTGAACCACTGCAGCTCAATGAGAGCAAACTTCAAAACATCGAGGCTATTATCGATGAGGTTGAGAAGAATCGTGATGAGGACGCGGAGTCTATCATCACCTCTGATCGATATGACTGGATTGCGTCTGTTATGGAGGCTTGTGTAACCAAGGCTCCAAAGAAGCTCTCTGTCTCTGAGAAGATTGACCGCATAGTTACCAATCGCGTGTTGGGCATTCCTATTTTTATTGTCGTCATGGTATTCGTGTATTGGCTTGCCATTTCTACTGTTGGTACCGGCGGCACCGATTGGGTGAACGACAATCTCTTTGGTGATGGCTTCTTTATTAACAGTGCGAGCGAAGAGGCATATACCGCTGAGCAGGAAGCATACGACGCTCACTATTACGGCGATCAGATCGACGGCTATATTGCTGCTGCCGAAGCTGATGGTATTGCGACTGAGGGTGTTGCCGATGCGGTGAGCACGTTGAGTGCAGATCCGGAGGACGCTGAGGCACAAGCAACAGTTGATGCATTTGTTGCCGATGCATCAGCAGCTGGTGTTGTTGCCAAGGATGTTCCTATCCATGATGGCGATGGCAATTTCGTTGATACCAACGATGAAGTTATTACCTCGCTTGATGATGAAGGCGCTCCTGTTCTTGCCGAAGGTCAGGAATTACAGGTTCTCGATGAAGTGACCGCTGAGAACTTCTCTGATGCAGTGGCTGCCCAGGAAGATGCTCCTGATCCAGCAAGCTACGCGGGCTGGGTTGCTTCGATTCCCGATACGGTAACGGGCTGGCTTGAGAGTGCCGGTGCTTCTCCGGTTGTTATCTCTCTTGTTGTTGACGGTATTGTTGGTGGCGTTGGCTCGGTACTCGGATTTATTCCGCAGATGTTCGTGCTCTTTGTCCTGCTCTGCTTCCTTGAGGATTGCGGTTACATGAGCCGTGTTGCCTTTGTTATGGACCGCGTTTTCCGTCGGTTTGGTCTATCCGGTAAGTCTTTCATTCCTATGCTTGTTTCGACGGGCTGTGGCGTGCCAGGTGTTCTTGCTACAAAAACCATTGAGAACGAGAAAGACCGTCGTATGACGGCTATGCTTACCACTATGATCCCTTGTGGTGCTAAGACACCGATCATTGCTCTTGTGATGGGTGTGCTTGTGGGCGGATCTGATGCATGGTGGGTCGCCCCGATGTTCTACTTCCTCGGCCTGGCAGCCATTATCATTTCGGCACTTATGCTGAAGAAAACCAAGATGTTTGCAGGCGATCCTGCCCCATTTGTAATGGAGCTGCCGGATTACCATTTCCCGACCATCAAGTCTTGGTGGCTGCATGTTTGGGAGCGTGTCTCTGCCTATATTAAGAAGGCCGGAACGATCATCTTCGCTGCTGCCGTTGGTGTTTGGTTCCTCTCGAACTTTGGTTTTGCAAACTGGGATGGCGGCAGCGGTGCCTTTGGATTTTTCGGAGATATGGCCGGTGCTCCAGAAAACTACATGGACTACTCACTGCTTGCAATGGTTGGTAGTGCTATTGCTTGGATCTTTGCTCCGCTTGGTGCCGATACATGGCAGGCGGCTGCAGCTTCGCTCAATGCCCTTATTGCCAAGGAGAACTTAGTCTCCACGTTTGGTGTTTTGTATGGCCTGGGCGATGCTACTGAGAATTCTGTGACCATGTGGAATGGTTTTGCAGGCATGTTTACTTCAGGCGGAATTCTCCATGTTGGCGCAATGTGTGCATTTGTGGCCTTTAATATGCTTGATGCGCCGTGCTTTGCTGCAATTGGAACCACTCGTCGTCAGATGGATAGCCCCAAGTGGTTCTGGTTTGCCATTGGCTATCAGTGTGTCTTTGGCTGGGTTGTTGGTCTTATCATCAACCAACTTTGGGAGCTCTTTGTTCTTGGAAACTTTGGAATTTGGACAGTAGTGGCGTTTGTTGCTTTAGCAGCGATAATATTCCAGCTTGTTCGTCCTATGCCCAAGACAGATAAGAGCGACGAGAAGATCCTTTCTGATCTTACGAGTGAACCGGTTGCATAGAAAAGCAAGGAATTTCAAACCCCGCAGGATTACCTGCGGGGTTTTCGAATGATTGTTTTCAGATTCTTTTAACCATTTTTACGCCTTTGTGCTGTTGTGCGAACGGTAGCATCTGCACATCTTCCCAGTCTTAGACTGCCCCCTGAAAGTCCAAGAACTGGGGAGGCGCCACCGATGTCTGAGGATCATACACAGTATGAAAATGCACTGCTCAGCGCTATTGAACAAACTGTTTACAAGACACCGGAAAAGCCAGTGTTTTCAAAGGCGGGTGGTACGAGTTCAACCTATGGTGAACTCTGGAACTTGGCGCGTCATGTTGCAGCAGGGCTTCATGCTCAAATAGCTGGCCGAGGGCGAATTCTTGTGCTGGGTCACAAAGAAATGAGCACGCTTGCTGCTTTTCTTGGTTGTTTAATGAGTGGTCATGCATTTGTTCCCATTGATGTTGAACTGCCAGTTGAACGTATTTCAAATATTGCTCACCAAATTCCACATGCAACACTTTTGACAACGTGTGAGGTTCCAGAAGCTCTTTATGATGTGTTGGCTAATTGCACCATTCTGACTATGAGTCATCTTTGTGGTACGGATTACCCGATGCCATCACGATCATGTTGTGTTGCAGGGGAAGAAACGCAGTACATCATTTTCACTTCAGGCTCTACTGGCAAACCAAAGGGAATTGAAGTTACTGCTTCTAATGTGGAGCACTTTATGGAATGGCTCCGCACTTTTCCTGTTATACGAGATGGCGGCTGTGTCTTTTTGGATCAGGCTCACTATTCTTTTGATTTGTCTGAATACGAGCTTGTTGGAGCCCTTTCAACGGGCGGCAGTTTGTTTGCGATTTCGCCGGAGCTCCAACATGATTTTGCGTCATTGTTTGCGAGTTTGGCGCAGTCTCAAGTGCAAATCTGGGTATCCACTCCTTCTTTTGCAGATGTCTGTCTAGTGGATAAAAGTTTTAATGCAACACTTATGCCTTCTGTGCGCATGTTTCTCTTTTGCGGAGAAACTCTTCATCATGTAACAGCAGCAAAACTGCATGAGCGCTTCCCAGATGCTCTAATTGTCAATACGTATGGTCCGACAGAGTCTACGGTTGCGGTTACTTATGGCGAAGTTGGCGAGCAGGAATTAAACAATCCTGATCCTCTCCCGGTTGGTCAACATCGTCCTGGTACAGAGATTTTAATTGTTGATCATCAGACTGGAGAGACACTCCCAGTTAGGACGATGGGAGAAATTGTTATTTGTGGCAACACGGTAGCGCGTGGCTACTATCGCAACCCAGAAAAGACACAAGCAGCATTTTTTGAGACCACGCTCTCTGATGGGACGCCGTGTCGGGGATATCGTACAGGCGATTTAGGCTATCTGGATGCTAAAGGG
Organism: Olsenella sp. Marseille-QA0557; assembly: GCF_965119725.1. NCBI lineage: Bacteria > Bacillati > Actinomycetota > Coriobacteriia > Coriobacteriales > Atopobiaceae > Olsenella > Olsenella sp. Marseille-QA0557. The sequence goes on along the minus strand of NZ_CBCPMI010000001.1, from coordinate 340,403 downwards.
ACACTTCACTGCGAGGGTCGCCTTGATTCTTTGGTAAAAGTAAATGGTTTCAGAATTGAGCTCGATGAAGTTGAAGGCGCATTAACGGAACTTCCAGGAGTTCGAGAAGCTGCTGTTGTGCCAGTGGCGCATGGTAAACGCGTAACAAGTTTAGGCGCTTTTGTGGTACTCGAAGATGCTGGCGAGGTAGATAAGGATACGTTCACTGCAGTGCGTCATCTGAAGGCTGCACTTGGTAAAACGCTTCCTGCTTATATGGTGCCACGTCAGATGCAAGTGGTTGACGAGCTGCCTCTTACTGCGAATGGAAAAGTGGATAGAAAGAAACTCGCCCAGAGGCTTGCGCGTCCCGCTCGCCATGGTCGAGGTGCTTAACCCATGACACTCTTTGCTGATCCAAGCTTTTTTATATTGTTAGCCTTTGCAATTGTGCCAGCGGCCTGTTTGGGACTAACGCAGCATAATTTGCGCCTTTATGGACTTATACTCTCGGTTGTTTTTCTCTGCTGTGTGTTAGCGGGAAACCCACTAGAAGCAATAGCGCTTCTTTCGTTTTTGGTGGTAGAGCGTCTTGCAGTGTGTTGGCTTGCACGCGCTCCAAAGGATAACAAGCGCTTTGGCTTCTCTTGCGTTTTTTCGCTTGCACCGCTGGTGATATATAAAATCAGCAGTGTCGGACCTGTTCCGCTGTGGGGATTTGTGGGTATCTCGTACCTGACTTTTAAAGCCGTCCAGATAGTGATCGAAGTTCGCGATGGCCTCATTTCAGAGCAAGATTTGAGTTTTGTGGATTGGCTGTACTTTCTTCTCTTTTTTCCTCAGCTCTCTTCTGGTCCCATAGATAGGAGTCAGCGGTTCTTAGCAGATGCCCATAAAACGCCTGATAGAGATGAGTATGCTGGCTTGCTTGCTCGTGGAATATTACTTTTGCTTGCAGGGGCAGTGTATTACTTTGTGGCAGCAACCTTTATTCATCGCTTTATGGAGCAAATTCCTTGGAATGGATCAGATCCATTAGGTTTTGCCCTTGCACAAATCAAACAAGCCTATCTGTACGGCTTCTATCTATTCTTTGATTTCCAGGGGTATTGTCTTATGGCAATGGGCGCAAGCTATTGTTTGGGTATTCGTTGTCCACGCAATTTTAAGGCACCTTTTATTGCCATCGATATGTTTGATTTCTGGAACCGATGGAACATCACACTTTCTACTTGGCTGCGTGATTTTGTATTTATGCGGCTTACGCGGTTTATTATGCGCCGCCATCTTCTGCATAACCGTATCCATACGGCTCAGGTAAGCCTTGTTATCGATATGCTGGTTATGGGTTTTTGGCATGGACTGAGCGTCGACTACCTTACCTATGGTCTCTATCATGGCGTACTTCTCGCCGCTACTCAGGGCTTTCAAAAACGCTCTGCCTTCTACAAACAGTACAAGAATAGCGCGTGGTTTAAAGCACTTTCCTGGTTTATTACGTTGCAGCTCGTCATTTTTGGGTTTGCAATTTTTTCTGGGCAATTATCAACACTTATAGGAGGGGTTTTCAATGGCTGAGCAGGATGATGTCCGTATTCGTCTTTTTGATTTGCTGGAGGATGTAACAGGGGATGCTGTAGTCCGCGACCATGAAAATGATGATTTATTTGAATTGGGTTTGCTGGATTCTATGGCAGCAATTGAATTACTTGTTGGGTTGGAAGATGAATTTGGAGTATCTATTGCACCAACCGAGGTCCCGCGCGAAGAGATGAATACACCCAACAAGATTTTGGAGCAGGTGAGGAGGCGCCTCTAAATGGCCTGCCCTTCTCGTCTGCAAGCGCTTGTGCATAAACTGAATAGACACAAAAGAATGAACAAACAACGCACGTCTTGCCTTGGGCCAGGCCAGAAGCTGCTCGTTGCAGTACTTTGTGGACTGCTGCTGCTTGGTGTGGGATTGGTCGTATTTGATACTTTTATACTGCCAAGTAATGGACGGGCTGATACCAGCAAGCTTTATGACTATGTCTATGCCGACGGTAAGTCTGAGAACGCCGATTTTGTGCTTGCGAATATGAGTGATGACGGATATCTCTGCTTTGGTTCTTCTGAGTTTTACATCTCTAAAGACCTTGTGAGTATGTGTCCGCAGGCGGTTTTTGGTGAGAATAATACCGGCGTCGACATGACCTTTATTGGTGAAGGTTTTGATCAAAGTCTTTGGCAGGCTATAGCGGCAGGCGCCTATGGAGACAGAGTTAAAAACAAGAAAGTTATGCTTATAGTGTCGCCTCAATGGTTCTTTAAGGGAAATGGCGACCAAGATAAGTTCTATACGAAGTTTTCTTACTCTCTTTATCGTGCTTTTGCTCAAAACCCTGATATTTCTGATGAGACAAAGGCGTATGTGCGGCAGCGGTGCGTAGCATTGGGTGTGGATGCAAATCAACTCGCGGCTGCTTCAAAAGATACGCCCGTTGATGTGCTCAATGACCTAGCCTATGCCTATGCAGATTCCTGTCGTTTACGCACCGATGTATCAAATATTATCAACCTGGCTCCTTCCAAGACAGAGGTTCGTATGACAGGACAGTCTTCCGGTGAGCCTGATTGGCAAACATTATTACGTGAAGCTAAAACTGAAGGACAAGAATCCTGCACCAACAATGACTTTGGTGTTTACGATGCCTATTGGGAGAAAAACCATCAGTACATGCCGGAGCTCTTCGAGAATTTCCATGAAGCTGATGAAGAATATGCAGATCTTGCCTGCTTTCTTGAGGTTTGTCATGAGGTGGGTTTGGAGCCTCTCGTTTGTATTCTTCCGGTACATGGGAGTTGGTATGACCTTGCTGATGTGGCTCCAGAAGAGCGTGCGAATTACTATCAGCATATCCGTGACATTTGTGATGCAGCAAATGTTCCCTATGCAGACTTTTCTAGCTGTGAATACGAGAAATACTTCCTTTGCGATACGGTGCATCCCGGCTGGATTGGGTGGGTCCGTATAGAAGAAGCTTTCTACGATTACGTCAATGGTGTTGACGATGCGTTTCTCGGCGGCTCTGGCTTTGGATCTGTCGAAGGGCTTTCGTCAGACAGTTCGTCAGACAGGTAAAGGTGACGAATTATGGGTAGAGAGAGTCAGACAAAAAAGCAGCACGGTCTCATTGACTATGTTCACATGAGTATTGATCAATTACATAGATTATTGCTTGCAGCACCGTGGTGGATGGTGTGCTTTGGTGCCACTTTAGCAACGATTGGTATGGGAGCACTTCTTCTATGGTTCTTAGTGTATTCAGGTATGACTGAGCCGGTGCAATTTATTTATGAGGGCTTTTAGAACAATATGTAAAGAGATACACGAACGAGGGTATGCCGTATTACTTTCTCCATTTCTTAGTGTTCTTATTGGCATAATGGTAATGAGCATTCCTGTAAATGCTCAAGCTCATGAGGCGCTGCTCTCAAATATGGACGCAGCGTATGATGATGGAGAGTTTGAAGAATCCGAGCAGGTAGAAGATCCATACAACAGCTCACAGGGACTGAGAGTACCTGGCGAGGAACCTACAGGAACACAGCTCTCACAAGCGCTTGATTCGTACTTGTCACAGAATGCCGATGCAACTGGTGTACCGGGCATAGCAGTAGCAATTGTTGATGGGCAGCGTGTGCGTTATGAGACAACCTTGGGTGATTGTTCCAGTGCGGAGAACACCTTTATCATTGGTTCACTTTCAAAGTCTATTACCGCCGTGGCAGTAATGCAGCTTGTTGAGCAAGGCCTCGTCAATCTTGATGATCCAATAAGTACGTATATGTCAGATCTGCAGCTTCCCGATGAAGTAACTGCGCGTGCATTGCTCAATCAGACAAGCGGTTTTGGATATTACGAATCACTCGCTGATGCGAGAGTGGGGGATACGCTTGGCTCCTTTTCATATGCCAATGCAAATTACGATTTATTGGGACGATTAATAGAGACTGTGAGTGGCCAAGATTACGGCACCTATGTGCAGAATCATGTATTTAGGCCACTTAATATGATGCAGGCTTCAGCTGGCAGCGCAGCCTCCCTCATGTCGAGTACGGCAACACCGGGACATCGTTCGTGGTTTGGCGTGCCTGTGGCTGATGGATTTGTGCACGCCTTAGGGGATGATTCCTGGGGAAATTCGGCATCTGGTTATGTTCGCGCTAGCTTAAAAGATATGGAAGCCTATCTGATGATGTATCTCAACAGCGGATCAGGTGTTCTGGATGCGGATAGCGTGCACCAGATGGTGTTTTCACGTGTGCCTGATACGAGTGGTGATACCTACTATGGAATGGGATGGACGACCTATGCTTGGAGTGACGGCGAGCTTGTCATGTCACATGATGGCCAGGTAGAAAACTACGTTGCACGTATGTGCATTATTCCTGATAGAGACTTGGGGATTGTAGTTCTTGGAGATGCAAATGATGAGCTCGGTGGTAATGAGACATTTTTCTCACTTGCAGATGATATTGTTTCGATTGCAGTGGGAGGGCAACCATCGGGTGTTAATCCATCAGAGAGGATAGAACAGCATATTTATACTAATGCCACCTATATAGCAGCCTTCATAGCCTGCATGTTATTAGTGATATATGCACTACGTTCCAATTGGCAAAGATGGCGTCTTTTTTCTTCGATAGCAATTCATGTTGGCATTCCTCTGTTTTTATTAGCATTTCCACGCATATTTGAGCAGATGCGCTGGCGCGACTTCTTTGATTTTTATCCAGATCAATCAGTTGTTGTTCTTATGTGTTGTGGCTTATTAATTGCTGGCGGGGTCGTTAAACTCATCCGTTTCTATCGGCATACAAAACAGGAAATGCTTTAAGGATTGTGTATTTTTAAAACCAACCAAATTAGTAGAATTTATTACTTCACATTGAGTTAACCATGGTGTACTCTATTTATAACAGTTAGAGGTACTATTTGTAAGTAAGAAGGTAGTCCTTATGGCACGTATTTCTGATGTATATGGACGCGAAGTTCTCGACTCTCGCGGAAACCCAACAGTCGAGGTAGAAATAACTCTTGAAGATGGTTCGGCTGCTCACGCGATTGTTCCTTCAGGTGCATCTACCGGTGAATTTGAGGCAGTAGAGCTGCGCGATGGCGATGCCGATCGCTATCTCGGCAAGGGTGTTCTCAAGGCAGTGTCTCATGTTAATAACGAATGCCGCGACGTTCTTATCGGGCTTGATAGTTGCGATCAGCGTCTGATCGACAAAGCACTTATCGAGGCAGATGGTACGCCAAATAAGGGTAACTTTGGCGCCAATGCTATTCTCGGTTGTTCGCTCGCGGCTGCTCGAGCTGCGGCCATTTCTCTTGATCAGCCCCTGTACCAGTATCTTGGCGGCGTGAATGCCCATACGCTTCCTGTTCCGATGATGAACATTCTCAACGGTGGCGTGCATGCTGATAACAACGTGGACTTCCAGGAGTTTATGATCATGCCGGTCGGTGCTCCTGATTTTGCAACGGCTTTGCGTTGGTGCACGCAGGTATATCACACGCTCAAGAACACTCTTAAAAAAGCTGGTCTTTCAACTGGTGTTGGTGATGAAGGTGGCTTTGCACCCGATCTCAAGACCAATGCAGAACCCTTTGTGTATCTGATGGAAGCAGTTGAGGCTGCTGGATTTGTACCTGGCGAGGACTTCATGTTCGCCATGGATCCGGCAACTTCTGAATGCTACAACAAGGAAACTGGCTTGTATGAGCTTAAGGGTGAAGGCCGTACCCTTTCATCCGATGAGATGGTTGATTACTGGGCAGAGCTTGTTGAGAAGTACCCGATCATCTCTATTGAGGATGGTCTTGCTGAGGAAGACTGGGATGGATGGATCAAGCTGACCGACCGTCTTGGTAAGAAAGTACAGCTTGTTGGTGACGACCTCTTCGTAACAAACACCGCTCGTTTGGAGAAGGGTATTGAGATTGGTGCGGGTAACGCCATTCTGATTAAGGTTAACCAGATCGGTACGCTCACAGAGACGCTTGACGCTATAGAGATGGCTAAGCGCGCTGGCTATACCGCAGTTGTTTCACATCGTTCTGGTGAGACTGAAGACACCACAATTGCCGATCTTGCTGTTGCCACAAATGCTGGTCAGATTAAGACAGGTGCTCCAGCTCGTACGGATCGTGTTGCTAAGTACAACCAGCTCCTTCGTATTGAAGATGCACTTGGTGATGCAGGTTCATTTGCTGGCCGTAGTGCGTTTTATAACCTGCGATAAGAGCAGAGTACTGCGTTTTGCCTCATGAAAAGACATATCTCAGAGGCATGAGTTTTGTTTACCTCTGCCACATACGGACATCCTCTCCTCTCCGGTTCGTATGAGGCTCCTTCAGCGTCGTTGGCGTCCCCTCCTTCCTTGCGCCAACGACGCTTTTTTGTGCACAAAGGTGTCGCTCGCAGCGTCCGCCTATTTACAAAACATGCTTGGATATCAGTTGGATGAGCGCCTCTATGGGCATGTCGTCGCATTCATCAAGCCAACGTGTAATAGCAGCCAACATGCCAGCCAGATAAAATTCATCAAGTAAATCTTTTTCTTTCGGGTTAAGAGCTGGGTCGTTGGTAAGAAAACGCGCAACTAATGGTCTAAGGGCTTGCTTCAAACGTGTTGCAAACGCTGGGTCGCCATGAGGACCTAAAAGTGCTGCTAAATAGGGGCGACTATTCTTTGCCAATTCGGCGATATAGCCCATATGTTGTGAAAAGTTGAGCTCGTCTCCCTGCAGAAGACGCTTATCTACGACCTCGCGAGCATCGGAAAGAATTGACTCTTCAATTTGTGAGAGCAGATCATACACATCGCGGTAATAAAGATAGAACGTAGCTCTGTTGTATCCAGCGCGATCGGTAATCTGTCGCACTGAGATTTTTTCAATCGGGAGGCCTGGTGTAGCGGGATGATTGTCGGTTTCAGGACAGCCGGCATAAAGGTCCCAAAATGCTTTGCTGAGAGCCTGTCGTGTTCGTTCGGTGACCTTTGGTTGTTTTCGCATAGTAGAGCCTTTCGACACCGCCTAACGAACTGTTGATTGATGATGTCATTGTAGCCTCGTATACTGCAAATTGATTAGACAACAAGTTGTCGAGTGATAAATGGTGTTGCTATACAGCTAATGGGGGATATCTATCTGTTGGCGGAGGAGCGGAGATGTCGTATATCTGCTTCGAGGAAGTAACGAAAACATATGGCACCGGTACTGGAGAGATTTATGCCCTGGACGGTGCAAGTTTTGTGGTTGAACGCGGTGAGCTTGCCGTGATTCTGGGCTCCTCAGGAGCAGGAAAGACAACAGCGCTCAATATTTTAGGCGGTATGGATACCGCTACTTCAGGTCGTGTTGTTGTAGATGGTCGCGATATAACTACAGCTACGGAAAATGAACTTGTAGAGTATCGCCGTGCAGATGTGGGATTTGTTTTCCAGTTTTATAACCTGGTGCCAAACCTCACTGCCCTCGAAAACGTTGAGCTTGCATCACAGATTTGCCCCGATTCGCTGGACGCAGAAAAAGTGCTTCAGAGCGTTGGCTTGGGAGAGCGGCTGAATAATTTTCCTGCACAGCTTTCCGGTGGCGAGCAGCAGCGCGTTTCTATAGCTCGTGCGGTTGCAAAGAATCCAAAGCTTTTACTCTGCGATGAGCCAACAGGAGCGCTTGATTATAAGACGGGCAAACAGATACTCCAGCTGCTTCAAGATACCTGTCGAAAAGATGGCATAACGGTCGTTCTTATCACCCATAATTCAGCGCTTGCTCCTATGGCGGATCGCCTGATTCGGTTTAAGAGCGGGCGCGTTACCAGCATGGAAACTAACGCAAATCCAACACCGATAGCAGAGATTGAATGGTAGCAACGTGAGAAACGCATTCACAAAGGACGTGTTACGGACGCTGTGGCATAGCCGCGGTCGTTTTATCCTTGTGGCTGCAATTTGCATGTTGGGCGTAACGATGTTTGTCGGTATACGTGCGGCGTGCGAGAATCTCAGGCTTTCTGCTGATCAGTTCTTCGATGAGCAACAACTATATGATGTGAGCGTGCAGTCCACGCTTGGTCTGACGCAGGACGATGTGGATGCTCTTGCGCAAATACCAGACGTTTTGGCAGCGGAGGGCTCGTGGACAGAGACTGCCTATACAACCGTTGATGGGGTAAATGCTGCGGTTAGTGTACGCGTGTGGTCGGATGGTGGTATGAATGAGCCTTATCTTGAAGAGGGGCGTTTGCCACAATCGGGTAACGAAGTTGCAGTTACTCCTGAATTTTTAGATGATACGGGCCTTTCCATTGGGGATCACATTACCTTTTCTGCCGATACCAGTTCTTCTGAGAGTGATGATGCATCTGAAGACGATTCTTCAGATGCAAATACAGATGACACTTCTTTTGATGAAGACATCTCCGTTGATTCTGAACAAACGTCAGAGCAGTTTATTCAGCAGGAATACACCATTGTTGGTGTGGTGTTAGATCCTTTAAGTGTTAACGCAAAACAGGGGACCTCTTCATTCCGCGCAACGGGTCCTAAGTATTCGTTTTTTGTCACTCCTGAAGCGGTTGATCCTTCTGTTGCAGATGTGTATTCAATCGTGTATTTGCAGGTGGAAGGCGCTTCCGAGCTGTTGGGTTTTTCTCAGGCGTATGAAGATAAGGTCGCAGCAGTTACAAAAGAAGCCGAAGAAATAAAAACCGAGCGAGAAGAAGCTCGAACTCTTGCAATAAAAACTGATGCTCAGAGCCAGGTAGACGAGGCGGAGCGCGAGCTATACGAGCAGCTTGAAGATGCACAAGATCAAATTGATGACGCACAAGAGCAGATAAACGATGCTCTTGCACAGATAGAAGAAGGGCGAGAAGAACTGCGTGTGCAGCGCGAAAACTTGGTGGCAGCACAGCAAGAGCTTGATGGTGGAGCAAAGCAGCTCGAAAGCGCTCGTTCGGATTTAGACGATCTCTCTGCACAGCTTGATAGTGCTGCATCGCAGCTTCCAGGTGGTCAAGCTGAGCTTGACGCTGCGAGAGAGGCATTGGCAAGTGCTCAAAAACAGGCAGAGGATGGTTTGGCCGCGCTTCCGTCTGCGCGCGAACAGCTCGCACAAGCACGAGAGAAATACGAACAGCAGGCAGCTGCATGGCCGGCACAGCGCGAAGAGCTTGCAGGAAAGCTTTCTGCTCTGCAAGAGCCGATTTCAAATTCCGAACAAGAGATTGATGCTTTAGAAGAAGAGATTGCTCGCTTAGAGACAATAGAGAATCCGACAGATGAACAGCTAGAGCAGCTTGAAGCAGCGAAGAATCAACTCACAGCGACCAAGAAGACACTTGAGACTCTGCGCTCGCAACAAAGCGAGCTACAAGATGCGATCGATCAGGGAGATCAATCGCTCAAAGATGCTGCAAGCTATTTTACTTCTCAGGAAGAAGCACTTGATGCTACTGAAACACAACTTACGGCTGCTCTTAAAGAAATGCAGACCCGGGAAGCAAGATTGAATGATTGGCAGCACGGTCTTGAGTGGGTTGCTGTCGGTAGAAAAGGTGTTGCACAAGGTCGTGCGCAAATCAGTACAAAACAGGCAACCTTAGAAGCGGCACAGGCAGAAATAGACGCTGCGTGGCCTCTTATTGAGGATGGCGAAGCGGAGCTTGACGAGGGAACGCAAGAGGCGGCCGAAGGTCAGGCGGAGCTGGATGATCAGGTTGCTGAGTTTGAGCAAAGCAAACGAGAAGCACTTGAGAAAATTGAAGAAGCAAGAAAAGAAATTGATGACATTGAAAAAGCAACGTGGTACGTGCAAGATCGAGGTGCGATTTCAAGCTATGCAAGCATAGATTCCGATGCGAGTTCTATTGAAGTTATTGGTACTGTTTTCCCGGCTATTTTTCTTACGGTTGCCATTCTCGTTTCGCTTACGACAGCATCCCGTATGGTGGAGGAAGATCGCGTTCTTATCGGCTTGTATAAGGCGCTTGGTTATTCTCGCCGTGTTGTCATGAGTAAGTACATTATCTATATGCTCGGGGCAAGCCTTGTGGGCGGGGCTGTTGGAGCTGTGTTGGGATTTGTGGCTCTGCCATCGTTTCTCTCCACGGTATTTGCGGTCATGTATACCCTGCCTACCTTCTCGCTTTTCTTTGATGTGCCACTGTGCATACTGGCAATAGGTATGTTTGCTGTTGCACTGCCGGTCGCAACGGTTATTACGTGTAGAAGTGAGCTTGCCGAACAGCCGGCATCTCTCATGCGGCCAAAAGCTCCAAAGGCCGGTTCACATATATTGCTCGAGCGTATTCGTCCGCTGTGGAAATGCTTGTCGTTCTTGAACAAAGTTACTGCGCGAAATCTTCTCCGTTATAAACGGCGTTTCGCGATGACGGTATTTGGAGTTGCCGGATGTACGGCACTTATGATTGTTGGTTTTGCAATTTCAGACTCGGTGAATGCTTTGTCGCCCAACCAATACGGTGACGCAAGTCGCTTGGGCGTGTATGACTACGATCTTATGGCAGTTGCTAACCAAGCAGACGATCTGCCTGAGCTGGCTGAGCAGTTTACTGAGGATACAGAAGTTTCGAACTATATACCTGTTATTACCGATAGTTTGACACTCGAATATGAGGGGAGAAAAGAGACTGTTCAGCTCATGGTTATCCCTGATGGATTTGAGCTTGATGATTATATTGAGCTAAAGGACATGAATGGAAACTCAGTAGACATTGTTCAAGCAACGCTTGGTCCTGATGGAATTGCAGGAACAGATGATGATGGAGTGCTTGTCACCAATAATGCGAGTGATGTGCTGAACTTTTCGGTTGGCAATGAGGTGCAGATGCAAGATTCTGCTCTGCGCGAGGCAACGGCGCGCGTCGACGGCGTTGTTGTCAACTATTTGGGCAATGTTGTCTATATGACTCAGCCAACCTACGAGCAGCTCTTTGGTGTAACAGGGGAGTCAAATGCGCTGCTTGCCCACCTTTCAGGGGATTCGGCTGAACAGATTGCGTTTACTGATGAACTTGAGCACAATTCCTTAGTGCGACAAGTAACAGGCGTTGAACGCTCGGTCCGCGATTTCGAATCTAACTTTATGCTTATCAATTATGTTGTTGTGTTGCTGGTTATTTTGGCTGCCGGCCTCTCGTTTGTAGTTCTCTTTACCTTAGCAACAACCAATATTTCTGAGCGTGAACGTGAACTTGCGACCATTAAGGTGTTGGGTTTCAGACGTAAAGAAGTTCATACCTATGTGAACAAAGAGACAATCGTTCTTACGCTTATTGGTACGCTTGCTGGTATTCCTTTGGGAGCATTCCTTTCACACATGTTGACGTATGTGCTGGTAATGCCCTCTATGTATTTTGCCGTGGAAATACATCCTGTGAGCTTTGTGATTTCGTGTGCTTTCTCACTGCTGTTTGCGTTTGTGGTGAATCTCATTTGCAACAAGAGTTTGGATCGAGTGGATATGGTTTCGGCACTGAAGAGTCCAGAATAGAATTGTGCGTTTCTTTATGGGCCGACAAACATAGTGTTGGATGTTGTCAGTCTGACATGTATCGAACTATATGGCGCACTTGGTTTTCTTGGCCCTCCTGCTCGGACTCATAAAAAAAGATGAGAAAGCACTTGACCATTTTCTGATGTTTGGTATATTGATTGAGCGCGAAATACGCGCCTTCGGCTGGGTAGCTCAGTTGGTAGAGCAGGGGACTGAAAATCCCCGTGTCAGGGGTTCGATTCCCTTCCCCGCCACCAGAATTGTACAGGCCAGAGGGCATTTGCTCTCTGGCCTGTTTTCTTATCGTGAAACTCCAAGTATCTCAGGATAAATCAGCCAAGACAACTCTACATCTCCTCATGTACCCTTCCTTCTTTTACGATCCAGGCTTATAGGACAAAAAGTGTGCTGTCGAAACGGTCGTCTACGCAGGTGGGCGGCCGTTTCCCATACCCTTAAATCTTGCTCACCCCTTTTAGCACTCGGACAGAAAGTGTGCTGTCCGAATCGGTGCCGTCGCAGGTAGGAGCCGGAAAATCGAGCTGTTAAATCTCTCGGACGGGAGGGCTCGATGAAAAGGGTGAAGTGCCCGTGCTGTGGAGCGGCGATGCGCAGGAACGGAAGGACCACGGCGGGCGCGCAGAGATGGCGCTGCGAGTCCTGCGGGGCATCGAGGACCGTCTCGTACGACGACAGTGCCGCCTGGCTCGAAGAGTTTCTGGCGTGGCTGCTCTCAAAGGCGAGGCAGGCAGACATGCCCGGTCAGGGGCGCACGTTCAGGAGGAAGACCTCCGGATTCTGGCGGGTGTGGCCCATGCCCGAGCCGACCGGTGAGGTCCACAGGGTGCTCTTCCTCGACGGCATCTGGCTCGACCGGAACCTCGTCGTGCTGATAGCCTACGACGGGGAGCATGTGGTTTCGTGGTACATGGCCGAGTCGGAAACCTCAAGGGCCTGGGAGGCGCTCATGGCGCCCATCCCGGCTCCGGACGTGGTGGTGTGCGATGGAGGAACAGGGTTCGCTTCGGCGGTCCGCCGGACATGGCCGCGCACGAGAGTCCAGAGGTGCCTGTTCCATGCGTTCTCGCAGGTGAGGAGGTACACGACGACGAGGCCAAGGCTCCAGGCCGGCAGAGAGCTCTACGCGCTTTCCATCGAGCTCATGCATCTGGACACCCTTCGGCAGGCCGATTGGTGGGTCGAGCGCTATCTTCAGTGGTGCGGGTTCTGGGCCGACTTCCTCGAGGATGTCTCCTTCATCGACGGGAGACGCGTATTCACACACGAGAGGCTCAGAAAGGCCCGCTCATCACTCTCGAGACTCGTCTCCCAAGGAACGCTCTTTACCTACCTTGATCCGACCCTGACCGCAGAGGGTCCACTGCCGCGTACCAACAACCCGATCGAGGGCGGCGTCAACTCACAACTCAGGGATGTCCTGCGCAACCACCGCGGGCTGTCACTCATGCGTCGGGTCAAGGCGGTCTTCTGGTGGTGCTACATGCACACCGAGAGCCCAAGACCGGCAAGAGAGCTTATCCGCTCCATGCCAACTGACGACGATATCGACTTCCTCTATAGGACCTACTCGCTATCACCCAAGAGAGAGGATGGGGGTCCAGAATGGGGTGATCGAGCCGTGTGGGAGGAGCTGCACCACAAGGACCCGTACCCGTTCTGGCTAGACTGACAGCACACTTTTTGTCCTATAAGCCACGATCCATGTGCGCGATGTACAAGCATGCAAAAAGGCATGGTCATGGCTCACGAGTAGAAGCGCGCCAGGGTACGACGAGAGCATGTGCTCAAGCGCTTCGATTGAATGAAGATCAAGGTGGTTGGTCGGCTCATCCATGATGATAAGATCGGGATCCTCCAACATTCCGAGTGCCAGCATAAGTTTTCGAAGCTCACCGGGGCTCACACGGTCTCCTTCAAGGATACGTTTGGGCTGAGAGTTAAGCTGTGCCACGATGGAAAGCACCTGTCCGCGCTTGCTGGGGGATAGTGTTTGTGTTTGATGCACAATCTGCGTGTGTTTGTCTGCAGCCACTTCCTGAGGAATGGTAAGGACTGTTAAGTCATCTGCAATGAGTGAATGTATATACGTGAGTAAGGTTGATTTCCCAGCACCATTGGGACCGGCAATTCCTACATGGTCGGTATTGCCCACAAAGAGTTGAGGGATTGCCAACGTGTCGGATCCACAGGGAATAGTGGTCGGCTCAATAGTTACGAGCGTTTTTCGCTCACTCGGATGCGTTTCAAACCACAGTTCGCCGTCATAGCGTTTTGCAATGCGGGCTTGCTCTACGCGGTTTTGAGCAGCGGTTAGTCGGGCATCAAGCTGAGCGGAAAGCTTGCCTCGCGCGCCATCTTGTCCAGTAAAAATGGCGAGGTCAATTTTTGCCTTCGCGGAGCGATCTTTAGGATCGATATGCCGTTTTGATCGGCGGGCCTGTGCGCGGTCTGCTTCATGTGCTCGTGCGTCTTTTTCTTCAGATAGTCGGGCAAGTTGTTTGCGTGCGGTATGAGCTTCACGGCGCGTTGTTTCACGCTCGAGCATTTCTTGTGTATGAGCGGCTGTATATCCACCTGGCCGCACAATAATCTTTCCATCCTCAAACGAGACACATCGAGTTACCACAGCATCTAGAAGCTCACGATCGTGGCTTACTAAGATTCCAATGCCTCGATATGTTTGCATTGCCTGTATGAGCTGCATGCGCGATTCGTGGTCTATATGGTTAGTTGGCTCGTCGAGCACAAGCACATCAGGTCTCTGCCAAAGAGCCACAGCAATCTGTATCTTTTTGCGCTCACCATGAGAGAGCGTGTCAAAGCGCCAGAACATGTCATCGTCAAGACAAAAAATGGTGCGTAGATGCCGCGCTTCTCTTCCATAATCGAGGGCAAAATCGACAAGAGTATCGGGTGGTGTATCAGTTTCTTGTGTGCACAGAGCGCAGAAGTGGCCGGTAGAAACACTGCCGGTTTGTGGTATGAGTTGTCCCGCGGCAATGCGAGCTAAGGTGGTTTTGCCACAGCCATTGTCACCCAAAAGGCCACTCCAGCCTTGGGGAAATGTAATGGTGACATGAGAAAAGAGAGGCTCGACAGCATCGGGATAGGTGTATCCCACGTCGGAGAGGGTAATCTGCATGACATGCTCCAAAGACGAGACGCTGTTTTCGGAAGCCGAAGGAACCGAATAGTTACTGGCGGGATGTATGCCAAAGCGTCAAAGAATTACGTACTGTGAGAATGTCTAGCAGATGCGCATCGTACCTCGTTCCTCCTTTGTGGTCGATGGCGCCGCCACACGCGCTGTAAAACCCATTGTTTCACTCGACCGGCCTGTAGTATACACAAAGCCTTACTCTCTGCCATCAACAACAGAGACCGATCTTCCAAATTGGTATGAAATTGTCTCGCCATTGTTATCAATTATTTAGCTGTCAAAGCCCCTAATTAACTGCCATGATTCACGTACCATTCGACCCGCGTAACCTACCGCTTGCGGACGAATATGAACATCTGCGATTGTTCAATCTAATTTCGAATAATTGGACTATATTAACTATTGACTTGTACGTTGTGCAGAGGTGATCAAACATCCTTGCAAAACGTTAGATGCGGTTGAGAAGGAAAGGAACGTACATGATTAAGTTTGACGAGCAGAAGCTTCTTGCCGGCTTCCAGGGTGGCATTGATCTGCGCCCGCAGATTGAGGAGATCGTTGACGAAATTTGCGAGCAGGGATACGACCAGATCTGCTACATGGGCGTTGGCGGTACATGGGCTTCTTCGCTTCAGGCAGAGTCTCACATCCGCGAGTTCTCTGATCTTCCTGTCATTGTTGAGCAGGCCGGTCAGTACAACGTAATGCCCAACAAGCGCATTACGAAGGATACCGTCATCGTTATCTCTTCTGTTTCAGGCAACACCGCTGAGATGGTCACCGCAATGAAGACCATCAACGAGATCGGTTGCCGTGTCATTGGCTTTATTGACGTTCCTGGTTCTCCTCTCGCTGAGGCTTCCACCTATTGCATTAGCTATCCTGAGAACGAGCAGCTCAAGTTCTTCATCGTGGGCGATCGCTTCATGAAGAACGCTGGCCAGTTCCCCCAGTATGATGACTTCTATGCTCAGATGGATGAGTACTATGCCAAGGACCTCGTAGCTGTCCAGAAGCAGGCTGACGAGTGGGCAAAGGGATATGCTGAGCGTCATCATGACGATCCGATTCATTACTTCGTTGCTGCTGGCGAGCAGTGGGGCTCCACGTACTCCTATGCTATGTGCTACTGGGAGGAGCAGCACTGGATCCGCACCAAGTCCATCCATGCTGCCGAGTTCTTCCATGGCATGTTCGAGGTTGTTGACCGCGACACCAACGTTACCCTGTTCATGGGTGAAGACGCCGAGCGTCCTCTCGCTGAGCGTGTAGCTAACTTCCTTCCCAAGATTTGCGGTCGCTACGAGATCATCGACTCCAAGGACTATGACCTTCCTGGCATTAGCCCCGAGTATCGTGGCTATCTGTCCCACCTCGTCACCCACATGGTAACCGAGCGCATTGACGCACATATCGAGCACATTAACCGTCACCCGATGGATATCCGCCGTTATTATCGTCAGCTCGATTACTAAGCCATTCCTTCTCCAACGGCCCCGTCAGAGGCGGGGCCGTCCGTATTTTCGTCATACGTTCTGTTTCAGATTGTGTGATATGCACCACTGATTGGTGCAAGCTTCGCAGATATACGTAGGCTGCCAACTATTTGCCGTGCGGATGACGCGGCACATCATCAGAAAGGATGTGTTGTATCGTGTCCAAAATTACTATGCGTGACGTTTCTGTAATGGGCCCATCCTATGTCCATTTCCCCTTCGAGTACTTCCTTGATTCCCTTCAGGAATGCGGTATTCATAAGGTAGACCTCTGGGGTGCTGAGCCTTTTTACTATCGTCCGGACTATGCATCGGCAGCTGAGGCAGCAGTTGAGCTCAAGCGCATGAAGGCAGAGATGGAAGCGCGCGATCAGAAGTGCGTTATCTATACTCCGGAAACTCTTGGGTATCCGTACAATTTCTCCGATCCTCTGCCTCGTTTGACAGATCGTACCGTTGAGTATTTCCGTATGGCAATGGAAGATGCTCACGTCCTCGATTGCCCGCGCGTCTTCTTGAATTCTGGCTGTGGTCCGCGCAATCAGCCCAAGGAAGAATCCATGAAGCGTCTCGTCGAGACCTTCCGTCGCATCGCAGATCTTGCTGAGGATGCAGATATTCTCCTTACGCTTGAGCAGCTCCAGCCCTACGAGAGCAATTTGGTTCTCACCATTGATGATGTGAAGCATGTGCTTGACGAGGTTGACTCTCCTAACCTGCGTGTGTGCGTTGACCTTGTCGCTATGGAAGTGCAGGGAGAAACACTCGAGCAGTACTTTGACACCTTTGGTGATAAGGTCGAGTGGATTCACTACTCTGACGCACATCATGAGGTAGTGGGCTCAAGCACCTTTGGTAAGGAGAAGCTTGCTCACTGGATTCAGCTTCTGGAGGAGAAAGACTTCCAGAATGGTATTGATCTTGAAGTTAATGACTCAATTTATTGGGAGGATCCGCATACGCCGCATATGGAATCCTGCCGTTATCTGCGTGAGGAGCTTGGTCTGGAAGATTAAGACACTTCATCACATCGTACCGTTGATGGGTTGGGCAGGGTGGCCCCCGTCCTAATCTGCACGATACAAAGAATTGCCGTTAGGTGGGCCGCATGACACAACTCATGGTGTCATGCAGCTCTTTGTTAGGGAGGTGTTTTTATGGCACGGACAGCACTGGTAACTGGTTATTTGAACGGAATGGGAAAGGGAACGTACGAATCGCTTAAAGCACGCGGTTATGACGTTATCGGCTGGGATTACGCTGACGATCCCGCAATGGCAGTAGATGTCAGTTCTGTTGAGAGTGTTCGGGCTGGTATTGAGCGCTTTCCTGAGGGCACCAAGCTCGATGCAGTAGCTTTGTGCGCAGGTGTTTGGAGCGAGGCTCCGTTCATGCAGACGAGCTTTGAAGAGTTCCATCGCCTGGTTGAGATCGATCTTTTCGGCATGTTCAATTGTGTACAGCAGCTCGTTCCTCATATGAATGAGCATGGAGCTTTCTGCTGCATTTCGAGCGCTTCTGGCCAGCGCGGTGTGGCCTTTGAGAGCGCCTACAGCGCAGCCAAGTTTGGCATTTGCGGCTTTGTTGAGGCAGTCGCACGTGAGATCGCAGCAGCCCCCAGGCGCCTGCGCATCAACGCTGTTTGCCCGTTCTATGTAAAGAGCAAGATGACCACCGACGCTCTTATCGAGAAGGAGCGCCTGACAGGTATTACGGTTGAGGAAAGCTATGCTCTCGAAGCTCGCGACGTGCCTCTGGGCTATGTAGCAGATCCTTCCGATATCGGCGACTTCATTGCTGCTCTGCTCGGACCTGAGAGCCGTTATGTAACCGGTGCTTGCATTCCTATTTCTGGTGGTACGCACTGCGGTTATGGCAACCCGCTGTCTTCGTATGACACCGAAGAGTCTTACGACTAATTACTAGGTGGTAAAACCACTTATTTCGTTATTCAACGTTTAAGACTGGCCAAGAACATCGAGATTCTCGGCCAGTCTTTTTGTGACAAGAAAACAGTGTGAAGAGCTTTAAGCATCCGATGGTATTATGCGTGCATGCTCCGCGTGTGATTGTGCCAGAGATACAGCGTTGCGAGTATCACAAAATACAGCACTATAAAGGGCCATCTGCCAGGCTGTAAAAGCGAAGATCCTCCAACGAATAGCGAACCAAGTATTGCGAGAGCAGGCGCTATCCATCCACGGAAGACGCCTGTGCTTCCAGAGCGCCCAAAACTAAAAGCTCTTACGTAGAGCAGGATGAGTGCGAGCATATTGAAGGCAACAGCTATTTCTGAAACATCCCCGTTTGGCAAAAGGTTGAGCATCTGAGTGATGCAGTGAAGCAATGAGGCAGCTAATAACAGAATAAGAGCTACAGCGCTGCTTGCAAGAGAGATGGACTTTCCAGAGGTTGCAGCATGGGCAGCTGAAGAGCGAAGCAATGCCTGAGAAAAAGGAATGTCATCTTTGAGTGCAAGAGCGTGGGGCATACGCAACAAGGCAAGCAAAACGCCGTTTGCAGAGCCCATAACAGAGACAAGAGCCACCGCATTTGGAATGGTGGCTGCCTGTTTACCAAACAGCCGGACAAACACTAACGAAAGAGATTCATCGCCGGCAGCAATAACCTGTTGAGGTCCGAGAAAAGCAGAGATACCAACAAAATATGCCAGATAAAGAACGAGTATAAGAAGTGGTGCTACGGTGAGCGCAAGAGGAAGATTGCGCTTAGAATTACGCAGTTCAGGGGCGATGGATGCTGCTGGGGACCAGCCGTCAAAAGAGAAGGCAATAGGGGCAGCAGCAGCAAGCCAAGCAAAACTGCTTCCTTGCTCTGCGATAGTGCTTCCTTCCCCTTGAAGCACTGCAGGATTGCCAAAAACAATGCCAAGAATACCCACGGCAATGAGCGGAGTAACTTTGAGAAGGGTTGAGGCGTTTTGGAGCCAGCCAGAAAAACGTGGCCATGCCATATTCCAACCTATGCAGAGCACCATAAAAATGATGCCAACAAGTTCTTGGGTGATGAAATCATTACCCCAACCGAAGGTCATACAGGCGTATACGCTAACAACCCAACAGAGGATAGCGCCAATAGATGGCAAATAAATAATTGAGAAAGCCCAGGAAAACAGACGTGCAATAGGAGAGGGAAGAAAGTCTCTCGCATAGGCAATAACACCACCTGCTGCATCGCCGCGCTCAGCATAAAGCGATAGGCTCAGTCCACCAAAAATAATGGTGACAGAAGCGATGCAGAACATAGCAACGCCTAATGGCACACTACCATGTGTAGCAACAAGCACATTATCGGCTTTGAAATAAATGCCTGAACCAATGCAGATGCCCATAATCATGCAAAGTGCAGTGAGAAGTGAGTAACGCTTAGGTGGATTTGCAGGCGTTTGCAATGTGGTTGGATGTGATTCCGTAGATGTGCATGCAAACTCAACACGATCGTCGCGAGAGGAACGGTCGTTATTTGCATGGGTCATAAAAACCTCCGAGCGGGGAGAAATACGTGGAGCACTAATCTTTCAGTTTACCGGTATCTTACGTGTTCCATACAAAAGCGCTGAGCAATACACAAACATGACGTTTTACATGCCGCGTTAGACAAAAAAGCGAGGTCCCTTGCGAGACCTCGCTTGATCACAGCCTGTGATCTTTTTACTTTGTGGCGTCAAATACGATCTTGCCATCAATCATGGTAAGAACGCACTTGCCATCGCGTGCATCCTTGGGATCAATTGCGAGGAAGTTGGTATCAAAGACGGCAATATCAGCAAGTTTGCCGGCTTCCAAGGTACCAAGAACATCGCACTGCTCGAGGTCATAGGCGCCACCTGCGCACCAAGCGCGAATGAGCTCGCCCGGTGTAATCATGTTCTGTGTATTCCAGGGTTCTCCACCCTCGGGGAAATAGCCACCGCATGCGCTGTAAACGCCGGTGCCAAGGTCATCGACGGTCATGGGGAGGTCGGTGCCACAGCCAACGACAACACCGCTATCGATCATCTTGCGACGATTCCAGTAGTGCGTGCCGCGCTCAGCACCAATTTTCTCGTTGACCATTGCAATCTTGCCTTCACGATCGGCAATAGATTGAATGAGCGGGTAGACCTCAGCGACAACGCCAAGCTTGCCCATGCGCTCAAGATCAACGGGGTCGGCGCCCTCAAGGTCGGTCATTGCTTGACGCAGAACAACCTTGCCGTCCTCGTCGCGCTGGCACTTCTCAAAGATGTCGAGGGCATGTGCGACTGCGCCGTCGCCCTGGCAGTGCAGAGAGAAGCGCAGACCGGCAGCATCAGCTTCAAGAACCTGGCGCTCATGCTCTGCCCAGTCAATATCCATAGTGCAGCATGTATCTGCATCCAGATAGGGCTCCTTCATTTCACCTTCATGCTGTGAAATGGAGCCATCGGTCATCTGGTTAAAGCCAGAGAAGCTAATAAAGGGATCGTCAGCAAAACGATCGCGTGTGGCGGTGCCATATGCGATATTGGCGGGCTCTCCAACAGGCTGGCTCATAAGGTTAACGCGCAGGGTAAGCTCGCCAGCATCCTCGAGTTCCTTTACGGCATCGACAAACCAATAATCGTCGTAGCCCATCTCCTTGGTGGAAGTGACGCCATAGGAGTTCATCATTGCTTCGTACTCGCGATACATGGGTACGGAGAACTCGGTATCGGTGATAACTGCTTTGAGGAGCTTATAAGCCTTCTCGCTCCAGCAAGCTGCAGGCGTAAAGCCAAACTTTGTTTCGGCAGCGGTGTTCATAGCCATGCCATCAGCCCACTGACCAACAAAAACAGCCGGAACGTCGCCAAATGCTTCGTCAAGAATCGCTTCGTCTACAGGAAGCATCTCGAGGGGGAAGTCGTGACCAATTGCAAGTTCGGGCTTAGCGGTGGCGCGAACGCGCTCGATAGCCTCATCTACGCTTGTGACACCAGACAGGTCGGTACCAGCGCGCTGGAGCAACCAGCCATTAAAGAAGCAGTGAACATCGGTGAGACCTGGTGTTACGAGCTTATCACCAAGTTCCAGTACGCGAGTATTGTCGCCTACATACTCAGCGCCATCGCCTTCGCCTACAGCAATGATCTTGTTACCAGCAACGGCAACAAAACCTGGATGAGCCTCTGTTGTAGTTGCATCAAAGATGTTTTCCGAGCGAAGAATGTAATCTGCCATCTCTGCCATGTTGATTCCAATCTCTTGCCCTTTGATACGCCTGACTACTACTTATTCATCAAGCGTGCTGATAAATGCCTCAACCTCTTCACGCGGACGATAGGCCGGAATGGTCCCATCGATGGTGACTGAGAGAGCGGCATACTTGCTTGCCCAGGTCATAGCCTCTTCAAGGGATTTGCCCCAGACGAGACCTGCAACGGTGGAAGCCATGAAGCCGTCACCAGCGCCAGCAGTGTTTACAACCTTGTCCACGTGGGTGGGGGCTACCGTAATAAATTCTCCGTCGGCAGTGAGTGCGCAGGAGCCCTCATCGCCGAGTGTCATAACAACACAGCCAACGTGATAAGTATCAATAACGCGCTGTGCAAGGGCCTTATGGTCAATCTCTGCGTCGGGATCAACGCCCTCGATATAGCGGCCCTCAACCTCGTTGATGAAGAGGTAATCCACATAGGAAAGGTCTCCCATAGGCTCTTCAGGCAGCGGGCTCGGATTGAGTGCGACCGTCATGCCAAGCTCTTTAGCGTGACGTGCTCCTGCCAGCGAAACTGCCATGGGTACCTCAAAGCCGGTTACAAAGTAACAGCT
The DNA here is from genome assembly GCF_965119725.1 of Olsenella sp. Marseille-QA0557. Classification (NCBI taxonomy): domain Bacteria; kingdom Bacillati; phylum Actinomycetota; class Coriobacteriia; order Coriobacteriales; family Atopobiaceae; genus Olsenella; species Olsenella sp. Marseille-QA0557. The sequence goes on along the minus strand of NZ_CBCPMI010000001.1, from coordinate 318,380 downwards.
GCCTGCCATAGCGTCGAGAGCGTCAATAACTTCCTGCTCAGTGAGCATGACGCTGGAAGAATCGCCATCGATAATGGTGTTCTGGCCATCTGGGCCAATAAGGATAAGGCCGGTGCCAGTGGCAACTTCATCAGTGCGATACAGATAGGTGGTATCTGCTCCAGCCTCGCGCATCCAGCGCTCTCCGAGGTCGCCCCAAGGGTCATTGCCGACCTTGCCGATATAGGCAACATCAAGTCCCAAACGTCCCAGAGCAACAGCAACATTGGAACCCTTGCCGCCGTCTTCGGCGATATGCCATTTCTTTACAGGAAGCGTTTCTCCCCAAACAGGCATATGGTCACAGTAGGCATACTGGCCTACGCCGTGGCTGTTCAGTACGATGACGTCCTTTGCCGACATGGTTTACCAGCCCTTCTGATCGTGAGACATCGGATGATCGATGGTGTATTCAGTGGTGTAAAGCGTTACATCGGGGATGTACTTCGGAAGAATGGTAACGGGGTACTCTGTGGTGGGATCGCTGAAGAGAAGAACGCGGCAAACAGTCTTCTTCCAGTCGCCGGTAGCTACCATGTAGACGGCACGCTTAGCGGAGCAAATAATATGGAAACCAATGGTCAGACCCATAGGAGGAACGCGGTCAAGGCAGGTGCCAAATGAGCGCTCAGCCATGGCAACCATGGTGTCAGAGTTGATAACAACAACGCGCGTGCGAGAATCGGCATACTCTTCAACGGTGGGACGATAGCAGAAGTTGCGCGGCTCTTCATCAAAAGCAACGAGGCCAGTGGCGCCAATGCCTGCCCAGACCGTGTCAACGCCGCCCAGCTCGTCGCACATGCGATCGGCGTAGTCCAGATCGGACATACGAGGCCAAATACGATGATCCTCAGGAGGACGAAGCTCCTCATCAATGCGGTTGTAGAAGCAAGCGAGCATGGTGCCCTCAAGGCTCTCATAGGTATCGGCTACCGGGTAAGGGCGGCTCTGCCAATCGAGGAATTCGTCCATGTGGAAGACCCAGAGGTTCTTGCAGTCAATGCGCTCCTCATTAACGCGACGAATGAAGGTGTCGTACTCATCGCATGGTCCAGCAGGGAGAACCCACTTTGTGGGAAGGCCCTGAGCGTTGTGCTCCTTAACCTCATCGGCCATAAGATTGCCGATTTCTTCCATCATCTCAGCGCGGTCCTTGCGCACAGCAAGCTTGCACTTAAGATCGTCGCGATCCTCAAGCTCCTGCCAGGGGATAGAGCACCACTCATAAATTTCTGAAGTGGTAAGTCGGTTCATTAACATTGCAATACCTTCTTTCATGGTTGATGAAACAGCATCGTACGACCAGAGAAGAAACTAAAAGTTGGCAACATGCCATGATCAAATACATGTGAAGGATGTCAAAAGCACCCAATCAATCATAAGAAAACCGCCCGACGTCGAAAGCTATACGACGCCGGGCGGCACGTGACGGGCAGGACGCTAGAAGCCGTCGTGCGTGAGGTTTTTAGTTAGCCACACGCTCGCTGATCTCGGCGTTACGGCGCTCCTCAGCTGCCTGGATGATGTCAGCGTTGACCTTCCTCCAGTGGAAGAAGAACGGTACAGCGGAGACGACGATGAGGATGCCGGCCGTGATCGGGTTGAAGCTGAACAGCGGGGTCTCGCCGGAGATGAGGCCAGAGAGGCTGTCAGACATGAGGATCAGGGACGGAACGATGGCGAGAACTGCCATGACCGGGCCACCAGGAGCCTTGAAGGTCGGATGGTAGTTGGCCTTCTTCTGCAGTGGGAACCAAGCGCAGAACAGGAGCGCATTGCGGAGCAGGCAGATGAAGGTGAACAGGCTCAGCAGGTCCTGAATGGAGGAAGCCCAAACGAGGATGAGAGCGAAGCCGGACTGCCAAAGCATCGAAATGACAGGAGAGTCATACTTGGGGTCAATCTTGCCCCAGGAACGCCACCAGTAGCCTTCCTGAGCAGCCTTCATCTCGCCGCGTGCCTGGAACATGATGAGCGAGGAGAGAGAGCCGGTTACGACGATAACGGCAAGAACAGCAGCGATGTCGCCAGCCATGGTGCCAAGGCCAGGAATGTGGGAGAAGGCCTCAGCGACGGAAGCATCGGAAGCTGCGAGGGTGGAGATATCAACCAAACCAACGGAAGCGGTGGAAAGGCCGGTGTAGAGCAGCGTTACAACGAGAACGCAGCCGATAAGAGCAATGGGCATGTTCTTCTCGGGGTTCTTGATTTCGCCGCCCATGGTGACGGAGGTCTGCATGCCGTCGTAGCTCCAGGTGGTGGCAGCAATGCCAGCAATAAGAGCGGTTACGGGGCTTGCAGCAGAGCCCTCAACAGCAGGGGCAGAGAAGTTGGCACCATTGACGAAGAACAGACCAACAAGAACCAGGATCAGGAACGGTGCGATCTTAACGGCAGTAATGAACGACTGCCACTTGGCGCCTGCGTGCTTGTGGCACATGTGCAGCCAGGTGAAGAAGACGATCAGGATGCAGCCAACAATGTGAACCGTAAGATCGGTCCAGCCAGTGAAGTAGGCAAGATAGTTGGCAAGCGTAAGAGTCATCGTGGCGATGCCGACGGGGTCAGTTGCCCACCAGCATGACCAGATGAAGAACATTGCCATGAATGGCCAGCCGGCCTCACGGAAGTAAACGAACTGTCCGCCGTCCTCAGAATATGCTGTGGAATACTCAGCATAAATAAGGTTCTGCGGAATCATAATGAGACCACCGATGAGGAACGCCAAGATGGTAAAGAGTGGCGTTCCGGCGGCTGCGGCTACACCTCCGACGGAGGTGAAGATGCCGGAACCGACGGTGGTTCCGACGCCGAGTGCGATGGCGGTGCCAAGACCAAGGTGGCGTTCAAGTTGGCCTTCCTGCGGCGCCGTCGTTGCCGGAGTATCGGACATGTTCTCCCCTTTCCATACAACGTGTGGTTCTGCTTGCGTGGTGCCCCGCGGACGTGGTCCCCTGCCTGGAATACGTGTTCGAGTGGCACCAAAACCAATGAAACTGAAGATTACAGTAATGGATTAAAACACCACTTAACTTATCTAATCGGTGAAAGGTATCCTGTGGAAACCTGAAAATTGGTATACATTTATGTGAAAAGAACGTGTAACTGCTGTTAAGAATATGTGGAGACTACAAAACTTCTTTGTCAACGTAGTTTTCACTCTTTCCGCTCAGCGCAGCATCAAACTTTGCGACAAGTGGATGTTTGTGCCAGAGGTGTTTATCTTCCGTCAGTTGCCATGCGCTTATTTGGAAAAATGGCAGCACTGCAGCGGGTGACAAGAGAGAGTCGCCGCAAGGATCTATCAAGAGATCCGGCTGCTCTGCGCCTGCATCATCGGTCAGCCAAAACACGCGATCGGTAACGAGTCGAGTTGCATCAACCAATTGACGGCACCTTTCGTGGTCGCGTATGCCTATCGACATAAAGAAGATGGTGTATTCGGGAGAAATTTGCAGATTGGGCCCATGGAGATATTCCTCGAGCTCAAAGCCAACTGCCGGGATTTGGAGCGTTTCTCCGTATTTAAGAGCGCCTTCACAGGCAACACCATAGTTTGCCCCGGCGCCTACCAACATCACACGCTCCATTGAGGAGAGTTCCTTATAACGCGCGTCAATGATGGCGGGAACTTGTATAGTGGCTTGTTCAAAACGGGTGATAATTTGCTCTAGCTTGGCATACTCGGCTTCAACACCGGCCTCATCCAGACGTCCTTCTCGCTGTGCAACGCCAATGCCAAAGAGTGCCAAGAAAAAGGCAAATGAGGTAACGCCTTTTGTGACGTAACCAACAAGCTCTTCACCTACGCCGTAATCAACGAGAATGTCTGCGGCATCTTTGAAGTCACTTGAAGGATCGCCGGTGAGTCCAATAGCTGGACGCCCGGCAGCACGAATGGTCTCTAAGGCAGCTAGTGCATTGGTTGAATAGCCACTCTGCGAAACAACAAAGCAGAACTCATCGTCGGGAAGTTCATGCTCATAGGCGCAAAACGTATAGGGCTCGGTGATAATAACTTCTCGCTGGAGCATATGGCGCAGATAATGACGGCCAACGAGCGATCCATTGCGGGAGCTTCCGCAGGCCACAATGCGTACACGGCGGTATGAACCAGCGCAAAATGCCTCTACAAGTGGAGCGGCAACATCGTTGGCAATTTGCGAGCGCAATACTTCGGGGGTTTGTTTAACGTAGTCGACCATGGTTGGACGAGACATAGAGCTCCTTCCATTGTGGAATAAAACCGTGCCTAAAATGTGTATTAGCTTGCGAAGAGTGAAGCAGCGCCAATAATGCCGGAGTCCTCTTTAAGCGTGGTGAGCAATACGTCGGTGTGTTGACCTTCGTATACCTCTGCAACCAATGCCTTCTGTATGTGCTCAATCCAAGGCCCAAGGGCGTGAGCTACGCCGCCTGCCAACACGATGGCGTCGGGACAATAGATGTAGACGTAGCTATTAAGGGCTCGACAAAGCATGGAGATATACCACTGCACGATCTCTTGAGCTTGTTTATCACCAGCTTGAGCACGCTGGAACAGCACTTCATTGGTGGCATTTTCTCCCAGCTTGTCATGCACCAGCTTGGCAAGTGAGGTGCCAGAGCAAGTGGATTCAAAGCAGCCTGTTTGTCCGCAATAGCAGGGCTCACTATCCAAGCAGGCAAACTCGTTGCCAGTTCGGACTAAGATATGGCCAGCTAAATGCATGGATGAGTCGGCACCAACAGGGCGTTTGTCTTCAACCAATCCAACACCAATGCCTGTGCCGAGGGTAAGAACAAGCACGCGGTGGTAAGGCGCTCCCACACCCGAAACTGCCTCTGCCAGGGCGATGAGTCGAGCATCGTTGTCTACACGGGCAGGCAGCTTGAGGCATTCGGATATTTTTGCCCCAAGTGGATAGCCATGCGTGAGGAACGGCACAAATGAAGACATGCCATCTATGGAGCCATCGGCAAACACATAGCTGCCAATAGAAACACCGACAGCATGAGGTTGGCCAACCTGTGCCGCCTGTTTTGATACGAGATCGGAAATAGTGGCGAAAAAGGCGGCTTCCTCACGGGGCGTGGGCGCGACATCCGAAGAAAGAACTTCATGGGTGGCTACGTTATATATTCCGCATTTAATGCGCGTACCACCAATATCGAGACCTACCACAAGGTTTTGATCTGTGGGTGTACTCATTGTACGATCCACCCCTCTTCAAAGAACATGCCGGGCTCAATGTTGTTGGCGATGGCACATTGATATGAGAGAAGCTGGAAGTACAGTGCCTGTACAAGCATCATATGTGCGCCATCAAGCTCCAAATCTGGAAGCTCAACATATACCGTGGCATCCATATCTGAGCCAGCGGGACCGATGTAGATGTTTTCGGGCTGTGCCTGTGTGATGTAGTTCCAGATCATGCGAGAACGGTCGTCTCCCAAAACATCAAGCAGCACGGGTACCGTCTTTGATTTTGTAATCTTTTGAGCGCGAATGAGCTCCATGGGACCGTGATAGAAATTATCGAGTGACATAACATTTGCTGGCACTTTGGCAGTTTCTTCCAGCCACAGCGATGCGCTGCGCATCATGTTGATGCCCTGTGCACGAGAGAGCATGTAGAAGCTATCGGCGCTGTCAAGGAAAGGAATCTGTTCTATAGCGCACAGCCAGTTCTTCTTGTTCTCTTCCATCCAATCAAAAGCAGCATGGAGGCGTGCAACGTAGGTGGGATCTGGCTCATCATGATCCATCATGTGAGCAACAAAAAGTCCGCAAAGTGCCATTGAGCTGTAGGCTTTGATGCAAACGATTTTGTCGTAGCTTGCTATGTCGTGCAGCATGACGGTGCAGTGCTGGCCCATGGTTGAGGTGGGGGTCATGGTAATAGCTACCGAGGTGTAACCATGCTCGGTGAGCCATACAGAAAAGTCAGCAACCTCACGACTTTCTCCAGAGCGCGACATCAGAATATAGAGTGCATGTTTGCTTACGCGCTCGGGATGGTGGATAAGCTCGGCGGTTTCTACCAGCGTGACATTGCGCATGCCGCGGTCGAGAAGTGCCTCGTACATAGGCATAAGCGAGTAGAGTGCACTGCCCATAGAAGTGAGAACAATCTCACTGGCCAAATTTGCAAGGCGTGCAACCTCTTTTACCGTTTCCAGGCGATCTGTCGTGAGATCGTTGAGTACGCGATGAAGCTCCTCGGGTTGCTGATAGATGTTTTCCAAAATGGGATTTATGGTTGCGTTGTCCTGTGTGGTTTCTTCTGCCATGGTGCCTCCGTTTGTCGTGGCCGTTATGCGTCTACGGGTATCCCTGAAACGCTCATCGGATTAACAATGGACATAACTTGTTTGGAAAGTACCATCAGTTCTGTGTCTCTGTCAAAAGAGCATGCTGAGCAAAATAATGCCTTTTACGTGCGCAAATGCTGTTTATGAGGCGTTTTTACTTAGCGGTATGGTAGGAGGCTTTCGCCGAACGGCAAGGCAAGAAAGGAAGGGTTATGTCTTATCCGGAAGCAATGGCACGTGAGATTGATCAGCAGTCTGAACTGCTACAAGAGCTTTGGGATACCGAGGAAGAGTGGACTAAACCGTTTGTAGAGTTGTGCAAAACGCATAACTTCAAGCGCCTGCTGTTTGTAGGTAATGGCTCACCATACTATGCCGGGTGTGCACTTCGTTTTGCAGCTGAGCACCTCTTGAAGGTAAATGCAGAATCTGTTCCAGCTGCTATTTTCAACAATCATGCAACTTTCGATGCTTCGGGCTCGATTGATCCATCCGAAATGCTGCTGGTATGTCCCGCAGAGACTGGCCATTCAAAAGGCCAGGTTGATGCAGCGCGCAAAGCACGGGCACTGGGCATTCCTGTGGTATGCACCACGCTTAACCCCACCGGCGTACTCGCCCGTGAGTGCGATGTAGTCTTAGCCAAGCCAGGCGGCCCAGAATATGCCGTTGCATCTACAAAGAATCAGACCATGGCGTTGTTCTTGGTGCTGTGCTGCTTTGTTGAGGGCGGCTATGCACAGGGCAACATTACCGAGGAAGAATATAAATCCCTGCGAGAGGCGCTTGCTGCAGTACCACAAAATGTTGGTCGTACCGTAGAGCTCTCCCGTGCATGGTTTGAGGCAAATGAGCAGCGCCTGATGAATGCGCCTGCATTTTTCCTTATTGGCTATGGTTCAAACTATGGCACCGTCCAGGAAGGTGCGCTCAAGTTTTACGAGACGCACGAGCGTCCGACCTATGCGTTTGAGCTCGAAGAGACACTGCATGGTCCCTTCCGTGCGCTTCACAGCGATGACGTCTGCCTCTTCTTGGCGGCAGAAGCTGGCGAGGAGCGCGATCGTATGCTGCGTCTGGCAGAGGCTGCAGAGCCTTACTGCAAGAATCGCGTGCTCATTCAGAATGAGAAGCTCGATGCTGTAGGGGATGCCCTGCCCATCGCAACAAGCGACGTTCCGTATGTCGACGTTATCGAGTACCTGATTCCGATGCAGGTGATTGCTGAGCGCATGAGCGACCGTTTGGGAATTGACCTTTCAGAGCCCAAGGTTGCTTCGCTTGATCCGGTTATGCTTCCGGCTTACGAGGATTAGGGGGTTGCTATGGCCGAAAAAAGTGTGGTTGCTGCAGAGAAAGAAATTCCTGCTGATGCAACGATTCTTACGGCCGATATTGGCGGCTCAAAGTTCATGGTTGGCTTTGTTTCAGCTGCTGGAGAAGTGCTTTGTGTTGAGCGTTATGAATGGCTTAACCCCACCGCCGAAGAAATTCTCGATAAGGTGGAATCGGCACTTCGTGCTCAGCTTGAAGCCCACCCCGATTTGGCAGCTCGCGTTATTGCAGGAGGCCTCACTATTCCAGGTCTTGCCGAGCCAGTAAAAGGTGTGTGGCTGGATTCAGATTTCCCACCCATTCGTGATCTGCATATTTGTGAGGAACTTTCTGAGCGACTTGGCATTCCATTTTATGGCGACAACGATGGAAACGCTTGTGTGTTGGCCGAGGGCTATTTTGGAAGTGCCCGCGGAGCAAGCGATTTTATCTATATAACCGTAAGCTCGGGTGTAGGTGGCGGCGCCTGTGTGGGCGGAGAGCTCTTCTATGGAGCTCACTGTGAATCAGGCGAAATTGGTCTGACCATCTGCGAGCAGGATGGACGTCCTTCTCGTTCTGGAAAACAGCATGGCCCACTTGAGATGTATTGCTGCACAGAGGGTATGTCTCAAACATTCATAGAGCTTGGCGGTCCCAGTGAGGTTGATGGGCACGCGCCTGGCGGAAAAGAAATTGCTGCCTGTGCAGAAAAGGGCAATGAGGCTGCTCTGCGCACAATTGAGCTGGAAGGCAAGCGTCTAGGTCGTGCCATTGCCTGTGCCGATGCGTTGTTGGCGCCTGAAGTGGTGGTGTTGGGCGGCGGTATTTCACTCATGCTCGACCGCTTTGCACCGGCGCTCGAGGCCGAGCTCAAGCGTATTCGCCCGCAGGGCGGTCCACGTGTAGTGGCAAGTGAGTTCGGTTATCAGGGCGCTTTCCTCGGCGCGGCGGCTTGTGGCCTGCGTGGAGCTCAGGGCTTCTCTCATCCTCTGGGTGCTGGCGACGACGATGCCTGTGCGCTTGTCATTACAAGAGATGATAAGAACCGCGTGCGCTGCGAGCTTATTGCCGATGACAAGCCGGTTGTGGGAGCTGATTGTGCTCGCGGTGGTGAATTGGGTGGCTACCTGGTTGCGCAGGGTGTCGATGATGAGGGAACCACGCTTGATGAGGTGTTTTCCGAGGTAGACATTGAAGCCCTTGTTGAATCTGCACAAGCCGGAGACGAGGATGCTGCGGCACGCCTTACAGCGCTTGGTGATACGCTCGGTCGTGCAGTTGCCTTTGCCAGCATGCTGTTTGATCCGGGTACTATTCGTGTTGGGAATGGCCTTAGCCTTGCCCGCGATTTTATTGAACAGCCCTTCGTTGAGGCTGTTGTGCGTGAGACATACTACCTTGCCGATACGATCCCTTACGTATTCACGTGGGAGTAAACGGCAAACCGTCCGTCTGTTTATAGGGCTGCGAAAATCTGCCGTCTGCCGCTAAACAGATGACGTTTGCACTTTTTGAACGACCGTCCGCCGCTGAGCCTCAGGCTGAGCGGCGGGTAGGTGTTAGCGTAAAGATTGGCACACAAAAGTTTTTAAGTTGTTTGTTTTGCACTTCCTCAGCAAGCCGGTGCCTGCCGTCCTGCCAGGAGGCACCACCAGATATGTGTATCGGAGCCTGAGCTGCCGATACTTCGAAGGAAAGGAAGCTCAATGAGCCACTTTATTACTGGTGTTGTTGTAGAAATTTGCACGCCTTTTGATGAGAAGGGCGAAATTGACTGGCAGTATCTGCGTGAGATGGTGCGCTGGCATGTGTCCTGTGGTGTAAGCGCTTTCTTTGTAAACGGCTATGCCGGTGAGTGCCATGAGCTCACCTTCGATGAGAAGCTGGCCGTCCTTAAAGCAGTGTATGAAGAGGTCCATGACGACGCTAAGATCATGGCATGCTCATTTGAGAATGACATCCGTGCAAACAAGCGCCTGATCGATGCCTACGAAGAGACTGGCATGGCAGACTGCTATTGCATCACCGCTCCGCCATTCTTCAAGTATTCTCAGGCTGCACTCTATGACTGGGCTGCCGAGCTTATCGATTATGCAAAGCGTCCGGTCTATATTTACAACTGCGTTGAGCAGTCGGTTCTTTTTGCCCCCGACACCCTGGCAAAGCTCGTGGAGAATCATCCCAACCTGCGTGGCTTCAAGGATGCTTCCACCAATGTTGTTAACTTCCAGCAGTGTGTACTGCGCATCGACCCCGAGAATTTTGACTTCCTCGGTGGCTGCGATGGCTTTGACGGCATCATGGTGCTTCTCGGCGCGGTCGGCTGCGTTTCATTCATGGCAGTCCCGTATCCGCGTGAGATGGTCGATATTGTCAACAAGGGTCTTGCAGGCGACTGGAAGGGTTGCATCGAGGCTCAGCAGAAAGTCCTGCGTATTCGCAACATCGTGAAGAAGACCCCCTTCAACGCTGGTTGGAACTGGGCTATGCGCTATGGCTTTGGCAAGGAGACCCGTTCCCGCATGGGCGAAAAGCAGGATTGGGTGCCCTACGAGGTAAAGCTTGAGCTCGATGAGCTTATGCGTGAGCTTGGCTACGAAGGCCAGGAGATTGAGCGCACTCCTCTGGATGACGAGATGGCCGGTATCACCGACTTCAGGTAATCCAGCTGCGGCAATTGCTGCACTACAGGAGAGGAGTAAGTTCATGGAATTTACCCGCGTGGCTGTTCGTCCAGATTTCTTTGCTGATCGTCCGCTTGATTTGGTTTCTTCAGGTGAGCTTTCTGCCCGTGCGTTTCGTTATGAGACGGGCGTAGCTGGCCTTGAGATCTCGAATAGCCGTTCGAGCATGGTGGTTCTTCCCTATATGGGTATGCAGGTTTGGTTTGTAACATTCGATGGCAAGGTGCTTTCCCAGAAGTCGATGTTCGAAATGCCGCAGGACACCACCAAGTTTGGTGATAATTACGGTGGCTTCCTCTACCACTGCGGCCTTAACAACATTAATGGCCCCGCTGACGGCGAAGCAGATTACCCCATGCATGATGTTCTTCCCTTTGCACGTTATCGCGATGTCTATGTAGGTGTGGGGGAGAATGAGTGCGGTCGCTATCTTGCAGTGGGTGGCACCTTCGTGTTCCGCAACAGCCAGGAGCTCCATTGGGCATACAGCCCTGAGCTGCGCCTTTATGAGGGCAAGGCAATGGTGGAAATGGTTGCCGATATTGAGAACCGCCGCACACATCCGTTGGAGTACCTGTGGATGTGCCATATGAATTGGCGCGGTCTTGATGGCTCGCATTTTGTACAGACCTGCCCAATTGACGATGAACACGTTCAGGTTGTTCCTACTGAGCTGGGCGATGACTCGCCGAGAGCTGTGGCTATTCGCGAGTTGAGTGAGCGCCTTGTGGCAGATCCATCGCTTGCCAATTCGCTTGATGAGACGCTGGCTACCGTGGATCCAGAGCTCTGCATTAACTATCGCTATCTCGCCGACGAGGATGGCTGGGCTCATGCTATGCAGGTTACCCCTGAAGGCGATGCTTGCTATGTAGGCTGGGATACCGCACGTGCACCGTATGCACTGCGTTGGTTCTGCCGTACTGGTGACGAAGATGGTGTTGGCATTGCACTTCCTTCGACGGGCACCTGCCACTCAACAACCTATCAGCGCGAGCATGGTCACTTTAATACCTTGGAGCCGGGTGGCCACGATCGTATGAACTGGTGGTTTGGACATCTTGATGCGGATGAGGCTTCCGCTATGGCAGCAAAGATTGAAAAGGTTCTTGCATAACTGAGTGTTGGAACGAGTTGCAACAACGGGAGGTTTTTATGTCAATGAAGGTCTCGCTTTTCTCTACAGGTTTTGAGAATTATCCTCTGGAGCACACATTTAGCATTGCTGCTGAGTGTGGCTATGATGGCGTAGATGTGGGTGGCTTCCGTCCCCATGCTTTCGCCCCTGATGTCTTGGGCGGCGTCAACGGTGGCGCAGAGGCAATTTTGGGCTATGTCCAGAAGTATCAGATGCCTATCGTAAGCTACGTACCTGCCAACATTGGTTATCCGTATAGCTTTACATTCCGTGAGCCTGAGCTCAACGAGATTAGCATGGAGTACTATCTCTCGACGCTGGACGCAGCAGCTGCTATTGAGGCTCCGCTGGTTATGTATGCCATCAACCCCATTGGCTTCGGTATTGATCGCGAGTATCTCAAGCGTCAGGTTGTTGAGGATCTCAAGCGTCTTTCCGATCGCGCTGCACAGCTCAATCAGAAGATCATTCTTGAGCCGGTTACACCGTTTGAGGGCAAGCTTTGCGTAAGCTCAGATGACTGCAAGTACTATCTCGATGAGGTCGATAATGACGCTCTGGAGATCTGCCTGGATCTCGCTGCGCCGTTTACCTGCGGTGAGCCCATTGCTGAGTACTGGGAGAAGATGCCCGGTAAGGTTCGTGAGATTCACTTTGTAGATTGCACCGCCGATTGCGAGGATCACCTTATTCCTGGCGATGGTGAGATGGATTGGCCGCGCATTGTGGACTACCTCAAGAGCGTTGAGTATGACGGCTATCTTGCTCTTGAGCTGTTCTCTCGTTATGGCAATGAGCCGGACTTCTCGGCACGTCGTGGCATCGAAGTTATTCGCGACATGATTAGCGACTAGGGGAGGAAGACACCATGGGTAAGAATGGACCGATTGACGTTATTGTTATGAACTCCCACGGCGTAGGCCAGGTGTGCTACGTGCATCGTCTTCCTCGCCGCGGTGAGACTATGGAAGCTTGGGACTGGCATGTTGAGGAAGATGGCGGCAAGGGTGCAACCGTTTCTGTTGCTATGGGTCGTCTTGGTGTGAGCGTTGGCTATATCGGCAAGGTGGGATATGACCCCTGGGGCGATATGGGCGACGAGTGGATGAGCGCTGCTGGCGTGGATACCACCTACATGTATCGTGACCATTCCGTTTCTACGGGCACCGGCCTTATCATGATCGACGATGATGGTCTCAACACCATTGTTGACGGCGACTCTGCGTGCAAGGCTTTGACGCATGAGGAAGTTCATGACGCTATTGAGGCAATGAAGGAAGCCAAGGTGTTTGTCACCGGCTTTGGCATGCCGTATAAGATCGCTCTTGATGGCGCCAAGATCGCCAAAGAAGAGTTTGGCATGACAACACTGTGCAATGCTTCACCACTGCCCAGTGAGCCCATGGGCGATCTCTCTTATCTGGACTTCCTGGTGGTAAACGATGTTGAGGCCCGTGTTCTGTGCGGTCTTCCCGAGGATTCCGATGAGGAGTGGGAGAAGATTTGCCGCCAGATCGTTGCTGATCATGGCTGCCATGGCGTCATTATGACCTGCGGCGATGAGGGTTCTGCCATTCTTGATGGTGACGAATTCTTTACCGTGGCTGCAACTCCGGTGAAGGCTATCTACACCATTGGTGCAGGCGATGGTTATTTGGCTGCTGTTGCTGCCAACCTTGCTTGGGGTAAGACCCTGCAGGAGGCTTGCGAGTGGGCAAGCAAGTATGCTGCATTCAAGGTCACGCGCGAGGGTACGATGACTACTCGTCCGGGCGAGGGCTATCCGTTTATGCCTGAGGTAGAGGAGTTCATGGCTGGTCTGGAGTAAGACGAGCTCTTAAGTGCTGGTTTGTAGGGCCACGGAGACCAAGGGGTTTCCGTGGCTCTTTTTGTTTGCGTGGCCTCTTGTGTGCAACCCCTTGCTGGAGTGGCTGTCTAACGGATTAAAGCTTATTCGTGAGAGTAGGCGGGTGCCTGTGTACGAGAGGTTTTACTGCCTCTTTATTTGGTTAGGTTTACACTTCAACTAAATCGGGCATGCTGCCGGCCTTGTCGCATTCGTGGGATAATGAGAACAAATAAAATCCGGATTCGACGACTACCTCAGGTTGCTAACTCTCAAACAACAACCGTGCCGTACGTAGTCCAGATCTTCTGGCTCATAACGAGCGATTCGAGACAACTCATTCCAATATGAGCTGCTTTTACTGTCGATAACAGTGAAATAGTAGCCTTGAGAAGAGAAGGGATCTGCCATGCATAGGCTTTTCCACGCCTGGCTTTCACTTAGGAGAGGCGGATGTACAGACAATTTGCAGCATCGGGGAAACAAAGTCAGAAACGCATGCTCAACTGAGCGGTCCGGCCTCTCCCTATCTGGCAAATTGCGCCTAGCGCTCGTACTCATTCTGTTCATTTTGTACATCGCAGAGGTGTTCCTTCTTCCGGATAGCAGATGCAGATCCTACGTGGAGTTTGTAACCTTCTTTTTTCTTTACGTTGCCCTGTTTTCTTTTCTTTGGTTTATACGCAAGACATTGCTTACAAAGATGGAGACTGGCGAGTACGACCAACATGCGGAGAATGTCGCGACGCTGCTTTTGGACAACGGCGTCTGTAGTCTCCAAGATTTTGATGCGGTGATAGCGTGGTGTGACGAGCTTATTGGTCAAAGGCAAGTGCGGCTAGATCGTTTCACAAGTGGCGTCACGGACGTCCTAACGTTCTGCCTTGGCATGTTTACCAATGCTGTACTCGGCCTCCCTGTGCTTGAAGTGTTGCAATTCACAATCGTCGTTGCGTTGGTCGTATTTGGCATTGCGGTCGCAGACGTTTCGGCGGTCTTTTTTCATATCGTCGATAACGTGATGCCAACATCCTTAACCACACTTCAACACTTCAAGGCCGACCTGCTGGAGTCGAAGCTTCAGTTTATGGAACTCGTACAACGTCGAGATAAGACTGAACCGGTAAGACGCTTCTATGAAGAAGTTGTCTCGAGAGGCGCCCTCAACATGATGAGGGAATGTGTCTCCGAATACCTTGTTGTCCGTGAAGGGGAAACCTTATGTCCAACAGGCATTTCCGGTATGCGCAACCACATCGAATCGTTGCGACATACGTATCCTGATCTCACCATCCACGTGCTCAAACAATACGTCGCGGACGAAACCGTGGTAAGCGAGGTCTCCATGTCAGGCACGTTCGAGTGTTCGTTTGCCGGAATTGATCCCGATGGTGAACGAATGGTCATCTATGCTGTGAATATCGACCGAGTGTCTGATGGACTTATCGTTGAGCATTCCGGGGCCGCCAACACGTTCGAGGCGATGCTCTCCCGCAATCTCATTCGAGGTACGCGCGACGGGGAACGGTCTTGATGGTCTTTCTACTCAATATCATCTGACTCGTTGTACGTCAGTCGTGCCAGTTAGTGCTGGTTGGGATGATGCTGACAGGTACTGAACTACAGCGAGAGTAGAGAATAAGCTTGCCTTCAGAGGGCGGATATATGCCAAAGTGCGCTATCAGCAGATTTTGACGCATGTAGGGCTGACCGGTTTTAGGAGTTCTCACTACATTGAATGTTATACGGCTATAGATGGAGTGTGCATTGCCTGATCAAGAATAAACGTTCTAATATCAGTAAGGTAGCAATGATGTCCTGAGTAAAGTTCCGGGCGTGAACCGTGTGGTTTACGACATTACTCCCAAGTCGCCTGTAACGATTGAGCGTTAGTGAAATTTGGTAATACAGCTCCCGATTTTGACCATACGGATGTAACGCGAGAAAAGGACCTCTCGGAAGGGAGGCCATTTCATGTATATAGAACGTGAAATAGAGCCAACGATTGATAGGATGCTGAAACAGGGCAAAGTGATGCTGGTGACAGGTATCCGCCAAGCCAGCAAGGCGACGGTCCTCAAGGAGCACCTGGGCGATTCGTTCGACTATATCTCGATGAAGAATCCCCATGACTACCTGCTTGCAAAGCAGGATTCTGCTCTGTTTTTCGAGTCAAAGATTTTCCCTTGACCATCGATGAGGTCAATGCGTGTCAGAGTTTTTCTCACCTATCAAATGAAGGCAATCTCAAATCAACACTGCTTATGTTGTATCAGAGTTAAAAAATGCAACTACCAGCCGAGATCAGCTTGTTTTTGAGGTTGATCAACTAAAGGTTTATATGATGTCGTTGTATTTTTTTTCTTACTTAATTATGAGATAGACGTAATATGCACTAAACAAAATGGTTTTTGTTAGAGTTAATAATAATTTAGAAGCTTAAAAGTATTATTTTGGAGCGACAGGATGACCTGTCCTATAAAGACGGATAAAATCTGTCAGTACGTTCATTTGAGCAATTTTTGAATTCAGATACGCTTATATCTGTTGCATTAAAGATTTACATTTCGTGCGACAATAGCGGATGGAAGTTGAATTTTTCCAGTAAGGAGCATAGTAGCTATGCCGGATAGCCCAAAGATAGCAGTTCTCGTTCCATGCTATAACGAGGCCCTCACCATTGGTAAAGTCATCGACGATTTTCATCAGGAGCTTCCTGATGCGACTGTATACGTTTATGACAACAATTCGTCGGATGAAACTTCAGCTATTGCCCGTGAACATGGTGCAACAGTTCGTTTTGAACCGCGCCAAGGAAAGGGAAATGTTGTACGCCAGATGCTGCGTGATATAGACGCTGACGCATACATTATGGTAGATGGCGACGATACCTATCCTGCTGATGCCGCAAAAGATCTTCTTGCTCCTATTTTGGATGGTTCTGCCGACCATGTGGTGGGGGATCGTCTTTCCAACGGCACATATGGAGAAGAAAATACCCGCGCCTTCCATGGATTTGGAAATGATTTAGTGCGTTGGCTCATTAAGGTGCTCTATGGCTTTGAATTTACTGACGTAATGACAGGCTATCGCGCATTTAGCCGGCAATTTGCAGAAACGCTTCCAGTGCTTTCGCCTGGCTTTGAGATTGAGACCGAGCTTTCTATCCATGCAGTAGATAAACGCTTCCGTATTGTGCAGGTACCTATTGTTTATCGTGATCGCCCGGAAGGATCAGAATCTAAGCTCAATACCGTTTCTGACGGTATTAAGGTACTCGGCATGATCTTCTCGCTTTTTAAGGACTATAAACCCCTTGGCTTTTTCTCGCTGTTGGCAGCTATCTCCTTTGTTATTGCACTGATATTAGGTATTCCAGTAGTAATGGAGTTCATGGCAACCGGATTAGTACCACGCTTTCCAACAGCAATTCTTGCCGTTGCTTTTGCTGGACTTGCTGCTCTTATGTTGGTATGCGGTTTGATTCTTGACACAGTGGTGAAAGGCAACCGTCGCGATTGGGAGCTTCGTGCAATTGACGTGTGGCGAAACAAAAGAGATTAGTTTCAGACTGATATAAGAGAGCGGGGAGATTAGTCTTGCCGACTAGATCGAAACGGATTGCAGGGCTTGACATTGCAAAATGTATCGCAATGTTCTGTGTCGTACTTCTGCACTTCTCGTTTTCTACAAGAGCTTTTCCAAACTCGTTGAGCGCAAACGCTATAACGAGTTTGACAGCTATTTGTGTCCCGCTCTTTTTTGCTGTTAACGGAGCTTTATTGCTTCGTAAGCCCTTGGATACAAAGAAGCATATTCAACGTTTGTTACGCGTAGTTATTCTGGCTTTGATCTGGCGTCTTCTTACGATTTGTTTTGTTATGGTTGTATTGGGAAATACCATACCTTCACTCAGAGATATTGTCTTTTCTCTTCTAGGTGGAAATCCAGATGGGTGGTCGCTTGGACATTTTTGGTTTCTCAATGCACTTATTGCAATCTATTTATTTTTACCGGCGTTGAAAGCGCTTTATGATGCCTCTAACCGTATCCCGCTTTGGTTTATCTGTGGGACAATCTTTGTCTTTACAAGTTGCTTGGATTCAGTCAAAGCTATTCTTGAGATAGTCGATGCCGCCGATGTGCATAATTACGCCTCATTGTTAAGTGCTCTCCCTGCACTCAATATTTTTGGGTCATATGGTTATGTTGTTTTATATTTTGTGGGTGGCGCACTTATTGCGGATGTTTTTGAAGGAAAAATTAATAACAAATTAGCAGAGAAGTTAACACCTAATATGGCCATCTTTCTCTCATTTATTTCTGCTATCTGGATTGTTGTTTTACAGCACTTTCAACATGTTTACTTAGGGGTTAATTTTTCAATTACCTATGGTTATTGGCTTATTCCAACGATTATTCTCACGCTCATGGTTTTGTATCTCTGTATGCACATACAAACTATTAAGTATCCGGGTTTATCAAGATTAGTAACTGCTTTGGGGAGTAGTACTTTTGGAATATATATGCTTCATTTTCCGCTAATTTGGTTATTTGCTGAATTGCAGGATACATATCCAATGTTATGTTTTGTTGGAATGGGAAATATTGAAGCCTTAATAGCTAATATTTGTTGCGCAGTGATTATATTTGTATGTGCTGGAATACTCTCATGGTTTGGTAGAAAAATACCAATGCTCCGGCTACTTTTTACTCTTTAGCTGATGCAGAATTTCGTAATGAATTGGATGTTTGAACGTGAAGACAATTCAGGCTAATAATAAAACAACACTCCTACAAAAACTCCGCTGGATTATTCCAGTACTTCTAGGCATGTTGTTTGCAATGGGTGATGATGTTGCAGCGAATGCCGGTAATCTGGGATATAAAGGTGGACTTCTTTATATACATATGCTCATTTATGTACTCCTCTTCATCATTGTATTTTGGCTGATAGATAAGGGTATTGCGCATCATTTTGAGACAGTAAAAGAAAAGAGCGATTCAGTTGTTCAAGAATCGAAGCCGCTCAGATTTTGTCATCAGTTATTTCTGGGATTTAATTGGAATATAAAGTCGTACATAAGAATTGTTCTAAGTATTGCTGTTTGTTGGGCCCCATATTTTGCTCTACTTTATCCTGGCGTCTATTGGTCAGATACATCAACTCAACTTATTCAATATTACGGAGGGGAAGCTCTTACAGACCATCATCCTTATCTCGATACGCTTATTTTTGGCTGGTTTTCTGATTTAGGTAGAACAATTTTTAGAAGTGAGAGCGCGGGGCTTTTTTGTCTTGTATTGTTGCAAGCAATAGCAGCTATACTTCTTTTTTCGGTATTGATTTTGCAAATCAAAAGATTTGGAACTAACAAAAATTGGTGCTTGGGAACCCTTGTATTTGTAGCATTGTTTCCCTTTTTTCCAGTTATGTTTGCGTCTCTTGCTAAGGATACAATCAATGCCGTCTTTTTTATGGCCTTCATATTTCTCTGGTCTGAAGCATTTCGGTGTAATGGAAAGTGCTTCAACAATGTTTTCTGGTTGATAGGGCTATTCATCGTTTCAGTGCTATGTGCTCTAACAAAAAAGACTGCAGTCTATGTAATTGTTCTTTCATTAGTGCTGCTTATTGTTGTTTTTCATAGGGGAAAACTCTGGATAAAGACTGGCGGACTTACCATAGCTGTTGCTTTGATTGCCCTTGTAATAATGCCTAAAGTTGTGCTTCCTGCTGTAGGTGTTCAGCCGGGCGGTAAACAAGAGGGAATTGCCACATTAATTCAACAGGTTGGTCATGATGTAATTCATGATGACGGAAGTATGTCTGATGAAGACAAAAAGATCATAAATGGTTTTCTTTCTACAGATTATGAGAATATCCCTTCACTCTATAACTTTGAAATTGTTGATGGAATAAAAGGAAGAAGTGTAAAAGACGAATCTCTTTACGATGATTTCCTCATATTATGGGCAAGAAAAACTATTGAAAATCCTATTGGGCATTTTGAAGCTTGGCTAGGCCTTACTCATGGATGGTTTGGTTTTAACAATGCGGATGGATCACCAAATTATTTAGTTGTGTGTACTGAATCTAGCTGGTATTACGAACCGGTTCTTCAGTATGTTGATTGGCCGCAACAAACACAGAACAATCTTAGAGCGCGAAATATCTACACGTATATACAAACTATTCCTGTGGTGAATATACTTTTCTACCGCTCTTTTTGGGCTACATTAGCCCCAACCTTTTGTCTATTTTGGATCTTTGGACAAAAGAATAATATATTGAAAAAGCTTGTATACTTTTCGCCAATATTGTTATTTATGTTTACTTTGATGTTGGTTCCTGTTTCAGGTATGGGAGGAGAACCAACACGATATGTTTTACAAACAATATGCACTCTCCCGTTCATCTTTGCTGTACTGATCTCATGCTATAAAAAAACAGTTATTGAAAGGACTTAAATAAGGTTAGTTGTGCAAATAGAGTTTTAATAAGATCTCATTAGTATCTGGCAGATTACATATTTTAATCTGCTACATAGATCATCTTTACATCACTGTGTATCAGAGACTATGAAGTGACGTACTGTAACTTTAGTATCTATCTGATGAATTTATAGGACTTCGGTACTGCTCTCGTGATCTGATAGTTTTTATTCTTTAGTTAAAATAAGTAAACCTATAGTGAATAAAGATCAAAAGTATTGAGATAAATCTATATGTGTATGAATTATTGAACTAGACTTTCTCTAAATCGATTATTTTAAGTATCATTGTTCAAATTTTTTATAATGCCAGTTTGAATGGTATCAAGGAGAAAAGATGAGGCGTTTCAAATCTTTTGCCAAATCTATTGTATTCGTTACTACCATGCTTTTAGGTTTAACGATTTTTACTGCTCAGGCGCACGCTGATACAATCTACGATCTATATGGGACGACATATGATCGCTTTTCTGTAATTGAACAAGGAGAGGGTTATACTCCAGAAGAAGCTGAGCAGAAAGAGCAAGAGCTTGTTGAGTCAGCTCCAACAGGTGAAGAAGACGATATCTACGGCGATAGTATTGAACCGTATTCGCGCTCGAGTTCTTTACAACCTATGTCACTGTCTGGTGAGATACTTTATTTTTGTAAATGGGAAAGTAACCAGAATTATGACCAAGGCCTGAGCGCAGGTGATGGTTACCATGCTATGGGTTTTTTCCAATTTGATAACCGATATGGACTGGGTGACTTTCTAAAAGCTGTCTATAACTACAATCCAACCAAATATAGTTGTTTAAAAGTTATTGGTACTCGCTATGGGTGGAATGTAAGTGGAACTACCTTCAGTGGTGGCAGGTTTACACAGTTGGGTAACGACTTAAATGCCGCATGGCATGCTGCTTATAAAGCTGACCCAACTGAATTTTCTAATCTTCAGAATGCTTGGGCTTATCAGGAGTATTACCTACCTGCCGAGAGTTATTTAAAATCAAGAGGCATTGATATTTCAAATCGTTCTGACAGCGTCAAAAGCTTGTGTTGGGGAATGTGCAACCTCTTTGGAACCGGCGGCTGGCGTAAGTTTGTTGGTGGAGTTACCAGCGGGTACGGTTGGGATGGCAAGTGGTATAGTTCCTACAATTGGCCAGGTGCCGGTCTCAATAACTCAATGTCAGATAGTGAGTTTGTAACGGTTCTCTGCGATTATGTCATTAATAATGTAGGCATTTTTTATAAGGCACAGCCTCAATATCATGCCGGATGGCAAAATCGTTATCGTGACGAGAAAGCTCATTATTTAGATGTTATTGCAAAGACTGAAGTAGATAACCCATCACAAACTGTTAATAGGCTTTGGGGGCAAGATGCATACGGTGTCATGACTGCAGTTGATGCAAATTATGCTGACGGCTCTTGCGAAACGGTAATTGTTGCAAGTGGTGATGGATATTGGGATGCTTTATCAGCTAGTTCGCTTGCAGGTTATTATGACTGTCCAGTTTTAATTACGCCCACTTCAAAATTAAGAACAGAGACTGCCAATGAAATTAAAAGACTTGGTGCAAAGAAGGTAATTATTGTAGGAGGGCCTTTATCTGTTTCCGATGGAACAATGAAAGAAATTGGAAATTTAGGAGTTCAGGTAGAGCGTATTTCGGGAAAAGATGCAGCTGCAGTTGCTGTAAATGTTTCTAATAAAATAGCCGATGGGCGCTCAAGTACGGCACTCTTAGCAACATCACTTACCTATCAGGACGCTCTTTCAGCAGCGCCATATGCATACGCTAAGCAAGCGCCCATATTCTTAACGAACAACAAGAGTGGGCTTACTGATGAAACAGTGAAAGCTATCAAAGAGGGTGGATACACTCGTGTTATTGTCATGGGGGGTCCTTTGAGTATTCCCGAAAGTGTGATAACACAGCTTAATTCTCTTGGTGTCGAAGTTGTTCGTATGGGCGGAGAAACTGCTGTTGAAGTAAGTTTGAACTTTGCTGATTTGGCAATCAGTGAGGGAATGAGTGCTAATTGCATGAGTTTCTCAAGTTCGAATGTTTATCATGACGCTTTGACAGGTGCTGGATTTACTGGATCTAATAATTCGGTAAACATCCTTGTCAACTCGAATAAGATGCCTCTCGTGCTTGATTTTGTTGGAAAGCATAAAGGCAGCATTAGTACTGTGTATGTCTATGGTGGATGGATGAGTGTTTCTCACTCTCTGTATAATCAATTGGTATCAACACTTGGCTAAGTAAATTAACTGGTGCTAATGCCTTCAAACTCTTGCAATTAAAACAGACCGTTTATCATTAATTTGTATGATAAACGGTCTTACTCGTTTATGACGCTGATTGACAAGAGATTGATTGTAGGAGCGCTGTTTTGAATAAGAATGAGCATGGTAAAACGTGGCTCTGTGGCTGCAAATATTCTTAGAATATAGGCTGTAAGTTAAGGTAAATGATGAGTTATGGATAAGACAGGCCTTTGGATATGATTATTGGTTTTCAGTATTGGCGATTCGGAATAGGTGGAGCCGAACGTGTTACTTTAGAATTGATAAACAGATTCTTGGGTATGGGATATTCGGTTGTTTTATATACTGATGAACCTGAGCGTCCAGGAGATCTCTCTTTACCTCCAAATGTTGAACGAGTTATCGTGCCTACAGATCAAGATAATCGTTCTGAGTTTTGGAAAAATGAGGCTCAGAGCAGAGGAGTACATCTTGTAATTTATGGAACATGGCTCTCCCCAAACGCTCCATTAGATTGCCAAGCTATTCATGATTCAGGAATGAAATTAGTCTATTCAGTACATGGCTCTGCTTCATATCCCTTTGACAAAGATAATGGACTACAGCTCCTTTCTGTTGTTAAAAAATGTGCTCGTTTAGCTGATGCTATTGTATGCCTGAGTGATGTTGATGCTTTATATTGGTCTGTCTTCTGTAATAACGTGGTCACAGTAGCTAATCCAGTGGCGGATTATCTTGGAGGCATATCATTTTCCGCACGGAAACAAAAAGGTGCAACGGTTGTTTGGGTTGGTCGGTTTGATCCAGTAGAAAAGCGACCAGACCTTGCAATAAAAGCTTTTGCACGTCTCGTTCAAAATATTCCACACGCACATTTAATAATGGTTGGGGGAGATAACGAAGAAGTTCGTGCTGAACTTGAGGTATTAGCAAAAAAATTAAATGTATATAATCAAATACAATTTACAGGTTCAGTATCAAACCCTGAACCATATTTGAAGCAAGCAGATTTATTTCTCATGACATCACCTACAGAGGGTTTCCCACTTGCTCTTTGTGAGGCAATGCATGAGGGATTACCTTGTGTAATGTTTGACATGCCTCATCTTGTTCTTTCACATAACTGTTCAGGTATTATCCAAGTCCCATGGGGGGATATAGATGCTATGGGTTTGGCATTATCGAAAGTTTTGACCCTGACTTCAGAAAAATATGAAGAGATGAGTGCTTGCGTATTGGAACAGTATCGCCAAATATGCGAGGTTGATATTTCAAAACAATGGTCAACAGTTGTCAGTATGGCCTTAACAGGTAGAAAAGCTACTTCTGATTCGAAGGACTTACGTCTCATATATTCTTTTTTTAATGCATATGAACGACTTGCGAATGCGAGAAACGCAGAAAAGCAGGAACTAGAACTTTTACGCAAAGAAATAGCAGTGTTAAAGAATGACAATAAAAAAATAGTCAATGAAATTACAGGAATTAAACAGTCCTATGCATTTAGAATTGGGTCTGCAGTATTGTGGCTACCTAGAAGCATTAGAAAGCTCCTGAGGACATTCAAAAAAGTATAAATTAAAATTGTCCATCTATACTATTAATAATGTCCCAATTGCAAATCATCGTAAGGACGTGTTTTAGCTATCTTTCCTCTTGGTCGGTTTAGATATTTCTTCAAGGTAATGCGATAATTATTAAGATGTATGACACGTTTATTGCTCATCTGCGAAATAGATTCTAACCTGTTAATAAGTTGTTAGAGATAATGAATGATTATTATTTGATGATTATCTGAGCAATGGTTGACTGTTTTCAGAGAGGAGCAACATTGCCGAGGTTCTCAATAGTAGTTCCGGTCTACAACATCGAGAAGTATATTTGCCGCTGTATTGAAAGTATTCAAGCTCAGAATTATGTGGATTATGAAGTTATATTAGTGGATGATGCTAGTGAGGACTCAAGCGCCTCCGTGATTGAGAAGGCTATTGCTGGAGATAAGCGCTTTACCCTTCTAGTAAACTCAGCGAATCAAGGGCTGCATCTTACACGCAAAATTGGCGTGCGGGCATCTACAGGTGAATATCTCATCTTTGTAGATGGTGATGATGAACTTTCCTCTCCTGAAGTGCTGACGCAGCTTGAAAAAGCTCTTAATAGTTCTTCAGTTGATATTTTAAGGTTTGGGTTGCGAGCCATTCCAGAAAATGGAATGCCGAAAAACACAGCCGAACATTTTCAGATCTGGGCAAATGAAAACAGAGGCTATGCAAATCGCCAAGAATTACTTAGCGATATGTTTACCCTAAAAGGCGGATACCGATATGCTTGGAATATGACCCATCGTGTATTTAAAGGACCTTTAATTAGAAATGCATTTAGTCTTATGACTAATAGTCGTCTTGATCGAGCAGAAGATGCTTATGAGCTGTTTATCACGGTTGATCAGGCTAATGGTGAACAGTATCAAGATATTCTTGGGTATGACTATCACATAGGATTAGGGGTTACTGGAACAAGCAAAATATCGCTTACTCGTTTTATTTTGGAAGCTAAACAGATTAAAAACTGTTACGAAAAAATGATTGAGTATGCAAATAAGCGTCATGACTCATTTCTAGAATCAGCAGCTTTGGACACAAAAGAAAAACTCCTTGAGTCAGTTGGAAATACTTTGGTTGAGCGTGTGTCGGCTACAGATTTTCTTGAAGCTGCAAAAACTTTTAGGTCCATTGTTGGTGACGCTGAAGCGGGCAATGAGCTATGGCGATTTGTACGCGATAGAGCATATCAATTTATTTCTGATGGTCAACTGCCTTCAAATGATGATGTTCTTAACTTATATCTTGCTGCTGCAAATGAGGTTAAGACTTCCGATGCAATAGATAGTCATTTCATTAATTATATGCGTATGAAACACATCGCTGAGTCTCACATTGAACAGCTCAATGGGGCAAAAAGGCTTGAAGAATGCCGAAAAGAGCGAGTTAAAATATTTATTACCAGTCATAAGCGAGTTGATATTCCGAAGGATCCTTGTTTTCAACTCGTACAAGTAGGACAAGACTTAACTCGGCCAAATGGTCGTTTTATAGATAGCTTTCACGATGATGATGGCGATGACAATATATCCGACAGAAATCCCATGTATTGTGAAATGACCGTTCAGTACTGGGCATGGAAAAACGCTCTTGAGGATTCTGATTACGTAGGGTTTTGCCATTATCGTAGATACTTTAATTTTTCAGAGAATACGTATCCTGAGAATCCGTATGGAGAGATTATTGATACATATATTGATGATAAATCCATTAAGAAATATGGACTGGATAGGAAGCATATAGAACGTGCAATAAATGGTTATGACCTTATAACCACCGGCTTTCATAGTTTGGCGGCGATACCGGGGGATTTTACAACTCCTCAAGAGCACTATGAAGCAGCTCCATTACTTCATAAGAAGGACTTATCAACAATCATCAATATCCTTATTGATAAGCATCCTGATTATGAGAGGGATGCTCGAGAATTTTTAAATTCTCATAAAGCTTGTTTTTGCAACATGTATATCATGCGAACGGCATTATTTTCTGAATATTGCGAATGGCTTTTCCCGATTTTGGAACAGTTCATGCATGAATGCGACATGTCTCTCTATAGCAAGGAAGCATTGAGAACTCCTGGACATCTTGCGGAGAGATTATTTAATATTTATTACAGGCATCTTATTCGGACAAATAAAAATTTGAAAACAAAACAACTGCAATGTGTGCACTTTGAATCACCAGACAAACAATATCCGATTGAGCCTATTGTCTTTTCTCATCCTGAAGCAATTAAGATGGGAATTATCCCAGTTGTCTTCGCATCAGATAGCGCATATGTGCCCATGCTCACAACAACGATTGTGTCTATGCTTGCAAATGCGGATCCAACGCGCTTTTATGACATTATTATTTTGGAACGCAATATAGGAGGCGAAAAAAGAGAGCTTATTAAGTCGGCTGTCTCTCAATATAAAAATGCCTCAATACGCTTCCATAATGTTTCTCGTATGATTTCCGGCTATGACTTAACGACAAACAACCAGCATATTTCTATGGAAACGTACTATCGTTTCCTGGTTCAAGAGATACTGGATTGTTATGACAAAGTCCTTTACCTTGATTCAGATTTAATTGTTAAAGGCAATATTCGAGAGCTTTATGATATTGAGCTAGGCGACAACTTGTTGGCTGCCGCTCATGATATTGATTACCTAGGTAATTTAAATATGAATGATGGGAAACGCCTAACCTATACTACTCAGACATTAAAGCTCAAAAAGCCCTATAACTATTTCCAAGCGGGAGTGTTATTGCTTAATACAAGAGCATTAAGGAAACTACACACTGTTTCTGAATGGATGGATATAGTAACAAGAGCAAATTATATCTATGATGATCAAGATATTTTAAATACTGAATGTCAAGATCGAGTGGTATTCCTCCCATTCGAATGGAATGTTATGCATGATTGTGGAGGACGAATTGATTCGGTGTTTAAATTTGCTCCGAACGAAATATACGATGCATACATGGCTTCAAGAGTTAATCCAAAAATAATTCATTATGCTGGATGGGAGAAACCTTGGGTTAATCCGGAGTGTGACTATGCTCCAGAGTATTGGCAATATGCACGTAAAACTCCATTTTATGAAATGCTGATTGCTAAGCTTGCGAAGAATAGTGTAACTGGGCAGGCAACCAATACAATGCCGATTCATGAAAAGGCAGTTTCTCCGACTAACCCCCTGCGAAAGATCATCGATCCAATCGCTCCCTACGGTACTGCACGTAGAGAAGTCTTAAAATCAATCGGTCGTGCAGTACAAGGAAAGAAATAAAATTCATTTTTTATATCTGCAATTTAAGGGCTGCAACGCAAGTTGCAGCCCTCTTTCTATTGTGAGCTATTCCCAAAACTAAATTAGTTTATAAGATGCTGTCATTTGATAGCTTTGTTCTTCTAAATCGGTTTTAGATGTTTCTGTGTCAAATTGTGGACCGATTTAAATTTGGGGTAGACAAATTTTTTTACTGAGAATCACCTGGCTTTTACTGCAATATTGCGCCTTGGAACCATCAATATTTTTTTATTAGATCTACTTCTTGATAGTTCTTATCTATTACTGAAACAGACAGAAGTAGAAGGTAAGGATTAATGCTGTTAGTACCGAATTAAATCAACTACTCTAATGTTAGGGCAAAACTACCAATATGATCTAGATATTAGTTATCCAATATGTCAGTTTTCGCGAAAATTATTGATCGCATGCTAGCTGAAAGTTGGAGACCAAAGGATTAAGTGAGTTACGAAACGTGTTCATTTGTAACTGTTGGTTCTCTTTTCTAACAATGTTTTTCTATGACAATGCTATTGGCATTCTTTTTTGCCCTAACAAAGCTGATATTTGTGATAGATAGAATGGAAGGAATTCACTATGGGTGAGATTACAAGTTTAATAAGTACCATATTCGATGAATCAGGAAATCCTAATATTGGATTGTTTATAGCTGCAATAATGTTTGTTTTTCTTGCACATTTAATCTCTCAATTTATTAATTATCATTTTGACACTGACTGGCAGAAAAACTTAATTGCCGAAGTTGAATTAATAAAGAAGCTTGATGAAATAAACTTTGATGATTCAAATAAAACCGATTGTAAGGAAAAGCTACTTACTCATATCATAGAGGAGGTTAATCGGAAAACTATATTGATGCAATCAAAAATTGACCGGATTAATAAGTTTCCACTTGCTTATAGTACCTTGATTGGATTTTGTATATTTTTCCTAGTTGAATGTTTAAGCGGAAGAGTTTTAGACACAACCAATTTAATACTTCTCGCAGTTGTTTGTATTACTCTCCTTGTTATGGCGTTTTTCCTGGATTCAGTGTTTCTTTTATGCAGAAAAGTGCTTTTTCCAAGAGTTAGAAATACCATCACCTGGATAATGTCTAGACATAACGAAAACCAATTAAGAAAATAAAGAATTTCTGACTCTAGAAAACTTAAATAAGTCATTAACTTGCTTACTCACAAAGCTATCCAGGGAGCATTTCTAAATAATTAGAGCCAAATTACAATTTAAAATTTTGCCATAGGATTATGCGTGCCTCCATGTTGATAGTGCAGAACGTTGCTTACTGCCGCTCGCCGACAAGTAACCGACAATGCGTCAATGTTGTATTTGGTCCCATAATTTCGGTCTAATATTTACCAGTAGTTGTCTGCTAGATCTAAAAGATAAGCAGACATATCTTATGGATGGATGAACTAAGAAAGGGGCGTTTATGGGCAAACTGGAAGGTAAGTTTGCAATTGTTACCGGTGCTGCAAGTGGTATTGGTAAGGCTACGACTAAGCGCTTTGTTGATGAAGGCGCTAAGGTCTGCATGGTAGACCTCAAGCAAGAGGCACTCGAAGCTTCTGCTGCCGATCTTGGTCTCCCAGAGGGAAGCTATGTTATTGCTCCTGCCGACGTTACCAATGAAGAGCAGGTAAAGGCTGCTGTAGACACCTGCGTAGAGGCTTTTGGTACCGTAAATGTTCTTTGCAACATCGCTGGTATCTCCGATGAGGGCCAGGCTGTCGCCGAGTATCCGGTGTCCGAGTTCCGTCGTATTCTCGAGGTCAACACCATCGGTTCCTTCTGCTTCATTCACTATGTCATGCCCATTATGCAGGCACAGGGCGATGGCGTTATCGTGAACACCTCCTCAGGCGATGCAACAGCTGCATATACCTATGAGGTTGGCTACTCTGCATCCAAGGCTGCTGTAAAGCAGATGACCCGTAACATCGCTAACGAGTGTGGCGAGGGCGGCAAGATCCGTTGCTGCTCCGTCTCTCCTGGTTGGGTTGCTACTCCTATGGCCACACAGTCCATTGCAGACTTCTCTGGTCAGGACTTCGACAATGCCAGCGAGGTTGGCGATCTTGGACCTCTTGGCCGCATGGTTGAGCCGTCTGAGGTTGCGGCTATCTTCGCATTCCTGGCTTCCGATGAGGGCAAGGTTCTCAACGGCATCGATGTTATTGTCGACGGCGGCAAGACCCTGGGCAAGGCATAAGTCCTCTTATATAACAAGTGCAAGAAGTAAGGCTGTCACCCCAAGTGGTGGCAGCCTTTTTCTCAATTGGCTCGCTCTAAAGCCGACGCAGAGCCAGTGCAAGGCTAGCGCACGAAAAACCCTGCGACAAACATCGCAGGGTTAGAGCTAAAGCAATGGTAAGAAATCGCAGTTGCTTACAGGCAAACCGGACTTACATCGGGAGCGCGGTCTGCTGTACGTAGGTACGAGCCTGATACTCGCGGTCAAGGTCATACAGACCCTTCGGATCGGAACCAAAGAGCTTCATGTTCGTGACCATGTCGCGGGCGTTGGTCTCCTCTTCGCCCTGCTCCTTAACAAACCAGTCGAGGAACTGCATGGTGCGAACATCGTGAACCTCATGAGCAATTTCATAGCAGTTGTGAATAAGGCCCGTTACATATTCCTCGTGCTCAAGGCCAGCCTCCAGGGGAGCAAGATCGTTATCAAACGTCTTATCGGGCTTGTCGATTGCCTCCATCGTGGGCTTAAAGTCGTTATCAAGCAGATAACGACGAATTGCCATGGCATGATCCATCTCTTCTTTTGCCTGAATCTCGTACCAGTTGGCAAAGCCTTTCAGACCGCGATCGTCGTAATAGTCTGCAAAGGTAAGGTAGAGATAGCTGGAGTAAAGCTCCTTGTTAATCTGGTTGTTGAGCACTTCGGTAACCTGAGGCTGCAGTGCCATCGTAACGCTCCTTTCAATGTGGTTGTTTCACGGCTTGGAGCCGAGAGATGAACTATCTTCTCCACAATACAATCTCTGGGGGACAGAAATCAAAGCCCGACAAATGAAATACAGAGTTGCAGCAAAGTACGGCAGCTACTCGCTCGGAGCAAACTGCGATTGATAAATGGTGGTGTACAGACCGCCCGCCCGGAGCAACTCATCATGGGTGCCGCGTTCTCGTATGGTGCCATTCTCCATAACGCAGATAAGATCGGCATCACGAACAGTGGAGAGGCGGTGTGCTACAACAAAGCTTGTGCGCCCCTCCATAAGACGGTCAAACGCGCGCTGCACCAGCAACTCAGTACGGGTATCGATGTTAGAGGTTGCCTCGTCCAGAATAAGCATCTGGGGTTGCGCGAGCATAACGCGTGCAATACAGAGCAGCTGACGCTGACCAGCAGACAAGGATGTATTTCCATCGAGTACGGTGTTGTAGCCTTCGGGCAGGCGCTGGATAAAACCATCGGCGTAAGCCTCTTTAGCAGCAGCGCGCACCTCCTCATCGGTGGCGTCTGGCTTTCCCAGTGCAATATTGTCGCGTACGGTGGCATGACGAATCCAGGTATCTTGCAGCACCATGCCCCAGCTCATGCGCAAACTCGCTCGCGTTAACTCGCGCACATCCACACCGTCAATGCAGATAGCACCTTTTGAAACGTCATAAAAACGCATGAGTAAGTTCATGAGGGTGGTCTTGCCACATCCGGTCTTGCCGACAAGAGCAATACGCTGACCAGGACGAACTGACAGATCCACGTCGGTAAGTACTGACGTTTTGCCATCGTAAGAGAAGCCCACATGGTCGAGCTTGACATTGCCTTCCACCTTAGAAAGCGCCTGTGCATTTGAAGGCTCTGGAATTTGAGCGTCCTCATCAATGAGGGAGAACAAACGTCTGGCGCACGCAATCGAGTTCTGAAGCTCGGTAACTACGCCTGTGATGTCATTAAACGGCTTGGCGTACTGATCGGCATATCCCAAGAAGGTGGTGAGCCCACCAACAGTAATGCCTCCAGAGATAACTACAAACGCGCCAAATATGCCGATGGCTGCGTATACCAATGCGTTTGCGAATCTCATGGTTGGGTTTGCAAGAGACGAGAAAAAGACAGCACGGAAGCTCTCTTCACCAAGCTTCTTATCGACATCGGAGAACTCCTCGGAAAGCTTGTCTCCCATGGTAAAAGTC
The DNA here is from genome assembly GCF_965119725.1 of Olsenella sp. Marseille-QA0557. Classification (NCBI taxonomy): domain Bacteria; kingdom Bacillati; phylum Actinomycetota; class Coriobacteriia; order Coriobacteriales; family Atopobiaceae; genus Olsenella; species Olsenella sp. Marseille-QA0557. The sequence continues at coordinate 287,238 of NZ_CBCPMI010000001.1, read as the reverse complement.
TCTACCGTTGAAATGCCTCCGATGGTTTCTTCCGCCATAGCCGTGAGCTTGCCACGATAGTGTACGAGGCCAGAGAAATGCCGTGAGCTGTGAGAAGAAATAAACTGCGCTCCCCATACAGAAAGGGGAGTGAGCAAAGCTACGACAATGGCGATCTGTACATTCAGCGCAAACATAAAGATAAGTGTTATCAAAATGGTGAGAATGCCCGTGGGGAACTGTTGGAAACCCATGAGCAAACCAGCTGCCACTTGCTCTGCATCAGTTACGATGCGGCTTGCCAGATCACCATGTTCGTGTGAATCGATATAAGAGAGGGGCAGTTCCTGGAGGTGGTTAAAGGCTTGTGTGCGCAAGTCGTATACCGCGTCGTAGGCAATGCGATTAGAAACTACGTAGAGTGCCCACTGGCTTATTGAGGTACCAACAATCGTTGCGAGCATTGCCAGTACGGTATGTGCAAGCTCTACAAAGTTAACTTCATTGGGGCCAATTGCACAGTCAACCGCATGGCCTGCCAAAACGGGAAGCGTAAGCGTGCCCACAACAGTAAGCACCACAAGGAATGCTACAGCTACAAGACGCAGCCGATAAGTTGCGACGAGGCGTAACAGGCGCCGAACCGTTTTGGATTGCGTTCGACGGGTACCAGCTGTTGCTTTGAGTGTGCTCATCGCGATCCCTCCTCATCAACAAGCTGTGATTCGCAGATCTCGCGGTAAACATCGCAGGTTCGCTTCAGCTCATCGTGAGTTCCCATACCTACAACACATCCGCCATCTAGAACCATGATCTTGTCGGCAGAACGCACAGCAGAAACGCGCTGAGAAATGATGATCGTGCAGGTGTCGTGGAGGTCATGTGCAATTGATCGGCGCAGTGCTGCATCGGTGGCAAAGTCGAGTGCCGAGGCTGCATCGTCAAGAATAAGAATGGCAGGTCGGCGGACAACCGTACGCGCAATGGCAAGGCGCTGCCGTTGACCGCCGGAGAAGTTGCGTCCAAATTGTTCAACAGTGGCATCGAGCTTCTCGACGCGTGAATTAATGACGTCGGATGCCTGAGCGGTAGCAACTGCTTCCATAAGATCCTCTTCAGAAGCCTTTTGGTTGCCCCAGCGCAGGTTGGAGGCAATCGTGCCAGAGAAGAGTGACGGGTTTTGCTCAACAAGACCCACGCTCCGTCTAAGGCTTTTGCGTTCAATCGTACGAACGTCTTTGCCGCCCACATACACCGAACCTTCGGTTGCGTCATAAAAGCGCATGATAAGACTGGCGAGGGTTGATTTGCCTGAGCCAGTTCCGCCAATAACACCTATAACCTCACCAGCTTGTGCGGTGAGGTCGATATGACTCAGCGCTTTGCCAGCAGCCCCGGGGTAGGCAAATGAAACATCATGCAGCTCGAGCACAGGAGCGTTCGGTGCAAGTTTTGCCTGATCGGTGCCATCCTCAAGCGAGGGGGTAACGGCGAACACTTCGTTTATACGTCCGGCGCATGCCTGAGCGCGTGCGAGCATGGTGATGAGGTTAGTAAGCTTGAGCAGCTCTACAAGAGCTTGTGTTACGTAGCTCACCAGGGCAACAAGCTGTCCTTGCGAGAGAGAACCAGCATTAATGCGTATGCCGCCAACCCACAGAATGGCAACGAGGCCACAGTTAACCAGCGTATAGGTAAGGGGATTTACCAGAGAAGCGATGTTGGCACTCTTTGTCTGTAAGTTGCGTACACGCACCGCTGCCTGAGAGAAAGTGTTTTTCTCATCATCCTCGCGACAGAAAGCACGAAGAACACGTACACCTTCCAGGTTTTCTGCGGTTTTGAGTTGTACGTGGTCAAGGCGAGCTTGCACGCGCCGATACAAGCGTGTTGTTACACGCATGATTGAAAGGACGACAATAACTGAAAGGATAATCGCCACCATGAGTGTGGCGCCTTCAAATCCATCTACTAAATGGGCTGAGACTACTGTGCCGACCAGCACGAATGGTGTTCGTAAGATCAGGCGGAAAAACATGTTGAGGCCGTCTTGCGCTTGTTGGGAGTCGTTGATGAGGCGCGTAACTAAGCTCGACCTTCCTAAGGCTTCAATATCTTGACGCGAGAGCGACATGATGTGCTGGTAGAGATCATTACGAAGAGCAGTGCCCCAGCTTGCGGCTAAACGCGACGAAAGATACTGCGCAATAACCGAGACCACATAACAGAAAAGTCCTAAAGCCACGAGAGCTGCTCCGTGAAGGAGCACATAAGATGCATCGTGGTGTGCAATTCCCACATCGATAACTTGAGCCATAATGAGCGGCACAAACAGCTGCAGAATGGCCTCAAGGCCTTTAAATGCAGGCGCGAGGATGCATTCGAGGTAATGTCCTCGGAGATATCGCCTGAGCTTGAACATGTTTCTCCTTATTACAGGGCTACGTATAGCGCAGAGAACTGTTTTGCAGATTTGCTATGCATGCGAATGTATTGGTGTGTGTCTTATTCTATGAATAATATGTTTAGGCTTTATGGTTGGGATGTAGCTTTTTTCATTATGGGGTAACAAGCAATAGTAATAAGCGTAAGTAAAGGGGTTTTCATGAGCGCCGAGGAACAGAAAACGAAGTGGAATCTTCCCAAGATGCGCAGGTCTCGTCAGGCGCTTTCTCAAGATGAGTGCCTCGAAGTGCTTGATCGTACAACCTCAGGTGTGCTTGCTCTTACAGATAGCGAGCTTGGGTGTCCTTACCAGGTACCTTTGAGTCATGCGCGCCGTGATAATACGCTTATCTTTCATTGCGCTTCAGCAGGTCATAAACTTGAGCTTATTCGTGCTGTTGGACCTGAAGGTGCTGCAGCTTCGTTTTGCGTGATAGATGCAGATAAGGTGGTTCCCGAGAGCCTTACCACGTATTTTAGGAGCGTTATTGCGTTAGGCCATATTCGAGTAGTGGACGATCCAGAGCATATTCGCAGCTCACTTATGGCACTTGTTGAACGTTATTGGCCGGGTCATGCTCAAGAAACTTCCGAAGAGATTAATCGGTCTTTAAATAGTGTATTGGTGCTTGAGTTCACCATTGAGGCGCTTTCGGGTAAACAGGCTATTGAGCTCGTTCCAAAAAGAACAGCATAGTATCAATACAAACAATGGATTCTTGTGACATGCAGACTCAGCCCCAGATAAAAGAAGAGCAAAGCCATGGAACCAGCCTTCCTGACTACACCGTTGGTGAGGAAATAGCCAATGCCGTATCACATGGGTTTGGAGCGGTGCTTTCTGTTGCTGGCTTAGTGCTGTTGATCGTAAAAGCTGTTATCGACGGTGGGCCGCCAGAACATATTGTTGCCGCTGTTATTTTTGGCATGACGCTCGTGCTTGAATACACCATGAGTACGCTTTACCACGCAATTATGTATCCCCCCGCCAAGCGTGTTTTACGAACGCTGGACCATAGCTGCATCTTTCTTCTTATTGCAGGCAGCTACACTCCATTCACGCTGGGGCCCTTGCTCAATCAAGGTGGCGTTCCTCTCATGATTGCCGTTTGGCTCTTTGCCCTTATTGGCATTGGAGTTGAGGTGTTTCTGCGCGAGCGACAACCTCGCTGGGTAACCATCACTATTTATTTGGTCATGGGGTGGCTCGTTGTTTTTCGTCTTCCACAGCTTTTAACAACCTTACAACCAGGTTGTTTAGCACTTCTGGTTGCTGGAGGACTTTGCTATACGGTGGGAACCGTCTTTTATCTCTTAAAGCATGTGCGCTATATGCATAGCGTTTGGCATCTGTGGGTGTTGGCTGGAAGCGTATGCCAGTTTCTTGCGGTGCTCTTATTTGTCCTGTAGTTTTGTTCCAAGCAAAAGGCTGCCCTAGGGGCGTCATAAGGAGTTGGCATGGCAGACAACGATATGGATACCATTTCTGACGCGGAACTTCATCGTCGTCGGCATATTGTCATTGGTGTGGCTATTGCCTTAGCGGTAGTCATTGCTCTTTTCTGCTGGAAATATGTTCCAGGTCTTATTGCCTGGGTTTCCGATCCTGGTGCTGTAAGAGCACTTGTTGATGAGCATCCAGTTTTAAGTCGCCTGGCACTCATGGGTATTAATGCGCTCCAGATTTTTCTCGCCTTTTTACCGGGCGAACCTGTTGAACTTGCCTTTGGCTATGCCTTTGGTTTTTGGGAAGGCACCCTGCTGTGCATGATTGCTACGGCTATTGCATCAAGCATTGTCTTTTTGGCAGTAAAGCGGTGGGGCTGGTCTATTGTCGGGTTGTTCTTCGACCGTTCCCAACTGGAGCGTTATTCGTGGCTTAGGAATTCTCGTAAGCTCGAAGGGCTCATGCTTATCATCTTTTTGATTCCGGGAACGCCCAAAGACTGGCTAACCTATTTCGCAGGACTGACCCGTATCAGCTTCCCCGTTATGATCGCTCTTGCAACGTTTGGCAGGCTGCCTTCAATTATGACATCCACCATTGCGGCATCTGCGGTGGGCGATGGCAATGTGCGCGTGGCAATTATCGCCATTGTTATCGCTGCGCTTTTGGCGATTATCGGCGGTATTGTTTATAAGCGCTTCGAAGCCCATCATGCCAACACGGACGAGGACAAGAAAAACTAGTCTTTCCGAAGAAAACCGCTTCAGCCGTTTATTATCTCTACTTGGCAGCTGCTCATAGTGGCAAGGGCTGCATCATGTGCCTGCGGTGTAACACCCGCACAGCATGAAGCGTCCACACGGACCGGAACTTCCGGCAGGAAAGCTTTAACCATAAGCGCATTGCTCACTACGCAAATATCAGTACAAACGCCGATAAATTCAAGAGAAGTGATAGGGTCTTCTTGATTGCGCTCAACCAGCCATTGCGCGAGTTCCGTTGAGCCAAACGTGGGCTTTTCAAACACACGGGCATTGCGTGCCTGACGCACTTCTTCGAGCTCGGGGATAAGGTGCCAACCGGCGGTTCCCTTAATGCAGTGGGTAACAGGCAGGTGCTGACCTTCCTGTGTAGAGGCATAATTGCTTCCATGCGTATCCAGCGTAAATACGACAGTGCCATCGAAGATGCGCGCTTTTTCGATAACAGCCGGCGCAATGGCGCATGCCTCAGGTGTTCCAAGTGATCCATCAACAAAGTCGTTTTGCATATCGATGATGACAAGATAATCGTTAGCCATGAGTCTTTCCTTTTCTCTCAAGTCTTTGTCTCACAAAGAGAGAAATAATGAGCGCACCCACTATTGTCGCTATTGTATCGACAAGCCAGTCGGCGGGGTCACAAGAACGGCCAGGAACAAAAAGCTGATGTATTTCATCGGTTATGCCATAAAGGCTTCCCAAGATGATTGCAGCTCCAACACTTTGTTGGAAAGGCATATGCCACCGCAGTGCATTGATAAGAGCTGCTCCCAAGAGACAGAACTCGGTGAAATGTCCGATGGGCGAGACATCAACCGGATGACCAAAAAACATGCTGGCTTGTTGCATAAGCCAAGTTTTAATGGCAGATACAACCCCAGTCTCGTGGTTAAGCTCGTTGGCGTTGCGCGAACTCATAAAAAAGATCATCGCTGCAATACCTACGACAAGCAACCAAGAGAGCACGAGAGCCACACGCTTCTTATAGTGGACAGACGACTGATGGGTGGTTGTATGAGATGTGTTAGCCATAGGAGTGATTGTAGCAAGGAAATTTGTGTATGAAGCGCACGCGAAACGGTGTGAAACGTGCCTGTTCGTTCCAATTGTGTTGCAAGTGCGGGGCGGCTCGGTTGCAAAACCTTTGCTAAGGGTCGGTGACCAGAAAGACCCTTTTAAGATGACACTACCTAAAGAAAGGAGAAACAGATGTTAATTCTTTCAGAGCGCGATATGCGGGCGTGTTTTTCTATGGCAGATGCAATTGATGCAGCCGATGAAGCATTCCGGGCTGTGAGCAAACAAGTGGCAGTGGTTCCTTTGCGTACGGTGGCAGAGTTGTCAGATGTGTCAGGGCAGCTCATTTCAATGCCAGGATATGTACCCGCTCAGAAAGGGACAGCAGAGGATGGCAAAACAGATACTGATGCTGCACTCGGTGTGAAGGTGCTGGGCTTTTTTGAAAGCAACCGTGCGCGCGGACTGCCTACCATTCCAGCGACCATGTTGTTGTTAGACCCAACAACTGGTGTGGCCTCGGCACTCCTAAACGGCACCTATCTCACACAGCTGCGTACGGCTGCTGCATCGGGCATTGCAACAAAACTGCTTGCCCGTGAAGATGCCCGCATTGGAGCACTTATCGGCGCTGGTGGACAAGCAGCTTGTCAGCTAGAAGCGCTGCTCGCCGCAAGAGATTTAGAAGAGGTACGCGTGGCCGACGCTCGTCCTGGAGCGGCAGCGGCATTAGTTGATGCTTTACAAGAGTCTCTCGGTGAGACCTATGGAGCAACGCTTGTTGCATGCGATTCGGTGAAGGCTTGTGTTGAGAATGCCGACGTTATTACGGCGGTTACGACTGCTGTAGACCCTGTTTTGGAAGTTGATTGGCTTAAACCTGGTGTGCATGTTAATGGTGTGGGTTCGTACACGCCTGAAATGCATGAATTGCCGGGAGCCTTATTCGCCGATGCAGCGGTCTGTGCATTGGATTCGCGCGACGCGGTGCTGTCCGAAGACGGTGAGATAATCGATGCGCTGGAGCAGGGCTTATTAGCTCCAGATGACTTGTGTGAGATAGGCGAGATTTCGTTAGGGTATACCAAGGGGCGCACCTCAGCATCTGAGATCACCGTATTTAAAACAGTCGGCGTTGCGGCCGAGGATCTGGTGACGGCTGCACGGATTGTTGCTGCAGCTCAGGCGCAAGGTATCGGCGTTGAAGTGGAGATGTAGTCTCTCGTTCAAACGCAGGTTGATCGAATCATAGATCGATCGACATGAGAAAGCCTCCCATTTTCGGACGCACCATGTCCAGAAATGGGAGGCTTTTTGCTATTGCAACGTGACGCATACTAGCCGCTATAGCGGGAGAGAAACTCTTTCGTGCGTACCTGCAGAGGCCTATCCATAACTTCTTGGGGCGTTCCCTGCTCCACAATAGTGCCCTCATCAACAAAGACAACGCGAGTGGCCACATCATGTGCAAACGCCATCTCGTGGGTCACGATAATCATGGTTGTTTGCTCGGCGGCAAGCTGCTTAAGAACCTTCAGCACTTCGCCGGTAAGCTCGGGGTCTAGAGCACTTGTCGGTTCGTCAAAGAAGAGAATATCCGGACCCATAGCAAGAGCGCGGGCAATGCTTGCGCGTTGTTGCTGACCGCCCGAAAGCTGACAAGGTACCTTATTCTCATTTCCCACAAGGCCCATTTTCTTAATGAGAGCATGTGCCGTCTCTTCCACTTCAGCGCGTGGACGATGCTGAACCACAAGAGGAGCGTCCATGATGTTGCGTAAAACACTCATATGAGGAAACAGGTTGTAGCTCTGAAATACCAAGCCGAAGCGTGACTTTGCTTTGCGCAGTTGCTCTCCGTGAGCATACTGTACCTGGCCTGCGTCGTTTGTTTCTGCCACGGTGAGGTCGCCATAGCGCAGAGAGCCCGCGTCAATTTTCTCGAGCGTTGTTGCGCATCGCAACAACGTTGACTTTCCACCGCCAGATGGGCCGATAATAGCAACGACCTCGCCAGGGGTAACTTCGAGTGAAATGTCGCGTAAGACGTGGTTATCCCCGAATGATTTTTCAACATGTTGCATGGAAAAAACGGGAAGTGTGGCGTTTTCTGTTGAGTTGCTCATGTGCTCTTCCTCACTTAGTCGTGATAGTAGTCGAGGCGCTTTTCGGCAAAGCCAATGAGCAGTTCGACAATAAAGTTAAAGACCCAGTAAAACACAGCTGAAATGGCAAAGGGCAGCATGTTCACTTGGCTGGCAACAAGTGCGCGAGCGGTTGAGAACATTTCGGCAACGCCAATGGCAAATGCCAGTGAAGTGTCTTTTACGAGGGTAATAATCTCGTTGCCCATAGAGGGAAGAATACGCTTTATGACCTGTGGAAGCACGATACGCACAAAGGTTTGTGCGCGAGAATACCCCAAAACTTCAGCCGCTTCATATTGACCGCGTGGGATGGACTGAATGCCAGAGCGATAGATCTCAGCAAAATAGGCAGCGTAGTTAATGATAAAAGCTGCGATTGTGGCATACCATTTCGAGTCGGGTGTGAGCTGGATGCCAAATACGTAATACGGCGCAAAGTAGATGGCAAACATTTGCAACATCAGCGGCGTACCACGCAGGATAGAGATGTATGCCCGAGCCAACAGCGACAAAGGCTTAAAGCGGCTCATACGGGCAAGGGCAATGGGAATTCCCAGCGGAATTGCGCCAATGAGCGTAAAAAGAAAGATTTGTAAGGTGGTTCCAAAGCCTTCGAAGAGCATTCCCACCATTGTGGAGAAATCCATCCGGCCCCCTCATGCAAACGACCCCCGCAACAAATGGTCCGGGGGTCGCACGATACTACGTTTTATGTCTTACTTAAGAACCCAGTTATCGTAGGAGATGCCATACTCGGCGTACTTCTGGCAAAGCTCCTCAACAAAACCGTCGGAGTTCATCTCGCGGAGCGTATTGGTGACGGTGTCAGCCAATGCCTGATCGCCCTTTTTGAAGCCTACGGCGTAGTGCTCCTCAGAAAGCATGTCGGGAAGCTGTACATAGGCATCGGGGTTAGCAGCCATTTGATACTCGGCAATAGAGAGGTCGCAGGCAACAGCGTTAACTGCACCGCTCTCAAGCTGCATGAAGGCTGTGTTGTAATCGCCAATTGTATCGAGTGAGGCGAACGTGGCAGCCAATTCCGCCTGGTCGCCTTCAAGGACATCCTCAGCGGCAGAATCGGTTTGAGTAACTACTGTTTTGCCAGCAAGGTCATCAAAGGACGTAATGCCTGAATCTGCCTTTACTACAATCACTTGGCCATTGAGCATGTAGGGCTCTGAGAAGGTGTAATCGTCCTCGCGGCCTTCCTGTGTAAAGCCGTTCCAAATGCAGGTAATGGTACCGGAGTTAAGCAGAGTATCTTTAGCATCCCAGTCGATCGGCTCGGCTTTCATTTCCCAACCATTGCGGTTGCAGACTTCTTGAGCAAGCTCAATATCGAAGCCGGTAATCTGGCCATCGTCACCAATGAAACCGTAAGGAGGGTAGGCCTGGTCGAGACCAACGACGAACTCAGAGAGTGTCTCTGGATCGGTGCCGCCATCAGAACTTGCCTGCTGTTGATTGCAGCCAGCAAGTGCAAGAGCGGCGGTGCCGCTTGCGGCAGCAAAAGAAAGAAGGAAAGAGCGCCTTGTCTGCATAGTATGTCCTTTCGCTGGACGTGATTGGCATAGGGCGAGACATAAGGATTCGGACAACGTATGTCTCTGCACGTGGCACTTTATCCTACTAAAGTATTCAATGCAAGACCTTAGACGGCCCTTCGGTATATCTCAGTGATGTATGTGGCGGTTAAATGCGATCTTTCGCTTCATTTCGAGCGCGCGAAGCGAGGATAACACCAGCTCCAACTAACAGACAGAGAATGACATTCAGCCAAATGAGTTGTTCGGACATAACAGCGAGTACGGCTCCCACCAAATTGAGTATGGCAACAACAGAACCAAAACCAACAAAACGGCCCAGGCGTGTTGGATTATTGGCACCGCGAGCCCCCGAAACACCTGCTGCAAATGTGAGGATGCCCGCAATGACAAGAATGATGCCAAAAGTTTGTCCAGAGAGTGGGATGGTGCCGTCAGGCGTGGCTGATGAGTTTACAGCGAAATAAATGCCAAAACCAACAGCGATGATGCTCAGCAACAACAGGATGAGACAGATAATTTTTACGGATTTACATGTGGAGGACATAGCAATCCTTTCTCTAAACCCCTCATAGAGTCTCTTGAGAATCGATTAAAGTTCTTCTCAATGCAGTATTATTACCCGAATAGAGCTTATGTTGTTTATTGGTTCATAGTATTGGAAGGATGGGGCTTGTGGTCCCAATGATTCTTAAAGGGACTTGTAGGGTCCTCTGTGTTGCGCTGATAGTTCTTGAAATTCTCGATATGATTCGCGCCGCTCGGGATGAGCGGATTTCGTTTGGTTTAAGTGCGGCTTGTATCGTGGGCGACGGTATTATCATGTATCTCGGAACGCAATTGCTTTGGTCGCCACCTTTTCTTTAATGGGTTTGATGGTAAGACAGGCATAGAGTCGAAGTACTTTCGAACGTAGAGATAGTAAGAACTGTTTGAAATAAGGAGTACTCATGACGAGGCAAGCCACCGATGGATCAACCCTTCATGGCGTCAATCTTGCCGGGTGGCTTTTGCCAGAACCATGGGTTACTCCGGAATTATTTGCCGCTACTGGCTCGCTTGATCTTATATCTCTCGCAGATAAGCTCGGACGCAAGCGGTATGAGGAAGTTATCCTCCATCACCTCGATACGTTTATCACTGAAGATGATTTTCTTCACATGTCAGAGCGTGGTTATAACGCTGTAAGACTTGCGGTACCTTGGTTTGTATTCGGTGAACGCGGACCGCTTCCTGGCACACATCGTGGCTGCTTAGATTATGTCGACCGCGCATTTGATTGGGCCGAGGCAGCTGAGATGAGCATCTTGCTCGATATAGCACTTGCGCCGGGTGCAACCATCACGAGCGATGGTCTTCGGATGCAGGTTGATTTTACGCCGGCGCGTCGAGAGGCTCTGTTGCAAGTTGTTGCAGGTCTAGCACGTCGTTATGCCGACAGAAGTCCATTTTTTGGTATCGAACCTTTAGATGAAGTAGTCATTCAGCGCCGTCGTGGTCTTTCAATTGAGCCGGGCTTGCCGCTCCCACACCTGCGCAATTTCTATCGTGATGCCTATGAAGCCATCCGCAGTGCCGCAGGAACACGGCCGGTTATTGTCTTTTCTGATGCCGATTCTGCCCATTCTTGGCGACGGTTTATGGCGCACCAGCGCTATGAAAATGTGTGGCTCGATACGCATCTCTATCGCTTTGCCGAACAAACCGCTGCAACGGGTCCGGGTGGCGTTCGTCTCTTGTTAGAGGAAAGCAAGCGTGAGCTAGACGAGGCTCGTAAGAGTGGTTTGCCAGTGATGGTAGGAGAGTGGTCGGCTGCACTGCCCATCTTTGATAAGACTATTACAGCAGAAGGTAGCCTGGCGCTTGAACGAGTCTACGTAGCCGAGCAGCTGCGTCTTATGGAGGATTGTCCAGCTTGGTTCTTCCAAACTTGGAAAACAGCAGGACACCTCTCCGATTGGGACGCACGTCTTGCGCTTGCCAGCTTTGAGCGGGACATGCTTGACTAACACTGTTTCACCGTTCGAGAAAACAGCGCTATGAATACTTTACGTGAGCGCGAGACCTATCAAACGAAGGGGTGTACGTCTGTGCAGAGTCAGGGATTACTTTCAATGGTGGGTACGCCTATAGGTAATCTTTCGGACATTTCTACTCGCGTGGCAGAGACGCTCGCAGCATCTGACGTTATTCTCTGCGAGGATACGCGTGTTACCGGGCGCCTCTTAGCACACCTTGAGATTCATACAACGCTCGTTCGCTGTGATGAAAACGTTATTGCTTCTCGTGTAAACGAAGTTCTTGAGCGGCTTGAAAGAGGCGAGCATATCTCATTCGTCTCGGATGCTGGTATGCCAGGTGTTTCCGATCCGGGACAGCGCTTGGTAGATGCGGCGCTCGACGCAGGGCTTCGTGTCGAGGTGATTCCTGGGCCAAGTGCAGTTACCTGCGCACTTGTTGCCTCTGGACTCGCTATGGAACATTTTTACTTCGAAGGTTTCTTGCCGCGGCGAGAAAAAGAGCAATGCCAACGCCTTACTGAGCTCGCATTTATTCCAGGCGCATTGGTGATATATGAATCGCCTCGACGTGTAGCAGCAACGCTTTCGAATATTGCGGCTGTTATGCCCGAACGCCGTGTTGCGCTTGTACGCGAACTCACAAAGCTGCATGAGGAAGTGGTGCGTGATGTAGCTCCTTCGTTGGCACAGACCATTGCAGCGCGTGGAGAGGTGCGCGGTGAGTGCGTTATTGTTATCGCTGCTCCCACAGAGGATGAGAGCAAAAACCGTGTACGAGCGTTTTTAGCAGAACAAGGTCAGGTTGCTCCAACACTGGAGGAAGCGATAGCTCAAGGCCTTGCAGCAGGGGAGTCTAAAACAGCACTTGCTAAGCGGCTGGCTAAGACTTTTTCTATGCCACGCGGGGAAGTTTACGATCGAATTGTTTCCGTTTCGGCAGGCTAGTTTGTCTGGGTCATAAAAGAGGCCCTTGCTGCGGTACAATGGCCCCTGCGACTGTGTTTGTGCGTCGCAGAGCAAGATTCGTACCTCAGAGGAGCTTCCTATGGCAGATAAGCCGTCGTATTTCATTACTACGCCCATTTACTATGTCAATGCTGCGCCTCATCTCGGCACAGCGTACTGCACTATTCTCGCTGATGTGCAGGCACGTTTCCGCCGTGCCGCTGGCTACGATGTGAAGTTCCTCACGGGCATGGATGAGCATGGCGAGAAGGTCGCGGAGGCAGCAGCCACCCATGACATGACTCCGCAGGAATGGTGTGACTCCCAGGCACCGCTTTTCACCAATCTATGGGATACCCTCGAGATTTCGAATGATGACTTTATTCGCACTACAGAGGCACGTCAGCATCATGCCGTTCAGTATCTTTGGGAGCGTATGCGTGAGTCTGGTTACCTCTACAAGGGCTCCTATGATGGTTGGTATTGTGTTCCTGAGGAGACCTACTTTACCGAGACACAGGTAGAGAAGGCAGATGAAGAGCGTGGCACCAAGGGTGAGCATCTCTGCCCCGACTGTGGTCGTCCGCTTGAGCGTGTGCAGGAAGAATCCTGGTTCTTTAAGCTCTCTGCCTTCCAAGATCGTTTGCTCAAGCTCTATGAAGAGCATCCTGAGTTTGTGCAGCCCACTTTCCGTATGAACGAGGTGCGTAGCTTTGTTTCGGGTGGCCTGCAGGATTTGTCGGTCAGCCGTACAACGTTTGACTGGGGTATTCCAGTTCCTTTTGATGATGGACACGTCACCTACGTGTGGTTTGATGCCCTGCTCAACTATATGACTGCGGTGGGCTATAGCTGTGATGACGAAGCTTCTCGTAAAGAGTTTGCTTATCGTTGGCCTGCACAGTGCCATGTGGTGGGTAAAGACATCATCCGCTTCCACTGTGTTATCTGGCCTGCCATGCTTATGGCCATTCAAGAAGCTCTTCCCGAGAGCGTGTTTGTCCACGGCTTCCTTACCGTGCGTAATGCTGAGACGGGCAAGGCTGAGAAGATGAGCAAATCGCGTGGCAATGCCATTGCGCCCCAGGATGTTATCGATCTTCTGGGTGTTGAAGGCTATCGCTATTACTTCATGATCGACGTTACGCATGGCGAAGACTCAGCAATTTCTTTTGAGCGCATGGAGCAGGTTTACAATGCCGATCTGGCCAACAGCTGGGGCAATCTCGTCAGTCGCTCTCTCAATATGAGCGCTAAATACTTTGATGGCAAGACGCCGGTTTTGCCAGAGGATTGGGCAGAGAAGGACGGCGTGCTCAAGCGCGTTGCTGAGGGTATGTATGCTCGCTACGCCGAGCGCATGGAGGCCTTTGACTATGCAGGCGCTAAAGATGTGGTAATGGAACTTATCCATGCCGCTAACCACTACATTGAGGATTCTGCACCTTGGGCGGTGGCAAAAGATCCCGAGCGTGCTGGCGAACTTGTAGAAATTATCTCAAGTCTGCTTGAGTCGATTCGTATTTCTGCACACCTGCTTGCTCCCTTTATGCCGACCACCTCTGCTGAGGTTTTGCGTCGCATGTCACTGGAGCAGGAAGTGGATACAGAAGATCTTGCTGCCCAATGTGTGTGGGGTGGTCTCGCATCGGGTGTTGCGGTAACAAAAGGCGAGGCTCTGTTCCCGCGCTTGGCAACTGAGAAGCGCTAACGATATGACAGGTTCTCCTCTGGCAAACCCTAGTGCCACACGCGCAACCCTTGAGGCATATGGACTTGCCACCAAGCATCGTTTGGGTCAAAACTTCTTGATCTCCAATGCGGTTATCGAGAAGATCATGGATCTTGCTGCGCTTTCTCATGATGAGCACGTTATAGAAGTGGGGCCTGGGATAGGTACACTCACCTTGGCCCTTCTTGCCGATGCAGGCAGGGTTACCTCTATAGAGATGGATCAAACGCTGGAGCCTGTTCTGTCCTCAATTGCTGCGGCACACCCATCGTTTACCTACATTATGGGCGATGCTCTGCGCATAGATGTGACGGCTTTGGCCGATGCACCTGAGGCGTTTGTTTCCAATTTGCCGTATAACGTGGCAGCAACCCTTATCTTGGCGTATATGCAAACCATTCCATCGCTTAAGCGCTGTGTGGTGATGGTTCAGTCTGAAGTTGCCGATCGTATCTGTGCACGTCCTGGCACAAAAACCTACGGTGCCTATACGGCCAAGCTGGCACTATATGGCAAGGTAACAGGGCGTTTTGCGGTGGGAGCACATAATTTTATGCCTCCTCCTCACGTGGAATCTGCGGTGGTGCGTATAGAGCGTGCGCCACTGGCGCCTTCTCTTACGCCTGAGGAGCTGCAAGCTTGTGCACGTGTAATAGATGCGGCGTTTGCGCAGCGTCGCAAGACCATTCGTAACTCAATGATGTCATCGGGGTTTGCTGCCGAGGCTCTAGACGAGGCTTTTTCAAAGCTTGCGTTTGATCCTCGACGTCGAGCCGAGACATGCTCTCCTGAGGAGTTTGTTGAGCTTACGCAGGTACTGAAAGACTGTGGGGGAGTGTCTTAAGTGTCGCGCAGCAAGGCTTCATATGAATTTACACCCACTCTGGATATGCCTGTTGCACCAGACAATGCTCTCTTTCATAACAAGAAAGGTGAGATTGTTCCTGTGCCAGTTGCGCTTGCGCCTCTGGCAGATACGCATGGGCATCTCACTTCTTCTCACGGTATGGATGCAGCGTGTGCCATTTGTCGCGCGGCACTCACGGGCGTTCGTCTGCTTGTTGTGCCTATAGATCCGGTGGATGATTTGTCGCGCGGTCGCTGGGCAACAGCTCAAGAGGTGCTTTCGTGGCTTGATGGTGTGATTGATACAGCGGCTAACCTGTTAGATGCGTGTGCTCAGAGAGGACTTGAACCTCCTGTTTTTGCTGGCTGGCCTGACGTGCCCAATCTTCTCGATTCCATCTATATTGTGGCGGGTGCTCACCCGTATGGCGCCGCCGATCTCGATAGGAATGCCCTGCGCGAGCTTGAGGTTTTACTCAAGAGCCCGCGCTGCGTTGGGGTGGGAGAGATTGGCATCGACTTTGGGCCGTATAACAGTTTGGATGCTGACGTACAGCGCAAGGCTTTTGAGCAGCAGCTGCATATTGCCTGTGAGCACAATCTCCCGGTAGAGCTGCATGTGCGCAATGCAAAAGAAGATGATAAACGCGCTGCTCACGCTCTCGTTGCTGAGGTACTTGAAGCGCAGGGTATGCCGCAGGCTGGATGCGATTTGCATTGCTTTACCGAGAACCCCTCAATCGTGAATACATTTTCTCAGCTGGGTTGTCATATGGCATTTGGTGGGGCTGCTACGTTTGCTTCTTCCGATGAGATTCGTGATGCTGTGGCAGCTTGTCCTCAGGAGTTGCTGCTGAGTGAGACGGATAGTCCCTATATGGCGCCGGTGCCTCTTCGAGGACAAACGTGCGAGCCAGCCATGGTTGCATGTAATACTGCGTGCATTGCCCAGGTGCGCTCTGAACGTTTAGGTGAAACAAAACAGGATACATATACGTCAGTGTGGAAAAACGCCTGTTCATTTTTTGGTATCGGGCGTAGCTAGGAGGTGCCCATGGACTCAGAAACCGTAGAGCAGGTTTTGCCCTCAAGCCCAGAAAAACCTCACATCAAACCCTATCGTAAACATTGCTTGCCGTTGGGATTTCTTGCTTTTATCGGTAGTTATCTTGTGCAATTCCCCGTTGCTTTTGTTATCGCGCTCGTCTCGGTGTTGGCGCTGGGATCTACAGATGCGCTTGGCTTAGACTGGCTTACTCTCCTGGTGGAGTTCTTCCTTGTGGTCTATACCGTTATAGTGCTGTTTCTCTTGGGAGGCTCAAAGCCATTTAAGTGTCGTGTTGCAGAGTTTCTCAATGGTCTCAAAGGATCGCTGTACTTTGTTATCCTTGCGCTTCTGCTGGTGGTCTATACCCTTGTGGGGAATTTAGCATCAGATGTAGCCCCCACTGCAGACTGGCCAATAGTGCTGATAAAGGTGTTCTTTCTCTGCATTATGGTTGGCATTTATGAGGAAGGTATCTTCCGTGGCGTGCTGCTCGGCTGCTTGCTTCCTCGTATGGGCAAAAACAAAGCAGGTGTCTTCGGGGCTGTTTTTATCGCCAGTGCAATATTTGGTATTGCCCATGTCTCGTTTAGCGAAGCGCTTTCGCCTATGGTTTTGTCTCAGCTTGTGCTCAAGTTTCTTCAATCCGGCATGCTTGGTATTTTCTTCTGTGGCTTAGCGGTTTCTACGGGCAATATTTGGCCAGGAGTTTTTGCCCATGCTTTTTGGGACTTTGCTCTTATGGGCTCAAGCGGTGTTTTTGAAGATCCATTTGAAATTTCATATGTGGATACAAGTTCTACTGGTTGGGCGCTTGTTGCCTTTTATGTGGTAATGATCGTTATACAAATCCCTACGGTGATAACCGCAATAATGCGCATAGCAAAATCGGCTCCTACCTGTGGTTGGCTTGCCTCTGAGCAAATGCCAGAGGCTGGAGTGCATGAGACTTATGGAGCAGTTTCAACGGGCGGTGTTTCCCAGGTTGATGTTGTACAGAACGGCTCGTCTCAGACGACACAATTCGATTCACAAGTTGTGCCTCAATCGGTGCCGAATACCTCTGACTTAGTCTCAACACAAGAAGCAGAACCGGGGTCTGCCGCTTGGTATGCAAGGCGTTCTCCGGATGCACCACCACCGCCCAAAGGATGGCAAGGCTAGTTTCTTGATATACTGACAGACGACCCCTCTGCGCTCAGGCGTGGAGGGGTCGTATGGGTTTTACATCTCAGATAAAAGAAGTGCTTTGGCCAACGCTGTGTGCGGGATGTGAGCTGCCGGGAGAAGTGTTATGTGCACACTGCCGAGCACAGCTGCCATGGATTTCTCAACTCAGCGCTTGTCCTGTCTGTGGAGCACCGCATGGAGCGCTTGTATGTACCGCGTGTGATAGTTCGTGGGATGAGTTAAAAGGCATCGTGTGTGCTACCTCATATGAAGGTCTTACCCGTTCGGTAATACATGCATTTAAAGATGAAGGAGAACAACGTCTCGCTGCGGTGCTTGCAAGTGCAATGGCAACTGCATGGGATGAAGCTTGTATAGTCGCAGCACTTCCTGCTCCTGCTCGTGCAGCCGCACACACCTGTTTACCTTCGCCGGATGCCATCTGTTTTGTTCCTGCTACTGAGCGTGCCTATGCGCGTCGAGGCTTTGACCATATGGAGCTTGTGGCGACATTGCTATCCCATATGCTGGAGGTGCCCCTGGCAGATGTTTTGCTGCGGTCAAAGGGGAAAGATCAACGCCATTTGGGAGCAGAAGATCGAGCTCAAAACCTCAAACATGCCGTTTCAGTGGTAGGAAATGTGTTAGGCATGAACCTTCTTCTGGTTGATGATGTGGTTACAACAGGAGCGAGTATGCATGCGTGTGCCCACGCACTGCTTGCAGCTGGAGCTGCCTCAGTAACAGGCTGTGGTTTTGCTCGGGTGTGGTAGTTCGGAGGATATGAGGATACGGAACAATGCTGGTATAATAACCACGTCTTTCACCAGGTCTGTGGTTGCGGATGGTAAACGTGCTGTCCAAGTCCATGGCAGACGAGGCCAAAGGGATCCACGTAAGTTCGGACGTGCGCGCCCGAGCGATCATGGCTCGTCCTAGAAGTAAGACGCACCGTCCGTACGACTTAAGAGGCATGGGGCCTCGCGGACGAGAGAGTTAGTAGTGCGTGGCATTGCGGTGTCGCAAGCGAAAGTTCCAGTGCGCGAGTGTGGGGTCAAAGACCAGGTCAGCTGGTAGAAAGATAGGTAGATTTAAGGCGGGGCACCAAAGGGTACCCCTTATGGGATGGGACGTCTCTTTATGGGTTGTTTTAGACGCGTTCGACAGACCCTTGTTGTATTGGCAACCTCGGTTGCTTGTGTGCTTGCCTTAACAGGCTGTGGCCCGTTTGCTTCTTCTCCCGGTGTTGAAGAGGCTTCACGCGAGGCTGCTGAGAGTCTAACGCCTGTCGTTTCTGGCGATGCGCTTGTGCAAGAGGGAACGCTCACAGTAGGTGTGGATACTAGCACTGTTAATGCTCCATACTTTATTTTGGGTGATGATTCTACGCTCTCTGGCATGGATGTTGATCTTGCCAGCGCGCTGGCACAGCAACTTGGCTTGCAGGTTCGCTTTGTGTCGATTGACGATCCTGAAACTGCCTTGGGCACTACCTGCGATGTGATATTTGAAGCTGAAGATGGCGATATTGCCGACGCTACGGTTGTAGGCTCCTCTTCTCAGAGTTCCGTGGCACTTTTCCATCGTGGTGAAGCCGGAACCGTAACCCTTGATGACGTGAACGGTAAAACAGTTGGTGTCCAAGAGGGCTCTGTTTCGCAGGGCGTTTTGGAGAACTCCAACCTTTCCGTAACCGCACGTACCTATTCCAATCTTAACGAGGCATTTAACGCTCTTGAGGCGGGAACACTCGACTACGTACTGTGCGATGCTTACTCAGGGGCATATCTGGCTGTTTCCTATGGGGACATAACCTTTGCAGGCAATTTGGACGTGCCGGTCACCCGTGGTGTTGCTGTTTTACAGAGCAATACCGAGCTGGCACAAGCTGTGTCCAGCGCTATGCAAACCATGTCAGAAAGTGGTATTACCAGCCTTGCACGTGTTCGGTGGGTAGGCACGCTGCCTGATCTCACATCCGATACCGTTGTCTCTGGTGTGGTTATAAGTGAAAACAACCATGCCAGCATCAACGAAAGCACAACTGGTGAAGGTGATATGTCAACAGATTCTGGTGAGACCTTCGAGAACGATTCCACGCCAATGGATGGTTCGACGGCTGGCTCTAACGCCGCTACGCTTGAGTAGCGGTACTCGGACCGTTCGGACGGCGTTATGAGCATCGCCCCGAAGAGTCGTGCATCCTACGGATTCATCCATACTTGCAGGCGAAAGATTGGGTATCAGTCTCATAAGATTTAAGCATCCCTTTCCAAGGGAAGCATCTTCAGGTAAGCGTAAGGGGGCATCTATGGTTGATATTAAGGTCTCTGGTCGCAAGGTTACCGTGAGCGACGCCCTGAAGGATCGTGTGGATGAGAAGATCGGCGATGCACTTAAGGTCTTTGATATCCAGCCTATGACGTGTGACGTCGTTTTACGTGTGGACAAAAACCCTTCCAATTCCGAACGCAAGTCGGTTGAGGTAACCGTTTTTATCCGCGATCGCGTAGTGCGTGTGGTTACTTCCGGCACCGATATGTATGCGCTTATTGATGAAGCAGCAGATAAGGTTACGCGTCAGCTCCGCAAGTTCAAGACACGGGTGGTCGATCGTCGCCAGCGTCGTTCTGCTCAGCGTGTTGAAGAAGCATCTTCTGCAGATTTGGCTAGCCTGATCGAGCCTTCTGAGGATGAAGACGATGAGCTTGTTCGTGAGAAGTACATCGATCTCACGCCTATGACAGAGGAAGAAGCGCTTGTTCAGATTGATCTTATCGGGCATGACTTCTATGTCTTCATGAATGCTACAACAGGACTTACGAATGTTGTCTATCGCCGTAAGAATGGTGGATACGGCATTATTAAGCCCAAGATTGAGGAACCCGATGAGTAAGGCAAAAAAGATAGAATCCACGGATGCATCCGTGACGGGGGCTGCTTCGGCGGCCCCCGCCTGTGGTCTAGGTGCAAGTGACGCCCCGTCCCAGGAAGAGCAGTCGCATACGTGCGAGATGCTCGCAAATAAAACCTGCACGCTCATTTTTGATTCATGTGCCGATTTTGCTCCCTCGGTAGCTGAGCGCCTCGGTATTGAGGTGATTCATTTCCCCTATGTGGTGGATGGGAAAGAATACCTTGACGATCTTTGGCAGAGTCAAACACCTCATGAGTTTTACGAGAAAATGCGCAAAGGTGCGCAGGTGAGCACTTCTGCAGTGAGTCCTGGCCGTTATTACGAAGTTTTCTCAAAAGCTTATGAGCGTGGGATTCCGGCAATTTATTTTGGCCTGACAGCTGGCCTTTCGTCTTCCATCTCATGTGCTGAACAAGCGGCTGAAATGGTGCGCTCGGAGCATCCCGATTTTGAGCTCTATGTTATGGATAATCTTTTGCCTTCGGCAACTGCTGAACTTTTTGCTATCGAGGCAGTTCGTCAACTGAACAATGGGTTGTCTGCAGCAGAGCTCTACGAATGGGCAAAGGATGCCCGCTATTTTATTCAGGGATACTTCACGCTTGATAACTTCGATGCACTTGCGGCGGGTGGGCGCATTCCGCCAGCAGCGGCTCAGATTGGCGGCAAGCTCGATGTAAAGCCGGAGCTCTCTTATGATCTGAACGGCTCACTTACACTGCGCGGTGTTTGTCGCGGTCGTCGCAAGGCACTCAAAGCAATACTTGCTGAGTTCCGTGAGAACTATTCACATGACACATCGCTTCCCGTAGCAATTGTCACTGCCGATGCTGAAAAAGATGGCGATTGGCTTGAGGCTGCCGCGAGAAAAGAGCCGGGTTGCGAAGACCTCGTTGTTATCCGCAGTTCAATTTCTCCTGTTATTGGGAGCCATACAGGCCCAGGTATGGTTGGCTTTGGTTTTTGGGCAAAAGATCGACGTGAGAAGATGTCAATCACCGACAGAATTGCACGTAAAGTTCGCGGTTCTGGAAAAGAGAAATAATTATCTACGTATTTTTGGAAAGGAATTTTCTTTATGGCAAAGATCCAAAAGGTTGCCTTTATTGGAACAGGCATTATGGGAGCACCCATTGCTGGTCATATTCTTGATGCAGGCTATGAGCTTGTAGTGCATAACCGCACCAAGGAGAAGGCACAGCCTCTGGTAGATCGTGGTGCTACTTATGCAGAAACGCCCGCTGAGGCAGCCGCTGAGGCCGATGTTATCTTTACCATGCTGGGCTATCCATCCGATGTTGAGGATGTATATCTTGCTGGCGGCGGCATCATTGAAGCTGCTCCGCGTGGCGCATGGCTCATCGATCTCACAACGTCATCTCCGTCACTCGCTCGCGATATTCATGATGCAGCTGAGGTGCTCGATAAGCATGCCTTCGACTGTCCTGTTACAGGTGGCGAGGCCGGTGCTCAGGCAGGTACCCTGACGCTTATCTGCGGCATTACCGAAAAAGATGCTGCTCCTGTAGCTGAGCTCTTATCGACGTTCTCTTCGCGTATCTTCTATTTTGATGCGCCCGGTGCTGGTCAGACGGCCAAGCTCTGCAACCAGGTTTCACTCGCTTCCTGCATGGTGGGCATGGCTGATGCAGTTGCTCTGGCTGAGCAGGGCGGCATTGATGTTGATCGTATGCTTGAGATGGTTGGCTCGGGCATGGGCTCTTCTCGTGCCATTACCGACCTTGCACCCAAGGCAGTTGCAAAGGATTGGCGCCCAGGCTTTTTAAATGAGCATATGCGCAAGGACCTTACCCTTGCATTGACGCAGGCAGAGGACCTTGAGATAACACTTCCTGGCACGGATACTGCCTACACGCTTTATGATCTTCTCTGCGAGATTGGCGGCTCGCGTCTCGGTACTCAGGCTATTGCTCTTCTGTATGCCGAAGAGGGCGATGCTGTTGCAGCAGGACTCGATTGGCATGCGCTTGATGAAGATGAGGAAGAAGAGCACGAGTGCTGTCATCATCACGATCATGAGCATGGTGAGGGATGCTGCCATGGGCATGGTCATGATCACGGCCATGGCGAGGGTGGTTGCTGTCATGGACATGGCCACGGCCACGGTGAGGACGGCTGCTGCCATCACCATGATGAGGCTCGCTCATGAGTGAAGCTACGCAAGGCTCCATGGCGGTTCTTATCGACTATGAAAACCTTGCTCTTGGTACGGGCAGGCGCAAGCGTAATGGTCATCAAGAGCCTGGTCCAGCACCCGATGTGAAACGTATTCTTGAGCGCCTGGTGGATAAGGGACGCATTGTATCTAAGCGGGCCTACTGCGATTGGCAGCGTTTTGACAGTGCGCTTACCCCTCTGCATGAGCTGGGGGTTGAACTTATCGAAATTCCCGATCGCGCCTATACGGGCAAGAATTCTGCTGATATTCGCCTTGCAGTGGATGCTATGGAGATGTGTTTCACCAAAGAGCACATTGACACCTTTGCCATTTTGTCGGGAGACTCCGATTTTTCGCCGCTCGTTTCTAAGCTCAAGGAATTCGGCAAGATGGTAATTGGTGTGGGTATGCGCGAATCTACCAGCACCCTTCTTGCAGAGAATTGCGACGAGTTTATCTTCTACGAAGATATCGTTACTCCTGGTGGAATTCCTGATTATTCGACAAAGGTGCCGCGCGAAAAGCACGAATGCTATCAGCTCCTCTTCGAGACAATCGAAACGGTGCTTGGAGAGAGCGGATCGTATGTACAGGCTTCGCTTCTTAAAAATATGATGCGTCGTAAGCGCCCACAGTTCTCTGAGCGCTCTTATGGATACCGCAACTTTACGGCACTTCTCAATGAAGCAAGTTCCTATGGTTTTATCAAAATTCATCGCGACCAAAAGAGCGGAACGTTTGTTGTGGACGGGTTCTGCGAATAGGCTAGAAGGAAAGGTTGGCACATGGCTGGTGGCTTAAGCAAAGTAAAGGTAGAAGCACTCGTAGAGGCTCTTTCTGGCCCTCGTAGGCGTGCGAGGCAGGAGGCAGCTCACGAGCTTGCCATCATTGCCCGTGAAGACCATTCGGTGGTTGAACCGTATGCAACAGAGCTTGTGGATGCGCTGTATCGTCCAGAGGCACAGACTCGTTGGGAAGTGCTCGACACGTTAACGGAACTTGTTGAAGTGGCGCCTGGCAAGGTTGCCCCTGCAGCTGAAGAGGCTGAGGCGTCACTCTTTGATGAGGATTCATCAACGGTTCGTCTTGCAGCATTCAGATTTTTAGCCAAGCTTGGCGCTCGTTCGCCCGAGCGTTCTGAAGAGGTATGGCCGTTGCTCGATGAGGCTATTCAGTGCTATCACGGCGATCCCGAGTACCGTGATATGCTCCAGAGCCTTTATGAGTTTGCAAGTGGCAATATCTCTGACTCGGTGAGCAAGGCGGTGGCGGATCGAGTTTCGTTTGATGCAAAGTCGAGTCGTGGATACATTCAAACAAGGTCGAACGACATTATCGAAGCCATCAAGGCTAAAAATTCTGTGAAGTAAATTTTAAGTTTGCTGAAAGAACCATGTCTCTTCTATGGACAAGCTGGGTAGAGTCCTGTGGATGGTACTCTGAATCAGTCGGTGTCTGTGCCGACTGAGATGGATTCGACGGAAGGTTAGCTAACCTATGGCTGAAGATACTGAGAAGCATAATCTCGAGCCTGAAGAGCTTGAGCATACAGAATCAGAGCATGATGAGAGCCTTGATGAGGAAGTAAAAGAGCATCAAGACGTTGATGCGACTGGATCTGACGAAGAGGCTGCTGAAAATGAGGGTGAAGCCGATACCGCCCACGTCGAAGAAGACGAGGCCGAAGCCTCAGATTCTGAGGATGCCTCAGAGGAGGTATCTGAGGCTGACAATGCCGACGAAGTAGAAACCGAACATATGACTGTTGAGCAGCGCAAAGCCAAGCGCTCCGTGCGCCACCGTGAACAGCGTGCTCAGCAGCAAAAGGCTTCAACAACTGCCGATAAACCCCTTACTCAAGAAATATCACTGCCAAAGTGGAGCATCGCTGCCATTGCTGTTGCCTGCATACTTGTTGGCGTACTTGTTGGTCATTTTCTGTTGGGAGGCATCTCTGCTCAGGGACGCACAACTCTTTCAGAAAATGAGCTCAATACCGTTGTTGCCACGATGAGCTATGAGGGTAAGACATATGACATCACTGCTCAGGAGGCTATTGAGGCAACCTCTACGCTTGATGCTATGAAAAACGATGATGGCACATATAATATGCCTTCTGCTGAGGGTGCTATTTCTGCTGCTCGCAATAAGGTTTTGCAGGCAGAGGTTGAAAAAGCTGGCATTACGGTGAGCGATGCAGACGTCCAGGCGTATGCCGAAGAGTATTTGGGAACCAGCGATTACGCACAAATTGCCGAGCAATATGGCATGGATGAGGCTTCAGTCAAAGAAGTTCTTACTGAGGCTGCAGGTACCCGTAAGCTATACGATTCTGTAGTCACTGAGACGAGCATTACTGCTCCTACTGCACCGGAAGAGCCTGAAGAGGGACAGGAAGATACTCCCAACGCCACCTACGGAGCATATATCGTAGGCTTGCTTGGTGATGAATGGGATGCCGATGCAAACACATGGGCACGCACCGACGGCCCCTTCTATAGCGCCTTGGGCAGCGAGCAGTTTAGTGCTGATTCTGCCACCTATAATCAGGCGCTTACAGCCTACTACACGGCTTATCAGCAGTATGTAGAAGAGTACTCACAGTCCACCAGTGCTTGGACAGACTTCTATAACGGCTGCTTGTCGAACGCAACCATTGATGTTTCGACACTGACTGCTTAGGTTCGAAAGGGCAGGGCATGCGCGTTATTGTGAGCAATTGTTTGCTAGGTGTTGCTTGCCGGTATAACGGCAAGGCTAAGCCATGTCCTACCGTTGTTGAATTTGCTCAAAAGCCTGGAGTTGAGGTTTGCCGCGTTTGTCCGGAGACCGCCTCTGGGCTTCCTATTCCTCGGCCGCCTGCTGAACAGCGTGATAATGGCGTGTATTTGCAGGATGGAACTGATGTGACCGATGCGTTTCAGCGTGGTGCAGAGTTGAGTTTGGATCGCGTACATAAATCTGGTGCGCTTGCAAGTTCTGCTCCGCTGGCCGTCTTGAAGGCAAAGAGCCCTTCTTGTGGTGTCGGATGCGTTTACGATGGAACATACAGTAAAACTTTGATTCCAGGAGATGGTGTATTTACACGTCTGCTGAAGGATGAGGGAGTGTGTGTGGTGAGCGAGGACGAAGTTATCAAGTGTAAGCCGTCCGTTGAGCATCCGGTTGCCATTGTGCTGGGCAGTGGATTGGGCCATCTTGCTGGACTTGTCCATCCGGTTCGTCGCATTGCTTATCGCGATATCGAGGATTTCCCAACAGATGCCACACCTGTTGCTGGTCATAGCTTTGAAGCTACGATAGGTACGGTAGATGGTGTACCGGTGGTGGTATATCCAGGTCGTATTCATCTGTATCAGGGCTACTCCGCCTATGAAGTGACGGCGCTTGTGCGCCATGCATATCGTTTGGGTTGCCGCAGCATTATGTTTGCTTGTGCAACTGGCGCGGTTGAGGGCATGGCGAGTAAGGGCCTTGGTATTCTTACGGATCACATCAATCTTACGGGTGCGAATCCTCTTGCGAAGGAAGAGAACCTTCGCGATCTTGAAACGCCTTTCGTGGGCATGACGGATGCCTATACACCTTATTTGCGTGCTCTTGCACACAATGTGGCAGATGACTTGGGCATTTCGGTTCAGGAGGGTGTGTACGCTGGTCTCTTAGGACCTAGCTTCGAGACACCTGCTGAGGTTGCGGCGCTCCGTGCTATGGGCGTGTCTTATGTGGGCATGTCTACGGTATGCGAAGTTATCATGGCTCATGCTTTGGGTATGCAGGTCCTGGGTCTGACCCTTGCGGCAAATGCTGCGGGCGACCCAACGGTTACCCACGAAAGCGTGCTGGCCGAAGCCGAGCTTCATGCAGATGACTTTGAACGTCTGGTAAGGGGAGTCCTTAAAGCGCTGTAGTTTCTATACGGCGCTTTGCCGCAGGGACGTTGCTATCGATAATGCTCTTTTTATGCGCATATAAGAGCTTTGAGCTTTTGCTTGAAAAAACGTGGCAACCCCCGTATAGTTGTTAACCGCGCCAGCTTAGCTCAGTCGGTAGAGCACCGCTCTCGTAAAGCGGGGGCCACCAGTTCGAGTCTGGTAGCTGGCTCCAGTAAATTTGCAGGTCAGTGGTCGTGTGGCTGCTGACCTTTTTTCTTTAGTGTAAAGGTAAATAAAACATCGAATGCCAGTTGACTGTATATGAGAAACGTCAACTAGCGCTCCTTTGATTCCACTCCAGTTCGACTTCATACTGGGACTACCAGCCGATTACAGCATCAGAGGAGCATCATGGACACAACCATTAGCATCGGTCGTACCATTGCACGAGAGCGCCGTCGCAGAGGTGTCACGCAAGAGGAGCTCGCCGCCCACCTGAGTGTTTCAAAGGCTGCCGTCTCAAAGTGGGAGCTCGAGCAGAGCTTGCCGGATGTGAGCCTACTGCCTCGCATCGCTGCGTACTTCTCACTTACCTTAGATGAGCTTTTCGACTGGCGAAACGAGCTTACTGAGGAAGAGTCTGCCACACTCTACGTCGAGGTGTGTGCATTGGCCGAGCAGGATCTTGTTGCTGCACACGAACGTCTACGCATGCTCGCCACCGAACACTACTCCGATATGAATCTATTGCTTATGCTCGCGTCGCTGCTCACGGTGTGGGGTGCGGGTATGACAACGTCTTTCACGCCGGTACCTGAGCAGGACAGCGCTCGTCGCAACATGCCTGATGCGGATACACTCACAGACGAGGCACTCGTCCTTATCGAACATGTACTCGAAACGGCAACGGATCCATCGACGCTCTTTCTTGCACAGCAACAGAGGGCCACAGTACTCTTTCAGGCAGGCCGCTTCGATGAGACTGCTTCGGTCTTGGAGCCACTCGTGCGACGACAGGATGCAAGCGCCCCGACGATGCTCCTTGCTTCTGCCTATCGCAAGCTTGGACGCTACGATGATGCTCTTAAACTTCTTCAGATGGAACGTCTGAGAGCTACGCACTTCGTGCTCTCGTCACTCATGCAGGAGATGGGGATGCGGGACGATGTAGCGTTCGCGCGAGCTGCTGGTTCAGCTGCACAGACTGTCTTCGAGGCTCTGGATATGGATGCGGTAAACCCATTCTTCTCGGCTACGATATCCCTCGAGCTCTCCGAAGCTTTACGCCGCGCGGGTGAGAAGGACGAAGCACTTAAAGCTCTTGTGCGTGTGGTTGATACTGTGATTGAGACTCAGACGGCTCCGAGTCCGTCTGAGTCTCCGTTTTGGGACTACATAGCTGACAACTTTGATTCCTCCCGAGTTGGTGAGGCCTGGGCTGAGCACAAAGTCCATCAGACGAACGACATTGCCGCGCTTATGCGTCAGACGCTTGTCGAGCGGTTGTTATCCTCCGAGTGGCGCAAACTTGCGGGTGACGATCCGCGCTATCAAGAGATTGTCGAGATGATTGCCCATCTTTCGGATACGAATTCGTATTGACGGTACTCGAAGATTTTGCAGCAATTGTAGTGCTATGTCTCTACCATCTGTTCCGATACCATAGCCGGACATTTGCAGGACAAAAGGCGGCGGGCAAGCAGAAGCAAACATTTCCCTAACAAAACTCTTAACGTGGAGCTTACAAAGCTAAAACTCAACTAAAATGTCATCTAGGCAGTAAGTGTCTGAAAGGAGACATGTGGTTAGTTTCTCGCTCTTTCTTGAGACCCTTGCCTCGAACCCCTTTCTAGCCGTGGTAATCGTGCTGGTTCTGGGCACGATTTTCGTTAACGGCGCTACCGACGCTGCAAATGCAATTGCAGAGTCGGTTGGTACTCGTTCCATTGGTATCAATGCAGCAATTGCAATGAGCGTAGTCTGCAACTTCGTGGGTCTTGTACTCATGTCGCTCATCTCCACAGCCGTTGCCGACACCATCTCTGGCATGGTTGACTTTGGTGGAGATTCGCATGCAGCACTTATTGCACTCGCTGCGGCAACAGTGGGTATCGTGGCCTGGGGCATTGGTGCTTGGTTGTTTGGTATTCCTACCAGTGAAAGCCACGCGCTTATCGCTGGCCTTACCGGTGCTGCCCTTGCTGTGCAGGGTGGCTTTGATGGCGTGAATGGGGCAGAGTGGATAAAGGTTATTTATGGCCTTATTCTTTCCACAGTCTTGGGATTTGGAGCTGGCTGGGGTATCACCAAGCTCATCCAACGCCTTTGTCGTAATGTTGATCGTCGTCGTGCTGACAATGCTTTTGGCGGCCTTCAGGTTCTGGGCTCGGCTTTTGTTGCCTTGATGCATGGCGCACAAGATGGTCAGAAGTTCATGTCTACCGCAATGCTTGCTATCGTGCTTTCCGTAGGGGCAAACATCAGTGATGTCCAGGGATTCCCTCTGTGGATTGAAGTTCTTTGTGCTGCCACGATGGCGTTGGGCACTGCTGTAGGTGGCAAACGCATTATCAAAAAAGTTGGTATGGAAATGGCAAATCTCGAGAAGTACCAGGGATTTGCAGCTTCTCTTTCTGCGAGCGCAAGCCTGCTTATCGCTACCCTGACAGGACTTCCTGTATCGACCACCCATACCAAGACAGCAGCTATTATGGGCGCAGGAGCAGCAAAGAACATTCGCTCTGTTCGCTGGCAGGTAGCAAAGGAAATGGTATTTACCTGGGTATTTACCTTCCCAGGCTGCGGCATTATCGGTTTTGTGCTGGCAAAGGTATTTCTCGTACTGTTTTAACGCTCGGGTCTGGAGGTATGGCGCGCTTTTGACAAGATTGCTTTCGCGCCAACCGGCTAGCGCCAAGTAAAGGAGCTCCTATGGCACGTATTAAGAAAGAAGATCACTTCTACACCATGCTGCGCGACCTTGCCAGCAAGATTGTTGAGGCCGCCGATGAATACAAGGACATCATCTGCGAATTCCCAGAGTCTATCGCACGTATTCCTCAGATGAAGGTGTATGAGACCGAATGCGATGAAAAAGTAAAGCGCATTATGGAGAACCTCTATACCTCGTTCATTACGCCTTTTGAGCGTGAGGATATCTCTGATTTGGCTCTTGCGCTCGACGACATCGTCGACATGATGAACGGTGTTGTTGTTCGTCTCGACTTGTTCAACATTTCAGACACCCGTGAAGAGGCTCCACAGCTTGCTGAGCTCACCGTTCGTTGTGTTGGCGAAGTGTATGACATGATTGATAGACTTCCCAACTTCAAGAGCGATCGAACGGTTATGGACAAGGCCATCATGATCTCAAGCATTGAGGATGAAGGCGACATCGTTTATTCAACCGCTTTAAGGCGCCTGTTCCGCGATGAGGAGAATGGCCGCACCAGCGTTACTTGGCTGCGTCTTTTTGACCGCATGGAGCTTTGCCTCGATGCTTGTGATAAGTCCGCTGGTGTCGTTCGTTCGGTTGTTATGAAGAGCGCTTAAATCCACGTTTATACGTTGCGGCAGTGCAATCCGCCTGTCTAATATGGACAAGTTCCTTTAATTCTGATACCAATTGAGATACAGAATTAAGGAGCTTGTCCATTTTTTATAGGTGCTTGGTGCGACCACGGAGGTGTGGCATGGCCCGTCCCGAAAATCTCAAGGGTGTACTTTTTGATTTTGACGGAACTCTTGCGGATACGGAAATACTTGGCTTTGAGCTCGATCAAGCTGTTGCAGCGCAGTATGGCATTAGGCTTGATGAACAGGACCTTCGTTCGCTTATTGGCACAACAGGATTAGAGTCGGTGCCGGCGATGTTTGCCCGCCATGGCGTAGAAATTACCTATCCAGAGTTTGAGGCGCGTCGTCAACGGAACGATGTTATCTATAAAGAGCGGCTCCAAGGGCTTGTTCCTGGTGCAAAAAAGGTTTTGGACGACTTGGTTGCCCACGGCATTCGTCTTGCTCTTGTTTCTACGACTGATACATATGAGATTGTGTATGCCTGCAATCGCTTTGGCATAACATCCCATTTTGATGCCTTTGTTGGCGGCGACATGGATCTTGTAGGAAAGCCTGCACCCGATCCATACCTCACTGCACTCGGATTTTTGGGTCTAAAACCGGAGGAGTGCATCGTTGTTGAAGATTCACCAACTGGTATTGCTGCTGGTAAAGCAGCTGGTATGCACACCATAGCTTTTACAGGCGGATCGGTTGTGCAGGATGTAAGTGCTGCAGATGAAACGTTTGCTTCCTACGAGGAGCTTTCACTTATCTGACATGCTGGCTCGCCCTCTTCGGTGCTCCGCTTTTCTAAGGGGCTGCGTTCCACAATGTAGATACCTGCTGCAACAAGCAAAAGGGATGCAACGGTGGCAAAACCCACCGTTGTGCCCTCTGGGCCGAGCAACAGAAGTGAAATCAAAACGCCAAATACGGGAATTTCAAACTCAAATATGGCGACATGCGAAACGTCATTATCGCGAAGCAACATACTCCAAACGCCATATGCAACAGCTGACACCATAACAAGCCAGGCAAGCACGAGAAGACCTGCGGGATGCTCAGCAAAACCAACATGTCCGCCAAGAGCAAGACCTACAACGAAGAGTCCAACGCCACCGATCATGAACTGCCATCCGCAGAGCATAACAGGTGAATGACCTTGGGAGTGGCGGGCCATTAAAACCGTTGACATGGCTGCCATAACGGTGGCAAGCACAATCATGCCCTCACCCTCAAAAGAAAAGCCTGCAGACGCAATATCGCCTGCAGAAAGTGCCACTCCTGCAAAGCCTACGATGCAACCCAGAGCTTTGCGCGCAGTGAGTTGTTCCATGCGAAAAATAAGAGAAGAAACAAGGAGTGCGACAAAAACGCTTACCCCTTGTAACAGCGAACTGCTAACACCTGTTGCATGCGCGGTTCCAATATAGGTGCATACATACTGTCCAAATGTTTGAAAGAACGAGAGCTCGGCTGCAAGGCCCATCTCCTTACGGCTAGGCAGTCGGCGTGCCGCAGGGTTCACCAGAGCATGCACAAGGGTTACGGCAAGACCAGCCAAAAAGAACCTCGAACCGGCAAACAGAAGAAGAGAACCAGTGTCGTTTGAGGAAATGGAGAGAATCTGGTATCCCAAGCGAATAACTGGCAAGGCGCTTCCCCAGAGAATGCAGGAGAGGCTTGCGAGTATGACAAGAACAAAGGGCTTGTTAAGCGGCTGAGACGTGATTTCAGCTGCCTTGTTTGGGTGTGTATTAGAGCTCACGAGCATACTCCAGAAGTTCATCTACATCGTTAAGTTTGGTTGCCCAAGAACAGACAAAGCGAATTACTTTTTGCCCGTCTTCGAGTGTCAGAAAAACCTCGCACCCGCTCGATTTCTCAAACTGTTCAGCTTTATCCGGGGAAACAATAAAAAACTGTTGATTGGAAGTGGAATCGCCATAAGGGGTGTATCCAGCCTCAATCATGCCTGAGCGCAGATGATTGGCGCATACGTTTGCATTTCTTGCCAACTGCCAATACAGCGCCTCATCAGGCGTGTTGGCTGCGCCACCCGCAAAGGCGGTCTCAAACTGAACGCCAAGCAAGCGGCCTTTTGCCAAGAGTCCGCCTCGTTCTTTTACCAGGTAGGGGAAGTCTAGCGCAAGCTGCTTGTCGGCGATGACAACTGCCTCGCCAAAGAGCATGCCGTTTTTTGTGCCTCCAATGCTGAAGGCATCAACCTTTTGTGCAAGATAGGGAAGGGTAATATCGTTGTTAGAGGCAGTAAGGGCACTGCCAAGACGCGCCCCATCGAGATACACCTTCAAATCATGCCCATGAGCCCAATCACATATGGCATCCAAGCGGTCGCGCGTCCAGACACCACCAAACTCTGTTGTATTGCTGATATAGATCAGTGCAGGGCGTGTCATATGTCGACCGGTGGAAGTTTGAAAACGCCATACACGCTCCGCCGCTTCAGGACTCAAAAAACCATCAGCATCATCGGTGGGAAGAACGGTGCGACCGCAAGCAGCAATTGCTCCTGTCTCATGCACATTGATATGACCATCTTTCGTGCAGATAACACCTTCGTAGTCGCGCAGCATGCCCGATACGCACACGAGATTTGCTGACGTACCACCTATGCAAAATTCAACGGACACATCATTGCGTCCAACTGCCGTACGGATAAGTTCGCGAGCATGCTCAGTATGAGGATCGCCCTCGGTGTAGCCTACCGTCTGCTCATAGTTCGTATCGACAAGTGCATCCAAAAGAGCCGGAGCTGCACCCTCAGAGTAATCATTCATAAACATGCGCATATAGTTCCAATCTCACGTGTTAGAAAGAGAACGTACCAAAAGATTGTCTCAGACTCTTATCAGACTTGTTTCACATCTCTTCAAATTGACGTACAAAGTCTTTGTCAGTAGTACACTTTCTGACGGACCACCAAGTCGGATGGAAGAAAAACGTGGAAAGGAAGCACGTAATGGAAAAGAAGGATATCGACTGGGGTAGCCTCGGTTTTGCGTATCAACCTACCGACTACAGCTATGTATGCGAATATCGTGATGGTGCTTGGGGTGAAGGACACCTTACGTCAGATCACACACTTACACTCTCTGAGTGCGCTGGCATCTTCCATTACTGCCAGGAGGTATTTGAGGGTCTTAAGGCGTACACCACCAAGTCTGGTGACATTGTTTGCTTCCGTCCCGATCTTAATGCAAGCCGTATGGCCGACTCTGCCCGTCGCATTGTTATGCCGCCGTTCCCAGAGGATAAGTTTGTCGAGGCTGTTAAAACAGTAGTTAAGGCAAACGAGGCATGGGTGCCGCCTTTTGGATCGGGAGCTACGCTGTATGTGCGCCCCTTCATGGTTGCTACAGGTGAGGTTATTGGCGTTTCTCCAGCCGATGCATATGAGTTCCGTATTCTTGTTACACCTGTAGGCCCCTATTACTCTGGTGGTGTTAAGCCGGTTGCTGTTAAGGTTCCTGAGTATGACCGTGCTGCTCCGCATGGCACCGGTGCTATTAAGGCCGGCCTTAACTACGCCATGAGCCTGTATCCAAGCGTTGAGGCCCACAAAGAGGGCTTTGCTGACAATATGTTCCTCGATCCCCAGACTCATACCTATGTCGAAGAGTCCGGTGGCGCGAACTTTATGTTTGTTGATAAGGAAGGCACAATTGTAGTGCCACAGTCTGCAACAAACTCCATTCTTCCTTCGATTACTCGCCGTAGCCTTGTCCAGGTTGCACGTGACATGCTGGGCATGACGGTTGTTGAGCGTCCTGTTACGTTCGAGGAGGTTGCCTCCGGAGAGTTTGTTGAGTGCGGCATGTGCGGCACCGCAGCCGTTATTAGCCCTGTTGGCAAGGTTGTAAATGGCGACACCGAAATTATCTTTGGTGAAGGCGGTATGGAGCACGTGGGACCTGTCATGGCTAAGCTCCGTGAGACCTTAACCGGTATTCAGGATGGCGAGATTGAGGATCGCTACGGCTGGGTCGTAAAGGTCTGCTAAGAGCGCATCCTGGTCAGCTTTTCAGAACGTCACAACAAAGCACAGCAGTTTTTGACTGCTGTGCTTTTATCATGCGTGCAAAAGTTTGTAGGCAAAGCGCAATTACGCCTGTTACTCGGTCACATCTGAGTCGTTGTCTGAATCCTTGTTTGAGTCGCTCTCATCAGATGTTGTTGCATGATCTGATGACGCTTCATCAGCGGTATCGTCGGTCTTCTCGGCACGCATCTCAGAGATGGCTTTCTCTAGGACTTCGCGGAATTTCTCGACCGAAGCATGTTCAGCATCAGTTGAGGCAAGTTCTTCGAGCTGATCCGCGCGCATGCGCGCCTCAAAAGCATGTCCATGGCGTGCAAGAGCCATAGCCATACGTTCGAGCATCTGTACACGGACGATCTTTGTATGTTCGCCCGCTGCCCACTCGTCGTAATCCCGAGCAAGCTGACGCTTGGAGTCGGATTCTTCGTAGGCATTGAGAATGGGATCGATGGTACGGGCATCGTCCTTTTGATTAGCCTTATGCGTGAGGCGCAGTGCTATATAGCTAATGCCAGCAAAGGCCAAAACAACCACAACGGTAGCACCGCCCGCAAGGAGCGGATGAAAATGCAAGTCCGACATGAACCAGTTCTGCAAAAGAAGAGCGGCTGCGCAACAAGTAATAATCAAGATTACCTGTGCAATTTTAGGAAGCATGGACCCGTCTTTACGCTTGGCCATAAAAGTCCCTTCTGGCATAAAGGACGCCATTTAGTACCGATTTATACAATCCTGAAAAAACGTGCAGATAGAAAAATAACCTACTTCTCGCTCTTTTCAGATGAGGAGTCGTCGTTTTTCTCTCGAGCGGCGCGTTCTTTGTTAATACGAATACGCTCTTCCACAACCTGGCGGAATCGGCGTGCCTCTGCCGCCTGCTCATCGGTAAAAGCGAGATCATCAAGCTCATCGAGACGCATTCTGGCCTCAAAATTATGCCCATCTTTTACCAGCAGGGTAATAACATCCATAAGGAACTGGTCTTGAACTTCGTAGTCGTGGCTGCCCTTAGCCCACTCGTCATACTCGCGCAGCAGGCGCTTTTTGTTGTGAGTTGTACGGTATGTCTCAAGAATAGGCTCAACAACGAGTGTGCGATCGTTGGTGCGCCTGTTGTGATCCAGCTGCCTTTGCAGCCAATAAAAGCACAGGCCAATAAGGGCGAGGCCTATGGTAACGGTGGCTGCTGCCATATTGAGATCCATACCCATACGGGCAACAAGCCAAATAACAGTGCCGACAAGGGCGATTGCAGCGAGAAGAACGCCAACAAGGTGACTAATTTTGAATCGTGAGTTCTGGGCCATGGCCGGATTGAGCTCCCTTCAGTTTCGTATCCATAGGGTATTACTCTAGGCTATTTTTGCTCTTGACGCGAGACCTGAAAGACCCTTTACCAAGGAGTAATGCCTGAATAGATTTCGACAGATAGTTTGGTTTTTATAAAAACTTCGGTAGAGTTGAGCTATGTGAGACAAAGAAGAAAGGTTGATAATGGCAAAAACCGTTTGGCGTGGTGGAAACATGCTTTATCCAGTGCCAGCAGTCATGGTGAGCACTGCCGATCGAGACGGTAGATCAAACATCATCACGGTTGCTTGGGCAGGAACGGTATGCTCCAATCCACCCATGGTTTCCATCTCGGTAATGCCGCGGCGTTTTAGCCATGCATTGCTCTGTGATTCTCGCGAATTTGTTATCAATCTAACCTCTCGCAAGCTTCAATATGCCTGCGACTGGTGTGGCGTGCGTTCTGGTGCTGAGGTGGATAAGTGGCAGGAAATGAAGCTTACGCCAGAGCTGGCAGCAACTCTGAGCTATGCGCCCCTTATTGCAGAGTCTCCCGTCAACCTCGAATGCAAAGTTACCAAGATCGAGAAGTTGGGAAGCCACGACTTGTTTTTGGCTGAGATTACTGCTGTGCAGGTTGACGATGCTCTTCTCGATACTTCAGGAAAACTCGATTTGGCGCGTGCAGATCTTACCGCCTATTCCCATGGCGAGTATTACGCGTTAGGGGAGAAGCTCGGCACCTTTGGCTACAGTGTGCGCAAAGAGAAAAACGCCCGCTCGGCAAAAAGCCAAAGGAGCGGACGTCGATCAAAGTAAACCTGAGCCAGCGGATGGAGCAGATAAGCCCTTATGGTTTAGCTGGCAGCCTCAGGGGAGCGGCTGTAGAAAGCACGGTTATTGGGGGTCTCATCTACCTCAACCTGCGAGACTGGCAAGCTGCGCTCAACGAGTCGTTCAAATATCCAACGAGCGAGATTCTCGGCGGTGGTGCGGAAGGGGAGAATCGTGAGTGAAAACCCTTCAGCTTCAAGAGCTGCAATCGTTGAAGGGGCAAGGGAGCCTTCCTCAACCAAAAAGGTATGATCGAGCTCGTCGGCGATTTCGGCAACCAGACGCTTAAAGGCGCCAAAATCCAACACCATATCGCGCGAAGTGCCATTGTCTGCCAAACCATCGGCGAGGTTTTCGGTGGTGATGGTGGCAACTATGCGCCAGCGATGGCCATGCAGATTTTCACATTTGCCATGGTAGTTTGTAAGAAAGTGCGCGCTGTCAAAATGCGCCTCGGCCTGTAATCCGTACAAGCTATTCCTCCGTTTCGGGCTGTGAGGCTGGTTGGGGATACTGCTCAAAGAAGACTGTTTCTTCAAGGGGCTTGCGACGCCGATGCAGGTATGAAGGGCGACTTTTATCGCTGGGATACCCGAGTGGCATAACTGCGACAATGCGATAGCTTGCAGGGATTGAGAATTGCCTGCGCAGCTCGGGTGGATCGATAAGTCCCACCCAACAGCTCTTTATGCCTACATCTTCTGCAGCAAGTGAGATTTGCGTACCCACGATTGACGTATCAACAATGCCATAGTCCACAACATCTGGATTGTGTGCAGAGGCTTTTAGATCGTAGGCCAATATAAGGACGCAAGGTGCACCAAAGCGGCACTTCGTGCAAGCATCGATGCGTTTAAGCCCTTCCGGGCTTTGCACAACCAAAATGCGCTGTGGCTGGTAGTTTTCTGCAGTGGGAGCGAGGCGGCCAGCCTCCAAGATGTACTCGAGCTTCTCAGGTTCAAGAGGTGTAGACGCGAAGTGACGCTCAGAGTAACGCGCTTGTGCTAACTCAAGAAAACTCATTTCGACTCCCTCCAAACTAAGTGTTAAGTACTACCAGCCACATGTTGAAACGTTACGAGAAGTAGGCGACACCGCTTTCAAAGATAGGCATGTATTTCTCACCAGGAACGTTTTGATAGAGATCTTGTCCGCGGCGCTCCACATGGCCCATCTTGCCAAAGACACGACCGTCGGGGCTTGTAATGCCTTCGATGGCAAGGATTGAGCCGTTCGGATTAACTGAGAGATCCATACTGGGATTGCCAGCCTCGTCAACATATTGCGTGGCAATTTGTCCGCCGGCTTGTAGCTCTGCGCATACCTGGTCGTTTGCAACAAAGCGACCCTCGCCGTGCGAAATAGCAACGGTATATATAACGGTATATATTTCGCCGGTCTTGCATGCGGACAGCCATGGAGAAAGATCGCTTGCTACGCGCGTACGTACCAAACGGCTCTGGTGCCGTCCGATGGTATTAAACGTGAGTGTTGGGGCGTTGGGTGTGGCATCAACAATATCGCCGTAAGGCACGAGTCCGAGCTTTACGAGTGCCTGGAAGCCATTGCAAATGCCGAGCATAAGGCCATCGCGGTTTTGCAACAGATCGCGAACAGCCTCGGTTACCTCAGGGGCACGGAAAAATGAAGTGATGAACTTAGCCGAGCCTTCAGGCTCATCGCCGCCTGAGAAACCACCAGGGATCATAACGATCTGGCTTTCACGAATGCGGCGGGCCAGCTCACGGGTGCTTTCAGCTACCGCTTGAGGTGAAAGGTTATTGATCACAAAGGTATCTACTAGAGCGCCCGCCTGGCGGAAGGCACGTGCACTGTCGTATTCGCAGTTATTGCCAGGGAAGACAGGGATAATAACGCGCGGATGTGCAAAGGTTGCTCCGTCATAGACAGTTTGAATGCGCTCTTCGGTGGCACAGTTGTAGGTGATAGGTGCAACCGGTGTGCTCTCGGCGCTCTTATCGCCGGCGCTTCTGTAGGGGAATACGCCCTCAAGTGCGCCTTCCCATATCTCCTGCAGGTGTGCAAGATCAACGGTTTCTTCGCCCGTGGAAAGGGTGTAGTCAGCTCCTGTCTGGCCAAGCTCTTGGACAAGGACCGTGTCAGTTGATTCGGGAAGAGCTGCTTCGTCAGCAAGCTCAATGATGAAGCTGCCGTAAGCAGGAGCAAACAGGTTGTCGATGGACACGTGAGTGTCAAGCGTAAGACCAATGCGATTGCCAAGTGCCATCTTGAACAGAGCTTCTGCTGTTCCGCCATAGCCAGGAGTGGAAATAGCGCATGCGGCGCCATCTCTTACAAGCTGTTCAACCAGACTAAAGGTGTCGAGAAGCCCATTGACGTCAGGACGCCAATCCTTGCCATAGTGAGCAGGAGCAACGCAGATAACTCGATGACCGGCAGCCTTGAATTCAGGGGAGACAATCTGGTTAAGCGATCCGGTGGCAACGGCAAATGAGACGAGCGTGGGTGGTACATCGAGGTCTTCAAAAGATCCGGACATAGAGTCCTTGCCACCAATAGCGCCAACGCCAAGATCTGCCTGCGCCATAAGCGCACCGAGTACTGCTGCAGCGGGCTTACCCCAGCGCTCGGGCACATCGCGCAGACGCTCGAAATACTCTTGGAATGAGAGGTAGGCATCTGTGTGCGAGAAGCCGGTGGCCACCAGCTTAGCGATGCTTTCTACAACGGAAAGATAGGCACCTGCAAATTGGTCTTCGCTCATAAGGTAGGGGTTGAAGCCCCACGCCATGCCAGAGACGGTGGTAGTTTCACCATCCACAGGGAACTTGGCAACCATGGCCTGAGAGGGCGTGAGCTGTGTTTTGCCACCAAAGGGCATGAGCACTGTCGCGGCGCCAATGGTGGAGTCAAAGCGCTCGGAAAGGCCTTTGTTGGATGCAACATTCAAGTCGGAGACAAGCGCCTCCATGCGCTCTAAAAGATTGGTTCCTTGCCAAGCTGGCTGCCAGGTCTGCCTGGGAAGGATATGGACTGTCTGATGCTTAGGAGCACCGTTGGATGCGAGGAATTCGCGTGACAGATCAACAATAACGTCGTCGCGCCATGTCATGCGCACGCGCTTCTCAGACGTAACCTCGGCAATTACCGTTGCTTCAAGGTTCTCTTCGTGAGCATAGCTCATGAATTCATCTACGTCAGAGGCAGCTACTGCTACAGCCATGCGCTCCTGGCTTTCGGAGATAGCAAGCTCGGTGCCATCGAGGCCTTCATATTTCTTTGTCACCTTATCGAGATTGATGAGAAGACCATCTGCAAGCTCGCCTACAGCTACTGATACGCCACCTGCACCAAAGTCGTTGCAGCGCTTAATGAGACGGCACGCATCGCCACGGCGGAACAGGCGCTGCAGCTTGCGCTCCATAGGGGCGTTACCCTTTTGGACCTCTGCACCATCTTTCTCGATGGATTCTGTGTTGTGAGCTTTGGAAGAACCGGTGGCGCCGCCAATGCCATCGCGTCCCGTACGACCACCAAGAAGAATGATCTTATCGCCAGGTGCAGGCTCTTCGCGACGCACATGATTTGCTGGGGTGGCGCCGACAACTGCGCCAACTTCCATGCGCTTGGCTACATAGCCAGGGTGATAGAGCTCAGAGACCTGTCCGGTGGCAAGACCAATTTGGTTGCCGTAGCTTGAGTAACCAGCGGCGGCAGTGGTAACAAGCTTTCGCTGGGGAAGCTTACCGGGAAGTGTTTGAGAAACCGGAACGGTTGGATCGGCTGCACCGGTAACGCGCATGGCTTGATACACATAACTGCGGCCTGAAAGCGGGTCGCGGATGGCGCCACCAATGCAGGTTGCTGCTCCACCAAAAGGTTCGATTTCTGTTGGGTGGTTGTGCGTCTCGTTTTTGAAGAGGAAAAGCCAGTCTTGATCTTCTCCATCCACATCCACCGTGACCTTTACGGTGCAGGCGTTAATCTCTTCAGACTCATCCAGACCAGTGAGCTTACCGGTGTGCTTGAGGTATTTTGCACCGATCGTACCCATGTCCATAAGGGTAACGGGACGCTCATCGCGACCGAGCTCATGGCGCATGGCCATGTAGCGATCAAAGGCCTGCTGAACTACAGCATCATCGATGGTGATGTCGTCAAGAACAGTGCCAAATGTGGTGTGGCGGCAGTGATCTGACCAGTAGGTATCAATGACGCGAATTTCGGTAATGGTTGGGTTGCGGCCTTCCTTGCGGAAATGCTCCTGGCAGAATGCAATGTCGGCAAAATCCATTGCAAGACCGAGCGAATCAATGAGGTTCTTGAGACCTTTCTCATCGAGCTCCAAAAAGCCATCGAGCACCTCAACAGGTGCAGGATCTGCAATATCGGACGCAAGGGTGTCGCGCAGAGCAAGTGAAGCCTCGCGTGCCTCTACTGGGTTGATGACGTAGTGTTTGACAGCTTCGAGCACTTCGTCAGAAATATCGCCGGTGAGGGCGTAGATCTTTGCGTAGCGTACACGTGGGCGTTCACCTTGTGAAATAAGCTGAACGCATTCTGCTGCTGAATCGGCACGCTGATCAAACTGGCCGGGGAGTGGTTCCACAGCAAACACGCGAAGGTTTTCAGGCGTCTTCACGATTCCTTCATCACTTCCGGGGGCGCCGAGTACGACACCTTCAAGGGGAAGCTCGCGAGAAGCGGTATCAACCTGCGGCTCCGAGAATACGAGCGGGATACATTTTTCAAACAGCTCTTCTGAAATACCTTCAACGTCGTAGACGTTAATGGTGCGTAACGCCATATCGGCAGGAAGTCCTTCTGTTACAACGCTGCGCAGCTCAGCAAGGAGCTGACGAGCCTCCACATCAAAGCCAGGTTTTTTCTCAACATAGATGCGTAGGACCATCTGCTTTGCCCTCCTGAATCCCGGGGTTTCTTGGACACCGTACGATTTTCTATTATGACGTGCTTATTATGCCGTGGCATGCGAGGCATTTGTATCTCGCTTGCCGATTGTCATGGTTAAGACGAAATCCATTGGCTTCTCATGAGGGTATGAGGGGTCATAAAAGGCTATTATTGCCTCAGTAGGTATGCATGTGCCAACGATACGGAGGTTCTCACATGTTGGTTAACGCAACTGCCATGCTGCAAAGCGCAGAAAAAGGCCATTACGCTATTGGCGCCTTCAATACCAATAACCTTGAATGGGCGAGCTCCATTCTGGATGCTGCTGAAGAGCTCCAGTCTCCGCTCATTATTCAGTGCACTGGTGGCGCTGCGAAGTGGCAAACAAGCTTCAAGATCGTTTCTCAGATTGTTCACCAGCTCGTAGAGGATAAGAACATCACAGTTCCTGTTGCCCTTCACCTTGACCACGGCTCCTATGAGGAGTGCTTCAAGTGCATCGAGGCTGGCTTCACTTCCATTATGTATGACGGCTCACACGAGAAGGATTTCCAGACAAACCTTGATCGTACGGCCGAGCTCGTAAAGATCGCACACAACAAGGGCCTTTCCATTGAGGCTGAGGTTGGTGGCATCGGTGGTGTAGAGGATGGCGTTGCCTCCACTGGCGAGCTTGCAGATCCTGAGCAGTGCAAGGCCATTGCCGATCTGGGCGTAGACTTCCTTGCTTGCGGTATTGGTAATATTCACGGCCTGTATCCCGATAACTGGGCCGGTCTTTCCTTCGACCGTTTGGGCGAGATCAAGGCTCTCACCGGCGATCTGCCACTCGTACTTCATGGTGGCACCGGCATTCCGGTAGACCAGATCAAGAAGGCCATTGAGCTTGGTATCTCCAAGATTAACGTCAACACCGACCTCCAGGTTGTCTTCGCTCAGGCAACGCGTGAATACATTGAGTCTGGTGCCGACCAGAAGGGCAAGGGCTACGATCCTCGTAAGCTCCTCAAGCCTGGTCGCGAGGCTATTGTTGAGCGCACCAAGGAGCTCATGATTGAGTTTGGCTCCGATGGTAAGGGCTGGAACTAAGTTTCAGTAATACATGAAGCGCGAAGCCTCCCGTCACTCAGTGGCGGGAGGCTTTTTGTTTTGGCATTTTCATTTGTGATGAATGGTTGAAGTAATGCGTGTGCTCAGAAAATCGGACATTTTTCACATTGTTGAGTACGGCGTTAAGCAGGAGATTTGTTTAGTTTACGTACAATGACACACCGCTGAAGAAGACTTTAAGGCCGAAAGGGTCGAACCGAATCGTCCGAATGGCTATTATAGGTAATTGTCTTTTCGGCAGCAGGCCCGCTGCTTAACCGTACCCAATTATTGAAAGGGGCCCTATGACTCGAAAGACGGTGCATAAGGCGCTCGCCGCGGCGCTCGCCGCGTCGCTTTCTATTACAACGGTTGGTTTGTCCATTCCTGTTCCCGCTTATGCGGAACCCTCTTCTTCAGAATTGCAAGCTCAACTTGACGATGCCCGCGCACGTCTCTCTGAGCTTGAATCTCAGGCAGCTGAAGCTTCAGAAGCTTTGAATGATACGAAGTATCAGCTTGAGGAAACAAAGAAGCAGATTGAGCAGACCGAGCAGGAAATTAAAGACAAGGAAGCTGAGCTTCAGGAGGCTCAGGATGTCCTTGCTGAGCGCGTAGCCGCCAATTACAAGAGCGGTGGCGTTTCTCTGCTTGAGATTGTGTTGCAGTCTTCAAGCTTTGATGAGCTCACCAATAACATTTACTACGCTCAGAAGGTTACTGAGAGCGATGAGGCTGCCATTAATGAGGTAAAGCAAGTGAAACAAGAGCTTGCTGACAAGCAGTCTCAGCTCGAGCAGCAGAAGACTGAGCAAGAGGCTCTCGTGGAGCAGCAGGAGCAACAGCAGGCAACGCTTGAGGCTGAGGCTTCTGAGGCTGAGAGCTATGTCAATAGTCTCGACAGCCAGGTGCAGGAAGCATTGGCTGCAGAGCAGGCAGCTGCTGAGGCAGAGGCACAGCGCCAGGCTCAGCAAGCTCAGCAGGAGGCTGAGCAGAACGGTGGTAACTACTACGTGCCCGACAACAGCGGCGGTGGTTCTACCGGTGGCGGCTCCACTGGTGGCGGTGGCGGCTCCGTAAGCGGCGGAGGCGGTGGCGGCGGCTCCGTTTCGAGCGGTGGCCTCTCGTCTTCACAGCGCAACACCATTGTGTCTGCGGCCTATAGCATGGTTGGCGGCAACTATGTTTACGGTGCCTATAACCCCGGTAGCCGTACGTTTGACTGCTCTGGTCTTACCATGTACTGCTATGCATGCGCTGGTATTTCGATTCCGCACAGCTCTGGTGCACAGGCTGCTTACTGCAATAAACCTGCTTCACAGGCAGTGGCTGGCGATATCGTATGGCGCAGTGGTCATGTAGGCATTTGCATTGGTGGCGGCCAGACCATTGAGGCTATGAGTCCTTCGCAGGGCATTACCTTTGGTTCTGTATATGACTTCGCTTTGGCAGGCTCGCCATCGTAAGTCTTTGCTCATCAACAGATTGTTGGAAGCAAACGGTGCATCTTCGGGTGCACCGTTTTTTATTAGGGCTGTAAGGTTTGTTGTAGGTGCTAGAGCACACTTCTCAGTGGCACTCGTATCGATAAAAAATGGGATGACCATAGCGGTCATCCCAGTACAAGAGATATGTGAGCGTGTTTGGTTAGTGAGACATATCGATCTGATGGTCTTGCTCCAAAATATCTGAGAGATGTTTCCCATCAAGATATGAGCTCGTGAGGGCACCGAGATCGCGCCATACGGGCATGGTGGCACATTCGTCAGCGCGTGGACAAAGTTCGCCGGTGCTGCAATCCAAACAGCTTACCGGTGCAAGTGTACCTTCTTCTGCAGCTCTCAGAATCTCTCCCAAGGTATATTCTTCAGGGGATCGCGTGAGGCGATAGCCGCCTCCTTTTCCACGTCTGCCTTCTATGTAGCCGGCTTTGAGTAGAGAAGAGGCTACTTGCTCCAGATACTTGCGGGAAATCCCTTGACGTTTGGAAACTTCACCAAGGGAGACCCAGCCATCATGGACAGCGAGATCAGCCATAACACGAAGGGCATAGCGTCCTTTTGTTGTAAACATTCCACTGGACACATTACTCGCCCCCTTCGGGTGCCATCCCTTCTCTGTTGGTGAGCATTTCGTCGAGCGTGCGCCATGCAAGCTCAGCACATTTAACTCGTGCAGGCATATGAGAAATAGATTCTAGGCAGCTTGCTTCACCGAGTTCTTCAAGGGCGGCCGCATCGGTCTCTTCGCCGCGAATCATGCGACCAAAAAGTGCACACGCATCGCGCGCATCTTCGATAGTGCGTCCTTCGACAAGGTCGCTCATCATATCGGCCGAAGCCTTGGAGATAGCGCAACCTGTTCCAGTCCAGGAAGCCTCCTCAATTCGACCTTGATCATCCAAACGAATATGAAGTGTTAAGTCATCACCACATGAGGGGTTGATACCCTCATGAGAACAGGTGGCATCATCAAGTTC
This sequence comes from Olsenella sp. Marseille-QA0557, assembly GCF_965119725.1. Lineage (NCBI taxonomy): Bacteria > Bacillati > Actinomycetota > Coriobacteriia > Coriobacteriales > Atopobiaceae > Olsenella > Olsenella sp. Marseille-QA0557. Next base: position 242,953 of record NZ_CBCPMI010000001.1, on the reverse strand, counting down.
ATAGTTGTAGTCAGGATGCGCTACATGATCCATGAGCGCTTGTGAGTAGATATTGCCTTCAGCCATTAAAGATCCTCCGGACTTGATCGAGTGCCTCAATGAACCGATCAACATCGTTTTTATCGTTATAAAATGCAAAGCTTGCTCGGCAGCACGCCAAGTTCTCTACACCAAGCCAGGTAAGCAATGGCTGAGCGCAGTGATGTCCTGCTCGAATGGCTACATCAGACATGTCGAGAATGCTTGCAACATCGTGTGGATGTACACCTTTCAAGTTAAAGCTCACCACGCCATGATGCTTGGAGGCATCTGGGCTGCCGATAATATCAATGTCAGAAAACTGGGAAAGCTCCTGCATTGCATAGGCTACAAGTGCTGCTTCGCGTTGCTGAACTGTGTCATACCCAACCGTTTGGGTGAGGTAATCAAGACCTACTCCGGCCCCGTAAATGCCTGCTGCGTCCTGCGTGCCAGCTTCAAACTTTTCTGGCAAAGGAGCCCAGGTAGCATCTTGCTCAGTTACAGAATCGATCATCTCTCCACCAGTGAGCATAGGCGGCATTTGATCGAGCAATTCTCGACGTCCTAACAGAACGCCAACACCCATGGGGCCCAATGCCTTATGAGCGGAAAATGCCAAAAAGTCTGCTCCAAGCGTATTGATATCAAGCGGCATATGGGGGAGAGATTGAGCAGCATCCACAACCATAACAGCACCAACAGCGTGTGCTGCATCGGCAAGTTTGCGCACCGGCAGCTCACAACCCATAACATTGGAAACATGAGCGCAGGAAACAATCTTTGTTCGAGAAGTGATTTTACGTGCTATTTCATCCTCGGAGATCATGCCTGCATGATCGGGATAGAGATATACCAGCTTTGCGCCAGTCTCACGACATACTTGCTGCCAAGGGATGAGGTTGGAGTGATGCTCCATGATAGTTATTGCCACTTCATCGCCAGGACCAAGCACCAAAGGAGCGTAAGACTTTGCAACCAGATTGAGCGCCTCGCTGGTATTGCGACAAAACACAACACAATACTCATCGCCGGCGTGGGTAAGCTGCATAATTTGCGCGCGTACCTTCTCTATGGCTTCGGTTGCATTAACAGAGAGGCGATAAAGACCGCGCAAAGGATTGGCGTTCATCGTCTCATAAAACGCTCGCTGCTTGTCTAACACGCATGTTGGACGCTGCGCTGTGGCAGCGCTGTCGAGAAACGCAAGGGTAGGATTGTTTGCGAGCAGAGGAAAATCTGCTCGATAAGGGTTAGTGGCAATGTCGCTTGTAGTACTCACCGTAGTTGCCCTTCTTAATCCATATCTTCTTCTGCACACTGCAGCTCTTGAGCGACATCGGCATTCCAAATCAGTTGTGCAGCTGCACGAATGATCTTGCGTGTCGCGCTATCGGCGTGTGCATGTGCATCGTCAGCAACAGCGCGTGAGAAGAGTGCAGTTGCTTCTGCTGGCACAAGACCGCGATCGGCGAGATAGGAGAGCTGCTCCTGTGAGAGAGAACCAATAGTGGCACCGTGATCGCCAGCCACATCGTCTTCATCGCAGAGAATGACGGGCAGGCTCTTATTGACCACGTGATCGCCTGCAAGTAGAACCGTCTCGTCCTCACGACCGCGTGCACGCTTGCCACCGTGTGCTAAGTCAATGGTGTCACGCACCGTTTTTTTCGCACCGTTTTCAAGTACGCCAGAGATGGAAATGTCGCAACGGGAGTCGGATCCGTGCATACGAGCCAGATAATTCACATCCAGCATTTCTTCTGAACGTACCAGATATCTGAGGCGCATATCAGCGCGCGCATGGTTGCCAGCGAGATCGACGGCCAAGCCAAGAGCGGTGGTTGATGCGGTAAGAGCGTATTGACGAGACTCAAGGTAGGCGCGCTCATCCAAGCGAATACCTACGTTATCGAGAAACTGAGGCTGAGCCGTACCAGCAACAACAGTAATAAGCTCGACGCGGGCATCATGCTCGGCATGAATGCGCAGACATGAGGAGGCGAGCTGGGAGCTTGCGTTGGAAGCGGTAAGCGCCTCGGTAACAGCTATGCGAACAGATCCACCTGCTCCTACCACAATGTCGGTAGCGAGCAATGGATGCTCATCGTCAACAAAGATGCGTACCGTTTCTGAGGTGTCGGGCTCAACATAAACGAGACGACGCTCAGGAGTGGCAGCATCGGCCCAAGCGGTGGCTTCGGTGCCTGAACCCATTTCTATATCGGCAAGCTGAGAAGCTGCTGCCGTGCCTTTAGCAGGTGGCTCGGGAGCTGTAAGAGTAATGTCGTTAATTTTGAGATAGTTCCACGTCTGTGCGGGAGGCACATTTACGTGGCGGAGCATCGTTTCGCTCATTAGCCGATCGCTCCTTCCATTTCGAGCTTGATGAGATTGTTCATCTCCACGGCATACTCAAGTGGCAGTTCCTTGGATATGGGGTTGGCAAAGCCGTTTACGACCATCGTGCGGGCCTCTGCTTCTGTAGCACCGCGGCTCATGAGATACATGATCGTATCGTCGGAGATGCGTCCGATGGTTGCCTCGTGGCCCACCGAAGCGCTGGGGCAGCGTACATCCATAGCAGGAATAGTGTCAGATCGCGAAATATCGTCGAGCATGAGTGACTGACAGCTTACCGATGCCTTTGCATGTTCTGCCTTGGCGGTTACAACGATTGAGCTGCGGAACGTGGAGATGCCGCCGTCCTTAGAAAGAGACTTTGTCGAAACCGAGCAGGTGGTGTCTGGTGCTGCGAGAATGACTTTGCATCCTGTATCGAGATTTTGCGTTGCGCCCGCAAAGGTAATACCAGTAAATTCGCAGGTGGAACGGGCACCCGAAAGATAGGTGGTTGGATAAAGGTATGACACATGGCTGCCAAAGCTGCCCGATACCCATTCCATAACACCATCTTCCTCAACACGAGCTCGTTTGGTGTTGAGGTTGTACATATTCTTTGACCAGTTCTCAATGGTGGAATAGCGCAGACGTGCACCCTTGCCGACAAAAAGCTCTACACAGCCAGCATGAAGGTTGGCCACGTTGTACTTAGGAGCGGAGCAACCCTCGATAAAGTGCAGGTTAGCTCCGGGCTCCACAATAATGAGCGTGTGCTCAAACTGACCAGCACCGGCGGCATTCAAACGGAAGTAGCTCTGAAGGGGAAACTCTACGTCCACACCAGCCGGAACATATACAAATGATCCGCCCGACCACACGGCGCCATGCAGTGCAGCAAACTTATGATCGGTAGGAGGAACGAGGCGCATGAAGTGCTCGCGGATAAGATCGGCGTACTCGCCATGTAACGCTTCTTCAATGCCTGAGTAGACAACACCCATCTGTGCGGCTGTATCTTGCATGTTGTGATATACGAGCTCGGAGTCGTACTGAGCTCCCACGCCAGCAAGATAAGCACGTTCAGCTTTGGGGATACCCAGACGCTCAAACGTATCTTTAATCTCTTCTGGAACATCTTCCCAGTTGGAAGCTTGTTTAGTTTTGGGGGCTACATACGTAGAGATGTGGTCCATGTCCAGCCCATCAATGGAAGGACCCCAGTTCGGAGCCATCTCCATGGACTGGTAAATCTCCAATGAACGCATGCGAAGATCGAGCATCCAATCGGGCTCATCCTTCTTACGCGAAATTGATTCAACAATTTCGGGCGTAAGTCCATCGGCATAACGCTCGTAGCCATCCTCAGGCTTTGTGAAGTCGTAAAGACTCCTATCAATGTCTTTTACCTGTTCGGCCATTTACGCCACACTCCCTGCATTGGCCGTATCTGTGGGGATGCTGGATTCAAAGCGCTCAAAGCCATTGGTATCGATATCGCCAATAAGCTCAGGGCCACCTTCAGCAACGAGGTGTCCCTTGACCATAACGTGAACACGATTCACATCGAGGCGCTCGAGAATACGAGTGTTGTGCGTAATTACCAACAGCGAGCCATTGCACTGCTCGCGATAAGCTTGAATGCCTCGAGAGACAATTGAAAGTGCGTCAACGTCCAGGCCTGAGTCTGTCTCATCAAGAATGGCGAGCTTTGGCTGCAGCAGCAAAAGCTGAAGCATTTCTACTTTTTTCTTCTCGCCGCCGGAGAAGCCCACGTTAAGCTCACGATCGAGATAAGAGGCATCCATATCCAGCTGATCAGCAAGTTCACGCACACGAGCGCGGAACTGCTTTGTTTTCATTTTGAGTTCGGGGCGCTTATCACAGATAGTGCGCAAAAAACTCATCAGAGGCACACCAGGAATCTCGACGGGAGCCTGATAGGAGAGGAAGATGCCAGCTACCGAGCGCTTATCGGGAGTGGCTTCTGTAATATCTTCTCCATCAAAAGAGATGGTGCCAGAGGTGACTTTATATTGTGGGTCGCCCATAATAACGTGACCAAGGGTGGATTTACCTGCACCATTCGGGCCCATTAAAACATGGGTCTCACCTGCTGCAACGGCGAGATCTATGCCGTGCAGAATAGTGGTGTCTTCAGTCCCCGCAGTGAGTTGATTCACGCTGAGCAGGGGTTGTGCCATAGCGACTCCTTATCTCGTTCGGCTTGTAGGGCAAGGTTATTCATACCCTATATCCGTCTTTCAATCATCTAAATCATACTAACAGGTGGGGATTTAGAATGCATCTCTGAGGATACCCATAAGCTCTAAACATGCATAACTAGGGTTCGCTGTGATTATCTGCTGTTTGATTTACGTCATGCTCCACGTGCTCGATCATGCTTTCATAACCAGTAAGGGCGGCAAACGGCATGAAGAGACGTCCTCGTTTTGGCGATGCTATGGCACGGTGTGGACCATACTCAGACATGCGAATGCTTATATTTCTCAGAATGCCTTCGCGACGTTCGCGTTCTAAGGGCTGTAAGTTTTCCCATGTATCGAGTGATGGCAGGTTGATAAAAGCGTTGGCATTATGCACGATGGCCTCCAATCTGCAAGTTGCGCTCATAGGCGTTGGCACCGGGCTTAAGACTTGTGCCACGCAAAAGTGCATTGGGGCCAAAACGCTGACGCACACGAACGGCCGCTTGCGCAAGACGCGCTTCTCGTTCGTCTTGTTCCACATCGTCAAACAGGGTTGGCATGGCTTGGTGGGCGGGTACAACACCCATGAGTGCAATGTTGATGCGTCTGATGGGCGCTGTTGGAGAAACCTGCGTATCAAAGATTTCCATAAGCGCTTGAGAAATGCGTCGTTCGGACGCGGTAATGCAGCCTAGGTAATGCTGTCCGCCCGCGTGCATAGAGGGCGCAGTATTTTGCACATCCCCTGATCGCAAAAGGCTGCGTGAATAGCCTATCCAGAGGCCCACTGTGTCACAGGCAAGCAGCTGTTCGGCAAGATTCATGCAGCTACCAAAAACCATTTCGCGTACAACCGTCCGGGCTTCTTCGAACGTGTAATCGCGCATAAAAACTTGTCCATTGGAAAGAGAGTGGGCTTGAGGTGTGTAGTTTCGACAATCGGCGATGGTGACAGGTTCAAGACCCCAGGCGTGATCGAGCAGGTATTCTCCATTTTTGCCAAACATGGATCGAATGATTTCAGGACGTTCTGCGCATATTCCTGCCAGGTCATAGATATGGCGCTGGGCAAGCCGACGTGCTGTGCCTGAACCAATACTCCAAATATCGGTAATGGGGTGATGGAACCATATTTCGCGCCGAAAACTCTCTTCATCAAGGATGCCTATGCCGTCGTCTGCATGTTTGGCGCAAATATCGAGGGCAACCTTGGCCAAAAACATATTTGGACCAATGCCCGCTGTAGCAGCAATACCTGTTTTAGTGCGTACAGCGGCAATAACCTGGCGAGCGAAGGTATGTATATCAACATGGTAGAGGCGTAAATATGGTGTTGCGTCTATAAAGCATTCATCAATCGAATACGGCCAGATGTCCTCAGAACATACAAAGGAAAGGTATGTGCGATAAATCTCTGCAGAAACCTCCATGTAGCGATGCATGCGTGGTACGGCGGTGATGTAGGCCATGTCTTTAGGAATATCTCGTATGCGACAGCGGTTATGGACACCTTTTGCTTTCATGCTTGGGGTAATGGCGAGACAGATAGTATTTATACTCCGTTCTGGATCTGCCACAACAAGGTCGGTAGTGAAAGGATCAAGCTGGCGATCTGCGCACTCAACGCTTGCATAAAAACTTTTGAGATCGATACAGAGATAGGTGTGCTCAGCCATGATCAATCCTTCCTCATGAGAACAAATGTTCTGTATTGAGGATATACTGAGGGTCGGACAAAAAAGAAATACTCCATAGCAATCCCATTAGGAAAATAAGAACACACGTACGATAATACCGCTATGGATTATGTAACGACATCACAAGGGGAGCGGCGGCGTGTCCACCGTGAGTATGTTGACGTTGTGGCTCGTTTTGGCCGCGATGGATCGATAGATCCTGTCTGTGTTGTGTGGCGTGATGGGCGCAGCTTTCCTATTGATGAGGTACTTGAGGCAGGCTCATTTGGAACTCTCGTACACGGGTGTCAAACTGCACGGTATCGCGTGCGCCTTGGCCGCCACGAAACAGACCTTTATCTTGAGCGCAGAGAACCCGTGCCAGCTTTAGGGGAGGGCGAGCGGCTTATTTGGTGGGTGCACGCCTATGACCAGGTTAAGCCTGGTTCGAGTGATGCTGCGGCTCAATAAAACGCTTGAGCACCTCGGCAAGCACACCATCATCACAGCTTGCTTGTGCTCGATACGAAGCAAGGGCAGCTGTTTGTGGATCGGCATTGCTCACTACAACACCTACGCCAGCCGTCTGAATCATGGCATCATCGTTTGGTGCATCCCCGCAAGCAATTACATCATCAAGTGAGATGTGCAGCATGTGCGCTAAATCGGCAATGCCGGTGCCCTTATCAATGTCTGAACGTACAAACTCAAGATAACGGCCGGAAGAGAACGTGGTGGCAACATTGACGGGGAGCATGTTTGCCATAGCGGCAGCCTCGGCGTGAAGGCGCTCGTCGCTGGGGCTGTAGTAGAGAATCTTGGCCATAGGAACATCTTCAAGAAAATCGATACTTGGAGAAGAAAGTAAGGCAATGTTCATGAGGCCATCGATGCGATGAAGCTCAGAATCGTCGAGTTGCCAACACCACACACGACCATCCATTTGGTACACGTGCATACCAATGCCAATTTCCACACCGTGTTTGAAAAGTGTTTGAATGGTGTTAAAAGGCATGCCATGCGCTTGTATGGGGTCATTCTCGCCAATGCGATTGATACAGGCACCGTTATAAGAAATAACGTAATCCAAACAATCGCGAATGGGTTCGAGACTTCCTACGACTGAGTCGTATGGGCGACCAGAGCAGGGGACAAACGATACTCCCAGCTCTTTAAGGCGATACACCGCCTGTATATTTGCCTCGGGAATGCTGTGGTTGTGATTGAGGAATGTCTCATCCATATCACTGGCAACAAACCGATACATACGACTCCTCGTCTCTATAGTGCGCTCTGTATACACAGCATTTTATAGGTCTTCGGGAGTCTCTGTTTATAGTGAGCAGGATTTACAGATGCTCTGACGCTATTTGAGGATGGGATTATCAGCATCGGGAATGCGTCCACCAAGAATGGGTTCGCGCTCAAGCACCGGCTCGATGTACTCAGCAATACGGAGGCCATCCACGTAGGGCATGACAAAATCATGAATGGTTGAGAAGTACAGCTCCGGATCGGAGAGTGAGCACAGCAGATGTCCTGCATGAGGAAACGTTACCAGCTGATGATTTTCTCCTGAGGCAGCACCTGCAGCTTCAAAGTTGAAGTCAAGCGCCATATACGGTGGGATAGCCACGTCGCGTTCGCCATGTAAGAAGAGCAAAGGAACGCGGGAGCGCTTAACGCCATTAAGAGGGCGAACGGAAAGCAGGTTGGTGCCCTCTTTCATATTACGCAAAACAAGACTCGTGACATCAAGGGTGGGATGTACTAAAGCCCCGTCGACCCGAAGAAGCGGAATCAGTACGTTCCAAATGTCGGTATAGGCACTATCGCATACGCCGACAAAAACCTGCTCGGGCAAATCGGCTTCACCTACAGCGCCGGCAATGGCAGCTGCGCCCATGGCATGTCCGGCCAAAACAATGCGAATATCGCTGCCTTCAGTTTCGATAAGTGCATGGGCCCAGGCGACGATGTCGCGGCGCTCTTTCCAGCCAGCACCCATGAGGTGGCCTTCGCTTGCTCCGCAGGCTCGCTGCTCGATAAAGAGTAAATTGAAGCCCCACTCTGCCCAATGACGTGCATAGAGCATGCCTTCAAGCCAGGTACCATCGTAATCATGTGCAAAGATGAGCCAGTTCTTTGAGGTTGGGTTGGCGCGAAGAATATGGCCTACCAACATGAGATCATCGTCAGAAGTTGCGTTTATCTCCTCATAGTCGGGGCATTCAAGAAGCCATTTCCAGGTGGCATCAACCTCGTTTTGGCGGTTGGCCTCTATGGTTGAGGCCCATGCATCCTCTAATGCACCAACATGGTCGCAACGGCATGCGTCCTGAGGGTTGGCGAGAAAGGAGCCCATGGCTGCAATGTGAGCCGCGATCTTCTCATCTTCTGAAGCATCTGAAGCAAGCGGTTTGGCATGCTGTGCCGGATCGGGCACGCGCTGCGATTTTGAAAAGAGTCTGAGGGCCCAGTATCTTCCGAGCAAGACGAGAGAAACGAACGCTATAAGAAATATTCCTAAAAACAAAATGCCTGCTGCTGCGTTGTGCATCGGGAAAAAGCCAATGGCAGATGCCAGGAGCAAACTAATGCCGCCAAGCACGAGATAGATAAGAGGTGAGGCATCAACCACTTCTGCGTGTTTTCCAGTGCGGTCGGGTTCTTGCGGAAAGACAGTGATACGACGACTAGTGATCTCGTTGTCTTGCGCTGCCATGAGTTGCTCCTTAACTGTATTGCGTTAGTGGCCCGAGCGAGCTGAGCCACTGAATTGCCAACGGAAAGACGTACGTTCAGAGTCTTACGGAAAATGATTCTAGATGAATGCGTGCCCTTTCTAGTCCACTTTGCCGTCAGTGGATGAATATGGGTGAGAAGGAGGGTGATAAACTCATGTGAAAATGAACTTCACCAAAACATGCTTCAATTAAAACGAGCGTTGGAAAAAGGAAGGCTTAATGATGGCAAAGTGTCGCGGCCGTGTGGTGTTTGATTTTTTATTTGAGCGGCTCCCCATTTGGGCACTTCGCTTCATTTTGTTTTTAGTGGTTGTTGTTGCGCCCTTTGTGCACTACGGGTATGTCAAAACATATCTGGTGGATGCCCAGCCACTTTTGTTACCTGGTGTACTTATCCTGGGTCTTGCTTTGCCACTTGTTACCTTGATGATTACACGAAAGTACCCTGCAATAACTGGCAAATTCTTTGTTCCGCTTGTGCTTGGCGGCGGCGTTTTACTGCTCTGTGTGCAAATGTTTCTTGTAAAGGGTGGTTTGTTTGAAACCAGCTGGGATGTTGCCTCTGTTGCAATAGTGCATGATCGTCTAAATCCTGATTCTCTTTCATATTTGCAGGATTATTTATCGAATAACCCTAATAACACGATGATCAACGTTATTTTTTCCGTAGTGGCTGCTGTGGGATCTGCTCTGGGAATTACCACTTATATGGCGCTTGTCCTTGGCGGGTGTTTGTGTGTAACTATCTCGATCGTCGCATGTACATTTGCCGCTCGTCATGTGTTTGGCGAGCGTATCGCTTTGGCTTTTGATGTATTGGCATCCCTTTATTTGGGTCTCAATGCTTGGATTTTTGTACCGTATACAGACACCTATGGGATGCTTTGTCCAGCGCTCGTTTTGTTCTCCATTACTTGCATTCGAGATAAAAGACTCGCTGCAGTGCTTGTTGGATTGTTGTCTGCACTTGGATATGCAATAAAACCAACGGCTATCTTTACGTTGCTTGCTTGCTGTATCCTTGCATTGCCGCGATTTGTAGCTTCAGCGCATGCTTGGCTTCAAAAAGAAAAGTTACATAACAAGGCGCAAGCTGTGCTGCATAGTCGGCTTTTCCAGGTACTTCTTTGTGGATGTATGGCTTTTGTTATTGGTTGGGTGGCCTGTTCAAGCATAACAACATATCGCGAACAACAAATAGGAGCTGATACAACTAAGGCTAAAAGTGTTGCTCACTTTCTCATGATGGGAGCAAATCCTGAATCTATGGGTGGGTTCAACGGTGATGACGTGAACTACACCAACTCATTTACTGATCCAAAAGAGCGAACAGCAGCAAACATCAAGGAATGGTTGCGCCGAATAGAGGAAATGGGTCCTGTTGGTACTGCCAAGTTGGCAACGCGGAAAACTCTTACCAACTTTTCCGATGGTACCTTTGCTTGGGAGCATGAGGGCAGGTTTTATCGTCACCAGCTGGGCAATAATAGCGCAATAAAAGCGTGGTATGGCATTGGTGAAAAGGGAGCTTCAATTAACTCGGGTTTGTCATACGAGTTACTTTGTCAAATGCTTTGGCTTGTGGTGCTTATTGGCTGTGCGTGTGTGCCTCTTAATGGAGTATCTTCGACGGAAAAGATCATGCGTTTGGCACTTCTTATGCTCGCGCTGTTCCTTATGATTTTTGAGGCGCGTGCGCGCTATCTCTTCTTATTCGCACCCTACTTTGTTTTGCTTGGCGTTGTTGGATGGTTTCGCATTGAGAAAGCGCTCTGCTCGTTTATGCGGAAGCGCCTCGGAATTGGTGAACGTGGATAGATAGTTTTGCTTCAGAGTAAGCAAACTGAAAGATGCGTTCCTAGAAAGATGCGTTCCTAGCAGTTACCCGTATACACATGTTCAAGATATTGTCGTGCAACATCTGCTAGATGATAGACCCTGGCAACCGGTGTGGGTGGCCGATCCGTCATGTGCCACTGTGGGAAAAATCGAGTGACGTGGTAAACAAGCTCTGTTGCACCGCGATTCCCATTGCCGCAATCGAGCTGAGAGAGCCACTGGGCTATGCGTTTTATTTCTCCGTCTGAATCGTTCTCTTCGGGTATGACGAGCGTTGTCACCTCAAGGTGGCATTGTGTTTCTGCGGAGAGTTGCTGGATAGTATTCTTGACGCAGGCAAGTGCCTCAGACCCACCGCCACACATGCGATAAAACTCAGGGTGAAACCCCTTGAGGTCTATATTTGCTGCATCAATAAAAGAAGAGAGCTCATTTATAATTGCTGGCTCTGCCAAACCATTTGAAACAAGCACGTTTACAAGGCCTTTGTTGTGTGCGAGCGTAGCACAATCGCGTACATATTCCCAGCTTACAAGCGGCTCGTTATAGGTATAGGCAATGCCTGCGACCTGCGGGTTCTTATCACGGAGCTGACAGGCCAGAGCAACAAGGTCGTCTGGCGAGATATCACGCCATGCAACTTCTTGGCTACGAGCCTGGGAAATTTCAAAGTTCTGGCAAAACGGACACGATAAATTGCAACCATATGAACCTACAGAAAGCACTAGCGACCCTGGCATAAAACGAGCCAGTGGCTTCTTCTCGATAGGATCGAGTGCAAGCGACGTTATTCGTCCGTAATTCGTGGCCACAACTTTGCCGCCGCGGTTCTCTCGTGCATGACAGCGGCCTGTCTCACCAAGCGCTAGTTTGCAGTGATGGGGGCAAACCGGGCAGACTGCCTTCTTGTTGGAGGCGGTTGGCTTTGTCATGCTCATACATACCTCGTAACGGTAAAACGTTCAAGCTGAATGTTGCTATCTGCAAGATCGATGCCGCCTTTTCGCGCGGCAATGGACAATTGCTCATCCACCGTGTTTACGCCGTCGAGATCGGGGAGGAGCAGTCCGCGTCGGCCGTCCAGTGTGCTCACGATAACGCCATAGCGAGCAGGATCTAGCTCATCGGGCGAAGATATGCGTTCGGGGGTGGAAAGCACATCCACATCGTAGACAAGCTCATCAAGCTCGGATGTTTCTACCGCTGAGAAACGCGGGTCGTGGGTGCCAGCAGATACCGCGTTGGCGCAAATTTCTTCTGCGAGGTTGCCGCGCGTGGGCAAAATGGTTCCAATACAACCTCGGAGCTGACCATGCTTTTTCAGCGAGACAAATGCTCCGGCACGCGTATGAAAGAGCTCATCCGGAAGGCTGTTGAGAAGATCTTCGGGCAGATCGCGCTGAGGATTTGTGTGTTTTCCTTCTCGTACATATCGTTCGAGTGTAAAGCGGGCGAGCTGCACGAGGGGACTTTCGCTATGACGAAGATGCTGCATCTCTTTTGTATGCCATGTAAGGTACTGATCTTCAAAAGCGCGTGATGCATCGCTGCCGGTAGGACCTGTGGGTGTAAAAGCAGCGACGCCGTAGCCCACTCCGAAAGGCCCTTCATGCGAGAGCAATTCAGCGACAATGGGTGTGCGATCCAAAGCGCCGGCCATTATCTGAAAAGAGCGCAGTCCACATTCTGCCGCACGCTCACACATGCTGGGGTCTGCGGTAAGAAGCTTGAGAAAGTCTCCTGTGCGGAATACATCGCATGCAAGATCGTCGAACAGAGGACCTTCGGGTGCAAAGCCATAAGGGCCGTCCGCTGCAAGTTTGTGGGAAAGATCGCCCGAGGCAACATAGACAACGCGCCGTCCGAGCTTCTGGGCAACTTGTTGCACAAGTATACCCATGCGGTAGTGATCTTCTGGAGAAAGACCAGATAGACCCATGCGAACAACTTTGCAGGGAAGCTGTGGCAACCCATGGAGGTGGGTAACAGTGCCGGGATGAACTTCTTCCCAGGCTGCTTGGATGAAATGTAAGGGTACGAGTACACCCCAATCGAGGGAGGGATCGCGCTCGCCTGCTGTACCAGCGGGGAGTTGTTCGGTTTGAGCAAGCTGACAAAGATCGTGCACGAACTCGCAGTCGTATGTTACGGAGCTGCCTTCGTGAGAGGCACCGAACTGTGCAAATGTTCCCTGCGCACGGGTGCCGCCAGCAATGTGGAGGTAGTCCAGATACATCTCTGTGTGGGGACTTGAGATAACAAGCGTGTCAGGCGTGGCTTTTGCAATGCGACGCGCAACCTCTTGGTAGGCAGCTATGGTATGTGATATTTCTTGCTCGCGTCCGCCGCCGATAGCGGACACAATGAGTGGGGGATGAGGAACAGCATATGCAGCAACAATGGACATAGCGCGCCTCCGATATATTGGCTGGGTGGTTTTCACCCTCTTTGACCAGTAATTTACCCCTTTTTGTTTGGTGATTTGCGTCTTGGTTATTGGGTTGTCTTAGCACAGCAACTTACGTCTGAGCTTTCTTAGGTAATTCTTTTTGAAGTCACGTGCGGTTCCAAGAAATATCCTGTCCGTGTTGCTTTCTTTATTTCTTTCGTATTTGCATGCACTATGTTCTATGCCGCAGACGAAGTCTGCAAGTTGGAACAAACGATAATCCTCTGGATGTGCATTACGATAAACAACGACCTGTTTGTCGAGAGCATATTCAAAGGCAGCATGTAAGACACGAGTGATTAGTCGTTGCCCATCGTCGTAGTACAGTTTGATCGAATCGTAGTGTATAAGCGCCTCAAGATGGTCAAAAAGAAACAGTAAGAGATCGCGTCGCATTTTCTGTTCAAGACGTCTTTTATCTTCGAATTCTTTTTTCCGATATATAAAGGTTGTGTACCTGAATGGAATATGCCAGGTGAGTGTTGCGAAGTTCTGTAACAGCCTTGAACGGTCTTTGATATCGATTTGAGCGTATGGCCCATTGCCATGGGTTAGAGGAACGTAATGAAATGGAATATTAGGAAGCTCTCGATCCAGCAAAGCGTGTTCATAATAAGAGATAGCCTCAGAAAGCCTATTCGACTGATCATGGAATACAAGTGTGAGAATGTAGTAGTCAGAATCCCATCCAAAGTTGCCAGATTCATCAACGAAAACGGAGAGCTCGTTCATGTATGGGCCTCCAAAAAACAATTAAGCCGGGGGGATCCCCCGGCTCTTGACGGATCTCCTTATGTGGAAACCCATCTTTTTTATACCACGAGCCGAAGCGATAAATCAATTGTATCATGAATAGAACACACGTTCTATATATAGAGAGTGGAGATACAGTTTACATACCTGAAGATGCCATACCTCAAAATGCTGTATTCATTCGGCAGACTTTAATGCTTGAAGGGACAGGTTATATGATTTCGCGTTGTATAAACCTATTTGAAATAACCTATTTTGGGCGGAAAACTGCCTGACAGTTGAATCTCAAGAGCTATTTCCCATATGAGTGTTATTGCTTGTCTGTCAATCCCGCGTGCATCGGTAAATGACACATTCGAGCAGTTTTTAACTGCTAGAGATCCTTTAGCGAACAGCTCATCGAGATCGATGTTCTCCGGAAAATGAATTGGTATGCCTTCGGGGTAGCGTTTGGTGCGTTTGGGAACGTATGCAGAAAAAATTGGTTCTAGCTCTATATAGATCTCACCATCTTCGAGTGGATTATTGTCCGGCTTATTCAAGTTTTCACATTTGTATAGATAAAGAGCGCTCTTCTCGTCACTTAGAACAAGACGCGCAACTCCTCCGAAACCCAAGCTCATGGGTACCTACCTCATTCTTCTAACCATTTGTGAAGCGTGTAGGGGCTGAGCAATAATTAATGATCGCTACTGACGCCGTCTCTCTCTTCAAGCCTTTGCAACCAACGTGTGATACAGCTATTTTCAAAAAAATGTAAAAGTGCTCCATCGCAGAAACGTTCCGCGCGCACAGCACCGACGAGCAAAGCCATAACGGTTCTACCGCTGAAGTTAGAAACATCTACGTCTTCCATAGGCTCAAATCCCCAGGAAATGCCACTCTCCTCGAGAATCTCGCCATAACTTGTTAGTTGCATGTTGGGATGTTTATCAACAAAAGTACCAAGAGCACTTCTAAAGGCGTTAACCACATTGCTGTAGTTAACAAAAGGCATCTGCCACGGGTCATCGGCAGTACCAGCGTGTTTGCGATCAATAAACCACTCACCGTAGGTATCTGCCTTTTCAATGAACGGTATGAATTATGTCAAAGACTCGTACATGAAGGATTCCGATTAATAATTTTTTACTTACAAAGGAATGAATTACAGGTTTTATAAGCATCTTCTGTAATTGTTAACTTTGATAGTCTGCTTTACGAACTACATGAAACTCTCCGTTGATTTGTGAGATGGTCGGAACGAATCTTTGGAAATATTGCTTAACCTTTGGATTGCAGATATAGAGGAAAGTACCCCTCACACCTCGAGTTAATAGCACATAGTAAGCATTTGTAATTACTTCTCTTAGTGTAGTGTCAGTAGAAGTTCGTTTTGCTCCCGTATCTTTTGATGATCGTTTATCTGCTTTAAGACAGTCATTGTTTACGTCATATTGGATATCATCTCCAATAATGATGAAGCCATAATTTAAATCAAACCCCTGAACTGTATGAATGGAACCAACTTCATTTACAGCCTCAGGAGAGTTGACCCAATTGCCTTTTCCCTTGCTATTCCAGCGCTTTTTTATTCCTTCAATTTCAATATCAAAAGCTGTGGGATCATGTTTAGTTGCCCACTTCCATGCATATCCAGCTGCCATACGTGAAAGTCCACATTCACGTTCCTTCTCTTCTTGCAAACTGCAGAAGTCATGAAAAGAGTCAATAATGGCAAACTCATAGAGAGGAATACTGTCTGATAAATCGCGCTGTGTTTGATTGTGACTATAAGGGTATGGAGAGAAGAGCTCATCAAAATGTTTAGCAATGGAAACTGCTGTTGGACCTGCATTTAGGATGTCATAAACAAAATCTAAGTATTCATCGCCGCCTTGAACACGCATTTGCGTTGAGAGATAAAGAGTATCAGTCTGTATGTTCTGCTTAGAGAGTTTCTCTAGCAGTGCCTCACGTTGCTGAATTCCTAGGCCTGTGGCTCTAACTCTTTGTTTAGGGTCAAAAAAGAAGATCGTTGTATTAGATGCTTTGACCATCCAGTCCCACTGGGAGGCTTCATGGCTAAGTCCCAGTTTGTCACAAGTCGCTCGATAGGCAGGAACGCTTTGAACACCTTTAGAGGTTGTCATACGATGAGCTTCATCTACGAGCAACACATCGTAAGGTCCCTTATTTGCAACATCGGATGGTCCGATAATATCGCCGGGCTTGAGTCCCTCGACTGAACGCGCGACAGTACGATAAGTTGTACGGAGATCATCCATATAACAGACTAAAGCAACCTTTAAGTTTTCGTATTCAGGGTCGGTGCGTAGTTTAAACAGCAGCGTTATTGCCAGTATGGATTTCCCAGTTCCAGGTAAACCGTTAATGAAAGTACAACTCTTACCCGGATCATTTTTTATACGCTTCAAAATGTGTTCTATTGCCTCGTACTGATCTTCTGTAAGGCCTTTAAAGGGAGAATACTTGTAGAGATCAGTGTTTTCAATTTCTTCAATTGGATGGTTAGCGTATTTAGTTCGACGCAAATCTTCCCAAAGTTTTCTAAAATCTTGGCGGTATTGCGCTCTCTGATAATAATTGAAAGCATAGTGACCATTGTTTTTATTAGTCACGTGATACTTTTTATCAGCAATAAATAGCTCGATGAGTCGACGTTCATAATCGAACGTTGTTGATTGGTTGAATGTGGGGCTATCAATTAATAATGTCTTATCGAAATCTTTGTCAGCACTGCCCTTGTGTTCTCCCATACGTCGACGATAATTCGTAGTTTCACCGATGTAGACGCTGTTAGCCCTCTCATTACTGAGAATATATAAGACTGGCCAACTTCGAGTATGAAGCGGCATTTGTATGGCCTTATTAGCGCCTTTATCGGAAGTAGATGTTTCTGATGGCAATGGAAAAGGGTAGCGTGTAAGAGTAAATAGATTGCTTTCGATAAGTGTTTCCATATCAATTGGCCTTTTTGTTTGAACCGTAGGAAGTTTCAAGGGGATATCGAGCTTCATTTTTCCTAAGTTTGCACTCAAGAGCTTCATTTAGATCAAAGTTATATAAATCGGCAAAACGAAGAAGAAAGAAGAAGATATCTGCAAGTTCATCACCAATATGCTGTCTTGTTTGTGTGTCATCCAGCATAGCATCCATTTGTTCAGAAGATTGAAAACGAAATAGTTCGAGAAGCTCGGATGATTCGGTAACAAGCCCTATAGACAGCTCCTTTGGATTATGAAATTTGCGCCAATTTCTTGCATCACAAAAGGTTCTTACTTTTTGTGATGCATCCATTATTTCCCCCACGACTAGCCCTTTCTATTCCTATTCGTTCATATGCATCGTAGTGGAATATCTTATGTTTGATAAATAATGTTGCATTAATAATAATGCTGACGGTCGGATTACGATGGCGGACAGAATCAGCGCAGCATCGACTACTACACATGGCATGCCCAGAGCGAAATAGATCTCATCAAAACAGACAGGCGAGAAAACTCCGTTGTGGGCGTATCTCCAATTGAGCTGTCAAATGAGAAGAGGAATAAATTATTGTCCGATGCCCCTTGTATGCTACCGACAAGATCTTACGAAGGAGGTAGCTATGTATGAGCCATCGCGACAAATAATGTCATTTAATATTGCAGGATTCCAGTACTGGGACGGAGCGCTGCTTATCGGTGCTCTCAAACCTGGTGTTGCGCTTGAGCTTGTGGCAGAACCGGATAACCCACACGATCCGGAAGCTGTGGCTCTGTATTATCAAAGTACGAAGCTTGGATATGTGCCGTCGGATCTTAATGCTACGCTGTCAGTTATGTGCTTCTATGGTCATGCAAGCGCATTTGAAGCCCGTATTTTGCAGGTGGATCATCGCGTTGCACCATGGAAACAAGTCCGCGTGGGTATTTTCGTTACAGACGCACGAAAAACAGGAATTGAGTAACAAGTAAGCTCGCTGGTTCTAAGGTGCTAATCATTCCCGATGAGGTTTTGCCTATATCCTTGTTGCTAAACACCCAAAAAGTATTTCTTAAAGCTGGTTTTTAATCCAACTGATGAGTTCGTTGTATGACAGTAGTCCAGCTGCAAGTTTCATCATAATCTCTAAGAGATCATTTGGATCAGGTTTGAACGTGTAGCCTTTCATGCGGAGAAATGTTGCCATACAAGCAGTTGCAGTTCGTTTATTGCCATCTATAAAAGGGTGGTTTTTGCAGATTCCGTAAGCATATCGAGCTGCTTTTTCAACATCACTAGGGTAAAGTTCAACACCATCAAATGTTTGAAATGGTTGTGCAAGTGCGGAATCTAAGAGACCTAAATCTCTTATGCCGGATAAGCCTCCAAACTTTTTGAGTGAAGCATCATGAATTGCCAGGACTTCATCCTTTGAAAAGCCAGACCAGCTCATTTTGCAAGCTCAGAGAAGACATCAGAATATTCATCCATAAAATCAATTGCAACGTCTACAGCATCATGTTGAACCGGTGCAATAACTACCCACGGCTTATTGTTCTTAAGAATAGTCACCGGCTTTCCTGTTCTATTTACTTCACTTGTAACGCGAGAAAAGTTTGCCTTTGCTTCTGCCAAACCCATCGTAATAGCCATATGTTCTCCAATCTGGTCATAATTATGACTAGATTATAGAGCAGTTAGCTATAATAAATTGATAGACATTTGACTATCAGCCCTGTTCCTCCAAATACTCTTCCAGCGTAATGCCCTGTTCCCACATAGTCGTATCTGCGTAGGCGGGAGTTGCGCTGTCACATCATGTTCTGATCAAGCCGTATGTCCTCTGAAGACTTAAGAGAGGATGAGCAGCTATTGCCAAGTTAATCGGCGAGGGTACTATCATTCAGCCGAAGAAAGACAAGCTCAAGTTTTGTTTCGGAAAAGATTGCATCGAGCTCTTCTCTAGATCTGAGGACCTTTCTTGGCATGATGGTCGTCAGGTAAATGTGATTGCCTCATTACGTCATAAAGCACTTTTCAGAAAACTTGTTGGGACTGGCTGAGATTTCTCTCCTGTGATGTTAGTCCAATTGACGTACGTTAAAGCGTACGTTATAGTAAATCATGTTACACCATGGGGGGAGGCCAACCGTGACTTCAATTAGCGTAAC
Source organism: Olsenella sp. Marseille-QA0557 (assembly GCF_965119725.1). Taxonomy (NCBI): domain Bacteria; kingdom Bacillati; phylum Actinomycetota; class Coriobacteriia; order Coriobacteriales; family Atopobiaceae; genus Olsenella; species Olsenella sp. Marseille-QA0557. The sequence continues at coordinate 223,783 of NZ_CBCPMI010000001.1, read as the reverse complement.
TGCTTTAAGAAAAGATATTTACAACATTATTGCCCAAACAAACGAGAACTGTACTCCTATTGCCATTACCAACTCTAAGGGCAAGGGTGCTGTGCTGGTAGGTGAGGATGAATGGGCAGCTATTGAAGAAACGCTTTATCTGATGAGTGTCCCTGGTTTAGCGGAGTCTCTTGTGGCCGGTCGAGACGAACCACTTGATGAATGCGTAGATGAGTCTGCCTTGGAGTGGTAACAGTGTGGCATGTGGTGTTTACTAAACAAGCTGTAAAAGATGTTAAGCGTCTTAAAGCTGCGGGTTTAGATGGTAAAGCCAAGCATCTCATCGAAGTGGTAAAACTGGATCCTTTTGGTTATCCGCCAGCTTATGAGGCGCTGGTAGGCAGTTTAAGTGGGCTTTATTCCCGACGAATGAGCATTCAACATCGGTTTGTCTACTCCATAGATCCCACTCCGGTGGAATATGGTGACATGTTTTACGAGGGAACGGTCAAAGTTATCCGTATGTGGACGTACTACGAAAAGCTTTGATGCAAGCTTGCCTCTGTGCTGTTTCCCAAATCTGTGCTTAATGCAATTCATAAGGTAATTGATAGAATGTCTCAGGTTTCGAATGCTTTTAAAATTGAAGCGTTACAAGTGTTAAGGCGCTTAAGTTTCTCATCTGGACTTTCTAACCCTGTTCCTCCAAATACTCTTCTAGTGTAATGCCCTGCTTCCACATAGCTGTAGCTGCCTCAACACCTACATACCGATAATGCCAAGGTTCATGAGAAATGCCAGTAACAGATGACTTCTCCGATGGATAGCGCTGAATAAAGCCATACTCATGCGCGTGCTCGGCAAGCCAGTCGTACATATTCTGGTCATTATTCTTGTCATTAATATCAACAGCGAGTCCCAGTTCATGCTCGCTTGTTCCTGGTTCTGCTACCCAATCAAGGGCAGCTTGACGAGCGTCTTTTGCATCCATTCCCTCAGCTTTATAGTCTTCAATTCTGCTCTTGAGAATAGCTTCTTGTTGTGCACGTGTTCTAAATCCAGAGCGTACAAAGGGTGAATAACCTGCTTCCTTACAGGCGTCAAACAACTCCGAAAGTGGCTCAGCAATGCGCGTGTCCACACGCTCTCCGCCAGGCATCTCGGTAGTATTAATCGAAAACGATTGGGGGAGCGGATGAGAATCATTCACGAGGAGAAGATTCCAAGGTTCGCTGCCCTGGTGAGCACTCTGCTCATTACCTGCGTTCTGAGTTGAATAAACACCTGGTAATTGTGCTATGCCCTGGAGCGTGAACCACATTGCTACGCCAAATACAGCGCACATAAGCACGAGTAATGGCCAGAAGCGGTTGCGTGTTGTGTGCGCGGGAGTATGAAATTGTGCCATGAGAACCCCAATCGGTCGCGCTGTATGACCGCCTCACAATAGGCAGCAGGCGCATTACGATTCCCATGGCAAAACCTTGCGTTTTTCTCAGTAAACCTTATTAATTCCTTATGTCTTGAAAATGCAAATTGGTAGGCGGAGTTACCCTCGATACAATCTGTTCGTTATGGAGGCTGTATATAACATATTGGTGGTCGACGACGATCCGGCGATTGTAGAGCTTGTGGGTGAAACGCTTGCAGGTGTGGGCATGCATATCGTGCCTTGTACTGATGCCACCCACGCGTTGGCGCTTTTTGAACAAACTCCAGTTGATCTGGTTATGCTCGACGTCATGATGCCGGGGATCGATGGTTTTGAACTGTGCTATCAGATTCGTAAACATTCCCATGTGCCGGTGATTTTTCTCTCGGCAAAAGGGGAGGAAGCTGATAAGGTGCTTGGCCTTATGAGCGGTGCGGACGACTATATCACCAAGCCATTTTTGCCACGTGAGTTGGTGGCGCGCGTAAAGTCCTGTCTCAGACGTGCATCGTATGCAGCAACGCCAGTGCGAGAAGATGTGCTTGCATGCCGTGGTATCGAAATTAACCGCACAACACATCGAGCTTCTCTCCATGGGACAGAGCTCACACTCACGCCCAAAGAATTTGATGTTCTGGCGCTTTTGCTTGAGGCGCACGGCAAGCCGGTAGCTACAAGCGAGCTCTATGAAAAAGTGTGGGGCGAACAATTTCTTGCTTCAAGCGCAAATTCGGTCATGGTGCATATTCGACATCTTCGCACGAAACTATCGAAACTCGATTCTGACCAGGTCTTTATTGAGACAGTCTGGGGTGTGGGTTACAAAATCGCTCCGTATGGCACGTAGAAAGAACTGCTCATGCATACTATACAAGGAATCATGTATAGACGACGTCTTATCGTAAAATCGCTTGGCATACTTGTGGGTTATACCGCCCTTTTTGCACTGCTTGTAGCGCTTGCACGTATCTATCTCTGGCCAAGCATTTCGGAGTGGATAGCAGACCTAACCTCTTTTTGGATGGATGTCCCTGAAGACCAGGCGGTCGTCTACCGAATGCTGGGCTTGCAAGAAGGCATGATGGTGGACGGGATGTGTCGCTTTCGAGATCTTTCCGACTACTATCATGTAGTGAACATTATTACCGGGCCCGCGCTGTGGGGTTGCTATGTACTAGGACTTACAGCTACGTCAATTTGGTGTGTTTGTCGTGCCGCTCATGGCGTAGATGATCTCACGGCAGCTCTCGAACAGATTGCAGCGGGCAAAGATCCCATTTTGCCTGATGAATTCAAGCATGCTCGCCAAGTGTTTGAGCGATTGGCAGAACGTGACCGTGCCCGTGAACAAGCAGCCATCTATGCCGAGACGCGCAAAAATGAGCTGGTCGCATACCTTGCCCATGACATCAAAACACCGCTTACTTCAATCATTGGGTATCTAGCCCTGCTTGCCGAAGAGCCTACACTGCCAGTTGAGCGACGTGAGCACTATGCACAGGTGGGTCTCGAAAAGGCTCAACGCCTCGATGTCATGATGGATGAATTCTTTGAAATCACGCGCTATAACCTCGGAGCTATTTCTCTTGAACGAGAGACAATAGACGTAAAGATATTGCTTGAACAGGTGGCAGATGAACTCTATCCTGCCGCGTCGACGCGACATGTAACGCTTGAGGTGCATGCTCCTGCACAACTTACGGCTTTTATCGACCCTGAGAAAATGGCGCGCGTGTTGGGAAATTTGCTCAAGAATGCGGTGGCATATGCCATGCCAAGCTCATGTGTTTCTCTGTGTGCCAGCTCACATGATGAAGATCTTAAACTTGTAGTAAAAGATACCGGCAAAGAGATATCGCAGGCGCACCTGGCGCGCATTTTCGATAAGTTCTATCGAGAGGACGGAGCGCGCAGCGGCAAAGGTGCAGGCCTAGGACTTGCTATCGCAAAAGAGATTGTCGAAGCACATGGCGGCACTATTAACGCGGAGAGTACATGTGGTGTAACTACGTTTACGGTCATTCTGCCTTCATGCTGTAACAGAGTCGTTATGCTTGATGCCGTAAAATAGCGCGGAAAAGACTTTGATGATCAACAGTGGTTGACATAAACCAGGAGGTTCAATGGCGCTGTCTAAAGAAGATGTTGCGGGTATTGCAGAATACGCGCGTATTGCCCTAACTGACGAAGAGCTCGATGAGATGACTGCCTATATGAATGATGCAGTTGATCTGCTCGAGCCTATTCGGACGTTCAATCTGGATCAGGTAGATCCAACCTTCCACCCCATTGGAGATCTCTCCAATGTTATGGGCGGAGATGAGCCAAACGCATCGGGCCGCGCGCTCGATATCGATACGGCGCTTTCCAACGCCGGTGCTACATCCGATCGGTATTTCCGTGTTCCCTCTATTTTGGGTGATGAGGGAGGCGATCGATAATGGCTTCTCTTGACACGCTTTCTGCCCGTGATATTGCGGCCGGTGTTGCAGCTGGTGATTTTTCTGCTGTTGAGGTAGCTCAGGCTGCACTTGATGCTATTGAACAGCGCGATGGGGAAGTGCAGGCATTTTTGCAGGTCTCTGCAGACTTGGCGCTTGAGGCTGCCAAAGCAACCGATAAGGCGCGTGCAGAAGGCAAAGAGCTTGGTCCTTTAGCAGGCGTTCCGGTTGCTTTTAAGGACAATATGCATCTCATTGGAACGCGTACCACCTGTGCTTCTCGTATGCTCGAAAACTACGAGTCCACGTTTACGGCAACGTGTGTTCAGCGCATGTTGGATGCTGGTGCAACGCCTGTTGGTAAGGCCAACATGGATGAATTTGCGTTCGGATCTTCCACAGAAACTTCTGCATTCCATCCAACACACAATCCTTGGGATCTCGAGCGCGTGCCCGGTGGCTCTTCCGGCGGTTCTGCTGCTTCGGTAGCTGCGGGAGAGGTGACCATCTCGCTGGGCTCTGACACGGGCGGATCCATTCGTCAGCCAGCTTCATTGTGCGGTGTTGTTGGTATGAAGCCTACCTATGGCGCCGTTTCGCGCTATGGCGTGGTTGCCTTTGGTTCTTCGCTCGACCAGGTTGGACCGTTTGGTCGCAGTGTTGAAGACGTGGCCTTAGCTATGAATGCCTTAGTGGCCCCCGGACGCGATCCGTTCGATTCCACCTCCCAGGATTGCCCGGTAGATTTCCTCGAGCATCTGGAAGATTCCATTGCAGGACATCGCGTAGGAATTGTTCCAGCGCTCATGGAGGCAGAGGGTCTGAGCAAAGAAGAGCGTGCAGCAGTTGATGCGGCTGCTCGTGCGTTTACTGATCAGGGCGCCGAGCTTGTAGAGGTTGAGCTGCCACATGTAGCATCCGCTATTGCGGCGTATTACGTTATTGCACCGTGCGAGGCCTTCTCGAACTTGGCACGATTTGATGGCGTGCGTTACGGCTATCAGGAGCCCGATTGTTCAACCCTTGCTGAGCAAACCTCGCTCTCGCGTGCTCGTGGCTTTGGCGAAGAGGCAAAACGCCGCCAGATGCTCGGTGCGTATCTTTTGTCTTCCGGTGTGTACGAGCAGTATTACTATCGTGCACAACAGGTGCGCACACTCATTACAGAAGACTATCGTCGTGCCTACGAACAATGCGACGTTATCCTTATGCCGGCGAGCCCGCGTACGGCGTTCCGCTTTGGTGAGATTTCTGATCCCACCCAGATGTACGCCTCGGACATGTTTACCATCTCGAGCAACATTGCAGGAAACGGTGGTATTTCTGTCCCAATGGGACTTGGCGCAGATTCCGGATTGCCTGTTTCTGCTCAGTTGCAAGGCCCTGCTTTTAAAGATCGTTCACTTCTCACCTTTGCACGTGCTCTGGAGCGCAGTGTGGGAGCTTCTCCTGTTGCGCCGGCCTTTGTTGGAAGGGGAGGTGAGCTTCAATGAAAAAGCTCGCCGAGGTTTTAAAAGACTGGGAAGCCGTTATTGGTCTTGAGGTGCATACCGAGCTCACCACGCTCGAAACAAAAATGTTTTGTGACTGCAAGCTTTCGCACGACGATCCACCTAACACCAACGTGTGTCCTGTCTGTTTAGGTATGCCGGGAGCTCTGCCGGTTCCTAATGAGAAGGCTATTGAGTCGATTGTGATGGCTGGTCTTGCCACGAACTGCGAGATTCAGCGTCACTCAATGTTCTATCGCAAACATTACTTCTACCCGGACATGGCCAAAAACTTCCAAACAACGCAGGGTCCCGTTGCGTTTTGTATGCATGGCCATCTCGATCTTGAAGTATCTGGCGAAGGTGCAAAAGAGCGCCCTGATAATACTGGCGTCGAAAAGAACAGCGACGGTTCCTACACAGCTCCCATTCGTATTCTTCGCATCCACATGGAAGAGGATGCTGCCAAGATGGTGCATGTTGGTGGCGAAGAAGGTCGTATTACTGCAGCAACTGAATCCTTGGTGGATTACAACCGCTGCGGCACACCGCTGATTGAGCTTGTTACCGAGCCTGATTTGCGCACCCCAGAAGAAGCTCGCCTGTTTATGGAAAAACTTCGGGAGACGTTCCTTACGCTCGGTATCTCGGACTGCTCGCTTGAAAATGGCTCTATGCGATGCGATGGCAACATTTCCTTGCGTCGCCGTGGTGAAACGCGTCTGGGCACCAAGACCGAGATGAAAAACATCAACTCTTTCAAGAGTTTGCACGATGCTCTTGAATATGAGATTTGTCGTCAGGCAGAGGTGCTTGAAGAGGGCGGCATTGTATATCAGGAGACTCGTCACTGGGAGCCCTCACACAAGCGTACGGTGGTTATGCGCGTAAAAGAGACTGCGGATGACTATCGACTCTTCCCAGACCCCGACCTTGCTCCGTTTGATCTTACCGATGAATTTATCGATCATTGCCAGGCGCGTATTCCTGAGCTTCCCGATGCGAAGCGCGACCGCTATATCGCTACCTACGGCATTAAGCGTTCTGATGCTGCGCTAATTGCTGGTGATCCAACGCGTTCTGCAGAGTTTGAGGCTGCTGTTCAGGTTGCGGGCGATAAAGTGGCTGAGACGGTTGCTAAGGTTATGGTGAACCTCGTTCCCAGCTATGAGACGCTTTCTGCCAACCAAATTGGCTCTATTGCAAGCTTGCTAGCTGAAGATGCTATTACGTTTGCACAAGCTCGTGAGGTTCTCGACGCTGTACAGGAAAGCGGCGAGGATCCAGCAGCATATGTAGATGCTCATGGTATGCGTCAATCCACCGATACCGATGCTCTTGCAGCAATTGTTGACGAGGTGCTTGGACGCTGTGTTGATCAGGTCCAGCAATACCACGATGGCAACAAGAAGGTGCTGGGCTATCTCGTGGGCCAGTGCATGAAAGCTGCTAAGGGTACCGGCAATCCCAAGGCCTTTAATAAGATGCTTTCCGAGAAGCTTGAAGCATAAACAATTACTGAGGGGGAGATACACATGGCACTTAAAGCAATTGTTACTGACAAAGCTCCTGCCGCATTGGGACCATATTCTTCCGGCATCATTGCAGGCAATGCTGTGCATGTGTCTGGCATGCTGGGTATTGATCCTGCAACCGGGGAGTATGCAGGCACTGACATTGCTTCGCAAACAAGCCAGAGTCTTACCAACCTGCGCAATGTGTTGGAAGCTGCAGATGCAACGATGGCGGATGTTGCAGAGACAACAGTGTTTCTCGCTGACATGGCCGACTTTACAGCCATGAACGAGATTTATGCCACGTTCTTCTCTGAACCCTTTCCGGCTCGTGCGTGTTTCCAGGTGGCGGCACTGCCAGCTGGCGCTCTCGTAGAGATCAAGGCAGTTGCTTATCGCGCATAGTTTGCCGTTATAGAGGTTGCAAAAGGGCTGTATCAGCAAAATGCTTGATACAGCCCTTAATACTTATCTGGTGATATACCTTTTTTAAAACCCTAATCCTGCCGAGCGTTACTCTTCGTGGGCAAGGGAGGAATCACACTCGCTTCTCATGCGTTCGATGCGCCTGAGCAGGCTTTCTTTCTGGGGATACTCGTGCGAGCGTGCCACATCGCCTGCCATTGACGTAATGAAACGGAAGAAATACTTTCCATCCATGGTTTCGTAGATGCGATACTTTGGCGAAGGAATACGATCAAAAGCATCTTCAGTACTATCTTCAACACCTGCTGTTGAGGCAGTATCGCGCATCTCATCAATGCTCTTGAGACATTCATCGCGAGACGGAAAAACAATCGAGTTAACAAGTACATGTCCATTGCTTGCGCAAAGGTTGTAACAATAACGACCGCCATTTTCGATAATCACGTATTGGCCCATACAGATCACCGCCTATTCTTCTTCGCCTTTTGCTAGATATTGAGCAATGTTAGACGTGACGAGCCCTTTCATAGCTTCATGTCCGTGAACGGTAGCGGTTTATCCGGTGGTATTACTCCATACCGAAAAATCGGTCCACTCGTCGAAGTTCTTCTCTTTTGCTGCTTTTTATAAAAATGTTGTCGGTAGCTCGCGTTCCTCACCTATCATTTCTCTGGCATTGTCACGATATATGTCGATTGGTATCTACGAAGAGAGAGGCTGCGCAATGGCACGGACGCTTTACCTTATGCGCCATGGGACAACTGTTTTTAACGAGCGCCAAAAAATTCAGGGTTGGTGCGATTCTCGTCTGGCAGCATTTGGCCGTGCACAGTGCGAGCGTATGGGAGATTACTTCGCTGAGCATGGCATTTCATTTGATCATGCATATTGCTCAACGGCGGGACGTACTGCTCAAACCCTTGAATTGGTAACACGTAATCAAATGCCATACGAGCGCGTGGATGGATTGCTGGAATATCACTTTGGCATCCTCGAAGGGGAGTCTTGTACCATTTGCGCCAATGTGACTGAGCCCTTTGGCGATTTTCTCGTTACGTTTGGTGGCGAATCGACCGATCAAGTGCGTGAGCGCATGGTATCTACCCTCACCGATATTATGGAGCGTCCTGATCACGAAACAGTATTGGCTGTTTCCCATGGTTCTTCTGGCCTTACGTTTTATGATGTGTGGCGCGAGAGAAGTAAGTTTGATTTAGCTCCTGGTGTGTTGCCGCCGCGCGCCTCGGCCATTCGTTATTCCTATGAGAATGGCGTCTTTACACCGGAAGAACTTATTGCTCTAGATGATGGGCCAATTGAGCATCTTCGTGAGCGTCCTCGTACGGTCTGGCTCTTCTAATATATCCGCGCGGTACTATCTAACAGTTTTGAAGGTTTCGATAAGGAGGGCGCATTATGGAGCGCACGACTATCGCATCGATATTTGCTGATCCTGCTTCATACGGAGATGCCGTTGTGAGCTGCTGCGGCTGGGTTCGCTCGGTCCGCGATATGAAGAACTTTGGCTTTGTTACCTTAAATGATGGTAGCTGCTTTAAAGATCTTCAGGTTGTTATGAACCGCGATCAGTTGAGCAACTATGAGGAGGTTGCAGCCTCTGGTGTGGGCGCTTCGCTTCGCGTGGAGGGTACCGTTGTGCTCACGCCTGAGCGTCCCCAGCCCTTTGAGCTGCAGGCAACAACAATTGTGATCGAAGGCATGTCTGCACCGGATTACCCCATGCAGAAAAAGCGTGCCACACGCGAGTTCCTTCGCACTCAGCAGCATTTACGTCCACGAACCAATCTGTTCCGCGCGGTCTTTCGCGTGCGTTCGGTGGCCGCATTTGCTATCCATTCATTTTTCCAAGAGCGCGGCTTTGTGTATGTGAATACCCCGATTATTACCACCTCAGATGCTGAAGGCGCGGGCGAGATGTTTCGCGTAACCACGCTCGATCCTATCAATACCCCGCTTACGGATATGGGCGCGGTAGATTGGAGCCAAGACTTCTTCGGACATCCTGCTTATCTCACGGTTTCCGGCCAGCTTCAGGCAGAGAATTTCGCCATGTCGTTTGGTGATGTCTATACCTTTGGCCCCACGTTCCGCGCAGAAAATTCCAACACACGCCGCCATGCAGCGGAGTTTTGGATGGTTGAGCCCGAGATGGCATTCTGCGACCTTGCGGGTGATATGGACTGCGCAGAAGCCATGCTCAAATATGTGATTACTTATGTTATGGAGCATTGTCCCGACGAGATGGAGTTCTTCAACAAGTTTGTTGATAAAGGCCTTTTGGAGCGCCTGAACCATGTCGCTACGTCCGACTTTGCACGAGTGAGCTATACCGAGGCTATCGATATTCTCCAGAAGGCCGTTGAAGATGGACATCACTTCGAATATCCAGTTTCTTGGGGCTGCGACTTGCAGACGGAGCATGAGCGCTATCTTGCCGAGGAGCACTTTGGTCGCCCGACATTTGTTACGGACTATCCGGCTGAGATCAAGGCGTTCTATATGCGTCTCAACGATGATGGCAAGACGGTAGCCGCGGCAGACTGCCTTGTTCCGGGTGTTGGCGAGATTGTTGGCGGTTCTCAGCGCGAAGAGCGTCTGGATGTTTTGGAGCGCCGCATGAGCGAACTTGGCATGGATGCCGAGCAGTACAAGCCTTACCTCGATCTGCGCCGCTATGGTAGCTGCAAGCACGCTGGCTTCGGCTTGGGCTTTGAGCGTTTAGTGATGTATCTCACTGGCATGGATAACATTCGCGACGTACTGCCGCATCCTCGCACCGTGGGTAGCGCTGAGTTTTAATGTTTTAGCTGTTGGTGGGGAGCCATCACGTTATTGCTCGTCGGAGGTATCAAACACAATACCGAGCAGAGCAGTAACAATAGAGATGATGATGGCTCCCACTAATGCTGAGCCAAACGACATAATGTAGATGCCCGAGTTAAAAATGGCACGCGAAAGATAGCTTGCAAGCTCGAGCATGGAGGCGTTTATCACCAAGGAAAAAAGCCCGAGGGTAAGACAGGTAATAGGCAACGCAAAAAATTGCACAACTGGTTTGATAAGAGCATTGAGAAATGCGAGTGCAAGTGCTGTGGAAAGCGTTGAAACATAGATATCGCCAATAACGCCAATACCAGGCACTATCCAAATGGCAACGGATACGGCAATTGCAGTGGTGAGCCACGTGAGGATAAAACGCATTGGAATCTCCAAAGTCTGAAATGGCTTTTGTTGGTCGGTTTGTACCCATTTCGAGCGAAATAAAGTCTCTTATGTATCTCCTGACTTTAATGGAGTAAAGTTCTTGGGGTACTATCGCACACGAGGTTTTTGTTTGAGAGGGAGGAAACGATGGACGCCGATGAGCTGTTTGCCACACCAGAAGTGGAGAGGCTCCTCGAGGCGTTGACCTCACTCTCCAGTGTCGATGAGACGCGTGCACTCCTGTTGGATCTCTGTACGGTGAGAGAAATTGAAGACTTTGCACAGCGTCTTGAGGTGGCACGTCGTCTGGATAATGGCGAGTCTTACCTTGCTGTTTCAGAACATACCGGTGCATCTTCAACTACCGTGAGCCGCGTATCTAAATGTCTTAATGGGTCGGTTGGTGGATATAGATTGGTTCTCGAGAGAACGCAGTCTTCTCAAGCATGCTCTGAATAGCGATAACAATATAATGTCCGCTTCGTGCGGTAGGATGCCATATCTAAGGCAACCATGTAAAAAAGTGCCGAGTGAAGGAAGAACATGTCACTCACCATTGTTACCACCCAAACCGAGCGGCTCGTTGGACCAGAGGTTGAAGTCTGTTTGCACGAACAGCTGGCATCTCGAGGCCATGCAACACTTCTTGTTCCTTCGTTTGATCAGGCACTGAGCGCACAACAGGCACTTGCCGAAAGCGATAAGCTTGATCTGGGTGTGCGGGTTGATACACCTCAGTCTTGGGCAGAGGAGCGCTGGGGCGTTTGGGGAGATGGGCGCTTTGTTGTCTCCCAAGAAGAGCGGCGGTTGCTCATACGTGCTGTTCTGAAAAAGAAAAATGTTTTACAAGGGGCGTCTGACCATATTGAAGGGACGGTAGAGCTCTTGGTGCAGCTTGCACGAGAGGGGTTACCTGCCTTTGTAGGCACTTCCAATCCTAGAGGAGTTGTCCCAGCAGAGGCATCTACGGTTGCCCTGTTGGCTACCTACGCCCACATGCTTGCCGAACATAGCCGTATAGAAGCAAGCGAACTCATGACCATCTTGCCCGAGGTGCTGGCTACGGATTCTGGCGATAAGGACACGCTTGTCTGTGCGGGCTTTACAGAGCTCTCTTATGGCGAACGAGAACTGTTTTGTCGTCTTGCGCAAACTGGCGAGGTTGTTTTTGTAGCGCACCTTGGTGATGGGCCGGCATACGCTGCTGTTCGTACACTTATCGCTGATCTCAAACAATGGGCAGCAGCGCTTAATGTTTCGGTTGAAGAGCGTGTTTCAGAGTTGCGCTCTCCAGCTCCAGAGCGTCACGATGAGCTTACGCAGCTTTTGCAGCGACTTTATCAACCTGGTGACGTGCCTCTGTGTCCAACAGGTGCAGTTCGGGGGCTGCTGGCAGCAGGGCCAAGCGCTGAACCCGCACTTGTTACCCATGAAATGGTCTCGCTGGTTGGTGAGGGACTCCATGAGATTGTTCTGGCTACACCGGATCCACTCGGCGCTTGGAATGCGATAGCTCCACGCATGCAAACTGCTGGCCTTGCCGTGCAAGCGCGCTTTTCTCAACCGTTTATGCAAACGGAGGCTGGCAGAGCGTTTATTGAATTTGCAACCGGTGTTGCTCATCTCGCAGCGCTGGCTAAGACGTGGCCAGCAACGGAAGAGTTGCCGGACACCACCACGAAACACGTGCACCTTGCCGATATGTCTTGGTGGCCGCCGCGCGATCTCTCTGACTATCTGATGAGTTGCATCTCACAAGTATCTGAGGATCAAGCATGGCGGATAGATACCCGGTGGCGAGCCAATCGATTGCTAACGCCTCAAGCGGTGCTTGATACGCTCTTGTCCGAGAAAGATACCTCGCGAGAAACTGCTGCTGCCACCAGAGAACTGCTGCGTGGAAGACTTGGATCTGCAGCTTCGAAGTTGCTTGCGCCCTTTGTAACGGGAGCGCTTAACCAGTCGCCTCATGCTCCGGAAGTTTCAGCAGTGCTTACCAGTGTGCTTTCTGTTGCCCGCTCGCTCAAAGCTTGGCAGGATGTGCTGCTCGACCATGCTTGTGCCGATGAGTTTTCCGCATCGGATTTAGTGGTTTTGGTTGAAGATGCTCTCCAGGTTTTGCAATATGTGCGTATCCCGCTGCGTCTTGCGTTTACCAATGAGAAAGCTGCTGCGGTCGTCCGGATAATGAGGCCAGAGGAGGCAGCTCGACTTGCGCCAGCATCAGTGGATGCTTTGGTTTTGCTTGGTCAGACTTCGACGGAGCAACCGGTAACTACGCCTGAGAATGAACAAACAGAGCTTGCCAAGTTATACGGCGTTGATGTGTCCTCAAACACGTTGGACGGAGCACGTGCTCGGTTTGCGTCGCTTATTGCAGTTCCACGCTCTACCTTTGTTTGGGAGCGCAAGCTCTTCTCGGCAGATGGCCGGGAGTGCTATCCATCAGTTCTTTTGGGAGAGCTTCTTGCTTGCTATGGTGTTGAGACAAGCGCGCAGCCAGAGGAATTGATGCAGGTATTTGGTGCTGAGAATATCCAGGTTCGCTCCGAAATATCACTTGCTGAGAATGCTTATAAGACAGGAAAACAGCCGAGCGTTGTAGCAACAGAACATGTTGCTCCGGCAGGACAGCTGGAGGCGGAAGAGCGTCTGTGTGTGTCTCCACCACCTGAAGGATCGACTGAGAGCACCCCTGTTTTATCGGCCTCTCAGATAGAAACCTATCTTGAATGTCCTTATAAATGGTTTAGCTTGCGTCGGTTGAGGCTGCGCGATAGCGATGCAGGCTTTACCGGGGCCGAAATAGGCACGTTCGCCCACCGGGTTTTGGAGGTAACGCATCGCGAGCTTCTTGCCCGTGCAGTAGAACAAGCAAGAGGAGAGAAGAGCCTTGATCAGCTAGCGGAAGCTGCGTTTTTTGATGCAGATATAGCTCATCGTGACAACTACACCGAGCTTGTCTCTGCCCTTATCGAGCAAGCCCAAACTAACCCAGAGCTGAGATTTCCTGGCTCTGCATTGAGTGATGAGGAAACGGTCGAGCAGGCTCAGACAATTCTCTCTCGTGTGTTTACTGCACATCTGGATCATCAGTATCTCTTGGAGCGTGGGCGTCATCCGCTTCGTCAGGCGCTCGTAGCGCATACTGCAGAAGAGCAGGGTCGCATAGAGGCGCTTCGACGTGATTTAACTTCGCTGCTGAAGTATGAGGCAGGGTTGTTTGAAGGTTTTGAACCTCGCTATTTTGAGTGGGGGTTTGGTCGAGGCGAAAATGAAGTGAGCTATGCGGGTGTTCGTATTATTGGTACGGTGGACCGCATCGATATCGATTGCCATGGACAGGCAATGGTAATCGACTATAAACATAAGGCTCCCAACCGCTTTAATGCTGAGCACGACGTGTTTAGCTCGGGCGCCCAAGAGATATTTACGCTTCCGCGACGTGTTCAGGCGCTCATGTATGCACAGGTAATACGACGTGCGTTTCCAGATCTTAACGTGCGCGGTGCACTCTATCTTTGTACAAAAGGCACCCATGCCCTTGCAGGTGCTGTGGACGAGAACCTCATCGAGCGCGTGTTTGGTGATAATCAACTCAGTCGTTCACGTACGGAACATGTTGCTGTCCCGCGTGCCAACTCTTTTGGACAGATGGATACCTGTGGATTCGAAGCTCTTCTCGATGCCTGTGAAGAAGCCATTGCAGCCAAGATAGAGCGTTTGCTTGCTGGAGATATTGAAGCTGCACCACTGGATGCTGCAGCTTGTCAGTTCTGTCCTGTTCTTAACTGCGAAAGGAGGCTTTCTTGATGGCTGCCACTATTGATCTTTCGAGTATGAACGATGCTCAGCGGCGTATTGCACAAACACTTGATAAGCCTCTGTTTGTAGAGGCAGGCGCTGGATCTGGAAAAACCTTTACGCTCACCCAGAGAATCGCTTGGGCGCTTGCCCCTGGATCGGGTCCTGATGGAAAGCCTTATTTAGATAGTCTCGATCAAGTGCTTGTCATTACCTTTACTGAGGCAGCAGCGCGTGAAATTAAAGAGCGTGTTCGCTCTACGCTGCGCCGGGTCGGAATGTATGAAGCTGCACTTTCCGTTGATGATGCTTGGATCTCGACTATTCATGCCATGTGCCGCCGCATTTTAATGCGGTATGCGCTCTCCCTTGACCTTGATCCTCAATTTGAAGTGCTTTCTTCTCATAGACAAGAGGCTTTGTTTGATCAGGCTCTTGATGAGGTCATGCGTGAGGTTCGTACCGATCCGTCGTTCCGTCCACTCTTTGACGAGTTTGAGCTCGGTATTCGTATGCAAGGCGGTTCCTATAGCGGAGCTATGGGCCTTGCTCAAAAACTGGTGCATATTGCCGATACGCTTCCAGAGGGTTTGGCCGACGTCACTCCTGCCCAGGCTCATGAATCGGTGCTGCTTGAATGCATTCACGACCTTGGGTTTTGCATGGAAGAGCTTGGAGCACAAAAGCTCACCCAGGCAGCGTCTGCCAAAGTAGTGCCGGCCCTTGAAGTTGTGCGAAGTGTCAAAAACAATATCCGTGCCTTTGTGCATAATCCCCAAGATCTTCTCGATGTACTAACCTCTCTAAAGCTTCCCAATGCGGCGGGGGCTATAAAAGAACAGGTGCGTGCGGCAAAACAGAGCCTTGCTCTTGTCTGTGCAGAAGCTTCGTTTGCGCAAGCTGCTCCTTTTGGTAATGCCGTTCTTGAGCTTGCGCGGCATCTTGATAGACGTTACAAAGAGCTCAAACATGCTGGCGGCTGGCTCGACAATAATGACTTGGTGCGTCTGGCATATAAAGCGGTTCGAGAAAATAGCGATATTCAGCAGGCGCTTGCAGGGCGTTTTCGTCTTGTGATGGTCGATGAGTTTCAGGATACCGACGAGATGCAGCTGGGGCTTATCTCTCTGCTTGCGGGTAAAGATGCTGCTCATCTTTGTACCGTAGGTGACGCACAGCAGTCAATCTATCGTTTTCGCGGTGCGGATGTCGAGGTGTTTCGCTCTCATGGCAGGCAGATTCATGAAGAAGGGCATGTTCGTCTGGATGTGAACTACCGAAGTCATGCCGATGTGTTGGCTTTTGTTGAGCGGGTCTGCGGTGGCAAAACCAATCCTTTGCTTGAGGGGTTCATGCATCTCGATGCCAATCCAGCTCGTAAAGATGCATACCGCGCGCCATCGCTGCCGCGTATTCAAGTAGAAGTATGTGGTGGTCCAGGGGTATCTGGCTTGCCTCGTCGTCAGCAAACAGCAGTATTAGCAGCTCAAATAGCCGACGCTCTTGCGAAGTTGCGCGATGCGGGTGAACGGCCAGGAAACATGGCGCTTTTGCTCGGCGTTACCACCAACGCAGATCTCTATATCGATGCCATCCGTTCACGTGGTATGGAGTGTGTGGTAACTGGTGGTTCTACCTTTACGCGCGCTCCTGAAGTAAAGGTTATACAAGCACTGCTGCATGCACTTGCAAATCCTTCTGATACACAGTCAGGTCTTTTTCCTTCACTTGCAAGTGAAGTCTTTTGTCTTGATGCAGAGGACTTTTGTGAGTTGGGAACCAAGGAACAAGATACGGTTGATACACCTGCTAAACGGCCTATCGACCGCGGTATGGAAGAGATGAGTTTCTTCCATAATCACACGCCATCCAAGCGTCTTGTGCGAGCACATGAAGTTCTCACTCAGGCATTGCAAGATGTTCGCTCACGCTCGGTTGCCGATGTGCTCTTAGATATTGTGCTCAATTCTGGCTGGCTTTCTCGTTTGGAGGCTGCTGGAACTGAAGGGAGGGCGCGCGCGGCAAATGTATTAGCTGCTATTCGATACGTGCGTGACCTCACGCTTGAGATGGGCTTAGGACCTGCTCGGGCTGCCACAGAATTTGATCGGTGGCTCGAGGCAACCAAGGTTCCCCCTGCTTCTTTGGCGGGTGATGAAGGGGGAGAGGGCGCTGGCACGGTGCGCGTTATGACGATTCACGCTTCCAAAGGTTTGGAATTTAATGTCTGTGCGGTGTCGGAATGTTGGGGTGCTCCTCGACCAGAACGTCAGATAGCTTTTGATAACCAATCGCATGAATTTATTCTGCGTCCGCGCGAGCTTTCCTCCAAGCTTGAGATAGACCCTGCGGCATTTGAAGAAAGCGCCGATCGGTCACTTGCCTTAGCGCTTACGGTGAAATATCTGGCTGCCCAGAATGACGACAAAGAGGGCGAGGCACAGGAAAGTGCACGTCTTTTATATGTTGCCCTCACCCGTGCCCGAGAAGCGCTGGTCTTAGGTGTTGCGGGTGCTTCAAGTTCTCGAGGGGTTTCTTTGCCTCTCGCATCGGATGTTCTCGATGCCTTATGTGATGGCCAGTGGGAAGAACAGCCTGGTGTGCGTAAAGTTGCGTATGGTGGTAGCGAACCGGCACGCTTGCGGTGTGTGGTAGTTCGTTCAGAGGGTCCAAAGGGTGATACACATCTCGTGGCAGATTCAGCAGATAGTTTTGCTGAGCTTGATGGAACACTACCCGAAGACATTGAGGCAATTGTTCGCATGGACTCCTCGGTTCAGGACAATAACAAGACAGCTCTTTCGTGTGCCCTATATGAGATGGATATGCCGCTACAGCCTGCTCATCCATGGCGTATGCGAGAAGGTGTTTTCAGTTACTCAAGTGTGCACGCTGCACTTGAACCCCAACCGATAAGTTCCAGGTCTGCTGCACAGAGCAGTCAGCGTCCCGATGATATGGATGCTGCCGAAGCTGCTGATGAAGATCGTGCAACTAACTTGGGATCTGCCTTTCATGAGCTGGCTCAAGCTATGGTGGAAAGCGGTGGGCACGTTAACGAGAAGCGCATTGCCTCGCAGATTCGTAGATGGAATCTTTCTAAGCGAGCAGCAGAGCGCCTACGGGCAGCTTTACAGCGCTGGGAGAGCTCTTCTTTGAGGGCAGAAGCTCTGTCATGGCCGCATGTGCGCGCAGAAGTTCCTTTCTTCTTACGCGTGTCGTCTCCCTATGGTAAGTATCTTGAAGGAGCAATCGACCTGCTTTGTACAAATCCGGATACTTCTTGCGCTTTGGTGGTTGACTACAAGACAGGCGATGCTGGTCTTACCACCTCTGAGGTGCAAAAACGCCATGCTATGCAGGCGGAGTTTTATGCACAGGTGCTCTTGCAAAAGGGCTATAGCCATGTGGAGGCAGCGTTTGTGTGTGTGGAACGTGCGGATGAACTTGACGCTACCCAGCCACTCGTTGTTCGATATTCGTTTGACGCATGAGCCTTCGGCTATCCTCAAACGATAGCATCGTATGGTTTTAAGAACTGTTCTACGAGGTAACGGAGATTTATCGTATGGCCTTCGTACATCTACATAACCACTCGGATTTCTCGGTACTCGATGCGGCAACGCGTATTCCTGATATGGTCAAACGCGCTGTTGATGAGAACATGCCAGCCATTGCACTTACCGATCATGGCTATTTGTTTGGCATTCCTAACTTCGACCTCGAATGTCGCAAATACAACGATGGCGCTGCCGATGCAAAGCAGTGGCGACACGATCGTGAGTGTTTTCAGAAGGGCTGGGAGCTTGAGGAGCCATCTCCTGATGCTGAGGATGCTCCAATTCATGATCGCGCACATGCGCAATGGGAACGCGATGTTGCCGCATGGAACCAAAATCACGATCTGAGTGATGTGGATGCGTGCCGTCCAGAGCCATTGATTAAACCAATTTTCGGCTGCGAGACCTACTTCATTACGGATGAATACCACGAAAAGAAATCTCCGCAGCTGAGGTTCCATCTCATTTTGCTTGCCAAGAATGAGACGGGCTACGTCAATCTCATGAAGATGATGTCGAAGGCTGCAAACGAAGAGTTTTACTATCGTCCGCGTACCACGCTCGACATGCTGCGTGAGTATCATGAGGGTCTTATCTGCCAGAGTGCATGTGTTCAGGGCATTATTCCGTGGAACATCCGCAATGGCAATCCCGAAGAAGCTGAGAAATGGGCTCGTACCTTCCAAGAGATTTTTGGGGACGATTTCTATATCGAGATTCAGGATCACGGCCTGCAGCCGCCTGAGTGGAACGGTTGGAGTGATCGTTCGCTCTCTGAGTATTTGGTAAAGCTTGCCAGCAAACTCGGAATCAAAGTGGTGGCAACCAACGATATTCACTATCTCACACGTGAAGATGCTGCTACTCAGGACTTGGTGAGCTGTATTGGTACGGCCTCACACATTGATGATGAGAATCGCAAACGTATGACAGGCTCGGAGTTCTACATGAAAACCGAAGCTGAAATGCGTGAGCTGTTTGATTGGTGTCCTGAGGCATGCGACAACACGCTTGAGATTGCTAAAAAGTGCGAGTTTGAGCTCGACTGGTCTCAGATGTACTTGCCCAAATTCCCGTTGCTTGACGAGGGGGAAACCTCTGAAATGCGCTTCCGCAAGGAGTGCGAAAAGGGCCTTGCGCGTCGCTATGGGCCCGACTGGCGAGAGCGCACTATCGGTGGTGTCAACGTTTCTGAGCGTTTTGAGTATGAATACAAAGTTATCTGCGAGAAGGGCTTTGCCGATTACTTCCTCATCGTTCAGGAATATGTACAGTGGGCAAAAGATAACGGCATTGGTGTAGGACCGGGCCGTGGTTCGGCTGCTGGCGCTATCGTTGCATATGCGATGAACATTACGACGTTTGACCCACTTGAAAACGGTCTGATGTTCGAACGTTTCTTGTCTCCGCAGCGTTCCGAGATGCCCGATATCGATATGGACTTCGACGATGAACGTCGTCTCGAGGTTGTGCAGCACGTGCGCGAGCTGTATGGCCCCGAGCGCGTTTGCCACGTCATTACCTACTCCACTATCAAGGCAAAGCAGGCCATCAACGATGCCGCGCGTGTACTGGGATATCCCGTGTACATGGGCCAGCGCCTTTCTAAGATGGTTTCCAACGATCCAAAAGCTGCGCTTGGGCCAACCCTGCATAAAACGCCGGGCAAAGAAGATATGTTCAGCCCGGAGTTTGCGGAGACCTACGAAAAAGAGCCTGACCATCGTCGCATTATCGATGCAGCGCTTTCCATCGAAGGTCTTACACGCGGTGAGGGCGTGCATGCGTGCGCCGTTCTTATTACACCCACACCCGTTAACGACCATGTGCCCACTAAGCTCGACACCAAAGGTGGCGTAGAAATTACCCAATATGAAGGCCATTCCGTTGCTGACATGGGCCTTCTTAAAATGGACTTCTTGGGTCTGCGTACCCTTACCGTTATTTCCAAAGCACTGCGCAACATTCGAGAGAATTATGCGACGCCCGCCGATGTTGCTGCAGCTCCCGAAGCTGTGCGCGCAACCTTGCGGCCAGGTGCTACGTCAATAGATATTGATGTCGATAAGATTCCATTTGACGACCCGAAGATTTTTGAGCTTATGGGTCGCGGCCATACTGCCGGCGTATTCCAAATCGAGTCAGGCGGTATGACGGCAACTATTAAGAGCATGCAGCCAAAAGAATACCGTCAGGTAGTAGCTCTTATTGCTCTTTATCGTCCTGGTCCTTTGGGCGCTGGTATGGTTACCAGCTATATCAACCGTATGAACGGCAAAGAGCCGATTGTGTTTTACGACGATCGTCTCTCCGAGATTCTGGACGAAACCTACGGCACGATTGTGTACCAAGAGCAGGTTATGCAGATCTCGGTGCGCATGAGTGGTTTTTCTGCAGGTGAATCGGACTCACGTATTCGTAAGCCGGTGGCGAAGAAGAAGATTAAACTTCTCACCTCCACGATCTTCCACTGGGATGACGGTAAAGACGAAACCACTTATGACCACTGGATGAATGGTGCTGTGGCAAATGGCTATGAGCGTGAAACAGCACAGCGCATTTGGGATGACGTTCTCGAGTTTGCATCCTACGCATTTAACAAGAGCCACTCGGCAGGATACGCCATTCTCGTTATGCAGACGGCATGGCTTAAAGCGTATTATCCTCGCGAATATATGGCCTCGGTGCTTACGTCCTACATGGGTAAGACCGATAAAATCGTTCACTATGTCAATGCCTGTCGCCATGAAGGCATTGATATTTTGCCCCCTGACATTAACGAGTCTGGCCGCGACTTTACGGCAACCAAGGATGGTATTCGCTTTGGCTTTGCAGGCATTCGCGGCGTGGGTGAAGGTGTTTCTGACGCCATTATTGCTGAGCGTGAAGAGGGTGGACCCTTCAAGAACCTCCATGATTTTGTCGAGCGAGTCGATGCTTCTCAAGCTAATCGCCGTGTAGTAGAAGCACTTATCAAAGCAGGAGCCTTTGATTCGACGGGGTATACCCGCATGCAGTGCATGCATTTTATCGACAAGGACAACCCCGAGAACATTATTGAGACTGCCGCAAAGCGCCAGCGTGATAAGGCTGCTGGTCAGAGCTCGCTGTTTGACATGTTTGGTGATGTGGCGGGCTCGGGCTTTGATACCGATGTGCCAGAACCAGATGGTGTGGAGTGGGATCGACACATGAAGTTGGCGCTCGAAAAGGACGTTCTCGGAATTTATGTATCCGACCATCCACTGCGCCCCTACGAATATGCCCTTACCAAGGCGCGCGATTACAGCTTGGGTGAGCTTGAACTTTCTGATGAGGTAATCGACCCTGCAACAGGTGCTGCTACTTCTCGTTATAGAGTGCCGGAAGGCGAGCCTATTTGGATTGCGGGCATGGTCTCATCTGTTCAGAAGCGCTCCACCAAAAAGGGTGATCCCATGGCTATTGTCACCCTTGAGGATATGGAGGGCGAAGTTACTGTCGTAACTTTCCCGAAGGTCTATGAAAAGTGTGCGTCGGTATTGATGGGCGAAGTCGACGAACATACTGGTGGCGCTGTGGACGATGTGTTTGTTCGCATTCAGGGAAGGCTTGAGCGCGGGGACCGTGGTCTGCAGCTGATTGCCATTCAGGTAGAACCCATGTTGCTCAATGAGAAGACCAATAAACCTGCCGTGCTTGAGGTTCTTATGCCAGCTCGTCGTCTCTCACGTGTATTTGTTGATCAGCTTTCGGGTATTTTTGACCGATATCACGGTTTGGATCACGTGGAGCTGCGTGTGGAAATGGGCAGCGGTGAGACGATGCGTATGGAACTGCCTATCAAGGTCGATGCGCATAATACCGTGCTTCGTGCAGAAGTTGATGATCTGGTGGGTCGCGAAGGCAAGGTTGTGCTTGCCTAAGGATGCTCCTGAGGGGATATGTTCATGAAGATAGCTTTAGCCCAAATCTCTACCGTTGCTGGCCAGCTGGACGTAACGATTGAGCGCATGGTGGCTCAATCGCATATGGCGGCAGACCGCGGAGCACAGCTGATCGTATTTCCAGCACCCGTTCTGGTAGGTGCAGATGTGATGGGGCTTGGGGATAACAACGAGTTTTTGCTCGATGTTTCCAATGCCATTTCTGATCTTGCAGATCGTCTTGCGTGTGCTGCGGTGGTCCCGCTGCTCAGCCAAGCAGGACCTATTCCAATGCTCGAGATTATCTACATTCAAGATGGCAAGATCATGCCGTTGCGTTTTGCTTCAGTGATGGCATCGGTACAATCCTTAGCTTCGAATCCTCGCGCGCTCGAGTCTCTCTTCTCAGCCGATGCGTCTATGGAAAGTCCTGAGATGCCGCTGGGGTTTGTGCTCGATGGCGTGAACTTTGGCGTGGCATTTGACCGGGAGAGTATAGACAGTTTCATGCACGCGCCCGTGAATATTGACGTGCTTCTATACCTGCCGCTTGCTTGCTTTAATACCGATGAGGAAGAGAGCGCTTTAGCACCGGCCCTTTCCAACGGTGCATTTATCCACGATGCTTCAAATCTCAATGCATGGATAGTGGCTGTTGGCGGTGTTGGTGGCTATGACGACCGTGTGTTTGCTGGAGGAAGTTTTGTTGTAGCCCCTTGGGGAGAGCTTGAGGTTGCGCTTCCATCTTTTGAAGAAGCCTTTGAAGTTGCAGAAGTGAATACTGCATCAGAAGGACCGTTGGCGCATCCTGGTGTTTTTCCACGCTACGATCGCATGGCACTGCTCTGGGAAGCACTCGTTGTCATGATGCGTGATTTTACGGCTGCATGTGCGACGGATCTTTTTGTCGCACTCAAAGGAGATTTACGCTCCTCGGTGGTTGCAGCTTTGGCACTTGATGCTGTGGGTCCCACACGTCTCCATGCGCTTGTCGTGGACACTGGCGATCCTGAGGTGTTAAAAGCTGCTCGCGAACAAGCTCGTGCTCTTCGCGCCGATGTGCGTGAGCTTACCGCGTCAGAAATCACACGTGTTTTGCGCGATATGGGCTTAGAAGGTATCGATTTTTCCGAAGGTGCAGAGCTTGTAGCTAATCTGCGTCTCAAGGCTTGGACTCGCATGTTCTCGCGTGATGAAAAGACTTGTTTCATTGTGGGAGATCAAGATAAAACCCTGTTTGCTTTGGAGCCGAATGCGTCGGTCATGGATGCGGATATTGCTCCACTTGGCGATGTCTATCGTACGGATGTTATTGCGCTCGCCCTGCATCGCATGACCATCTCTTCAGTTATTCCTCCGGCAGTTGTCGGGACGTATGAGGTTCCCTCACTTGCGGGCCTCGATACAGCTGGCATTACGAAAGAGGCTCGGCTTGGAGCTCTCGATGCCATGCTTCTCCTTTATATCGAGCAGAGCATGCCGCTGTCTGAGCTTGCTGAGCACGAATCCAATACGACACTTGCCGAAGCTGTTTGCAGCCGTTTGCGCGAGATGGAGTTGTACCGCAGGCACATGCCACTCATTCCTATTGTCTCAAGCAAAACTCTTGCCGAGGCTGCATGGCCTATCACCTTTGCTTGGCGCGACCACATTCGTGACCAGGCTGAGTATGAACAGGCAGAAAGTGTGCGCGAGCGTCTTGAGCATGCGGCTACAGAATTTGTCTCTCCTGCACAGATGGCAAAAGAAGGGGAGAACCAGGTTGAAGAGGTCATGGAGCTTCTTCGAGATCTCTTTAGCCAAGGTGGCATGACAGCAAGCGAAGACAAGCGATGGTCTACAGGACTCTTCTCCGATAACTAACTACCATGCTATACTGGAACGAATGTTCGAGTAATGCGTTGAGGGGGTAGTACGTGGTTATTATGGGCATCGACCCTGGCCTTGCTAATACCGGCTGGGGTGTTATAGAAACGCGCGGATCGGCTGCGCGTGCCCTTGCGTACGACTGTATTCACACATCGTCTTCGGATAAGCTCGACTACAGGCTGGGTCTTATTCTCAATCGCATTGGCTTCGCCATTCGTGAATACACACCCGATGCGGTGGCGGTAGAAAGTATTTATTTTGGCGCCAACACGCGGTCTGCTATTTGGACTGCTCATGCGCGCGGCGCGGCTATAGCTGCTTGTGCCGCTGCTGGGGTGGAAGTAGGAGAATATACTCCTATGCAGATAAAGCAGGCGGTAGTTGGCACTGGATCAGCAGATAAACACCAGGTTACTTTTATGGTTCGAGAGCTGCTTGCTCTTGATCACGATCCTAAGCCCGACCACTGTGCCGACGCTTTAGCTGCGGCGGTTTGTCACGCACATGTTGCGCGGTCTCAGCATATTGCAAGCCGTGCACTTGCGAAGGGAGTACATGCATGATAGATCGGCTTACAGGAACCATTGCAGAGGTTACTCCCTCACATATTGTGCTCGATGTCCAGGGGGTTGGATATGAGCTGCGCTGTTCATCCATGACGGCGGCGGCCTTGCCCGGAGAAGGGTCTGCTGGTGTAACACTCTTTACGCGTCTCGTTGTGAGGGAAAGCGCCATTTCATTTTTTGGCTTTGCCTCAAAGGAGGAGCGTTCTTTGTTTGAACGACTTATTGCTGTTTCTGGCGTGGGGCCATCGCTGGCGCTGTCGGTTCTCTCAACCTTTACCCCTTCTGCATTTGCAACAATTGTGGCAGCATCTGACGCTACACGTATGGCCACCGTTCCAGGTGTTGGTAAGAAGCTTGCTAACCGCCTCATTGTTGAGCTTCAAGGCGTCTTCGCTTCTGATGAAGAGCTTGGCGGCCTGTTTTCGCTTTCAAAGAATGCATCTTCAACTACAAGTGCTCCTACTACCTCAGCAAGTATTGAAGCGGATGTTACTTCTGCGCTCCTATCGATGGGCTTTAGCCCGCAGGAAGCAGAGGCAGCACTTGATGGACATGAGAAAGCGGGTGCCTCAACACCTGAATCACTGTTGAGCTACGCACTTCGTCGTCTCGGAGGTGGTATCTAATGTGGCAAGCCGATCCTCTCCGTGATCCCTTTGAGTCACATGCTCCTTCAGAGGCAAAACGTGCTGTTACCGGCGAGCTTACGCCAGATGATCTTGAAGTAGATCGAACACTCAGGCCTCAGCTTCTCTCTCAATACGTGGGACAAGAGCGCGTTCGCGAGAATTTGCGTGTGCTCATCGAAGCGGCTCGTTCACGCAATGAACCTCTCGACCATGTTCTCTTTTCAGGCCCTCCAGGCTTGGGTAAGACCACATTGGCAGCCGTGCTTGCCAATGAGATGGGCGCTAAACTCCATACTACCTCTGGCCCTGCAATTGAGCGAACGGGCGATCTCGCAGCTATTCTCACCAATCTAGAGGCGGGAGACGTTCTTTTTATTGACGAGATTCATCGCCTTAATCGTTCGATTGAAGAAGTGCTCTATCCAGCGATGGAGGACTTTGCGCTCGATATTGTTATCGGTAAAGGCCCCGCGGCACGTTCTATTCGTCTGGATTTGCCACGTTTTACCTTGGTTGGTGCTACAACGAGAACAGCACTTCTTACAGGACCTTTGCGCGACCGCTTTGGCATTTCTTTCAGGCTCGACTATTACACAGTCGATGAGCTGGCGGCTATTGTAGAGCGTTCTGCGAGCATTTTAGATGTACAGATCGATGCACAAGGTGCAGCGGAAATAGCAAGCAGAAGTCGTGGTACGCCGCGTCTTGCCAACCGCCTTCTTAAACGTGTGCGCGACTATGCGCAGGTTCGAGCTGATGGTGAAATTACCTGGGAAGTTGCAGCCGAGGCGCTTGGATTCTTTGAGATTGACGAGCTGGGCCTCGATTGGATGGATGTGCGAATTTTACGTGCACTTACCACAACGTTTCGGGGAAGACCGGTGGGTCTCTCTACTATTGCAAGTGCAGTTGGCGAGGACACGTCTACAATCGAAGATGTCTATGAGCCCTATTTGCTTCAGCGTGGGCTTATTGTGCGTACGCCACAGGGGAGAAAGGCAACAGCGGCAGCTTTTGAGCATCTGGGCATAACCCCGCCACCAGATAAGTAGGCAGCGTAAAGGAGGAGCTGTGCTCCAACGTGATTATATTCTCGCCCTCCTTGAGGATTTTGTTTCTACGGTGGTTCCGTGCCTCCGTAAGGCCTTTCTTCATGATGATCTTTCTTCGGTGCATGAGGTTGAGCAAGAGCTTGCCGGCCTACTTGATCTCGATGCTTCCTGTGCGCTTGCGCTCACACCTGACTCATTGGTTACCATGACGCGTCTTTCGGGCATTGGCGATTCATTAGCGGGTTATGCTGCTTATGTATTAACAGCACTTGCCGATGTGTATGATCAAACTTCTAATTCTGAACTCGCTGAGCTTCGCCGTGCTCAAGGGCGCGCGATGGCGCAAGCGTTTGGATGGGATCTGTCCGAAGTGCCCGAAGGGTTCGACGAGATTTCAAACATACAGAAGTCGCTTACTAAGTAAGGTGTGGGAAAAGGACTCACACCCAATTGAGAGGAGCTGGTACATGCTTTCGGATATTGAGATTGCTCAAGCTGCAGAAGTGGAAGATATCAGCACGATTGCGTCACGGCTCGGCATACCTTCCGATGATCTTGTGCCTTATGGGCACGACAAAGCTAAGGTAGATTTGGCGGCACTTGAGAATCCTTCCAATACTCAGGGCAAGCTTGTACTAGTTACAGCCATGAGTCCTACTCCGGCAGGCGAGGGAAAAACTACCACCACCATTGGTCTTGCCGATGCACTCAATAGGCGCGGACATAAAACAGTTGTGGCTTTGCGTGAACCATCGTTAGGGCCAGTATTTGGCATTAAAGGTGGAGCTGCTGGTGGTGGCTATGCGCAGGTTGTGCCTATGGAAGATATCAACCTGCATTTTACCGGCGACTTTCATGCTATTGGAGCTGCTAACAATCTGTTGGCGGCAATGATTGATAACCACATCAAGCAGGGCAACGAGCTCGGTATAGACCCGAGGCGTATTACCTGGCACCGCTGCGTCGATATGAATGATCGTCAACTTCGTCATGTGGTAGACGGTTTGGGCGGTATTGCCAATGGGGTTCCACGCGAAGATTCCTACGATATTACCGTTGCATCCGAGGTAATGGCAGTACTATGTCTTGCAACTTCAATACGCGATCTTAAAGAGCGCCTGGGCCGTATTGTTATTGGTTATACCTATGATCGTCGTCCTGTTACCTGTGCACAGATCAAAGCTGAAGGAGCTATGTGTGCGCTGCTCAAAGATGCTCTTAAGCCAAACTTAGTACAAACACTTGAGCACACCCCTGCATTTGTCCACGGCGGACCTTTCGCCAATATTGCGCATGGATGCAACTCGGTTATGGCAACACGTATGGCGTTGCACTATGGTGATATTGCTGTTACAGAAGCGGGCTTTGGTGCCGATCTTGGCGCTGAGAAGTTCTGTGATATTAAGTGCCGTATGAGTGGACTCGCTCCGGATGCCTGTGTCGTTGTGGCTACCATTCGAAGCCTTAAGTACAACGGTGGTGTCGCAAAAGACGAACTCAACGCAGAGAATCTCGAAGCGCTTTCACAGGGTCTTCCCAACTTGCTTCGCCACGTATCCAATATGCAAGATGTGTTTGGGCTGCCTACGGTTGTCGCTATCAATAGGTTCCCCTCAGATACCGAGGAAGAAATTGCTTTGGTACGTGCCGAGTGTGCAAAGCTCGGTGTGAATGTGGCACTTTCTGAGGTATGGGCAAAAGGTGGCGAGGGTGGTCTTGAACTCGCTGACGAAATTGTTCGTCTGCTCAATACAACGCCAGCGCATTTCTCATGTTCTTATCCAACGGATACCCCAATTAAAGAGGCTATCGAAATTGTGGCTCAGCGCGTTTACCATGCGGAAGGCGTTGACTTTACTCCTGCCGCCCAACGTCAGATGCGCCAGCTAGAGCAAGATGGATTTGGGGCTCTACCAGTTTGTATTGCTAAGACTCAGTATTCGTTTACCGACGATCAAAAGCGTCTGGGAGCGCCTGAAGATTTCCGCATTACCGTTCGCGATGTGCATGTTGCTGCAGGCGCGGGATTTGTAGTTGCCCTAACAGGTGCAATTATGACCATGCCTGGATTGCCACGCCATCCTGCTGCCGAAAACATTGATGTTGATGATCAAGGACGCATTACTGGCCTGTTCTAAGGTATATGCATAAATACGGTATTTACCTGCGAATATTTGCCAAATTTCATGAGTGTTTAAGCTCTATGCGCACAAGATGTAGTCATTTTCTTTGGCGCGCAACCGTCTTTTCGGTAAGCGCGCCATTCCTTTACTGTCAGGATTTCTCGAACATGGACGCCTGAGCATGGGGTAGACTAGAGCGCGTGACTGCGCTGCGGTCACGGCATCGCGCGTATGCGCATTGGTTCATTTTGTCCTGTGGGACAAAGAAAGAAAGGCACGTCATGGCTCAGGGTACTGTAAAGTGGTTCAATCCGGATAAGGGCTACGGGTTCATCTCCCGCGAGGATGGTGACGACCTGTTCGTCCACTACTCCGAGATTCAGATGGACGGCTTCAAGACTCTGGATGAGGGCCAGGCCGTAGAGTTTGATATCACCACCGGCCAGAACGGCAAGCTCCAGGCTTCCAACGTCCGCAAGATCTAGCTTCAACACTACTTTTCGTGGACGAAGGAGGGCCCTTTTGGGTCCTCCTTTTTTATGACTGTGATACGATGCCTTCCACGATTGAGGACAGGAGGCTCTATGTCACATACGTCTAAACGTGTTACCTCTCGTCATATGTCGCATCATTTTCAATCACTACGTTATGCAATATTTGTATTAGCGCTTCTTGTG
This sequence comes from Olsenella sp. Marseille-QA0557, assembly GCF_965119725.1. Lineage (NCBI taxonomy): Bacteria > Bacillati > Actinomycetota > Coriobacteriia > Coriobacteriales > Atopobiaceae > Olsenella > Olsenella sp. Marseille-QA0557. Next base: position 195,091 of record NZ_CBCPMI010000001.1, on the reverse strand, counting down.
GCTTTAGTGCCCACCTTTACGCTTACTGCATGCGATACACCTGCATCATCATCACATGTCACCTCTTCACAGCTGCTCTCAGAGGAAGTTCCTGCCTATACTGGACAGCCATCTGTTGAGGTAGACGATGATAAGCCTTCCTTTTCTGATGAAGAGCTCTCCTACGCTCGTGATAATGAAGGATTTGAATCATTTTCTGAGCTCGATGATTTAGGTCGCTGTGGTTCGGTGACGGTTTGCGTTGGGCCTGAAACAATGCCTCAAGAAGGGGAGGAACGCGGCAGCATTGGGATGATTAAACCCTCGGGTTGGCAGACCTCAAAATATAATTTTGTTGATGGTTCATATCTCTATAACCGATGCCATCTGGTGGGTTGGCAGCTCTCTGGAGAGAATGCCAACGAGCGCAATCTTGTTACAGGAACGCGTTCGATGAATGTTGAGGGTATGTTGCCCTATGAAGATGAAGTTGCTTCCTATGTAGACCAAACTGGAAATCATGTTTTGTATCGCGCTACCCCCATTTTTGAGGGTGATGAGCTTGTATGTAGAGGCGTGCAAATCGAAGCTTATTCGCTTGAGGATGATGGTGCGGGCATCTCGTTTAATGTGTTTTGCTACAACGTAGAGCCAGGCGTTGGCATCGACTATGCAACTGGAGACAATGCGGAAGGCGATGAGACTGCTGCTTTTGATGCAGAGACGACAGTCTCGAACAATGAAAGCTCTGCGACTTCAGAAGCTGCTGATGTAGAGGACGATACAGAAAGCTATGTGCTTAACACCAACACCATGCGTTTCCATAATCCGACATGTCCGTCGGTAGAAGATATTGCTGACAATAACAAAGAAGCATACGAGGGTTCTCGCCAAGCCCTTATCGACGAAGGCTATAAGCCCTGCGGGAGATGTAAACCTTAATTAAAAAATCAATAGGCAGTCTTTCAAGTAGCATTCGAACGGCTACTCTTATCACAGGATTGAAGTTTAGTTTTTACTACGACAAGGAGGCGTTCTGTGTACAAGCTTGTTGCCTTCGACCTCGACAATACACTCTTTACCAACGATAAGCAGCTGCCGCCTGGCTTCTTTTATGAAGCTCGTAGGCTCACCGAGAAAGGTATTGTCTGTGCTCCCGCATCGGGGCGCTTTGTAAGCGAGCTTCGTGAGCTGTTTGCACCTGTTGCCGATAGTCTTGGCTTTATCGGATGTAATGCTCATGAGGTGTACTTAGGCGATCGCATGTTGCACAGGACAACGTTTGATGACGAGATTCTCTTTGCAATCCTTGATGCTTGTAGTGCAATCCCTGATGTAATGGTTGACTTTACCTCTCCAGAAACAAATTTTGTGATGGGATATGAGGGTACAGCAGCACAGGATGCACTTCTGCGCACGTATTACTCCAGCTGGGAGCGCATGGATATGCCGACAAAGCATATTCATACCTGGGGAGATGCTCCAATCGTTAAGGTCACTTGCGTGAACCCTGCTCCATGGGAGAGCACCGAGCAAGTAGCACATATTTCTCCGCGTGTTCGCCCAGTCTTAACAGCGGCTCATACCTGCGACTTTGCTCTTGATGGAGCGAGCAAGGCAACGGGTCTTGCTATGTTGGCGAAAGAGCTGGGCATTCCTATGGAAGAGACCATGGCTTTTGGCGATCATATGAACGATATTGAGATGATTGAGGCGGCTGGTTGTGGTGTTGCTATGGCAAATGCCATTCCTGAGGTAAAAGCTGTCGCCAATCGCGAATGTCCTTCAAATGAAGAATATGGCGTTATGAGCGTTCTTGCACAGCTTTAGGAGTGAAATGAATCTCATAGAGCGTATGCATGATGCAAGTTCTGATAAAGCTGCTGTTGAGCGTATAGAGAAACTGCTCACAGATGACCCCTCTCTTGTTGAGAAGCTCTGCGGATCATCCAGGGTGTGGCAAGGCAAGATTTTCGGTGTCGATCAGATTGAGGTAGAGCTTCCCGATGGAACACATGCCTCGCGCGAAGTTATGCGTCATCGTGGCGGGTGTTGTGTCGTAGTAGTTCGCAATGAAAAGATTTGTCTCGTGCGCCAGTGGCGCGTTGCTGTAGACCGTATGACCTTAGAGCTTCCGGCAGGTAAATTAGACCCCGATGAGGATCCTGTCCTTTGTGCACAACGGGAATTACGCGAGGAAACCGGTCTTATCGCCCGGCGTATTGAACCGGTCATACTTTCGCGTGGTGTCATAGGCTGCTCTGATGAACTGACGCGCATTTTTCGTGCCTACGATGTAGTCGAAGGTGAAGCCCATCTTGATGATGAGGAATTTGTTGATGTGGTGTGGGTAAGCATTGCTGATGCCCTTGCAGCTATCCATGCTGGAGTCATACAGGACTCGAAAACAATTCTTGGCATACTGAGTGCTGCATTGGAAGCAGAGAGGAGTAAGTGATTGTATGACTGAACTACAAGCTTCCAATCCTACAAACGATTTAATCTTTTTGGACCCCGTGTTTCATAACAAGATCTGGGGTGGCCGCCGTCTCGAAAAAGAGTTTGGCTATGCTATACCCGACGGAGCTGTTGGTGAGTGTTGGGCAATTTCTGCACATCCTGCAGGCGACTGTGTTGTGCGTGAAGGCGCATATAAAGGCAAACATCTTTCAGAGCTTTGGGAGCATGAGCCACAGTTATTTGAAGGTGCTCCCGGAGATCGTTTTCCTCTCTTAATAAAGATCATTGATGCAGATGGGGATCTCTCCATTCAAGTACATCCAGACGATGCCTATGCAAAAGAGCATGAGAACGGATCGCTGGGAAAATCGGAATGCTGGTATGTACTTGCTGCTGAAGAGGGGGCAACCATTGTTGTTGGACAAAAAGCTCGCTCTCGTGAAGAGTTTGAAGCGTCTGTAAATAAGGGCGCTTGGTCTGAGCTGCTCAACGAAATTCCCATTCATGCTGGTGACTTTTTCCAAATTAATCCCGGTACCGTGCATGCCATTAAGGCGGGAACACTTATTTTGGAAACTCAGCAATCAAGCGATATTACGTATCGTGTCTATGATTATGATCGTGTGCAAGATGATGGTACTAAACGAGAGCTTCATCTCGAAAAGAGCCTGGATGTTATCGACTATGACGCATCTGCTCCATCCTCGGGTGAAGTGACACAGGAAGAGAAAGATGGTGTCACACATCTCGTGGAGAATGAGTGCTATGCCGTCGATAGGGTTGTGGTGAATGGTGCGCTCAGGCGCAACGAACCATGGCCTTTCGAATGTGTAAGCGTTATTTCCGGATCGGGTTCTGCTGCAGGTCATCCCGTGCGTAAAGGCGATCATTTCATCGTTCCTGCGCATTTTGGGCCCTTGGATTTAGATGGAGACACGACAATCATTTGCTCGCATTTGCCTGTTTCTATGTAAGTTGTGAGCTACGTGTTAGAATCTTCTCCGTGCGCGCTCGTAACTCAAATGGATAGAGTATCGGACTTCTAATCCGCCGGTTGAGGGTTCGAGTCCCTCCGAGCGCACCAGGTCTATCAAAACGGATGCCTTGTGGCATCCGTTTTTTCATTTAATAATGTAAAACAAATCATCTGATGTCTTTGTAGGGTGTTACCATAATTTGAAAGCTTTCAAGTCACATTTATCTAGGAACCTTAAGGTAGAACCTCGGCCCTTTGTTCGTTATAAAAGTTCACTTTGTCATTAGTAATTTGCTTGATGATGCTACTATGTGCACGAATTTAAACTACTGTGTAAAGAGCACTCATACACAGTGAGTGAATAAGAAGGGAAGCAAAGAGAATGAGCGATTTCATCGACAGATCCCACGTCTTTTTGGATTGTCCTGCCACCACACGTGATGAAGCACTTGCCTTCATTGCCTCAAAGGCCGTTGAATTAGGAATTGCTAGCGATGAGCAGGCTGTTTTAACCTCTTTTAAAGAGCGTGAGAATGCTGGCTCTACTGGCATGATTGGTGGCTTTGCTATCCCTCATGCCAAGTCTGATGACATTACTTCCGGCAACGTTATTGTCGTAAAATTTGCCTCAGACCTCGATTGGGAGGGCACGCAAGATGGTGCTCCTATTCGAGTTGCTATTGCATTGCTTGCTCCAGCAAGCGATCCACAAACGCATCTTCAGTTGTTGGCTCAGGTTGCAACAATGATTGTTCGAGAAAGCTTCCGAACTGAGATGTTAGAGGCTCAAGATGTCGACGATGTTGCTAAGATTGTAAGTGCGGGTTTGGACGCCTAGGCGTTACCATATTTTTCTCTCCCATAGCTCGTTCTTTGCGAGTCGTTGACGGAATATATGATTGTTCGCGTCATACTGGGATAAGCGCCACAGCGCAATGGAAGGAGACTGCGTTGATTTATACCGTCACGCTCAACCCAGCTATCGATTACGTGATGCATCCTCTAACGCTCGATATGGGTTTCACCAATCGTTCTTCAAGTGAAGAAATCTATGTCGGCGGCAATGGTCTCAACATTGCGGGCATCCTGAACGAGCTCGGTGTTGCTAACACTGCTCTTGGCATCTGCGGTGGTTTTACCGGTGAGTACCTCATCAAAACGCTTCAGGAACGCGGCGTTAGCGCAAACTTTGTCATGCTTGATAAGGGCAATACGCGCATCAATGTGAAGCTTAACGGCATTGTTATGTCCATTGTTAATGGCATGGGTCCCAAAATTCCGCAGCGCAAGCTCGAAGAGTTGCTTGAGCGCATGAACTTCATTGGCGAAGGCGACACAATTGTGCTCACGGGTTCCATTCCAGCAAGTCTGCCAGATACCACCTATGACATGATCATGAACCGTCTTGCTAATCGCGGTATTCGCTTTGTTGTAGATGCTCCCGGTACCCTGCTTCTTCGCGCACTTCCTGCCAAGCCGTTTTTGATTAAGCCAAACAACCATGAGGTTGGTCGTCTCTTTAATGAGAATCCGGAGACACCTGAAGAGTGCTTACCCTATGCTCGTATTCTTCACGAGCGCGGGGCAGCTAATGTCATCGTGTCTTGCGGCAAACATGGTTCGGCTTTGCTCGACGAAAATGGCGAGGAGCATATTACCCTTTGCCCGCCGTGCCGTTTGGTAAATGCAACGGGTGCAGGCGATTCTATGGTGGCTGGCTTCCTTGCTATGGTGGATAGCGGCCATGATTATGAGACGGCCCTTAACTTTGCTTCCGCATGTGGTTCGGCAACAGCAGCATCGAAGGCTTTGGCAAAGCGTGAGACTATTGACAGGCTCTATCTTGCTCTTGGCAAAGTGCTTGATAAGCATGCAGATGAGATTGCAGAAGCCCTCGAGCGCGCGAAGCAGACCCGTATTGAAAAAACTCCTACCGAGTAATACTGTCCCTTCCGTACTATTCGAGTGGTAGCACGTTAATATATCTTCATAAACCAAAACGCAAGTGCGTTCAGGCAGCGGGCCGCCTCGCGGTTGGCCCACCGCCCCGGGAGGGGCGACCCCATGATTGGAGGATTCATGTTAGAAGGAGTTAACGCATCGGATGGCATCGGGATTGGTGTTGCCCGCGTAGCGGTAGAGCCTGATCTCTCCTTTACTCCTCACAAACCGGAAGATGCGGAAGCTGAGAAGGCACGTTATGCCGCAGCGGTTGAGAAGTTTGTTGAGCAGACCAATGCTCAAATTGAGCGTATGAAGGTAACTGTGGGTGAGGAATCCGCAGAGATCATGACCGCTCACATTGAGTTTGCCGAGGACGATGGCATCAAGGATATGGTCAACTCCTCAATTGACGCTGGTATGTGCGCTGAGCAGGCCGTTTCCGAGGCTTATGACACCTACTACACCATGTTTGCCAACATGGAAGATGAGATCTTCCGTGAGCGCGCTGCAGACGTTGCCGATGTTAAGACGGGTCTTCTGGCCGATCTTCTCGGCAAGGAAGTTGTGGATCTTTCAACGCTGCCTGAGAACTCAATCGTTGTTGTGCACGAGCTGACACCTTCTATGACAGCAGATATCGACAAGGACAATGTTGCCGGTATCGTTACCGAGACAGGTGGTCGTACTTCTCACTCCGCCATTATCGCTCGTGCACTCGAGATTCCTGCTGTTCTGTCTGTTGCTGATGTCACCACGCTTGTTAAGACAGGCGATATGGTGGTTGTTGATGGCGCCAACGGTAAAGTTGTTGTGCGTCCAACCGATGACGAACTTCAGACCTATCGTGCGCAGGCTCGACAGTATGCTGAGGAGAAGGCAGCTCTCGAGGCTTATCGTGGCAAGCCCACTGTTACCGCCGATGGCGACCAGGTGCTTCTGGTTGCAAACATTGGTAACCCCGATGATGCCAATGTTGCTGCTGAGCACGACTGCGAGGGCGTAGGCCTGTTTCGCTCCGAGTTCCTCTTCATGGATGCTAAGGAGCTTCCGTCTGAGGATGAGCAGTTCTCTGCTTATCAGAAGGTCGCTCTTCGCATGAAGGATAAGCCGGTTATCATTCGTACGCTCGACGTGGGTGGCGATAAGGAGATCCCGTATCTCAACCTCCAGAAGGAAGAGAACCCCTTCATGGGTTATCGTGCCGTGCGCTACTGCCTGAATAACCCCGAGCAGTACAAGGTACAGCTGACCGCACTGCTTCGTGCTTCCGCCTTCGGCGACATTAAGATCATGGTTCCTCTTGTCACCAACCTTGATGAGATTCGTCAGGTTAAGGAGCTTGTTGAAGAGTGCAAGGCAGACCTCGATGCTCGCGGTGTTGCTTATAACGAGAACATTGAAGTTGGTACGATGATCGAGACCCCTGCAGCTTCTCTGATTGCAGACGATCTTGCTGCTGAGTGCGACTTCTTCTCCATTGGCACCAACGACCTTATTGGTTACACCATGTGCGCCGACCGTGGCAACGATCGCGTTGGCTACCTCTATGAGGTATATCAGCCAGCAGTCCTGCGTTCGCTGAAGCGCATCATTACTGAGGGCAATAAGGCCGGCATTATGGTGGGCATGTGCGGCGAAGCAGCTGCCGATCCTCTGCTCATTCCGGTTCTTATCTCCTTCGGTCTGGGTGAGTTCTCCGTGTCCGCACCTTCTATCCTGCGCACACGTCGTATCATTTCCGAGTGGACCAAGGAAGAGGCAGATGCTCTTACCGAGAAGGTTATGAGCCTCAAGACTGCAGCAGAAGTAAAAGCTGCTCTTCAGGCTGCTGCTCGATAAGACAGCAAGCTTCACTGCTTTTTATAAGAGCTTTAAGAGGCACCGATTTTTTCGGCGCCTCTTTTTTGTAGCGATTTACTGAGCTGAGATGACGCGTAAAGCATCCGGGATAAGTGATATCTCAAAGTGCGTGTTGACCAGCTCTTCTCCATCGGCTTGGCAGGGTGGAACCTCATCAAAGTCGAGACAGATCGTGCGCACGCGCATAAACTCAAGCACTTTCGAATGAGTATGAAGTCCTGCGCGCGCAAGCAAGAAAAGCATAAGGATATGAGGCAGCGCCGGGCGAGTTACATTTCTGCATACATCGAAGTAGCCATCAGTTATGTCCGCCTCAGGACAAATGCGAAAACCGCCGCCATAGGTTGGCCCTAGTTGAACAGTAAAAATGAGCGTCTCAAGACGTTGTGGCGGCATATCATCAAATCGAGCAATGCTTGTGAGACTTTTTCCTGCGTGTGAAAGAATCTTGAGGCCTGAGGTAAAAAAGAGCGCTTCTCCCTTTTGAGAAGAGTTACGAGCGCGCCGCTCAGTTGTATCCAAAGCTATTGCGGCATCCAGGCCAAATGAAAGCGTCTGCATAAAGTAGCTGTCGTTGACCTTTCCAACATCCACATTGCGAACGCATCCGTTCTTCAGTTGGTAAAACGCCTTCTCAACATTGTTCTTACTCATGCTGAGCGTACGCGCGTAATCATTTCCTGATCCAAGAGGAATAATGCCCAACTGTGGACGCAGATCAGCTGGCAGCGTCATCAATCCGTTTACTACTTCATGAATAACGCCATCTCCACCAAGTGCAAGAACAGTATCAAACTCAGTAGCAGTTGCGGCGAGAGCTGTGGCATCACCAGGCGCTTGTGTAAGGACAACAGTAAAACGCGAATTGGGAAGATTGCGTTTTAACAGTTCTTCCATCTGCTGCGCGCCTTCCAAACCGTGGCCACTGTGAGCAACGGGGTTGGCAATGAGAAGAATTCGTCCAAGCTCAGGAAGCACAATAAGCCTCTTCAGATCGTGGAGAGCAATACGATGTTAATGTTCTCACTGCATACAGACGATATGAGCTGAACATTGGGCCCTCCCCCTGTCGCAGTTCCGTGGGTCGGGCGACAATGGTCGTACCACCAACCGTGGCCGCGCGCCACATGCGACGGAGGAGGGCACCATGTCCAATTATGTCACAGCTATCGGCCTCGACGTTCACGCCCGCAGCATCAAGGCCTTCGCCCTAAATCCCATGAGCGGCGAGTGCGAGCGCGCGTCGTTCGGCTACGACCCGGCAGCGATCGCCGAGTGGGCACTCAGCTTCGAGGAGCCCAGGGCGGTCTACGAGTCTGGGGTTACCGGCTTCCACCTGTGCCGGACGCTGCGCGCGCTCGGGCTGGACTGCGTCGTCGGCGCTGTCTCAAAGATGCAGCGGCCTGCCGCGGACCGCGGCAGGAAGACCGACCGACGCGACGCCGAGTTCCTGGCCCGCCTGCTCGCCACTCGTAACGTCGTGGAGGTCTGGGTACCCGACGAGAGCACCGAGGCCGCCCGCGACCTTTCGCGTGCCCTTGCCGACGCCCGCGACGACCTCCAGCGCGCCAAGCAGCGGATGTCCAAGTTCCTGCTGCGCCACGGGCACGTCTTCGACGAGACCACGCCGACCGGCGCGCGCAAGGGGAACTGGACGCGCGCCTACTGGAGGTGGGCCGACGCGATCGAGTTCGCCGAGGCAGACGACGCCGCAGCCTACGAGCACTACCGCGACTGCGTGAGGCGCTGCCAGGAGGCGCGAGATGCGCTGGCGAGGAGGGTCGCCGAGTCCGCGGGACGCCCGGGGTGGAAGCCAGCCGTCGACGCCCTCAGGTGCGTGAAGGGCGTCGACGTCGCCACCGCCTTCCTGCTCGCCTGCGAGGCCGGCGACTTCTCGAGGTTCCGCACGGCGCCCGAGTTCGCGTCGTGGTGCGGCCTCACGCCCTCGGAGCACTCGAGCGGCGAGACGTTGTCGAGGGGAGGGATCACGCGCGCGGGCAACGCCCACGTGCGCTCGGCGCTCGTCGAGGCGGCCTGGCACGTACCGATGTCGTCGCGGGAGGCTAAGCCGCTCGCATCCGACCAGGAGGTCGCGCCGGCGGTGAGGCGCCACGCGGCGAAGTGCAACAGGAGGCTCCAAGACCGCCGGGAGGCGATGTCCGCGGCCGGGAAGAAGCCCGTCGTCGCCAACTGCGCCACGGCGCGGGAGATGGCGTGCTGGGTGTGGGCTATAGCGAGGATGGCCGTGGCGTAGCACCCCGCCGGGAAAGACAGGTTCCGACCCCGAGGACCGCTGCCGTTCGAGGCCGTTGGGAGGCCACTCGAGTCTTTTTTTATGGGCAGCGGGGCACCGCCACGCCCGCCAACAGACTTCGGTCGAGGCCCCCAGCCGTAGCAACGAAATGCGCAGCCGAGGAGGCCATGCGCGGATATTAGAATGCCAGACGTGCGTCGAACAGACACGCCCTCAGGTAGCGCCGGTCCCGGGCGAAGATAGGTAGGCCCGCCGCCTCCGATAGCTCCGGAGGGGGCGGGCCGGTTTTGCCTCTTGACAATGTTCAGCTCATATTAAAAAAGCCCGGAGGCTATACCACCGGGCTGACTTTTCATGGAGCGGGTGACGGGAATCGAACCCGCGTCATCAGCTTGGAAGGCTGAGGTTCTACCATTGAACCACACCCGCATGCGATGGTCGGGGCGACTGGATTCGAACCAGCGACCCTCTGCTCCCAAAGCAGATGCGCTACCAAGCTGCGCCACGCCCCGATCGCAGTGGAAAAGTATAGGCGAGAATGACGATTTTAACAAGTTAAAATAATATCTTCACCTTACTATGTACAATATGTTTCGTGACTGGTTCTATAAGGTTACGCTGAGTAAGCCACATCCTTTCAAGCTCTTTTCGAATGAGTATCCTCATAGAGGTACTTTTTGAAAAGTGGCTATTACTGTGGATTGGAGCGAATATGACTTACTCTGAGCGTGTTTTTGCTGAGCTTGAGACGCGTTATGCCGATCAGCCAGAGTTTATCCAGGCCGCACAAGAAGTTCTTGAAACGATCCAGCCTGCCCTTGATGCTCATCCTGAGTTTGAGGAGGCAAGCCTTCTCGAGCGCATTGTTGAGCCGGAGCGCATTATTATGTTCCGTGTTCCTTGGGTAGATGATGAGGGCAAGGTCCAGGTTAACCGTGCTTATCGTGTTGAGTACAACTCGGCACTTGGTCCCTACAAAGGTGGCCTTCGTTTCAATCCTACCGTTACGGTAGGCATGCTTAAGTTCCTTGGTTTTGAGCAGATCTTCAAGAATGCACTTACCACACTGCCAATGGGTGGCGGCAAGGGAGGCTCTGACTTCGATCCTAAGGGCAAGTCCAACCGCGAGATTATGGCATTCTGCCAGTCGTTTATGACAGAGCTTTGTCGTCATATTGGTCCCAATACTGACGTACCCGCAGGCGATCTTGGCGTAGGAGGACGTGAGATTGGCTATATGTTTGGCCAGTACAAGCGTCTGCGCAATGAATGGTCTGGCGTTCTTACCGGTAAGGGCCTTACCTATGGTGGTTCCCTTGCGCGTACCGAGGCAACTGGTTATGGCCTTGTCTACTTCGTAGATGAGTACCTCAAGAGCTCTGGCACTTCTTTCGAGGGTAAGACTGCTGTTGTTCACGGCTCCGGCAACGTTGCTATCTATGCAATTCAGAAAGTTGCTCAGCTTGGTGGCAAGACCATTGCATGCTCGGATACTAAGGGCTGGGTTGAGGATCCTGAGGGCATCGACTATCAGGTTCTTGAGCATATCTACAACAAGAAGCGCTCTGGACACGATCAAGGTGTAAGCCTTGCAATGTATGTCGATGAGCGTCCGCAGGCTGTGTGGCATGAGGGTGACGGCCGCGGTGTATGGCAGCTTCCTTGTGATGTTGCACTGCCCTGTGCACGTGAGAATACCCTTCTGCTTGAGGATGCTAAGGCGCTTGTGGCAAATGGCTGCAAGGTTGTGGGCGAGGGCGCTAACATGCCCACTACGCCTGATGCAACCACTTACCTTATGGAGCATGGTGTTGCCTTCATGCCTGGTAAGGCAGCAAATGCCGGCGGTGTGCTTGTATCCGGTCTTGAGATGAGCCAGAATGCCGAGCATCTTTCCTGGACGTTTGAAGAGGTTGATGGCAAGCTTGAGAGCCTTATGCGCAGCATGTTCCACAATGTGGACAACACGGCACGCGAGTATGGCCATGAGGGCAACTTCGTAATGGGTGCCAATATTGCTGGCTTCCTGAAGGTTGCTGATGCCATGATGGCTCAGGGTGTGTGCTAAAGAACCTTTTCGTTTGAAGTAGTTCAAACAAGAAGAAGCATGGATGGTGTTGACGTTTCGTTGAGCTTTTTTCGTGCAAGCGATACTATGCACGGAAGAGAGAAAGAACTCGTCCAATACCGTCCATGCTTTTGTAGTAATTTGTACCAACGGCCACTGATAGTGGCTAACTGTGTTGTATTGATGGGAGATTATATGCGTCGCGATATCGTATCGATTGTGCTGGGAGCTATTTCGATTCTCGTGGCGTTCTGCCCATTTATTGTGCTGCAGATTGTTGGTGCAGGTATTGGCGCTATAGGTTTTATTCTTGCCTGGCGTGAGAAGCGAGCAGACTATCGTCGTGATACGACATGCATAATTGGCATGGTGTGTTCAGGTACCGGCATCTTTCTCTGTTTGCTTGCTCCGGTACTCTCTCTTGTAAGCAATATCATTCTGTTTTTTATCGCCTAGCCTTAGGCTACGAGTTGCTTTTATGTTGCGCTGTGGAAAAATCTCGACAGCGTGTATGCGTATAGTTAGAATTTAGCAAGCGACAGACATATGCATGATGTTCTCTATGAGCGGTGGAGAGAGAGGATGAGTTTCTCTGCACTGTTCTTATGTTTTGTATCTATGAGGAGCACACATGCTGTCGAATACTCAATCTTCCGGTCAAGCCCATAACTCTCATGCTTCCCTAAAGAAGTCTTCTGCGCGCGATGATGCGCTTTTTGCAAGCCGCCTTGCTCGCCATCATGATGAGCTGCGCTGGCTCTACATGGAGCTTTACGATAACAGCTCAATGTTTGCTGAGCTTACAGATCAGATGAAATACTTTTATGATGCACGACCACAAGCTTTGCGCAAACTTGATGCTGAGCGAGAAGGCCGTGCATGGTATCGCAACAGCGATCTTCTTGGCATGCAAATGTATGTGGATAACTTTGCTGGCACTCTGCGTGGTATAGAGGGGCATCTAGGCTATTTAGAGCGAATCGGAGTAAATTACATCCACCTTATGCCTTTCTTGGACACCCCAGAAGATAAGAGCCGTTCAGATGGTGGTTATGCCGTCTCAGATTTTCGACGTGTAAAGCCTGAATTTGGCACCATGGACGATCTTTCACATCTCGCTGAGAAGTGCCATAGCCGTGGCATAAGCCTTTGTATGGACTTTGTTATGAACCACACCTCAGACGAGCATGAATGGGCACAGCGTGCTCGCAGAGGTGAGGGTGAATACATGAGCCGTTATTTCTTTACGAATGACCAAGCTCTTATTGATCGTTACTATCGTGATGTACCACAGGTCTTTCCTACAACCGCTCCGGGGCATTTTACCTATCTGCCTGAGTTACGTCAGTGTGTAATGACGCAGTTCTATCCGTATCAGTGGGATCTTAACTACCGAAATCCACGCGTTTTTAATGAGATGATGTACAACTTTTTGTACTTAGCCAATCAGGGTATAGACATTTTCCGTCTTGATGCGGTGCCTTACATTTGGAAGCAGTTTGGAACAAACTGTCGCAATCTCCCTCAGGTGCATTCAATCGTGCGCATGATGCGCATGATAGGAGAGGTTGTATGCCCTGGCATCGCACTGTTGGGCGAGGTCGTGATGGCTCCTGTTGAGGTAGTGCCTTACTTCGGTACCGTTGAGAAGCCCGAGTGTCATATGCTCTACAACGTAACCACTATGGCTACAACCTGGAGTTCTGTGGCATGCCGAGATACGCGTCTCTTACGCAGCCAACTGGAAACAGTATGTTCACTGCCTCGTGAATACACCTTCCTCAATTATCTGCGGTGTCATGATGATATTGGCTGGGGACTCGATTACGCCACACTCTCTCATTGGGGAATGCAGGAAGTGGCGCATAAAAGCTATCTCAATGACTATTTTCAGGGCTTTACCGAAGGCAGTGTGAGTCGCGGAGAACTGTATAACGCCGATCCTGTAACGGGTGATGCACGTTTTTGCGGTACTACTGCCTCTATGTGCGGTATCGAGGCTGCAGGTTTTGAAAATAACGAAGCAGCAATGCAGGCGGCTATTCGAAAAGACATCATGCTTCATGCCTACTTGCTTACGCAATCCGGCTTGCCAATTATTTATAGTGGTGACGAGGTTGCCCAGGTTAACGATTACACGTATAAGGATGACCCCGAGAAGGCTGACGACTCACGTTATATTCATCGCAGCCCCTTTAACTGGAAATTAGTTAAGAATATTGATAAGAAAAATACCGTGCAGCACCACGTTTTTACGGCTATTCAAAAGCTTGAAGAAATTCGCCGTTCAAACGATGTGTTTGATGCAGATGCGGACGTTGCGATAGTGGACTATAGCGATCCCGCCATTCTATGGATTACCCGACACGCCGGAAAAAAGACGCTCTATGCAGTCTTTAACTTCTCTGACGAGACTCGTAAGGTGTGGATGCCACAGGAAGCCTCCTACACCAATCTTATCGACGGGAAGACAAGCAAGTTTGCATCGTTCTCACTGGATAGCTGGGATTTTGCGTGGTGGATCATGTAGGCATACAGTGTTGGATTTTGTATTAATGCGTAACATGTTCACTTCTCCAGGTTCGTGGAGACATGCCCATGGCATTCTTAAATGCACGTGAGAAATGTAACTGGTTCGGATAGCCTACTGCTTCCCCAACTTCATGAATGGAAAGGCCTGAAAGCTTGAGCAGGTCACAGGCTTTTTCCATACGATATTGAATGAGATATTGTTGAGGAGATATGCCCATAACGTCTTTGAAAAGCTTGCCAAAGTAGCTGCGGTTAATTCCGCAGCTACGGGCAATATCTTCAACTGAGATATCGTGCTGGTAATTGTTTTCTACAAAGGTGAGAGCGGTATCAATATAAAAACTATTTCTAAGGTTGGCATGATCGACTCGATGTGGCTCTGCTGAACGAATAAGCGCATCGAAAAAATAATAGGTTGTTCCCACCAAATAGAAGTCTGAGTCTGAACGACGGTCGAGCAAAGTCTGCATGGTCTGATACATCTGGTCACGAAGCGCCTGATCTTGCGAGCGGTAAATTGGATATGACTTTGTAAGTCCAACGCGCTCAAGTGCTCGACGCACATGCGTTCCGTCGAATTCAACCCAAATGTATTCCCAAGGATTGAGTGAGCTTGCTGAGTATGTAGTAACCTGACCTGGGAAAATAAGAAAACCCTCATTGGCGTGAACGGGAAAACTTACCTGCTTTCCATCATCAAGCGTTGAGGTGAGGGTGCCTTCGCCTTCAATGATGTAATGAAAAAGGTAGTGAGACCGTCGTGCGGGGCCATACATATACGACGGCCTGCATACCTCACGTCCATATTGATAGGGCATGAGGTCGGTAAATGAGCTTCCACTAAATACAGAGTATTCAATCTCATGCGGTCTCATAGCAATCCTTTCTTCTCTCTTTGGACAACAGAATTATATATCAAAATGCTACAAAATATATAAAAAGATATAAAAATTAGGTATATAGATATAATAAAGGTATAAAAGTATTTCAGACGAGTGAAGCTGACAGGGTTTTCAGTTTTATCGATAAATATAGAGGTAAACGACATAAAAGAATTGATACCCTATAGTTACTTCTTACATTCCATTTACGTTAAAAAATGAACCGTTTATCGAAACAGTTAAGAATAATTTTAAAAATATAAGTCATCTACCTGTGTAAACGTAAATAAAGATAGGAAATATACCTAAAAGCAAGATAAAGTAGAAAAATGATAACTCTACAATGCAAGACGTTATGCTTTTGTTTGTCGCGCCTACAAAGCTTGTTGATACCTGCGTGGAAGGGGAAGCTCGATGGCAGAACTCACGCTCGAACATGTGAGCAAGAAATATCCCAATGGCTACGAGGGGGTGAAGGATTTTAACCTCGAAATTGCCGACAAGGAATTCATTATTTTTGTTGGACCGTCGGGTTGCGGTAAGTCAACAACGCTGCGCATGATTGCCGGACTTGAAGATATTACTTCCGGCACGCTCAAGATTGACGGGAAGGTTGTGAACGATGTCGAGCCAAAGGACCGCGACATCGCTATGGTCTTCCAGAATTATGCACTGTACCCCCATATGACTGTCTATGAGAATATGGCGTTTCCGCTGCGTCTGCGCAAGGCCGACTCCAAGGAAATTGACAGGGTTGTGCATGAGACTGCTCGAATTCTTGACCTTGAAAAGCTCTTGGACCGTAAGCCCTCCGCGCTTTCAGGTGGTCAGCGTCAACGTGTAGCTATGGGTCGTGCAATTGCTCGTAACCCCAAAGTCTTTCTCATGGATGAGCCACTTTCAAACCTTGATGCAAAGCTTCGTGTACAGATGCGTGCCGAGATCTCGAAACTGCACGATCGTTTGGGCGCCACCATTATTTATGTAACGCACGACCAAACTGAAGCTATGACGCTTGGTACTCGTATCGTTGTTATGAAAGATGGCGTCATGCAGCAGGTGGACACACCTTCGAAGCTCTACAACGAGCCTTGCAATCTTTTTGTGGCAGGCTTTATTGGTTCTCCTCAGATGAACTTTGTCGATGCCACTGTAGGCGAGCGCGCCGGAAAGATTACGCTCACCTTTGGTTCAAACACCATTACGGTACCTGAGTCAAAGGCTGCTGCATTAAGGCCATATATTGGCAAAGTTGTTGTTGCCGGAATCCGTCCTGAAGACGTTGTTGAAGAGCACGAATATTCCGAGCAAAAGTTTTTGTCTGAGTCGATTGAGGCGTCTGTAACTGTTTATGAGCTTCTCGGTTCAGAGGCAATGATTTATGGCGAGGTTGACGGCGGCGTTATCTCCGCGCACCTCTCTGCAACAAATCCTGTTCGTACAGGCAGCCGGATTAAGGTCGCTTTTGATGTGAACAAGCTTCATGTATTCGATAAAGAGACCGAGCTCGCCATTGTTCATTAAGCCCGAAAGGAGACCCAAGTTATGCTGAATAAGCCCATTACGCGGCGTTCACTCCTGGGGCTCACTGCTGCTGGTGCAGCAACGCTCATGTTCTCTGGCTGTGCAAGTGAGAGATCGGATGGCAAGACCGAAGTTGAGATTGTGAGCTATAAGCAGGAGGCAAAAGCCATTTTCGATCAGATCATGGCTGACTTTAACGCTTCGCATGATGACATTGTGCTAACAATTAATAGTCCAGCAGACGCTGTCACTATTATGAAAACACGCTTTGTGCGTGAGAATTATCCCGATGTTATCGGTATTGGTGGAGATGCCGACTACGCCAGTTTTGTTGATTCAAATATCCTGGCAAATGTGTCTGATTATCCAGGAATGGCAGACGTTAAAGAGGCCTACATCAATATTCTCAAGAGTGTGACCTACATTCCCATGGATGGCATCTACGGTGTGCCATATGTTGCTAATGCAGCTGGTGTCCTCTATAACGTCGACATGTTCAATGAAAAGGGCTGGCAGATCCCTGTAACCTGGGATGAATTGATCAGCCTCTGTGAACAGATAAAGGCTGAAGGAGAAGTTGCTCCGTTCTATCTGGGCTATCTGGATACCTGGACAATTCTCTCTCCATGGAATTCCATTACCGTAAACATGGTGCCACCAGATCTTGCACGCCAAGTAAATGCTGGTAAGGCAACGTTTGCTGAGTATTATGGTGCTCCTGCACGTCGCATGCGTCAGTTGCTTCAATACAGCCAGACGTGTCTTCCGGGTGAGCCTGGTCCTTTTGCAGCCAGTTATAACGATGCATGCACATCGTTTGCAAATGGCAAGTCGGCTATGTACCCCTGCGGCAGTTTTGCGGTACCACAGATTCTTACCGGAAATCCCGATATTAATGTAGGTATGTTTGCAATGCCGTCTGCCGACAATCCAGATGATCGCATTGTGGTATCTGGTGTTGACTTGCAGTGGTGCGTTGCTGAGACATGCAAGCACAAAGACGCGGTTTATGAGGTTCTAAGCTACCTTTCTGAGCCGGATAATATGCAGACCTATATTTCTGATCAGCGTGCTATTCCCTGCATTGAGGGCGATTTCGAACTTGATCCGCTCTTCGATGGCATCAAGGACTTTTTGGATGAAGGCCGAGTGCTCGACTATCTGGACCATTCCTATCAGAGTGCTATGGCAGTCGATGCTCAGCTTCAGACAATGCTTCAGGACAACGAAGGATCTGAAGACGAAATTATCGATCGCTTCCTATCGAAGTTTGATTCGGATTGGACGCGTTATAACCGCCAAGTTATTCGTAAAGTACAAGAGTACGAGAGTCAGCAGTAAGGGGGGAGTGCTATGGCAAATCTTAGTAAGAGCAAGGTGGGCTCAGGACGCATGAAAACGTTTTATGCCATCCTCATCCCGGTGCTTATTCTATTTATCGCATTTAATACATTTCCACTGCTTACAGGCTTTTTCTACAGCTTTACCAACTCAAAGGGCTTTGGTTCATACGAAATAGTAGGGCTTCAGAATTACATCGATCTTTTCAGTGATGCGCGTGTAGGCAATTCTTACCTTTTCACCTTTAAGGTTGCAGTTGTTGCAACAATTCTGACGAATGTGTTTTCTCTTATGCTTGCTATTGCGCTTTCGAGCAAAATCAAGTTTAAGAGTGCTCTTCGCGGAATGTTTTTCGTTCCAAAGATTCTGGGTGCCTTGGTAGTTGGTTATGTTTTCAGCTATCTCTTCACATGGATTATCCCAGCAATTACCGGAACCGAATCAATCTTGGCTTCGCCGAGTTTGGCTTGGATTGCAATCGTAGTTGTATTGATTTGGCAGGGCTGTGCTCAAACGACCATTATTTATATTACGGGTCTTTCTTCAGTGCCTGAGGATGTCTATGAGGCCGGCAGCCTTGATGGTGCAACCGGATGGAACAAGTTCCGCTACATTACGTTGCCGCTTATTATGCCTGCCGTCACAACAAATATGGTGTTAGTGATGAAGGACATGCTCATGGTGTTCGATCAGATCATTGCTATGACATCTGGTGGCCCGTCTCAGTCTACAGAGTCTATTTCTTTCCTTATCTATAACAATGGTCTTGCAGGTGGACAGTTTGGCTTCCAGTGCGCTAACGCGGTCATTTTCTTCATTCTTATTGCAGTTATCTCCATCATTCAGACGAACTTCTTGAGCAGTAGAGAGGAGCAGCTCTAATGGCTAAAGATGCATATGGTGCTAAGGTCAAAGAGCGGGTTAACTGGCCCATTACCATCGCTCTGATTCTCCTCGCGATTGTAGTAATTGTTTTTCCGCTTTATATGACGGCACGTATTTCCGTGTCAGAGACTATGCCAACAGGTCTCGAAATTTTTACACTGCCCGCTCACTGGGATTTTGCAAACTTTCTTGAGGCAATAAAGGAAACGCAGTTCTTCAGCTCATTTTTGAACTCGCTGCTTATTACGGTCGTTGCGGTAGTGGTTTCGATTCTTCTGCACTCTCTTGCCGCCTATGCTATTGGGCGCAATATGGACCGTAAACCTTTTAAGTGGTCGTATCTCTTCATTATCGCTGGTATGTATGTTCCGTTTGCAATTCTTATGATGCCGCTTGTTAAGCAGACAGCCATCCTTCATCTGGATAATATGCTGGGTGTCATGATTCTGTATATCGTGTTCTACATGCCTATGAACATCATGCTTTACACGGGTTATCTCAGGAACATCCCCATTGCCCTTGAGGAAGCAGCCCGTGTGGACGGCGCCTCTACATGGACAACATTCTGGAAGATTATCTTTCCTATCATGAAGCCCATGCATGCTACTGTTGCAGTCATTACGGGACTCGCTGTATGGAATGATGTTATGACCCCGCTGGTAATCATGGGCGGCTCGGGTGTATATACGCTCCCGCTTGCACAGATGAGCTTCCAGACAGCATTTGGTACCGACTATCCACTTGCATTTGCTTCTTATCTGCTCGCTATGCTTCCGATGATTATCTTCTACATCTTTGCTCAGAAGCAGATTATCGGTGGTGTTACCAACGGTGCTGTGAAGTAGCAAATACTGTAGCAGTGCTGAGGGGAACTTTATATTGAGTTGCGCTCCAATCGAGTCACTGAGGCACGATTGGAGCACCTCTCTATAAGGCATTAGCTGTTGAATTATCTTTGGAAAGGCCCTGGATTCATGCCGATTGATTTTAATTCCGCAACGAAACTCATCACGCTTACTACCGATACAACGACATATCAAATGAAGGTTGATCCTTACGGTTACCTGATACATCTCTATTATGGTGCTCGTACGTCAGGTGATATGTCATATCTTGTAACGTATGCAGACCGCAGCGGTATGTGTGGTTGCCCTTATGATGTGCATGACCGCACCTATTCGCTTGATGTATTGCCTCAAGAATTCCCCTTCCAGGGGAGCGGCGATATGCGCAGTCCTTTGCTTGTTGTGCGCGATGCTGAGGGTGCATTTGGCTGTGACTTACGCTATGTAGGTCATACCATTTCAAACGGCATGTTCTCACTTCCGGGACTTCCAGCTGTTTACAGCGAGGAAGATGATGAGGCTCAGTCTCTCTCTGTTCAATTACGTGACGAGCGACTTGGGCTTGAGGTTGAGCTGCTCTATGGTGTGTTGCCACATTTTGATGTGATTACACGTGCGCTCATTGTTACTAATGCGGGCAATGCTTCTGTAACCGTTGAGCGTTTACAGAGTGCTTGTCTCGATTTTGTTCACGGCGATCTTGATGTCATGACATTTAATGGCAGACACGCAATGGAGCGTAGGCCAGATCGTCATCGTATTGGACATGGTTCATTCTCAGTGGGCAGTCGTCGTGGCATGTCATCGAATCAATACAGTCCATTTATGATTGTTTGCGATCATGCTGCAACTGAATTCAATGGGCGCGCTTGGGCAATGAACTATGTTTATAGCGGTGGTTTTGAAGCTGAGGTGGAGCGCGATCAGTACAACCAGGTTCGTGTACAGATGGGCCTTTCTGATGACCGCTTCTCATATCCTCTCAATCCCGGCGAGCGTTTGGTTGCTCCAGAAGTCATCATGGCCTATTCACATGAGGGCATCGGGCGTATATCTAACATTATGCATCGATGCATCAGGAAGCGCGTGTGCCGGGGATATTGGCGCGATCGCCGCCGTCCCGTGCTTGTAAATAGCTGGGAGGCAATGCACTTTAATTTCAATGGCGACTCCTTGCTGGATCTTGCCAAAACAGCAGCTGATCTTGGTATAGAGCTGTTTGTGATGGACGATGGCTGGTTTGCAGAGCGCGATAACGATATTTGCTCGCTCGGCGACTGGCGTGTTAATGAGAAAAAACTCGGCAGATCACTCGCGGAACTTGCAGATCAGATAAATGATCTTGGTCTTAAGTTTGGTATTTGGGTAGAGCCTGAAATGATCAGCGAGGACAGCGATTTGTATCGTGCTCATCCCGATTGGGTCCTCGCACTTCCTGGAAAAGCTCCTACTCTTGGGCGTGATCAGCTTGTTCTTGATCTATCGCGAGCTGACGTGCGAGATAATTTGTTTGAGCAACTCTGCGGCATACTTGATCAGGCGCATATTGAGTACGTTAAGTGGGACTACAACCGTTGTATTACCGATGCGTATTCCCGTACAACAACTGATCAGGGCAAAGTGCTCTACGACTATATGATTGGTGTCTATGACCTGCTTGAACGTCTGATAAAGCGCTATCCCAAAGTGCTGTTTGAGGGGTGCTCTGCCGGAGGTGGCCGTTATGATGCGGGCATGATGTATTACACCCCTCAAATCTGGACGAGCGATAATACCGACGCAGATAATCGCCTCACAATTCAATATGGATCATCATTTGGGTTCCCACTTTCAGTTATGGGTGCACATGTATCTGCATGTCCAAATGAGATAAATAATCGTACGGTACCCTTAACGACGCGCGGACATGTGGCCATGGCAGGCGGTAGTTTTGGATACGAACTAGATTTAAATGAGCTGCCTGGTCGTGCTTTCGATCATATTCGCCGTCAGATCAGCCTTTATCACGAAATAGAGAACATAGTTTGCGAAGGAGAGCTCTATCGACTTTCTTCGCCTATGGATGATGATGTGTGTGCCTGGGAGAACGTGTTAGAGGATGGTTCTGAGGCAATTATGACGGCAGTTGTCCTTAAGGTTGAAGGGTATGCCCAAGCAAATTACGTAACATTGCGCGGTTTAACTCCAGGGGCTAACTATCGCGAGCTCACCACAGGAGTGGTGTATCCCGCAAATGCCCTTATGGATATGGGAATGCCATTGCCGGTTAATACAGAAATGTATGCATCCTATCTCTATCGTTTCGAGCGAGTAGAGGGATAAAGGTCTGCAAAAAATCAGCTGATATAACCTGCTGTGGATCCTGGTTGAACTCAAACAAGCGCACAGCATGTTGCTTTATAGCAGCAGGACGGAGATGCGATGAACGCTTCATGGTTTCGCAATGCTGAGGATGGTGTAGCAGCTCTCGTTGCCTATGCTCTCGATCGCCAACTCATTGGCGAAGAAGATATAGTGTTTGCTTCAAACCAACTTTTCGATGCGTTGCACTACGAGCCTCAAGCCACCTTTGAGCCAATTCAGGCCACAGCACAGGCGGCAAAGCCTCCGCTAGAGGAGCTTTTGGCATGCTTGCTCGACGATGCTGTTGCTCGAGGAGTTATTGAAGACGGCATAGCCAGTCGTGATCTTTTTGATACACGGCTTATGGGCTGTGTTACGC
The DNA here is from genome assembly GCF_965119725.1 of Olsenella sp. Marseille-QA0557. Classification (NCBI taxonomy): domain Bacteria; kingdom Bacillati; phylum Actinomycetota; class Coriobacteriia; order Coriobacteriales; family Atopobiaceae; genus Olsenella; species Olsenella sp. Marseille-QA0557. Next base: position 172,820 of record NZ_CBCPMI010000001.1, on the reverse strand, counting down.
CGCGTCCAAGCCAGGTGGTTCATACGTTCTGGAAGCGCTATCACGATTCTTGTGAGAGTGCTACGGACTATCTCTACAAACTTGCGCTCGATTCCGACTATATTCGCTCATATCGAATTGCACGAGATAAAAAATGGGTGGTTGCTACTCGGTATGGCGATTTGGATATCACTATCAACCTCTCGAAGCCTGAGAAAGATCCAAAGGCTATAGCAGCCGCCCTCAAAAATAAAGGCAATAAGGGAAGCTATCCTCGTTGTCAGTTGTGTTGTGAAAACGAGGGCTATGCAGGCAGACTTGATCATCCGGCTCGCCAAACAATTCGGCTGATTCCACTTACCTTGGCAGATGAGCCATGGTATTTGCAGTACAGCCCGTATGTGTATTACAACGAGCACTGCATTGTGCTCTCGCGCCAGCACGTTCCAATGCGTATTGATCGCGTAACGTTTGAACGCCTTCTCGAGTTTGTCACTATATTTCCGCACTACACGCTTGGCTCAAACGCCGACCTTCCTATTGTGGGTGGCTCAATTCTTACGCATGAGCATTATCAGGGAGGGCGGTATACGTTTGCTATGGCTCGAGCCGGCATGCGTAAACGAATAGTTTTCCCTGGTTTTGAGGATGTAGAGGCTGGCATTGTTGACTGGCCTATGTCGGTTATCCGACTTGATTGCTCTGAGCCTGCCCGTCTTGTGGAGCTTGCCAACAAAATTCTTACAACATGGCGCAGTTACTCCGATGCATCCGTGGATATTTTGGCTGAAACAGATGGCGTGCCTCATAACACGATTACGCCTATTGCACGACGCCGTGGACAAATGTATGAGCTTGATCTCGTACTTCGAAATAATCGGACAACTGAAGAGTATCCACTCGGCATTTTCCATCCCCATCAGGAGCTTCATCACATCAAAAAAGAGAATATCGGCTTGATTGAAGTGATGGGTCTTGCTGTGCTGCCCGCACGCCTGGTGGGTGAGATGGACGAACTCAAACGTATGATTCTTGCGGGAGAAGATCCAGCAACAAATCCGGTGTGTGCTGCTCACGCTCCATGGGCGGCTGAAGTCTTACAGCGCCATCCCGCGTATGCACCCGAAAATATCCAGAACCTCGATAGTGCAGCAGCGGCAGCAGAGCTTGATCACATTATTGAACAGGAAATAGGCGCGGTATTTGCCCGCGTGCTTGAACAGTGTGCTGTTTTTGCCGATAACGACGAAGGGCACGAGGCACTCGATAGGTTTATTGCGAGTGTGCAATAGAACAAAAGGAGACATCATGGCAGTTCCAACCATTGATCAGCTCAAACAAGTTTATGGTGTTGCGGCTGAGAAGACTGCTGAGCGCCTCAAGGTGCTTGAAAACCGCTATATTGATCGCTTTGGCCAGTCTGACCTCGAGTTTTTCTCAGCGCCTGGCCGTACAGAAATAATTGGCAATCATACCGACCACAATGGTGGCAAGATTTTAGCTGCAAGCATAACGATGGACACTATTGCGGCTGCGGCTCCAAATGGTACCAATACCATTGAAATTGTGAGTGAAGGTTATTCTCAGCCTATCGTTTTTGATGTTGATGCAGTTGAGACCATTCCGCCATGCCAAGGGAGCCTTTCGCTCGTAGCGGGTATGGTTCGAGCGCTCCGTGATCGCAAGTATCGTGTTGCAGGTTTTAATGCAACAGTGTCTTCCGAAGTAATTCCATCGGCAGGTGTGAGCTCGTCTGCTTCTTTTGAGATGCTCATTATTCAAGTAATTGATCATCTCTTTAATCACGATTCTATTGAGCGTGCAGACTACGCCTATATCGGACAGTATGCGGAAAATGTCTATTGGAAAAAGGCATCTGGCCTTATGGACCAAATGGCGTGTGCTGTGGGTGGCACAATCGTGCTCGATTTCTCGGACGGAGTGAAGTACGAAAAGGTTGATTTTTCATTTGATTCGCTCGGGTGCGATTTGGTGATTGTTAATACCGGTAAAGGCCACGCGGATCTTTCTGAGGAGTATTCTTCTGTCCCTCAAGAAATGCATGCCATTGCCAACGTATTTGGCGTGGAGCAGCTCAGCCAAATAAGTGAGGATGATCTACTGCGCCGTCTTCCTGAAGTTCGTGAGTGTGTGGGATCGGATCGTGCCGTTTTACGTGCGCTTCATTTCTTTGAGGAGTGCGGCCGAGTTGATAAGGCGGTTCAGGCGCTTCATGAGGGGAATCGTTCCGAGGTACTCAATCTGATTGAAGCTTCAGGCAATTCTTCTTGGAAGTGGCTGCAAAATGCTTATGTATCTTCAGATCCTGCAGAGCAGTCCATTCCTCTAGCACTCGCTCTTACAGAAATATATTTACGTCGTCTTGGACGTGGTGTTTGTCGTCTGCATGGCGGCGGCTTTGCAGGGGTAATTATGTGCGTTGTTCCATCAGAACATACGCAAGACTACGTTGAATATATGGCTCCCTATGTGGGTATTGAGAATATCTATCGTACCAACATACGTCAGGTTGGCGCTGCATGTCTGAACGCAGGGGCGTGAGTAAAGAATGCTCGAAGACTATCGCAAGGCTCGTAAGCTCGCATATGCGCGTGTCCAAAAAGATGTTGCTGCGGGACAATATCCTTATCCGCCAGCGCTTGACGATATTTTAAAAGGCGAAGGTTATCAGGCTGAGGTACCTATCGGCTTGTCGGAAATCGACATCTCCCTCATTGCTGGGACAAAAACACGCGGCAGGCAAAATAGTTTCTCATCGAATTTCATGCCGCTTCCTGAGTCGTCCTCGGAGTTTGCGATGAAGTGGAGCGATCTCATTGATTCGCAGCGCGCAGAGGGTATTCGTGAGCCGATCGTAGTCTTTGAGTTTATGCAGCGCTTCTATGTGCAAGAGGGCAATAAACGCGTTTCAGTGCTGCGCTATTTAAAACAACCGACAATACTTGCGACGATTACACGTGTTTTGCCGATGCCTTCGGACAGCCCGGCGTATCGTGTGTACCAAGAGTTCACGAGGTTTTATCAGGTTGCTCCCATCTACGGTATCGTATTTTCCAATGAAGGCGATTACCTGCAACTTGCAGCGCTTCTCGGCGAGAATCTCGATCAGAAATGGCCTGCCGAGAAAGTGCAAATGCTCAAAAACTCCTTTGATGCATTTGCACAATCTTTTAACCGCCGGGGTGGAGATATGCTTGGCCTTTCTGTGGGCGATGCATTTCTTACCTTTCTGAAGGTTTATGGTTTTGAGACCACCTCAAAACTATTACCCAAGGAAATAGATGAACGGGTTGGACGTCTTTGGGAAGAGTTTGAAGTCGTTCGTGATGGTGGAAAGGTAGCCTATTTAGAGGATCCTGCTGAGTTTAGAGGCAACATCATTCCTGAGCTTAAAAACCTCTATAAAGATGCTGTGCTTGCAAAACCTTTTCGTATGGCCTTTATGTATGAGCATAGCCCCCAAACAGATGGTTGGTGTCTTCTTCATGAGCGCGGTCGCAAAAAACTTGAAAAGCGATTGGGCCCAACTATTTCCACACGAGCCTATGACGACTGTCTCGATTATGACGACTTTAAGCTTGCGGTAGAGGATGCGCTTAAGCAAGGTGTGGATCTTATCGTTACTATTTCACCCACGCAAATGCGTGCCTGTTTGCGTCAGGCGCTTGCACATCCTCAATGTGCCTTTATCAACTGTTCTGTGAGTTTGTCGCACAGTGCCGTAAGAACGTTTAGTGGGCGACTCTATGAAGCTAAATATCTTCTTGGTGCATTGGCGGCAACGCAGGCAGTAAATCATCGGATTGGCTATGTTGCAGACTCTCCGGTATATGGCAGCGTCGCCGAAATTAACGCTTTTGCGCTCGGGGCGCAGATGGTAGATCCGCATGCCGTTGTGTTTCTAAAGTGGTTTTCTGCAAAGGATTACGACTGGAAGCGTGAGCTTGCCGAGAGTGATGTGCGCGTAATTTCGGCGCGGGACTATGCTGACCCACTCAATCCAGATGAGCCTTGGGGTCTTTATCGTATCGAGGATGATGATACATGCGTGCGCCTCGGCAATCCCATTTGGAAATGGGCACGTTATTACGAGTTGATTGTGCGCTCTATTCGCAATGAAACTTGGCGAAAAGAAGGCTCAAGGCGTGTAGGGGAGGCCTTGAATTATTGGTGGGGCATGTCGGCAGGCATTCTTGATGTTCATCTGGAAGATGTCGTGGCTTATGGTCAACGGGTCCTTGTGGAAGGCCTGAGGCAATCCATGCTTACCGGGCGAGCAAATCCCTTTGCAGGTGAATTGCATAGCCAAGGAGGCATTGTCCAAAGCGGCAAAGCAGGGCATCTTACAAGCGAAGAGATTGTTCATATGAGCTGGCTCAATGAAAATGTTATTGGCAGACTTCCTGAGCAGCGTGAGCTTTCTTTTGACAGTTTGAAACAGGTTGAGGTAAGCGGGCTTATTCCACTTGATCCTGCCACGCTGCCCTATAAAGACATCCTCACGTAATGGCAGCGTATTCGCCTTAGGCATATCTACAAATAAATGCATATGTTTGCACTATGTTGAAAAGAATTGTTACTCATGAAAGTACTTGCTATATCAGATGTGGAAGAGGCCTGGCTTACGACTTACTATGATCGTGATCGTATGGCAGATGTTGAGCTGATAATATCCTGTGGTGATTTGCCCGCAACCTATCTCGAACACATCGTGACTCTTGCCAATGTTCCGTTATTGTATGTTCCAGGCAATCATGATCGCGATTATGATAACCATCCTCCCCAGGGATGCATTCCTATTGATAACCGCACGATAGAGTGCCAGGGGTTGCGCATTATGGGCTTCGGCGGATCTGTTCGCTACAACGACCGCATTGTCGGTTATTCCGAACAAGAGATGTATTGGAAGGTATTCAAGCAATCTCTGCTGGCGAGACTATCGGGCGAGATTGATTTATTGGTGACGCATGCTCCCATACGCGGTTATGGAGACCTCGACGATCTTCCTCACCAAGGTTTTGAAGCATTTAATACTTGTTTGGAGATCGTGCATCCCACCATTATGGTGCACGGTCATGTTCATATGAATTACGGTCGTATTGAGCGTGAGCGCAATCATCCTTCAGGTACACGCATTATCAATGCCTGTGGTGCGCAAATCTTTGATATTGAGCCAAAACGCTGAGATCAACTTTTTACAACTGGTTTTAAATCAACGATTGTATTCATACCACTAACCTCTATACTGTTCAAAACCTTTAATGCGGTACGAGATACCGAAAAGGGCGTTGAGCTGCACATAGTTGCAAGCATCCTTTAGTGTCTGCCGCATGAGTGGCGGACGTTTGTTCTGCCCCATGCTGTTCGCTAAATGCTTGAGATATGCGGCATAACGCGCGGCTGAGAGGGGCAGTGTATGAACCTATTGGTAGATGCCGGAAAACGACCTCGGGCATTGCTTGCGCTAGAGAATGGCCTTGTGTTGCAAGGGTTCTCTGCGGGTGCGGATGGAGAAACCTTTGGCGAAGTAGTATTTAATACTTCCATGACGGGCTATCCCGAAGTAATAAGCGACCCATCTTATGCAGGTCAAATTGTGGCACTTACCTATCCTCAGGTGGGAAATTACGGTGTTTGTGAGGCGGATTTACAGTCTGATACTCCTGCACTCAAAGGGCTTATCGTCCATGATATGTGCTATACACCGAGCAATTGGCAGAGTGATTATGCTTTGCCAACGTGGCTTAAAAAACAGGGGATTGTCGCAATAGAAGGTGTTGATACACGAACCATAACGTTGGCAGTTCGCAGCGCAGGTGCAATGCGTGGAGCCATATCAACTCAAGACCTTGACCCTAAGAGTCTTTTGGCACGCGTGCGTGAATCGAGTTTTATTTCAGATCATAACTATGTAGCTGACGTCTCGCGCGACCATATCACCACGCTTCCTGCAAGCAGCAAGGAGAGTGTTCAGTCTGATGAACGCCATACCGTGGTGGTCTATAACTTTGGTGTTAAGAAATCTATTCTTAAGAGCTTGCAGTCGGTTGGCTGCGAGGTTCAGGTAGTTCCTTGGGACACTGCACCAGAGGATGTGCTGGCTTCTAGACCCGATGGTGTCATGCTTTCCAATGGACCGGGCGATCCGAGGAGTGTGCCTGAACTTGCTGAAATAGCCCATGCTCTTATCGGCACTATTCCGCTTTTTGGCATTTGTTTAGGAAACCAAGCACTTTCACTCGCTGCTGGCGCACATATCGACAAGCTTCCTTTTGGTCATCATGGCGGCAATGAACCCGTCATGAATATGCTTACCAATCGCGTGGAGATAACCGCGCAAAATCACAATTATGTGCCGATTTTTTCTTCATTTGGACAACTCATCCCAGAACTCTCCGGCGGGATTTCAGAGCATCCCTCCGATGGTGATTTGCGCTTTTGGTGCAAAAGACATATCGCGCCGGTGGTGCAAACAAAAGAATTTGGGCGTGTTCGTCTCACTCATATCAATCTCAATGACGGTAGCCTTGAAGGCGTGCAGTTCCTTGATCAGCCGGCCTTTTCTCTGCAATACCATCCAGAGGCTGCACCTGGTCCTCACGATGCGCTCTATGCGTTCGATGCATTTAAGGCGCTTATGAGAGGAGAAGAGAATTATCTCGCATGCGGGGAGAGGTGTAAGTAGGATGCCCAAGAGGACTGATATTAAAAAGATTTTGATTATTGGCTCTGGTCCAATTGTTATTGGTCAGGCGTGCGAGTTTGATTATTCCGGAACTCAGGCATGTAAGGCCTTGCGTGAACAAGGCTATGAGGTGGTGCTGGTTAATTCCAATCCCGCAACCATCATGACCGATCCTGCGATGGCCGACCGAACCTACATTGAGCCAGTTACTGCGCAATCGGTAGAAAAAATCATCGCTCGCGAACGTCCTGATGCATTGCTTGCAAATATGGGCGGACAGACAGGGTTGAACTGTGCAGTAGAGCTTGCGGAGTCCGGTGTGCTTAAAAAGTATGATGTGGAGGTTATTGGTTGTGACATTGCCTCTATTCGAACGGGAGAGGACCGTGAGCTCTTTGCTAATGACGCAGGAGGGCGGTGGGTCCGAAAGGGCGAATAAATGCGCAGGTAGAAGGTATCGTTTCTTTTGACCTCCTTTCAGCGGGTTGCCGCCTGGTACGAATCCGGTACGAATCGTTCTCGGGGTTGCTCTGAGGCACTTTCAGGGGCGTTTTCAACGCGCTCACGAGGTGAGCTTACGAGGGTGAGTCGGCGCCCGCCGTTGATGACGCGGGGCTCGACTTGGACGATCGGAGTGATGGCGGGGGCGGCCTCAACGGGCTCCGAGAAGAGGTCGCTCACGACGTCTGCCGCCGCGCGCTTGGCTTCCATGTTCACGTGGGTGTAGATCTCCATCGTGATCTCGCTCGAGGCGTGGCCGGCCAGCTCCTGCATCACCTTGGGATGTACGCCCCTCAGGGCGAGCGTGGAGAGGTAGGAGTGACGCAGCTCGTGGAACGCCCAGCCGTCGAGGCCGAGCGTCTCGCGGTCGCGCAGCCACCACGCCTCGAGCACGTTTGGGCTGAGCCTGCCCATGGTCGTGCTGAGAACGACCGGGGTGCTCTCGCTCTGCTCCAGGCGCTTTCCGGGTTTCTCGCCGTTCTTCATCGCCAGCCTCTCCTGCTCCGCCGCGTACTCGTCGATGCGGGCCTTCTGCGCCTCCTTGTGCATGGCGAGGGCGTCTCGGACGGAGTCGGGCATGGGGAGGCGTCGCACGCCGGCCTTCGTCTTGGGGTCCTTGAGGTTCCCGAAGCAGTCGTAGGACTTGCGGATCGATATGACCTGGCTCTCGAGGTCGACGTCGCGCCACGAGAGGCCGCAGACCTCCCCGCGACGCATCCCGGTGCTGACCGCGAGGAAGTACGCGATGTCGGCCTCCCGAGTGAAGTCGAGCTGCGCTATGAACTCCCGAATGGCCTCCGGCTTGAGGGCGCGGCGGGGCTGGGTGTCCCTGCGTGGCGTGTCCATCTCGGTGCAGGGGTTCTTGGCGACGACACCGTCCTTCACGAGGTCGTCGAACAACAGCTTGAGCGTCTTGTGGATCTGGTTGAGATAGGTGCCGCTGGCGGGTTTGCCGGAGAGGGTGTCGCCGGAGCGCATGGCGGCGTACATCTTCTCAAGCGTCTCTCGGGTGACCTTCGAGGCGTCGGCGTAGCCGATGTGACGGTTGATCGCCTTGAAGAAGCGCTCGTAGGTCACGTTGGTGTTCTCAGTGAACTCGCCGGACGCACGGCGCCTTGTCATGAAGTCCTCCGCGCACTCCTTGATGGTCGTGCCCGACCTCTTGTGCACCTCGTCGTTCTCGATCTCCTTGATGAACTCGCGCAGGGCCTTCTTCGCCTCGGTGTAGGTGCCGTTGAAGCGCCTCGTGCGGGTCTTGTACTTGCCCGTGCGCGGGTCGAGGCCCACGGGGACACGCAGCTGCCACTTGCGGCACTTGCTCTTGGGTTTGTCCTTCTCCATCTGGATGATGGAGCCCTCACCGGTGACCTTGGCCATGCTACTCACCGTCCCCGACTACGACGTAGGACGGGCGGTAGTGCCACTCGAGGTCGCGGGCGAGCTCGCGCTGCCAGGGCTCGTCGAGGCGCAGGGCCTCGCCGGGCGCGGCGACGAGGGCGACGACGGGGACCTCGTTTCCGGCGTCGTCCGTGATGGAGTAGGACACGACGCGAAGGTTCTTCTCGCTCTCGGTCATGGCGCTCACCGCCTGCCCTGGGAGCGTGCGGCGCGCTCGCCGAGCTCCACGTAGGAGAGGTAGCTGTCCACGAGGTTGCGCCCCTCGGGGCTGAGCGCGTCGTAGCGGGGCTGGATGCCCTCGGGCTCCGGCGCGTCGATGTCCTCGCGGCCGACCACGAGGTCGATGGAGCAGCCCAGCGCATCCGCGATCTGCCACGCCGCCGGGAGCGGGATGCCGCAGCCGGCGCCGTCGCCCGCGCGCTCGTAGCGGGCGTAGGTGGAGCCGGGGATGCCGAGCGCCTCGGCGAAGTCCTTCGCGGAGCGGTAGCCCGCCTGGCGGCGGAGCCTCTGGAGTGTTCTTTTGCCGCTTATGGCCTTGTAGGGGGTTTGGGAGGTTGCGGTTAGTGACATATACTTGTCACCGTCCCTTCTGGATTTGCCTCTGGACCGGACGCCGGGCCCGTGGGAGTGCCAGCTCCCGCGGGCCCACCTGTTTCGTTGTCTACGCCTTCGCGCCACCTCCCCTCTGCCCTGTGCCGGAGTCGAACTCGACCGCCACGCGGGCGTCGACGGAGCTCCACATGACCTGCATCCCCTCGTGCTCGAACTCGCCGTGGGTGCGGTCGTATGCCTCCATGATCCTCTCGATGGTCTTGTCGTCGGCAATTTCGAGCGCCTTGATGGGGAACCTGCCGCGCTTCTTGGCCGCGAGCTTCCGGAGGTAGGACTCGAAGGCCGAGCGGGCCTCATCGGCGCTCTCGAACGTGACGAGCTCGCCGAACGCGGCGCCCTCGCCCATCTCGGCGAGCATCTGGCGCTCGTACTGGTAGCAGAGCGCATCCCAGGGACGCTCCTCCTCGCGGCGCTTGCGCTCCCGGATCTTGGCGTCCTTCATGAGCACGAACTCGCGCATCTCGTCCGCGAGCGCGCGGGCCTCGGGCGTGAGGCCGTCGTACTCCAGCTGCACCTCGCCGCGCGCGGTGCCCGGCGCCGGGGTCTCGCGGCCGACGATTGCGTCGATGGTGGTGCCCAGGATGTCCGCGAGCTGCCAGGCCCGCTCCATGGGGATCTTGTCGGGGTTGGACTCGTAGCGCGCGTAGGTCGACGAGGGGATCTCGTGCGCCTCGGCGAAGTCGTTGGCGTTCTTGTAGCCCGCTGCCTTGCGGAGCTCTTGGAGGTTGCTCGCCATGGCGTCCGCCTTTCTCGAATGTGTTCGTCCTGTGGAGGGAGACTGCAGGCGCCCTCCGTTGACTTGTTACGCTTCGCAACAGATTCTATCACTCACTGACAAGCCATTCAATGCTCAAGAGTTATCTTACCTCAAATCTTGCAAAGAATCTCACTCTATGACATTTCCTGTGATATTCTACGGCTGCACGGCGACGGAAGGTGCCACTTCGTGACAGTCGGTTCGCCGGCGTGCGGTCCAGAGGCAGATCGGATGAGGAGGAAGCGTGATGAGTTTCGAGGAGCTGCCCTACTTCATGACCCCCAAGCAGCTCGCCGACGTGACCGGCGAGCACGAGGGATCCATCACGAGGGGGATCCGCGAGGGCCGGATCCCTGCCGACAAGGTGAACGGCCGGTGGCGCATCTGTCGCGACGTGGTGTTCCCGAACGCGAAGAAGGGGGCCTCAGATGACAGGAAGGACAGCGAGTAGTCCGGGCGGGGCCGGGGGCGCGCTGGCACGCGTACCTGAGGAGCTGCGCCGCGAGCCGAGATGGGTGTGCTGGCGGCGCGAGACGAGGAACGGCAAGTCTACGAAGCTGCCGGTCGATGCCCACACCGGGCGCATGGCCAAGTCGACCGACCCCGCGACGTGGGCGACCTTCGAGGAGGCCGTGGCGGCCGTGGGCCGCTGGCGCTGCGACGGCGTGGGGTTCGTCTTCGGGCCGGACCGCGCCTTCACGGGGCTCGACCTCGACCACGTGATTTCGGATGGTGTGCTCGACCCCGCGTACCGCTGGGTGGTCGAGGAGGCGGGCACCTACACGGAGGTCTCGCCCTCGGGCGACGGCTTGCACCTGATCTTCCGGGGCGCGAAGCCCGACTGGGCCCAGCGCTCGCGCAAGGGCCAGCCCGGCGGGCGCGTGGTGGAGATGTACGACCACGACCGCTACTTCACGGTGACGGGGAACGTGTTCGAGGGGCGCGGGACGCTGGGGTCCAACCCCGAGGTCGTCGAGAAGGCGTACCGGACGTGGATCGAGCCGGGGCGGGCAGCCGCGCAGCCGACGCTTTCGGCGGCATCGGGCGCGGGCGCCGACGTGGACGACGAGACGCTGCTCGAGCGCATGTACGCCTCCCGCAGCGGCGACGCGATCCGCGCCCTCATGGCCGGCGACTGCTCGGCGCAGGGCGGCGATCGCTCGGCGGCGGACATGGCGCTGTGCTCGCACCTCGCGTTCTGGTGCGCGGGCACCGCCGCCCGCATGGACCGGATCTTCCGGCGCTCCGGCCTCATGCGCGACAAGTGGGACAGCCGCCGGGGCGGCACCACCTACGGGGCGCAGACGATCGAGAGGGCCATAGAGGGCTGCACGGAGTTCTACCGGCCGAGGGAGCGACGGGCAGGCCGTCCTTCTCGCCAGGCACGCCCTTCTCGTGCTAAGGATAAGAACGTATGTTCGGCTGTTGCGCCGGACACGGATGGAGGGGGCTCCCCTGACGAGGAGGCGCCGGACTTCGAGACGGCGCCGTCGGTGGAGGGCTGGTTCGTCGACGCCCGCGGGCGCCTTTGGGTACGCGGGCGCGACGGGGAGCTGGCGCGCTCGGTCACCTCGACGGCGCCCTGGGTGGCGGCCGACCTCGTGGACGTGGACACCGGCGACGTGCGCGCCCTCGTGCGCGTGACGGTGCCCGGCGGCGTGCGCGAGCGGGCGCTCGACCGCGAGGTTCTTCTCAACCAGAGCAAGGTGATCGGCGCGCTTGCGCCGCTCGGGGCCAACGTCTCGTCCGCGAATGCGAAGGACGTCGTGCGCTACCTGACCGACGTGGAGCGCCGCTTCGGCTGGGCGCGGCCGCGCGCGAGGAGCGTCGTGCACCTGGGGTGGGCGGACGGCCCTCTATCCGCCTTCATGCCCTACGACCTGGGCGAGGGCGGCGTGCGCTTCGACCCCAGCCCGGACGAGGCGGTGAAGGCGCGACCCTTCATGGAGCCGGCGGGCACGCTCGCGGAGTGGGTCGAGGGCGTGGCGCCGGCGCGGGCGGCCTCCATGGCGTTCCGCTGCGTGCTGGCGGCGAGCTTCGCCTCGCCCCTGGTGTCGCTCCTGGGCGTGCAGACCTTCATCGTCTACCTCTGGGGGCGCTCGCGCTCCGGCAAGACGCCGACGCTCAAGGCGGCGGGCTCGGTGTGGGGCGACCCCACCGAGGGCGCGGACAGCTACTTCCGCACCTTCGCCGACACGCCCAAGAGCATCGTGCGCGCGGCGGCCCTTTTGCACGACATACCCGTGATCATCGACGAGCTGCAGAGCAAGGGCGCCGTGGGCGGCCAGGCGGGAAAGCGGCAGGTCGTGGAGGACCTGCTCTACTCGCTCTCGCTCGGCCACGAGCGCGGCGCGCTGAACTCCGACCGGACGATGATGAGGGCGGGCTCGTGGCGCTGCCTCACGATCGCCACCGGCGAGATCCCCATCGTGGGCTCCTCCACGCAGCAGGGCGCGGCGAACCGCACCCTCGAGCTCTGCGCGGAGCCCTTCGAGGACGTGCGAGCGGCCCAGGCTATGCACCACCTCGTCTCCGCGCAGCACGGCACCGCCGGGCGCGCCTACGTGGCGGCGCTGCGCCGCAACGACGCGGCCTTCTACGCGGGGCAGTTCTCCTCCGTGCGCGACGCCGTGTGCGCCGCCGCCGGCGGGCACCCGCAGGCGGACAACGTGGCGCTGCTCGCGCTCGCCGACGCCCTCGCGCAGTTCTACGTGTTCGCGCCGGGCAGCGACTGGGAGGCGTGCTTGGAGGGCGCGATGCTGATGGCGCGCTGGGCGCTCGTGAACGCCACGGGCGCGGACGGCGGCGACACCGACGTGAAGGCGATCCAGTTCGTGGCCGAGTGGCTGGTGCGCAACCGCCTGCACTTCGAGAGCTCGGCGGAGATGGACCGGCTCGAGCGCTGGGGGTCGGTGGAGCAGTACCGGGACCGCCCCGGCTTCTGCTGGTGGGTCTTCTCGTCCGTGCTCGACCAGGCGCTCGCGGGCGCCAACTTCGACCGGCAGAAGACGCTCAGGCGCATGGCCGACGAGGGCGTGCTGCTGCCCGGCTCCGGGCGCGGGTTCACGCGGCAGAAGCGCTTCGGCGACTCGCGGGTGTACTGCGTGTGCGTGGACAACGCGGCGCTGGAGGCCATGCTCGAGCGCTCGGCGGGCGCGCCGCCTACGGTGGCGCCGTCTCAAGGGGGCGGGCCATGCTGAGACACGGGTCGAGACGCCCCTGGCGGCTGGTGAGGGTGCGCGTCCCCTCCTCCTGTCTCAACGTCTTGACGGGGACGAGACATGGGGGGACGTCGCGCGCGGGCGGGCGCGGGCGCGCGCACGCGCGGGCGGGGGCCTTGGGCGCGGTTTCGGTCGAGACGTTGAGACGGGCGGCGTCCTCGCTGATAGGCGGGCTGTTCGCCGTCTTGAGCGGGGACGAGACGCGCCCGGGTAGCGGCATGAGACGCGGAGGGAGGGGGCACGGATGAGCTGGTGGACGGAGGAGCAGGACGACGTCCTGCGCGAGGTGAGCTTCCGGGGCGCGGCCTACGCGGCCGCCGAGATCGAGCGCAGGTGCGGCGTTGCCCACTCCGTGCGGGCGGTGGAGATGCGCGCGTCGCGGATCCACTGCTCGCTCGCCGTGCAGACGGTGTGCTCGGAGTGCGGCGCGGTGGGCGTGAAGATCAACCGGCAGACGGGGATGTGCCCGCTCTGCACCGAGCGCTACCACCTGGAGCAGGAGCGCGCCTTCAACGAGCAGCTCGAGCGTGAGAGGGCGCACGCGGAGGAGTCCGCAGAACTGGAGGCGGTTCGGCGCGAGCGGGACATGATGCGGCAGCGGAACAGCCGCCTGTGCAGGAAGTACGGGCTCAAGGGGCGTCGGAAGCGGAATTAATCTAGCGGCTTCTCTAATCCATAGAACCCGTGTGGGGCGATGCCAAAACATCAGAGTTCCTGCCTCGATATAAACTGAACCAAATAAAGTTCTCTTGGAGGTTTAAGGGGGGTTGGATGTGACGATCGAATTGATTGCTACTGTGATTGTCCCGTTCCTTGCCGCAGTGCTCTCCTTAGTCGGATCTCTCTTTTCAGAGGTCAGTCAACGCGGGCGCATTAAAAATGACATTGAGATATATCAGAATCTCGCCTCAAAGCTAGATGGCAATCAGAAAATGTCCAGCTCTCTCAATATGCTTTCCGAACACATTGAGAGGGAGCTGGGTATGCTTACAGGTGGTAAGGCACGCTGGACATGCCTACCGAGGGCGGTTGTATTCCTTGCTTTGGGAGGAGTACTGTTCTTTGCAGTCGTCCGCCTCGCCTCGCTCCTGGACGTGGCTGACTTCCTTTCCCCCCTCAACTTGTATGCGTATTTCCTTCTGCTGATACTTGCTGCCTGGTGTCTGATGTCGGGGCTGAAAAACCTGTATCGTTACGTGGCTCTTAAGTCTCAGCTACTTCTTATCCTCGACGAGGCAAGAACATCTCTAAGGGCGCTCACAAAACTGAGCCAGAATTTATCTCAATCCGTCGATGCTCAGAGTAAGCTCTCTGAATATTTCAAAAAGGTTGCTGTCAGCTTGGAAACTCCCCAGACAAACTTTGTTGGCACAACCTCGGATGCACCATCGAATGCTGTTAATGGCATTGAAAACTTGAAAAAGCTACGGAAAACACTTCAAGAGCAAGAGGATCAGGTAAGCCAGAACGCCTCAAAAAAAGACGAGCTTATCGCGTCCGCAGACAACACTTTGCGAAATGCCAGCTTCGTGGAAGATCGCACATTATTCTCTCTATCCCTCAAGTGGATGCGCCGAAGGCTTGTTAAAAGGCGTTATGAACTTGAAGCTATGGAGAATCTACTCACTGAGGCAAAGGATAACATCGCCTGGTGCCGAGGTGCGGTTGATGAGTCGATACGGCTTTACGAAAGCTTGTCTGGAAATAAGCGCGTCGTGCTTAAAGATTCGAGTGGAATGCTCACCTTTGATACCTCTGAGGAGCTCTATAGAAGAGAGCACTTGGAGAACTTCTTCTCCGACTTGTCAAAAGGTCGTTTCGAAATCATCAGAGCAGAAGGTCCTCGCGACACCCTTGTCGTCGCGCAACAAAACGCCGGTGAAACATACAAAGGGCATAATACATTTACGATACTTGGTTTTCTCACTGCCAAAGACGGGCATTTCCCCAGCTATCTCAGAATCAGTCACGCTCCCGTTCGGCATGTGCCATAGCCACTGAGGCAGAAGAGTGAGGTCCAATTCTCTCTTATTGTGACGTGCCATGAGAATCCACCGTGGGGAAGTTTATCGACGCTCACGGGGGTGATTCGCATGGCGAGGCGTCCGAAGCTGACGCAGGAGATGGTGGACGAGGCTATTGCGCTCAAGGCGGACGGCCTCTCCAACGGCGACATCATCTGCGCGCTGGGCATCCACGAGTCGACGTTCTACCGCTGGATCGGCGACCCCAAGAACAAGCTGCAGCGCGCGTTAAGCGAGGGGCTAAAAAAGGAGGAGAGCGCGTTCAAGCGGACGCTGCTCACCACGATCCGCTCGGCCGCGCTCGCGCGCAACCAGTACTGGACGGCGGCGGCGTGGCTGTTGGAGCGCAAGTACCCCGACGAGTTCGGCAAGGCGGAGCGCAAGGGCGACGAGGGCCGCGAGGACGCGGCTCCCAGGATCGTGCTCGGCGTGGTGGCGCAGCCGGTGCAGGAGAGGCTGCCCGGCCTCGATGGGGGCGGTGCTGATGGTTGACGCGTCGGCGCTCGTGATCCCGCGCTTCCACGACGTGCTCGGCGACGTGATGGCCCACGGCCACACGCACTACTGGCTCTACGGCGGGCGCGGCTCCACGAAGAGCTCGTTCATATCGCTGTGCGTCGTCCTTCTCCTCCTGGCTCATCCGGAGGCGAACGCGGTGGTGGTGCGGCGGTTCTCGAACACGCTGCGCGACTCGGTGTTCCAGCAGGTGACGTGGGCGATCGCGGAGCTGGGGCTCGAGCGGTGGTTCCACGCCCGCATCTCGCCGATGGAGATCACGTACCTGCCCACGGGGCAGCGCATCGTGTTCCGCGGCGCCGACGACCCGCTCAAGCTCAAGGGCGTGAAGTTCACGCGCGGGTACTGCGCCGTGACGTGGTTCGAGGAGCTCGACCAGTTCGACGGGATCGACGCGGTGCGCTCCATCCTGAACTCGCTCAGGCGCGGCGGCGAGGACTTCTGGATCTTCTACAGCTACAACCCGCCGAGGACGCTCTGGAGCTGGGTGAACCGCGAGAAGCTGGAGCGCGAGCGGCGGGCGGACACGCTCGTGCGACAGAGCTCGTATCTCGACGTGATCGAGAGCCACCCGGAGTGGCTGGGCGGGCCCTTCGTGGAGGAGGCGGAGTACCTGCGCGAGGTGGACGAGCAGGCGTGGCGCTCGGAGTACCTGGGCGAGGTCACGGGGACCGGCGGCAGCGTGTTCAACAACGTGGTCTCGGTGCGCCTGTCCGACGCGGCGTGCCAGGGCTTCTCGCGCACGCGGTGCGGCGTGGACTGGGGATGGTTCCCGGACCCGTGGCGGTTCGTGCGCTGCGGCTGGGAGCCCGGGGAGCGGAGGCTCACCATCTTCGGCGAGCTGTCGGCGAACAGGAAGACACCCTCCGAGACGGCGGCGCTCGTCGTGGGGGCGCTCACCTACGCGGACGAGCCCGGCGAGGACGCCTACCTCCACGACGAGCTGATCTGGTGCGACGACACGCCGGACGGCAAGCAGTCGATGGCGGTGTGGCGCCGGGAGGCGGGGCTGCGCGTGCGGCCGGCGCGGAAGAGCAACATGCGGCGGCTCTCCTACGAGTGGCTGGCGGGGCTGCGCGAGATCTGCATCGACCCGGAGCGGGCGCCGCTCGCCTACGAGGAGTTCCGGCTCAAGGAGTACGAGCGCGACCGCGACGGCACGTGGGTCGACGAGATCCCGGACGGCAACGACCACTCCATCGACGCGGTGCGCTACGCGATGATGGACGACGTGCTGAGGGGCTAGTTCTTCTCGCCCGTTCTTCTCGGCAGCTTGATAATGATGCAAGGCTGAACCCGTCCTGCGGAAGCGCTGGGCGGATGGTGGCAGGCATTCTCCAAGCTCAACTAGAATACGTGTAGAGCATGTTCAGAGGAAAGGCCGGCGCCATGGGCATCCCACTCAACAGCATCCTCAACCTGACCGAGGAGCAAATTAAGAACAGCAGGATTGAGCTGAACACGAAAACAGGTACGACCAGCGTGCCCTTCATCGACCTCTGGTTCGAGCAGACCGAGGAGGACCGTCGCAGCGGCGCTCCGTGCGTCACGTCCTATTGGGGATGGCTCGGCCCGAACCATAACTTTTTCGAGGGCGAGTGGGTGTTCAGCTTTCTCCGCCTTGGAGAGGGCGGAGATGACTGGCTCTTTGTGTCGGCGGCGAAAGTACTGGCCGTCCCCAAGGGGAGGCAGGCGGACGTCGAGGTCCTAACGGACTACGCGCCTTTCTTTGGGCGACTGGTGATCGACCTCCATAAGGGGAATACCAATTCTCGCTACACCTTCAAGCTCGACACTTTCTTGAGCAAGGCAACGGTCAAGGAGGTTCTTCCCGCCCTCTACAGCGGGGAGAGGTTCCACGGATATGACGACGTGCACCTGCCCTACGCGAAGCTCGACAGGATCTTCAGGCGCGAGATCATGCCCTCGTACCACGACGCTCTCGAGAGCGTGACTGGAGTCTACTGCCTCACCGACACCAAGACCGGAAAGCTCTACATAGGCTCTGCGACCGGCGAGGGAGGCGTCGCGGCGCGCTGGGGCAGCTACCTGGACACCAACCACGGAGGCAACAAGGAGCTGCGTAAACTCCACGATGACAAGGGCGAAGAGTACTTCCGCGAGAACTTCGAGTTCACGCTTCTGGAGTACTTCGGAATGAGCTACGACCCTCAGAAGGTGCGGGAGCGCGAGAAGTGGTGGAAGGACTGCCTCGACACGCGGGAGCACGGATACAACGACAACTAGCCTGAGTTCTTCTCGGCATGAGAGGCGGGACGGCGCCGGAAACCTTCAGTGGTAGAGGGCAGCGCGCCGTCCCGTGCCGTCATTATACGGGCGGCGCGCGGGAGTTTTCCACAAGGGGCTCTCGGCACGTTCTTCTCGGCATGAGACGCTTTGGAACACGGGGCGACGCTTCGCGCGGAGCGCCGGGAGGTTATCGACAAGTTCTCGTTGGAATGTGCAAAACCGCTGGTGGTAGTGCGTGCCCGGGCGTTCTTCTCGCCTAGAGCGCAATTCAGTTGGCTACTGAATCGCGGGCGTTCTTCTCGTCCTTTGTGACGGGCGAGTTCAATGGGCGTGTTCGGACGAGGCGGGAGGTGGGCCCATGGGCGTGAACGAGGACGAGTACTGGGTGCCGGAGCATGTGAGGGAGTGGCTGAGGTCGCTCGGGTTCTCGCTGCCGCTGGAGGACATGGAGCCTCACATTCGCGCCTGGGATAGGTGGATGCGGGCGCTCGGGGACTTCTACGACTATAGGGACACGGACGGCGTGGGGCGAGTGTACGAGGTGCACCGGCGCTCGATCCACCCGGCGATGCGGGTGTGCCGTGAGTGGGGGTCGCTGCTGCTGAACGACCGGACGCAGGTCGCGTGCGCGGAGCAGGCGTGCACGGACTGGCTCGCGGCGTGGATGGCGCGGACCGGGTTTCTCGCCTCGGCGCAGGAGTGCGTGGTGCGGGCGTTCGGCCTGGGGACCGGGGCGTGGGCGCTCTGGGTGGACGCCGGCGCGGGCGAGGTGCGCGTGCGGAGATATGACGCGCGGATGGTCGTTCCCCTCACCTGGGACGAGGAGGGCGTGACCGAGTGCGCGTTCGTGACGCGGGCGTTCTGGCGCGGGCGCGCGGTCGACCAAGTGCAGCTGCACCTGAAGGGTTCGGGCGGGGCGTCCTTCTCGCCTGGCGAATCTATTGAAGCTATAGCGAGCGCGGCTGGTTCTTCTCGCCTAGCAGATGACACGGGTGAAGGAACGTACCGGATCGTGACGGCCTGCTTCGACCGGGACGGGAACCGCGTCGAGCCCGAGGGCGTGTGCCCGGTGTACGACACTGGGAGCGTCTGGCCGACCTTCTCGATCGTGAGGCCGGCCGTCGACAACACGCGGGTGGACATGTCGCCGTACGGGCAGAGCGTGTTCGCGGACGCGGTGGACGCCATTCAGGCGGTGGACCTGTGCTACGACGCGATGATGAGCGAGATCGACAACGGCAAGATGCGCGTGTTCCTCTCGGACGTGATGTTCGACGTGGAGCGCGACGGGAAGGGCGGGCGCGTGTCGATTCCGTTCGGGCGCCAGGACTGCACGGTGTTCCGCAAGGTCATGAGCACGGAGGACACGATCCACGAGTTCGCGCCGACGCTGCGCACCGAGGCTCAGGCGCGGGCGTTCAGGGTTGCGCTGCAGACGCTCGGCGACCTCTGCGGCTTCGGCATCAACTACTTCGACCTCGAGAACGTCGGCTACGTGAAGACGGCCACGGAGGTGTCGGCGGACAACTCGGCGCTGATGCGCAACATCCGCCGGCACGAGCGCGCGCTCGAGGGCGCGATCGCGGGCATCTGCCGGGCGCTTCTGGCGGCGGAGCGCCGCCTGGGCGTGGAGCTGCCCGACGAGGGGCTCGTGCGCGTGACGTTCGACGACAGCATCATCACGGACACGACCGCCGAGAAGCGCCAGGACATGGACGAGGTAGCGGCGGGCCTGCTGGAGCCGTGGGAGTACCGCCGCAAATGGTACGGCGAGGACGAGGCGACCGCTCGCAGGGGCGCCGCCCGGTCGGGTCCATCCGCCGCCGGGCTGGGGTGACGCCTTCGCCGGAAGCGGACGGCTCGAGAGATGCAGCAGCCCGGCTGCCGCAGCGGAGTGCGCGCCGCAGCGTGGGGCGGGTCGGGCCCGAGCCGTGCGCGCAACGGAGCGGAGGCGGGCGGGCTGCGGACAACCCTCGATGCGCGGCGGACGGCGGTGGCGGCGCCCCGGGTGGCGGCGGATGGCTCGACATCCTTCTCGTCCTTCTCGTCCTTCTCGTCCGCCGTGACGACGATGCCGCGACCGTCGACCGGCCCACATGCGCTTCGGAAAGCCGCAGGTAGATGCTGTGTAAAGAACTCTTGACGCGCGTTTCTCGCCCCGCAACGCCCGATGTCGGGACCCTTTGATGGTACGATTCCGCGAGACGTGCCATGGTCTGGCCCGTAAGGGGCCGCGCCGAGGAGGACGGAGGGAGAGCGGGCATGGAGATCGGCGGGAGGATACGCGAGCTGCGCGCGGCGCACGGGATATCGCAGGACGACCTCGCGGCGCGCGTGTACGTGAGCCGCCAGACGATCAGCTCGTGGGAGAACGGCAAGACCTACCCCGACGTCCAGAGCCTGCTCCTGCTCTCCGAGATCTTCGGCGCGTCCGTGGACTCTCTCATCAAAGGAGACGTGGAGACCATGAACGAGACCATCGAGAGGGACGTCGTCATCATCAGGAGGCTGGGCGCGGCGATGATCGCCCTCGCGGCATGCACGGTCGCCTCCGCGCTATGGGCGGTGGCGCAGGTCGAGATCTGGGGGTGGAAGGGCGTCCAGGTGGTGCCCACCCTCCTGCTCACGTTCGTGCTCTGGGCGTGCCTGATGTTCTGCTCGCACTGGGCGGAGAGGATCAAGCGCGACCACGACCTCGCGACCTATCGCGAGGTGCTGGACTTCTGGAACGGCGCCGAGCCAAACCGCGACACCGAGCGCGGTCGCCGCGAACGGGCGATTCCGGGCTGGATGCGCGCCGTGCGCTCGGTCGGCATGGTGGTCCTCGCCGCCGCGGTCGGCTACCTGTGCGCCCGCTACGGCGTCCAGCTTCTGCAGGGGCTCCTCGGCTAAGGGCAGCCCCATTGGGCTGCGAGCGAAGCCCACACCCCACCACCACCCGCGAACGAGTACGAGAGAGCAGCAGCCCATCTGCCGTAGCGGAGTGCGCGCCGCCGCGAGGAACCGACCCGCCCTGCGCACGTCAAACTCCCAGCAGGCCATGCCCAGAGCGTAGGCTGTGTATGCGCGCGGTGCGAGGGACAGACAGCGTAGCCGGAGTGTGCGACCGCCGCGAAGGGCAGACGGCGCAGCCGGCTGGCCTGAGCCGGGAGCGACACGTAGGCGGAGCTGGCTGGCCCGAGCCGCGGAGCAATACACAGCCGGAGCGGCGGGCATGGCCGTGAGTGGCGCTCTCCGCGCAGGGCGGGGCGGTTTCCGAGCCGTGCGCGCAACGGAGCAGAGGCGGGTGGGCTGCGGACGACCCTCGACGGGCAGCGGGTGGTGGTGGGGTGTGGCACTCGGGATCGTCGTTGAGGGCTCGATGTTCTTCTCGTTCTTCTCGTTCTTCTCGTTCTTCTCGTTCTTCTCGACCCGGCTATGCCGGCATCCCCTTGTCGTTTTGTCGAAAACGACACGCAGGTCAGACACTGTGTTGCTGATTGTTGCAGCCCCCCGTTTGCCTCCTTTGAGCTGAGCGCTAGGGCTCATGGGACGGGTGCGCGGTATACTGTCGCAAAGCGTGTCGTCTACCTCTCGGGAGGAAGCCGTGTCGAAGCTCACCGTCGACCAGAAGTCAATCAGGGAACTGCTTTCGGACAAGCGGGCGGACTTCCTCATCCCGGACTACCAGCGCCCGTACGCGTGGGGCGAGGACGAGTGCGCGACGCTATGGGACGACCTCCGCGAGTTCGCCATCCCCGGGGGCAACTCCCGCGCCTTCGACGACGACGCCGACGAGTACTTCCTCGGCCCCATCGTCACGTACAAGAACGGCGACGGCAAGCTCGAGATTATCGACGGCCAGCAGCGTCTCACGACCATCATGCTGCTCCTGCGTGCCTTCTACGACCGGTTCGGCAAGATGAAGAACCCCGACGCGGTCGAGCTCCACGACATGATCGCTCGCTGCGTGTGGAGGACAACCGTCATCGGTCACGTGGACACCGAGCGTCTCAAGATCGACTCGGAGGTCGCCTCCGACAGCGATAAGGAGGAGTTCCTCCTCATCCTCAAGAACGGCGAGGTCGACCCGAAGTGGCAGAGCGCCTACGCCAAGAACTTCCGCTACTTCCAAAAGGCGATCGAGGAGTTCATCTTCGACTACGCGCCCGACGTCGCGATCTTCGCAGCGCGCATCCTCAACAACGTCATCCTGCTGCCCATCGAGGCGGAGAGCCAGGACACGGCACTCAGGATCTTCTCGACACTCAACGACCGGGGGCTTCCGCTCTCGGACGCCGACATCTTCAAGAGCCAGTTCTACAAGTTCTTCTCCGACATGGGACGGAAAGACGAGTTCATACGCCGCTGGAAGCAGCTCGAGGAGACGAGCGCCAAGATCTTCTCGCCTCAGCACGGGACACCCATGGACGAGCTCTTCACCCGCTACATGTACTACGAGCGCGCCCTTGAGGGGAACCGCAACACCACGACGCAGGGCCTCCGCGACTACTTCGGGCGCGGCGGGTACGCGCTGCTGAGGAGGGGGGAGACCCTCGAGAACCTGGAGGCTCTCGCCGGCTTCTGGAGCCGCGTCGACATGGAGGATGGTTTCTCGGACGACGTCCTCAGGCAGCTCTTCATCCTCCGTTACGCCCCGAACGGAATGTGGACGTACCTCGTCTCCGTGTGGTTCCTCGCGAGGAGGGACGAGGAGGGCGCGCTCGACGACGATGAGTTCCTCGCGTTCCTCCGCAGGATCACGGGCTTCATCTACGCCTACGCGGTCGAGCGCCCCGGCGTGAACGCCCTGCGTTCGCCGGTCTACCCCGAGCTCATCAACATCGTCAACGGTCGTGAGGTCACGTTCTCCGATTACCGCTTTGGTTCGGGCGACATCCGCTCGAGGCTCCTCTCCTACACGTTCACCAACCAGCGACCCATCACGCGGTCGATGCTCGTGTGGCGCGCCTTCAGCGACCCGGACCAGCCGCTCGTGAACCCCGACACCGTGTTCGAGGTCGAGCACATCTACGCCAGGCGGCGCAACGAGGTCTTCCCCCTCAAGAGGAGGGAGAACCTGGAGGCGCTCGGCAACAAGGCGATGCTCGAGAAGTCCGTCAACATCAGCGCCTCGGACTTCCGCTTTGAGGACAAGAAGAAGTACTACCTCGGGTACCGCAACGACAAGGGCCAGCTGAGGCGGGGCACCGAGATCCGCGAGCTCGCCGAGATGGCGCGCTCGCGCGAGGACTTCAGCGAGGCGGACATCGAGGCGCGCACCGCCGAGATCATCGACTCTTTCGTGGACTACCTCGGCGCGGTGGGCCTGCTCGCCGATTGAAGAGGAAGAGTCGCCGGGGGTGAGCCCGTCGCGAGATTCGCGCGCGAGTTCGGGCGACACCTAGAGCGCAGGGGCGTCTACGGGCTGCTGGACTACGACTGGGCTGAGCGCTTCTGGACGCTCGGCTTCGAGATGGACTGCGGCCATTCGTTCAACGAGAGAACCGGACTCCTGCTCGGCGACGAGCGAGGACTCGACCGTGTGCTGGAGAGCATTGACGACGTGAGGCTCCTCGGGGACGCCGCTTTCTCGCAGTGCCGCTACATCACGCACTGGGCGTGCTCGCTGGAGCACGAGAGCGTCGGGTGGATCGTCAGGGTGCTCGGGAGGATGGAGGAGCTCTCCGACAGGGGCACTTTCTCCCCGTCGGAGAGCTAAAGCCCTTCGCGCTCTAGTTTCGTTCCGTTATGAGTTTTCCAGCATCTTTTTCGTCTGGGAGCTCTTTGCCGACTCGAACTCCGAGCGAATCGTCGAAAGCTTCGTAAAATACCTCTTATAGTGAGCGCTCGCTTCGTCCGCCTTCTCTCTTGTGGGCGCAATAGGAATCTCTATCTCGAGATAGCGGTTTCCGACATCCTCCCGGTTCGTCTGCATGAAGATGACCCTGTCCCACTGGTCCTTGACTATTTGGAGATCTAGGGCCCATGCGAGATAGAAGGAATCGAAGTTGGCGGATTCATCCGGCCTGAAGACGACGACCTCTTTTGTGAGCACGACATCGGTCTGATCCGGGAGCAGGACCACCGGTTCCCCGATGTTCTTGCATGCTCTCGAGGGCGTGATGACGTCATAGGCATTAAGTCCGCTGCTCTTTGAGCGCCAATGTCTCTCCGCAACAGCGCGCGGAACCATGTTGGTGCTGTTGACGTTGACGAGCCCCGCCCTGAGGTCCGATACCTTGATGTAGGGAACGTCACCGAACCTCAGGTCTATCGAGGGGCTTCCGTGGCCATTTCTCACCATAAGAGCTCCCGACTCGACCAGCTCGCCGATCGTTGCCCACGAGAATCCCGCGAGCGACGCCTCGACGCACCTTCTGAAACGGTCGCGCGCTCCATAGTCGGAATACTTCGGCACACCTGCCAGCTCGGTGATCCCGAGGCTCACGAAATGGGCGGTCGGAGTCTCCTCGCCATCGAGGAGAGAGTTCACGTCCTTGATGGCAACGTCGTCAATCTCACTCAGCCTATTTCCTGCCTCGTCGACGCGATGAAGCTCCACGCCGTCCTTGTTGATTCCAATCGTCGGGGCGTTCGAAACCCACACCTCTCCGTCGCGGAACCATTCGGGGACATGGGTGAGCAGCGACGGCTTCCCGCGCTTCTGCAGCACGTAGAAGTTGGTCTTCGCCCGGCAGAACCCCTGAAACGCCTCCATGGGGATGTTAAGAACGCCGCGCAAGATGAACCTCTCCTCGAGCCACTCCCTGAACCACTCGTACGACTTCGAGAAGAAGTACGTCTCAGGCAGGACGATCCCCAGCCTCCCGCCGTCCTTGAGGAGTCGGTACGCCCTCTCGACGAAAACGATTCCCAGCTCCGTGCTGCAGTACTTGTCGGACTTCATGCCGCCGGGAGTGTGCCTGCACACCGTGTAGCCCCCGATGCGGCCGTCGCGGGCCGACACCCGGAGGTCCTTGCCGAACGGGGGGTTCGTCACGACCACGGTATAGCTGTCGTCTCGCATGCACTCGTGCTTTAGAATCGGGAACTCGTCCTCCCACTTCTGGGAGCGGATGCTGTCGCCGAGGTAGACGTGGGCAGAGCCGTCTCCGACACCCACCATGAGCGCCCTGGCGAGCTTAACGTTGATCGAGTCGCGGTCAACCATGAAGAGCTTGTCATGGGCCCAGGTCCTCGCGTCAGCCTGCTTTCCCAGATCTCCCTCGTACGTCTTGCTCACCGAGACATACGCCTCGAACACGAACCCGCCGGTTCCTCCCGCCGGGTCGATCACCTTGTCCTCGTCGGTGATGTCGAGCAGGGGTATGCCAGCCTCTATGACCCTCGCCGGCGTGAAGTACTGGCCGTCTCCAATCTTCAGGTTGTTCGTTCGGAATATCTGGAACGCCGTCGAGAGCGCACGAGGCGATACGGCCTTGAGGGTGTAGCCCTGAAGCTCCGCGACCGCCATCTGGATGGAGTCGTCAGTCAGCTGAATCGTGTCGGGGTCGCTTTCGAGGAAGAGCTCAGTTCTGGTCTTCTTGGTCTCGCGGTACAGGGAGTTGATGATTTCCCTCGTCTCGGCGGGAGTGTCCCTGACCTGGAACGTGAGCGTCCTGTCCTCGTGGTTCGCCCCCACCTTGTCGCTTTCCATCTTCACGATGAGCAGGTTCGCCATCTCATTGAGCCTCTGCTCGGGACGAGTCGAGATGGAGTCGGTTGCGGCTATGGTTCCGAGGATCTTCGCGAACGAGGCCTTCAGGTCCCTGTCGGTGGGGTGCTTGAGATCCCTGTATGTCAGAGGCTCCTTTCCGGCGAGGACGAGGTTGTCGTGCGGCGACGGGAGTTCGGCGTTCTCCCTCGTCTCGTAGGACCCGTCCGCAAGCTTGAATACGGCGGTGGATGCAGTGCCGTTCGTCCAGTACCCGTAGCGCGCGGCAGGCTCGTTGCCAAGGTAAGCCTTCAGCTGTGTCTTGCCAACGTTGATGCTCGGCGCCTTGAACTCAAAAATCGCGATAATGTGGTCCGGGTCGCCGACATGCTCGTCCGAGTCAAAGATTGCGAGGTCGACAGGGTCTCCCTTGAAGGCATGACCTGCGTCTCGCTTGGAGTGCTCACTCGGAGGATTGGGCACCCTCCACTCCGAGTCGTCGGAGTCCGGGGACGGGCAGATGATCTGTCCCCTGCTCCATCCGAGGGCGAGGAGCTTCTGCAGGATTGGGAGCCTTACCTCGACATGCTCGGGATTGTTCATCTGTCCTCCAAAACTTGAGCTACTCGGATTTCTGCCTTATCATACAGAAAAACTTGAGTAACTCAAGTTTTGACGGAGGTAATCCAGACGCGTGTCACAAGTCTGCGTTGGTGAAGGGAGTCCGCTTTGAACAGTAAGTATGGCTCCGAGTGGCGTAAGTGGGACCTTCATGTCCACACACCTTATTCGGTCCTCAACAATCAGTTCCACCTACATCCGGAGAACGCCAGTGACTTCGACGAGTACGTAACCAGGCTTTTCTCCTCTGCCGTAGAGAAGGGCGTCTGTGCCATCGGGATAACGGACTACTTTTCCGTCGAGGGCTATGCCAGAATCCGCAAAGACTACCTCGGCAACCCAGAGGCGATGAAGCGCCTTTTCCCCGATGAGGGTCTTCGAAACAAGGTGCGCAGCATAACGGTTTTTCCAAATGTCGAGCTGCGAGCTACGAATATCATCTCCGTTAACAGAGGAGATGCGCGCACTGATGACTTTTTGGACTATCACGTCATTTTCTCTGACCAAATCGATCCGGAAATAATCGAAAGAAACTTTCTCAATAGGCTTAGCTTTACAACGGTAAATCCTGACGAAAAGCTAAGCCTCAACAGGGATAACATCATCGCGTTTGGCAAACAAATTCGAGCCCTCAATGGGGGCAGATATGAGCCGTACAGGACGGGACTCGAAAACATAACCATTAGCTTTGAAGATGCCACTGAGATCCTATCATCCTGCAGCGCATTCTCAGGAAGCTATCTCATCGCCATTCCGGCGGACGAGACCCTTCCGAAAATCGACTGGAAAGGAAGGGGTTACACGCTCAGATGCTCCATTACCCGACGTGCGAATGTATTCTTCTCTTCATCAGAGAAGACAAGGGAGTGGGCATCAGGTGGAAGAAGCTGGAACGAAGAGGAGCTTGGGGCTCCTCGTCCGTGCATCGTCGCCTCCGACGCCCACGACTTTGATCATCTCTTTGAACCCGAATGCGGAAAATACTGTTGGATAAAGGCCGATCCCACCTTCGAGGGTCTGCTTCAGGTCCTTTGCGAGCCTGTTGACAGAGTTGCTGTCCAAAAGGACCGTCCCGAGAGCTTGGACCCCCACAGGTCCATCGAGTCTTTGGCTTTCGGCGACCAGCTGTTCCAAGAAGAGCCCATCGTTTTCAGCGACGCCCTCACGTGCATCATCGGAGGTAGGTCAACAGGAAAATCGATGCTCCTGCGCAACCTCGCCTGGGCAATAGCGCCCGAATATGCCAAGAAGCAAGAACGTCGCAGTGGGTCAGTCGAGTTTAAGCCTGCCGCCGGCGTTAAGGTGACGTGGCGGGACCATGTCCCCAGTGAACAGAGGAAGATCATCTATCTTCCGCAAACATTTCTCAATCGAACCGTAGACGACCCTGAATCGGAAGATGGCACAAGTGGTCTAATCGGCGATGTCCTCATGCAGGACGAAGCTGTGTTGGAATCCTTTCAGGTCCTGGAATCCGAGCGCAATCGCATAAGGACTCAGACGAACGCCCGTATCGAAGACTACTTTCGGACAAGACGCGATTTTGATGGCCTGCGCCGAATCATCATCGAGAACGGCGGGCACGAACTATTCGAGAGCGTAATACAGGAGCTGGAGAACGAAAGCAGCAGGCTTGCGGAATCTGCCAGCGCCACGAAAGAGGAACTTGAGAAGTACGGGCACCTGACGGAGCGAAAGACGGAGATCGAAGCAAAGATTGTCGAACTCGAAAACGATTCATCGGCGATTGCTTCCTCGACTTCCCCGACACTTTCTGAACCTCAGCTTCGGGGAATGGACCTCTCCCTCACCCTCGCGCCAGCAACTGCCGACGCCCTGCGAAAAGTCATGAATTCGCTTGAAACAGCGCTCTCCGGTCTCTGGGAGAATGAGGCCCGTCGTCTCGTGGAAGACCTATCCGCTCAAAGAGAGAAGCTTGTTGAGGAACTGCAAAGCATCGAGAATGATCTCTGTGCACTTAAGCCAAAAGTGGAGCAGAGCGTCCAGCTGGCAAAGATAATGGCAAGGCTGTCCGACGAAAGGCGCCTTCTTCTTGAGGCAAAGGAACGCGAGGAGGGGCTTCGGAAACTTCAGTCCGAGCTTAATCGGCTGAGGGGCATCATTCTCTCTTCGAGATCGCAATACCACGATGCCTATTTGACCTATTGCAAGTCCATTGGGGATTTGTCCGGCTCGTTCTCCACAAACCTCTCCTTTTCTGCTGAGCCGGCTTGGCGGTTCAGTGACTTTGCTGGGAGCGTGCTGAACAACCTAAACAGCAGAAGATTTAGCCAGTTTGATCGAGTTTACGGGCATAACCTTTCGGATCTTTCGTACGGAGACTATACCGACGAGCTCCTTTCCGACATCTGGCTCGGCCTCGAAAGTATGGCGAATGACGGTTCCGTCCTTCAACTGAAGTCGGGCATCTCCGAAGAGGATTTCGTCAGGAGCCTATTCTCCGACTGGTACAACGTCCATTACATCGTGACAAGCGACGGCGATCAGCTTGCGCACATGTCCCCCGGGAAGAAGGGGCTCGTTCTCCTTGAGCTCATAATCGAACTGGAGAGGGGGAATTGCCCCATCCTGATTGACCAGCCCGAAGATGACCTGGACAATCGCTCCATATACTCAGAGCTCAGAAAGTTCATTAAGGACAGCAAGAAGCGACGGCAGATTATCGTTGTGACCCACAACGCGAACATCGTACTGGGAGCTGACGCCGAGGAGGTCATCGTCGCCAACCAAAATGGTGCCGAGGCGAGAAACCGCAGCAGAAAGTTCGAATATCGCTCGGGGTCAATAGAGAACAATGTGGTAAACAGGTCGGATGACGCCGCTTCAGAGCCCTATCTCAGCCGCTTCAGCATACAGGACCACATCTGTAGAACTCTCGAAGGTGGAAGAGAGGCACTCGAGCAGCGCAGGAAGAAGTACGGATTCTCCTCCTAGCAGGCTTTTAAGTCATTGTTGTGACACACCCGTACCCTGACCGAGACGTTAGGGTGCGGGCTTTTTCTTTGCCCGCCCGAGGAGAAAGGCGGGCCTTTTCATGGGTGACGGGAACGATGGCGCGGCCGCGCAGGCGCAGGTCACGGGTGAGCCGCAGGCGCAGGTCGACCAGACGGCGCAGGCGACGGTGACGGCCGGGCTCCAGGGCGCTGGCGGTGTTGGCGACGGCGGTGACGTGGCCGAGAGAGCTCGCGCGGACTACGAGGCCGCCCTGAAGGAGCGCGACGCGCTCATCGCGGAGCTCGAGGGCGAGATCGCCGAGGCGGCCAAGACCGCAGAGGGCGCAGAGAAGCTGCGCACCGAGATGGACGAGCTGCGCCGGAAGGGCGACGAGGAGCGCGTCGGCTTCGAGCTCCAGCTCGCGGGCGCGCGCAACGTCAAGGCGGCGCGGGCATTACTCCCCGACTACGAGAACGACATCGACAAGCTCAAGGCGGCGGAGCCGTGGCTCTTCGGCGCGGGGGCTGCCGCCTCTGCGCAGGCGGGCGCGACGGGGCTGCCGAACGCGGGCGCGGCCACCGACGAGGGCGCGCAGATGAGGCGCTGGCGCAAGATCGCCGGCATCGACGACGAGGAGGAATAGGACATGGCGAACTCCATCGCATCCACCAAGAACTACACGAGCATCCTGGACGAGGTCTACAAGAGGGCCGCGTGCTCGACGTGCCTGAACTCGCCGCGCCGCATGGCGCGCGCGGGGCGCAACGCCAAGGAGATCATGGTCCCGAAGATCGAGGTGACGGGGCTCGGCGACTACACGCGCAACGTGGGGTACAAGACGGGGTCGATCACCTACGAGTTCGAGACCAAGACGTTCAACTACGACCGGGGCATCAAGCTGCTCGCGGACGTCATGGACGTGGAGGAGGCGGGCGTGCTCGACTGCTTCGTGGCGGCGGGCTCCGAGCTGCAGCGCACGCAGGTGGCGCCGGAGGCCGACGCCTTCACCTTCTCCGAGATCGCGGGGCACGCGGGCGTGACGCCCCAGACGGAGGACTTCGCGGACGCCGAGGCCGAGGACGTGCTGGCGAGTCTGCGCGCCGCGACGAACGCGATGGACGAGGCGGAGGTGACGACGGGCTCGCGCATCCTCTTCATCACGCCGACCTTGAAGGGCGTGCTGGACGACTTCTCGCTCGCGAACCCAGCGCGAAGCAACCGCGTGCTCGAGCGCTTCAGCCGCGTCGTTGAGGTGCCGCAGACGCGCTTCTACAGCGCGATCGCGCTGAACTCGGGCGACGCCGACCAGTTCGGGTACGCGCGCGCCGCGGGGACCTACCAGCTCACCGAGGACACCTCCGTGGTCTCGGGCAAGACCTACTACACGAAGAGCGGCGAGCAGTACACGCCCGTCTCGAGCCCGGCCTCGGGCAGCCTCTCGAGCTACTACGAGCTCGTGGGCGCGGGCGCGCCGATCAACTTCATGGTGGTGGAGCGCTCGGCGGTGATCAAGTTCGACAAGCACGTGGCGAGCCGCGTGTTCAGCCCGGACGAGCTGGAGAACCTGGACAGCTACATGATGAAGTACCGCAAGTACGGCATCGTGGAGCTGCTGGACAACAAGCTGGACGGCGTGCACGTCTCCTGCGCGCCGCTGGCGTGAGCGAGGGGCTGACGGGCGCGGCCGGCTGCGGCCCCGCGCCCGTCTCCTATGAGTTCTACCAGGACGGCTAC
The DNA here is from genome assembly GCF_965119725.1 of Olsenella sp. Marseille-QA0557. Taxonomy (NCBI): domain Bacteria; kingdom Bacillati; phylum Actinomycetota; class Coriobacteriia; order Coriobacteriales; family Atopobiaceae; genus Olsenella; species Olsenella sp. Marseille-QA0557. The sequence goes on along the minus strand of NZ_CBCPMI010000001.1, from coordinate 141,910 downwards.
GGCGGGGCGCTCGCCGCCGAGGCGTTCGCGGAGGCGCTGCCGGCGGCGATGCGGTGCGTGGGCGCGCTCACGGGGGCGCGCGAGGCCCGCGAGGAGTGGGGCGGGGGCGTCGCCGACGCGTGGCGGCGTGCGGTGTGCGCCGCTGCCGACGCATTCGCCGAGTACGGCGAGGGGCGCGTGGGCGGCTTCTCGATAGGGTCCTTCTCGGTGACGAACTACCGCGACGAGGGCACGACCGGCTCGGAGGTGGCGCGGGGGGCCGCGCTCGCCGAGCTCGCGGGGACGGGCCTCTGCTTCTCGGGGGTGAGGTAGGTGCGCTACCTGAGGCCCATCCCGAAGCGCCTTCTGCCCGACGACATGATCGTGCATCTCGAGGGCGAGGGCGGCGGACGCGGAGAGAGCCGGCTCGTGCGGCACGTGAGGTTCGAGCGCGCCGAGGAGGTCGTCGCGGACGCGCACCGCTCGGCCGACGCGGGGCACGGCACCGTCTACGTGGATGCGGTAAACAGCGAGGGCGCCTTCGAGGTGCCCGCCGGCTCGCGCGTGCTCGTGGGCGCCGGGCCATCGATGCTGGTCAGGGCGTGCAGGCGGTGCTGCGTGGTGCGCGGCCAGGTGCACCACTGGGAGCTGGAGGTGGTCTGATGTCCCTCTTCGACCCGCTCGGCGCGTACGTGCCGGGCGACTGGGACTCCGAGGGCGGCGGGGTCGCCGACGTCGTGGCCACGCTGCTGAGGGCGCTGGGGTACGCGAACGTGTTCTGCTCGCCGCGGTCGCTCGCGGTGCCGGGGCGGCCGGGCGCGGCGCTGCTGGGCTGCGAGCTGCCGCCGAGGGTGCTTAGGGTGCGGCTGTTCCTCGACGCGGGCGCGTCGATGACGCCCGAGGAGCGCTCCGAGGTCCGGCACGCGCTGTACGGGTGGCTCGTGGCGCCCTCGGGCGCCGAGCTCGAGCTGCCCGGGGAGCCGGGGCTCTCCTGGCGCGACGCGGTGGTGACGGACGCCTCCGACTGGGACTCGCTCTTCGAGGACGGCAGCTGCGAGCTGGCGTTCACGTGCTTCGACCCGGTGGCCTTACGGGGAGGGGAGGTCGAGCGCGGCGGGCACGCTGACGGTCGGCGGCACGTGGGCGACGTGGCCGGTCGTGACGCTGACGGCGCTCGCGGGTCCCTCGGTGAGGGTGGCCGACGGTCTGGGGCGCTACGTGCTCGTGGAGCGCGAGTTCGCCGCCGGGGACGAGGTCCTTCTCGACTTCCGGCGCGAGGCCGTGACGGTGGAGGGAGAGGACGCCTCCGCCGACGTGGCCGTGGAGAGCACGTTCTTCTCGCTTGTTCCCGGGGAGCACACGCTGACGTTCACGGGCTGTTCCGCGCACACGGTGGCGTGGACGGAGAGGTGGCTCTGATGGTGCCGACGCTCTACCTCTTCGACCGGTTCGACGGGCGTCTGGGGATCCTTCCCGCCGTGGGCGCGGTGACGCACACCGAGGAGCTGGGCGGCGAGGACACGATCAAGTTCGACTGCCTGGCCGCGCCCGAGAAGGGCGAGCGGCTGCTGTGGCGCGACCCGACGGACGGCGTCTGGCGCGAGCACGTGGTGGTGCGCACCGACGAGCCGATGGGTTCTCCGGCGCACGTGTACGCCGAGTCCTCGCTCTGCGAGCTCCTGGGCGACTTCGTGGAGGAGGCGCAGCTCGTTGCCAAGACCGGCGCCGAGGCGCTGGCGGCGGCGCTCGCGCCCACGCGCTGGGCCGTGGGCGACGTGGGCGTGGGCGACGCCGAGCGCGGCTGCCTGCTCTACCACGTGAACGCGCTTGCGGCGCTCCGGCGCGTCGAGGAGGTCTGGGGCGGTGAGGCCGAGACCGTGATCTCCGTGGCGGGCGGCCGCGTGACCGCGCGGACGGTGAGGCTGCCCGCGCGGCGCGGAGCGTGGCGCGGGGCGCGCTTCAGCTATGGCAAGACGCTCGCGGCGTGCACGCGCACGGTGCTCGAGGACGAGGTCTTCACGGCGCTCTACGGCTACGGGAAGGGCCTCCCCATCTACGACGAGCAGGGTGTGGCCACGGGCGGCTACACGAGGCGGCTCACGTTCGGCTCGATCAACGGCGGTGCTAACTGGGTGGGCGACGAGTCCGCGCGCCTGACGTGGGGGCGGCCGGACGGGTCCGGCGGCAAGGCCCACCGCTTCGGGCACGTGGTGTTCCCCGAGTGCGAGGACCCCTACGAGCTGCGCAACCTCACGCGCGCGGCGCTCGCCTCGGCGCGCGAGCCGCGCGTCTCCTACGAGGTGGACGTCGCCGCCGTCAAGGGCGGCTCGGGCGTGCGGCTGGGCGACGACGTTGCGGTCATCGACTCGTCACGGACGCCCGAGTGGCACCTGCGGGCGCGCTGCGTGCGGCGCGTGCGCGAGCTCGGCGAGGGCGCGCCCTCGGTGCGGCTCACGCTGGGGACGGTCGAGCGAACGACGTGGGCGGCCTCTGCCGACGTGGCCGCGCGCGTGACGGCGGTCGAGGAGACGGCGGCGACCGCATCCGACACGGTGGCGTCCTACGAGGACCTGGGGAGCGAGGAGTTCTGACATGGCTGACGACACCTTCGCGCTCGCGGGCGACGGCCTGCGGGCGGTGACGTGGGACAAGTGCGACGCGCCGCTCGGGGGCTGCTTCCTGGCGTCGCCCGCCGACGCCGAGGGGCGCGGGATCGCGCTCACGGTGACGCGCGGCGGCGAGGCGGTCAACCTCACCGGCGCGGGCGTCTACCTGCTGTGGCGGCACCGCGAGCGGCGCGTGCGCGGCTGCGAGCCCTTCGAGGCGCTGGACGCATCGACCGGACGCTTCCGGGTGTTCTGGCCCGCCGCCATGGCGTGCGCCGAGGGCACGGTCGACGCGCAGGTGATGGTCTCGCGCGACGGCGAGGCGATCTCCTCGCTGCCGTTCACCGTGCGCGTCGTCGCGGCGCTCGGCGGCGGCGAGGGCGGCGGCTCCGACGGCTACTCGATGTTCCTCGAGGCAATCGAGAAGTACGAGAACGCCGACGCCCTCATCTCCGAGGCGGTGTCCAAGGCGCAGGAGGCGGTGGCGACAGCCCAGGGCGCTGTGGCCACGGCCGAGCAGGCGGTCGAGGCTGCCCAGGGCGCCTCCGGCGCGGTCGCCGCCGCGAACGCCGCCGCTGCCGCAGCGAATCAGGCGAAGGACGAGCTGCTGGCGGCGGCCGAGCGAGGGGACTTCGACGGTGCGGACGGGCTCCCCGGGGCCGACGGCGAGGACGGCGCCCCCGGCGCGGACGGTCGGGACGGCACCGACGGCGCGCCCGGCAGGGACGGCGAGGACGGCGTGAGCCCCACGGCGAGGGTCGATCAGACCGGGGCGGGAGCGGTGGTGACCATCACGGACGCCGCTGGCACCACCACGGCGACGCTTACGTACGGGCCCAAGGGCGACAAGGGGGACGACGGCGAGAAAGGAGACAGGGGCGACCCGTTCCTGTATTCGGACTTCACGCCCGACCAGCTGGAGGCGCTGAGGGGGCCGCAGGGCGTCCAGGGCCCGCCCGGCCCGCAGGGCGACCCCGGCGAGGCGTTCGCCTACGAGGACTTCACCGCCGAACAGCTCGAGGCGCTGCGCGGCCCCAAGGGAGACAAGATGACGCTCGACGACCTCACCGATGAGGAGGTCGAGTCCCTGCGCGGAGAGAAGGGCGACAAGGGAGACCCCTTCCTCTACACCGACTTCACCCCCGAGCAGCTGGCCTCCCTCAAGGGTGCGAAGGGCGATCCGGGAGAGGACGGGGCAGACGGCGTGAGCGTCACGCACTCGTGGGCGGGCACGGTGCTCACCGTGACGAGCGCGAGCGGCACGAGCTCGGCCGACCTCAGGGGCGAGCGGGGCGAGAAGGGAGACCCCTTCACCTACGCGGACTTCTCGGCCGAGCAGCTCGAGGCCCTGCGCGGGCCCCAGGGCGTCCAGGGGCCTCCGGGCGCAGGCGGTGAGAACGGCCTGAGCGGCTACGTGGCAAGCGCGGGCGCCACGGTAGACGGCACCCAGGGCACGCCCTCGGTCTCCGTGGTTCTAGGCGGCACGCTCCTCGAGCGCAGGCTCGACTTCCACTTCTCCGGCCTCAAGGGCGAGAAGGGCGACCCGGGCGACGACGGCGCGCCCGGGTCGACGCCCGACCTCTCGGCATACGCGACCAAGGAGTACGTGGCGCAGCAGATCGCCGCGCTCGACGACCTGAGCGAGGTGGAGTTCTGATGGCTGTGGGGACGATACAGAAGGGCGTGCTCACCGACATCGCCAACGCGATCCGCGCCCAGAACGGGAGCACGGAGACCTACCTTCCCTCCGAGATGGCGGCGGCTGTGCTGGCGCTCGACGGCACGAGGGCGGGGGCGCCCTACCAGGCGCCCGCGACGTCGGGCGCGGGCGTGATCTCGGGCTCCGTCTTCGACGGCATCGCCGACGCGATCCGCGCGCAGAACGGGCTCACGGAGACCTACAGGCCGGCGGAGATGGCGCCGGCGATCCTGGCGCTCACGTGGGACGCAGGCGTGAAGATCCGGGCGCTCCTGCTCGCGGACGGCACGCTCGAGTTCAACTACCGCGACGGGCGCTCATCCGATATGCCGGGGGCCGCCATCCTCAAGGCGTGGGAGGTCGACCCGGCGGGCTACCCCTCGGCGGGCGCGAGACCGTGGGATGACGACAAGCTCTCCGTCACGCGGGCAGTGTTCGACAGCGATTTCTCCGAGGGCGGGCTCTCGAGCGCGGCCTACTTCTTCCACGGCTTCGAGAACCTCGTGGAGGTGGAGGGCTTCGAGGAGCTGTCCGACGTGACCAACATGAACCAGATGTTCGTGAGCTGCGCCTCGCTGGAGACGATCTGGGCGGACGTGTTCATGGGGAGCGTGACCTCCGGCTCCCTCATGTTCAGCGGCTGCAGGAGGCTCGTCGGGGGCGAGGGGTACGTGCCCGAGCAGATGGACGACCACGACGAGCTGAACTTCGGCGAGTCCGGCGTGCTGACCGCCCCTGGCTACGACAACCGCGAGTGGTTCCGATGCTTCCTCTACGACGACGGGGAGCTCGTGCTGACGGCGGCCACCGAGCCCGAGGCGGGGCGGGGGCTCGTGTCCTCCGGGCACCTGTGCGCGAACGCGCGCTACAACTCCGTCGGCTACCAGCCCTGGTACGACCACCGGCACGACGTGGAGACGGTGACGATCGCCGCCGACATGGCCGCTTACGACCACGTGAACACGAACTACTGGCTCTACGGGCACCAGGCCATCACCGAGGTGAGCGGCATGGGAAACCTCCGCGGCGTGCGCGAGATGCAGCACACCTTCAACAGCTGCACGGGACTCACGGAGATCGACCTCTCGGGGCTCGACCCGTCCTCGCTCGAGGATCTCGCCTACACCTTCGGCGGGTGCGGGTCGCTCGTTACGATCTGGGCGGACGCCGACTGGGCGCTGCCGACGTCCGGCGTCTCCGGCTTCCAGACGTTCTACCAGTGCACCTCGCTCGTAGGAGGGGCGGGAACGACCTACGCAAGTTCGCGCGCGGGCTACCAGTACATGCGCATCGACGGCGTGGGCGGTGCCGGGTATCTCACGGCGAAGGGCTCATAAAGGGCACCCCTCCGGCGCGTGCGGCGCCTGCGCCGCATGTGCCGGAGGGGTGGGCGCGCCGCCGGAGGGAGCTCGGGACGGGCCCGACGTGCGGGCGGCGCGAGGGGCGGGACGTTACTCAGTCCTCGGGAGCCTCATTATCGGGGTTTGCAGCTAGCTTCTTTTCGAGCGAGCTCACAAACTCGGCTTTCCATTCAAGATAGTGTTCGGTTGGGTTCTTTTCTCTTCTGGCGAGGGCTTCTCCGCTCTCCCTATATGCGTCCTCTTCCCCATACCTTATGGCGTCCCTCATCTTGTATGCCAAGTCGTTGCAATCGGAGCATAGGTTGATCTGGCCCGATTTGGTCTCTATTGCCGCGAAAGACTGGAACGGGCCCCTTCTTTTTCCGCAGCAGTCACACCTCATCATCTTCTGTCACTTCCTCCAGAATCCTTACCGCTTCTTCTGCGATCTTTCTTTCGTCGCTTTTGGAGATCTTTCTTCTCTTTTTCGTTATCGCCTCTGCCTTTACTTCGAGGTACTCGCCAATGCAACGTGATTGATCCGTGCTTCCCATTAGGCCTTGGAGCAGCTTTTTTATGCCTTCTTCGTCTTTGTTCAGAAGGCCTATCAGGTCCTCGGTTTCTCTCTCGTTCAGGAGGTTTTCCATCGCGCAGTTTGCTACGACAGCGTTGAACATGCGAAGCGCAATCGTTCCGTCGTCTTCCCTGAGCTTCTTTCCGACCGTGGATACCACCAACCCCGCCGCGGTACCCCCAATCAGACCTCCGACCATTCCGACTGCCGCACCAACCTTCTTGTCAATCTTCTCTCCGCCGATCTTTCCTAACGCCGCGCCCGCCGCTGCGCTGCCTCCGATTGTGCCCAGCACCGATGCAAACTGGGTCGTGAGGTTCAGGGCGTATTGCGCTCCGGAAACACGCCCCCTCGCGAGCCTATACGTGTCCGGTATAGAGAACGCTACGAACATCACCCCTTCTACGATGACATTCGTGCCCACGAACTTAGCGAAGCTCTTCTGCGCCGCGCTTCCGTATATCGCCCTCTTTCCAGCGAGGGCCCTCATTGAGTTCACGAATCCCTGGGTTGCCTTTGGCCCCAGCCTTTTCCCAATCGTTTCTGCCGCACCCGAGAACACGTTGGCTATTCCAGTGCGCGCAATCTGGGACGCCGCGACGTTGCCAAGGACGGATATGCCGTAGACCCGGACCCCCGCCCCAAGCGCCTCAAGCGCCGCATCTCTCGCGTCCTCTCCTCTCCACATCGCCTGGGCGAAGGCAATCGCTGAGGTGATTCCTATCCCGGGAAGGAAGGTAATCGCTCCCGTTGTGAGGTCGAACGTGAGCGAGTCTATGTTTCCCGCACGCGCAAGGTTCCTGACTTGCTGATACGTGTACCTTCCCTGTCGGACAATCTTGCCGGCGTCCTTGGGATTCGTAACCCCTGGGACCTCGCCCCTCTCGATGTGCCTCTCCATGCTCTTCAGCGCGTCGGCGTACTGGTCGAAGGGGACCTCTATCTTCATGGGTTTGCCATTCAGGTCGAGGTATCTGAACTCCCTGGCCCCCGTTGAGGGATTGGTTTCGAAGCAGGCGGAAATCGAGTGGGAGGCATCGGAGTAATACTTGCACTGAACGGGCTTGGCATTGACGATCTTGTCAGGCCCGTTTTTCGCGTTGTCCCTGCCCACGACGGTGGAGCGCTCGCCGTTGATCCTGTCTAGGAGGGCGCCGCCCTCCTCCGCATAGATTCCGTGGCCGGTTTTGGTCTGGTCGGCTCCGTATGCCGCGTTGAACATCACCGGCTCCACACCATAGGTGCCGAACGCGCCGAAGCTCGACTGCTCTACGAGACTATCTACTGCGGCGCGGAGGGCGTCCTCCGCGAGCTCGATTCCCTTGAATGCCTCGTAGAGCTCTGGGACGTCGAAATGCGCCACAACCTCTCCGGATGATACGAAGACGCAGTCTTTCGCGTCTTTTTCGCTATCAGCCTTATCGAATTTGATGAGGTCGGGAGTGTAGAGCTCCCAGGGGATGATGTAGTAGGGAGCAATCGGCTTCTCTCTTTTGAGACGGCCCTTTTTGCCTTCTTCCTCCTGCTTCTGGTGGCAATCCTCAATCCCGCCCTTAACGATCAGAGCTTCCTCGGTGATAACGACGCCCTTCGGATCCGCTCCGAAACGCTCAATGGATGCCCATAGAATCGTGAAGTCATTGGGGACAGGAATCTTCTTCCTTACCTTCTTGACGTTCTTTTCCGATAGAGCCGTCGGGGATGCGGGGAGCTTCCGGATGGCATCTCTTATCATCGCGTCCATTTTGCCTCCGATCTACAAGGCATATTTTATTTCATGGATTGCTCTCCTTTGTTGAGCCAAATCTTGTGAGTTGTTCTGTGAAGCGACGGAAGGTGACGCTTCGCAACATATCCGCAGCTAGACATGCCCGTTTGTGACCGCATCGGACACTTCTCCCAGAGGGCGGGGCGTCCCCGTCCGGGGAGGAGGCGCGCATGGAGTCGGTCGTCGCGGCGCTCGTGACGGGGGTGCTCACCCTCGCCGGGGTGCTCGTGTCCAACTCGCGCAGCCGCGCGGTCATGGAGGTCAAGATCGACAACCTGACGCGGCAGGTCGAGAGGCACAACTGCCTCATCGAGCGCACCTACGCCCTGGAGCAGGACGTCGCCGTCGTGAAGGCGGAGATCGACAACCTGAGGAAGGGGCAATGATGGAGGCTTTCCTGACATCCAACGAGTGGCCGTGGCGCCTGGCGCGAACCATCGTGCAGGGCGTGCTCGGCGTGGTCGTGGCGAATGTGGACATGCTCGTGGGCTGCGCGGTGCTGGAGCCCGAGTGGCGAGCGATCGTGGTGGCGCTCGTGATGGCCGTGCTGTCGCCCGTGATGGCGGAGCTCGGCGCGGCGCTGCCGTCGGGCGGTGGTTGCGATGAGTGACGAGCGCGAGTTCGCGAGCGAGGAGGAGCGCTGGGAGGCGCTGCGCGGCGAGGGCGTCGAGGCGGCCGCGCCGGACGGCTGGGAGCCCGGCGAGGGCGAGGACGGCGGCTTCGAGGAGGTGCCCGATGGCGTGTAGCATCCTCTTCAAGCAGTGCGGCTCTGACCACATGACGCGCGGGCGCTCCCGCGCGATCGACCGCATCGTGGTCCACTTCACGGCGACGCTCGCCTCCGCGCGCAACAACGCGACGTACTTCGCCCGGAACGAGGGCCAGGGCGCGAGCGCGCACTACTTCGTCGACGACATCACGCCCGAGATCTACCAGAGCGTGGCCGAGGGCGACACCGCCTGGCACGCCGGCGACTGGCAGATGAACTGCCGCGCGATCGGCATCGAGGTCGTGTCGGCCGGCGAGGACTTCAGCGCGACCGAGGTCGAGAAGCTGGGCTGGCTCGTGAGGAAGCTCATGGCCAAGTACGGCATCGGCGCCTCCGGGGTCATCCGCCACTACGACGTGACGGGCAAGCTCTGCCCCGCGCCCTACGTGGCGGCGTCCAAGTGGGCGGCGCTGAAGGCGGCGATCACGGGCGGAGGGGCGTCCGGCGGGACGACTGCAGGCGCCCCGGAGGGAACGGTCGCGGAGCTCGCGCGGCGCGTCATCCGCGGCGACTACGGCATCGGGGCCGAGCGCAAGCGCCGCCTGGGGTCGCTCTACGGCGCCGTGCAGGCGCGCGTGAACGAGATCCTGTCGTGACGCGCGAGGACGCTGCCTGGGGCGTGGCCACGGCGCTCGCCGTGCTGCTGTGCCTGGGTGTGCTGCCCTTCGTTCCGCTGCTCTGGGTGGCCGGGAGGCTCGATCCGTAGCGTTCCGTCGCTTCACTAAGGAGTACACAAGGAGAGGCCCTCGTCCCTTCGTCGGGGCGAGGGCCTCCGTCGCTACTGCCTCCGGTGCGGGCCGTCGGAGAGCGTCGGGAAGTCTCGGTGCCTGGGGCCGTCCACGAGCACCTCGTACCACCACTCCCTGCTCCTCGGGCCGTCCGCCGCGAGGTCGTCGATCAGGCGGGCCTGGATGACCTCGTCGAGCTCCGCGAACTCGTCGCGCATCGCGTTCTCGATGGCGGTGGAGCTCTCGATCATGTCGCGCAGGATCTGCTTTTTCTCCTCGAGGGTGAAGCTCTCGGGCGAGATGTCCATGAGCTCCGCCATGAAGTAGGCGTGGTCCTCGGCTTCCTCGAGTGCCTTCCAGTCGGTCATATCTGTGCTCCATTTCTCTCATGTAGTGAGTTTTCCCCTTATCTGGGGTGGTACGAATTGCGGTACGAATAAACCCGCTCGAAGCGTTTCAAGCCGTTGCGGAGTGTTATTCGGACTTCAATACGACACCTATAACTACCTGCGAGAATGTTGCATTCTGTTACCCGTTGTTCCGAACTGGGGTGCGCCTCCAAATTAGCTCTCAGCCAATGCCATGCGCGATATTGGTCTTGAGGTAGCTCGCTCCCGTGTTGCGCATACTATTGACGAGTGTGAGTGCGTGGCTTCTGAGATTGGCTATCCCGTTGTGCTGCGGCCTGCTTTTACCCTTGGTGGATCCGGTGGAGGTATTGCACGCACACACGAAGAGCTTATCGCCATCGCCGAGCAAGGGTTGGCTCTTTCACCCGTCTCAGAAGTTCTTGTCGAGCAAAGCTTGGAGGGCTGGAAAGAGATTGAGATGGAGGTAATGCGCGACAGCGCTGGTAACGGTGTTGTGGTGTGCTCCATCGAAAATCTCGATCCCATGGGTGTTCATACGGGCGATTCCATTACGGTGGCACCCGTGCAAACCCTTACAGATACCGAGCTCCAGCGCCTTCGCAACTACTCGCTTGCCATTCTTGAGCGGGTTGGTGTTGCCTGTGGAGGCTCAAACGTTCAATTTGCGGTTAATCCACAGGATGGGCGCGTCATAGTTATCGAAATGAACCCGCGTGTGAGCCGTTCTTCTGCACTTGCTTCTAAAGCAACGGGCTTTCCGATTGCTAAGATCGCTGCCTTACTTGCGGTGGGCTACACCCTTGATGAGATTGAAAATGACATTACGGGAGAAACTCCTGCCTGTTTTGAACCTTCGCTGGATTATTGCGTCGTAAAGATCCCTCGATTTGCTTTTGAGAAATTCCAGGGCGCGGATGAAACCCTCACAACGCGCATGAAGTCTGTCGGCGAGGTTATGGCCATTGGTGCCACCTTTGAAGAAGCACTCCAGAAAGCTCTGCGCTCACTTGAGGAGGGCTTTGATGGTCTTGGATATGCTGGCGATAAGTTTTGCATGGCCGAACTCGATATAGAAACGTTTACACGTCGCGTGGCTACTCCTACACCAGAAAGAATCTTCTATGTCGCTGAAGCGCTAAGGCGTGGTTGGACTGTTGAGCAGCTGTACGAGCTTACTCACATCGATCCTTGGTTTTTGCATCGCATTGCCGATATTGTGACAGCTGAGGGTGCTATTGCAGGACTTGGTTTGGTGGGCCTGAAAAGTGAGCACATGTTGGCGGCAAAACAGCTTGGTTTTTCAGATGCTCAAATCGCTCGCTTAACCGGTCGCACAGAAGATGTTGTTCGAGCTGTCCGAGAAATACTTGGCGTACGGCCCTGCGTGAGGACGGTGGATACCTGTGCGGGTGAGTTTAGTGCTACGACGAGTTACTACTATCTCTCTTATGTGCCACAAGCAGCAAGCGAGCAGAAGGAAGCGTCTCGCCCGCGTGTCATGATTCTCTCAGCAGGTCCAAACCGCATAGGACAGGGTATCGAATTCGACTATTGCTGTGTTCATGCTGCCTATGCACTAAAAGAGCGTGGCTTTGAAACGGTTATGGTGAACTGCAATCCAGAAACCGTCTCGACCGATTATGATACGAGCGACCGTCTCTATTTCCAGCCGCTTACCTTTGAAGACGTGTTAGATGTTGTGGCACTTGAGCGCCCGGTAGGCGTTATTGTGACGCTGGGCGGTCAAACCCCTATTAACCTAGCGCGGAGACTTGCTGAGGCGGGTGTTCCTCTCATGGGAACGCAGCCTGATGCGATTGATCTTGCGGAAGACCGTGATAGCTTTGCCGAGCTTCTCGATACGCTGAATATAGTCTACCCGCCTTCAGCCGTTGCAAAAACGCTGGATGAATCTCATGAAGCAGCGCGTAAGGTGGGCTATCCGCTTCTGGTGAGACCGAGCTACGTATTGGGTGGACGCGGCATGGCTATTGTATATAACGATTCGGATCTTGATCGTTATATGTCGGCTGCAACACGTGTTTCTCCTGAGCGCCCTGTGTATTTGGATGCTTTTTTGGAAGACGCAATAGAGCTTGATGTGGACGCACTCTGCGATGGAAAGCGATGCTACGTTGCTTCAGTCTTGGAGCATATTGAGGAGTGCGGCATTCATTCGGGCGACTCAGCTTGTTGCTATCCGCCTTTCTCACTTTCAGATGCATTGGTAGAAAAGGTGCGTGAGCTTACCCACAAGCTTGCACTCGCAGTGGGTGTGGTGGGTCTTCTCAATATTCAATATGCCGTTAAGGATGAGCAGATCTTTGTTATTGAAATGAATCCCCGAGCAAGTCGTACGGTTCCGTTCTCGTCAAAGGCTACCGGTATTTCCTTGGCAAAAATGGCTGCGCGCCTTATGGTAGGCGAGATGCTTGACGATTTGAATTTGCCTGAAGAATGCGTGTGGCGTGGGTATTATGCCGTTAAAGAAGCAGTTATGCCCTGGGCCCGATTCCCGGGGGCCGACAATGTGTTGGGTCCTGAAATGAAGTCGACGGGTGAAGTGATGGGCATTGCGCCAAATTTCCCAGAGGCATATGCAAAAACGCGTCAGGCTATTGAATATGAAATGCCAGGATCGGGCAGTGTCTTTATTTCAGTGTGTGATCGCGATAAACGCTCGGTTGGTCCTGTTGGCCTGATGCTCTCAGCTTTGGGATACGACATCATGGCAACAAAAGGTACGGCAAAAACGCTGCGCGCCGCCGGAATTTCTTGTCGTGTTATTCAGCCTATTTCATCGGGGCATCCCAATGTCGTTGATGAAATGGAAGCTGGGAATGTGGCATTCATCATAAATACGCCGCACGGTCATTCGTCACGCGGAGATGGTTTTATTATGCGCAATGAGGCGGTGAACCGAGGAATTTGCCTGGTAACAGCACTTTCGGCAACAACAGCGCTCGTGCAAGCACTCGCTGCTTTAAAAGCTGGCGCAGAGCTTGCTCCAGTAGCCTTACAAGATTTAGACTAGGCAATTGTGGAGTTTGGATTGGACGAAAAGCCCATTCCTCATGCCGAGCGCGTGAATTGCTAGAGTTTCACGCGGGTATACTCTCAGTGTTTGCTACTATAAGAAGGCTCTGCATGCGCTAAACGCGGGCGTGGCGGAATTGGTAGACGCGCTGGATTTAGGTTCCAGTGGGTACTCCCCGTGAAGGTTCAAATCCTTTCGCCCGCACCATGCGCACAAGGCACAAACGTATACGCGTAGCAATCCTTGCTGCGCCGAGCACGAGAACACACTGGAGGAACGTTGAAGATCACCGTCACCGCCGATAAGCCTCAGGACAACCAGCTTGTTGCGAAGCTCACCGTTGATAGCGCCGATGTAGATCGCGCTATTAAGCATGCCTACTCTGACATTGCTCAGAAGTATCGCTTCCAGGGCTTCCGTAAGGGTCATGCTCCTCGTCCCATGATTGATGCAGTTATGGGTCGCGACGCTGTGTTGGCACAGGCTACCAATGAGCTTCTTAACGATGCTGAGCCGCTTCTGCTTGAAGAGCTCGATATTGTTCCGGTTGGAGAGGTGAGCTTTGGCGACGAGCCTGCACTCGTTGTTGAGGGCTCTGATTATGAGACCGAAGTTACCCTTCCGGTCCGTCCGGCTTGCGAGCTTGATTCTTACGATGCTCCTGCCATTGAAATGCCTCCTGCAGAGGCTACCGAGGCTGAAATTGCTGAGCAGCTCGATCAGCTCATGAGCTATCGCACCACCTATGAAGACATTGAAGAGGATCGTCCTGCCGCTGCCGGAGATATTGTCTCTGTAGATGTTGAGAGCATTGAGGGCGGCGAGGGCCTTGCCGGCAAGAATCGTCTCCTTTCACTTGATGGACATGGCCTTCCTAAAGACTTTGAAGAGGCTGTCGTGGGCATGTCCAAGGGTGAGACCAAGGATGTAAGCTGGACCTCCGGTGAAGGCGACAACGCCACCAACATTACTGTCAAGGTAACCCTGAATGCTATTAAGCAGGCTGTTACTCCCGAGCTTACTGATGAGGTAGCAAAAGAGAGCTTTGGCTACGATACGGTTGATGAGCTTCGCGAGGCCATGAAGAACGAGATTGAAAACGATAAGCGCACTTCGCTCCCAGGTCTCAAGGAAGATCGTCTGGTAACTGCTCTTGCTGAGCACCTCACGCTTGAAGAGGTTCCCGAGAACTATGTTGAGCAGGTCTTTAATGAGACTGCTCAGAACTTCCTGTCCCAGCTGCAGGCTCAGGGCCTGACCCTTGATACCTTCCTGCAGATGCGTGGCATTCAGCCGCAGGACTTCATTAACGATCTCCGCGAGCAGTCCGCTGAGCGTGCCCGTCAGTCTCTGGCACTCGATGCTCTTGCCGAGCACCTGGGCTTTGAGGCAACCGAGGATGACGTCAAGGCTGAGTTCGAGAAGTCCGGTGCAGAGAATCCAGAGGATTTGATGAAGCAGTGGCGTGATGCTGGTCGTCTTCCTGCCGTCCGTGAGTCGGTAAAGCGCACCAAGGCACTGAACTGGCTTGTTGACAATGCCGCTGTAACCGAGGTTGATGAGGTTGCTCGTCGTCGTGCTGAGCGCGAAGAGGCTTCTGAATCTACGGAGGAGTCCGGCGAATAAAGAAGGTGGAACAACACCTTTTATGCCAAGCTTCTCTGTTATGAAGTAGTACTGCTGGATAGATGGCCCGGGCCCCGTCATGCGGGAGCCCGGGCGCTGTATAAACAACAAGGGAGCTTATATGCATAACCCAACAAACATTCCGCTTATTCCGTACGTGGTTGAACAAACACCACGTGGAGAGCGTAGCTATGACATTTATTCTCGTCTGCTTAACGATCGCATTGTTTTTCTCGGTGAAGAAGTTACACGTGATTCGGCTAACCTGGTAATTGCTCAGTTGCTGCATCTCGAGAGTCAAGATCCTGATAAAGACATCTCGCTTTACATCGACTCTCCCGGTGGTGACGTGTATGCCGGCTTGGGTATTCTCGATACGATGAATTTTATTAAGCCGGATGTTTCTACCATTTGTGTTGGTATGGCTGCTTCTATGGCGGCAGTACTGCTTGCTGCTGGTGCAAAGGGTAAGCGCCTTGCGTTGCCGAACTCCATGATTCTTATTCATCAGCCTTCTAGTGGAGCACAGGGTCAGCAGACCGATATCCAAATTGTGGCCGATGAGACCAAGTGGATTCGTCAGCATCTGAACGAGATTCTTGCTGACTGCACAGGACAGAGCGTTGAGCAGATCAATGCGGATACCGAGCGCGATCACTATATGCGTGCCTTAGAAGCACGTGATTACGGTCTGGTCGATCGTGTGATCACCTCTCGTACCGAAGACGTCGTCTCTGAATAGAGTAGGAGGACTACATGGCCGACTATGGCTCCAACGGACATGACGATGAGGTGCGATGCTCGTTCTGCGGGAAAAGTCGCGATCAGGTAAGCAAGCTGGTACAAGGGCCTGATGGCGTTTTTATCTGTGATGAATGTGTGCGGGCATGCAACGATATTATCTTTGGCCCCATGCTCGACGAGCAGCCTGAAGCAGCTCTCGAAGAGGTTGCTCAAGAACAAGAGCCACCCATTAAATATCTTCCTACGCCCCATGAGATATATGACGAGCTTTCTCAATATGTTATGGGTCAAGAGGATGCAAAGCGCGCCATGAGTGTGGCGGTTTATAACCACTATCGTCGTGTGCTTGCTGGTGCTGACGAGACTTCATCCGATTCTGAAGATGAAGAGGTGGAGCTTGCTAAAAGCAATATTTTGCTCTTAGGTCCTACGGGCACGGGTAAGACATTGCTTGCACAGACACTCGCTCGCTTCCTGGAAGTTCCTTTTGCGATTGCCGATGCTACAACCCTTACCGAGGCTGGTTATGTAGGCGAGGATGTTGAGAATATCCTGCTTAAGCTTATTACCGCTGCTGATGGTGATGTGCGCCGTGCTGAGGTAGGAATTGTTTATATCGACGAGATCGATAAGATTGCGCGCAAGGCGGAGAATCTTTCGATAACTCGTGATGTATCTGGCGAAGGTGTACAGCAGGCACTTCTCAAGATTCTGGAAGGAACTGAGGCAAGCGTTCCACCTCAGGGTGGCCGTAAACATCCGCAACAGGAGCTTATCCATATCAATACAACGAATATCTTGTTCATCTGCGGCGGCGCTTTTGTCGGACTGGATAAGATTATCGCAGAGCGTATTGGTAAGAAGGGGGTAGGCTTTAACGCAGAGCTCGCAGAGCGCGTTGAGGATTCTACCGATGAGCTGATGGCTGCGGTTACGCCGATGGATCTGCACAAGTTTGGCATGATTCCCGAATTTGTCGGCCGTATTCCAGTTATTTGCTCTACGCGTGAGCTGAGAGAAGATGACCTCGTTCAGATTCTTACACAGCCAAAGAACGCTATTGTGAAGCAGTATCGTCGTATGTTTGAGCTTGAAGATGTTGATCTCGAATTCGAGCCAGATGCGCTGGTAGAGATTGCACGCCTGGCTTTGAAGCGCGGAACTGGTGCGCGTGGTTTGCGTGCTATTTGCGAAGCAACGCTTCAGGATACGATGTTTGATCTGCCGAGTGATGACGCTGTTACGCGCGTGATAGTTACTCCTGCGGCTGTAGATGGCGAAGAGGAGCCCCAACGAATTATTGGGTCAAAGCCTCGTCATGCAGCGCACAGACGATAAACATTGCGTAGATAGCATTGGTAAGAAAAGCGCCTGTCACTTGTGTGGCAGGCGCTTATGTATGAGAGTTTGAAAGACAGATTTCTTATAAAAATGAATTGAGTACTAGCAGTTCTGTCAATTGATTACATTATTGATACGGGTAGTAATACCTTCGAGGCAGTATGCTTCAACATACTGTTGCAAAGATCGTTTAATACGATTTATAACAAAACGTTTTCCGTTGATGCCAACCTTACTTAAATTTGAATATAGGCGTGTTATCTCTCTTCTTACTTCATCGTCATTAAAGACGTAATGTCCCGAAGTTGCTAAAACTTGCTTTGACAACTGTTTGTTAGCTAATACTTCTTCATTGGTTAATAACGAATCATTTCCTATTGTCCATTTGCGCCAACGCCCAGTTTCAAGAGCTTTAATAAGGAGTGTATGGATTAAATTACTTTTTTCGGTTGGAGCAATTAGCTGGTCTTTGATGAGCTTTTCTTCAAATTTGCATAGAGAAATATAGGCTTTGGTTTCTTCAGTTCCATACATTGGGGCTACATTTGAAGCTAGAACATGTGAAGGTATATGCTCCATTAATACTATATCGTCAAGATAGTCTCCGTTATGTTCTTTTAGTCCCACTCCATATTGACGCGCTAATTTTGACAGCTCTGAAGCAGCCTTAAAATCAAAGTGTCCTACTTGTTTTGCCTGACGAATGAGTGTTCCTGTTTGTCCAACAATAAATGTTGGCATAGGTAGTTGACGTCTATCCAACTCAATAGCAAGTTGATCAATAAAAGTTTGATACTTCTCAGGTGAAGTTAATCCTCCATTTGTTTCTTCAGTTCCCACCTCATAGCCAATTTCAGGTAATCCACGTTTTCTACGTTCTGTTTCGCACCACTCGATTAAATCGACCGTTCTGTGAAGGACAATATCTAAAGGAATTTCTTTTCCAACCTGATAAGGATCTTTTGTTGGGTCAATCATAAGTAAATCAAAGCCCGCAATCATATCGGCAAGATATGATTGACGAGCTAACGCCATAGCCTCATCTTCTGATAGATGCATGTTTCTCTCTGCATCTCTTTGCCAAGGGCCACCATGATCGCGACAAAGATAATAAATTCCGTTAAATCCGGTAGATGTTGCTATTTGACAAATATCTTGTGCAAATTGCTGCTGATTCCAATTATTTACATAGCCACCACCGAGTTCATCTAAGTCAACTTGATTGCGTGAAGCTATAAACATAAGAGGAAAATCTAGGTCACGGCCTAGCTCAAAAGAGGCTTGAAGAAGATTTGATGACATCGGGCCTATGCCTAGTAAAGTCCCTGATTCTCCTATGTCTTGAAGCTTTAAAAGCGCTTTTACAACTTTCTTAATAGAGGGTTTGTTATTAGTCATAGCTGAATCACCCATATCAGTTCATAAGTTTAATTGCATGACAGGTGCTCATAGCAAAATGAGGTGACATTTATTCAAATAAAATTGAGAAAGGTAGTTTTCCGCGATAGTAGGTTTCCGTTTGCAGTGTTTGCATAAATGATGATTCGAACCAGTGACGAGCTCTAACAAACTCGCCTTGAATTCTGACGCGCTGAGGATCCATAAGAACGCATTCAATAGCTACAGCTTTTCCAAGATAATGTCCCGCCTTAGCTAATGTTGCCTGAGCTTTCTCATCATTACTATCTGCGGCAGCTATTAGATCTGATAGCGTTGAATTTGCGGAAACGGAGGTTCCGCCTGTTTCTTTCCAGTGTCTAATCATTCCACGAGTTGAAATTGCTTCACCGAGTGTAAGAGTGGAAGAATCGTCCACTATAAGTCCTGCTAGATCTCCTCCATGCCCATGGATTCCATGGTGTTTTTGCCCTCTGATTGTGAGAAAAGAACTAACAGTAGAATTTATGCTTACTACAAGTTCATCATTTTTTTCTATTTGTGGGTTAGGAGCAGGATCGCATAAACCTAAACCTCGAAGAGCAAGTGCGGCAGCACCCAGAAATGCTCCTAAGTAACCTAACATAGTTGGCTCTATGGGGATTGGATCTATTGCGTACAACGGATTACAGCGACGTAATGTAGTGAGTAATTGATATCGATACCTTTCGAATACCATTGATAATCCGCCGCCAACAATTACTCGTCCAGGATCAAGTAGGCTTAATGCTGAAGCTAAACCTCTACCAAGCCAGTATCCTTGTTTAGAAAAGGTCGTTAATGCTGCTTGTTCTCCTGCTGCTGCTTTTTCCGATATATAGAGACCACCGGTGATATTACCTTCTGAATCAGTTTCATTACCTCCTGCTTCGACATATGTTTGATGAAAACCTCTGCCAGAAGCATATGTTTCCAAGACTCCAGAACAATCTGTTTCAGAATCCCTTCCATTTTCTTGCATTACAAAGAGACCAAGTTCGCCAGCATGGCCGAAAGCCCCTCCATAGGGCAGTCCATCAATGTAAATACTTCCACCGATACCGTTGCTTACCGTCATATAAAGAAAATCATCGCTAGCGCCGCCTGCGCCATAAAGACGTTCTGCCAGAGCGCATGCTTTGCAGTCATTATCAGCATATACAGGGATGCCAATACGTTTTGACATTTGTTCGGAGATTGGATAATTATGAGCACCCATAAAATCTGATTCAACCCAAATGCCATCATTAGTATTTACGAAGCCAGGAAGTGTCATACCTGCAGCAATAGTGCGAGAAGCCCATTCAGGATAGATTGCCTTTAGTTGATCTATGCGACTGCAAATTTCCTCAACAACAATTGTTGGCGTCCTTGAATCGGACTCCCATGTATATCTTTTTTGGCATAAAATCGTGCCGTTGGTTTCAACATATCCAATTACAAATTTTGATCCACCAACATCAATTGCAAGAATGATGCATGAGTCATCATTTTTGCATTTATAGCTCACCGACATGTCGCCCTCCTTTTGATGATTTTGTTGGACAGCGTTTGTGAGGCTTACAAAAAGATGTCAGGTCGGGTTTTAATCCGAATACTTAGTTTCCATTGCTTTGTGAAGATCGTCATAGGGATCAATAGTTGTATCAATCCCAAGATTGTCTGAGACTTTAAATGCAATAACTTGAGCCGGGATCATGTACTCAATGGCATCAATAAACTCAATATCACCGGTCTGAATTAAAAGATCATTGTTGTTAAAAGTCTTCTTATTGGAGCTTTGGATAACTACAACATTTGAAGTTATTTCAGCTAGTATCTGGGCCAACTTAATTGTTCTATCTCGTTCATAGCCGGGTTCTGTAGCAAGAAGAAATAGCAGATCCTTTTCACTCATGGAAATCATAGGTCCATGAAGTGTTTCTTCAAGTTCATAACAGAATGAAGGTTTACGAACCGATTCTGCAATCTTTAAAGCACACTCATTGACAGTTCCAAAGTTGGCGCCGTATCCAATGAATCTATATGTGTCCGCCGACATGACCATCTCTTCATGCTGATAAAACCAAGAGAGGGCATTATTTATTGTCTGTTCAATGTTATCTGGCAGTGCATTAAGAGCAGATAAGTACTTTGAATATTCCTTTTCCGTTATCTGATTAAGTGCTAATGCAGCATCAATCAAACACATCAATACAAGTAAGAGTGCAATGGTCTGGCCTTTTGTTGTGACATAAGCTTTTTCATGTCCGCCTGGCTTGGCTAAGACCACGTCACATTCGCGAGCAAGAACTCCTGTTGGATTTAAAGTTGTACATACTACGGGAATATTTAATTGGTGAGCAGCTCTTGCCGCATCTACCTGACCTTTTGAATGGCCTGATTCGGCTGGACAAATAAGAAGCATTTGATCTGGAGATAAATGCCTTGTATCAAATCCTATGTGTGAATTAAAAAGCGAAGGAGGATACGCTGTTGCATCGACATTCAGTAATTTTATCGCTGCAATTCTCATAACTTCAGCAGCATATAATGGTGATCCAGCTCCAGTGAGATATATTTTGCGGATATCTTTCTGCTTCATCAGTGAAACAAAATCTTGAGTTATTGCTTTGCGGTTTGAGATTAATTCTCGAATTATTTCTGCCTGTTGGCAAATTTCTTCAAACATAGGGCGAGGGTCATTGGGTTTCATAATGCCTCCTTAACATGACGCAATGGATGACAGAGGAGACTTATCGCTCGAGCCGATAACCTTCAACTACAAAGATACGAGACGTTTATCATGAGGAAAAGCGAATAATATCTATTATAAAGATGAGAAAATCTCATGATAGCTTTGTTACATTAGCTGCAAGGGTAAAAATGGATCTGAATAAATATGAAGTCTTATTAAGAGTTGTTGATCTGGGCAATATGACCCAAGCTGCTCTTGAATTAAATTACACGCAGTCTGGGATTAGCCATATGGTTAAAGATATTGAGGAAGAGTTTGGCTTCAAATTATTTATAAGAAGTAAGAAAGGTGTGACTCTTACCCGGGAGGGCATAGAGATTATGCCTAGGATACGCGCTCTTGTTGAAGCCAGCGATTCTCTTAGACAAAGTGTTGCAAATGTGTCTGGAATTCAAATTGGATCTGTTAGGATTGCAGCTTTTCAAAGTGTTGCATCAACATGGATTTTGCCGGTTGTTCGGGAATTTCATGAGCAATATCCAAATATAGAGATTCGACTTGTTGATGGAACAAGCGATGAGATGGAACGCATGTTACTTGATAGAAGAATTGATTTGGGTATTTTTGTGCCGTCTCCTAGGACAAAACTACAAAAACAGGTTTTAAAAAACGATCCATATCTAGCGGTCGTGCCACCGAATCATCAGCTTGCATGCCTTCAGCGTTTTCCTATAGAAGAGTTTTCGAACTATAATTTTATTCTCGGTTCAATGAGTACAACTCTGCGAGCTTTAAGAGATGCACAAGTTGAGGTTCACTCAAGTTTTTCAGCAGTAGATAATTGGACTGCAATTGATATGGTAGAGGCAGGGATGGGACTTAGTCTTATTCCAGAACTTGAGCTCTCCCTTAGGAAAGGCACTTCAGTTATTGCCATTCCTTTAGAAGAGCCCAT
Organism: Olsenella sp. Marseille-QA0557; assembly: GCF_965119725.1. NCBI lineage: Bacteria > Bacillati > Actinomycetota > Coriobacteriia > Coriobacteriales > Atopobiaceae > Olsenella > Olsenella sp. Marseille-QA0557. The sequence goes on along the minus strand of NZ_CBCPMI010000001.1, from coordinate 120,280 downwards.
TTATCGTGAAATTGCATTGCTCTGGCCTTCTGAGGAATTAGGCCCAGCTGCGACGCTCTTTTTAGATTACTGCCAAACCATTATCCCAGAAGTTATTGCAAAAGATTCTATAAATTAATTAGTTTATGCAAGAAGAGCGGTTACATCGCCCAAAACAGGCTCAAAGCTCACGCCACGTGTTTCAAAGTCGGGCTGAGCAGGGGTAACACGCATGGCATCGCGTACAAGACGGCTTGCAAAATCTACTGATTCACAGAGTGTACGTCCTGTATACAATGCTGCAACTACGCCGCTTGCAAACAGATCGCCGGTGCCATGGAGCATGTAGGGGAGGAGTTCACCAGCAATTTCGAGGGGTTTATCTGCATTGTTGGCATAAGCCACATAGTTGCGAATGATCGGCTCTCCCTCATGCACAACGCCCTTGAGTACGACAGCTTTTGCACCCATGGAGAGCAGTGCGTCACACATACGGCTGACAAATGCCATGTCGACATCTTGTCCTTCATATGGAATGCCCGTAAGAATGGAAGCCTCGGTGAGGTTGGGAAGCAAAACATCGGCACCGTCGACCAATCCTCGTGTTGCTTCGCACATCTCATCGGTGTAGGTAGGATATTTTGATCCACCGTCGCCCATGACAGGATCAACTATACGCAGGGCTTTTGGATACTCTTCATAGAGGCGAAGAATTGCTCCAACCTGCTCGGCAGAACCCAGGAAGCCAGAATAGATACCGTCGAGATCGATACCCTCTTCACGCCATGCATTGAGGTAGTCAGTCAGCATTGAAGTCGTGTCGTGCATGTAAAACGTGGGGAACTTTGTGTGAGCAGAAAAAAGAGATGTAGGCACGGGGCACACGTCAATGCCGGCTGCAGAGAGCACTGGAATTGCGATACCAAGAGAGCATTTACCGTATCCGCAGAGGTCATGCACGGCGGCTACGCGAGGGATATAGTCGCCCTCTCGCTTGTAAAGAGGGGTTTCTTCCATGTTTGTCATACCAATCCTTCCTCAACTCATGTTGTAGGAATGCCTTTACCGGTCAAGGTTCACACAAGCATAGTCTTTAGCTCATACGGTGCAAACCTTTTCGTTTTGTAGAAATAGACTGCACATATTCTTATTACACAAAGAGACTTTGCACGTTGTTATCTATACGACAAGCCAGCTCATCAGTAGGGCAATTTCGTATCTGCGCAAGACCTTCGAGCGTGCGGTAAAGCGAGGTGATAAGAGCTTTGGGATCAGTTGGTGCTTCATATGTTTCAGGAAGATCCGTTTCTAAAAGAAGGCGATCATCAGGTATAAGACGGCAATATTCCCGTCCACGTTTGGTTGCGAGCATACGCTCATTTATGGAAAAACGGCATCCTGAACGAATAGCCCGCCAGAGCTCCTCACAACTTCCCGTGAACCAATGAAAAATGCAACGACAAAGCCCGGCATCACGAGTGCCTTTGCTCGATGAGGGACTAGAAACCACACAGCCAGTTCTCTCCAAAATATCAAGAATAATCTCGCTTGAACGCACGGAATGAATGGACAATATACGCACGAGACCTGTCTGTTGCGTAAGGCGCGCTGCAGCTTGAGCAATAATTCCAAAAGCTTCACTCTGAACCTTTTGAGAGAGCGGATCTACATGATGAGGCGACAAATCTATGCCGACCTCTCCTAAGTAACGCTCATGTTCAGCAAGCTCACAAAAGAGATGAATGTCCTGAGAGGAAAGGCGTCCATCTGCGATCCACCAGGGATGCGCACCAAGCGCCACGCGTACATTTTGGTATGAAGAAAATCGTTCACACGCTTGCTGGTAGCCTTGAGGAGTAACTGTGGTTGCGAGAAAAGATGTATTAAGATCCGCGCAGCTGCGGGCGACTTCTTCGCCATTAGGCATGAGATCTAGATGGCAGTGGGCATCAAGAAGGGGATAGGAATCTTTAAAATCTGGTGTTTTCATTGGTCCAATTCCCATCCCAAACCAGAGAGCTCACAAAGTACTCTTCCTGCAAGCATAAGACCCATTATGGGTGGCAAATATGATGAGGTGGCAAGTATTGCTTGACCTTGCTCATTGGTTGTGTGTGAGGCGTGTGCCGCTTCAGGCGACCAAAGAACTTCAAGTTTAGTAATGTGGCGCTTGCGACATTCTTTGCGTATGACTCGTGCAAGCGCATCTCCATACGTTTCTGAGATGTCAGAAAATCGTAGAAGCTGCGGGTAAAGCTTGCCTGCTCCTCCCATGCTTGCCAATAAAGGGATGTTGTGAGATTGTGCCCATTGTGCGATGGCGAGCTTCTGGGAAACGGTGTCAATGGCATCGATAACATAGTCGGGACGTGGTAATGCATTCAGTTGCTCTTCAAGGCTGCCGCGCTCAAGAAAAGCCTGAAGAACTGTTACGTTGCAAGCGGGATTGATTGCACGCACCATATGTGAAGCAACTTCTGTTTTGGGTTGTCCCAGTGTGGACTCATAGGCAATGACCTGGCGATTGAGATTTGAAGGCGCCACGACGTCTCCATCGACGAGTGTGAGTTTGCCTACGCCACCCCGTGCGAGTGCTTCACAGCAACTTGATCCAACGCCGCCAAGGCCAAGCACCATGACGCGTGCTTGTGTAAGCCGTTTAAGTCCATCTTCTCCAATAAGAGGAATAAGTCGTGTAAAACGATTTTCTTGAGCAGTATGAGGATCAGTTTTTCCCATTGTAGCCACGCGCCTCTTGTTGTTCTTCTCCTACAGCAAGATTTTGAAAACGTCCAGCTATAAAACTGTCAGTAAAGTTTTCATCCACCCACTCTTCAAAGGGAGTTGATGGAGGAATGCCTTCATCGCGAGCAGTTTTTCGTGTAAAACAAGCAAAGGTCATAAAGATATCCACTACAAGATAGACAGTTAAAAGTCCAACAAATATGACCTGTCTATTTGTGGTTGGCATGCCAATGCGATAGAGCAGCTCAAGCATAACATAACGAGCCCAGACAAGACCAATAAGACCCCAGAAAAAGAGAAAACGCCACGCAACCCATTGGGTAATGTGGTCGGGTAGGTATATATAGGTCCATGATTGAGCGTTAAATAGCGTCTCCATCGTCCAGCCGGCAAATTGTTCAAGCAGCCCACCAACTACCGCAGATACTAAAAAGATGGTCATGTCTCCTACGTGATGTTTGCGTAACTCCCAACAAATAACGGTGAGGAGTACTGCTCCTAGACCATAGAGAGGGGAGAACGGCCCCCATACAAGCCCTGGACGTGATTCAAGTAAACCGGCAGTTATAAGCATCCAAATCTGTTCAATAACCAATCCAATAACACTGGCAATAAGAAAAATAATGACAATCTGGTACCAAGAAAGCTTGAGAAGATCGAGGTAGCGTGAACGAGCCTGCGAAATGGCATCATGGATAGCATCACGCTGATCTCGCGTGAGACGCGGTCGTTTGGAGCGCTGCCAAAAATGGTCGGCTTCTGCACGCCATGCTTCCATATTTGAAATGTAAGTGCGAATGCCAAGGGCGTATTGCTCTTCTATTTCATCTGTTGCCCACCGCAAGAGTTTTCCACGGCCAAGCCATGCGGTAAAGTATCGCCATGCACTTATAGCGAGACGAATCAGTACAAAAAGTATGAGCAGCGACGCAAGTGCTGTAAACATGCTTTCCTCCTGTTACTCGTCGCGCTGTAAAATGCAGTTTCACGATTCTGCCATAGAGAGTCGTAGATGCAACCGGCGTGCTATGCTCGTGAGATACAATGCCGGCAGCTTGTTTTAAGCAAGTCCGCAAAAGTCATTGGAAGGTTGGACTTTCGTGAAAGAGATACCCAAGACTTACGATCCTAAGACTTCAGAACCTGAACTTGTACAAAAATGGATGGATGCGGGGTGCTATCGCCGGAGTGCAGGCTCAGAAGATTGCACCGTCGTTATTCCACCTCCAAACGTTACCGGTGTACTCCACATGGGTCATGCAATGGATGACACCATTCAGGATACCTTTATTCGATATAACCGTATGCGTGGTCGTTCTACTCGCTGGATTCTAGGAACCGACCATGCCGGTATTGCCACGCAAACCAAGGTTGATAAGCAGCTTAAAGAACAGGGTATCTCGCGGCTAGAAATCGGACGCGAGCGTTTTCTTGATGCTTGCTGGGATTGGCGTAAAGAATACGGTGGAATCATTGTTGAGCAGATCAAGCGCATGGGCTGCTCAATCGATTTCGAAGATGAAAAATTCACCATGTCACCCGAATTTAGCCGGGCTGTGCGTAAGGTCTTTTGTGACTGGTATCACGATGGCTTGATCTATCGTGGTAAGCGCATTGTTAACTGGTGCCCTTCCTGCTGCACCGCTATTTCAGATGATGAAGCAGAATATAAAGATGAGAAGGGTCATCTCTGGTATCTGCGGTACCCGCTTGTTGAGCCAGTAAATGGAATCGAATACATAACAGTTGCTACCACTCGCCCCGAGACCATGTTGGGCGATACTGGCGTGGCAGTTTCTCCGAGCGATCCGGAAAAGGCTGCGTTAGTGGGCGCAAAGGTCATGCTTCCTATTGTTAACCGTGAGATTCCTATTTTCTCCGATTGGCATGTTGATGCAGGCTTCGGAACGGGCTTTGTGAAGGTTACGCCGGCCCACGATCCTAACGACTACGCCATGGGGCAAGCTCACAATCTTGAGCAAATCAATATATTCGACGAGCATGCCGTTGTGGTTCCTGGCTATGGCGAATTCTCCGGCATGAATCGCGATGAATGTCGTGAAGCTGTTGTCGCATGGTTTGAGGAACATGGTCTACTCGAGAAGATAGAAGAGCTTGACCATTCGGTCATGCATTGTTATCGCTGCGATACAGCGCTTGAGCCCTGGCTTTCTGAGCAGTGGTTTGTTGCGGTTGATAAGCTCAAGGAGCGTGCAACCCAGGTGGTGAAGGATGGCGAGATTACCTTCCATCCCTCTCGCTGGACACAAACTTATCTTACGTGGATGGATAACCTCAAAGACTGGTGTATTTCTCGTCAGCTTTGGTGGGGACATCGTATTCCTGTGTTCTATTGCGAGGACTGCGGCTGGGAAGACGCACTTATGGAGGACACCGATGTGTGTCCTCATTGTGGCTCGGATCATGTCCATCAAGATGAAGATGTTCTCGATACTTGGTTCTCCAGCCAGCTGTGGACGTTTGCCACACAGGGTTGGCCCGATCATCCCGAGCAAATGGAAGGTCATCATCCTACAAAGGTGCTGGTAACAGCCCGCGATATTATTGCGCTCTGGGTTGCTCGCATGATTATGAGCTCCCTCTATTTCACCGATGAGATTCCATTTCATGATGTGTATATCTACGCTACTATCCTTGCTAAGGATGGCAGCCGTATGTCAAAGTCCAAGGGCAACGGCGTTGACCCGATGGACCTTATGGATAAGTACGGCGCAGATGCTATGCGCTTTAATCTTCTTACGCTTATCACGAACAATCAGGATGTTAAGTTTGACGCCAATATCGATAAGAAAACGCGTGAACTTATCGATAGTCCTCGTACTGAACAAGCACGGTCTTTCGTTACGAAGATTTGGAATGCAAGCCGCTTTGTAATGATGAATCTTGATGGCTATGAGCCTGGCCCTGCTTCAGCTGAGACTCCGGAAGATGCATGGATGCTCAGCCGTCTTGCCAAGATTGTGGCTGCATCAACCGAGCGTCTTGAAACCTATGAGTTTGGCGAGTATGTTCGTGAACTTCAGTCATTCTTCTGGGGTGAAGTCTGCGACTGGTATGTGGAGCTCTGCAAGAGTCGCCTGCTCGATGGCACGCCTGAAGAGCGTCTGCAGGTGCAGCGTAATCTGGTGTTTGTCCTCGATACATGCATGCGTCTCCTCCATCCGGTTATGCCATTTGTGACCGAATATATTTGGGATATTCTTCCTGCCAGCGGTCTTGATGATCATTCAGCAGAGTTCCTGATGCTTGCTGCTTGGCCAGAGCCAGCTCAGTATGCTTCATTCATTAATGATGCGGCAGAGCATAAGTTTGAGCTTGCCCGAAGGGTTGTTTCCTGCGTGCGTTCAACACGTGCGAGGTATCGTCTCTCTCCTCGTGCAGACCTGAGTGTTGCTGTGCGTTGTTCGGCTGATGATGCCTGCGCCTTGATGGAGCAAGCAGGATTCGTATGCTCTGTGGGTCATCTGAATAGCTTTGAGGCGGGTGAAAACGTTGCTCGTCCTGAAGGCTCCATTACTGTTGTGGACGGCGTGCTGGAAACCTATGTCGCGCTCGGTGGCCTGGTTGATCTGGCTCAAGAGCGTGCTCGTCTTGAGAAAGAGCTTGCGCGTGCAGAAAAGGATCTTTCTGGTGTCGAGCGCACACTTTCTAATGAAGGCTTCCTTGCCAAAGCCGCTCCTGAAGTTGTTGAGAAGAAGCGCGCTCAGGCAGCTGAGTTGCATGATGTCATTGAGCAGCTGCGTGCACAGGTAAACGATCTCGCCTAAGCGCTTTTGAGTGCTGTGAGTGCGCGTCGAACAGCTTGTCCGACGCGCACGCCAATAACCAGCTTGATGGCATCGGGAATAACAAAAGGTAGCACGGCTATCCCGAGCGCTTCTGTGAGTGATATCTGCATCATGAACATGAGCTGAGCTGTTCCCAAAAGATAGGTAATAACAAGCATGGTGCCAGCTGCGAAATAGTCGCGGCTGGCACTTGTTGTTTGAGTGTGTGAGCCCCTTATCAGTTGTGCGGCAGCTGTGCCAACAAAAAATCCCCAGAGATAGCCGCCGGTTGGTCCTGCTATCTGAGCAACACCAGCGCCAAAATGAGAAAAGAGAGGTAGTCCTGCGGCTCCGAGTACAAGATACAAGCCCACTGAGAGCATTGCCTCACCTGGAGAAGCAACAATAACAAGTGCAGAGAGAGCCAATGTCTGAAGGGTAAAAGGGACAGGGCCAAGTGGTAGTGTTACCCATGCGCTTACGCTGAGAAGAGCTATGAGCATGCCACAGCGCGTAATTGTCTGTGCTTTCATGCCTGACTCCTTTGGATGTGCGAAAGGTAGAATTGATGGTCGCTCAGAAATCCACGGTAGCAAAAAATGAGATGAGACGCGTTTGGCGCAAAAAACGTGACTCGTTAGATGTGTCATTGCGCCGCGCAGCAGATGAGGCCATTTTTTCATGTCTGCATGCAAGCGAGCTATGGCGCAATGCAACACAGGTATTGAGCTATCTCTCTGTTGGAGCTGAGGTTGATACAAGAATGCTCATCGAGGCAGCCCTGTTGGAAGGCAAGACGGTTGCGTTGCCACGCTGCGTTGGTCCTCGGCGCATGAGATGGCATACCATACAAAGCCTTGATGGTCTTGAACAGTCAAAATGGGGAATTGAGGAGCCACCCGATAGGGAAGAGACTTTGTTTGACCTTAATCAGGTAGATCAAGCACTCATTGTGGTTCCCGGGTTGGTATTTGATAAGCATGGCATGCGCTTGGGATATGGTGGGGGCTATTACGACACATTTCTCACGCAGGTTACGGGCAGTCCTACTGTTGGCCTTGCTCGTTCTTGTCAACTTGTAGAGGATCTCTCGGTCTTTCATTGTGTGGAAGAGCATGATCTTCCGGTGGAATATGTGGTGTGTGAGCATGAGATACTGCATAGCGAATGTGCCTGACGAGCATCAGAAATGTCATTTTTATTATGTGAAGGTATATTTCATTCATTAAGCTTGGACAGTATTGCTAAAGCGCTGCCGTTGAAGGGGTTAGCTTATGTCACATGAGCTTGCGAATAAGAGTTGTTCGCAATTTGTATATGCGGTTGCGGAAAAAGCGCCTACACCTGGTGGAGGCGCGGTAGCTGCTTACGTTGGCGCACTGAGTGCAGCTCTGGGTGCAATGACTGGCCAATATACGCTCGGGAAGCGTAAGTACGCTGAATATGAGGAAGATGTTCAGAGGGCAGTCAACCATCTCAATGAGCTTTCCGAGGAGCTTGTTACCCTTATGGATGCCGATGCACAGGCTTTTGAGCCCCTTTCTCGTGCATATGCGCTTCCCTCCAGCGATCCAACAAAACCTGCCGTTCTTGAAGAAGCTACACGTGGCGCTCTTGAGGTTCCGCGTAAAGTGGTTGGATGTATCTGCAAAATAGTGCCGTTTCTTGAGGAGCTTTCTATAAAAGGCACCAAGATGCTCCAGTCGGATGTGGGATGTGCAGCTTCTTTGGCAGCAGCTGCCTTAGAGTGTGCGGCACTCAATGTTTTTGTTAATACAGGCTCGTTGGCAGATCGCGAATTTGCTGCAGCTGTAGAAGAAGATATTGATGCCCAACTATCAGAATTTGGCACTCGGGCTCATAGCGTGTATGTTCATGTGAATGACAGACTTCGTGAGAGGGACTAGGTATGGCAACACTGCTCCGCGGTGCTCCTGTGGCAACCGCGCTTTGTGAGCGTTTAGCTGGGCGCATAGAAGCACTTGAGCAAGCGGGTATAACTCCGGGTCTTGCTATTGTGCGTGTGGGCGAGCGACCAGATGATATTGCGTATGAGCGTGCGGCTTCGCGTCGCGCTGAGCGCCTCGGTATCGTGGTGCATCGCACCGTACTTGATAAAAATTGTTCTCAAGATGATCTTGAGCAAGCGATTGATGTGGTAAATGCAGACGCGTCGGTTCATGGTTGTTTGTTGCTGCGTCCATTGCCTGCTCATCTTGATGAGCGCTCGGCATGTGAGCGTCTCTCAAGTTCGAAAGATATCGATGGCATTACGCCCGGATCGCTTGCTGGCGTTTTTTGCGGATTTGATACGGGATTTCCGCCTTGTACTGCAGCTGCAGTAATGGAATTGCTTGACTTCTACCATATCGAGCTCTCCGGAAAACGTGTTGCAGTAGTTGGTCGATCGCTTGTGGTAGGTCGTCCTCTTGCGCTCTTGCTGCTCGGCCGTGATGCAACAGTTACTTTGTGTCATTCCCGAACCAATAATCTTGCCGAAGTTCTTCGTCAGGCTGATATTGTTGTTGCCGCAGTTGGTAGGGCAGGCTTGATAGATGCTGCATGTGTACAGCCCGGCCAAACCATCATTGATGTGGGAACAAATTGGGATGAAAATCTTGGAAGCCTCGTGGGTGACGTTGCCCACGATCAGGTGGATCCTCTTGTGGCGGCAGTTTCACCTGTTCCAGGAGGAGTTGGATCAATAACGACGGCCGTCCTTGCCTCACATGTCGTAGAAGCAGCTGAAAGAATGGTGGACTCGCAGTGACAAATACAGATGCCAACACCGGAGATGAACAGGAGTTTTCCCCAATAGACCTTCCGCGTGCACGCGCTGCTGTGCGGGAACTTCTCTGTGCTATGGGCGAAAATCCCGATCGTCCTGGTTTAGTGGAAACTCCTGATCGAGTGGTGCGTGCTGCGGCAGAAATTCTCTCTGGTCAATGGGAAGATCCCGGCGCCCATTTGCTCAAGCAATTTCGAGAAGAGGGAAATGAGGAGCTGGTTATTGTAAAAGACATTCCCTTTTCCTCCCTCTGCGAGCATCATTTGCTGCCCTTTGTGGGCAAAGCGCATGTTGCCTATATCCCTCGAGATGGTCGGATTACAGGGCTCTCAAAGATTGCTCGGTGTGTAGAAGGCTATGCCCATCGTTTGCAGCTACAAGAGCGCCTTACTTCTCAAATTGCCGATGCGCTGGTGAGATCGCTTAATCCACTTGGCGTACTGGTGGTGCTTGAGGCAGAACATACCTGCATGACAATGCGTGGTGTTCGGAGCGCAGGAGCTTTAACTGTTACCTCTGCTGTGCGTGGCGGTCTGCGTCGAGATGCACGTTCGCGTCAGGAAGCTTTGCGCTTGATTGGTCTCGGAGGACGTGCATGAGTAAAAGCACTCTGTCTTGGTGTTCGCCGTTTGAAGTTCCGGCGATGAGTTATGAAGAGGCACTTGCAACTCTCAAAGGCGTTGGACGTTTTGGAATAAGTCCTCTGCTTGAAACCGTCGAGGACATGCTTGCAGAGCTTGGTCATCCCGACCGAGCGTTTCGCAGCGTGCAAGTGGTTGGTACCAATGGGAAAACATCAACTTCTCGCTATACGGCAGCAATCTTAGCAGGCGAGGGTTTTCGGGTGGCTTTGTATACGTCACCAGAGCTTGTTTCGTATACCGAGCGTATGGAAATAGATGGCAAACCCATCTCTGAGGAGTTGTTTGCTCGAGGCATTGCTCTTGCAATGGAAGCGGGCAAACGTGTGAATAGTCGCCGCAGAGACGCTGGCGAGCGTCCATACGATATAACAGAGTTTGATCTCCTCACCGTAGGAGCGGTCTGCATATTTGCCGATGCTCAGGTGGATGTTGCAGTGCTCGAATGCGGCATGGGAGGCCGTTGGGATGCAACCTCTGCTGTGGAATCAATTGAGGCGGTTGCGGTAACTGGTGTCGGCCTTGACCACATACGTATTCTTGGCGATACGCTTGAAGAGATTGCTTCAGAAAAAGCAGCGGTTATCAAACCTGGACGCGCCTGTGTGCTGGGAGCGGGCACTTCTACACCCACCTCTGTTGAGGATGTCTTTCTTAATCAGTGTGCTCAGCAAGGAGTTACACCAACACTTGTTCGTCCTTATGAGACATGCGATGCGCCAGGCATCCTTGAGAAGGGTCAGGCGCGTGATACCCGTTCGTATCCTGTAGTTCGTTGGCATAACATCCATATGCCACACCGTATTGGAGATACGCTTATTGAGCGCGTAGAAACACCTTTTGCTCTTTATGAGACCGTAGGCTCTCTCAAACCGGCATATCAAGCTGGCAATATTGCATGCGCCATCGCACTTGCCGAGGTGTTTCTTGGTCGCGCATTGAATAATGAGCAGCTTGAGCAGTCCATCGTTTTGTGTCCCACTCCTGGAAGATTTGATGTGGTGCGCGCTGAGCCGCTTGTGCTGGTTGATGCCTGCCATAACCCCCAGTCAATCCGTGCTTTTCTGTCGGCGCTTGACGCAATAGAACCCGATGTAGCTCGTCGTCCTGCTCTGCTCGTTGCTGTTTTTGCCGATAAGGACGTTGAAGGTATTTGTGAGCTACTCGCAGGAGCATTTCCTCGCGTGTATGTCACAGCTACAGCATCTGCGCGAGCCTTGCCTGCCCATCAATTGGCTCAAATATTCGAAGCACATCAGGCCACACCTCAAGCAGTTTTTGACAACGTGGGACGTGCTTTGGACTCGCTTACCGATGAACCGTTTATTGCGTGTGGGTCGATTTCCTTGGCGGGAGAGATTATCGGAGCACTGCGTTAACACGGTGTTTTTTACACTTCGGTACATGTTTTACGAAGTGGTATGCAAAACCGTGTAACTTATTTGAAACATTTTTCAGATATGCATGATAGGCATCATGTGCATTGACCGTCACCGTTGGGGCTGACGGAATGCTTGGAATTGGAGGAGGCAACTCGTGAAGCATCGCGTTGTTACCACACGTCGCCAGTTTTTTGCCGCTCTTGCAGCCGCCGGAGGAGCGGCAGCACTTGCTGGTTGTTCAGGGTCCGGTTCAGGTAGCTCTCAGGCAGCTGAGGGTACCCTCACCATCGGAATTCAGGATGAGCCTGAAGGCCTTGATATTCAGCAGATTACATGGGAGAACTACGTCCACTGGCTCATTTATGAACCCCTGTTAAACTATTCCGACGATCTCTCTCAGGTGAGCCCCGCCTTTGCAGAGTCTTTTGAGGCTTCTGAGGATGGCCTTACGTACACCATCGTGCTCCCCGAGGATGCAAAGTTCTCGAATGGTGATGCGCTTGATGCCAATGCCTATAAGGCATCGCTCGATCGCTATCTTGAGATTTCTCCATATTCATCAGACTATGCTGATGTTGCCTCTGTTGAGGTTCCTGATAACCGCACCCTTGTTTTCCACATGTCAGTACCGGCTCCGTATTTTATTACGCCGCTCTCCAACACCTATAGCGGCATTGTAGATGTGGCTGCCATTACTGATGACGCCGAGTTCAACCGTGCTCCTGTAGCAAACGGTCCTTATGTTGTGGAGAACTGGGAGCAGGGTTCTCAAATTACCTTTGTAAAGAATGAGAACTACAAGACTCAGAACGAGTTTGTTGAGAATAAGGGCGCATTTGCCTTTGATAAGATCGTTATTCGTTTTATTCCCGATGAATTTACCCGCGTTTCTGAGGTGGAGTCTGGCGGTGTCGATTTGATCTTCGACGTACCCACTTCGTCCTATGCAGAGCTTGAGGGTAATGAAGATGTCCAACTCTTCGACTATGAGCAAGCCGGCGTGAGCTATCTGTACATGCAGACCGAGTCTGGTCCTCTTGCTGATATTGCTGTACGTCAAGCCATAACCTATGCCATCGATCGTGATGAGATTCAGTCAACACTTGATGGTCTGGTAACACCTACCTATGGCTATATTTCTTCTGCACAGGCCTGCTATTCAGCCGAGGAGGAGGAAAAGCTTGCTGGCGAGCTTGCCTTCGATCCCGATCGCGCACGTAAGGCACTTGCTGATGCTGGCTGGTCTGATTCCGATGGCGACGGCATTGTTGAGAAAGACGGCGAGCCCCTCTCCTTCGAGATGCTCATTCCTTCTGACCGCGCTTCTCTTAAGAATGCAGCTCCTGTCATTCAGCAGCAACTGAAGAATGTTGGCATCGATGCTCAGATTGTTGAGCAGGAGGCCGCCTACATTAAGGCTTCCATGGAGGCTAACGACTTTACGATGGGTTCTCGTAACTTCGTATGGCTCGATCCCGATATTCTCTACAGCGTCTTTACGCCTTCTTCTGGCTATCCATGGGAAGATGCTGAGATTACCGAGGCTCTTACGGTGGCACGTCAGACCGCTAACAACGAAGAGCGTATTGCAGCCTATGCAAACTTCCAGGATCTTCTGGCAACCCGCTTTAAGGCCATTTCTCTGTTTGCTGACAAGTATGCCATTGCTGCTAAGAACATCATTACGGGCGTTCACGTTACTAACGACGGCCGTCTCTTCCTTGCCGATGCAGGTGTTTCTGAATAACGAAGAAACCTTCTAGTAGGGGATGAGGTTTCCGAGCAGTATGCCTGGCATATAACACAACGTGTTTTGACATGAGGCCTCCCTAAGGATTGGTCCTTAGGGAGGCCAACTCCGGAAAAAAGAGAGCAACCAAGGTGAACGAGAACTTTCAGCCCCGGTTTGCAGATAAATTTGCTCTTGTAGCAAAATCGTCAATTACTGGCTGACACGTTACCAATAATGGTTGCGCGTTCTTACATGATGCGGGGGTACAACAGTGAGCAACGAATTCGACACGCTCATCGTAAATGGCAGGATTCCAAATTTTGCTACTGACACCTTTATTTCAGCAGCACTTGCTCTTAACGATGGTTGTATCGAAGAGATAGTTGATACAACCAATGAGGATCGTATCGACTACCTTACTCATCATGCTTCTGAAGTTATAGACGCAAAGGGTCATGTAGTAGCACCTGGTTTTATTGATGTGCACATGCATGAAGAGAACCTTGCTGAAACTGATGAGTATGGCATTGGTCGACTTATGGCGCGTATGGGGGTTACCACCTGCGTTGCTGGTAACTGTGGTGAATCACCTCAAGATTTTCAAACGTTTTCTCAGTGGGTGAACTCTAAGGGCGGCGCCCCTGTGAACTACCTCATTCTTGCTGGTTACAACAGCTATCGCCAGTCGTTGAGTCTTGGCACTTACGATAAGGCAACGCCAGAGCAATATCGCAAAGCCGCAGCATTAGTGCGTGAACAAATTGAAGCTGGTTGCGCGGGGGTCTCGTTTGGTCTGGAATACGATCCAGGTATCACCGAAGAAGAAATGTATGAGGTTGTCTCTGCTGTGGCCGACCTTGATCCCTTTGTCTCCATCCATTTTCGTGCCGACTGTGCTGACGCGCGTGCCTCACTTGAAGAAATGGCGCGTTTGTCACGCAAGACACAGGTTCGTGTAGAAGCTTCTCATCTCTCAAGTCTTGCAGGTTATGGCTATATGGATGAAGCGCTTGCTTTTATCGAGCAAGAAATGGCAGAGAACCCTCAATTTGGTTATGACACCTATCCCTATACCGCATTTTCCACAGGCATAGGATCGGCGGTCTTTGATGTGGACTGGCGTGCAAAGTGGGGTTGCGACTACGACGCTATTCGCTTCTTATATCCACCGTATCGTGGACAGAGGGCTACACGTGAGACCTATGAAGAAGTGCGCAGCCAGCATCCCGAGCAAAACGTCGTCTGCTTTGCCATGCGTGAGCCTGAAATTGAGGCAGCGATAGTAAATCCGCTGGGTCTTGTTTGCTCAGACGGCGGCGTATATGCCGGTGAGGCACATCCACGAGCTGCAGGATCGTTCCCTCGAGTTATAGCTCGTTACGTGCGTGGAACAAAATCATTGACGCTCATGCAAGCATTGAAAAAAATGAGCCTTCAAGCTGCAAAACGTTTGGGGTTAAGTGCAACCAAGGGTTCAATTGAGCCTGGTAAAGATGCCGATATTGTCATCTTTGATCCTGAACTTATTGAAGACGGCTCTACCTTCGATGAACCGCTAAAGGCGCCTGTAGGCATTGATCGAGTGCTTGTGGGTGGAGTGACCGTAGTGAAAGATAGCGCTGACACCGGTGCTTTAAGCGGCTGCGTTTTGGCAGGTGCTGGCAGGCATGCAGAGAAGACTGAGGGCTAAGGAGACCAATGTTTGAAGAGAGGATTGCTGCTATTGCAGCTGCACATGGCGTAGGCGATAAAACACCGGGCTTTGCGCTTGCGGTTGAGAAGGCAGGCGAGCTGCTTTATGAAGGTGGCTTTGGTTGCGCTGACATAGCAGAGGGTAAGAAAATCTCTCCTTCTGATAACTTCATCATTGCTTCCAATACCAAGCAGATGTGTTGCACGGTCATCCTTATGCTTGCCGATCGTGGTCTTTTGGATTTGGATGCGCCCGTAGCTCCGTTTTTTGAGCAGGTGCCTGAGTATATGAAGCGGGTCACCCCTCGCCAGATGATGGCTCATACCTCCGGTATTCCCGATTATTTTGAAGAAGGTTTTGAGGGTGGATTTGCTCCGGAGGTAATGGCTCTGGCGCAGGCTAACGCTGATGAGGTGCTCGACTACATCAAGACGCTTGCAGGTCCTGACTTTGAGCCCGACACTTCGTGGGCCTACTCCAATTCAACCTATGTGATGCTTGGAGAAATTGTTCGAAAGCTGACAGGTGTGGGCTTCGGTCATTTTCTGGAACAGGAAGTTTTAAGGCCTTTAGGCATGGAGCGTTCCTTCGCACCCGATGATCTTGTGAGTAGAGATCCATGGCTCGTGAATGGCTACTATCACAAAGATGATGGATCTTTCGGTGTGCGTCCCTATGACATGCTGATGGTTGGTTTTGCCGACGGCAATGTCTCATCGAACGTGCAGGATATGCTGAAATGGCATCACTGGCTGTTCGATAATCAGGGGCCAGAACTTATTAAGCCGGAGACAAAAGCTCTTCTTACTTGCGATTATCTCTTGCAGGATGGTACTCCTACGGGGTATGGTTTGGGTTTGTTTTTGGGACGAGACAATGCTCCCAGTGGGAGAGGACGTCATCTTCCCAACCATGCTGAGATTTGGCATACCGGAGGTGCAACAGGATTCATTTCTATTGCATCGAGGTTTACCGATGAGAAGCTTTCAGTAGTTCTTCTCACCAACGATGAGGATATTGATCGCGATGGCATCTTCCTCGATGTCGCCGAGCTGTTCCTCGACACGAAGGAGGTGGACTAAGGGTGTCCCCAACTGCTCGTTATATTCTCAACAGAGTACTTATTGGCATCCTTGTCGTATTCTGCGTGAGTGTTGCAATTTTTGCCATTATGCAGGCAATGCCAGGCGATCCTGTTGACCTGATGACATCTGAGCGTGTCTCGGCAGAGCGCGTTGCTCAGATCAAGCAAAATTGGGGTCTTGATCAGCCGCCCGTCATTCAATATTTCTATTGGCTTGGCAATGTGTTGCGCGGAGACTTTGGTACATCAATTACCACCGGCCAAGAAGTAACAACGCTTATTCTGGAACGTCTTCCTTACACCCTCATGCTTACGGGTGCTGCTATCGTGCTTGAATATGTCGTTTCAATTCCTCTGGGCCTGTATGCAGCAGTGCATAAAGACGGTGCATTCGATCGTGTCATGAATGTTCTCATGGTTGTTCTCTGGTCGATGCCTGCATTCTGGCTGGGCGTATTGCTTATCCTGCTCTTTGCAATCAACTTGGGTATATTGCCTATTTCCGGCTGGTCTGGTCCTGCGTCGTTGATACTTCCAACGCTCGCTTTAGCACTTCCTAACTTTGCTCAGATATTTCGTCTTACGCGTTCAGAGGTACTTGATGTTCTCGACGCGCGCTATGTTAAAACGGCAACTGCAAAGGGTCTTCTGCGCAACAAGGTGCTCATTCGACATGTCCTGCGCAACGCTCTTATCCCTGTTACCGTTACGTTTTTCCTCTCGCTGCCCTGGTTGATTGGCGGCGCCGTGGTCGTAGAGAACGTTTTTGCCTGGCCTGGCATGGGACGCCTTCTCTGGACCGCTATTTCTCGTCAGGACTTTCCTATTGTGCAGGGAATCGTATTTGTAATCTCAGTTCTGACTGTTATCTGCAACCTCATTGGCGACGTGGTTTCTGGCCTGCTTGATCCGCGCGTTCGCCTTGCTCAGGACTAGGGGGTGAAACTATGGCACATGCTCAAACAGCAACTAAGGCTGCACAGAAACGATCTGTACGACCTTCAAAAATAGCGCTGCTATTAAAAAAGCCCATGTTTGTAGTGGGTCTTTTCATGCTTGTTGTGGTAGTTCTTGCGGCGATTTTTGCCAATCAGATTGCACCGCATCCCTATGATGAGCAGAACCTTGCCCAAAAACTTATGGCTCCCTGTGCTGAGTATCCTTTGGGAACCGATCAATATGGGCGCTGCGTATTTAGCCGCATTATCTACGGTAGCCGCATTGCTTTGCGCGTTGGTTTAATCGCGGTTGCCATCGAGTGTTTGATCGGTGTAACGCTCGGTGTTATTGCGGGCTATTACGGTGGCAAGGCCGATAAGATCATCTCGTTCTTTACCGATATGGTTTGGTCGATTCCTCCCATTATCTTTGCAATGGCTATCGTGCTTTTGGTGGGAGCTTCTGCTGAGAATGTGGCATTTGCTATTGCCGTTGTGACGTGGGCACAAATCACAAAAGTCGTTCGAGCAAAAACCCGAACTATCTGTGCCGAGTCGTTTATCGAGGCAGCAAGAACGTATGGCGAATCTGATATCTCCATTCTTGTCCGCTATGTCTTGCCCAACCTTGTTTCCACCATTGTGATTATGGCTTCACTTGCACTTCCATCTGCCATCCTTTCCACTACCTCCATGGGCTTCCTTGGCATGGGTGCTCAAGAGCCGCTGCCAGACTGGGGCATGATTTTGTCTGGAGGCATCCAGTACATCACACGTGCTCCCTGGATTTCTCTGTATCCCGGTGTTGCTATTGTTTGGACAGTGCTTGGATTTAATCTGGCATCCGAAGGCATTAAAGACCTTCTCGACCCCACGATTGAGGTGTAGCCATGGGTATTCAGACCAACGGCACTACCGACGTGGTGCTCGATATTCGCGATCTCGAAGTGGTATACGACACGCCACATGGAGAAGTTCAAGCAGTAAGCGATGTGAGCTTTAATGTGCGAAAGGGCGAAGCATTTGCTCTGGTAGGGGAATCTGGCTGTGGCAAGTCCACCTGTGCTTCCGCAATAATGCGCATTGTCTCAAAGCCAGGCCGTATTAAAGGCGGTCAGGTTCTTTCTCACGGAGAAAATCTGCTTGCACTTTCTGAAGATGAGATGGCTCATGTGCGTGGTCATCGCATTGGCATGATTTTCCAGAATCCTCTTGATTCACTGAACCCGGTTTATACCCTCGGTGAACAGATTGCCGAAAGCCTTATGGTTGACGGGATGAGCAAAGCCGAAGCCATGAAGCGTGCAGAAGAAACCCTGCGCGATGTGCGCATTCCCGATGCTGCAGCTCGTATGAAGCAATATCCGCATGAAATTTCGGGTGGTATGCGCCAGCGTGTCATGATCGGCATGATGCTGTGCCGCGAGCCTGAAGTGCTTATTGCAGACGAGCCAACAACGGCACTTGATGTCACAACACAAGCTGGCATTCTCGACCTCATGAACGATTTGAGGCATGAGCATGGCATGGCGTTGTTGCTTATCACACATGACTTTGGCATTGTTGCCGATGTTGCTGATCGTGTTGGTGTTATGTATGCCGGTCAGATTGTTGAGGTCGGCGATGTGTTCGAGATCTTCGATCATCCAGCACATCCTTACACGCGTCTGCTTATGCGTGCACTGCCCACCATTTCACGAGGAGAAGGTCGGCTTCAGACCATCCCAGGCACCGTTCCTGATCTCGCTGCTCTTCCACATGGCTGTCGTTTTTATGACCGGTGTCCGCGTGCATGTGAGGTATGTCGGAACTACCAGCATGAGCTTGTAGAGATTACTCCGGGTCATCTGGTTGCTTGCAGTAGGGCGGAGGTGTAGTAATGAGCGCAGAACATCTTGTTGAGTTGCATGATGTGTACAAACTCTTCGCCATCAAAGGTGCCGGTAAGGGTAATGCAGTGCATGCTGTCGACGGCGTCTCTTTTAATATCAATCCAGGTGAAACCGTTGGTTTGGTAGGTGAGTCCGGTTCTGGCAAAACAACTCTTGCGAAGCTTTTGCTCGGTCTCACACCTATGACATCGGGCTCTATTTTGATAGATGGTGTGGAGGTAACTCCTCATAATCGTCGAGAGTACCAAGGAAAAATGGGTGCGGTGTTTCAGGATCCGGCATCCTCACTCAACCCTCGTTGGACGGTTCGACAAGTATTGCGTCGCCCCTTGGTGGTAAATCACATAGCCGATGCGGATGCTCTCATTGAAGAGACGTGTGAAAAAGTTGGTTTGGGTAAAGAATTGCTTGACCGCAGGCCTCAGGAGCTTTCTGGCGGTCAGCAACAGCGCGTAAGTGTTGCTCGTGCAGTTATGCTCAAGCCTTCATTGCTCGTGCTCGATGAGCCAACAAGTGCTTTGGATGTTTCAGTCCAGGCACAGACCTTAAACGTTCTGCTTGATCTTCAGGAATCCGAAGGTTTGGCATATCTCTTCATTACTCATAACCTCTCGGTGGTTCGTTATATGGCAGACAGGATCTGCGTTATGTATGGCGGAAAGGTGATGGAGGTGGGGGATACCGAGCAAATCGTTTCTGAAGGAGCTCATCCCTATACGCGCGGCCTCGTTTCGTCTGTTCCGCCTCTGCACCCTTCAGAGCGTTCTCGTGAGCGTCATACGATGAAGGGCGATGTGCCGAGTTTGGTAAATGTGGATGCGGGATGTCGCTTTGCATCGCGTTGTCCTTACGCAGAAGAAGCATGCCGTGCTGCTAATCCTGAGGCGGTTGAGGTAGCTCCTGGGCACCTGGTGTATTGTCGACGCGTTAAAGAGTTGCATTTGGTATAGCGTTTCGTTGCAAATAATGTGTATGTTTGCTGCACGATGTGGAGAACTCTCACATCGTGCAGCTTATTTGTAACTGGCGTGTGCGAAGTTTGTTTGGATGCGGTACGCTTTTCTGTCGTACGTTATTGAACAAGGTTGGTATCAAAGAGAGTTAAAGGAGCGGTCGCTATGTCCGACCTCATTTCACAGCTGCTTACACCAGAGGTTCGCATGGTCCTCTACCTTATGCTTGCGTGTATCGTGATGCTCTATGTACTTTCTATTGTCTATGTCATACGCGATGCGCAACGCCGTGGAGCTGAACCATGGTGGCTCTGGGCAATTATTTCTGTGGTTCCCATTGTGGGATTGCTTGCCTATGTCATTTTGCGTCCAAGTTCCTATTTGGTAGATCGTGAAGAGCAGGATTTGGACATTGCTCTGCGTGAGCACCAGCTTTCTCACTATGGCATTTGCCCTAAGTGTGGCACCCCCATCGATCGCGATTTTATCGTCTGCCCCATTTGCAACACGCAAGTGCGTAATGTCTGTCCAACCTGCCACCGTCCGCTCAATGCAGACTGGAAGGTTTGTCCTTATTGCCGTACGCGCATTCAGTAAGGGAGATCAATGGGAGCCTTTTTCGGTGCTGTTTCGCATCGCGATGTATCTCTCGATGTGTTCTTTGGCGTAGATTATCATTCGCATCTGGGAACGCGTCGAGCAGGTATGGTTTCTGCAAAACCAGACGGTAGTTTTGGTCGCCAGATTCATTCGATAGAAAATACGCCTTTTCGCACGAAGTTTGAGCATGATCTGCCGGAGCTTTCGGGCACCTGTGTGATGGGATGTATCTCTGACGCCGATCCGCAACCGCTGTTAGTTCGTTCTCATCTTGGCATCTATGCCATTTCAACCGTTGGTGCTATTGCCAACACCGACGTCCTTGTGCAGCGCTTTGAAGATCGTGGCCATCAGTTTATGGCAACAAGCTCTGGCATGGTGAATTCCAATGAGCTTGTAGCGGCGCTTATCAATACGCAAGACACCATAGTTGATGGCATTCGTTATGCACAAGATCAGATAGAAGGCTCTCTGACCGTTCTTATCATGACGCAGTCCGGCGAGCTTATCGCTGCACGTGATTCCATGGGTCGCCTGCCAGTGCTTATTGGTAAAGATGACGATGGCTATTGTGTAACCTTCGAATCATTTGCCTATGGCAAGCTGGGCTACACGGATGCTTATGAGCTTGGGCCTGCTGAAATAGTGCGCATTACTGCTGATGGTTTTGAAGTCGTTGCTCCTGCGGGTAACACCATGAGAATTTGCGCATTTCTCTGGGTCTACTACGGCTATCCCAACTCGACCTATGAGGGTGTCAATGTTGAGGTAATGCGCTACCGCAACGGGGAGATTATGGCACGTCGTGAGCGTGAGCTTGGACTGCTCCCTGAGGTGGACTACGTTGCTGGTATGCCTGACTCCGGTCTTCCACATGGTATTGGGTATGCCAATGAGTCTCACTTACCGTTGGCTCGTCCCTTTGTTAAGTACACCCCAACGTGGCCTCGCTCTTTTATGCCTTCCAATCAAGAAGTGCGTAATCGTGTGGCAAAGATGAAGCAAGTGCCGGTTCCAGAGCTTATTCGCGATAAGCGTCTCTTGCTTGTGGACGATTCAATTGTTCGCGGCACACAAATGCGTGAGACAATCGATTTCTTGCGTGATACAGGAGCTTCTGAGGTACACATGCGTTCGGCATGCCCACCGATTATGTATGGCTGCAAGTACCTCTCGTTCTCTCGGAGTCGCTCTGAATATGAACTTGTTGCACGCAGAAAAGTGCGTGAACTCGAAGGCGAAGAAGGAGAGCGTCATCTCGACGAATATGCTGATGGGCGTACTGAGCGCGGCAGATGTTTGCTGAAGTCGCTCTGTGAAGAGATGGGTTTTGATTCCCTGGAGTATCAGACACTTGATGGCTTGCTTGACGCAATAGGTATCGATCCTTCTAAAGTTTGTACCTATTGCTGGAACGGTCGCGAATAAGCCCATTTGAGTTACATGAATAGTTATAGTTCGTGTTGAGGCATGCTAGTTTCTGGCATGCCTTTTCGCGTATGTAACGACGTGTTCTTTTGCCGCTCGGAAGCAATACAATAAAAACCTATGTGCAGTGTAGTAACACTTCTGCTACGCATACGAGAGGCAAGGTTTGTATAAGAGAGGTGGTCGTGCGTGAACGTTTGCACGAAGCGTAGGTTTGGGCTTGTTGCAATTGCCTTGATGGGCGTAGCTTTAGTGCTGTCGCTTATGAGGCTTCCGGGTACTGTTCTTGCTGATGAGAATTCAAATCCTGCAGATGTGGCGTGGAACTTTAATCCTAATGTGTCTACGGATTTGGTGGACATGACTTTTGAAGGCAAGATAGGTGATTGGCAGGGCATTCATATTGATGCCACCAATGGAAAGTTTAGTCCCCGTACCGACAATGGGGACACACAGATCAACCCTGGTACAAAACTGAGCTTATCTGCTGAGAATAGCGAGCATGGGGCAACGCTCACGCTGACTGGAAGTGGAAATGCGCCGGGTGTTTCGTGTACGTGTGGTGGCACGGATATACAAGGGGAGGTTTCTGGCAAGAGCATCTCCTTTGAGATTCCTGAATCGGGAGGAGATATTAACCTCTCCTTTAATTCTCAATCATACCTCTCTTATATGAGCCTTACGTATATCGTTCCGTTTCCTGGTGATCCTACAGACGTTGCTGTAAAAGACACCACATGGGATTTAAGTAATCTCAGTGAGACAGACCAGTCTTTCCAAAATAGTGGAATCCAGCGCGGCGAGGTTGATGGCCTTAAGATTGATGCTTCTGGGAGCGAAGCAAAATTTGCTCCTCGAGAGGGAGATACACAGGTTAATGCCAATACCGTAATTTATGTCCCTATTGCTCAGTCCGAGTATGGTGCAACTCTTACGATTTCAGGACAGGGTAGTTCGGTTACGGTAAAAGTTGACGATAAAGATGCCAGCTTCAATACACCTATTGACCTCTCAACCACCGAAAATGCTCACTACGTTGCAATTAGTTTCGGAGGTTCTGGCAGCAGCTATATCACGGCTCTCTCTGTAGATTATGCAGAAGATACCAGCACGTACCCTGGTACGCCAGACGTCTCTGCAACTGATACCACCTGGGACCTTACCGGCACAGATGCCGATGCAATTCAAAATGCACGTGGTGACTATGAGAACCTTCGGATAGATGCACTATCCGGAAAATTTGACCCGCGTGAATCAAATACACAAGTAAATCCTGGAACGGTCATTTATGTTCCTATTGCAGCAGATGCTCAGGGTGCTATCTTGCGTATTGAGGGCAATAACAACGGCAATCTTGATATCACCCTCGATGATAGTTTGTTAGGTGGAAACATCGAGCATGAGTCGGTTTCGCTTGGTCGTGACATTGCTATAGATGCAACTAACACACACTACGTGGCCTTAACTTTCTCTGGTGGCAATGGTAATAGTCCAAGTTGCTACCTCTCGTCTATCTCGGTGGATTATGGCTCAGACAAAGCTGAGTCCTACCATGTGGTAACTGTGGGTGCGAATGGTGACTACCAAACCATTAATGAAGCGCTGGCGGATAATGACTCTTCTTTGAAGGACCATCTTGTTCTTTCTATCGCACCAGGCTCATATAACGAGCGTGTGATTATCGATAAAGAGGGTGTTATCTTCCAAAATGCCGATGAAACAAACGAGCACCCTGTCATTATTCACGCTGCCTATTACTCGTCTAACACGTGGGATACTGATGGAACCTACCTCCCGCAAGACAAGTTTGACCTTGGCACCAACGAATGCGCTACCGTATTGGTAAGAGCATCGGGTAAGGGTTTCTCGGCTCCGCGGTATTACCTTCCAGAATGACTACAACCTCGAAGGTTATGGTCACACAGGAGAAGATGATCAAACACCCGCGGTAGCCTTCTGCTCTAATGCCGATAAAATCGATTTTGTCGACTGCAGCTTTATTGGTCGCCAGGATACGCTCTACCTCATGGGGGTGGGTAACCGTGCATCGCTTACCAACTGCTACATTGAGGGCACGGTAGACTTCATCTTTGGTGACGCCGACGCCTATTTCAATGGCTGCTCTATCCACATGGCTTCATTCCCTGGACGCGATAGTGGGTATTTCACAGCGGCTAATACTAAGAGCGGCTATACCGGTCTTGTCTTCTATAACTGCACACTCACGGCAGACCCCTCGCTTACCGATGTAAGCCTTGGTCGTCCATGGCAAAATCTTTGCGCTTACACTTCTCATGTGGATGCCACGGGAAGAACCATCTATAGCGAAATAGATACGAATACGCCCAACCCAGACTATGCAAACATTTCTTCAGCAGTAACCTTTATCGGCTGCACGATGCCGGATAACATCATGCCCGAGCGTTGGAGCCGCTGGACTGGCCATAATGAGGACGGCGATACTGTCTCTATTACTTATGACCCCACGGTTCGTTTTACCGAAATTGGGTGTTTCAACGCCGATGGCACACCGGTGGTTAACAATGACAGCATTGTGCTCGGCAAAGTCATAGACGAGGATGCTGCTCAGAAACTTGAAGATTATCTTTCGAGCATGCTTATTGGTCAGAATGGCTGGAATCCCGCAGAGCTTGCCTTCCAGAATGATGGTGATTTCTGGCTTCCTGCTACTTCCCTCGAACCTGGGCAGCCATCGCAGTCTGAAGACGAAGAAACTGAACAGCCCAATACCGATAACAACGACAAGAACAACAATTCCAATACAACGCAAACCTCTGACACTACAAATCGGGATGAAAACACCTCTCATGCAGAGGAGAGCGTGCTTCCTGCAACAGGTGACACTTATACCGCAGTAGTAGTTGCTGGTGTGGCAGTACTGGCAGGTGCTCTTTTGGGAGCAAGTGCCTATATGCGCACACGTGCAGGCAAACATCAAAACTAATCTGCCTAGTGTTCATCTGCCTGCGTTTGTTGCATAACTCTAAGCCGGGAAATCCTTGCAAGTTTCCCGGCTTTCTTGTGAGGTTTTCGCCCTCGGCTTGCTCTTATTGTGATGCTGCATCCGGTACAAGAACGACGGCACAGTAGTAGAATCTCTTTCTGCTGGTACGTCAAATTTTGGAGCAGCACGTATGAAGAGAACAGCAACTATCGTGAATCTCTGTTTCTGGCTAGTTGTAACGTTGGTAAGTTGCGTCATCTTTGGGCTTTCCCGTAGCTCGCAAACCTCACCTGAACTTGTGGCGCTTTCTATTGTTGCTGCTCCCTGCATTGCCTGCGGTATTGGCGCAGTATTGGGCTGTGTGGTTGCGCTTGTGTATCGCATTGTGCTCCACAGGTGGGTGCGATGGATTGTTCGGCTTGCCGAACTTATTCTTTTGGTGTGGTTTGTAATTTCATTCTTCTCCATGCCTGCAGTAAGTGAGGGAGTAGCTCTTCCGCCTTTTGTACTCTCAGTCTTGTTTCATTCATTCCCCATGCTTTTTGTTTTGTGGGGATTCGCATGTGGTCTTGCTTTTGCACCGGCTGCAGCGACAAAGAAAAAGTCCATTGTTGAGCGACTTTATCGTGCAAGTCCTTTCTCAAAGGATGATTCGCCGCGTAAAAATGCGTGGCAGCGCGAAAAAAATCAGGAAGTTTCTGAAAGTACGCATAAATCCTTGGCAAGCGACCATAATAAGCAAGATACTTTGTAAACATCTTTGCCCTCAGGATGTGGTAAACCTATCCGAGGACTCACCATACACGCTAACCGCGAACCATATAAGGAAGGTTTCGTATGAAGGTTCTATACAACGACGGTCATGTGGATGAGTGTCCGGCAGACGAGGTTACGCACGTTGTTCGTCATAGCGCCGCACACATTATGGCTCAGGCAATCAAGCGTCTCTATCCTGAGGCAGACTTTGCCTATGGTCCTGCCACTGACAATGGTTTTTATTACGATGTAGATCTGCCTGAAGGCCAGAAAATCACAGAAGAAGATTTTCCTGCCATTGAGGCAGAGATGAAAAAAATAGTGAAAGAGAATCTTAAGTTCAGCGTCTATGAGCTTCCTCGTCCTGAAGCCATTGAGCTTATGGAGGAGCGCGGCGAGAAATACAAGGTCGAGCATATTGACGATCTGCCAGACGATGCTCGTATCACCTTCTACCAGCAGGGTGAATACATTGATATGTGCGTAGGTCCCCACCTCACCTATACCAAGGCGCTTAAGGCTTTCAAGCTTACGGGTGTGTCAGGTGCCTACTGGAAGGGTGATAAGAACAATAAGATGCTCACCCGTATCAATGGTACGGCCTTTGCAACAAAAGAAGAACTTGACGAGCACCTGCGTCTGCTTGAAGAGGCCAAGAAGCGTGATCATCGCAAGATTGGTCGCGAGATGGACCTCTTTATGATGAGTGACGAGGCACCAGGCTTCCCGTTCTTCCTTCCTAACGGCATGATTCTGAAGAATGAGCTGCTGCAGTACTGGCGTGAGATCCACCGTAAGGCTGGGTATGTCGAGATTTCCACGCCGCTTATCATGAATAAGCAGCTCTGGAAGACTTCTGGTCATTGGGACCACTACAAGGACAATATGTACTCCACGATGATTGATGATGAGGAGTACTGCATCAAGCCTATGAACTGCCCGGGTGGTGTGCTCGTTTATAAGGCAAAGCCACACAGCTACCGCGAGCTTCCCATTCGTGCCGGCGAGATTGGACTTGTACACCGCCATGAGCTCCGTGGTGCGCTTCACGGTCTTTTCCGTGTGCGTTGCTTCAACCAGGACGATGCACACCTGTTTGTTCGCCCCGACCAGCTTACCGATGAGATTGTAGGTGTGGTAAACCTCATTGACTCGGTGTACCAGAAGTTCGGTTTTACCTATCATCTTGAGCTTTCTACGCGCCCTGAGGACTCCATGGGTTCCGACGAGGATTGGGAGCGCGCTGAGGCAGCGCTCCGCCATGCCCTCGAGATGCTCGGTAAGGATTATGTTGTTAACGAGGGTGACGGCGCCTTCTATGGTCCTAAGATCGACTTCCATCTTGAGGATTCACTTGGTCGTACCTGGCAGTGCGGAACCGTTCAGCTCGATTTCCAGATGCCGCTCAACTTTGACCTTGAGTACACAGATGCAGACGGCTCAAAGAAGCGTCCCATCATGCTGCATCGCGTATGCTTCGGCTCCATTGAGCGCTTTATCGGCATCCTGATTGAGCACTATGCAGGTAAGTTCCCCACTTGGCTTGCTCCAACGCAGGTTAAGGTGCTTCCTGTATCCGAGAAGAGCCGCGACTATGCACGCGCTGTTACCGATGAACTTGAGGCCGCGGGCATCAGAGCTGTGCTCGATGAGCGCGATGAAAAGATCGGCTATAAGATTCGTGAGGCACGCAACATCGATCGTCCGCCCTACATGCTTATCCTTGGTGAAAAGGAGGCCGAGGCAGGCACGATTTCTGTACGCGATCGTACCAACGAGACGCACGTTGCCAATCTCGAAGAATTCATTCTCTCCGTTCGTGATGAGATTGATGAGCGCCGCTAACAATGGGATCGCATGACCTTATAGGTAAAAGGGTATCTGCAGCTGAGGTTGCAGATACCCTTTCTCTTTTTTCGTTGAGTGAGTTGGCACAGAATATGGAACCTGATGCATGGCGTCAGGTGTCAGACGAAGCGCAGACAGTTGCAAACTATCTCATACGTCATCCTCGCGTGAGTGAAGTTCGTTATCCGGGTCTAAAGTCCGATCCGCTTTATGTACAGGCTTCTTGTACCTTGCAGCGGGGTTTTGGTCCTTATGTCGCACTGCGACTCTTTCAGGAGAGCGACTGGATTCTCTGGAAAGCCGAGAGAAACAATCCCTTGCAGGATTGCATTCTGCTTGAAAAAGCGCTGGTGCAATAACAATTATTTTTGAGACTATGCCGCACAAACCTCAATTTAGGTCTGTGCATATTTTGAAAGTATTTTTATGTCCTCTGCAAGTTTATGATGTATGAATACCGGTTTGTGCAGGAGAGCTCTTCTGTTCATGGTATATTTCAGCAGATACCACATTTATGTTAAGCGTGGGGCTCGCCCCGCCATAGTTCTGCAATCCACATGCGCACTTTATGGGCGTGTGGGACAGATATGGGAGGAGAAGGAATGGCAGAGAAGGTGCAGTCCACCATCATCGACAGCGTCGATGCTCTGAACGAACGACTGGCCCAGATGCGCAAGGCGCAGGCCGAGTTCGCAACGTTTACTCAGGAGCAAGTAGACAAGATCTTCTACGAAGCAGCTATGGCTGCTAACAAGGCACGTATTCCACTGGCTAAGATGGCTGTGGAGGAGACGGGCTACGGCATCGTAGAGGACAAGGTTATTAAGAACCACTACGCCTCCGAGTATATTTACAACAAGTACAAGAACATGCAGACGTGCGGTGTTGTGGAGAACGATCCTGCCTTCGGCTACAAGCGCATTGCAGAGCCGATTGGTATTGTCGCCGCCGTTATCCCTACCACTAACCCAACTTCCACTGCAATCTTCAAGACCCTCATTTGCTTGAAGACACGCAACGCAATCATGATCTCTCCGCATCCTCGCGCCAAGGCATGCACCATCGAAGCTGCCCGTATCGTGCGCGATGCTGCAGAGGCTGCAGGTTGCCCCAAGGGTGTTATCGACTGGATTGATGTTCCGTCGCTCGAGCTCACCAACACCCTTATGCACTCTGCCGATACCATCCTTGCTACGGGTGGTCCTGGTATGGTTACCGCCGCTTATTCTTCTGGTAAGCCGGCTTTGGGCGTTGGCCCGGGCAACAACCCTGCCATCATTGATGACACTGCTAACATCGAGCTCTCTGTTAACTCGATTATTCATTCCAAGACGTTCGACAACGGCATGATCTGCGCTACCGAGCAGAACGTAATTGTTCTCGACAAGGTATACGATGCCGTTAAGGCCGAGTTTGAGCGTCGTGGTTGCTACTTCCTCAAGGGCGATGAGATTGCCAAGGTTGGCAATACCGTTATCGTCAACGGTGGCGTTAACGCCAAGATGGTCGGCCAGCCAGCTCCTAAGATTGCTGCTGCTGCCGGTGTTGAGGTTCCCTCTTCAACCAAGGTTCTTATCGGTGAGGTAACTTCTGTTGAGCCTTCCGAGCCTTGGGCCCATGAGAAGCTCACCACCATTCTTGGTATGTATCGCGCAAAGGACTTTGACGATGCTCTTGCCAAGGCTTCTCGTCTTGTTTCCGACGGTGGCTATGGTCACACCGCATCGCTGTTCATCGATACTCGCGAGACCGAGAAGATGGCAAAGCATGCCGAGACGATGAAGGCTTGCCGTCTGCTGGTTAATACTCCGGCTGCTCAGGGTGGTATTGGCGATATCTATAACTTCAAGCTTTCGCCCTCCCTTACGCTGGGCTGCGGCTCCTGGGGTGGCAACTCCGTCTCGGGCAACGTTGGCCCCCAGCACCTGCTCAACTATAAGTCCGTGGCAGAGAGGCGAGAGAACATGCTCTGGTTCCGTGTCCCCGAAAAGGTCTTCTTCAAGAAGGGCTGCATGCCCGTGGCCCTGCGCGAGCTTTCCGAGGTCTACGGCAAGAAGCGCGCATTTATCGTGACCGACTCCTTCCTGTACAAGTCTGGCTTCACCAAGAAGATTGAGGATTCCCTCGACGAGCAGGGTATTGTTTACTCCAGCTTCTGGTCCATCTCCCCAGACCCCAAGCTTCAGGATTGCCTGCGTGGTCTTGAGCAGGTTAAAGCTTTCGAGCCTGATTGCATCATCGCCATTGGTGGCGGCTCCGCTATGGACGCTGGCAAGATTATGTGGATGATGTACGAGCACCCAGAGGCCAAGTTTGAGGATATGGCCATGGACTTCATGGATATCCGCAAGCGTATTTACACCTTCCCCAAGATGGGCGAGAAGGCCTTCTTCGTTGCCATTCCTACCTCTTCGGGTACTGGTTCTGAGGTCACTCCGTTCTCCATCATCACGGATGCCACCACTGGCACGAAGTGGCCGATCGCTGACTACCAGCTCCTGCCCAACATGGCTATTGTCGACACCGACAATATGATGACTCAGCCCAAGGGCCTTACTGCAGCTTCTGGTGTTGACGTTCTTACACACGCTCTTGAGGCGTATGTCTCGGTCATGGCATCTGACTACACCGATGGCATTGCCCTCCGTGCTATGAAGCTCGTTCTTACCTATCTCGAGCGCGCATATGATGACGGCACCGATGTTGAGGCTCGCGATCACATGGCAAACGCTTCCTGCCTCGCTGGTATGGCGTTCGCTAACGCATTCCTCGGTGTGAACCACTCCATGGCTCACAAGCTTGGTGCTTATCACCACATTGCTCATGGTCTGGCAAACGCTGTTATCCTCACTCGCGTTATGCGCTACAACGCTGCTGAGCGTCCGGTGAAGATGGGTACCTTCCCTCAGTACGATCATCCTAAGACCCTTGCTCGCTATGCTGAAGCAGGCCGTTTCTGCGGCATTCAGGGCAAGGACGATCGTGAGGTCTTTGAGAACTTCATTGCTCGTATTGAAGAGCTCAAGGCTCACGTGGGTGTTCCTGAGACAATTGCCGGATTTGGCGTTTCCGAGGAGGACTTCCTCGCTACACTCGACGAGATGAGTGAGAATGCCTTTAACGACCAGTGCACTGGCGCTAACCCGCGTTACCCGCTCATTTCTGAGATCAAGTCGCTGTATCTCGATGCCTTCTATGGCCGCGAGGCAACCAGCTACGAAGACTAGTTAACGAGGGCGTGTTTCGTTGCCCAGAAGGAGGCAGCAATGGAACTTTCTGAAAATAAACAGCTTATCGTTGAGCGTCACAACAAGGCCGTCTATGTTGATGGCGATAGGATTGTCAAAGTGTTTAAGGCTGAAAAGCCTGCTTCTGATGTCTTCAATGAGGCATTGAATATTGCTCGTGTTACCGAGGCTGGTGTTCGTGTTCCTAAGGTCCTCGAGGTATCTCAGGTTGCCGATGGTTCTTGGGCACTCTCCACTGAGTATGTTCCGGGCGTTACTATGCGCTCTTTGATGGATGCTGCCGAAGGTACAGAGGAATACGGTTCGCTGCTTGAGCAGTTCGTTGATTTCCAGATTGAGATTCAGAACACTGAAGCTCCTGAGCTGCTCAAGGACCAGAAGAGCAAAGTCACAAACATGATTGGCAAGGTAAAGGATCTCGATCCTTCCGTTCGTTACGACCTGCAGATGCGTGCAGACCGTATGGCACCGGGTCGTAGTATTTGCCACTGTGACTTCAACCCCTCCAACGTTATTGTTACGGAGGATGGCATGCTGTATGCCTGCGACTGGACGCACGTTACCCGTGGCTTGCCTGAGGCAGATGCTGCAATGACCTACATCCTTTTCAAGATGTATCACGAGCTTCATGCAGATGCATATCTGGATCTCTTCTCCAAGAAGGCAGATATTGCAAAGCAGAAGATTCATTACTGGGTGCCTGTTATGGCTGCAGCTGAGCTTTCGCGCAATCGTAAGGATAAGGAAGAGTTCCTTCGTGGTCAGGTTGATGCAGCAACCGATATTGATTAAGCGAACAGCTTGATTGCTCTTTAGTTATCTGAAGAGATTTAGTTTGAGGGACCCGTCACTTTGACGGGTCCCTTTTTAATATGAGCTGAACATTGTCAAGAGGCAAAACCGGCCCGCCCCCTCCGGAGCTATCGGAGGCGGCGGGCCTACCTATCTTCGCCCGGGACCGGCGCTACCTGAGGGCGTGTCTGTTCGACGCACGTCTGGCATTCTAATATCCGCGCATGGCCTCCTCGGCTGCGCATTTCGTTGCTACGGCTGGGGGCCTCGACCGAAGTCTGTTGGCGGGCGTGGCGGTGCCCCGCTGCCCATAAAAAAAGACTCGAGTGGCCTCCCAACGGCCTCGAACGGCAGCGGTCCTCGGGGTCGGAACCTGTCTTTCCCGGCGGGGTGCTACGCCACGGCCATCCTCGCTATAGCCCACACCCAGCACGCCATCTCCCGCGCCGTGGCGCAGTTGGCGACGACGGGCTTCTTCCCGGCCGCGGACATCGCCTCCCGGCGGTCTTGGAGCCTCCTGTTGCACTTCGCCGCGTGGCGCCTCACCGCCGGCGCGACCTCCTGGTCGGATGCGAGCGGCTTAGCCTCCCGCGACGACATCGGTACGTGCCAGGCCGCCTCGACGAGCGCCGAGCGCACGTGGGCGTTGCCCGCGCGCGTGATCCCTCCCCTCGACAACGTCTCGCCGCTCGAGTGCTCCGAGGGCGTGAGGCCGCACCACGACGCGAACTCGGGCGCCGTGCGGAACCTCGAGAAGTCGCCGGCCTCGCAGGCGAGCAGGAAGGCGGTGGCGACGTCGACGCCCTTCACGCACCTGAGGGCGTCGACGGCTGGCTTCCACCCCGGGCGTCCCGCGGACTCGGCGACCCTCCTCGCCAGCGCATCTCGCGCCTCCTGGCAGCGCCTCACGCAGTCGCGGTAGTGCTCGTAGGCTGCGGCGTCGTCTGCCTCGGCGAACTCGATCGCGTCGGCCCACCTCCAGTAGGCGCGCGTCCAGTTCCCCTTGCGCGCGCCGGTCGGCGTGGTCTCGTCGAAGACGTGCCCGTGGCGCAGCAGGAACTTGGACATCCGCTGCTTGGCGCGCTGGAGGTCGTCGCGGGCGTCGGCAAGGGCACGCGAAAGGTCGCGGGCGGCCTCGGTGCTCTCGTCGGGTACCCAGACCTCCACGACGTTACGAGTGGCGAGCAGGCGGGCCAGGAACTCGGCGTCGCGTCGGTCGGTCTTCCTGCCGCGGTCCGCGGCAGGCCGCTGCATCTTTGAGACAGCGCCGACGACGCAGTCCAGCCCGAGCGCGCGCAGCGTCCGGCACAGGTGGAAGCCGGTAACCCCAGACTCGTAGACCGCCCTGGGCTCCTCGAAGCTGAGTGCCCACTCGGCGATCGCTGCCGGGTCGTAGCCGAACGACGCGCGCTCGCACTCGCCGCTCATGGGATTTAGGGCGAAGGCCTTGATGCTGCGGGCGTGAACGTCGAGGCCGATAGCTGTGACATAATTGGACATGGTGCCCTCCTCCGTCGCATGTGGCGCGCGGCCACGGTTGGTGGTACGACCATTGTCGCCCGACCCACGGAACTGCGACAGGGGGAGGGCCCAATGTTCAGCTCATATCGTCTGTGAGCTTAATGCGACACTGCAATACCATTGCATAAGCGGATAGACAACTTCGTGAACCTTAAAAGCTTATGCAACGTGAGACATCCGGACCGTTCCCCGGTATCACAAACCCGTTAGAGTTAGATTTTGGTAAGACCATACAATCTCAGGTAAGCTTTATTTCAGCGAGTCTTTAACCTGACTATGCACGGTAGGTTAGATTCGCGTTTAACCTCTTGAGAAAGGCTCGCTATGAATAAACGAAATAGAGTACTCGTGGGTATCCTGTCTTTGATAATGGCTTTATCGCTTGCATTTGGATTAAGCGCCTGTGGCGGTTCTGCAGATGATGAGGCTGTAAAGGATGAAGCTGCCGAAAAGAAGGACGATACCGAAAAGGACGACAACGAAAAAAGCGATCGAGCCAGCAAGGCCGATGATGAAGATGATATCGAGCAGCAGGTAGATGCTACGTTCTCGATGCTTAGCGCGCTTGATGAAGATGATGTGCGAGATGTCTTCGGTAGGGATACGTGCCAAGAAATGGAATCGATGGGTATTGATCCTTACGAGTTTTATCAGGCGCTTTTTTCTAACTTTGATTACTCCATCGACGATATACGTGTTGATGGCGATGAGGCAACAGTAGAACTCACCGTAAGCAATGTCGATATAGACGAGGCATTGGTTGATTTTGAGGATGTACTTCAGGAGTGGGCTGGGACTCAAGAAGCGGTCGATATATACAATCAGGGTGGTGAGGATGCCCTGATGGCTGCTGGAATGCAGCTGTTTGTCGATATGCTGTCCAGCGGCGAAGTAACCACCTTTACCTCAGAGATTACGATTGATATGGAGCGCACTTCGGGAGGAGCATGGGACTTCAGTGATCCCGATCAGGTTGCTACAGCCCTCTTTGGAGAATCTCAGGAAATCAATACCGATCTTGGTGATGTCATCAACGTTTAGTCCATTGCCGTCTGCTCGTACGTAACATATTCAAATGCAACGCCTTCAGACGTTGTGAGTGTATCTCCGTGCTCGTCAGTGGTAATGCGCTGGCGAGCACACCATTGCGAAGCATCATCTAAGTTGGGAAAGAACGTGTCTGCAGGACGGACACAGTGATTTATTGTGACAATAGCTTTTGAGCAGTAGGGAAGCAGTGCGCGATACGTGGCCCCACCGCCAATAACCCAGGTAAGATCCGTGCCAGCTAACGCAAGTGCTTCTTCAAGTGTGGAGGCAACTTCAATATCACTGCGCTTGGCAAGCTCTTGGCTTTGGGTGAGTACGATATTTCGCCGGTGCGGCAGTGGGCGAGAACCCGGAAAGCTCTCGAGTGTTTTTCTGCCCATAAGAACCGTATGATCCCAGGTTAGTTCTTTAAAATGGCGCATATCGGCAGAGTTGCGTACCAAAAGCCCACCATGAAACCCTATGCCCCAGTCCTCGCAAACAGCGACAAGGGCATATACATTGGGTTGGGGAGTACCTTTTGGCGTGGCATCAAACATACTCATAGTGCCCTTATCCTTACGAATTCCTATACAGCAATGGGGATATTGCGAACTTGTGGTCCATGCTCGTAGTTCTCAACGATAAGATCATCGGTGGTAAAGTCGTAGAAATTCGTGACCTCTGGGTTGAGGGATACATGAGGAGCCGGGTAGTGCGGGCGTGAGATAAGTTCACGAATAATATCTACATGGCGATCATAGATATGAGCATCAGCAATAACGTGCACCAGCTCGCCAGCAATCATGCCGGCATGTTGTGCAACCATCATTAAGAGCAAAGCATACTGACATACATTCCAATTGTTTGCCGCAAGAACATCCTGACTACGCTGGTTAAGAAGAAGGTTGAGCGTAGGACGATCGTCTCCAGGGTGTTGAGTCACGTTATAGGTACAGCTATAGGCGCAAGGGTAGAGATTCATTTCAGACAGGTCTGAAAAGACATACGTGTTGGTCATAATGCGACGTGAATATGGTGTGTGCTCAAGATTGAAGAGCACGCGATCCATTTGGTCAAAATCGCCTTCCGGATAATGGCTTTTTTGGGCTATCTGATATCCATATGCCTTGCCAATGGAGCCGTCGTTATCTGCCCATTCATCCCAAATGTGTGAATGAAGATCATGGATATTGTTTGACTTGCGCTGGTAAATCCAAAGAACCTCATCCATGCAACTTTTCAGTGCGGTGCGACGGAGCGTAATAGCTGGAAATTCTTCGCGAAGATCATAGCGATTAACCACGCCGAAGCGCTTTATTGTGTAGGCAGGCGTTCCATCCTCCCAGTGTGGACGAACGCGTTCTCCCTCGGTTGTTGTCCCATTTTCGAGAATATCGCTACACATTGAGACAAACAGATCGTCGGCTTTGCTCATGAGCTATCTCCTTGTGCTCAGATTAAAAGGGTTCCGTTGCAAAGATGGTGTCCCAGGCAAAAGCAAGACTTTGTACAAGGTTCTGATCAGCAGGCAACCAGGTTAGGCTGGCAAGCTCTTCTTGTGTGACCCAACGAATCTCTTCATGCTCTAGAGCCTGAGGTTCTTCTCCCTGAGCTAAAAAGCATACATAACAGTCCATAGAGAGGTGAAATGTTGGATAGTCATACTCAACGGTGTCGTAATAGTAGGTTGTGCTCAGTTTTGCTCCGAGTTCCTCGAGCGCTTCTCGGCGGCAGGCATCAAAAGCTGTTTCACCTTCTTTAACCTTTCCTCCGGGAAATTCCCACATGCCAGCAAACTCACCTTGAGAGCGTTTGCAGGCAAGAACAGCGCCGTCTTTCGAGATAATTGCGGCAGCTACCCGTATGGTATTGAGTTCAGACATATCTATCCCCTCAATGCATGAAAAACTAGTCTGAATATCTATAGCACAGGAACTCTAGTATGGGTTTTTGAACCATAAGGTTTCACAGGTCATTCGTCTCCCGACGTGTCTCTGCCATATGCCGATTCAACTAGATAGCATTGATACCTTTTCATACCAATACTCTACGATGCTACTCGGTGGTTCCAATCCCTGTGTATTCCGTGGAGGTATCTTATGCGTTTTATCGTGACAAAAGACTACGAAGAGCTCAGCCACGTAATGATGCATCAAATGCTGCGGCGCATGTATGGCGATGATGAGCGTATTAACATTGCCATTACTACGGGAAGAACGCCGGTTGATGGCTACAAGCTGCTTGCTAAAGAGGTTTGTGACAAGCCTTGGTTTGATAACGTGCACTATTACGTCTTTGACGAATTTTGGATTCATGATCCAGAGGGTGGCCCGGATATTCCCGACTGCAAAGTAAGCCTTGACCGCAAGTATTTTGATCGAGCGCATATTGCACCAGACCATATTCATACCCTTGATTACGACAATTATCAGACCTTCGATGATGACATCAAGGAACTCGGTGGACTTGATACCGTCATTATGGGCGTAGGTGTTAATGGCCATTTTACGGGCAACCAGCCTGGAACCTTCTCTTCCTGGGATGAGGAAACACACCTCATTCCTATTCTGGAGAGCCCTGAAGACTGTGTTACCCATGTTGTGGAAACAATTCTGCACGAGGATTTCCACACCGACGACATGTCACTTCTGCCAAGCCACTACATAACAATGGGCCCCAAAACCATTATGGATGCACGCCACATCATCTTCCTTTTCTCCGGCGAAGAAAAAGCAGATGCGGTACATCGTGCCTTTTTTGAGCCAATTTCAACGGACTTCCCCGTTTCAATTTTCCAGCTGCACCCCGATGTGACAGTTATTCTCGACGAAGCGGCAGCTTCCAAAGTCCGTGATCTTTTGTAGGGAGAAAGTTATGCTTGCGCTGTTTAGGATTGATTCACGTCTTCTGCATTTTCAGACATCAAAAGTTTGGCCAGCAAAACTCGGTGCCGACACAATTGTTGTAGCAAACGATGCAGTGGTTGGTGATGCTTTGCGCTCAAGTTTGATGCGCATGTCGGCCCCGTCATCTTGCGCATTAGAAATATTGACTATTGAGGATGCTGCACGCCGCCTTGGACCAGGGGGCGACCTTGAGGCTCGTACTGTCGAGCTTCTTGTTGATTCCACCGATGATGCTTTGCGTATGGCTCGTCTGCTTCCTGAAGCTCGTGAGCTCAATGCAGCTCTTCTGCCTGGTGGGGAAGGCAAAACTATGATCACACCATCGTTAGGTATCTCAGAAAACGATCGGGAAAACCTGAAGACGCTGCTTGACGAAGGTGTTGATGTCCAGGCTTTTGTAACACCAGAAGATCGCCGCGTATCTATTGCAGGCTTGATTTAGGGAGAAGCTATGCCAGTGCCGTTTGCCCTTGCACTTATCTATGCCCTTATGTGGGCTGTCGATAACCTTGCCGGCGGAACATACATGGATCGTCCCATTGTCTGCTGTCCGCTGGTGGGACTTGTGTTGGGTGACGCGCTGACAGGACTCATTATTGGCGGCTTCATGGAGCTCGCCTGGATGGGTATGTTGAGTTTTGCTGGCGTTATAGATTCTGAACCACGTTTTGGTGCTATTCCGGGTGCCTGTGCTGCTTTGGCTGGTGGATTTGGCCCAGGCGTGGCCCTGCTTGTTGCTATTCCTTTTGCCTATTTGGGCGGCTTTATTTCAAGCAGATATAACTCTCTTAACGGATCTGTGATGGCACGTTGGTGTGACCCATGGGCCAGTGAAGGTAATCTGAAAGCGATCTGTCGGTATCATCTTGCCGTTGGCTTTATCAAATGTCTCATCATGTCTGCCGTCATGTGTCTGTGTGGCTTTGTAGTACTCGGCCCAATTGTCACGGCACTTTCTATGGTTCCTGCAGCGGCGTTAAATGGCTTAGAGCTAGCCGCAGGACTGCTTCCGGCTGTGGCGCTTGCATGCATGCTCAATCTTCTCTGGGATCGTCGATTTGTTCCGCTCTTTTTTGCGGGATTTGCTTTGAGCGCCTATGTGGGAGCAAGTACGCCAGCAGTTGCTGTACTGGCTATCGCTTTGGCTTTGACCTGGGCTTTTATGAGTAAGAGCTCAGCGCCATCTCAGAAAAAGGTGAGCGACAAGCTTCCTGGCGAGAAGTATGGTGTTACCAAGCGTGATATTCGCTCAATGTTTTGGCGCAGTTTGCCAATAGAGATCTCATATAACACTGAGCGTGAACATAACATGTTGTATGTCTTTAGCCTGGCTCCAATTCTGCGCAAGATTTATGCCAATGATAAAGATGCATTAACCGAGGCGCTTGTGCGCCACATGAAATTTCAAAATACGACGCCACAGATTGAACCGTTAGAAATAGGTGTTGTCGCATCGCTTGAAGTCATGAATGCAGAAGCAAACAACACGATGGGAGCTGCTATTGAGGCAGCCAAAGAGACCATGATGGGTCCCATGGGCATTGTTGGAGACACGCTTTTCCACTCGGGAGGATTTCGTGTGCTCTCAGCAAGCTTGGGAGCTGCTCTTGCTCTCTCCGGTAATCCATTGGGTCTGGTGGTGTATTGCTTGGTCTTCAATATCCCAAATTATCTTGTCCATTGGTTTGGAATTCGCTTTGGTTTTGAAGATGGTACCGGCGTTATGGAACTATTGGCAGGTTCAGGGCTTATCCAAAAGATTAGCGATGTTTGCTGTGTGGTGTGTACAGCTGTAGTAGGAAGCTTAGTTGCACTCTATGTGAATGTACCCGTTGTGACTCCGCTGGCTCAGAGCGCTACGTTCGAAGTATTTGTTCAGCTTATGGCAGGTATTTGTCCGGCTTTTGCAAGTCTTGCGGCAGTGTGGCTTTTTGTGTGGTTGCTGCGCTCTCGAGGGCTAAATTCGTCAGTGCTCATGCTTCTCCTGTTAGTTATAGGGGCTTTGTTTGGAATGATCGGCATCTTATAACCGCAGAACAGACGGCTTGCTATGCTATCTCTTTAAGGAGGTAGCATGGCAACGTATGTCCTAAGCGATATTCACGGACGTCTCGCCACGTTTGACCGGATGCTTGAACAACTGGCTTTTGGTGATGATGACCAGCTATTTGTTCTGGGAGATATGGTTGATCGTGGGTCGGATCCTGTGGGTGTTCTGCGTCATATTCGCGCACTTCCCAATGCGCGCGTTCTTCGTGGCAATCATGAAGAGTTGATGCTTGATGCACTCAATCATCCTAAAGATGCCTTAGCGCAGGACAATTGGGCGCGCAATGGAGGCATTTCAACGGCGCTTGGGCTGTCATCATGTGCAGATGAGGAACGCATTGAGCTCATCGATTGGATCTCATCGCTTCCAACATATGCCTATACCTTCATAGATGGCCGT
Source organism: Olsenella sp. Marseille-QA0557 (assembly GCF_965119725.1). Lineage (NCBI taxonomy): Bacteria > Bacillati > Actinomycetota > Coriobacteriia > Coriobacteriales > Atopobiaceae > Olsenella > Olsenella sp. Marseille-QA0557. The sequence goes on along the minus strand of NZ_CBCPMI010000001.1, from coordinate 81,120 downwards.
CCCTATCTGTTCGCACATGCAGGAATACGTCCCGGTGTAGGCCGTGTGCCGTCACTCTGGGATGAAAAGGGTTGTGAGTTTTATTTGGCTTCACAAAGCTCAGAGGATCTTATCTGGATAAGGGAAGATTTCTGGTCACGTCCCACTGGACTGATAGTACAAGACGGAACGGGTCCAGTGGTTATTGCTGGTCATACTCCTGTTGTTTTTGCTGAGAAGCTCTGCGACCTGCCAAATAATGCAGCGATAAACGAAGAAGGTTTTGCACAAATTCTTTACTGCGGTCGCTGTGAGGCTACTGGCTTTGTTGCTGATCGCATTGATATTGATTGTTGTGGAGCTGCAGGAGCAGGCTTTGGTCGCTTGGGAACACTCAGACTCGATGATGGAGCAGAGTTTTATGAAGCGGTGCGCGATGGTGAATAGTTCAGCTGAAGCTCCAACTATCATCCTTGCACCCGATTCCTTTAAGGGAACGCTTTCTTCCGCTGAGGTTTCTGCTGGGATAAAAGAAGTGTTGGATGAGCTCATGCCGCATGCAAATGTAGCTCGCATAATCATGGCAGACGGTGGTGAGGGTACGCTTAGCGCTTTGGCATCGAGTATGCCGCTGACAATCCAATCAAATATTGTTATGGATCCGTTAGGACATCCTCACACAGCAAAATGGGGCTTTATGCCCGAACGTAAAATAGCAGTTGTGGAGATGGCCGAGGCATCTGGCCTTACGTTGGTAAATCCATCACAAAAAGATCCACTGCAAGCTACGAGCTATGGCACCGGAGAGCTTATTCGCGCGGCTTTGGATGAAGGTGCAACCACTGTTCTCATCGGTATTGGAGGAAGTGCTACCAACGATGGGGGTATGGGAGTGCTTTCTGCTTTAGGCATGCGCTTCCTAGATTCCTGTGGCTGCGAATTACCACCTTGTGGTGCATCGCTCGCACATGTTTCCTCAATTGATTATTCCGAACTAGACGCACGGATTAAGCAAACGTCTTTTCGAGTTATGTGCGATGTTGATAATCCCTTGGTAGGACCACGTGGTGCAACAGCGGTATTTGGACCACAAAAAGGAGTTACCGATTCAAACTTCGAAATACTCGAACAAGGTATGACTTCTTATGCCGCTCTTCTCGAAAAGATCTTTGGGGAAGATGTTGCATCAATGCCAGGGGCTGGTGCTGCTGGAGGTTTGGGTTGTGCGCTTCATACCTTTCTTGGAGCAGAACTTGTCAGTGGCGCATCATGCATCCTTGATCTTGCGAATTTTGATGAGCTTCTCAGAGAATCTTCATTTTGTATTACAGGAGAAGGTCATCTTGATGCGCAAACAGCAGGGGGCAAAGCGGTAGCAGTGGTTGCTGAGCGCTGTGCAAAGTTCCAGGTGCCTTGCTTTGTTATTGCTGGTGGCAGTGATGCAACGCCAGAGGACCTGCGAACAATGGGCCTTGCTGCACTTGAAACGTGTGATGGAGGCGGCAGAGGCCATGATGAGGCTCTGTTATACCCTCGTCAAACACTCCTTGAGGCTGCTCGACGACTCATCATTCGTCTTCTCAATGGTGAGTTTGATGTTCCTTTGTCGGTCTGAGGTAAAACGTGAGAAAATGACCGGGCTATACAAAGGAAAGGTGAGGGATGGAACTAGTCCAAAGATTGGAGACGCCCGGAGCTCGGGCGGGCCTGATTGGTGTATCAGCCGCATCATTTCTCCATGGTGTGGTTGCTACGACTCATGAAGGAATGGGCTGGGTACGTCCCTGGCGTTTTACCTCACAGCAGGTTCGGTCAATTTCGAGCTGTTTGGCATGGCATCCCGGACTCTATCGGCAGATGGCTTTTTGTACAGCAGGAATATGGCTTGAATTTGATACTGATGCATCTGAGATAGCTCTCGAAGTGCAGCTTGATGAAGAGAGTCATGGTACGGCTGAGTCTCTTCAGCTTGTAGATGGCGATGGTCCCCGACGTATACATGATGGTTTCTCGGTAACCGTGGGCACAACACATGCTGCTCCCATTATTCCTATACGTGTTGGGGAGGGGAAAGAAGCTACAACTGTTGTAGCTTTTTCTCTTTCAGAGATTGCAACTACACCGGTTCCTGCTGGTATTCAGCATCTTCCTGGTATTGGAGAAATGCGGCGCGTGCGCCTGTTCCTGCCCTGTTTAAGAGGATGCATTATACGAACACTTTTCGCATCACCCTCATCACAACTTATCCCTGTTCCTGAGCGACCTTTGCTGCTGGTATTAGGAGATTCGCTGGCACAAGGTTTTGTGTGTGACGATCCGGCATTTGCTTGGCCCACACTTGTTGCGGACGAGCTTGGCCTTGATGTAGTCAACCAAGGTGTTGGTGGGCAAGTTGTCCAAGTTAGCTCTATAGCGGATGTGCCAAAACGAGTTTCTCCGGCAATGGTCATAGTGGAATATGGTGGCAATTATCGCTATGAGCCCTGTCGTGCAGACGTGGTTCGTCGAGAAATCAAAACGTATCTCGATCTTGTTGAGCGTGCGTGGCCTACCGTACCTTGCACTGTTATGTCTACGACTTGGTTTTCTGAGAAACGCTGGTCTACGCATCCACGCAGTTGCTTTCCTGAGGTCGCATCTTTTCTTAAAGAGGCTGCACAGAACCATAAAAATATGTCTTTTATTGATGGTATGGAGCTGTTGGGTGCGCGTGATGCACATTTGCTTGCCGATGGGTTAGAGCATCCAAATGCAGAAGGAAATAAGCTCATTGCCAAGCGTCTGTTAGCTCACTTGCACAAAGAAATGCCTCAAAAAACGTGCAAAAATGCACCACTCCCTCTCGATTTTGCCGAATAACTCTAACGAACACCCCTCCATTTTTGTCCGCCTTGTTGGGTACAGTAGGGCCATAACATCATTTTGAGGAGGATGTATGAGCGTAACTTTTAACCGCTGCGCCCCTAACTTACCCCTTGAGCTTTCTTCTGCTGCGTCTGCTCAAGTTGCAGAAACGCTTCGTCGTGGTGTGCCAGGGCCACATGCTTGCCCATCGAATGCAGCTATTCGTAGAGAGACGTGCGAACGTGACGAACAAAGCCCCCTGCGTCCTGCATTTGTGAGAGATGCCGAGAAGATCGTGCATATTCCTGCGTACAATCGCCTTTCAGGCAAAACGCAAGTCTTCTCATTTCGTGCGAATGATGATCTTGCACGGCGTGGTTTGCATGTTCAACTTGTTGCGCGTGTTGCACGCGATATTGGTCGTGCTTTAGGTCTCAATTTAGACCTTATTGAGGCTATTGCACTTGCCCATGATTTGGGGCATACCCCTTTTGGTCATGCGGGGGAGCGCTTCTTATCTGAGGTATATCATCGTCGCACAGGGCGTTGGTTTTTCCATAATGTCCAAAGTGTTCGTGTAGCCGACACTCTTTGTGGTCGCAATGTATCTCTGCAAGTGCTTGATGGCGTGCTCTGCCATAACGGTGAGTTTGAACAGCAAGTTTTTGAAACGAGCAGCCTCTCAGATTTTCTGACATTTGATGAGACGGTCGAGGATTGCTGGGAGCGTGGTGCTACTCGTATTAATCATTTACGTCCTATGACGCTTGAAGGTTGTGTCGTGCGCGTTGCCGACATCATTGCTTATGTGGGAAAAGATAGACAAGATGCTATTCGCGCAGGGCTTTTGTCAGAACAAGACTTCGAAGATGGCATGGGTGGAGGCTATAATGCATGGGCTTTATCGGCATTCGTTGTAGACATTGTTGAACACAGCTTGCATGCAGACAAAATTGTTATGAGCGAAGCCGGCTTTTCTGAGATGCGCCGTGCTAAGCGTGAAAACTACGAAAAGATTTATGGAGCAGCTGAGGTCAATGGCGATTTTTCTTCAGATGTTGCAGAGCTGTTTGAAGAGCTTTATTGTCATGAATACGAAGCTCTTGAAGCTGGCGATGAATCTGCTGCAATATTTGCGCATCATATCTTGCCAACCGAGCGCCGTTTGTCGTTCTATGGAAAGCGGTATGCTTGGCAAGAGGATCTCGACCAGACGGTAGTGGATTTTATTTCTGCTATGACTGATGATTATTTTATTGCCACGTGTGAGAAGCTTTTTCCAGCTGCGTCATCGCTCTTCCCATATCGGGGCTACTTTGTCGAGGGTGTACATGCATAACATAGTTCTTGTTTGCTTTGAGTTTTACTATGGCCGTTTCAAGCTGTAAGGCGTACAATTGTTCGAATGGATACGCTCTTCACTAACATAGAACGTTTTAAGCGCAATGAGAACGCTCCGCTGGCTGTGCGCATGCGTCCGCAGACGCTTGCAGAATATGTAGGTCAGTCCCAGGCGGTCGGTCCAGATTCATGGTTGCGTCGTGCTATTGAGCACGACGCGCTCTCAAGTGTCATTTTATATGGGCCGGCTGGCACGGGTAAAACTACCCTTGCTCGGATTGTTGCTAACACAACGCATGCAGAGTTTATTGAAGTGTCTGCAATCACCGGCACTGTCAAGGATTTGCGCCGTGAGATAGAGGCTGCTGAGCAGCGTTTGCTCACCGGAGGTCGCCGTACCATCCTGTTCGTGGACGAAATTCATCGCTTTAATCGCTCTCAGCAGGATGCGTTACTTCATGCTGTTGAGGATCGCACCGTTGTTCTTATTGGTGCCACAACCGAAAACCCTTATTTTGAAGTGAACTCTGCTCTTCTCAGTCGCTCGCGCGTTGTGGAGCTTACGCCGCTTGATGATGCCTCAATTCGGGTCTTAATTGCACGAGCTCTCGAGAGTCCTCATGGGCTTGATGGGGCTTTTGCCCTTGAAGACGATGCCCTTAATGAAATTGTTGCCTTTGCTGGGGGAGATGGACGAGCAGCGCTTACCTCGTTGGAACTGGCCAGTCAGATGGCACTCGCTCCTGGTGAGGTGGCAAGTAAAGACAATAAAGTTCGCATTACTTCAGAGCATGTTCTTGAAGCAAATCCTCGTCGAGGGTTGCCGTACGATAAATCCGGCGATATGCATTACGACATTATCTCGGCATTTATCAAGTCGATGCGTGGATCCGATCCGGATGCAGCACTCTATTGGCTTGCACGCATGATAGATGCGGGCGAAGATCCAAAGTTTATTGCAAGGCGTATTTTCATTCTTGCCTCTGAGGATATTGGTAATGCCGATCCAGAAGCTCTTCTCATTGCTGAAGCAGCTTTTCGTTCCGCGGAAGTTATTGGCTATCCGGAATGTCGTATCAATCTGGCACAAGCGGCGCTGTATATGGCATTGGCTCCTAAATCCAATGCTGCTGAGGCTGGTATAGATGCGGCTCTTGCTGAGGTGCGAAAAGGACCGCGTCGCGAAGTTCCCAATCATTTGCGCGATAGACATCGTCCTGGGTCAGATGCCTATGGATCTTATCTCTATCCACATGATTTTGAAGGCGGCTGGGTGAGCCAGCAGTATCTTCCAGATGGACTTCAACGAGGTGCCTTTTTCCATCCCAGTCCTCGAGGCTGGGAGGCATGGCGCATAGATTCTGTGTTTCGTGACCGAGCGGATGATACAAGCAATCGAGGAAATGCGTCAGATAACTCTACGAATGGGTAGAATCTCTTCAACGTCATCGCAGAATGTGGTGTGCCTATATAGGAGGGTGTCATGGAGTCGACGGTTCTTTTTCTTGCCATTGTTGCTTTGCTTTTAGTGCTTGTTTGGGCTGTCGTTGAATTGGCACTTACTTTGCGCTCTTCACGCAAGGCGGTAAATCATGCTGTTGAGAAGATTGATGGAACGCTTGATGATGTGAGCAGTGTACTTTCTGATGCCCAACCTGTTATACAGCGACTCGACGGCATTACCGAAGAGTTGGAGCCAGCTTCTGCTCGCGTGGAACCTTTGTTGGACAAGGTTGGTACGGCTGTTGATGCCCTCTCGGTAGACCTTGTTCGTGTGGATGATATTTTGACTGATGTTTCAACGGTAACAAGCACGGGTGCCTCTGTTTCAGATGCCGTAACAAAGGCTACAAATGCTGCAGCTGATGGGTTGGTGGGGCTTGCGCATCGCATTACTGGAAAACAACATGCCAGCTCGGATGAGCCGGCACAATTAGCTGCTCCAGAAGACAGCAATTCTCAGGCGGAAAATGCTGAAGCAACACCAGCAGAAGCAGCAAAGCATGAGCGTGGTGAGCGCGTTTATATTACCTATCCAGTTGACGCTGCACCTCAAGATAAAAATGAGGCTCCCCAAAACACTGCTGAGAAAAATGAAGATAATGCAGCTGCAGAGAATTAGGGGCTTGGGTATATAAGCTCACAGAAATATCTAGTGCAAGTATCCTGAAGAGAATTCGAGGACAGTTATGTCAGATAGGGTTGTAGGACTCACTGTTCCTGCTGAGCCATCATTTGCCCGTACCGTGCGTATGCTTGCTTCTAATCTTGCGGTGGTTTGCGGTATGGATGTTGACGATGTTGATGAAGTGCGTATGGCAGCAGAAGAGGGCTTTGTCTTTGCCTGTGCTACGAACACTTCGGGCTGTGAGGTAGCTTTTTCTTTGGATGACAGTCGTATTGATATGACGTTTTCCTTAGGTGAACAGTTTTCTCATGCCTCTGAGGATGAAGAAGAAATACCAGATGCCTTACGTTATGCCGACTTACTTCTTTCAGCGGTTTGCGATGAGTACGAGGTAGATCGAGAGCATAACCTTCTTCGCTTAGCGAAGGTTGCTGGGGGTACGCATGCCGAGTAAGAATGCTGTGCATGAGTCTGCTCGGCGTGGTTCTCGCAGTAAGCTTGCTTGGGATAAAGCTCGGACCCATGAGCTTTTCCGACGCTATAAAGAGCACGGCGATGAGGACGCTCGTGAGCAACTCATAATGAATCATCTCAACCTGGTGCATTTTCTTGCGGCTAAGTTTAAGAACCGTGGCGAGCCGTTAGACGATCTTGTTCAGGTGGGTACCGTTGGTCTTATCAAGGCAATCGATCGCTTTGATCCTTCGCGTGGTTTGGAATTTACCACTTATGCAACGCCCACCATTCTTGGAGAAATCAAGCGTCATTTCCGTGACAAAGGCTGGAGTGTACGCGTTCCCCGTCGTTTGCAGGAGCTCTCTGCAAAGGTAAATCAGGCGACTGAAGAACTTACAAAAGAGCTGCAACGCACCCCATCGGTCGAGGAAATTGCTAAAAGTCTTAATACAAGTGTTGATGAGGTACTTGAGGCAATGGAATCCAGTGGGGCATATAGCTCTGTATCGCTTGAGACATCTTCTTCAGATGAAGAAGATGCACCTTCGATTATCGATCGCTATGCAAGCGAGGATGAAGCGCTTGACTCAGCAGATGATCGTATGGTGATAGAAGATACCATTCGTGATTTCTCGCCGCGCGAACAAGAAGTTATTCGCATGCGTTTTCTTGAAGGGCTTACACAAGTTGAAATAGCTCAACGACTTGGTGTTTCGCAGGTACAGGTTTCCCGTTTGCTACGACGCACTCTTAAGCGGATTCAGGAAAAGATTGACCCGGAGGGTCTTGGACGATAACACTGCAGGTGTTGGTGAAACAATAAGAGAGAAGTAGCCATGCAGCCAACAAAATTTACTTCAGGAAACCGTATCAATACGTGCGATAAACGCAGTGCGCATGTTCGTGATATGTGTGCAAAAGCATGGCTTGTGGTGGGCATTATTGTGCTGGCTGCAGTGGCTATTATGGTGCTCGGTCGCATTTCGAGTGTGCTGCTCTTCCTTGCAATTGGATTGTTAATAGCCTACGTTTCTTCTCCTCTTGTCAATTGGCTTGATCGCCATCATGTTCCCCGTGGGTTTGCGGCACTCTTTGGTGTAATCGCAGTTATTGCATGCGTTGTTCTGCTCTTTGCGCTTGTGATCCCGCTTCTGCTTTCTCAGATGACAAGCTTGTTGCAGAATCTTCCCGAACGCATCTCTTCTATAGGCTCCTGGATAACCAATCTGCAGAACAACTACGATATCGTGCGGCAAATCAGTGAGCATGTCCGCATGGATGAGATAATTCATTCTGTACAAGGTATTTTGGGCACGATGGTTTCCACATTGCTTTCGGCAATAGGAAATGGCTTTGTGCCTGCAGTGAGCAATATTGCTTCAGCTGTTTTTCTTGTTTTTCTTGGCTTTGTCTTTGCATATTGGCTGGTTCTGGATTATCCCAAGATCAATAGGGAAATCTGTCGCATTCTTGGCCCTGGCCGTTCGCATGATTATCAAGTATTAAGCGCTGTTGTTGCTCGTTCAGTTGGTGGTTATTTACGATCAACAGTCGTTAATTCGCTCATCCAAGGATTTTTAGCTTTTGTGGGCTTTAAGCTTGTTGGGCATCCCTATGCAGAAATAATGGGTGTTCTTTCGGGCATTCTGAATTTTATTCCAGTGGTTGGACCAACAATTTCCGCAGCAATTGCTACCGTCATTGCCTTGCTCTATAGCCCTGTCATGGCATTCTGGACTCTTGTCGTAGCGGTATTGTCTCAAAACCTTACCGATAACGTTATTGTTCCAAGGATCAACCAATCCACCATGCAAATTCATCCCGTACTTTCGCTTACGGCTCTGGTGCTGGGCTCTACGCTTCTCGGTACACTCGGCATGGTTATTTCTCTGCCGCTTTGCGCCATCATCAAAGGCGTGTTTGTGTTCTATTTTGAATCAAAAACTGACACACAGATCGTTTCCTATGAAGGCGCTCTTTTCCGCGGTACGCCCTATGTAGATGCACAAGGATCGCCAGTACCTGCTTGTGACGCGGTGGGGGATGATCGTTTTGGCGATTCAGAAATCGCGCCACTTCCTTCTACCGGAGAAGCAATAGCTAAACCTCGTCCGAAGCAGGGCTGGGAGCGTGCTTTGCATCACATGACTCATGCTCATAAAGACACAACTTCTGAGAATACAAATACCCCTTCAGATACAACAGTCGAGGACAATAAGCACGATAATGCATAGTGTATCGAGTGTTCAAAAGGATACGTGCTGATTGAGGCAATGTCACTGAGGTCACTTTATGCAAGTTTATGTAGACCTTATGAATAGATATTTTCAGGTAGAAAAATCTAACCGGATTGGCTCATCTCTCAAATCATTTCAGGGCTTATACTGATAAACAGAGAATTTACTTCTCAATTTTTCCATTTGTTTTATTGGAAACCTGAAGTAGGAGTGAGTGATGGTTGAACGTCTGAAACGACTCGGGGGGGGGTGCACCTCCTTGAGCACCCTCATGTAGTGTGGCGTGCATTAGTTTTAGTGTGTTCGCTTGTTTGGGTGCTTATTGTGAGCATGTGCCCCGCACGAGCGTTCGGTGCAGTTAATTTCAGTGACCATACGGTTCCCGGCGTTACTCCGCGTGGTACTACGATCGATCTTTTTGACTACTGGTTAAACGGTCGTGGAGATCCTGATGACCAGCTAACAGGCCAGCAGGAAATTGGAATTAACTTAGGTCACTCGCTCTTTTTTGGTAAAAATATGGGCCCAAGTGTTGAGGTCCCAGAGGGTCAAACGAGTGCTGCAACAGATGACAATCTCAATAACTATGTTGGAGATCGCCGAGGCCCTCGCGTAGGCATCGTAGAAAATGTGCTCGGAAGCGATGGCTATCCCACACTTGCAGTTGGTAAGACTAAAGGGGAGTCCCTTGCTTACCTCTTTGATCCAGACTATCCCAATTCAGACTATCGGCAGTCTTTCTCGAATGTTAGCGGCCTTTTGCAAGTGGATGATCAAGGCTATTACTACTACGATAGTCACAAAAACTTTGCCCAATTTAATGAAGACACCGATTCTTTTACCCTGTACGACAATTGGGCAGTGAATGAAACAGGTAACTCAAAGCAGGGTCAGTTCTTTCCTTTTAATACGGCAGATCAGGTATTTAATAGCGATGAACTAACGCCAGAAGGCACACTCTCTCCAAAGAGTATTAAATCTATCAACTCTGAGTTGAATCACTACTTTGGTCTTAGTATGTCCACGCGCTTTGTACAGCAAGAGGGTGGACAGACGACCACACCTGATGGAACTCCAATCGATGTGACCTACAACTTCTCCGGCGATGACGATGTTTGGATTTTTATCGACGGCAAGCTTGTGGGAGACCTTGGTGGCAATCATGATGCGGCAGCCATTACGATCAATTTCCGCACGGGTAGGGTCATCGTTTACCGCGATGAAAATATGAACAATGAATATGACGATGGTGAGTCTATCTACACCGACACCACCCTTAAAGACACACTCGGGCTCTCTGGGGATACGCTTGAGGATGGCTCGTATCATACGTTGGACTTCTATTACTTGGAGCGAGGCAATTACGATTCCAACCTCTCGCTGCGGTATAACCTGGTAGCTATTCCCGAATCCGATCTTGTGAAGGTGGATCAGAATAGCAATCTGCTTCCTGGTGCAGGGTTTGAGGTCTACAACACAACAGATGGTATGGAGCCCAGTGCAGATACACTTATCTGCCAAGCTGTAACGGAAGATGATGGCAGTGTTGTGCTGCGCGATAATGAGGGTTACCCAATTACCGTTAATCATCTTTGGGATGAAGGCGTACGGAATATTACCCTGCGTGAGACGCAGATCCCAGCTGGCTACCGCTCAAGCGGAGACATTGAACTCTACCTTAAGCACTACGACGGTAATCAGACAGCAAATCAGCAGGAAGCCACCTTTTTACTCTCTCAAGATCAGTGGAATACGGGCGTTTACGCAGAACCAAAAGTAACAACTTCTGTGCGTGGCTCAATTAACTATGGGGATGACCAATCAGTAAGCGGTAACGAACTCATTACACAGGGCACGCTTTTTGTTGTGGTTGAGAAGTGCGATGCGAATGGAGTATGGCACCCGGTTACGGGTAACGCACTCGACGGTTGGACGGTTGAAGAAGGAACTGGTTCAGAAGCGGCGCTTGATGCGCTTCGTAAAGCAATGGATGGTGAATCCAGCTCTGCTGCGGTCTTTACATTGGGATCAGGAGGCGCATGGCAAGCAGAAATCGAGGAACTGCCCGGGCGTCTCCAGGACTATGTATATTTCAACGGCTCTGGTGATGGTAATGGCACGCTGCGCGGCTGTTATTACTATACGACTGCATCTCGCGACGATCTTGCGAGCGCTGGAGCAGCAAATACCTATGCGGTTACCAATGCCGATAGCTTTACACGCGAGTTTTCTGCACGTCTGTACGTACCCAATATTTTGAATCGCGTTATTGTCCAAAAGATTGATCAAGACGGTGCTCCTATTAACGGTGCAACTATGGGACTCTTCACCGAGAACGATGTGACAATCGATGAGGATGGTGGCTACACCTTGAAGGAAGGCGCCGTTCCAATTGAGGGCTACACGGGTGAGACGCGAACCCTTTCCAAAGCAGATGGTGATGCTATCGACCTTGAGGGTGCTGTGATCTTCACTGGGCTTGAAGATGGTACCTACTATGCTGCTGAGGTAAATGCACCTGGTGGCTACGAGCGGAATATGCGCGCGTCACGCATTACTGTCTCCTCCGAGGGTGTTTTTGCAGATGCTGGAGCAGCGGGCGACGGCGTGACGGTTACTCGCGGTGTTGGACGTCTTGTACGCTCTATGGTGCAGTTTGCAACCGATGATGATGTCGATGCTACCCTGCATGATCTGAGAGCCGTGCGTATGGTGCGTGACGGCAGCGATGCTCAATGGGAAAAGGTTAATGGTGCCGACGATATTCATCTGACTTTCTCGGATGCTGGTAATGCTGTACTTGATTACGACGCCGTAGAAGGCAGTGATCGTCGTTTTACGGTGGATGAAGGCGAGCCGGGTCTTGCGATATATCAGTGTCAAGAGCACGTTACCGAACCGCGACAAAATCTTGAGGACAGGGAGCTCTCTCCACTCTTCACAGGTGTGACGATTGTTTCTATTGAGAACCGCGCATCCAATGTTACGGTGCCGCTTGTTGGTACCAAGACAATGGAAGGCAGAACATTTACTGAAGGTGAAACACTTTCCTTTGGTATTGAGGGTACGTATGAAGGGGCAGCAGAGGGCGTGAATGTGCCGTATCCTAGAAATGCTTCACTCAATGCTGATGGTTCTTCGGCTACCCTTGTTGTAACGCCTGAAGCGGGCACTACGAGTGCGACAGTTGATTTTGGCCGTATTACGTTTGAGCAGCCAGGTACCTATACTTATAAGGTATGGGAGATTGCTGGTGATGATAATTCGGTTACCTACGACGATACGGTCTACCTGGTAAGTTATGAAGTTACGCAGGAAAACAATGTGCTCGTTGCTTCTCCCGCAACCATTACGGTTGAGGGGTCGGCTGAAGATTCTGCAGCATCTACGGACCTTGCGTGGACAAATACGTACAATCCGGATAAACCAGGAGAGCCTGATAAACCAGGCAAACCTGGAGAACCGGGAGAACCTAATAATCCAGAAAACCCCGATAATCCAGGTGAGGCGGGAGGACCTGCGCTGCCTGGTACCGGCGATAGCTCATGGCTGGGCATTCCGGTCTTGCTTGCTGCAGCTGGTTTCGGCGTGGTTGCTCTGGCCGTTGGCGTAAGAGTGCGTCGAATGAGAAAATAGCTTCAGTGATGTAATAGCCAGTCCAAAGCAAACGGTGTAAGCGGGGAGAGACCAAAGGTTTCTCCCCGCTTTATTCATACATCTTTGTCCTTCTCGTTGTGCCTTGGGCTTAAGCGGACAAAAGATAACCTACGCGGTATACTTCTACAGTTGCATAACCTCAGTTGAACACATGGGAGACGCATGAGCACCGCAGATTATAAGACCATGACTACTGCCCAGATCCGTGAAGACTTCCTTTCCTTCTTCGAATCAAAGGGCTGCAAATTGTACCCGTCGTCGTCGCTGGTGCCCGACGATCCGTCACTTTTGCTTACCAATGCTGGCATGAACCAGTTCAAGGAGTATTACCAGGGCATCAAGACAATGGCAGAAATTGGTGCCTGCTCCTGCCAAAAGTGCCTACGTACCAACGACATCGACAACATTGGTGATGCCACGCACCTGTCATTCTTTGAGATGTTGGGCAATTTCTCGTTTGGTGGCTATTCCAAAGCAGATGCTATCGCTTGGGCATACGACTTCATTACTAATCCTGACCACTTGGGGCTTCCGCCTGAGCGTCTTTATATGACGGTCTTTGAAGACGACGATGAGGCAATCGAGCTCTGGCACGAGCAGGGTGTTCCTTATGATCACATTTCCCGCTTGGGTGCAGATGATAACTTCTGGGCCGCTGGCCCTACGGGACCTTGTGGTCCATGCTCTGAGATTTACTTTGACCAGGGCGAGGAATTCGGCTGTGGCAAGCCGACCTGTGGACCTGGCTGTGATGATTGCAATCGTTTTCTAGAGTTTTGGAATCTCGTATTTACTCAGTATGATCGTCAGGAAGACGGCTCGATGCCGGAGCTTCCTCATCGCAATATCGATACGGGCATGGGTCTCGAGCGTATTGCTGCTATCATGCAGCACAAATCGACCAACTATGATGGCGATCTGTTGCAGAGTCTTATTGGCGTAGGCGTGCGTTTGTCTGGCCATGCGTATGGTGACAACCCTAGCGCTGATCGCAGTCTTCGCATTGTTGCCGATCATGCTCGTGCAGTTACCTTCATGATTGGCGATGGTATTTTGCCAAGCAATGAAGGAAGGGGTTACGTCCTTCGCCGCTTGCTGCGTCGTGCGGTATATCATGGCCGTCTTCTTGGTATTGAGGGTGCGTTCTTGTCCGAGTATATCGGTGAGGTTGTGCGCCTGATGGGCGATACCTATCCGGAGATTCAGGAGAATCGTGCGCTCATTGAAGGCATTGTTCACGCTGAGGAGGAGCGCTTTATCTCTACGCTTGATGCTGGTGAGAAGAACCTGCTCGACGAACTTCATGCTTTAGAGGCCGGCGCTCAGCTTTCTGGTGAAGTTGCCTTTAGACTGCATGATACGTACGGATTTCCTATCGATCTCACCCGAGAGATCTGCGCCACTTCTGGTCATGAAGTGGATATGGATGCCTTCAATCGTGAGATGGAAGCACAGCGTGAGCGTGCTCGCGCAAACGCTAACCGCGATGCATGGGGTGCAGCAAACGATGTGTGGGTGGCGCTTTCCGATAGCTATCCTGCAACCGAGTTCTGCGGTTACGATACCAATGAACTTGATGGGGCAAAAGTATTGGCATTAGTTTCCGACTCCCAGGTAGTTGATGGTGCCTCGGTAGGAGAAGAAGTCTCTGTTGTGCTCGACCGTACGCCGTTTTATGCCGAGATGGGCGGTCAAGTTGGGGATACCGGCGTCCTTGAAGGAATTGGCGGCGCTTTCAAGATTGAAGTGCGCGACACAAAACTCCATGCCGGTGGAATTGTTGCTCACGAAGGTGTTGTTGTTCAGGGAACAGTCGGTCCCGGAGCTCTCTGTGTTGCTGCAATAGATGTCCATCGTCGAGAGCTGATTCGTCGTAACCATACGGCAACGCATCTTTTGGATGCTGCGCTTAAGCGTGTTTTGGGTGAACATATAAGCCAGGCTGGTTCGCTGGTTGCACCTGATCGTCTGCGCTTTGACTTCACGCACTTTGAAGCGGTGACTGCTGCAGAGCTTGCAGAGATTGAGAAGCTCGTTAACGAAGAGATTTTTGCTGCAGAACCCATTGTTACCCAGATTATGGGCATCGAGGAAGCAAAGGCTTCCGGAGCAGTGGCGCTTTTTGGTGAGAAGTACGGCGATGTTGTTCGTGTTGTATCCACCGGAGAATCGGATATGCCCTTTAGCCGTGAGCTCTGTGGTGGCACGCATGCTCATTCAACAGCAGAGCTTGGTCTGTTTAAGATCATCTCTGAATCCTCTGTTGGTTCAAATGCTCGCCGTATAGAAGCTGTCACCAGCGAAGGCGCTCTGGCATATATCTCCGAACGTCTGACGCTGCTTGATGAGGTTGCTACTCGTCTTAAGTGTCGTCCGGAAGATGCTCCTGCACGTGTTGATGCCCTTCATGACCAGGCACGTACTGCAGAAAAGAAATTGCATGAGGCGCTTACAGGTGCAAACTCAGGTGGTATTGAAGAAGCTCTTGCCTCTGCTATCAAACTTGCAGACTACGACTGTGTTGTTGTCCGCCGCGATGGCTTAGATGCTAAGGGTTTGCGCGAGGTATGGGATGCTATTCGTGATAAGGCAACAGGTCCTATTGCGTGTGTGCTTGCCACCAAGACGCCAGAGGGTAAAGTCGCTTTGCTAGCTGCTGCGGATAATAAGGCGGTTGACGCCGGCTTTGCTGCTGGAAAGCTTATTAAAGAGCTCGCTGGGTATGTTGGTGGCCGTGGTGGCGGTAGGCCAAATATGGCTCAGGCTGGAGGCGCCAACGCACAAGGCATTGACGAAGCACTTGCAGCTGCGCGCAGTGCTCTTACGCAGGATTGCTAACGTGCGCATTATGGCGCTTGACATAGGAAGAGTGCGCGTAGGGATTGCAATAAGCGATCCCTCCGAGCGAGTAGCTTCACCAGTTTGTGTTTTGCCAGCTGCTGAGGTACTCGCTCACGCCTCTTCTTTTAGGCGTGTTTTGGAAGATTGGGAACCCGAGCTTTTAGTATGTGGGCGTCCGCTGACACTTTCTGGAGAGTTGGGTCCACAGGCTGAAGAAGCAGTAACACATGCCCAACAAATTGCTAAAAATTGCGGTCTTCCGCTGGAGTTTGTGGATGAACGGCTGTCCTCAAAAGAGGCAAAGCGTATCCTGCATGAAGAGGGGCTTTCAGAACGTGCAATGCGCGGCAAAGTAGATATGGTTGCTGCATCATTGTTTTTGCAGACCTGGCTCGATTCACGCAAGCAGGTTTCGAGTAACTAATACGGTTATCTCTGAAAAGGAGTTTCATGGCTACACGTCGTACGCTTGCGCATGGGACATCGCGCACGACACGCAAGGCTTCTCCGCGAGTATCTGCTCGCACGACAGCATCTAGCCATCGTCGTTCATCCTTATCAACGCATACAACACGTCGAGCACACTCTCGTCATCGGACGCAGCAACCCTCACATCTTCCCGTTTTAGTTGGAACAATCGCAGCGCTCATCGCTCTTGTCCTCATAGTTTTTGTCGCCTGTTCGGTTTTGAATGGTTCTGAGAAAAATGCAGGGGTGCCTGCAGGCCAGCAAGTTACCATTACCATTCCTGAGGGCTCAGGAGCGGCAACCATTTACTCTGAACTGAGTGAGGCGGGAGTTCTTTCTAGCCAGGATGAGTTCTACAAAGAATTGCGTGCGCAGGGTGCTGAGCAAAACCTTAAGAGTGGCACATACTCCTTTGTCACCGGAGAAGATGTTTCTGATGTCGTAAAACAGCTGGTTCAGGGGCCTAACACCACTGAGTCGCGCCTTGTTGTTGCAGAAGGACTTACTGAGGCACGTCTTGCAAGCGAGGTTGAGTCGTCCTTAGGGATTCCGCAGGATGTTTTTCTGGCTCAGGCAAAAGCTTCAAACTATGTGAATGATTATCCTTTCTTGTCTGAAGCGCAGGACGATTCGCTTGAAGGTTTCCTGTATCCCAAGACATACGATTTTTCAGGAAAAGAAGTAAATGCCGATACGGTAATTCGTGCGATGCTCGATCAGTATCAGGCAGAGGTTGTGCCGCTCAACCTTGATGCGGCCGCTGCAAATATTTCATCTGCTTATGGTATTGAGCTTGACGGTTATGACATTCTTACCATTGCTTCAATTATTGAACGCGAGGCGGTCACAGATGAAGATAGACCGCTTGTTGCATCGGTATTTTATAACCGTCTGAGGGATGGTATGCCGCTTCAAAGCGATGCTACTATGGGGTATGTAACTGGTGGAGAAGTAACCGCTGACGACCTGAAACAGGAAAGTCCGTACAATACTTACCTCAATCAAGGGCTGCCTCCAACGCCCATTTGTACTCCGAGCATGGCATCTATAAAGGCGGCAATGGAGCCGGCATCTACGGATTACCTGTACTTCCTCATTATTGAGAATGGCAACTATTCAAACCACACCTTCTCGAAGACCTATGAGGAACATCAGGCGGCAATTGATAAAGCTCTGGCTGATCAAGCAGCTCAGTAAGTAGGGAGTGTCTGTGGCCATCCTAAAGGCGTGGCGCTACGTTTCGAGCGTTCCAGCAATTGATGTAGATGAGTTAGCCCATATTGGCCTTCGAGCAATCCTGCTCGACCGGGATAATACTTGTGTTCCCAGAGATGCAGAGCATGCCCCACAGGCCGTACTCGACTGGCTTGACCATGCGCGCGAGCTCGGTCTTGAGCTTTGTTTGGTCTCGAATAATTTCCATTCAACTCAGGTGGCACAGTCGGCGCGCGAGCTCGGTGTCCAGAAGGTTGATCATGCCATGAAACCAGCGCCTTTTGCCATTTGGACAGCGTTGAAGCGTCTTGGAATTCCACGCGAGGCGGCAGTGCTGGTGGGGGACCAAGTGTTTACTGATGTTATGGCTGGCAATTTGGCAGGAGTGCGTACTATACTCGTACGACCTCAGTCGCGTACTGACCTTTTCTATACGCAAGCGTTTCGCGTTGTCGAGAATATTGTGCTCTCTGGAGTAACCTTTGAGCAGGATGATGATTCGACATCTGAGAAAGGGGATACTACCCGTTCGTGATTATTTTGGTTGCGATAGCGTTCCTTGTTGGTCTTAAGGATGCTCGCAACCGAGAAATACCTAACACGTTGTCAGGTGTGCTTGCTCTTTTTGGCTTGTTGCTCCAACTCATTCGGTTGCTTCTACAAACTCATTTTTTGCCGATGAATGTGGTGGGGTTTTCTTCGGCATCTATTCCGCTTATACGATTTGTCCGCATGCTTCCTTCACCATCGGAGTGCATAATTTTCGCCTTTGTTACCTTGAGTATTTTGACGGCACTAGAGCTCTCTATCCGTTCTTTGAAAAATGTTACCGGCCTTGGATTTGGTGACATTAAATATCTTGCTGCTTGGGCAACAATTCTTGGCTTTTGGGTTCTCTTTATCCTGTGTGCGGGCTGTTTATTGGGTATGTTGTGGGCCCTTAAAAGACGGCAGTCAACCTTTGCTCTCGGACCGTGGCTTTCAGGTGCTGCACTCTTTCTCTGTTGCATTTTCGTTGCACTGTGAGGTACCACCGTATGATGTCTGCCGCTGTGTCGGATGATAAAATCATGCGTATACAGGCGGGAGCATGCGATGCAAGTTTCGAGCAACAGAAAGGGCTATGTGAGTCACGAGGGGTGTGACCACATCTTTTTCGTGGGCTTCCTCGGTGCAGGTAAATCTACCGTTGCACGAAATTTGGGCCGCTTATTTGGACGTGCGTACGTTGACACCGATAGGCTTGTAGAGCTTGCATGCCATGAGTCGGTGGCGCAAATATATGAAGCAGAAGGTGAAAATGCGTTTCGTGATGCCGAAACCGTGGTGCTCCGTGGCCTTGCTCGACGTAAAAGCCTTCTGGTAAGTTGCGGTGGAGGTATTGTAGAGCGTCGGGAGAACGGGCAATTGATGGCGCATATGGGAACCATTGTTTTTCTCGATGGTTGTCTTGATGATTCTTTGCGCCAGATAAGAAGTCTTTCTCGCCGTCCAGAACTTACAACTTTGGATGATGCGCCTGCTCTTTATGAGCATAGGCGTCCGCTCTATGAAGCGGTGGCAGACGTCACTATAAGTATTACTGGAAAGACATTCGACGAAGTAGCTCAGGAAGCGGGCTGCATTCTGTGGGAGAGGGGTTTGCTATGAGCGAGGAGACTTTTGGCGCAGTTCTGGTAAAGCGTCAAACTATGGCCTTGCCTGGAACATCGTGCGATTTGCGCATGGGACATGGTGCGCTTGATTCGATGGGCAAGGAGCTGCGTTCTCTTACCGGTAAACCAAGATTGGCAGCTGCATTTATTGGCGAAGGTGTTTCAGAGGAAATCTCTCAAGAGGTTCGTCGCCAGCTCTCAGACGGAGGATTTAATGCTGTCATACTTGCATCACCAACCGACAAGAGCTGTACGCTCAAATCGGCTGAAGAGCTTATAGAGCAGCTCGATGCTGCAGGCATTACTGCCGACGATGTCATACTTGCTGTTGGGGATAGCAAGACTTTAGGATTGGCATCGTTTGTAAGCGGTGTTTGGTGTGGAGGAACCCCACTTGCGGTTGTTCCTACCGATACGTTTGCCTTGCTGGAAGGTATTGCCTCTCCGCGAGCGTTGGATGTTGAGGATGGCCGCGGTCGCATGATATCTGTGAAAACGTATCCTCGCATGGCATTTTTCGATTTGGATCTTCCTGGGTTGGTTGAGGGCGATGCTTTTGAGGCAGCTCTCGCCTTGAGTGTTGCAACTGCCGTATGTGACGGAAATGATGCGCTTGCCTCACTTGCAGGTGATGCTGAATCTATAGCTGCTGGCAATGTTGATGTTTTTGCGACACATCTTCTTGAGCTTGTTCGTTCTCGCTGCAAGCTGGCATCTGCAACGTCGCTTGCCATGCGTCAGGCACTTTCCTATGGCACAGTGTTTGCTCGCGCGCTTAATGAGCTGGTGGAAGGTTGTCCGGAAGCAGTACTTATTGCAGAGGATCTGCGATTCTCTTCGCGTTTGGCAGTCGGTTGCGGTAAAGCCAAAATAGACCTCGTGTATGCTCAAGATGCTTTGCTCGAACGTTTTGGTTTAGGCGAAGTTGCCTGTGATGTATCAGCTCAGGAGCTTACCGATGCTGTAAGAGCAGCTTGTTTTGCTCATTCAAATAGATTTATGTTCCCATTGCCCGAAGCCATAGGCCGTGTTCGTTTGTCTTCGATAGACGATGATGCGTTTGCGGCAAATATTGCTGCTTGGTGTGATTCACGTGTTGACCTTTTGGCTGATCTGGATGAGAACGACGTAGTGTCTGAAACAGCGTCTGAAGAATAGGGGACAGGTATGGGAGTAGCTGTGGATACGTCTGAACGTATTGCGCGCTTGCGTCAGTTAATGTCTCAGCGGGGATACGATGCGGTGGTAGTGAGAAATATCCCCGATTTGCGCTGGTTAACGGGAGCAGCACAGACATTCGACGAAGAAGTGGCACACGTCGCCTTTATTACGGAAAATCAGCTGTGGTTTCATACCGATTCGCGCTACTACAACACACTTGTTGAGCGGTTGAATGAGGCGTGGCTGCTTGATCAGGAGCGCATAAGTCCTGCTCAATGGGTGGCTGCACGGGTAGTTGAAACGCGTGCGCGTGTGGTGGCTCTTGAAGATACATGTGATCTTGCCTTTTTTGATGCGCTTGGAGAAGCGCTATCGGCACGTTCGGTTGCTTGCTTAACACCTCGTTTACATGGTGATATTCGTCGTTTGCGTATGGTAAAGGATGAAGAGGAGCTAGCCCTCATTCAGCAGGCACAAGATATAACCGACAATGCGTTTGCACATATTTGCGAGTTTATTCGACCTGGTTTGACTGAGCTGGAAGTCCGAGCAGAGCTTGAGGGTTTTATGCTTTCGCACGGGGCCGATGCTCTTTCATTTCCTTCAATTGTTGCTTCTGGCCCTCAGGGCGCCAATCCACATGCCCGTCCAAGTGATCGCGTAATTGAGGTTGGCGATCTTATCGTTATGGATTACGGTGCCGCCGTACATGACTATCACGCTGATATGACGCGTACGGTTTGTGTTGGCGCCGCTACAGATGAGCAGCGTAAGGTCTATGAGGTGGTGCGTGAAGCTCATGAGACGTGTGCTGCCGCAATTAAACCAGGATGTATTGGCTCCGAGATTCATGAGCTGGCCTGTAAGATAATTGCTGAGGCGGGCTATGGAGACTACTTTGGCCATGGTCTTGGCCATGGTGTTGGTCTTGAAATACATGAGTGGCCCAGTTTGGGTACTGCTTGGCATGAGGAGCTGCCAGCAGGCTCTGTTGTAACTGTTGAACCTGGGATTTATTTACCAGGCAAATTTGGCATTCGTCTTGAGGATTTTGGCGTTGTTACAGATGACGGCTTTTCGCCATTTACTGCCTCAACGCATGATCTTGTCTGTTTAGAGGTTTGAGAAACACAAGCTGGTTACATTTGAATTACTCGTTTGAAATAGTTGCCTGGTACAACTATTGGAAACAAAAAATTGCGCATTTTACTATACAGGTAGAACGCAAATTTAATCCAAATGTGATCTGTGAGGTATCTTTACAAATTCTTCATACTCATTCATAATTCCTTCATGTGTATTATCCGGAACAATGAGCTTCTTCACCCTTTTCAGGTGGTAGCAGAGTGATGATGTTTTGCTTCCGGCCGTAAGTTGTTTTGTAAGCCACGAGTAATGATGAAAAGGAGGAAGAATGGTCAGCATTGTCCTTGCCAGCCACGGTTCGTTTGCTGAAGGCATCAAAGAGTCTGGTCAGATGATCTTTGGTCCGCAGGAAAACGTTGCGGCTGTCGTGCTTACCCCAGACATGGGCCCAGACGATATGCATGGGAAGTTGCTGGATGCTATCGCCACATTTGACGATCAGGAGCAAGTCCTGTTCCTCGTTGATCTGTGGGGAGGCACTCCCTTCAATCAGGTTTCTCGTCTGATTGAAGAAGAGGGTCATCCAGGTTGGATCGCTATGACCGGCCTTAACCTTCCAATGCTCGTTTCTGCCTATGGCGCGAGGATGGGTGCAGAAACAGCTGAAGATGTGGCTAAGGAGATCTTCGAAGAAGCAAGGTCGGGTATCCGTACAAAGCCTGAGGTTGCTGCTGCTCCTGCTGCAGCTCCTGCACAGGCATCGGCTCCAGCCGTTGGCGCTATTCCGGAGGGTACGGTACTCGGTGACGGTCACATTAAGTTTGTCCTTTGCCGTGTAGACACTCGTTTGCTTCATGGCCAGGTTGCCACCACCTGGACAAAGCAAACCAATCCCGATCGCATCATTGTTGTTTCTGATGATGTTGCTCACGATGACCTTCGTAAGACGATGATCATGCAAGCAGCCCCTCCAGGAGTTAAGGCGCACGTCATTCCTGTTAACAAGATGATTGAGGTTGCTCACGATCCACGTTTTGGTGCCACAAAGGCGCTGCTGCTCTTCGAGACACCCCAGGATTTACTGCGTTGTGTTGAGGGTGGTGTGGACATTAAGAAGGTCAATCTCGGCTCTATGGCTCACTCTGTGGGCAAGGTCGTTGTCACCAACGCTATTGCTATGGATCAGGATGATGTCGATTGCCTTGAGAAGCTTGCTGCAGAAGGCATTGAGTTCGACGTTCGTAAGGTCCCCAGCGATTCTCCTGAATCGTTTGATGCAGTGATGAAGAAGGCCAAGTCTGAGCTTGCCGCGTCCTAATGAAGGAGGGTTTGACTAAATGTCGATTATCACGGTCGTACTGATCATCATCGTCGCCTTCCTGGCAGGCATGGAAGGTATTCTCGATGAGTTTCAGTTCCATCAGCCGCTGGTTGCCTGCACGCTCATCGGCTTGGTGAGCGGACACCTCACCGAAGGTATTATTCTGGGCGGCTCCCTGCAGTTAATTGCTCTTGGTTGGGCAAACGTAGGTGCAGCAGTAGCGCCTGACGCCGCTCTCGCCTCAGTTGCCTCTGCCATTATCATGGTGCTGGCACTTGATGGCGGTACAGTTGATCCCCAGACTGCAATCAATACTTCTATTGCAGTAGCAGTGCCTCTTTCTGTAGCAGGTCTGTTCCTTACTATGATCTGCCGTACCCTTGCTATTCCTATTGTCCACGCAATGGATGCGGCAGCTGCAAAGGGCAACTTTGGCGCTATTGATGCTTGGCAGATTATTGCTATTGCTATGCAGGGCGTCCGTATTGCCATTCCTGCAGCAGTTCTGTGCTTCGTAGATCCTCAGATTGTTACCAATGCACTCAACATGATGCCTGCTTGGCTTTCTGGTGGCATGGCTGTTGGCGGCGGCATGATTGCTGCAGTCGGTTATGCCATGGTTATCAATATGATGGCAACAAAGGAAACCTGGCCGTTCTTTGCTCTCGGCTTTGCTGTTGCTGCCATTAGCGAGCTCACCCTTATCGCTCTCGGCGTTATTGGTGTTTCCCTTGCTCTTATCTACCTCGGCCTCAAGGAGCTTGCACAGTCCAATGAGGGAGGTGGCGGATCGGGTGATCCGCTTGGCGACATTTTGAATGACTACGAGTAGGAAGGGAGGAGAGACTTATGGCAGAAGAAAGAGTTGCTCTTACTAAGCGTGATCGTCTTTCGATTGCATGGCGCCATCAATTCCTGCAGGGCTCGTGGAACTACGAACGTATGCAGAATGGCGGCTGGTGCTATTCGATAATCCCCGCTATTAAGAAGCTTTATAAGGATAAGGACGACCAGATTGCCGCGCTTAAGCGTCATATGGAGTTCTACAACACTCATCCTTATGTTTCCGCTCCTGTTATGGGCGTAACGCTCGCCCTTGAGGAGGACCGTGCAAACGGCGCTCCTGTAGATGACGTTGCAATTCAGGGTGTCAAGGTAGGCATGATGGGCCCGCTGGCTGGCGTTGGTGACCCAGTATTCTGGTTCACGCTTCGTCCAATCCTTGGTGCTCTTGGTGCATCATTTGCACTTTCCGGCTCCATTATTGGCCCACTGCTGTTCTTCTTTGCTTGGAACATCATTCGTATGGCATTCCTGTGGTACACCCAGGAATTTGGCTATCATGTGGGCACTTCAATTACTAAGGACCTCTCCGGTGGTCTGATGGGCAAGATTACCGAGGGCGCTTCCATCCTTGGTATGTTTATCATTGGTTCTTTGGTTCAGCGTTGGGTATCCATCTCGTTTACCCCGATCGTCTCGTCGGTACAGCAATCGGTTGGTTCCTACATTGTGTGGGAGACACCAACAGATCCTTCAGTGCTGGCTGAAGTTCACAATACCGGTGTGCCGATTATCTCTGAGGTCATCCAGAATGATGGTGTCGCAGCAGGTATTCGTGAGCTCTCACTCAGTTCTCATCCCTTGGTGCCAATGCACTTGATGTGAATAAGGTCACGACACTGCAAGCTAACCTCGACTCTCTTATCCCGGGCCTTGCGGCTGTTGGTCTTACCCTTCTGTGCTGCTGGTTGCTGAAGAAGAAGGTCTCACCGATCGCTATCATCCTGGCCCTCTTCGTTGTTGGTATTGTTGGCCGTGTGCTTAACTTCATGTAAAAAAGCCATACAATAACGATAGGCTGTTCGCGCCCCATCTCGAGATTTCTCGGGTGGGGCGCAGTCTCATCCAGACAGTTTCACCTAAGGGGAATCAATGGCACAGTCCCAAAATAGTTCAGTTGACCTTACTATCAAAGCAACTTCATTCCTTGGTCTTGCAAGCTATGGCGACCTGATGATAGGAAACAAAGCGCTTGAGTATTACAACGAAAAAAACGTTGAAGACTATATACAAATTCCTTGGAGTGAAATTGACCATGTGGCTGCTTCGGTCATGTTTGGTGGAAAATATATTTCTCGATTTGCCGTGTTCACAAAAGAAAACGGTACCTATTCATTCTCAACGCGGGATAACAAGCGAACTTTGCGTGCCATGCGCCCCTATGTTCCAGACGATCGTCTCGTACGATCCCCAACCTTTTTCCAGGTTATTGGGGCAGGCTTGAAGCGACTCTTTACTGTTCGTAAGAAAAAAGGGTAGTTTGACTGACGAATGTTGTGCAATCTGAGCGATAGAATACATCGCGCTATAATAAAGAACGGACAGTATGAGTCCTACATGGGTTTAGTACGAGAAAGTGAGTAACTGTGGCAACCATTAGCACTGCAGATTTTCGTAATGGCATGGGCCTTAAGATCGATGGTAAGTATTACACCATTGTTGAGTTTCAGCATGTAAAGCCTGGCAAGGGCGGCGCTTTCGTACGCTATAAGATCAAGGATCTGCGCGATGGTCGTACGATTGATCAGACATGCAACGCTGGTACAAAGTTTGAGAGCGTACAGCTCATCACAAAGGAGATGCAGTATCTCTACAGCGATTCAGACGCTTACTACTTCATGGATATGGAAACATATGACCAAATTCCTGTATCCACCGATTATATTGGCGACAATGCTAAGTGGTTCAAGGAAAACGATATCTGCCAGCTGCTTTATGCTGACACAGAGCTTCTCGGTGTCAATCCTCCAATGTTTATTGAGGTAGAGGTAACCGAGACGGATCCTGGATTTAAGGGTGATACTGTACAAGGTGGCACCAAGCCTGCAGTTATCGAAACGGGTGCAACGGTTCAGGTGCCGATGTATCTCAACCAGGGCGAGCGTATTAAAGTCGATACGCGCACCGGCAAGTTTGTTCAGCGTCTCTAAGCGAAGAGCGCATCACTACTTTGTTATGAATCGGCTCGCCTTTTAGTGCGGGCCTTTTCATTCGTGTCTTATCGATGCTTATTGGGTATTTATCGATGTAAGGTCTTATACTAAAGGCAATTATTGCAGTCTCGGTCCGGGCCACTCGCTGAGTGTGTTCGGTGCTTGAAAGGACTCTCATGGAAGACAGCGAGATTACACTCTCCGGCATCGGTATTTCCAAAAGTGTTATTGCCCAGATTGTTTCGACAGCTGTTGAGAAGGTCGAGGGTGTTGCACGTGTTGGGGGCAACGATATTGCTTCAGGTCTTGTGTCGGTTTTTACTCGTAAATCCCTGCAATCCAGCCGTGCAGTTGAATGTGAAACAGATGAAAATGGCTTAATTGTGACCGTACATCTTGCGGTTTTCTTTGGTTACGTGTTTACTAAGCTGGCTGAACAAGTCCGCTCTGCTGTGGTGCGTGCCATTTCCGAGCATGTAGGGGTCGAAGTCTCAGCTGTTAATGTCTGCATCGATAGCCTCGTGTTTCCCAAGGAGTAACTAACTTTGTCTCGCTCTCATCTAGTCGGGCGTACACTCGCTCGAAGCCAGGCCCTGCAAGTTCTCTTTCAAGCAGAGGCCACCGGTCGTTCTGTCGATGATGTTCTCTCAGGTTCATATGTCCTAACAGGACGCTCTTCTGGTGTTTCTCACGTGGAGACAGATGAAGAGGATGGTTTGGCAGTATTTGCAGGCCCGATTGATTCCTTCGGTGAGACTCTCGCACGCGGAACCGGGGCAATGATTCCTGAACTCGATCGCATTCTGTCTCAGTTCTCTGAGAACTGGGATGTATATCGCATGCCAGCGGTAGATCGTAATCTCTTGCGCCTTGCCCTGTATGAGCTGCTTTATGTTGATGAAGTTGCAATTGCAGTTACCATTTCTGAGTCGGTAGAGCTTGCAAAGGCATATGGCACTGATGAATCCTCCCGTTTTATCAACGGTGTTCTTGGTGCAATTGCCACTGCAATTGATGAGGGAAAAGATCTCTCTCATCCTGTAGCATCCTCAGAGGTTCCGGTAACTAATGAGATTGGCGAGTAGAGCCTATGGCACGCATAGATACTTCGTCTTATAAAACCTTTTCCGAAGTTACGGATCGACTTGATGAGATTGTTAAAGCGGTGCGTGATAAGGACGCATCGCTTGAACGTTCTCTCGACCTTTTTGATGAAGCAATTGCGCTTGGCTCAAAAGCCGTGGAAATGGTTGATCGCGTAGAATTTTCTGAAGAAGAGCGTAAACAGCTGAGCGGTGAAGCTTTATCTGGGGGCGAACAGTCTAGCTCTGAGCAGCAAGCATCTGATACAGAGGAAAATGCCTCTTCCGATAAGGAGGCATAACGGCGTGCGTCCGCGTCTTGATGAAGAACTGGTTCGCCAAGGCTTTTTTCGTGATACAGACGAGGCGCTTCGATCGGTGCTTGCCGGTGAAGTTTCAACTACAAATCGGCGTCTTACTTCTCCGGGTGAACGGGTGAAGCCCGGGATTGAACTTCATGTTCGTGGTCATATTCCTTATGTGAGTCGCGGGGGTCTGAAGCTCCAACAGGGACTCGATGCCTTTAACGTGAGTCCTGAGGGACTTGCTTGTTTAGATGTTGGATGTTCTACAGGAGGATTTACCGACTGTTTGTTGCGTCGTGGAGCAGCATCTGTTCTCTCGGTTGACGTAGGTTATGCTCAATTTGACTGGTCGTTAAGAAATGACCCCCGTGTTACTTTGCTCGAACGAACCAATATTTGCGATGTTGCAACACCGGAGCGTGTGGGCTCCATTGATTTAGCTGTTTGTGATGTGTCGTTCACCTCAATCCGCACCATTCTTCCTGCTGTTTGTGCACTGCTCAACGAAAAAGGAAGTTTCCTTACGTTGGTGAAACCACAGTTTGAAGCGGAGAGAAACGAGGTAGAAAAAGGCGGAATTGTACGCGATCCGGAGGTATGGCGGAGCGTTCTACAAACGGTTACGGAAGCCTTTTTAGAATCTGGCATAGCGCCGCTCAAAGTATGTGCAAGCCCCATAACAGGTCACAAAGGCAATCATGAATTCTTGCTTCTCGGCCAAAAAGGCACAGAAGCTTCAGTCCTCGATATTGACGTTGTCATACAAGAGGCACAACAATCGAATTAGTTTCTGAACGTCGCACGGAGCTATCCGGGGTAAACTTCCTATGGTAAAAAGCGCTGCTGCGTTGGCAGTATGTTATTCGTGCTGTACTTTGTTATGAGAATGAAGTATGGCTACATGAGAGCAAACTATTGAGGAGTGTGTCCTGTGAAGATACTTCTCGTGCCAAATTACTCGAGACCCGATGCAATTGATGCTTCTCGGACAATTACCAATTGGCTCGAGTCTGAAGGCGTAGAGGTTGCGTGGGCACACGATAAAAAACTTGATGCCCAAAGGCAGACAAGTGCCGAGGGCTGTGAACTTGTGGTATCGCTTGGCGGCGATGGAACGCTACTGCGTGCGGCGCGTATTGTTGGGTATGCCGAGATTCCCATCTTAGGACTTTCTTTTGGACACCTCGGGTTTCTTACCGGTGCGGGTTCAGATGATGTGATTGGTTCTGTATCTCGAGCGCTTGCTGGAGATATGCATGTTTCTCGTCGTGCTACTCTCGATGTTGAACTCGATATGGTCGATGCCCAGGGTGCTCATAGCTGTAAGCACTTCTTCGCCCTCAATGAGCTTGCGCTTACCCGAGGTGGTGAGGGCGATATGATCGAGTTTGATTTGGCGGTATCTGGCATCCATATCGACCGTTTGCGTGGCGATGGTTTTGTCGTTTCAACAGCAACAGGATCTACCGGTTACGCCCTTGCATCGGGAGGACCCATTGTGCACCCCGATTTTAGAGGAATGGTCTGTGTGCCAATTGCGCCTCATACCATCTTGGCGCGCGCCTTTTTAGCCGCTCCGTCCGATGTTGTTGAGTTGGAAATGGTTCCTGAGCGCCCTGCAGATCGCATTGCTTTTGTAGATGGACAAGTTGCTCAACGAGATGCTTTTGTTGAGCGAGCTGCAGTGAGACGTGGGCCTGGCGATATTGTGCTGCTTGATGGGGGACCATCCAATTTCTATAAGTCGGTTTCTCGTGTCTTTTACGGTCAGGTGGGCAAATGATTGATGAACTTCGTGCCTCAAACGTTGCACTTATTCGTGAGGCAGCCATAGAGCCCGCCGATGGTCTTACGGTGCTTACAGGCGAAACAGGAGCAGGTAAGACGGCCCTGTTAGGAGCACTCAAGCTGCTTGTTGGTGAGCGTGGCGATGCAGGGCTTGTGCGCGAGGGTGCCGACGCCTTGGTGGTTGAGGGTCGCGTGGTAAGCGCTGAGGATCCTGAAGGCCACATTGTACGGAGACGTGTTGCGGCGGACGGTCGTGGTCGCGTTGAGCTTGATGGCCATATGGCATCTGTTCGCGAGTTGGCAGAAGGTGTTGGTTCTACCGTAGATCTGTGCGGCCAACACGAACACCAGCGCCTGCTCACTCCAGCTACTCATGTTGAGCTGCTCGATGCCTGGATAGGATCTGTTGCTGCGCAAGCACGTCAAGCCTATATCGAAGCGCTGAAAGAAGCCCAGGATGCACATGCCGAGCTCGAACGCATTCGTGATGCGCGCCGTGCTGATAATACCCGTGTAGACCAAGCACGATTTGTGCTTGCCCGTATTGAAGAAGTGCATCCGCAAGAAGGGGAGCTTGAAGAGCTCGAAGAAACGTTGCCGCGCGCAGAGCATGCTGAAGCTCTCATGCTTGCTGCTCAGACTGCTCGAGAGGCACTTTTTGGTGATGAAGGTGCTTCCGATAAGCTATCGGACGCAATTGCCGCGCTCGAAGATGCTGCCCGCTATGATGAAAAACTTGCTACCTTTGCCGAGACATTGCAAAGCGCTCTTTTGGATATAGAAGATATTGCTGCAGCACTTCGTGATTATCAGGATACCGTCGAGTTTGATCCTCAGACGCTTGATCGTATGCAAAATCGTATGGCACAGCTGCAGGGGCTTATGCGCACCTATGGCCCGCGCATGGTTGATGTGCTGGTCAAGCAGCAAGAAGCGCGTGAATTGGTTGATGCTGCTGATAATAACGGGGAGCTTGAAGAGGCTGCCGAAAAGGCTTGTGAAGAAGCAGAGGTACACCTGAAGGCAGCTGCTCAGCATCTTGATGAAGTACGGCAAAAGGCTGCACCGCGCCTTGCGCAAAAAGTGTGTGATCAGATGCATCGCCTTGAAATGGGAACTGCAGAAATAAGCATCGATATTGAATCTTTACCGCGCGATCAGTGGGGACCTGCTGGAGCAAGCAAAGTTGAGATGCTCTACCGCCCCGCCGAAGGCATGAGCGCACGACCCTTGCGAAAAATAGCATCAGGCGGTGAGGTGAGCCGTGTCATGCTGGCATGTAAGGTGGCGCTCGGTAACGCCGATGGCGTTGACACCCTTGTCTTTGATGAAGTTGATGCTGGCGTTGGCGGAGCAACAGCGCGGGCTTTGGCACTCGTGCTTGCAGATCTTGCCAAAACGCATCAGGTGATTGTGGTTACCCACTTGGCTCAGGTGGCTGTAATGGGTACGCGCCACTATTTGGTGCGTAAACATACGGACGCGCTGGGTATTCCTGAAACGGAGATTGTTGAGCTTGCTGGGGAAGATCGCGTGAAGGAAATAGCTCGAATGCTTTCCGGAGAGATATCTTCTTCATCACAAGATCTTGCACGACAGATGCTTGAACAAGCCCAACAATCAGATGAGTGAGTGGGTCGGCGGCCCCTCGGCTAATTCCTGATGTGCCAGCCTTTTTCATACTTCGGTTCGCAGCATATATTTATGCCAAGGCGGCGATAGGTTTCCTCATCACGAGCAGAAACGATGACGGAGAAAAATGCATCGCAGCCGCGGAGCATCTTGAGGCCTCCTAGTACCTTTGCTGCCAGCTCACTGGTGGCAGAGCTGATAGAAAGGGCGATGAGTGTCTCATCAGGATGCAGGCGAGGATTGCGTGAACCAAGACTCTTGGTCTTGAGCCGCTGAATAGGCTCAATGGCTTCATCAGTAATAACCTCGAGCTCCATATCTACACCAGTGGCCGCTTTCAGGGCATTCATGAGAAGAGAGCTTGCAGCGCCAAGGCGAGTGGAAGTTTTGCCGGTTACGATGGTGCCGTCAGAAAGCATCATGGCGCCAGCGGGCAAACCGGTGGTTTCCTCTTTAAGAAGTGCTGCGGAACGTGCAGGGGAGAAGTCTTCATTGATGCCGGCTTTTTTCATGAGATTGAGCAAGCGATCCACTTGTTCTTTTCCCATACCAGTGCGTTTGAACTGCTCAGCAGCTTGGAAATAGCGACGCACGATCTCCATTTTGGCCGCCTGACAACATGCCTCATCATCGATAATGGCCATGCCAGCCATATTGACGCCCATATCAGTAGGGCTTTGATAAGGGCTTTCACCCATAATGCGTTCCATCATGGCTTTAAGGACCGGAAATGCAGCCACATCGCGGTTATAATTCACCGTCGTTTGACCATGTGCTTCAAGATGGAACGGATCGATAATGTTGGAGTCGTCCAAATCTACCGTCGCTGCTTCATAGGCAATATTGACGGGATGATTGAGTGGCAAATTCCAAATGGGGAATGTTTCAAATTTTGCGTATCCTGCGGCTACACCATGGCGATTCTCGTGATAGAGCTGAGAAAGGCATGTGGCAAGTTTTCCCGACCCGGGGCCTGGGGCTGTTACTACTACAAGCGGGCGTTCGGTTTTGACAAACTCATTTTTGCCATAGCCATTTTCTGAAACGATTAAATCAATGTTGTGTGGATAGCCGTCGATAGGGTAGTGCAAACAGCACGGTACACCAAGCTCACGAAGGCGGCGACGAAAAACGTCGGCAGCAGGCTGAGAAGCATATCGTGTAAGTACGACTGAGCGGACAAGAAGACCTTTGGAACGGAAAATATCTGCAAGGCGCAGCGCCTCTTCGTCGTACGTGATACCCAAGTCACCGCGGACTTTTCCACGCTCAATATCTTCGGCGCTTACTGCAATGAGTATTTCCATGTCGTTTGCAAGAGCAGAGAGCATGCGAAATTTCGTATCGGGCTCAAAGCCCGGAAGCACTCGACTTGCATGGTAATCGTCGAATAATTTGCCACCAAACTCGAGGTAGAGTTTGCCACCAAACTGAGCAATGCGTTCCTTAATGCGGGCAGTTTGTAAGGAAATGTATTTCTCGTTATCAAAGCCCGTGCGCATGCTCTAAATCCTTTCACGAAGAGGTTTTACCTGTATGTATAACAACCGATAGTGTAGCTGACAGAAACCATCGAGAAGGACTTATTTTAAGCCTGCCATGGTATAAGCGGGCTATTGTAAAAGGAATGCTTGTAAAGCTCCATGAGTTCGAGGACATGCAGTGGAATAAAAATGTGGGTATTGTTACATGCTAAAGACTATCGGCAATTGACGCGGCTGACGGTGTTTGTGCGCGCTATCATGAAGACCCGTGGAAGTGGTTGGTTCTATCTACGGGAAGGTCTTTCATGACAAAACATATCTTTGTAACCGGCGGCGTTGTATCTTCTTTGGGCAAAGGTATTACCGCGGCATCTCTTGGACGTTTGCTTAAGTCGCGTGGCTATAAGGTCATGATGCAAAAGGCCGATCCCTATCTCAATGTCGATCCAGGCACCATGAGCCCGTTTCAACATGGCGAGGTTTTTGTCACCGAAGACGGCAAAGAGACTGACCTTGACCTGGGTCATTATGAGCGCTTTATCGATGAAAACCTTACGCGTTCTTCCAACTTTACGACCGGTGCTATTTATCAATCGCTGATCAATCGTGAGCGTGCCGGAGATTTTCTTGGCGGAACGGTACAGGTAATTCCTCATGTTACCAATGCCATTAAAGAGCGTTTTCGTCGTATTGAGGAACAGACGGGTGCCGATGTTGTTATCACCGAGCTCGGTGGCACGATTGGCGATATTGAGGGCCAAGCGTTTGTCGAGGCAATTCGTCAATTTCGTAAGGAGAAGGGCGCACGCGACTGCTGCCTTATCCATGTGAGCTTAGTTCCTTATATTGCCGCCGCCCATGAGGTGAAGACCAAGCCTACCCAGCACTCTGTTCGCGAGTTGCGTTCTATGGGTATTCAGCCAGATTTTATTGTTTGTCGTTCTGATCATGAGGTCGATGCTGACATTCGTGCCAAGATTGCAAGTTTTTGCGATGTGGATGAGGACTGTGTTTTTGAGAACTCAGACCTGCCGTCGATTTATGACGTGCCGGCACATTTGGCTGATCAGGGCTTCGATCTCAAAGTGTGCGAGCGCTTGGGCATGGATCCGCATGAAAGCCATATGGAGCGTTGGCATGCTTTCACCAGTGCCATGCATGAGGCAAACAAGAGCGAAGACACTACCAAAATTTATGTAGTGGGCAAGTATACGCAGCTTCCCGATGCTTACCTTTCCGTTATTGAGGCCCTGCATCACTCTGGAGTGGCCTTTGGCCGTCATGTTGACATTGAACTTGTTGATGGCGAGGCTCTTAACGACAGCAATGTCGAAGAGGTGCTTGGGGGCGCAGATGGCATCTTGGTGCCCGGCGGCTTTGGTTTGCGCGGTATAGAGGGCAAAGTCTGTGCAGTTCACAGAGCTCGCACGCTCAAAATTCCTTATCTGGGCGTATGTCTCGGCTTGCAGGTGGCAGTATGCGAATTCGCACGCAATGTCTGTGGGCTTGAAGAGGCAAGCTCGGCAGAATTTGATCCGGATTGCCCCTATCCTGTCATCGACCTCATGCCCGATCAGGAAGAGATAACCGACAAGGGCGGCACCATGCGACTCGGTGCTTATCCTTGTAAGGTTATTCCAGATACTCTGGCAGCTGAGGCATATAACGAGAGCTTGGTCTACGAGCGCCATCGTCATCGCTTTGAGGTAAACAATGCGTATCGTGATCGCTTGATTGAGGCAGGCTTGAGGATTTCTGGCCTGTCTCCAGACGAGCGTCTTGTTGAGATGATTGAGCTGCCCGAAGAGGTGCATCCTTGGTTTGTGGCAAGCCAGGCGCATCCTGAGTTTAAGAGCCGTCCCGATCGTCCAGCTCCGCTCTTCCGCGAGTTTGTCCGCGCGGCCATTGCGCACCATGAGGGCATTGATCGCCATGATGTGACTGCCTATGCACATACGGGTGAAACTGAATAAACTAGATAACGAATCTCTTTGGTTGTCGTCGTATAAGAAGGTTTGCTGCCGTATGGATCTTGCTCGTGCGCGTGAGGAATATCTCAGCTATCTCACGGTTGAGCGGGGCAGTTCTTTGAACACGATCGAATCATACGGACGCGATCTCACACGGTATATTACCTACCTTGCTGAGCAGGACATTCATAATCCAGATGACGTAACTAGAAACATCGTTGAGGCCCACATCGCAGCATTGCGTGATGTGGGCCTTGCGCCATCTTCTGTGGAACGAGCCCTGTCTGCAATTAAAGGGTTTCATCGTTTTATGGTGGCAGAACAAATTACTAAGAACTTTCCTACGGCAGAGCTTCCACTCCCTAAAGCTCCAGAAACACTTCCAGATGTTATTTCTCCCGAAGACGCCATGCGCCTTTTGGATCAACCGTTTGGCACAAGATCTACCGATATGCGTGATCGTGCCATTCTTGAGGTTTTGTATGGCTGTGGTCTACGTGTTTCAGAGCTCTGCGGACTTGATCTTGTATCGGTTTCACTTGCCGATGAAATTGTTCGTGTTTTTGGCAAGGGCTCAAAAGAGCGTTTAGTACCTCTTGTTGGGACTGCCAAGGGCGCTCTTACAGAGTATTTAGACAATGCACGTGGCGTGCTTGCTTCACAACGCTCGGGCGGAGCAGTTTTTCTCAATGCGCGCGGTGGGCGTATAACCCGCCAAGCAGTGCATATGATTGTTGCAAAGCGCGGGCGGTTAGTCGGACTCGAAGGTCTCCATCCTCATACGTTGAGACATAGTTTTGCGACTCACCTCTTAGAGGGTGGTGCTGATTTGCGTGTTGTGCAAGAGCTGCTTGGCCATGCAAGTGTCTCTACCACACAGCTTTACACCCATGTTGATAGAACACACATTCGTATGACATACCTCTGCGCGCATCCACGCGCTCACGAAGAAAAGCTCTAACTCTTAGCTCACCATCACTTAAACATTGAGGCTTAGCAACATTTCATGCCATACGTAAATGATTGCGTATGGTCTTACTTACCGGCATTTACCTGGTGAAATACTATTCCATGGATGAATAACTTCTCCTCTCACCATGCCTGACCAGGGGATTCACCACACCGACACAATTATGTTCACCGGAAGTTGAGGGTTTGTTCCGCTCTAGTGTCTAGAGACGGTGACAACCCCAATATCTGGTGGGGGTTGCCAACAGATTGAAAGATCCTAAACCATTGAAGGGACAAAAAATGTCGGATTGTGTTTTCTGGTGGGGCAAAGTGTGGCATTTGACGTATAGTAGTCCCACGCCTCACCAGAGGACACCTGTATTCGTTCGGGGAAGGAGGGGACAACATGTTGCTGGGCACCTTTCCGATGACGGTAGATGCCAAAGCGCGTGTAACGCTTCCCGCCTCGTTTAGAAAACAGATGGACAAGAAGATCGTACTTGTTCCCTACGGTGATTGCGTGAATGGCTTTACCCCTGAGGGGTTTAATTCCTGGATCGAATCGCTCTTTGAGCGGGACGGTCAGGGTTTTAATCCCCGCAACCAGGCTGATAAACGTCTTCGAGTTGGCATAACCGCCAATTCCGTTGAGGTTGATATCGATTCGGCCGGGCGAGTTGCGCTTGGCAAAATCGATAACGCTCGGCCTGGAAGGCGTCAGAAGCTTGGACTCGAAGGTGACGTTGTGGTGATTGGCGCTTATGACCATTTCGAGGTTTGGAATGCTGAGAAATGGAATAAAGCTCAGGAAGCCTTTGATGATGACTTTGAGTCTTTGCTCTACGAAAAATAAAAAGGGGGAAGCGTCTTGACAGAGGAATACCGGCACGTACCCGTGATGCTTCAAGAGGTTCTGAACGCATTGGACCCTCACAAAGGAGACATCGTCTGTGATTGCACGTTAGGGGGAGCTGGCCATACGGTCGCTCTCGCTCAGCGTATAGCGCCAGATGGTCTCTCTATTGGCATCGATCAGGACGATATGGCTCTTACCGCAGCAACCGAGCGTTTTGAGCGCGAGGTTCCAGATGGGAACCATCTCTTCCTTAAAGGAAATTTTGGCGAACTCGACGATCTTCTCGTTGAGGCAGAGATAGACGGGGTCGATTGTTTCTTATTTGACCTCGGTGTTTCTTCGCCACAGCTCGACATTGCCGAAAGGGGCTTCTCATATAACGAGGACGCTCCGCTCGATATGCGCATGTCTCCGGATGTATGTACCACAACCGCAGCTGAGGTCATTAACACCTATAACGAAACCGACCTCATCCGGATTCTGCGAACCTACGGCGATGAGCGGCATGCATCTCGTATAGCACGAGAAATTGTACGCCGTCGAGCAAAACAACCAATCCAAACCACATTTGAATTGGTTGACGTGGTTAAAGCAGCCATTCCTGCAGCTGATAGGCGTCACGGTCATCATCCAGCACGCAAGACCTTCCAAGCCTTGCGTATTGAGGTGAACCATGAGCTTGAGGTGCTCGAACGTGGTTTGCGCGCGGCAGTGCGCTGGCTTAACCCTGGCGGGAGGATCTGTGTTATTAGCTACCACTCGCTGGAGGATCGCATCGTCAAACACGTCTTCTCCGAGCTCTCTCGCGGCTGCACTTGCCCACCAGATTTTCCGGTGTGCGTGTGTGGAAATGTGCCGGCACTTCGCGTGAAGACAAAAAAGCCCCTCGTTGCATCTGACGAGGAGGTGCGCTCAAACCCACGAGCGCGAAGCGCAAAGACCCGTGTCGCCATAAGATGCGAGGTTTAACGACAAAGGTCTTTGCTCAAACAGGCACCAAGGTCTCAGGACCTCGTGCATAAAGGGAAATGCACCACTACCGTACTACGACGAAGCTTAAACGCACAACCATCGCACTATTTCGCACCACTCGGTCTTAGGTGACCGGCCGGAGTTGCTTGTTAAGCGACTTGCACGAAGGGGAGATCATGAGATACCAAGGCTCCGAGGCTCAGCGTCTCGAGACCGCCGAGAGGAGGCGGTCACAACATACTGTAGAGCGTATGCCACTTCGACCGTCTTTCGAGGTAGTCGAGGGCGCGGGACTTGATGCTAGGGTCCGTGAAGGGGTTTCCCCTGAGTTTTTGCTCCGTGTTCGCGTGGTGCTCATCGCAGTTGCCATCTTCATAGTTTTGGGATTAGCCCGTGTAGCACTCTATTCGGCGACAGTAAGTAGCCTTACTGCCAACGAAGACCTTCGCACACAAATTGCTTCTGCACAGGCAACAAAAAGCGATCTTCAGATAAGCGCATCGACGCTTTCAAGTTCAACACGTATCGATAGGATCGCTACACAAAACTACGGCATGGTGGCTCCTACAGAGACAGAAAAGATTACGCTTGAAGATCAGGCTGCATCCTCTTCGACATCTACGGCGGATGGGGCAACTTCTTCTACTCAGCAGTAGGAAACAGTATGTCTAGGCAAGACCAGCGCCCCACTCCTCGCGGAGGGCGTAATCGCGCTACAAATAATTCTCGTTCATATAGAACAACACGATCAACCCGTGGTTCCTCCTACGATGAGTCTCCACGGGTTACTTCTCGTGGTGAAGTGAGACCAGCTGCAGGCCCTGGTCCATCAAAGGGTCCTGTCGTCATTATGGCGATGCTCTTTTTTGCACTTGTAGTGGTTGGCATTCGTCTTATCGATCTGCAAGTTATTGAGGCAGGCGATTTAGTAAACAAGATGGAGTCGGCGCGATCGGGTGCGGTTGCTATTACGGCAAAACGCGGCACTATTTATGATCGCAATGGCAATGTGCTGGCAACTACGGTTGATTGCAAAACAGTAGTTTGTAATCCGCAAGAGGTGAGCGATGTTGAGGCGACAGCTCGTATTCTTGCGCAAGATCTTGGTGGTCGTGCAAGCGACTTTACCGAGGCACTTTCAGGCGATTCTCAGTATGCCTATATCAAGAAGAAAGTTGATACCGATCAGGCTGATAAGCTCAAGCAGGACTTAGAAGATGCTGACCTGACTGGGATCTACTATGAAAACGACACCAAGCGCGTATATCCCTACGGCAATGTAGGTGGCCAGATCCTTGGTTTTGTAGGTGACGATGGCCATGGTCTGTCAGGCATAGAACTGACTTATGACGATGTGCTATCCGGAACTGATGGACAAATGTATGTTGAGCGAGGTGCCGATGGCACTCCTGTTGCTGGCGGTGCCTATGAAGTGGAAGACGCCATTGATGGGCAAGATGTTGTCCTATCGATAGATGTGAATATTCAACAGGTTGTTGAAGAGCAAATTCAAGAAGGTGTGGAAGAGTACAAATCTGATTCCGGCTCTGCTTTGGTTATGAACCCGCAAACAGGAGAAGTGCTTGCTGCTTGCTCAACTCCATTGCTTGATCCGACCGACCAGTCAACGATTACCAATGAAGCCATGCAGCTCAAGCTGGTTACGAATTCGTATGAGCCCGGCTCAATTATGAAACCGATCGTTATGGCCATAGGACTTGATGCAGGAACAATTACTCCTACAAGTACCTTTACGGTACCACCAAAGATACAGGTTGGCGACGATCTGGTGGGCGATGATGATGAGCGCGATTACACCATGGATATGGATTGCACGGAAATCTTGCGGCGCTCTTCAAACACCGGCATGATTTTGGTTGGAAGAACATTGACAGCAGAGCAATTTGCTGAAGGTATGACTAAATTTGGCATTGGCTCGACTACCGGTATAGATTTTCCTGGCGAACAAACAGGCATCGTAACAAGCCTTGATGACTATTCATCAACCACACAGGGAACTATGTCGTTTGGACAAGGTGTGGCCATACCAATGATTCAAGTCATTCGTGCTATGGCAGCAATTGCAAACGATGGTGTTATGACAACCCCACATTTTCTCATCTCAAAAAATGGCGAGACTGTTGATTGGAGTGAGGGGGATACCCGTGTCGTTTCCTCGGAAACCTCCGATGAGGTTGTCGATATGATGCGCGTTGTTGTAAATGAGGGCACTGGTGTGGCTGCTCAGGTTGAGGGTTATGATGTTGCTGGTAAGACCGGTACTGGAGAACAAGCTGGAGAAAACGGCTACGAGGATTTCTACTACGTAAGCTCCCTCATTGGTTTTGCAAATGCAGATGATCCGAATGTTATGGTTTATGTAGGATTAAATGGAACTGCATATCTTGCATCTTCTTCTGCAGCACACGTTTTCTCGGCTATTATGTCAGAGGCCCTCACCGACACAGGTGTGCAGCCTACGTCGTAATAGCTCAAAGAGGAGGGTCGCAACACATGGTTGAAATGACAGTTTCTCAAGTGGTTTGTGCGACTGACGCTCAGCTTATTGCTGGTTCTGGTACAAGAGTTTGTTCAGGTGTGTGTATAGACTCACGTAACGTTGAGCCGGGGATGCTCTTTGTTGCCTTTCCAGGCGAGCGGGTGGATGGTAATACGTATGCTCCGCGCGCTGCTCAGGCGGGTGCGGCTTGTGTTGTTATTACGGCTGACCCAACCGAGGAACTCCTTGCAATTTGTGCTGAGAAAAACTGCGCTGTCTTGCGCGCAAGCGAAGACAATGGTGAAGCGTTTCTCCTACGCCTTGCAGGCGCATGGCGTCAAGCTCACCCCAATTGGATAGTAGTTGGTGTTACGGGGTCGGTGGGCAAAACCACAACAAAAGATATGCTTGCCTGTGCTCTTTCCCCTCGATACTGCGTCCATGCCACTGTGGGGAATTTCAACAATCTTATTGGAGCGCCACTCACGCTTCTCGCAGCACCAGAAGAAACTGAAGTTGTTGTTCTCGAAATGGGTATGAACCATCCGGGCGAGATAGAAGCGCTTGCTGCAATGGCTAAACCCACCCTCGCTGTTATTACCAATGTTGGAACGAGTCACATTGGGCTTCTCGGTTCTCGTGAAAATATTGCGCGAGCAAAAGCAGAGATTGTTTCGGGTATGTGTGACGCCACTTTGCCCGAAGGAGAACAAGTAGCACGCGAGCTCATACTCGTAGGTGAAGATGACTTCTGCGACTTTATTGCTCACGATTTTGCAGAGCCTGCCGGCGTGGCCGTTACCTATGTGGGAACAAGCGATAAGGACGCAGTGCGTGCCTCTGAGATTGAAATTGACGAAGAGGGACATGCTTCATGTGTGGTGAGCTATCCCGATGGATGGTCTCGTCACACACGCCTTCCTGTTCCTGGAAAACGCCTTGTTCCCGATCTTTTGCTTGCCTTGACGGTTGCATGGCGGTTGGGTGTGGATCGTGAGGCAGCATGTAAGGCAGTAGAAGCTATGCCTCCCACCCACATGCGCCTTGAAGTACGAGGGGGTAGTGATGGTGCCCCTCGAATTATTGATGATACCTACAATGCAAGCCCCTCATCCATGGCTGCTGCGCTCGATGTATTGTGTTCACTTCCGTGTTCTGGACGGCGTATTGCAGTATTGGGTGAGATTGGCGAGCTTGGCGATAATGCCCAAGAACTTCATGCATTGGTTGGTGCCTATGCTGCTGCAAAGCCACTTGATATGCTTTGTTTGATTGGCGACAAGGATGCCGCATCCATGCGTGAAGGTGCTATTACCATGGGAATGTCAACAGATTCGATAGAGACATTTGCATCCGCAGAGGCTGCTGCTCAGGTGCTGGGTCAAGTACTTTGTCCTGAGGATTTGGTACTTGCGAAAGCTTCGCGCGCAGCCGGTTTGGACGCCTTTGTCAAGGAGGTGCTCTCCTCATATGCTCGGTAATCCCGATTACCCTACCTATCAAGTATTTCTTTCCATTGGCATTGCGGCCGTCATTTCGCTTGTGCTCATGCCGCTTTTTATTCGCTTGATGCGGCGTGAGGGCGTCGGTCAGCAGATTCGAGCTGATGGTCCTCAGGGACACCTCGTAAAACAAGGCACGCCTACCATGGGTGGCGTAGTTATTCTGCTATCTATGGTGCTCACTTGCTTTATTATGGCGCGCTGGACACCAGATCTGATTCTTTGTGTACTAGCTACAATTGCAACAGCTTTGCTCGGTCTGCTCGATGACATTGAGAGCGTGGCGCATAGACGTTCACTCGGCCTCACACCTTCGCAAAAGATGATCGGCCTCATTCTTATAGCTGTTATCTTTTGTCTTGCAGCAGTTAATGTCTGCGGAATTGCTCCTGTGATTCTCTTTCCAGGTGGCTTCTCTGTTGACCTTGGTTTTCTGAGCACCACTATTTCTATCGGCGACGGGCAGTTGACTATTCCTTGGGTTTATCTCATCTTCGTTTTCCTGCTCATGGCAGGTATGTCCAACGCGGTGAATCTGACCGACGGCCTCGATGGTTTGTCGGGTGGTTGTACGCTCGTAGTTATGCTTGCTATGGCTATGGTTGCATTCCGCTATGACGAGATAAACCTTGCAGTATTTGCAGCTTCAATAGCAGGTTCGCTCGTTGGATACCTCTGGTATAACTGCTTTCCCGCTACCATTTTTATGGGAGATACGGGATCGCTTGCACTTGGTGCTGCTTTTGCTGCCTTAGCAGTGCTTACAAAAACTGAAGTGATCTCACTCATTATGGGTGGCCTGTTTATTGTTGAAGCTCTTTCAGTCATTATCCAAGTTGCAAGTTTTAAGCTTACGGGCAAACGCGTTTTTCTCATGGCGCCAATTCATCACCATTTTGAGAAGCTCGGTTGGAGCGAGACTAAGGTGGTAACTCGTTTTTGGATTGTTGCTGCGGCGTTTGCCATGATTGGATTTGCACTTTATTTCCAACTTGGATAGGGAAGACCTATGGAGTTTCAAGATAGTTCTGCCACGAGTAGGGTTACTGCACTCGGAAATACGTGTGTGTTAGGACTGGGATCAACCGGACAAGCGGTGGCAAGGTATCTTGCCAAGCGTTTGGGTACGCGTATTTCCAGTGTGACAGTTTTTGGTGGGAAAACTTCTCAAGCAAATGATGAGACGCGTGCTCTTCAAGAGATGGGTTGTACTGTTGTTTTGGGCACCGAGGCAGTTGAAGGCTCTTATGACCTTACGGTAGCCTCACCTGGCATCTCGGAGTTTTCTCCGTTCTTTCTTGCTGCCAAAGCTTGTTCGAAAGAAGTTATTTCTGAGCCAGAATTCGCCTGGCGGGAAAGCCCTTCTAGATGGCTTGCTATTACAGGTACCAACGGTAAAACCACGACTACGACGCTTGTGCGCGACCTGTTGCGCGCTGGTGGTTTTGTGGCAGAAGCTGTGGGCAATATCGGCAAACTAGCCATAACTGAGGTGGAAGAGCGTCAAGCGGGCGAGTGGCTTGTTGCCGAGCTTTCCAGCTATCAGCTTGCAACAACGCAGGCATTCCATCCTGTTGCTGCCTGTCTTCTCAATATTACGCCCGACCATTTGGCGTGGCACAAGACCATGGACAACTATGCCGCGGCAAAGGCACGTATCTTCCAAAATATGAACGCCGGCGATTTGGCAGTTATCTCCAATTCTGATGAGTACTGTCGCTCCATAGCAAACAGCCTTAACGAGCGTGGTGTGCGTGTATGCACGCTGGATGTGACTGGTGATCCTGGTGGAAGCTGTGCTGCCTATTTAGACGGTGAGATGTTAGTAGTTCGTCTCGATGGCGACACACATAAGCTGGTGAGCGCCAACCAGCTTGCTATTGCAGGCGTTCATAACTATCAAAATGCACTTGCTGCTGCAGCGCTTGCTTTGGAAGCAGGTGTTACTCCTCAGGATGTTCGGTCGGGTCTTTGTGCATTTCAACCACTTGAGCATCGTATCGAGCCTTGTGGTGAACTTGATGGCGTACGCTACGTCAATGATTCAAAAGCCACCAATGTGGATGCAACATCTAAGGCCCTTACTGCTTTTGCTCCAGGCACAATCGTATTGCTTGCAGGCGGACATGATAAAGGAACCGAGCTAGCATCTCTTGCTCGCGATGTGGTTGCAACCTGTCGTGTGGCTGTTTGCTATGGTGAAGCGGGCTCTCGTATAGCTCAGGCTTTTCGAGAGGAAAACGCTTGTGAGCACGGAAATCTTGAAGTGTATGAAGCTGCTCATATGCAGGATGCCTATGAGCTTGCACGCTCTCTTGCTAATGCAGGCGAAACGGTGCTGCTTTCTCCAGCGTGCTCGTCATTTGATGAGTTTTCTTGTTTTGAGGAGCGCGGTGAGCGTTTTAAGGCTTTGGTTGCGCAGGATCTTGCTGATAAGGAGAGCAAATAAATGGCCATTGGTGGTAGATCTACAACAGGCCGCTCTCGCGAACATGTAGTACCTGCTCGCTTTATGCAGCCGCGCATCATGCTCATTGTTGCCACCGTGCTGTTGGTGGCCTTTGGTCTTCTCATGGTGTATTCAGCAAGCTCCGTAGAGGCGCTTACAAGCACCGGAGATGCTGCCTACTACTTTAAACGCCAAGTATTGACCACGGCTGTTGGTGTTGTGGCTGCGATTATTTTGGCTAAAACCGATTACCACCTCTGGAGTCAGCATTTGCTGCTCGTTATCTGGGCGATTGCAATAGCGCTTCTGCTCTTTACTGCAGCTACAGGTGTTGCTACCAAAGGAGCTGTTCGGTGGATAGAAATAGCTGGCATAAGCATTCAGCCTTCTGAGTTTTCAAAGATCGTTGTAGTGCTTGCAGCGGCCAATATCGCTCAGCATTTCTTTGAAGAGCATGATTACTCCTCTTCAAAGATGCTTCTTTATTTGGCATTTGGTGTGGTGCTTCCGCTCGGCCTCATCTTGATACAGCCCGATAAGGGCACAACCATTATTTTGGTTGTTACGCTCCTTGTGATGGCCTATCTTGCAGGCGTGCCTCTGCGGTATATCATGCTCGTTCTTGGCCTTGGCGGCGCATTTTTGCTCGTCCTCATTTTGGGCGATGATTATTCACGAAGCCGTGTGCTCACCGCGCTCAATCCACAGGCCGACCCTTATGGTGCGGGCTACCAGCTCAATCAGGGTCTCTACGCCTTTGGAAATGGAGGACTCTTTGGCGTGGGCATAGGCCTTTCTCGTCAGAAATATTCCTATCTGCCCGAGGCTCACAATGATTTTATTTTTGCAGTTATTGGTGAGGAATGTGGACTCGTGGGAACCCTCGCTGTTGTTGGATTGTTTGCGCTGTTTATCTGGGCGGGCATGCGCATTGCACGCTATGCATCCGATCTGTCGGGGCGTCTTATTGCTGCGGGGTGCACAACGCTCATTGGCTTCCAATTTTTGGTAAATGTCTGCGGCATATTGGGCATTACTCCTATGACAGGCAAACCTTTGCCGTTTATCTCATATGGTGGATCTTCAATAATGAGTTGTTTGATGCTCGTGGGCTTCATAATATCGGTATCCCGGGCGAGTAATCTTCCTGAAACCGTGCATGATCGGAGGAGAAGTCAACTTGGTGTAGCGCCAACATCGCCAAGCACTTCTCAGAATCAAGGTGGCGTACCGAGCATGCGACCACGAGGCTTAACGCTCGTGTCAGGAGGGAATACGAGTCGCAATCGCATAGATCTTGGACGCGGTGCCTACGATAGATTGAGGCCTTCAAGGTCATCGCGTAACAGTTCCAACAACAGATCTTCTCGGTTTGATAGGTAGGAGGTAGCAGATCT
Organism: Olsenella sp. Marseille-QA0557; assembly: GCF_965119725.1. Classification (NCBI taxonomy): domain Bacteria; kingdom Bacillati; phylum Actinomycetota; class Coriobacteriia; order Coriobacteriales; family Atopobiaceae; genus Olsenella; species Olsenella sp. Marseille-QA0557. The sequence goes on along the minus strand of NZ_CBCPMI010000001.1, from coordinate 36,847 downwards.
TGTCTTCTCACTCGCTAGAAATTGCTATCGCAGCCGGTGGTACTGCCGGACATGTTAATCCCGCCCTTGCGCTTGCCGAGGAGCTCCGCAATCGCGGACATCATGTAACGTTTTATGGGCAACCTACACGTCTTGAGGCGCGTCTTGTTCCGGAAGCGGGTTTCGATTTTGTACCAATAACGGTTACGGGGTTTGACCGCTCAAGGCCTTGGACATTGGTGTCCTCCCTTGTGCGTATTGCTGCTGCTCGCCGAACACTTGGACGCCGCTTTGCTCAAGTGGGTTTACCTGATGTTGCTGTAGGTTTCGGTGCTTACGTGGAGCTGCCGCTTATCGAGTGGTGTCACGCCCATCGGGTCCCTTGTGTTATTCACGAGCAAAACTCTGCACCCGGTTTGGCTAACAAAGTTTCAGCACGCATAGCAAATACTATCTGCGTCGCCTTTCCTCATGCGCTTGATGTTTTTAAGCCGCTTGTTTCTCAGGGAGCATCGTTGGTGGTAACGGGCAATCCCGTGCGCTCGAGCGTGATTTCTGCCGAGCGTGGGGCTGCACGTGAGCAGTTGGGCATAAGCGATGAGGAACGTCTCTTGCTGGTATTTGGCGGAAGCTTGGGAGCAGCGCATCTCAATAAAGCTCTCGCTTCGCTGAAAGCGGACATTCTTTCTCGTCCGGATGTGCATGTTATCCATTCCACTGGAGCGGATGGATATGATGAGGCACTGAGCGAGCTTCAACTCTCTGATGAGGAGCAGCATCGGTGGAACGTGGTTCCCTACATCTCTGATATGGGAGCTATGCTTGCTGCAGCAGATTTGGTGGTTTCACGCGCCGGCGCTTCTTCGGTGGCAGAGATTGCTGCACTTGCGGTTCCTTCCATTCTGGTGCCGTATCCCTTTGCAACCGCGGATCATCAAACCACAAATGCTCACTATCTAGTGGATTGTGGAGCTGCGCGTCTCGTGCCAGATGATGAACTTGATTCTCCGGTGTTTTCGTCAGAGCTTCTTGAGCTTCTCGACAGTCCTCAGGCGAGAGAGGAGATGCGTGAGGCGGCTCGTAGTCTTGCACAAGATAGAGCTGCAGAAGCTCTCGCAGACCAAGTGGAGAGTGTGGTTCCAGACACTCCATCCAATACTGATGCGATAAAGTGATATATCACGGCCAAAATTTGGCATCTCATGACAAACATCGAAGGGAGTCTCACCTATGGCTGAGGCTAAAGCTGCACTTCCTTTTGACAGTGCTCACTTCATTGGTATAGGTGGAGCTGGTATGAGCGGTATCGCGCTTGTTCTACATGAGCGCGGATGCACCGTTACCGGTTCTGATTTGAAGGCATCTCGCTATGTGCGTGAGCTCGAAGAAGCTGGTGTTGATGTACACATTGGCCACGATGCAGCCACAATCGATGAAACAAACCCTGACGTGGTAGTAACCTCTTCGGCTATTCCCGAAACCAATCCTGAGGTTATTAGGGCACGCGAGCTTGGTATTGAGGTATGGCCTCGTGCAAAGATGCTAGCAGCGTTGGGATCTGGATTTAGTGAGGTTGCCGTTGCCGGCACACACGGTAAAACCACTACCTCTTCCATGATTGCTTCAATGCTTGATCATCTTGGTGCCGACCCCTCATTTTTGATTGGTGGCATTGTTGAGGAATATGCCACCAATGGGCGGGATGGCAAAGGTGGCTATTTTGTCTGTGAGGCGGATGAATCAGACGGATCATTTTTGTATCTCACGCCTTCAATTGCAGTCGTAACTAATGTAGAGGCCGACCATCTCGATCACTATGGCTCAATCGAAAATGTTGAGCGTGCTTTTGAGAAGTTCATGGCACTTGTTGGCGATAAGGGCTGTGTGGTTGTCTGCGGCGATGATGAACGCGCACTGAACGTAGCGCAGAGATGTGGCGCTCGTTTCGTGACCTATGGCATCTCTTCTGCCTGTGATTATGTCTGTGCTCCCGCATCGGCTGGTCCAGGGCTTCGTACCAGCTGCACGGTTACAACACCATCGGGTGCCTCGGTTGAGGTTGTGCTTTCAGCAAATCCTGGCGTTCATAATCTGGTGAACGCAACAGCTGCCCTTGCAGTGGCAGACATACTTGAGTTTGATGTTAAGCAAGCTGCTCAGGCTCTTTCAGCGTTTCGTGGTGCACATCGACGCTTTACGCATGTTGGAGATATTGCAGGTATTACGGTGGTAGATGACTATGGTCATCATCCTACCGAGATAGCTGCCACACTAAAAGCAGCAGCTCAATTGGACTTCTCGCGTGTGGTTGAGTGTTTCCAGCCCCACCGTTATTCTCGTACACAAATGCTTGCACAAGAATTTGGCACCGCTTTTGACGATGCTGACATTCTTTTTGTTATGGATGTTTTCTCAGCAGGGGAAATGCCGATTCCGGGTGTCTCTGGTAGGACGGTAGCGAGCGCTGTAGCCCAGCGAGGAAAGGTGTCTTCTGTTCGCTACATTCCCAATCGCCATGAGCTCATCGATGCACTTTGTGACGAGTTACAGCCTGGCGATCTGCTCATTACGCAGGGTGCAGGTGATGTTACTGCTATTGGACCACAGATTATTGATGCGCTTCGTGAGCGTCTTGAGAAGGAGGAAGCGGCTCGGTGAGCCTGTTTAATGCCTATGTTGCGCTCTCAGGCGCAATTGATGGAGAGGTGCTCAGAGAAGAGCGCATGAGTCGTCATACCTCATGGCGTATCGGTGGTCCTGCCGCACTCTATGTCCGCGCGAATACAACGACAGCTCTTACGCGGACAATTGATGTGTTAAGTCGTGAGGGTGTGGAATGGGTCATTCTTGGTAAAGGCTCCAATGTATTGGTGAGCGATCAGGGTTATAACGGATGCGTTATAACCCTTGGTCGTGATTTTTCACGCATTAGTTCTGATGCAGGAGATGGCATCGTAACCGCAGGTGCTGGCGTCGTTCTCGCTCGCCTGGTGGGAGAGGTGCTCAAACGTTCCCTTGCAGGCCTTGAATGCTGTGTTGGCATACCAGGCTGCGTTGGTGGAGCGGTTTCAATGAATGCAGGAACTGCACACGAATGGATCGGGAGCGTAGTGAGCGATGTGGTAACGCTGCGTCCCGGTCATGGTCTGGTACGTTACGATGCATCTGAGATTGCATGGGAGTATCGCAAAACTTCAATTCCTGCTAACGAGATTATTCTGGAAGCCACACTGGCGCTTACGCCGTCTGATCGCGAGAGTATTTCTCGAGAGATGAACAGGAGATTGCAGGCGCGTCATCGCACACAGCCTACAGGAAAGCCGAGCTGTGGATCGGTCTTCCGCAACCCACCAGGACAATCGGTGGGAAAACTGCTTGAATCATGTGGCCTTAAGGGATATTTCGTTGGCGGTGCGCAAATCTCAGATATACATGCAAACTTTATTGTCAATAATGGTGGCGCTACAGCTCAGGATGCGCTTGCAGTGATGCGCCAGATGTTCCAAAGGGTGAAAGAAGACTATGGCATTGAGCTTCAGCCAGAAGTCAAATTCCTCGGCTCGTTTACGTAGGAATACAGCCTCAGATAAGGACCGCGCGAGGTTACGTCAGTCCACTTCAGGGGCGACATCTCGTAGATCGGGAACAGCTGGGCTTGGCACTTCTCAAAAAAAGAAACGTTTGAACACGCCCGGTGGGTCCGGTGGTGGTAAAGGCTTTTTGGGCAACCGTGACAAGAACAGAAAGTCCGCCTCAACAGGCATTCCTATGCCCGCACTCATTGCGGCTGGCGTAGCTGCCCTTGCCGTGGTGGGATTGGTTGCATTGCTCGTTTTGTCGCAGCTTCCTGTGTTTGTCATTACAGCAATTGATGCAGATTCAACTGAACATGTAAATGCAGAAACTATTGCTCGTCTCGCCGAAGTAGAGGAAGGAACAACGCTTCTCAACCTCAATACTGGCGAGATAACGGCGAATGTGCAGCGCAATCCGTGGGTTGGTTCTGTAAAAATAATTCGAGAGTTCCCAGATCGTTTACGCATTGTGGTAACCGAACGTGAAGTGGGCGCCATTGTTCTGATGGGCTCTGGTGATGCGGCCTGGTGTTTGGGATCCGATGGTGTTTGGATAGAACCTGTTCAGCTCAATACGTCTGACAAACGTTCTGCAGAAGAGGTTGCGCTTGAGCGTGCATCTGAGTTGGGTTGCTTGCTTATTACCGATGTTCCATCATCGGTTTCTCCACAGGCAGGGGCTGAGGTAACGGATGATACCATCCTTGCTGTTCTGGAGTATCTCAATGGATTCTCGGAAGATTTCCGCTCTCAGATTTCGAGCTTCTCTGCCACAAGTGTTGATGCTATTGCCTGCACCCTCACCAACGGTGTTGAGGTTTCTCTTGGCAATGCAACTGATATCAACGCCAAGGAGCGGATTATTACGCAGATCCTTGCCGAACATCCCAATCAGGTTACCTATATAAATGTTCGTGTTCCATCAAGTCCGAGCTATCGTTCCATCTCTGCTGATAATGTTGTGGCTGGTTCGGGAGCGCGCGTACTCAACGAAGATGAAGAGACTACTGACAATAACGATGAGACCACTGCCAACCAAGACAGCAGTAATACCTCATCGAATTCTGAGACAAATTCAGAAGATGAATCTGATGACACCTCACAAGAGGATGAGTCAAGTAACGAGAGCTCTACCAATGAGAGTTCCGGAGGATCTTCTGCAGAAATCGATCCCTCACTCTCGGCGGGATAGAGGCTTTTTATAGGAAAGATCTAGAAGGTTGAGGGATATTTCTGCAGGAATTTTGAAAGACTAACCTTAAACTTCAGGGTTTGAACTGCTGTAAATGGCATTATTTACCTGCAAAAACATACTTTTTTCAATTTTTACTGGTAATTGAGCGATAAGTGTGTCAACATAAATCGCTTTACCCAATACATCGAGTTTAACTTGAGCTTGAGGGTTGAGACATGGTAGCAAAGACACACAAAGCACGTAGCACAGCGTCGCGTAGGCGTTCTAAGTCGTCACACAGTGCGATACACGCGACAAAAACCACGCAAGGAGGAACCATGAACGACACCGACATCCCGAGCAACTATCTCGCCGTCATTAAGGTCGTCGGCGTGGGCGGTGGCGGCACCAACGCGGTTAACCGCATGATTGAAGAAGGCATCCGCGGTGTCGAGTTTGTGGCTATCAACACTGATGCACAGGCTCTTGCCATCTCTGACGCAGACATCAAGGTACACATTGGTACCGATATTACCAAGGGTCTTGGAGCTGGCGCCAATCCTGAGGTGGGTGCACAAGCCGCCGAGGAAAGCCGTGACGATATCAAGCAGGCGCTTGCTGGTGCAGACATGGTCTTCATTACTGCTGGCGAGGGCGGCGGTACGGGTACCGGCGCTGCTCCTGTTGTAGCAGACATCGCTAAGAACGACGTTGGTGCACTTACGGTTGCGGTTGTTACTAAGCCCTTCTCGTTTGAGGGTCGTAAGCGTGCCAATGCCGCTGCAGATGGCATTAGTACCCTTTCCGATGCGGTGGATACCCTCATTGTTATTCCTAATGATCGCCTGCTTTCCATCTCTGAGAAGAAGACCACGATGCTCGAGGCCTTCCGTATGGCAGACGACGTGCTGTGCCAGGGCACTCAAGGTATCACCGATCTCATTACGGTTCCGGGCCTTATCAACCTCGACTTTGCCGATGTGTGCACCGTTATGCGTGGTGCCGGTACAGCCATGATGGGTATTGGTATTGCTTCAAGCGATAACCGTGCTGCTGATGCAGCACAGGAGGCCATCTCCAGTCCTCTGCTGGAGAGCTCCATCGATGGTGCTACACGCGTACTGCTCTCCATCGCAGGCAATAAAGATCTGGGTATCCAAGAGATCAACGACGCCGCTGATCTGGTTGCTTCAAATGTTGATCCGGATGCAAATATCATCTTCGGTACTGTTGTGGATGAGTCGCTTGGCGATCAGGTGCGCGTAACCGTTATTGCCACTGGATTTAACACTTCAAATGCACAGACTTCGTTCGATGCAGGCCTGAAGGCAGCTCCATCGCGTCCGTCTTCTAACATGACTTCCCATGCGCCGTCTCATACAAGCTCTAAGCCCGCATCTTCAAGCTCGAGCTCCAATTCGGGCTTCGGCGGCGGAAATAACGACTTCGATATCCCTGAGTTCCTCAGGCGTAGTCGTTCCTAAGATGTTTCCTGAGCTTACAGAGAGAACCTGTGAAGGTGTAACCCTGCTGGGCGACTGGCGTCGTCCCTGCGGGGTTTCGCTTGCCTTTTCAGAGCGTATGGGTGGCGTTTCGTCTGTGCCATACGCAAGTCTTAATCTGGGAGCTCATGTAGGAGACGATCTTGGTGCGGTAGAAGAAAACCGCAGGCGTGTTCTTACGGCAATGGGTTTGTCTGAGTTTGAGGATAACCTTATTGTTCCAAACCAGGTGCATGGAGATAACGTTTGTGTTATTCACAGTTCAGAGAGCCATGAGCTTGCACGCGTACGGGATGAGGTGGCGCAAGGATGCGATGCTGTTGTCTGTGTTGCTTCTGACGTACCTGTTCTCATGTGTTTTGCAGACTGTGTTCCCGTTATTTTGGTCACCCCGAATGGATTTGCAGTGATTCATTCAGGGTGGCGTGGCACTATGGCAAAAATTGCGGGAAAAGCAGCGCGTGTTCTGCTCTCTGAGACTGCCTCTCAACCATCAGAGGTTCTTGCGTATGTGGGTCCTCATATTGGTGCTGAAGACTATGAGGTATCAAAAGAATTGCTTGGAAGATTTGTTGCTGAGTTTGGTCCACGCGTAAGAACGCATGCGCAAGGCAACTATCTCTGCTTGGCGGAGGCTATTCGTATTGCGCTTGAAGACGAGGGGATTACCTCAGATCAAATACTTGTTTCCAACCTGTCCACACCCAGTCATACCGACAAGTTCTATTCGTATAGAGCAGAGGCGGGTACCTGTGGACGTCATGGTGCTATAGCAGCGCTCGTGTCGCCCAATGGAGCCATGGGGTAACAACAACATGTCTGTTTGAACAGATGCGACAAGAAATACGCTTGATATCTCTGAAGGAGGCGAGCAAATATGACTACAACAGAATCGTATGAGCAGTTTTCAGTTCGCCGCCGTGAAGAAATTCTTGAACGTATCTGCAATGCAGCGCAGCGAGCTGGGCGAGACCCTCAAGACATCTCGTTGGTAGCGGTCTCCAAGACTGTTGGTGCAGATCAAGTTCGTGCGGCTTTACAAGCTGGATGGCGTCATTTTGCAGAAAATAGACCTCAGGAGCTTAAGAAGAAGCTGAGCGAACTTTCAGATGAGCTTGCTGCAGCACAGGCAAGCTTCGATATGATTGGCAACTTGCAAACGAACAAGATCAATCTTGTGGTGGGTAAAGTTCGCCTTATTCATTCCATTTCATCTGAACATCTGGCTCAGGCCGTCGCTTTGCGTTCTCAGGTGCACGAGGTTGTAAGCAGAGTGCTTTTAGAAGTCAATGTTTCTGGAGAAGAGAGCAAGTCGGGATTTACGCCACAGGAGGCTTTCGATGCGCTTCCGCGTCTTATGGAGCTCGAAGGTATCTCTGTTGAAGGCCTTATGACGATGGCTCCTGCCCATAATCCAGATGCTGCCCGGCGTACTTTTTCTGGCCTGAGAGAGCTTGCTGAGCGGATGCGAGACGCTACCGGGCTTGAACTTGCAACACTTTCCTGCGGAATGAGTGATGATTTCGAGATCGCAATCGAAGAGGGCTCAACGCTGGTTAGGCTTGGAAGAGTTGCCTTTGACCCCGGCTATCAGTCTTTGGGCAAACAATAACGGTGCGCCGGTGGCTGCAGCCGGTTTGAAAGGAGGAGGGAGCAATGAGTTTTCTCGACACACTAAAAGACAGGCTCGGTATCGATTCTGCTGACAATGGCTATTACGATGACGAGTACGATGAATATGATGAGTACGACGAGTATGACGATTACGATGAGTCTGGTCGCCGTGAAGAGGAACCTCACTCCAGCGGCTTGTTAGGCAATACGCCTCGCCCTGAGGCAGACAGCGTCTCTGTCTATACACGCTCTGGCCGTCCTCTGGGAGGAAATGGCGCTGGTCACTCTGAGAGTATGGGAGCTGCACGCGAGAGCTATTCCTACTCGGAGTCATCTCGTCATTATGATGAAGCTCCTTCACCGAGGCGGTATACTCCCACACCCACACGCAGCTATACACCGGCTTCCATTGAAGAGAAGCCAGTGAAGCATGAAGATCATCAGCTTACGGCAGTGCCTCGCCCAAGCTCAAGCCAGCTTCCTGCGTATGTATTGAAGCCGCAATCTTACGATGATGTGCAGTCTGTTGTGCGTCGCGTGCGCACTAATCAGCCGGTAGTTCTTTCGTTCCGTACTACCAACATTGATGCTGCAAAGCGCATCTTCGACTTCTGCGCCGGCCTCGCCTGCGGCGTAGGTGGCGCTATTGAGGAGTTGGGAGATCGGTGTTTTGTAGTTTTGCCCGCAGGTCGTGAACTATCCCAGTCTGATATTGATAAGCTCGTTGCAGACGGCACTATCGTTCGCGAGTAAAACTAGACAGAGAGGGTTCTTTAAGACATGTACTCGTTCGTAAGCGTTGTGATTGCACTGCTCAACTTTTATGAGCTGCTCATTGTTCTGTGGTGCATTGCTTCGTGGATTCCGCGCAAGCCAGGTGGTCTTATTGATGATATAAGCTCAGTCCTTGCACAGATAGTTGAACCCTATCTCTCTATTTTTCGTCGGTTTATTCCAGCTATCGCTGGTATTGACTTCAGTCCTGTTATTGCTGTTGTGGTGCTTGGTGTCGTCCAACAGCTCGTTGTGGGTATACTCATCTGAACCATGAGGTCCAAGGTGTATTCCGCGCCGTTTCAACTGGAAAGGGAAAGACATGGCAATTACTCCAACTGATATCGAACAGCTCACCTTCTCCCCATCCAAGCACGGCTATGATACTGAGGAGGTGGATGCTTTCCTTGAGCAGCTGACTGAGGAAGTTAGCGCCATGCTTCAGAAGATCGCCGATCTTAAGGGGCGTCTGAATACTTCTGAGCAGCAGCTTGCTGCCGCACAGGCTCAAATTGCTCAGCTGCAAGATGCTGGCCAGCCTGCAGCTCTTGCTCCTGCACCGAGCAATGATCTGGGTGCTTCTGAGAGCCAGATCTCCAAGGTTCTTATCGTTGCCCAGCAGAGTGCCGATCGCATGGTTGCAGAGGCTCGTGAAGCAGCCGATCAGATTCGTACCGATGCTGATCAGAAGGCACGTGAGGTCATCCGTCAGGCACTCGCCGAGAAGCAGAACGAGCTTGATGAGATTGATCGTCTCAAGCAGTCCCGTGAAGAGTTCCGCGCTGAGTACAAGGCACTGCTGCAGCACTTTATGGATGACGCTGATGCGGCATTCCCCAGCGAAGTGCTCTCAACACCTAATGGTTCGGCAAGCACTTCTTACCGTGCAAGTGCCGCTTCGCCAGTTGCAGTGAGCCCTACTCCGGCACCTGCAGCAAATGCAAATCCAGTAAATGTTGATGATCTGGACTAGGCTGTAACAACTTAGTTGTTGCTCATTCAGCCGCATGCGCGAGCATCTGTGATTGCGGCTGAATGTATTGTGAGGGACTCTCAAAATAATCCCGCCCGTTTCAGGGGTGTTGACGCAGTTCAGCACCCCTTTTTTGTTGGCAAGGCGTGCGGGTGCGGGTGCGTGACCGCGTGGGTGTGCGGGCACATGCTCGCGCTCGTGCGTGTGCGTGCTTGCGTGTACCATTTCGCTACGTTTGTGGTAAGCGTACAGCTGCGCATACCATTCCATAACGTTTGTGGTAAACGAGAGTAGCAAGAGAGCTTGTAAAAGAGGGTTTTTGAGACCATTTCACATCGATTGAGGTAAGAAGAGCGTTGTTTTTACCAAACGAGGACGTTTTAGGTAAAGCCAGAGTGTACTCAATCGATGTGAAATGGTACATATCCCCAAAATACGACCACACAAGCACGTTTGTGGCACTTATCACCTTCATAGAGCCGGCCACTCTTACCACAATCGTTATGAAATGGCACGCGCGCTTGCGCGTCTTACCACAATCGAATTGAAGTGGCATCCACGCCAGCAAACCCTGCCACAAACGCTATGAAATGGCGCGCACCCCCGCAATCCTTACCACAAACGAAGTGAAATGGCACGTGCGAATGCTTGCAACGTACGCGCCGCTGCACGCATTACCACAATCGACCTGGGATGGCACGTGTATGGTACGTGTACTGCCATACTGAGGTGCATACTCAGCCCCTTGCTGGAATTCGCGACTCTTGGATGAAATGAATGATTTGCAATGCTAAGACTAAGCGCTTCATCGAGGAGCTTTGAATTCAACAAAGCTAAAGGTGTCTCTAAAGGTGTCTTCAGACATAAGCCTACGCTTTGGACTACTGTTGCTTGAGACGTTATTCAAAAACACGTTTCAATCTATGGCATGCCTGCGTTCAGGACTCCCCAGTTTGGATAAAGATGCATTGGAGATAGGCGCGCTCAATTTGGACGTGTCTGAATCACGAGAACTTGCATAGCGCTTGGGAACAAACGTGCCCGGATCATCTGAGAGTGCAGAGAGCTCGGGCAAATCTGCCCAAAGGCGCTTGGGCATCCAACTTACCCGCAGATCATAGCCGCGCTGCTCTTTTCTACGTCCTTCAAGTTCCATGGCATCATAGAAATGCTTCCACATGGCTTGGATGTATTGCTCCTCAGATGAGGTGTGTTTGGATGCAGTAAGCTCTTCAATAAAAGATTGTTCAACAGCCGCAAGAGCACAACGAGCCCTATTGCGCTCATGAAACGCAACGATGCGACGCTTTTTATCGATAAGGACAAAGCGCTCTGGACGCATGCGGGCTGCAAAATATGAGGCGACCAGAGGGATAGTGTTGGCAGCGGGGGATAGGGCTGCAACAAATGAGCCATCGGTTTGCTGCGTAAAGCGGGCAAATTGGCGCGTTTTCTCACACTCATTGGAGGTGCGTCGTACGAGCGATAAAAACTGCTCCACATGCGCATTGGTGATATTGGCATAAATGGATGGGCCTTCGCGAAATCCCAGGCGCAGGTAGCGATGGACAATCTCGGGCATTGTTTCATCTTCCGTGGCACATGCGTAGGCAAAGTGCCGAAGATTTGTATTCGATTTTGGCGCGCCCTTTCCAGCGGTAGCATGTTCAAACCCAGTCCAAACACGTTTTGCAAAAGCGAGTTCTTCTTCGGAGGTACATGGAGGTGTTTCGATAAGGGCTTCGCCTAACGCCGGCTGGCAAGCATCGCGTAATACCAGGCGAATAGCGGCCGCGTCGTGTTCTGGGCGAGCTAAATAGACAGCACCGGTTGTCAAGAGAAGTTCTTCAACGGAAGCACCACAGACAAGCGCGACATTCATCCCCGATGCACATGCTTCCTGAATACTGCGAGCTACTTCCCGTACAGATGTTGGCTCGCATCTGGTTGTATTTGATAGGGAGCTGCTAGAAGAGTGAGAGCTGGTCTGACTCAATCGTGCGGCGTGTACGGTTGTATGAACTTTGTTTGGCATCTGCTATCACCCTTGTGCGTATAAGTTCAGGATCGAGAGGGCATGCCTTATCCCGCTTTCCTGAGCAGGTGAGAAAGTGACGAGCTCGTTTGAGGGTAATGTTGAGCTTGCGGAGACTCTCGAAATCAAGACGTGTGCTTCTGCGTGCAGCCACGATGCGCCGTGCGCCAACCGGCCCAATCCCCGGTACACGAAGAAGCTGCTCCAGTGAGGCATCCATAACCTCAACAGGAAACTGATCAATGTTGCGCAGCGCCCACGCGAGTTTTGGGTCTACTTCCAGATCTAACCAAGGTGCCTCGGGGGTTACCAATTCATCAGCATCATAGCCGTAGTAGCGCATTAGCCAGTCTGCCTGATAGAGACGGTGTTCTCTACGAAGTGGCACCGGAGTGCCAGGCTCCGGAAGGCGATTATCTGACAACATAGGAATATAAGCGGAGAAAAACACGCGTTTTAAGTCGTAAGACTGATAAAGAGAGCTAGTAAGCGTAAGGATATGTCTATCACTTTCGGGAGAAGCGCCAACAATAAGTTGGGTTGCCATACCGGCGGGAGCGAACGTGCGCCGAGAGGCGGCAACGCGTGAGTGCTTACGCATTACAAGAGCAGAACCATGCATAAGCATAGCGCTGGTGGCAGAGTAGCTTCGTGTTGTGTGCCCCTTACTGGAAGATGAGCGCGATGTACCCGAGGCCAATGACTGATGTATAGATTTATCTGCTTGTTCAATATGAGCAGGGCGGGCGGCAGCGGAGGAAGTTTGAGACAAACGGCGCGATTTGGAGGATTTAGCTTCTAACAAGCATTGCTCTTCCTCATCCCGCTCGTGCTTTATCTGCGCCATGGGCTGCAGGATATCTGTTGCGGTTTTATCTGGACAGAGAGAAACAAGCGAATGAGAACTGGGCAGTTCAAGATTGACAGAAAGTCTGTCTGCCAACAGGCCGATGGTGTGAATGAGCTCGGATGAAGTGCCGGGAATGAGCTTTGCATGCACATAGCCGCCAAAGTGTAGATCCTTGCGTAAAATACGCAGGCATTCCAGCATGCGCTCCGAGGTAGCATCCGGAGAACCCATGACGCCTGAAGAGAGAAAAAGTCCCTCAATGTAGTTGCGTTTATAAAAATCTACGGTTAGCTCTGCAAGCTCGCGTGGAGAGAACGTGGCACGTGCACAAGAAGCAGAACTGCGATTAACGCAATATGCGCAGTCGTAACTACAGGCGTTACTCATGAGTACTTTGAGAAGTGTAATGCAGCGCCCATCTGCCGTAAAAGTATGGCAACATCCTGCACTTGAAGCGATGCCAAGCTTGCCTGGCGCTGGACCACGGTTTACACCCGAGGAGGTGCAAGCTGCATCAAAACGGGCTGCTTCGGCAAGAATTCCCAATTTAGTAAGCGTGTCCATCTCACAGCTCCTTACAAAGGAGAACAGATGTTCTATAGATACTAGTATAACTGCTGAGAAAGACAAAAAAGAATCAGAATGCACGTGTGCTGGAAACCTTCTTGGATGTGCCTTGGACTAAAACAGCAGATGAGGGGATGTTTTATGAAAGAGACAGGGAGGGTTTTCTATTGGCAAAAAGATATGGCTATGCGCGAGTTAGTTCTCGTGACCAAAATCTTGCGAGACAAGTAGATGCGCTTTCAGCCTTTGGGGTAGATGAGATCTTTGCAGATAAAGCAAGTGGTCGAGATTTTGAACGGCCGCAATGGTTACGTATGAAAGCTTTACTGCAGCAGCGTGATGTGCTTGTAGTAAAGAGCATCGATCGTTTTGGTCGTAATTATGAAGAGATAATCGAACAGTGGCGAGATATTACTAAGCATATTGGCGCGGCAGTAGTTGTACTGGATATGCCACTGCTGGATACACGTCAGGAAGGGCGCGGTATTACAGGCGTTCTTATTGGTGACATAGTGCTCCAACTTTTGAGCTATGTGGCACAGGTTGAGCGTGAGAATATTCGTCAACGTCAGGCAGAAGGTATTGCCGCGGCTAAGGCTCGTGGCGTTCGCTTTGGGAGGCCGGAAAAGCACCGTCCTCAGAACTATTATTCTTTGCGGGACAGCTTTTTGAGACATGAAATTACCAAGCGTGAAGCTGCAGCAAAACTGAAAGTCTCCATCAGTACATTTAATAAGTGGTTGCGCCAAGATAGTGACAGCAGTTGCTAACTAGCTGCAATTGATTATTACATTTCCGCAGATAAAGAGGGATTTTTTAACATGTGTACGGGCGCGTGAAAAAGTACACCTTTCCAACACTTTCAAACTTAGGCAATTATATATGTCCCCTCACTCTTTTTCCTAAAAAATCACCAGTTTTCACAACTCATAGATAGAGCTTTCCACGTCATGAAATGGCGCGCGAAAAAGTGTACATAAACACATTTCCAAAGTGTCAGGAGTAACTCTTGGTGCGATGCATGCATCGAGTAGTGCTCCAGTGCATGAAGGGTATTCAATGACACTTCTGGAGCTCATAACGCTTCTACGCAAGCATATAAAATTTGTGGTAGCACTCCCGCTCATCTGCGTGTTTGTGACAGCGGTAGTAAGCCTTTTCTTATTGCGTGATACCTATACTGCCAGCACCAGCATGTATGTGCTCGCACCCACCAACGAGCAGAGCAACTCGCAGCTTTCAAGCGACCTCAGTGCGAGTCAAATGCTTGCAAACGACACGGTGACTTTACTGAAAAGCGACCGTGTGAAGGATGATGCTGCAGCCTCTCTTGGTCTGGCAGATCTGAGTGACTACGACATTTCCGTAAACAGCGAAACTACCACGCGCGTTATCACGCTTTCTGTAACAGGGTCAGATCCTCGCGGTGTGGCAAACGTAGCCAATGCAATGGCGTCCACGGTGTCCAATGTGGCGCAACAGGTTATGGATGTCCAAAGCGTCAACGTTATTGACGAAGCTTCAGTTCCGGTTAATCCCAGCGGTCCTAATCGTCCGCTGTATGTAGTAGTGGCGGCTCTGGCCGGGTTATTTGTTGCTGTGGCCGCCGTGGTTGTCATGGACATGATGGATACCCGCGTTCGCAGTGCCGAGCAGGTAGAAGAGTTGCTCGGTCTACCTGTTGTTGGGCGCGTGCCTGAATTCAAGAAGGTGAATTAGCATGCGTCGTACCTCAAAAAAGGCTGCCGAAGAGCAGGTTGTTCAAAACGCAGTAAAAACCTTGCTGGCCAATATACGTTTTGCCAGTGTGGATGAACCGGTAAAAACCGTGGTGATTACCTCGTCGATTCCGCACGAGGGTAAATCCACTGTCGCTTATAACCTTGCGCAAGCAATGGCATCGTCTGGCAAACGCACACTCATCGTGGAATGTGATATGCGTCGCCGTACGCTCGCAGAGCGTATTGGCGCCCATGCTCGTTATGGCGTATATGCCGTGCTTGCAGGACAGATAAGTCTTGAAGGTGCAGCAGTATCCACGCCGTATACCAACCTTTGGTTCTTGGATAGCGAGCCTAACATTCCAAACCCAGCGGACATTCTTTCCTCTCAGCGCTTTCGGCAGTTCATGAAAACGCTGCACGATAGCTATGACTATGTGGTTATAGATACGCCTCCTGTGGGTGCTTTTATTGATGCAGCAGTGGTAGCCGCTATGGCCGATGCCACGCTTTTTGTTGTGCGCGAGCGCTTTGCTCATCGCAATGAAATTGTTGAAGCATACGCGCAGCTCAAGAAGGCTGACGCCAATGTAATTGGCGCGGTTATGAACATGTGCAAGGTGGAAGCCAACGAGTATTACTACGCCTACTACAACGAAGACGGCAAGCGTGTGCGCAAACACAAGGCTGAGAAATCATCTTTTATGCCTGTACAGCGCAGTGCCACAAGTTTTGATGCTGCGGCGTCTGCCGATAAGGACGTCTCGTCATCACATGTAGCAAAGCCCGCTTCTTCGGTTGATCCCTCTTCGACAGCACAGTTTCTTGCTGCCGCACAAACCGTACAGCCAGTTCAGCCTGTCACACGACATCGCGATATAGATCCGTACACAAATTCACGACGACATCCCTCGTAAGGCAACTCTCTTCCTGTGCCGATAAAAGCGCAGGTAGGGGGAGATGTACTGCGCATGGAATGAGATCCGATTTGAGCTGGATGCATTAACCACAAAAGGAGGTGTACTGCAATGCGAGATATGCATTCCCACATATTGCCGGGGGTGGATGACGGGGCGCGTGATCTTGATGAAAGCTTGCGCATGTTGGAAGCTGCCAAGAGCGTGGGAGTGACGAGTATTGTGTGCACTCCTCACTGCCGCGATCCGTATTTTGATTACGACGCGATGTGGGACGCTTTTGAACTGCTCAAAAGCCATGCAGATGGTTTCCCGCTTACCATGGGCTTTGAAGTGAACCATGCCAAGCTTATGGATTTGGGCATGGAGTGGGCGAGTCGTCTCGCTTTTGATGGTGGAAAAGAGTTTTTGCTTGAGCTCTCTACCACGGCAGACAATCTACAATTTGCCGAGTATGAGCGCACGGTATTTGAGCTTCAGGGCATGGGCTATACTGTCATAATCGCCCATCCTGAGCGCTATCGCGCAGTGCAAAACGACATTGAAATTGCGCGCAAGTTTGTACGTATGGGCTGCAAGTTGCAGGCCTCTGCGGATTTTATTGCTGGCGGGCGTTTTGGAAACGAGAAAAAGCCTGCAAAAAAGCTCTTCGAAGAAAACCTCTACAGCTTTATTGCGAGCGACGCACATCGCGTTGAGCACTACACCTATCTCGCTCGCGCACGGAATGAATACCGCGTACGAGCTGCTCATTTTCGAACGTGATCGCCTGTTAAACAGCTTGAGCGTCCAAGAGGAGAAACGTCGGAACGAAGAGCCAAGAAAGGAAAAACCCCGCGAAAAGTGCGGGGGGGGGTTGCATGTTTTCAAGGAAACTACAACGGCAACTGACGTGCTCTGTGCACGGTGATGTCTTATGAGACAGAGAGACATGTCCGTTGTAGAACCCATTGTGGCTGCTACAACAGAAGGTGCTTTAGGCATGGCGGCTCATGGTGACGCTATATCAGCGGCGCCTGCAGATACTGCCGTTTCAAGATCTATCGATCCGAAAAAGTTCGGGGAAGATCCTGAGGCAACAGCAGCTGCTCAAGGTTTGGTGCATCGGTATGGATACCGGTTTATCAAGCGTGCCTTTGACATTGTGTTTAGCGCCGTTGTGCTGGTGTGTTTTAGCTGGCTGTACGTGATAGTTGCGCTTGCAATAAAGCTGGATGACCCACAGGGTCCGGTTCTGTTTAAGCAGACACGCGTTACAAAAGATGGTCGGCAATTCAGTATGTATAAATTCCGCAGCATGCGAGCAGACGCAGAACTGCAGCTTGATGAGCTCCTGGCGTTTAACGAGAAAACCGGGCCGGTTTTTAAGATACGCGACGATCCGCGCGTTACCCGTGTTGGTCGGCTCATTCGCAAGACCTCTCTTGATGAAATGCCTCAATTTCTCAACGTCCTTAAAGGTGACATGTCCATTGTGGGGCCTCGACCTCCACTGCCGAAAGAGGTTGCGCTGTATACCCCGCGTGAGCGCCAGCGCTTGCTGGTGAAAGGCGGGCTTACGTGCTATTGGCAAACACGACGCAACCGCGATTCCATCACGTTTGATGAATGGGTTGATCTTGACCTGCTCTACATCAAGCAATGCTCGGCGTGGGCTGATTTCAAGTTAATCGTACAAACCGTGGGCTGCGTGCTCACTGCTCAGGGGAACTGATAATGATGGCTCCTTTGGTGAGTGTAATTATGCCCTCTTATAACTCAGAGCGGCATATAAGAGAAGCGATTCGATCGGTACAGAAACAGACCTTGAGCGACTGGGAGCTTCTCGTTACCGACGATTGTTCGACTGATTCTACACGTGAGATTGTGGCCGACATTGCTGAGGTTGACTCCCGCGTGCATCTTCTCCCGCTCAAGGAGAATAGCGGTGCTGCTGCAGCGCGTAACCACTCACTTGCGCATGCACACGGACGTTACGTCGCTTATCTCGACTCCGATGACCTTTGGTACCCGGAGAAGTTGGAGCGCCAGATTGCTTTTATGAGTGATTACAAAGCAGCGTTTTCTTGCTGCTCCTACGAAGTGATTGGCGAGGATGGCGTTCCTCTTGGACGCACAGTACGCATGCTTGATAAGTGCGACTACATGGGATTCCTCACCCACAACCTGCTGCAGACGGTAGGAATCATGGCTGATACATCTCGTATGGATAGAAAGCTGCTCATCATGCCCGCTATGCGACGACGGCAAGACGCTGCTACCTGGTTGCAGGTGCTCAAGGCGGGTCATAACTGCTACGGGCTGTCCGACGTGCTCTGCGCCTACCGCAGGGTTGAGGGGTCGCTCTCAAGTAACAAGGCTAAAGCGGCTCAGGGCGTGTGGCGACTCTACCGCGAGGTCGAGCACCTGCCGCTCCATACGAGCCTCTACTGCTTTGCGCGCTACGCGGCGCTGGCGGTGTGGAAGCGCTTGTACACAGAGCAGACGTCGGGCAAGAAAGGAAGGCAGTAATCATGAACATAGCCGTTGCCGGCATGGGGTATGTTGGCCTCTCGCTCGCGGTGCTTCTGGCGCAGCATAATGACGTGACTGCTGTAGACGTGGTGCCGGAGAAGGTGAATATGCTCGCCAGGTGGAAGAGCCCTATCCGCGACGAGGAGATAGAACGGTTTCTTGCGGACGCGGAGTCAGGTGAGCACCCGCTTTCGCTCAAGGCGACACTCGACGGCTACTCCGCATACGCGCAGGCGGAGCTTGTTGTCATTGCGACACCGACCAACTACGACCCAGACCGCAACTTCTTTGACACCTCCTACGTGGAACAGGTGATCGAGCTCGTGCTTGAGGTCAACTCGCAGGCGGTTATGGTAATTAAATCTACCGTGCCGGTGGGCTACACCGACGAGTTGTGCTCACGCTACCCAAAGGGTCGCTTCCTCTTCTCCCCAGAGTTCCTGCGTGAGGGCCATGCCCTCTACGACAATCTGCACCCTAGCCGCATCATCGTCGGCGTGCCGAGGGACGACTCCGAGCGGGAGCTTCTGCTAGGCGCTGCGGAGAGGGTCGCACGGCTGTTGGAAGAGGGTGCCGCTCCCGCCGAGCGGGAACGCGAGAACACCGACGGAAGCCAGGGCATTCCCGTGCTCATCATGGAGTCCACCGAGGCGGAGGCCGTGAAGTTGTTCTCCAACACGTATCTCGCTCTGCGCGTTGCCTACTTCAACGAGCTTGACACCTATGCGGCGGCTCGCGGTCTCGACGCCAAACGGATCATTCAGGGCGTGTGTCTGGAGCCTCGCATCGGCTCCCACTACAACAACCCGAGCTTCGGTTACGGGGGCTACTGCCTGCCCAAGGACACCAAGCAGTTGCTCGCCAACTACCGCGACGTCCCCGAGAACCTCATCTCCGCCATCGTGGAGTCCAACCGCACTCGGAAGGACTTCGTCGCAGACGAGGTGCTCAAGCGCGTGGCGAAGCTGACCTACTCCGGCACCCCGGCGCCGGTGGTGGGTGTCTACCGCCTCACCATGAAGTCCGGCTCCGACAACTTCCGCGCCTCCTCCATTCAGGGGATCATGAAGCGCGTGAAGGCCAAGGGCGTGCCGATGGTGGTCTACGAACCCACGCTCGACGCCCCCGAGTTCTTCGGCAGTGAGGTTACCCACGACCTCGAAACGTTCAAGTCCCGCTGCGACCTCATCGTTGCCAACCGCTGGTCGGACGAGCTTGCCGATGTGTCGGAGAAAGTTTACACTCGCGACCTATTTCGGAGGGACTAGTCGTGACGTCAGCTGGATTCGGAAGAGACGTATACAGGGGATTGCTCAACGGTCTTGCTCGTTGTCTCGGAACAAGGCGAGCTAAATTGTTCGATGCTCATTTCCGTTATGGGCGCAGGCTCGATCTGGTCAATCCGCAAACCCTTGCAGACAAGATCTCGTGGCTCGAGCTCAACGGCGATCGCGAAACGATGGCGCGTCTCACCGACAAGTTCGAAGTAAGAGGATACGTGGCGGAAAAAGGTCTGTCTGATGCTCTTATCCCGCTATGTGGTGGTCCCTGGACGAGCGCTGATGACATAAACGTTGATGCTCTTCCACATCAATTTGTTCTCAAAGCCACACACGGTTGCGAGATGAACTACATCTGCCGTGACAAGTCGACATTAAATGTTGACGACATGGTCACTCATGCCCAGAGATGGCTCGCGAGTGACTACTCGCGTGCATGCGTGGAACCACATTACAAGCTTATCCCGCACCGAATTTACGCAGAGCGGTACATAGGTGGTATGGATGGCGTGATCGACTACAAGTTCCACTGCCTCAACGGTGTGCCCTCGTTCGTGCTTACCTGTTCGAACAGGGAGAAATCCCTCAAGCTCAATCTCTATGACCTCGACTGGAATGCCATTGAGGGGCTTCAAGGCTCCATGAAGAATGCCGCCGGAATCGCTAGACCGAGCGCTCTTTCCGAAATGGTTGACATGGCCAGAACGCTCTCATCTGACTTCGATTTCGTGAGGGTCGACCTCTACGAGAGGGGCGGAAAGGTCTACTTCGGCGAACTCACATTCTCACCCGCCGTCGGCGTGCTTCCTTATTTTACCGATGAGTTTATCAAACGTTGGGGGGAGGTTCTTCAGATTGGGCGGAAACAAAACTGAATTCTTGGTGTTTTACTGGAAGCGATCGATCGCTTCGTTTCCCGCGAAAAAAAGGGGGGGGGTGCTAAAAAATGACATCCCAAAAGAAGCGAATACTGCAAATAGTCCCAGCGATGAGCAAAGAGTCTGGGGTCATGCGCTACGTCTGGAATATGATGTCGGGGTCTAATGAGGAGGAATTCGAGTTCGATTTCCTCTATCACATACCTTCGAAAATTTCATTCGAGAAAGAGGCTATGGCGTCGGGTTCGAGGATGATCCAAGCGCCCAACGTGGCAAAAGACCCCATTGGTTACATCAGATATGTAAACAGGTTTATAGGCGGAGAGGCATATCGCTACTCCATTGTCCACTGCCATGTTCCCAACACGGCGTTTTGCGTTCTCAGGGCGGCAGCGAATGCCGGGATAAAAACCAGGATCATCCACAGCCATCTTGCTACGAGTTCGGAGCACCTAGTCCGCCGGATTAGAAATTACCCTCTCATCAAATACGGCAAGAGGTTCGCCACACACAACTTTGCGTGCTCCGAGGAGGCGGGGCGCTACCTATTCGGAAGAAAACCCTTTCGAGTATTTCGGAACGGCATTGATGTAGACAAGTTCCGGTACGACGAAGAGGCGGCTCGAATCCTGAAAGGTCAGGTACTTACGAATCCATCCGCCTTTCCAGTAATCGGATGCGTTGGCCGCCTTGCGAAGCAGAAGAACTACCCGTTCATGCTCAAGGTCTTTCAAGAGCTTTTAAAAACGGAAAACCATGCAGAGCTGATTATTGCAGGTAGCGGGCCTGAAGAGGAAAAGATTATGAGGCTCGTTATGCAGATGGGGTTGCAGCAAAAAGTCCATATTCTAGGAATTAGAGAAGACGTCAATAAACTCTACTCGGTCATGGATGTTTTGGCGATGCCCTCGCTTTGTGAGGGGTTACCCGTTGCTGCGGTTGAAGCGCAGGCAGCGGGTCTCAGGTGCGTATTCTCATGCGACGTTCCCGCCGAGGCGGATATAGCAAATGTCTCGTCATTTGTAGATAGGAGCGCGCCTCTGTCGGAGTGGAGCTGCGCGCTTATGGACTCGGCCCTCAAAGGGAGGAATCCAGACGGCGAGAAATCTGTTGCCGATGCTGGCTACTCACTGAAATCGTCGTCCGCCCTTCTGCTCGATTTCTATAGGAGCGTTGCATGATTAAAGCTAAGTATGCGGGCGGTGAAGTGCTAGCGAGCACGAGCTGCTATTGCTATACGAACCAGCAATACGATATCGAACGCCTGCGAGCCGCGATAGCGGATTCGTCAGTCTTGGACTGCGTGAGGCCGGGTGACAGGGTCTTCATTAAGCCGAATTGGGTTCAAGAAAGGCATCAGACTCGTGATGAATGGGAGCAGATGATCACCCATCCGGCGGTCATAACTGCGACGCTCGATCTCGTCGTGGAGAGACTGCAGGGCAATGGGTCGATAATCCTCGGGGACAGTCCGATGACCCCTGCAGATTTCAGTAAGATTATCGAGCTTATGCCTTTGGAGCGGTGGCGCAAACACTGCGAAGAAAACGGGGTCGCCTTTTCCCTCGTAGACATGCGCAATGAGCGCTGGAACACCTCAAAAGACGGTGTGATACTTGAATCATTCCAGTTGCCTGGAGATCCTGATGGAAAGATACTGTACAACCTCGAAGACCGGTTAAGCGAGTTCCATGGAAAGAAGGTTACTCCAGGCGGTTATTACGGAGCAAGCTACGACACGGCAGAAACGAACAGAGCGCATGATGGTATAAACAATCTATACGAGATGGGCGCATCTGTGATGCTCTCGGATGTTTTTGTGAACCTCCCAAAGCTCAAGACACACAAGAAGGCAGGGATGACCTGCTGCCTTAAGAACCTTGTAGGGGTAAGCACAAACAAAAACCTTCTCCCTCATCACACTGCCGGCACTCCGGAAATAGGAGGAGATCAATTTGCCTCTAGCGGGGCATCGCGAAAGGCTGAAGGCGCAATGACCGAGAAGGCGAAGCGTTTGGCCCGGTCATCGCGTATCGCTGCCCGTCTGCTTGTCCCCATGAAGTGGGCGGCAAAGAAGCTCATGGGCGACAACCGCTCCGTTGTAAGAAACGGTAGCTGGTACGGGAATGACACAATTTGGAGAACTATCCTCGATTTGAACAAAATTCTTTTCTATGGGGATACAAAAGGGAACATAGGAGAAGCCGTCGCTCGTCGTTATGTCGCAATAGTAGATGGTGTGGTGGCAGGAGAGGGAGAGGGTCCGTTGGAACCCGACCGCGTCGAGGCTGGAATACTTATCTGCGGGAATAACCCTGTTGCCATAGACGTTATTGCTTCGAAGCTGATAGGGTTTGACTACGAAAAGGTGCCATCAATTGCGAAAGCGTTTGATATTCAAGAGCTTCCGCTTATAGATGGGAGGGCCAATAGCCTCAGATGTAGCATCAATGGAGGGCCTTATGTCGAAATAGGCGAGGTTCCTGCGATGTTTCGGTTTGTTCCACCTTCGGGTTGGACGGGGCATATCGAGCATCTGGGCGTAAGGTGAGTTGCTGATGCTTTTCTATATAGTGCTACTGTTTGCCGCGGTAATCTTATCGGTGATCATTAGGCCTTCTAGCTCGGAGAGGGCGAAGGCAACATATGTCTCCATCGTCTTCGTGATATTGATAGTTGTTGCGGCTTGCCGAAGCTATACAGTCGGTGCCGATACGGAGCAGTTCGTACGAGCATACAGACGTATCGACATCGAAGGTGTTTATGCATTTCAAATTGAGAGATACGAGCCCGGCTTCACCGCGCTCTGTCTTCTCTTAAACCAAATATCGAGTAACTATCAGATGCTTCTGTTTGCTACGGCGGTTATTACCTACGTGCCGATCGGTTATGTGATCTATCGTCTCTCCGAGAACGTTACGCTAAGTTGTTACCTATTTATTGCGCTAAACATCTTTACGAGCTATCTAAATGTAATGAGACAGGGAATGTGCATCGCTCTAGTGATGTTAGCATTCCTGTGTCTCGTCAAACGTAAAGATATAGGTTTTGTTTTATGTATCCTCGCATCGTCTCTGTTCCATGTGTATTCGCTGATCACACTTGTGCTGTTACCTCTTTCTGAACTTGGCTTTAGGGCAAGACATCTGCTTATTTACGCAATTGCGGCCATTGTCGTCATTTTCGCATTCAACGATATAGTGATGAACGCGGCGCGGTTTGTTCTTGGTCGCGATGAGGTGTACAGAAGCATGTATATGTCATCAAATTACTTCGGCGCGCTTATCCAGCTGGCTTTCATTGCCTTCATTGCACTGTTTGTCGTGAACTATCTAGAGATAGGAAAGAAGAAGGGTTTACCGGCAAAAGGGTCGGTGGCAGTCTACCAACATGCGGTGATGCTCTGGTTGTTGTTCCAGCTTACCGGGATGCAGGCCGAGATCTTTGGAAGGCTGGGTTACTACTTTGAAATCTTCACCATTCTGTCAATCCCTTGTGCGCTTAAGTTTGCCGAATCAAAGGAAAGAAACCTGCTGTCAGTAATGATTTGCTCGATAGTTCTTGCCTATTTCTTGGTAGTTGGTTTTACCAGGCCCGAATGGCAAGGGGTTATTCCATATGCAATCGACTTTTCGAACATTGAAGCATTGTTGGGGGTCTAGTACTCCTAGGCAATGCGCTTAAATGCAAACGACCAGAAAAGGCTAGAAGATGGATAACCGACTAAAAATGGCAATCAAATCGGTCCCCGTAATCTCCACTTTAGCTAAAACGGCTAATCGTACAATCGTGAGATCGCTGAAATTTACGTTGGCGTTTCCGAGGCTGAGGGAGAACAATCGTGAGCTCCTTAAGTGTATCTCGCAAAACGCGTCTAGAGATGAACACAACATATGGTACTTTGGTGTGCCGACGCACCAAAACCTTGGCGATCAGGCTCAGAAGTTCGTTATTCTATCCTGGCTGGCACGAAACTACCCCACGTATCGAGTTATCAAGATTCCGAGTGCTTGCTTCAACGGTAGCGTCCATAGAACTATTTCGGCGATTCGCGAGGCCATCAGCCCGGAAGACCTTATCGTCATGCAAAGCGGGCATACAATGGACGGCCTGCACCCGGATGAGACCGCTCATCGTGCGATCCCTGATGCTTTCCCAGACAACAGGGTTGTCTTCTTCCCGACGAGTATCGAGTTCGTGAGCAAGCGGGGAATGTTGAAAGATGCTAGTGCTATCAACAAACATCCCCGTATCCTATTTCTAGCACGTGATCCTGTGTCCGCTGGAAAGGCGCGCGAGCTCTACCCGGACATTGACGTTCGCCTCTACCCTGACGTTGTCACCTCGCTTATCGGACGATACTGTTTCCGCGATCCGAGAGGCGGTCTGCTCTTCTGCACAAGAAACGACGGAGAGAAGCTCTACTCCTACAAAGAGATCGATCGATTGGCTGATAAACTCTCCGCGCTTGGCCCTCTTGATCGAACCGACACTACCGTTGACTGGAGGGGCGTCGACTTGAACTCTGACGAGGCTTGGAGACGCATCGAGGATGTAATCGCTTCGTACTCTCGCTATAGGGTGGTTGTAACCGACCGCTACCACGGAACTATTTTCGCCCGAATTGCCGGAACGCCGGTCGTAGTGCTTCGCACCACAGACCATAAGGTGACTTCAGAGGCCGAATGGTTCACGAATGCCGGAGACGAGGCGATTGCCGTCGCCGAAGGTCTCGAGCAAGTTCCCTCACTCACAAAAGGATTCATGGAGAGGTATCCTGACGGGGCTCCCGCCCCGGCGTTCGCGGTGTCCTATTACGAGGGGCTGAAAGATGTCATCGAGGCGATGTAACTGTGTTTCGTTTTTCCATCCTGGGGGTGGTTGCGTGAAGCAGAGCTACCTGAGCCTCGCGAGCGATACGTTCGTTTTCGCTGCAGGCAATATGCTCACCAAGCTCATACAGTTCTTCCTGCTGCCGATGTATACGGCGTTGCTGACCACCGAGCAGTACGGCGTTGGCGAGCTCGTCAACAACATGTCCGAGCTCCTGTACCCCATGTGCTGCCTGGGGATCTACGAGGGCGTCTTCCGCTATGCGGTCGACCGTGACTCAAACAAGCGTGAGGTGTTCTCGTCGAGCTTCTCCGTTTCGCTTGCTTTGGTGCCTGTCGTCGCGGCTGTCGGCGTTGCCGGTTACTCTCTCACGGGATTTGACTACACCTGGTACCTCGTCGCACTCTGTCTTGCCTCCTCCTTTCGAGCGGTGTGCATGCAATTTGCTAAGGGGCTTGGAATGACCAAGCTCTACGCGGCGTCCGGCGTGGCAAGCACGCTTGCGCTCTGCATCTTGGGCTACCTGCTGCTCGGCGTCTTCGGATCCGGCGTCTCTGGATACCTGACGGCGCTTCTGGTCTCGCAGCTCCTCCAGATCGTCATCGTCGCTTACGGGGCGAGGATATGGCGATACTTCTCCCCAAGGGCCGTCGATGGCAGCCTTATACGGATGCTTCTCCGCTACAGCCTCCCGATGATTCCCAACGCTCTCGCCTGGTGGTTCGTAAACCTTTCAGGGCGCTATGTGGTCCTCTTCGCAGAGGGTGCGGCGGTTGCCGGACTCTACACCGCCGCCTCGAAATTGCCGGCGGTCATGAACATGGTCGTTACGATCTTTCAGCAGGCGTGGCAGATCTTCTCGGCCCGTGAGTACTCCTCTGGAGATAGAGACGAGTCTTTCGGAACCGTGCTGCGAGTGTTCTCGTCGGCGCTGCTTTGCGCCGGATCGCTGGTAATCGCGCTCACCAACCCCCTTTCCCAGATAATGCTCAGCGGCGAGTTCTACGAGGCACGGCTATTTGTCCCTCTCCTCATGTTGGGGGCCGTCATGAACGGTTACTCGACCTACTTCGGCACGCTCTATAACGCGGCGAAGCAGAACGGGATGATCTTCGTTACGACCTTGGTTGGGGCGCTCGCAAACATCGCCGTCGGGGTGATGCTCAGCGGCTTCGTCGGAGCGTGGGGCCCTATCATCGGCGCCGTTGTCGCCTACGCGCTGATCTCCCTTCTGCGGGCTTTTGACACCAGGAAGCTGGTGCGGGTCTGGATCGACATCGTCTATCAGGCAGTCGGATTGTGCGCCCTTTTCGCCGAAGTGATCATCCTTAGCCTGGACATACCCTCGGCTACCGTGATCGCGCTGGGAGTTTCTGCTGTTCTGATCATATTCACCGCAGTACGGTACCAGGATACTTGGAAACGAATAGTCGGATTGCTGAAAGAGGGCAGATGATGCGAGCGAGTGGAACGCGAATCGAGCTTGCGGCGCCCGAGCAGTGTATGGGATGTGGGGCATGCTATGCCTCATGCGGCTTTGGGGCGATTAGCATGGTTCCCGATGCCAAGGGCTTCTACCGCCCCGACGTGAATGCAGAGAGGTGCAGGGACTGCGGAGCGTGCGCCTTCGCTTGCCCGGCCGTGGGCGCGGCAACCCAGAAGACCGAGCCGCTGGCGACTTTGGCAGCATGGGACAAGGACGCCGACGACAGGGCGAAGGCGACATCCGGCGGTGCGTTCATGCTCGTCGCTGACGCCGTTCTCGCTCGGGGCGGCTGGGTTTGCGGGGCGGTGATGGGTCAAGACATGGTTGTGCGACATGTCGTGACCCGTGATCGAGAAGTCGTAGATGACATGCGGGGCTCGAAGTACGTGCAAAGCGATGTTTCAGAGGCGATTGCCGAATGCCTTGCCCACCTGCAGGGCGGCGAGGAGGTTTTGTTCACGGGGGTATCTTGCCAAGTCGACGCCATGCGACGCGTCGCCGGGAGCAGGTACGCAGACAGCCTTCTCCTTGTTGACGTCCTGTGCCACGGTGCGCCCTCTCCTCGGTTCTGGCGCGCGTATCTCGACTACCGCGAGTGGGAGGAGGGTGATGAGATCATCGGCGCACGCTTTCGTAAGAAGGAGCCATCATGGACGGTGTTCAGTCTTGAATTGACATTCAAGACTGAACACCGTCTCCGTGCATGGTGCACAGTCGAAGATCTCTACCTGCGGGCATTTCTCGGTGACTACATCACGCAGGAGGTATGCCATGAGTGTCCGTACGTTGGAACAGGGCGCGTGAGCGATATAACGCTGGCTGACTTCTGGGGATACGTTTCCGAGACGAGAAGGAACAGAAACACGGAGGAGGGTATCAGTCTCGTTCTGGCCAATACTCCAAAAGGAAAAAGCGTCGTCGAGCTTCTTACGGGTCTCCATACGATTAAGAAGTCGCTTTCCGAGGCTGTTAAAGGCAACGGGCCCTTGCGGTCTGCGTTTCCTGCCAATCCGAAAGAGGAAGAGTTCTGGTCGGCTTTCGACGTTGGAGGGATTGAAGCTGTTAAGGGTTATCTCGTTCCCGTACGATTTAGCTGGAAACATCGACTGAGTCTGTTTTTTAACGACCACGCATATCTGCTTCCGGTGGCCTTGCGCGAACTGCTCATTGACATGCGTGCCAATGAATGAGATATATGATGCACTAAAGGGCTCGTGGACGGCACAGTGAAAAAAGTTACCTATTATGTCGACGGAGATTGAGCGCCCTATTTTTAGGCGTCTACCTGCTCAGATTGGGATAAATCGGACACATTTTTTGTCCTTTAACCCTGAATTTAAGCTACAGACATGAAGAAAGCGCCGGAGGTAGGTGTATTACACACCGTTCGGGCGCTTTGCTAACTGTATAGTATCCGGTTCCTACTTGATGTCAATCACCTCGGCATGACGGTTCACAAAAACCAAATGCCGCATACTGCGCAGAACTTGCGCACTCTTGCGCAACTCGTGTTCTATCTGGATGTCGGACACTTTCTTCATTCGGCGAGAGTCGAACACTACGTGCTTTGCCTGATGCAATGCCTTGCGCACATTCTTATCTACTGCGGACACTTTGTCTGAGGTTGGTGCTTTGAATTCCCAAAGCTCGTTGTCTATCAGCACGTCTGCTGAGTGCATCCGCTTCTGCTCACTGCGCCGTACGAACTCAACGGTGTAGCCCGCCATTGCCAGTGCCTCCGCTGTCTTTAGCTCGTGAGGCCATACGTTGACTCCGGGCTCAATGATTATCTTGCCCTTGTCTTTGCCTCTACCCATGCCGATTTGCTTACCGCCTTAATCCCATATCTTGCATTCTGGAAGCACAATTATATGCTCCCAACGTCAGTGCCTTCGCCAAAGTTACCTAGCAGATGTATGTGAATGCCTTTTCTGGCACACGTTTGTATCGTAAAGCTCTTCCTGTTAGTTGGTGGAAAAGGGTTTTCTAGTTTAGTTGCCTGATTTCATTTGTGTTCCCGGGGATGCGCCCCAAAAACTGGAGAGGCTAAACTGCAATACCAAGTGACCTTCTGTACTGTACCGGGCTCATCCAACCGAGGGATTCTTTAATACGGGTATTTCTATAATGGAGCATATAGTTGTCGAGCTGATCCATGAAGTCTTTGATACTCACTCCCTTCCAGTCCCTGTCGTAGAAAAACTCGTTTTTAAGTCTGCCGAAGAATCCCTCCATTGCAGCATTGTCTGGCGAGCACCCTAAGTGTGACATTGAGCGAGTGATGCCATATTTATCGCAGCGATCGATCCAGCCAGGCCAGCGATAGTGACACCCTCTATCACTGTGGCAGACGGGATGATCTGTACTACCAAGTTGTTTTACTGCTTCATCCAGCATGGAGTTAACAAGGTCTGCATTGGGATGAGTACTGCTTTTCCAGGCTACAGGCATCCCGTCAAAGCAATCGATAATGGGGCTGAGATAGACTTTACCCTGAGGAATATGAAGCTCTGTAATATCGGTGAGCCAGAGCTTGTTAGGCTCATCTGCATGAAAGTTGCGAGAAACAATATTTTCAGGGGCGGTACTTATCTCTCCTTTGTAGGAGGTATACCTACGTCTCTTGCAGGCATATGAGACATGGCAGTGCTCTTCGGCCATAAGACGACGTACCGTTTTTCCTGAAAGAATAATAGGGACATCTCGCATACGGAGACGCTGCCGTATATAGCGGTATCCTCGTCTTCCTCCTACACGGTAAAACTCTTCTTTTATGGCAGCTCGTGCTGCGCCATACCTATCAGGTCTTTTGCTCTTTGTCTTGGTGTAGTAGTAGCTACTTGAGGACATACCAAGAGCCTTGAGAATCTCTGTTTTTGCAAATCGTTGGGAAAGGGCATCGACAAGTACAGAAAGTTCGTTATTACTGAGCTTGTCGATGCCCTCTGCTTTTAAAAGTTTCATCTTCTCTTCGAGGATGGCATTCTTAAGCTCAAGCTTGTGAATATAGGCTTTGAGATCTTTAAGTGTCATTGCTTCAAGATCATCTGCACTCAAGTGCTTTAATTCACCCTGAGTGACCTTAGGAATATCCATATGCCCACCTACAAGGTACTTCTTTTTCCACTGAGAGATAGTATTTGCTGATATTCCCAACATATGAGCAACTTCACCGAGCTTAAATCCGAAACCGCCATATGCAAGACCAAGAGCAAGTCTTACCACCTCTTGAGAATATTGTACTTTATGGGGGGCACATCTTTGAGTTTGCCATCATAGGTTCTGCGCCATTGTGCAGCAATAGAAGGGCTAACTCCAAACTTTTCAGCTGCCTGTCTTACGGTATGTCCTGAGCGGAGATATCCAAGGACGTTATTTACAACTTCTTGAGGGTAGGTCATATCCATCTCCTGAGATGACAAGGTCTCCAGGATTATGGGCGCACCCCCCCTCTGAATTAGGGGTGTTTCGGTTTGTACGAAATGCACAAATGGAGGAACGGCAAATCAAGAGGGAGCCAATACTTTGTAAGGAGCCCACGTCTCTAGACGATGCAAAGTTCTAGAAAAAGGGCCTTACGAACAACAGAGGGCGAGAAATGCGGGAGATCACTTGATCTCTCAGCGCATACTTTTGGATGCAATATGGCATAGTGATGAAGAATTTCATTTCTCAAGAATTTGCAGGATAGGGAGCTAGCATGCTTCTGAAAAGAGTTTTGCGCTGAAAATGTCGAGCTCGTTCTACAAGCCTTAGCAGCTGGTGCAGAACGCATTGAGCTATGCGACAACCTTGCCTGCGGAGGTACAACTCCCTCAGCAGGTGTTATTCAGGCTGCATGCTCTTATGCGCATGCTGTATCAGCAAGTGTGATGGTTATGATTCGCCCTCGTGGGGGTAATTTTTCGTACTCTGCCGATGAACTTGAGATTATGCGTCATGATATTGAATGGGCGAGAAAACTCGGAGCAGACGGTGTTGTTTTCGGTTGTATACGCAATCAATTGCTCGATACCTCAGCAACAAACCTGCTGTTAGACACAGCTCATGCTCCAAATGAGCGGATCTTATCTGTCACTTTCCATATGGCATTTGATGAAATTCATCAAGAAGCGCAATCTGATGCGTTTACTTGGCTTGCATCTCATGGCGTTGACCGGGTTCTTACTCACGGTGGCGCGCTTTCACAGCCTATTTCAAGTACTCTTACGCATCTAAAAACACTTGCTGAGCAGAGCAGGCGTATTGGCATATCTATTTTGCCAGGCGGCGGAGTTACCTGGGAAAACGCTGAATCTGTTGCACAGCAGATAGGTGTATCTGAAGTCCATGGAACACGGGTAGTAAAGCTGTAGGAGCTATTGCCAGAAGTGGGCCGGCTGCCGCCGTTGCTTCGCCACTGCGTTGCACCACTGCTTGCACCACCGCATATCATCAGAGGGGCAACTAAACAAACAAAACACGAGGTGAGCCTATAAGCCGGGTTCTGTCGTGGACGGCCATTTATCTAGAACGGTCGTTGCCAACCGTCTCGAGCGCGCAACCCGAGCGCAGTGCGGGCCACACCATGGCGCTCCTATTTGCGTTTGCTCCGGAAGGGGCTTGCCAAGCCGCCGTGTTGCCACGACGCTGGTGGTCTCTTACACCACCGTTTCAGCTTTTCTCTTTGCGTTTCAGCGCGTGAGCGCTTTCTTCGCCAGTGGGAGTCTTCTTTTCTGCGGCGCTTTCCGTCGGGTTACCCCGCCCGGCCGTTAGCCGGCTTCCTGCCCTGTGGAGCCCGGACTTTCCTCATGACACACGATTGCTCGTGCGCCCCGCGGTCGTCTAGCTCACCTCGCGCGTGAGATTGTAGCATGCTTGTATGTCTGCAGGCACCATATAATATGAGGAAATACGAACTCAGGGAGTTATACATGCGCGAAGGATACGCAACGCTTCGGCAGGGCAACGAATATTCTGCCGAGATAGTCGAAAAGCGAAGCCGCTTTATCGCGCAGCTGGTACACGTTTCATCCGAGCAAGAAGCTGAGGTTTTTCTCGCCCAAGTACGCGCGCGTCATCACGATGCGCGTCACAATGTACCCGCATGGATTTTGGTAGACGGTCGCGAGCGCTGTTCCGACGATGGTGAACCACAGCGTACGGCAGGCATGCCGGTGCTGGAGGTGTTGCGTGGTGCTGGTTTGGCGGACGTGTGCTGTGTGGTAACGCGATATTTTGGTGGCACGCTGCTGGGGCCTGGAGGCTTAGTACGTGCGTACACAGCGGCTATACAAGCTGCGGTAGATAGTGCGGCACAAGCTGGCGGCATCGTAGAAATGACTCTGGTGACTCGCGTAACGTGTGTGCTTCCGTATGCTGCCTATGGCCGTGTTGAACGGCTTGTGTCGGATTGCTCGGGACATATATGCGATACTATCTTTGCAGAGGACGTACAGCTTACCTGCGCTTTTCGTTCCGGAGAAGAACAAGCGTTTGTAGATACCATGTGCGAACTTATGGCTGGCGAGGATGTCTGCAAGGTGGGCAATCCGATGTTCTCCGAGTTTTAGTCTAAGTGCGCTTGGGCATTTGGCAAATAGTGAGATAAAGCCGTTGTCAAAATGGCTTATATGTATACGGAGGATCTGATGTTTTGTACTGAGTGTGGTGCACAAATTCCTGATGATGCAGCGTTTTGTACCAATTGCGGCGCGTCAACTGCTGTGGCCAACGAAAAAGATCCTTCTACTCCTACAGCTGATAGTGCTTTTTCAGCCGATGCAGTTCCGGGCAACACGGTACCCAATGCTCAAACGCCTGATTTCACACAGCCGCTCTACGGGAGCAGTGTCCAACAACAGCCAACTGTGCAGCAACAGCCAACGGAAAGTCAGCCGCCCTTTGTGCCAAGCGAACCGCCGCGGCGCAAGCGTTCTCGCGGACCCATTATTGCTGTGGTTATTCTCTGCGTAGTACTACTCGCTGCAGGTGGCCTTACGGCTTACCATTTCTTGGGCCCAGGCTTGCCGTTGCCCTGGCTTGCGAATGAGTCTTCCGATACACATGAAGAGGAGGACGCAAACACAGAGCAAGATGCAAACAAAGAGGATGAAGAGAAAGAAACGTCTGACGATAAAGACGAGAGCGATACGCAGGATAACGAGTCTGCGGATGAGGGGACTGCGCAGAAGGATTCACAGAACAACAGCTCGAGCGATAGCGCTTCAGATTCTACAAGCTCTGCTCAGCAAGGAATGGCTGCTGTTTCCTCAACCGAAGCAAGTTCTACGCTTGCCGGTGACAATGTAACGAGCTATTACGGTCCAGACAATCTGATAGATGGAGATCTGGGTACCGGTTGGGCCGAGGGTGTAGACGGCCCGGGTGTAGGGCAGTGGTTCCAGATCAATTTCTCTTCTCCGCAGGAAGTGTTCGGCGTTGCTTTATGTCCCGGCTATGCAAAGTCGCAAAAACTGTTTGAACAGAATGGCTGCCCAACGCGCGTTCGTGTGTCCTTATCGGATGGTGCTTCAATGGAAATGACGCTGCAAGATTCTCTGACGTCAGGAACAGAAATGCAGGCAGCTTCTTTTGAGAATACGCATCTTACCAGCTACGTTCGAGTAGAAATTCTTGAGGTTCGTCCTGGTAGCTATTACGACGATACGGTTATTTCGGAGTTTAATATCTACTAAAACTGACGGCACTTTTCGCTGCTGATGGTTGTGCGTACAGGTGTGGCGTTGTGCCTTGTAACGGGATACGATGCCGTGCCTTACCATCTCACAGCGTTTGAGGTAAGTGGGCGGGGTCGCGTGTGCATGCTCGCGCGTACCATGCCACTGCGTTTGAGGTAGGCTTGCGGGGCTGTGCGTGCGCGAGCGTGCCATGCCATGTCGAATGTGGTAAGCGTACAGCTGCGCATACCATTCCATAACGTTTGTGGTAAACGAGAGTAGCAAGAGAGCTTGTAAAAGAGGGTTTTTGAGACCATTTCACATCGATTGAGGTAAGAAGAGCGTTGTTTTTACCAAACGAGGACGTTTTAGGTAAAGCCAGAGTGTACTCAATCGATGTGAAATGGTACATATCCTCAAAATACGACCAAACGAGCACGTTTGTGGCACTTATCACTTCCATAGAGCTGGCCACTCTTACCACAATCATTATGGGATGGCACTCATGCCCGAAACCCTTACCACAATCGAAGTGAAATGGTATGTGCGAATGCTTGCTGCGTACCCACGCCCGCAGGCCTTACCACAATCGCCACGAAGTGGTGCGCTCATTTTTCTTCTCGCCTTAATGTCGCAAGGCTGTGTTCGCATAAACATACTCGCCCTGCGGCTTTCAAATCGCAGAGCGAGTATACGGCCCTCGAAATTACTCAAGATTATTCTGGGCTACTCCCGGGCGCTGCACAGCGACTGCAACTAAATTGCAGCACCGGCGCTATTTCTTGCTAAAAGCGGTGCCCAGCCCACTCCAGGGTGTCGTGTCTTCGATAGGAAGTGTATCCCATAGCTTGAGAGTGGCGTCATCTACAAAGCGACGCTCAACCACCACATTGGCGCCATAGGTGCGGAACCAGTCTGCACTCATAATGAGATAGCCGTCTTTACATGCATCTTTACCCCAGCTATTCTCAACACGCCAAGCGAGCGGAGAGCCATCGCCGTCAAGCTCTACGCCCTGGAATGTCATGGCGTGAGTAAACGAAGTCTCGTGATAATCAAACATTTCTGCGCGCGTCATGGAGAGATCCACGTCAAACAAGCCCTCAAAATCCATGGTGTCGCAAGCAAGTACCCCAGGGAAATCCTCGAGATTACGACCAAACTGCTGCATTACATCACAAGCCATGTAGCAAGGCACACCTGCTTTCAAGCTGGCGATAGCAGCCTGTTCAACAACTGTGGGTTCCACGTTGAGGAAGCGCCAACGGTCGCCACCTACAACGGTATCCATAAGAGGAATGCCAAAGAGATGGTTGAATGGATGCTCCTCACCAGGCGCAGAGATAAGTTCAACGTAATTGGCAGGATCAAATGGCACATAGCGATCGCGAAACTCAACCGGCGTGATATTCATGTCACGTAGAATGCGCCGTGGAGAAGTGCTGGCATTGTCGGCAGAATCGTCCGTGTCAGATTTGGCCTGCTCTCCTGGAAGGACCTCGCTGATAACACCGGTGTTTACCTGTGCATCCTTGCCAATTGCAACCTCAAAATCAAAGCGCTCTGGGGGCTCACCTAAACACACGCTCAGTATACGGTGCACCCCAGCGAGCATTTCCTTACGAAGGTCTGCCAATTCATCAGCAGAAGCTCCTTGAGCTGCATGTTTACGCAAAATTACGGCATCGTGGCGCAGCAGGCGCTCAAGCTGCGTGTTCATCTGCGACGAATTCTTCGAGCATGCCGTTTCTGGCATTACATCTTTAGGTACCAAGCCCCACTTAGCGATGAGGTTGGCGGCAAAACGAAATTCACCACCGTCGCTAATAGGATTGTCCAACAACCATGCTACTGAGCGGTCTCCCATAGGCAGCGAGGCAGTTTGACAGATGTGGCAGAGAAACGCGTTGGCTTTCTCGAGCTTGTCGTAAAACATGCCGTAAGCCTGCGAAAACTCAAAGGAGTCTACGTCGAGCAACTCCATAGTTTTAGCGCGGGCTACGTTATAAGTGGCAAACAGCCAGCAACGTCCCGATTGGCGCTGGTTGGTAACTTGTCCGGTGCGTTTACGACTAATGCCGTACGTATCGCGATACGTACGCATGGCGCTGGGATTGCGCGCCGCCTTAACTATGTCGGACGAGGTTACGGCATTGCGGGCAATGCGATTGGCGCGGCTTTCGGAAAATACACGGGAGAGGTCAGAAACCTGTTCAGGGATAATTGCCGTAGATGCTGCATCTATACTCATACGTACTCCTTTTTAAGCAAGTGATCCCATGGGATCCCACGGGGCAAGCACCGTAGGCTCTTCGTTGTCATAGATGTCACGCTGCTCGGGCGTGAGGTATTTCTTGTCAACAACCACCTGGTAAACATACTCGTCAAACCATGCATCGGAGATGGTGTCAAAGCCGTTGCGGCCATGGTCTTTACCCCAGCTGTTCTCGACTTTCCACAGCGTTGGATTGCCGTGAGTATCGAGGTTTACGCCTTCCAATACCATAGCGTGTGTCATGAGAGACTCGCCATAGTCCAGGCGTGCAGCCTTATCGAGTGCGCCTTCCACCTCAAAGCCAAAGAGGGAGTCGATATCCAAAGCGGCGGTGTCCATAATGCCTTCGTCGCGCAGGTAGCTCTGCATAACATCGCAGCCAAACCATACAGGCAGGCCATCTTTGAGCTGGGCGATAGCAACACGTTTGAGCTCGGAGGGCTCCAGGTTGAGGTAGCGTACCTGACCTGCCTCTACAACATTTCCCAAGCGCGAAACGGTGTAGGTGTGTCCAAAGGGCTTGTCTGCTGTAGGAGCGGAGATAAGAGAAATATAGTCGTCCAGGTTCATGTTCACGGCTTCGGCAAAGAACTCCTTTGGCGTAAAGCTGCCAGCAAGTGCAAGCTTGTTGTCTTTATCGCGCAGACGAACTTCAAAGTGCTCGGGTGGCTCGCCCAGGCATACGGCAAGCAAATGCCAAACGTTACCCATCATGTCCTTGCGCATAGCGGCGAGTTCGTCGCTGTTAGAGCCGGCGGCATGTGCATCGCGCAGTCGTTTTGCGCAAGCGCGCAGATAGCGCGTGAGATACCGGTCGAGATCTGAAGTGTTGCGCGAGCATGCTGTTTCGGGCATGGCTTCCTTGGGCACAACACCGTACTTCCGTACCAGTGCGCGGAACATATCCCACTGACCACCATCGCCTATGGGGTCGGTAAGGAGAAATGCTACAAGGCGGCTATCCAGCGGCTCATCCAGCGTGTCGATAATGTTGCCCAAGAACCAGTTGGACTTCTCAAGCTTGTCAAAGAACAGGGGATAGGCCTGTGAAAGCTCAAATGTTTTAAGGTTGTACTTTTGGATAATGCGGAAACGCATCGTATTGAGCGAAGCAAACATCCAACAACGTCCCGATCGCTCCTGGTCGCAGCGGTCTCCCTGCTGAACTTCCACATCGAAAGTCATAGCATTAGCAGCAACTGCTTCCGGTACGCGAGCTACGGCGCGTAAACCTTGAGCTG